>CP150183.1:0-1295004 GCA_037965595.1 Alkalihalobacillus sp. FSL W8-0930 | reverse complement strand
TCTGCAAAATATCTACCCAAAGAGAGTGGAACCGCACTTTATTTCACAGGTATATTTATTAGAGGAACGCTTATTGGACTATTTGGATTAATGGTGTATTCAGCCCTACAAAAGAAATAATACATGGCAAAGAACCCTCCAATTAAGTTGTGCTTTATCCTATATTAATCAAACTCAATAGTTTCTCTTGTCCTAGTGGCTGTTTCTACATCAAACAGCCTCTCAACAAGATATAATGCCATATTTATTCCAGAAGAAACCCCAGCGGAAGTAATAATTGAGCCTGCGTCTACATACTTAGCATCCTTCACTAGCGAAATTTCAGGGTAGGATCTCTCCATAAGTTTAAACGCGGCACGATTTGTTGTTGCTTTTTTCGTATTCAATAACTCTGCCTCAGCTAATACAATCGCTCCTGTACATACTGAGCCAATTAAAGCTTGTTGATTTGATTTGATCCACTCTAGGATTTCGTTATTATTCACAACCGTTTGTATAGTCTTTAAAGTCCCTCCAGGAATAATAAGAATATCGAACGTCGGTGCTGTTTTAAAACTATATTGAGGAGATATTTCTAATCCATGATTCGCTACAATTTTCTCTCCATCAAGCGAAACACTACTTACATTAAACGGTTTATGTTCGAGATGACTAGTTAAGAGCTTCTTCAAGTCTTTTTCATGGAATGTCGTCATGTTAAAAACCTCATACGGTCCAACAAAATCCAATGCATCTACACCATTAAAAAGTAAAATACCTACCTCAAACGTTTTCATTTTTTAACCTCCTAGGTATTTTTATATAATAAAACGGCTAATTCTCGTCCCCTACCTTTATCTTCTCCCAATCCATCTCACGTTCCATTCTGTTCTCAGGCTTTTGTAAAGACTGAAATCCAAACTGTTCATACAAACCATGAGCATCGTTTGTTCCTAGGTTAAAGCGAGTTCCACTAAGCTTCGGGTGCTCAACAATCACACTAAGTAACCACTTACTTAAGCCATTTCCGCGAAATTCAGGAAGAATAAAGACATCACATAGCCAAGAAAACCGAACAAAATCTGAAATGACTCGGGCGAAGCCAACTAGTTTAAGACCCTCTTCACCCTCCTCTTTTACATAAACACCATAACAAAGAATGGAGTGCTGAATGGCCTCGGTAATGAGTTCCTTCGGGGTATCATCTGGCCACCAATAGGATTTATTTGATAGAAATTGATAAATAGCGTTGATATCTAATTTGTCTTTATCTGTGGTGATAAGAAATTGACCTTTTGTGTAGGTTAGAGGCTTCATCCGTTTGACGTCCCTTCTACTAAATAAGAATAGAGTTTGTCATCAACTTTATGTTCAAGGACTAAATCCATATGAACCACGTCAAGCAATTGACCATCCTTGCCAGGCATTTTAGTATTTACGGCGCTTTCTTTTTCGTAACGTGCCTTGCCTAAGTAGTAAAAGTCTGTTCCTTCATCGTTATCTTTTTTAACAAATAAATGCAAATCTATGTTTTCTTCATCGGCATTCATAATCTCTATTACTTCTTTTGAAGCCGTTGTACGCTTACTTCTTGTACTCCATCTTAAAACTTCTTGATTTAAAAATTCTTCATGATAGCTAATACTTTTATCAAGATCTTCTTGTTTGTGATATGTCACAAAGATCGGACAAGTCTGGTGTTTAGTCTTATAGCCATAAATGGTTGAACTTTCATCGTTTTCCCAGTTTAATAGCTTACAAGCATCCTTTCGTGAATATTTCTCGTATAGTGTTAGTGGTAAATGATTTGAATATCTTTGATTTTTTATTCTAGCGCTTCTCAGAACATCGGTTACCATTCGATAAAAATAAGCATTTGTCGATAAACAATTGCTTACCTTATTACTAAAGGAATTGCCCTCCGTTGATGAGATAACAATCGGTTCTTCCCCGTACTTTTTACGGTACACTTGAGCATGAAACGTCAAGTCGACATGTCTTTTTAAAGAATGTAAAGTGTTATCATCTGTTCGTAATTGATTTTTTGCCAGAGCTTCTTTAAGTTCAGAGTGAGACACATATTCTTTTTCTAAAAGCATCTCAAATAAAATGACTTCGTGTAGCCTTTTTCCGTTTAAGATTTCTTGTGAAAGCATTGTTAAAACTTGCTTTTCATAACTAGATAATAAGGGTACTTCTTCCCGCGTCTTCACAAGAAATTCATAATAGTTACCTTTACCAACTAAAACCTCTGGATCTACCGAATGATGCTCAAGAAAGTCTTTAAGATATGGCACTCTTCCTAACCTGTTCTTCAACTCGATGTATGCTTCCTTTAGCACCTTCATAGTGGATAATTTAGTTGAATCAATCGCTTGAAAGATTCTGCTTTTGGCTATCGCCTCAAAATTAATTGTAGATGCGCCTCTAATATAGCTTGTATCTTTTGTTTTTCTTCTAATTGTATCTTTATTTAAGGACTGATCTCCAGATAATGCAATGGGTATAAGATAATTGGTTTTGTAATTACCTATAAAATCAATTATGGTCACATACTCTTTTGAACGATGCTTTCTCAATCCTCTTCCCAGTTGTTGAATGAAAATGATGCTAGACTCCGTTTGTCTCAGCATGACGACTTGATTGACACAGGGGATATCGATTCCCTCATTAAAAATATCCACTGTAAGAATGTAATCCAGTTCACCTGCTTCAAGTTCTTTTACTCTTTGTTCACGTTCACTTTGAGAATGCTCACCAGTCAGTGCAGCCGTTCGGTACCCATATGTATTTAAGGCATTGGACAAAGAATGCGCTTCCTCTTTACGACTGCAGAACATGAGACCATGAACGCGCTTCCCGGAATATCCATAATAATTTATTTTATCAATAACATGTTTCACACGCTCTTCGGTTACCAATTGATTAATCGCTGTTGAGTCATCAATGACTAAACCATTAACCTCAAGCTCAGTAACTCCAAAGTAATGAAACGGACAAAGCATCTCTTCTTCTAATGCCTCTTGAAGACGTATCTCGTACGCCACATTATAATCAAACAGTGAATAGATGTTATAATCATCACTTCGCTCAGGAGTAGCTGTCATCCCCATTAAAAAAGAAGGCTTAAAATACTCCATCACCCTTGCATATGAAGAAGCTCCAGCTTTATGTACTTCATCTATTAATACGTAATCGAATGTATCCGGATTAAAATGATTTAAGATAGTAGGCTTTGAAATCGTTTGGATTGTGGCAAATAGATATTTCTTTTCTATATCTTTAGAGGTTCCACTCAAGACACCAAATTCTTCATCCATTCCACCAAGTACTCGTTTATAATCTTCTTTCGCTTTGTGCAGGATCTGTTCGCGATGTACGATAAATAGCATTCTCTTAGGTGCAAATTTCCTCACATCAAAAGCTGAGAGAAAAGTTTTTCCCGTTCCTGTAGCGGAAATAACAAGGCCCGTCTGTTTTCCTGCATCTCGAAGAGCTTGAATTTCCGCTAAGGCTGCTTCTTGCATTTTGTTAGGTTCAATTCGAACAGCTTCTTCTATTGTATTCAAATAGGGAACTGGCATTTCTATTACTTGTTCAATTTCTTGACGTTGTTTTTCTAGGGCATAATGTTTTTCATACGCTTCTATCCATGTTTTGGTTAATGTCTCTGAAACGCTCCATACGTGTTCAAATTGATCTTTAAAATGATGAATAATTTCTCCATCTTCATGGGACGTAAGTTTAACATTCCATTCATAGTTAACTTTTAATGCATGGGCGGTTAGGTTAGAGCTCCCGACAATTAAGGAATAGTGAGACTCTTTTTCAAAAATATATCCTTTTGCATGAAATCCTTTCAGACTCGTCAATCTCACTTCTACATTTTCAATTTTCATAAGTTCCCTGAAAATCTTTGGCTGATTAAATGTCAAATACGTTGATGTTAAGATACGGCCTTTTACCCCTTTTTCTTTAAGGTCCAACAAAACAGACTTTAATGTGGCAAGACCACTCTCGGTAATAAAGGCTACTGAAAATATAAACGATTGACTTGTTTCGAGCTCGTTGATTAACGTATCAAGTACACTTCTGCTCACACTCGAATGATTAACTAATAATTGAGGATGATACGTTGTCGCTTTTTTATGATTCTGATTCACAAACCCTTTATGCAAAGAAGCTTCTAAGTTCTCAAGGAAGTTGTACATATGCACCCTGCCTAACTATGTATTTACGTTCATGACATTTGTTTTGTTATCTTATCAATTGCAGGAATGTCTGCTGGTGCCCAGTCTAAATCATGCAGTCTTGAAGCAGGTAACCACCGGATTTCGTTATGTTCGGTTAACACAGGAGTTCCCTTTACTAATTCGCAGTAAAAGGTCGTTAAATGAACTACGCCAAAATCATATTCATAAACAGTCGTTTCAATCTTATCGTTTATTTTAATGTCACACTTCATTTCTTCTTTAATTTCTCTCGCTAGCGCTTCTTCTGGAGTTTCTCCCTCTTCTATTTTCCCTCCAGGAAACTCCCACATATAAGGTAGTGCTTTTGAGTCTCCACGCTGTGCACATAAAATAAGCTGTTCTTTTACAATGACCGCTCCAACAACATAAATGTTTTTCTTCATTTTCACTCTTCCTTTTTTTCAAGATCGTTCACTCATTTTAACATATTAACCCATTCACCATCGCATAGAAAAACAAAAAAGAAGTCGGGGCATAACTTGAATGTAGCGGATAAAACACGAATATAGCAAATAATTCGCTACAGAAGAATCCCTCGCTTTCCACGGGAACGGCCTCAGCCCCTTTCGCGGAAAGGGCACCGCTACAGTGTCTTCACCGCGTTCTGTTCCGTAGGAGTATCGGGTTCTTCCTCCGCTTGTTCAAATTTAATCACGAAAGGCGAATGATTCTGCAATCGAATCATTCGCCTTTTCAAATTAATTTATAGTTTTGTTCCAGACTCTTTCCCTTCACGTTCCACAGAACGTCCGATAGTCTTTTCCTTCATCTCCCGGCCCTTGTTTGTACGCTTCTTGTTCAGATGAATAAGCGAATGGTTCCTTTAAAACATGTAAGAGCTTGTTTAATACTGAATAGTCGCCTTTTTCCACAGCAGCATCTAATGCTTCCTCCACGCGATGATTCCTAGGAATGACCGCCGGATTATGCTGCTTCATAAGCTGTTGCACTTCTTCTATTGATTGTGGTTGACGTGTCAGTCTTTGTTTCCACTGCTTATGCCATCCAGAGAATTCTTTTGAGCACGAGAGTGCAGATTCTTCTCTCAGATCATCTAGAGTCAATGATCTGAATGTATTTGTAAAGTCAGCCTCTACAGACTCCATTATGGTGAGAAGCTGGTCAATTCGTTCTTGATCACTCTCTTCAATGGTAAATAGACCAAGCTTCTTGCTCATCCCCTCATACCAGTAATTCAAATACGTTGTTTTAAACGTAGCCAGCTCTTCCTGAACACGCTCAATTGCTTTTTCCTGGTCTTCCTCAATAAGCGGCAGTAGCGTTTCTGCAAATCGTGCCAAATTCCAATTTGCGATATAAGGTTGATTTCCATAGGCGTATCTTCCTTGAACATCGATTGAGCTAAAGACCGTATCTGGCTTATACGTGTTCATAAACGCGCATGGTCCATAATCAATTGTTTCCCCACTAATTGTCATGTTATCAGTGTTCATAACCCCATGAATAAATCCAACCAACTGCCACTTGGCAATGAGCTTTGCCTGACGCTTCAAAACGTCCCGATAAAATGCAAGGTAAGGATTGTCTTCTGATGCAAGAGCTGGATTGTGACGTTGGATCGCATAATCAGCTAATTTCTTTAACTCTTCTACGTTTCCTTTAGCTGCTGCATATTGAAAGGTACCCACTCTAAGGTGACTGGAGGCTACTCGGGTCATAACAGCTCCTGGTAAGCCAATCTCACGAAGAACGAGTTCACCAGTTGTTACGACAGCGAGACTTCTGGTCGTAGGTATGCCTAAGGAGTGCATTGCTTCACTGATCACATACTCTCTTAACATGGGTCCAAGGGCAGCCCGTCCATCTCCGCCTCTTGAGAAAACTGTTCGTCCGGACCCTTTGAGCTGAAGATCAAAACGTTCTCCCTCAGGTGTGATGTGTTCACCGATTAGTAGAGCTCGTCCATCACCTAACATGGTGAAATTTCCGAATTGGTGTCCTGCATACGCTTGTGCTAATGCATGGCCTCCTTCAGGAATTTCATTTCCGGCTAACACGTTTACCTGCTCTTTCTCTTTGAGATGATTCAATTGAAGTCCTAGCGAATTCGCAAGGCTCTCGTTTAGTAAAACGAGATCAGGCTCTTTTACAGCATTCGGTTCCAAAAGGCTATAAAAATTCTGCGGCAACTGAATATACGTATTGTCGAAATTCCAGCCTACGTGATGACCAAGATCTTGTTTAGACATGTAATCCCCTTCTTTTCAATAAGTTATTGTTAGCTTAACAGGTCTCCCCCTTACAATTCACACATTTTGGCTTATTATCCCTTAATGTCTGTTATAATGAAAAAATAGTAACCAGAAGGAAGATAAGAAACAAACCGCTTAAAATAAATCCCCACATTGCACGTTCGTATTTCTCATGCATCCATGAATTAATGCTTAATGCAACAAATAAAAATAAAAGTCCAAATGAAACAATATAATTACTAGCTGGAAATGAATGTTCACCGGCGATGCTCATATAGATGAGTAAAATTGTAATAAGTGGTAAGCCAATTACTAGTCGAATGATGAGATCTCTTTTACGCCATTGACTCATTTTTCTGTCTCTCCTTGATCAAATTTGTTAAAAAACAAAAAGGGTGATCCTATGTCTTTAGGTCGAATCTATTTAATTTGTTTAGGTCTAGCATTGATTTCAGTCTTAATCGCTCCACCCAGTCGATATGTAACCGAACATATGACAACCATTTCGTACGGATTCCCCGTTCAGTTTATGGATTATTATAGTTTTGAAGGTGAAGAGCCAGCCAGGTGGGAGCTATTTACTTTTCAAAGTATTTCCTTTCAACTTGTTGAATGGTTGCTTTCTGCTGCAGGATACTTTTTAGTCTTTGCGATTATTAAGTTGTTTAGGGATAAATTTAAGAAGGATAGAGAGGAAACCGTTTGATCGAAAAGTATTTTCTATAAATATGACTTCCCAATATTCTTATTTAGACAACGAAACCATTCTTGGTTATCTATAAATCCTGAAAAGAAGCTCCAATTGATCATTAGATAATAAGTTTGCTGATCGGTTTGGATGATTAAAGGCTCACCCTTTGTGAAGACACCTAACCGTATATCATAGTTAGTTGTGAACCTAGTGAAATTCTTATCAAATGTACATGAAATTGAGTTGATGTCTTTTAGATTAAGGTCATCCCAATTCTCAATCAATAATTGATCCTCTTTTAATTCAATTGACCCACTAAACCGAAATCGATAGCTCGGATGAATCCTTCCACCTACCATTTTTGAGAACGTAGTGTTCTGTAAGCTTTCTGCGGTATCACCAAAGTACTCTGCCTTCATTCGTCTCATTCCTACAAAGAATCACCTTCTATGAGTATTTACGTATTGTGGAGTGAGAGCGTTTCACTTTTTAAATAGATATTTATTACTCCCTGGAGTCTGCTTCATCCTCTTCCAGCCTTTGATTGCTTCTTCCCGGCTTTTCCCCTTGTTTGCCGGATCAGCAAAATAATCGCGAATATACTGGTTGTATTCAAACTGCGGAGATATCTCTTTTTTATAAGATGGATCCTTCTTACGCTTGTCCTCCTCATACCAATATTCCACCACATCACGATACGTTTTTCCTACGTTTGTTTTGAAGTATGATTGAATAGCTGTAGAAAAATGAAAAGAAGGAATCACTGATTTAAAGAAAGCTCGTACCTCTTGACTGCATCGATGATCCTGTGTAATTACCGTATCCAAGCTTAATGCATGAGTACTCAAAGTCGTTTTACGAACGTTTGCCTTTCTTTGAGGCTTCAAAATTTCACCTGTCTCTAGAAAGTGTAGGATGCGGGTTGAAATTTCTTGCTTTGAACCAGAAGCACTCAATCCATGCTCTCTACAAAACGTTTGCAACTCTTCCTTTAGCCAATAGTATTGTTTAAATTCTTCTACTCGACAATTTTTTGTTAATTCAGGTCTCATTTGTATCTCTCCCTTTCTCTTAATTCCATTTCCTAATTTTATCACAAGTGGTATAAATAGAGTGACCGCTAAAAAGGAGAGATTCGCCGTGCAGAAGATTGTTTTCTTTGATGTAGATGGAACGTTAACGGACCATAGAGATGGCACTATTCCTATAAACACACAGCATACTGTGCGAGCACTAATTAATCGTGGAATTCATGTTGTTGCAGCTACCGGACGGCCTTTGTCTATGTGTAACCAATTGATAAACTTGGGCATCCAAACCTTTATTACAGCAAATGGTGCGTACGTAAAACATAAGGAAACCGTGATTCATAAAAATGTATTAGACTCAAATGTCTTAAGAGATGTTCATGACTATGCAAAACACCATGATTCTGGGCTATTGTTTTTTACTGAAGGGCTCAGCATGAACGGGGTTAAAAATGAGAGAATTCAAACGGCACTGTATGAAACATTGTTGTTAGATGACTATCCTGAGCATGATCCATTGATTCACGAAAAAGATGTATACTTAATGTGTTTATACGAAGATCAGGCTGGCAGTAAGCATTTTGAAGAAAGATTCCCAGAGCTTATGTTTAGTCGCTGGCACTCTTCTATTTGTAATGTTCTACAAGAGGATGTTGATAAATCAATTGCTATCAAGAACGTACTTTCTTACTTTGGTATTAAAGCATCCGAGGCGATTGCTTTTGGAGATGGCTCAAATGATGTAGAAATGATCAAAACAGTTGGAACGGGCATTGCTATGGGGAATGGAAACGATCAGCTAAAATCTATCGCTGACTTTGTGACCACGTCCTCGACTGAAGACGGAATTACGCTTGCTTTACAAAAGTATGGAGTATTACCTGTTTAGGAGGATGATGATGGAACCTACTTTACTGAAGATCACCGAACAACTGAATAACCACAACATAACATGGGCAGTAGGCGGATCACTTATGCTTTCAATTCGAGGACTTGAAACGACTCCAAATGATATTGATTTGTTAGTAACAGAAAGTGATGCACCCAGACTTCTTCAAGTACTAGAGACATTAGGTGAAAAGCAACAACCAAAGTCTAGTCATCCTCACCTTTTTTCTACTTACTTTTCTCAGTTTCGTATAAATGGAATCGGCGTAGACGTCATGGCTGACTTTGGCGTTAAGCATGAAATAGGTATGTATATCAGTCCTCTACACGTAGAAATATCAGAACGCTTCCCATGTCCACTTAGTTCGCTCGAAGACTGGTATGTTCTTTACCTGCTTATGCCGAACAGAGAAAGTAAAGCGCTTTTAATTGAAGATTACTTTCAAAAGCATGGCGTATTAAAGCCAACCCTTTTACAAAATGCACTGACGCAGCCACTACCGCCATCTATAGTTGATAGAATCCATCAAGTGCTTACTCATTCGGTGACGGACTTAAATGCTCGTGAATGAGCTTCCATTGATCTTCAACAAAAATGAATACGTTTGTAGCTCTGCCATTACCAACTGTTAAAATGCCATTGATGTGCCCCTCGTAGTGGTATGAGTACGTACAGCTTGCACTCTTCATATCCTTAGAGAGCCATACAATTTCATTTGCTCGATATACTTCATCAGGCATGGCCTTCCAAGCACGTTCAAAGTACATTTTAATGTCTTCTAAACTAGTACATGTTTCATCACTAAACCAATACATCGCACTTGGATGCAGGCATTTTGCGACCTCTTTAAAATCATGGGTATTGGTTGCTCTAATGTACTCCCTAAGTGCTGATTCAACCACACTATTCACTCCCCTTTTTATGACAACCACAATTTACTGAAATCCAAATGCCCAAACGAATGATGGCTAGCATCCTGAATAATAGGATCTAATTTTCTTTTTATAACTGGATGATATAAAAAAACTAGGTGGTATCCTTCTTTTAAATAGAGTTCAACATCATTAATGATTTGTTCTCTATTCTGATAAGAGGTGGATTCTTCAAATGATCTAATCATATTTAATAATTTATGTTTATCCGTTTCTTGTAAGTAGGGCAGAAAATAGAGCTGCTCATTTTTAAACATACTTAAAAACGATAAATGCCAATCAGGAGAAAAGACTACTTTCATGAAAAGGAGATCTACCTCATTCATGATCATGGGTTCATAAAACTGCTCATGAGCAATTGGATTTAGAATCAGGTTTATGCCAAATTCTCTTGCTTCCTGAATCAACCACAATGCTTCTCGTTCAGTTAATTCATTTTTAAGATAACCTACTTTTAGTACTTCACCATTATAATTAGATCGACTCAGTAAATCTGGTATGAGATGTTTTTGTTTTAAAAGCTGTGTCGAACGTTCTTCGCTAAAGGTACTTGCTTCTTTCACTTCAAATGATAAGTCCGCTGCTAATTTTGAAATGTCTAATAAATGAAAAATGGCTTCTCTAAGATATGTATTCTGAAGCAACTGATTTGACTGCTGATTAAACAATAAACTAACCACACACATATCATGTACTGAATACTCTTCAGGCTGACTCGTCTGTTCCGGCACATGCTGTAAGTACATACTATCTTCTGCGTCCTTAGAAATGGTGTGAAAATGCACTTCATCTATTAACGCTCGTTCTTTAAAATAATGCTCGAATGCTTGCAATACTAACTTTGTCCTTGTTCTTTCCTTTAACATAAATGGTCCTGTTCCAATCCACTCATGCTCATTAAATGAGGTAAACTCAGGTAATATAACGAGCGTGGGTGTAGAAAGCATATGTAAAAAGAGAGCATTTTTCTTTCGTAAATGAAAGCTCACTTTAAAAGGCGACTCCGCTTTAACTTCTTTTATCGAGTCAACAAGCCAGGAATACCGCTTACTCTTTTTAAGTCTATGAATGGTAGAAACAACATCTGTACTACTCAATTTTTCCATGTTGTGAAAGTAAATATCTTTACGAAGGTAAAAGGTATAGATTTGTTCTGATTGATCTACTTTAAAGTGGTGCGCTAGATGCGGGATGATCCGAGACTGGTCTGTATCGAACTGAACGAGTGTGTCTCCGAGCTGCCTAATTAGGTGTACCTCCAGAGCAATGGCTGATAGCGTTGGATCAAGAGTGGTTATTTCACGTGATTTGAAGGTATATAGAATGTCTTTGGACTCTTCACTTCGCTTGAAGCCTAATAACCTTTGAAAATCTGCTGAAACATCAATGATCCATGGCTTAGGTATAGGCAATCTCAAAATGAAGGCAAGCTGATCCAGATTATTTGATTGTACGTACTTTTTAACATAGTGTTCAACTTCATCTCTAAATGGTTGATGAAATGTTAATACAGAATAATGTCCCCGACCTTTTCCTGGCACGTATTGAAAGTAACCCTCAGCTTCCATTTGCTTAAGAATACGTTTGACATTCCTCCTCGTACAAAACCATAATCCTTCTACCATATCGTGATTAAAAGGCACGGATAACTGCTCCTCACGTTCATACAAAAATGCTCTCAATTCTAAATACTTCTCCTCCACGTTCTTCACCTTCCTAAAAGGGGACATCAAATACTAATCTCTGTTCTTTTTACCTCTTTTCAAAAAACTGATAATGAAATCAAACAAAAACAGTTGATTGGGGAGATGTTGATTGATTCATAAGAACTATATTCTTTATTTCTTTGTAACAATTCTGTTCAAACTAAGTGACAAAATGTATGTTATCGCTATTCCATGGTTAGTTTATGAGCTTACTCAATCTTCAATAAGCACCGGACTTATGTTTTTTGTGCAGACACTACCACTTATTTTTATTGCTCCTATTGCTGGTACTCTAGCTGACCGGGTTTCTCGAAAAAAGCTTATGATTTTTAGTGCAATGCTTCAAGGGAGCTTAGTCCTTCTTATTCCAGTTTTGCATCAATTAAATTTACTTCAGATCGGGTTTCTTTATCTCATTGGCTTTCTAGTCGCAAGCGCTGGTGCTTGTTTTAATGTGACTAATAGCACCGTCATCCCTCAGCTATTCAAAAAAGAATCGTTGATGCGTGTAAACTCTCTTTTTCAAATCATTGATACGAGTTCTGTTTTATTCGGTAGTATGGCAGCAGGTATTCTAATTAGTTTCATGGGTGTATATTCACTATTTTTTGTGCTTGGCGTAGCCTATCTCCCAATTGTTGTTTCGTTGCTCCTCTTAACATTGCTTCACCCATTTAGCTCAAATCATAAAAAGACAAGCTGGCAATCCCTTAAAGAAGGAGCAAGCTATCTATGGACACATCCTATTCTCAGGTCGTTAACATGGCTCATTTTCATTGTAAATATTGCAAATGGTTCATTACTTAGTATGCTTGTTTTTTATTCTCGCGACGAAATTGGTGTGACCTCTACGGAGTTGGGTTGGATTTACGCAGGTGCCGGCGTAGCACAGTTTATAGGTATCTTATTGTTAAATGTAGTAAAAGCTTCGAAACAGACGCTATATGCAATGACGATTGTTCTTTTTGTAAGTGCGATTGGCATTATCCTAACAGCTTTCAGTTGGAATTGGTTTAGTTTAATGATTTGTATTTCCGTACAAAGTGCACCAGTCATCATGTTTAATGTCCTAAATAAAACATTTAGACAAAACATTGTCCCTGCCAATCTGTTAGGAAGAGTTAATGGTTTAGTCATGATGATTGGACTCGCCTCATTACCTTTAGCTGGTTTCTTCTCTGGCCTTCTCTCAGAGATCATTAATATACGATGGATATTCTTTGGATTAGGTCTCCTGTCGTTACTGGCGGTCTTCCAATTTAGAAGAGTAGGCAACAAACAGAAGATCGACTCTTCCCGTTCGGAGGTCGAGTTAACGTCCTAATCATCTAAAGACTTAAAGGATTCATTATCCTTTAAGTCCTTATTGCTTCTACCCTTTTCTAGCCTTCACGATAAATGTTGCAGGAAGCAGAGCTGCTTTTTGAGTGGCATACCATTTACTTGGATCACCCATGTTACTTTCCTCAGGTATATACACATCATCAAGAATTTTTTCAATACTAAACCCGCACTCAACTAAAGTATTTACATAGGTACTTAGTTTAATATGATGCGTAATAACACGATCTGGCCATGCTTCGTTCCACTCAGGACCTTCCTCGAGATATGATTTATGAAAGGTGTAGTTGCCTTCTTTGTAAGTAATTCGGTCGTGCATGGGATGTTCCCAGCTAAAGATGAATGTGCCATTTGGTTTTAGATACGTATAAATGTTAGAAAGCGTTTGTTTTAAATCAACCGTCCAACCTAATGCGTAAATTGAATAGGCAATGTCAAAATAATTTGTTGGTAAGCCCGGGTTTTCTTCCATAGGAGACACAAATAATTGTTGAACCTTTTGATTCTTTAACACTTCATGAGAGGTTCTAATTTGCTTTTCAGACAGGTCGAGACCCCATAATTCCTCGGCTCCTTGTTGTGCCATATAATGCAAGGAGTGACCACTTCCGCATCCGATATCCAACACTTTTTTACCCTCAATTGAGTCAAATAACTGTAATTGATCTTCACGGTACGCATGAGGTCCATATTCAGGTAAGGCTGTTCTTCCAAAAAAGCGTTCAGCTGACCGTTCCCACCCTGCTTTATTCACTTCTAAAATCTTCTGTGCATTTTCCATTGATCATTCTCCCTTGACTATAGTCTTTTCTCAAATACAACTCGGTCATTACCTGTACCATCATAATTCGTTTGCACTTCAATTCCATTTACTAATGTATCACCCGAACAAATCGCAAATCCCATCCTTTGATGGTATGCGATTGAGCTTTTATTTTGTGGAGAAGTAATACAACGCACGATGCTCCGTTGTTCTTTTTGAACCTTCTGAAAAAAATGACGATACAAGGTTTGTCCTATTTTCTGCCTGCGATAGTCTGGATGAACGCCAACAAAATGAATATAGGCTTCATGTGGATGAGTCTGCGAAAGAAATCCTACTAGAAATCCTATCATTTCTCCCTTCTCTTCCATGATAAAACTTGTTTGATTAAAGTGATGGAAGAACAACGCTGGCAGCATATGTGCCATCTCTCTCCCTCCCCACCATTCGTTGATAACGGAGAGTATTAGTTGTTTGTCATTTACATCTAATGTGCGAATCTCCATTTCTTCACCTCATAATAAAGTCACTTCATATTCTTTTCTTAATTGATTTAATTGCTGCGTATGCGTTTTGGCAAGTTGTGTGTGAGACATATCTTGACCTAAAAGCAATGGTAAACGGTGATACACTTTTCCTTTTGGAACATGGAGACCATGAGTGGAGAGTTTATCTGATACTTGTATGCGATGCGGCGCAAATAACAGGGTGTTCATAAGATTCTGGACTTTTAGATTCGACGATTGCAAAAGGCGCGAAGTTAACTCAGCATCTACTAAAAACGAAATATCGTCTTGAACGGATAATTGATGCAAGCGAACCGTTTCGCTTAGTAACTGATCAACCGCTTTTAACAATGGAGCATGCATCGTTTGATGATCTTTGAGGATAAGGTCAAGCAGCCAATCTACCGTTTGAGCGTCCGTTGAGATTCCTTCATTAGTACATGAAAGTCTTGAAAGCAAATCATGGGTACTTCCATTTAATCTACCCATCATATATGTATCTCTTATAAAACTATCTAAGTGATCCAACCCTAAGATAGCATCAGTTCCTGTTAATGGTGACTGTTGATTTAGCAAATCGCAGATGTGTTTTGGCGTCAAACCAGCCTTATGTAAAATCGTTTTTAGTTCATCACTTTGGATGTACGTTTCTGTGAGGTGGTGATGATTGTAGCCCAGTGTACGCTCAATCGCATGGGAAAATGGTAAATGTCCAATATCGTGTAATAAGGCGGCCGCCCTTATTTCAATCCACTCTGGAAAAAAGTGTACAGCAAGCTTCCAAACACCTACCGTGTGCTCCAGACGGCTATGTGTAACAGGAGAAACAAAGGATCCGCCTCCATAATGGGCTAAGTGTTTTAGTCTTTGAAAATAGGAAGATTGCATGATTTCAACTTCCCAAAAGAATGGGCGAATCTCTGGATAAAGTGGTTCCCTTAAAAACATGATGATCATCTCACTTTACTACGTTAAGGTTCTTGAAAAATGTATATATGCTTCCGATTCAAGTAACGACTCAATAAATGTAGATTTTTTCTTGCGATATAAGTCCATCGGTTGACCGTTGTACGTAAGTTTGAGCTGATTATACTGCTCTTGTGCTGTGGGGTTCTCTTTGAGGTATTTGGTTACTTTCCAAAAGTGATCAATTTCAGAATGGATGACTGTTAATTGAATACCAATCGGTAACTCGTCTTCTATTTCAAAAGCGCTGAAAAAAGATGTTTGAGAGCTACCTGTGTTTAATCCGTAGATGGTTAATAATGATTGTTTTGCTTGTTGAAAATCCTCTTGTTTTACTCGTACTTGAAAATCAAGATCGCCCTTTGTTAATGCATTAGATACAGCCGTACTTCCAACATGATGAATATCAGCATTAGGTACCAATCGTTGAATCTGAATCGAATGGTTTTGGACCATTCGATTCAGTATGGTTTGATCTACTGTTTTTAGTTCAAAGATTTGCATATGATAGCCTCGCTTCGAGTTCGGTACGTGAAATTTTTAAGTTAAGCACCTGTAAAAGAAAATTGAAACTTCATTGGTTCTCCTACTGCCGCTCCTGAAGCTTGATTGGTTGGTGCATCCGTTAATCCATAAATTGAATAAACGTCTCCAATGCTTACTCCATCTAACATATAAAATAACGTAATATGATGTTCAGTATAAGGCTGAAGATCGCCATATCCTCTTCCCGATGCACTAAACATCTCATTCGCATAAAAAGAATGGCTTCCAGAATCTAACCTGGTATTATCTAAATAAAATAATATAGGATCGCCACTTGTGTTTGTCACAACTGCATCTAATTGAATGTATTCCACATTTTCACCAGCTACACCTGCAAGACTTGGCTCAGTAATTTCTCCACTAATTTTGCTTGCACTCTTTAATTGAACTTGAACAGGGCCTGATTGAAGGGTTTGAATATTTTTGAGAGATGCTTCAATTGTGAACGCTCCAGATTCTGTTTGAACAGTTGCACCAGTCGAACCATCAGCAGTTAATGGACCTCTAGTATGGTGAATGGCTTCATAGCTTTGTGGTTGCTGTTCTTGTTCCGGTTCTGCTTCTGGCTCAGGTTCTGTTTCTTGTTCCGGTTCTGCTTCTGGCTCAGATTCTGTTTCTTGTTCTTCCTTTTGCTCTATTTCTTCATCTGATTCATCAGTTACCTCTGAATCTGAAGTTGAAGCAACTTCCATTTCTTCCTCCGCGTCTTTCTTTTTTGTAGTAACATTCTCTTCGGTCTCTGATGAACTTTCTCCTGTAGACTCTTCTTCGCTTTCTTCGTTCGTCTCTTTGTCTTCAGGTTCTTCTTCATTTTCCTCTAAAGCTAGTGATTCTTTTTGATCCTGAGCAAGAGTTTTTGATTCGGAATGAGTAGCCGGTAGAGACTCCTCATTTTGCTCGCCACATGCTGCTAATAGACAAGTAACAGCGACGAGTAAAGTAATCGATCGTTTTTTCAACTTTTCGT
This sequence comes from Alkalihalobacillus sp. FSL W8-0930, assembly GCA_037965595.1. Classification (NCBI taxonomy): domain Bacteria; kingdom Bacillati; phylum Bacillota; class Bacilli; order Caryophanales; family Bacillaceae; genus Alkalihalobacillus; species Alkalihalobacillus sp. FSL W8-0930. The sequence continues at coordinate 1,278,224 of CP150183.1, read as the reverse complement.
CCTCCCTTTTATCTACTATAAGAGTAACAAATGGTTCCACTTTTTCTCAAGAAAGGATTTTCAGTGATTAGAATAAACATAGGGATAATCATACTCTTCTTTTCATAAATAAGGATTTCCTTCTAGCTCAATGCATATATATGTTGACGAAGATAAAAAGGAGGTACCCCATGGCAAATAAACCAGCTCCCTTACAGTCTGGTGATACGATTGGCATTGTGACGCTTGGCAGTCCGCTCGATCCAGCTGTTATTAATACACGAGCCGACTATCTGCGCACTTTAGGATTTAACGTAATATTTGGTGATTACGTTTTTGCACAAGATGGATTCCTTGCAGGAACACCAGAGCAGCGAGCCTCTGACCTTATGAAGATGTTTAGTAATCCAGATGTTAAGATGATTTTACCTAGTCGGGGTGGCGTAGGGGTGGCAGGTATTCTGCCTTATCTTGATTTTGATGTGATTAAAGAGAATCCAAAAATTTTAACAGGATATAGTGACATTACGGTCTTACAAAATGTTCTGTATCAATATGCAGACCTCTTAAGCTTCCAGAGTCTATTGCTGATTGATTTTCGCCCAACCACACCTAGTTATAATTTTAATCAGTTTTTTGGGGCTGTTTCTGCACCCATTCCAAGAAAACTCTTAACGAACCCCCCAGATATACCTTTAGTCAGTCTAGTGCCAGGCAATGTAACTGGTGAAATAATTGGTGGAAATTTAACGTCTTTTGTAGACACACTCGGAACAGAATTTGAGATTGATGCAAGAGGTAAAATACTTGTTCTTGAAGAAACGCATGAACCGATTAATACCGTTTATCGATATATGAGTCATTTAAATGCGGCAGGTGTTTTTGATAATGTAGCCGGTATTATTACGGGTGAATGCACAAATTGCCAGGACGCTTACGGAGTTAGTTACAATGAACTCATTCAGTCCTTCCTAGTCCCACTTGGAAAGCCTCTAATCACAAATCTCTCGACTGCTCATGGTATTTATAAAGCATGTGTTCCCATTGGAGCAAGTGTAAATATGGATGCGATAAACTCCCTTATTACCATTCTTGAGCCGACTGTCACTTAAGGTGATTCCTTTTCAGTCGGCTGTTTCCATTCAGTTCTTAATAACCCGTATATTGTATGATCAACATAACGATCGTAGAGTTTTTCTGCTTGGCGAATACACCCTTCATTCACAAAACCTAAGCGCTGCGGTATCCTTTGGCTTTTAGCATTGTGAACTGCTACGCGAATCTCGACCTTGTTTAGCTCCATCGTGGTAAACGCATGATGAATAAGACCTTTTACAACAGCTGTCATCCATCCCCTACCTTCGTATTCAGCCCCTAACCAATAGCCAATTTTAACAATTTGATTTGTTCGATCAATCTCATTAAAGCCAGCCACTCCAACAATCGTGTTATTGTACCTTATGGCTAAGACTAAACGCTTCTCGGCTTCTCTATCCATTTCAGCAAACTCAATAAATTGCCTCGTGTCCTCCACTCGTTGGATTCGATCAACCCATGGCAACCATGCGCGCAAGGATTCTCGAGACTGATCCGTTAATCTAAACAATGCGTCTGCGTCTCCTACCCGGAATGGTGCGACAATCAATTGGTCTGTTATATGTACTTTCATTTTTTTGTTCCTCTCCGTTAAATTTCAAGAATTCCTTGACCATTCTCCGCACAAATTAAATATGCTAATGCATTTACAGCCACAGGTAATGCTCCCTCATCAAAATCAAATAAACGATGATGATGCCCTGCTGCGAGCGGTGTCCCATATATCATATAGGCTGCTTTTCCACCTGCTTGCTGGGTGGCTTTCATCATGTAGGTCACATCCTCTGATCCATTTAATTCGAGTTCAGGATGAATATCCGTAACCACAGTACTCTGTGCTAAAACTCTCGGAATCTGTTTGGCCCAATACGAGTCTGTTTCTGCTGTTACCCCTTCTCCTACAATCTCTATATCAGCATCGACGCCATACATTAAAGCTGCTCCTTGAATTCGACGTGTGGCCTCTTCTTTCATATACTGATTTTCAAGCGTTGTTGCTCCTCTTGTTTCTAGCTGAAGCGTCGCCTCTCCTGGAACGATATTCCTGCCTGTACCTGCTTGCAAGGTTCCAACATTTATTCGAGTAGCCCCTTCCCCATGTGGAGCAATCGAATGAAGAGCTAAAACCATAGACGAAGCAGCTAAGAGTGCATTTTTTCCTTCATGAGGACTCATTCCAGCATGTGCCGTTTTTCCTTTTATCTTCACATCCAGCTTTGAAGTAGCCAATATCCCTGTCGCCCGCGCAACAATCGTACCTACCGGCAATGAATGAATGCCTAAATGACCACTTAGAAAAAGGTCGGCATCCTCTAGCCAGCCTTTAGCAACCATTGCATTCGCGCCTCTACTTCCTTCTTCAGCTGGTTGAAAAAGTAATGTGTACCGCCCATTTAATTGTTCCTTATGTTGATGAAGGAACCGTGCAATTCCTAAGCCAATAGCTGTATGACCATCATGACCACATGCGTGCATGACCCCTGCGTTTCTTGAACGGAACCCTTCTTTGCTTGGGATGTGATCGTGTTCCTCCGCTTCCTCGATTGGAAGTGCATCAATGTCAAAACGTAAAACGATATGGTTTCCTGCTCGACCGGTATCAAGAGTAGCTACTACACCTGTGTGACCACTTTGAATTTGATTGAGAAATTCTCGAGGCACTCCTTGCCTAAGTGCGCGCTGTTCATGCTCCTCTAACTCCTCTTTTCTCGGCACACCAAAACGAGATCCAGTATCCACTGCATCCTTACCAATGTGTAACGTGAAATCAAGTGACAGTAATTTTTTGTAAATGAAGTAGGTTGTCACATATTCACAAAATCCTACTTCCGCATGTTGATGTAACTCTCGTCTCCAGCACTTTAATTCAGGTTCAATCATGCCTGTCCAGGTGTGTAATATGTGTCTCAAGACTTGTAGTCTCCTCACGTAGTAAGCTTAAAATAGTAGATAAACAGTAAGTGAACTCTTCAAATTTGAGTATAGCATGTTTCACAGTCAATCGTTTGTCACCTTTATAAATTTATCGTATTTTCTGACAAAATAGTAATCATGAAAAACCCGTGAAGATCCGTTCACAGGTTTTCTTTTTATACAGCTTATTTAGTTAGCAAAACCCTCGTGCCTTCTTCTGCCGATTTTTTTGCTGCTTCGTTCAATCTCGTTAATTGGATCATATCATCACTCGTGATTCGCGGAGTCTGCTTGTGCAGGATTTCGTTGACCCATTGTTGCATTGCGCTACTTTCTTTCTCGGGAAGCTTAGGGGTCTGCCATCCTTCATGTTCAAGCTCGCTCGAACGAATTCGTAGGTTTTGCTCTTCAATTAGAATGCTTCCCTTCGTCCCATGTAGTTCAAGGATAAACGGACTACCACCGGCAACGAATCCAGCTTCGATCACACCAATAACACCTGATTTATGACGAGTAATGACCGTTGCATGGTCATCAACTTCCTTTCCCGTAAAGCTCCCCATCTCACACATGACCGATTCGACCTTACCAGCCAAGCGATTTGTTAAGTAAATCGGATGAGCACCTAAGTCGATTAACGCTCCTCCACCACATTGTTCTTTATTAAAAAAATGCTCGGGAAGCCAGCCACTCGGATTTGCCTCCGTTGATACAGCACCACCATGCTCTAATCTGCAACGGATGGATGTTAACGTACCTAAGAGTCCCTGATTCAAAGCTTCTTCGGCATAAAGGTAAGTCGGATCGTTTAATCGTGGTAAGGAAAGCATTAGTGACACGCCCTGACCATTAACAGCTTCTAGTATTTCTTCACATTCAGCTGTTGTTAAAGCTAACACCTTCTCAGAAAATACGTGTTTATTCGCCTCTACAGCTGCCATGATAACGTCTCGATGCATGACTGTTGGTGTATCAACGATGACCCCTTCAATCTCATCTTGTGCAAGGAGATTATCCAAATCAGCATAAAAAGGTACGTTAAGTTCATCAGCCCAAACCTGACCTCTTTTTGCGTCTTCATCCCAAACGGCAGTGATCTCCAAATCGTTCTGTTCAAGTGCTTCTCTTGCATAGTCATTAGCGTGAACATGCCACCTACTCAACATTGCTACTTTCACCATCGAATCACTCCCAATAAGTAATCGCTTTCAATCTTATCGTAATGAGAATGTACAATTGGTGTCAAGACAAAAATCTGATATTTATTTCAAATCGTTTGCTTCTAGCTTTTTTCTGAATTGATAAGGTGAGCTTTTTTTGAACTGCTTAAATTGTTGAATAAAATAGCTTGTACTTGAATAACCAACCGTTACAGCTATTTCTGTGATGGTTACACTTGTTGTCGATAACAGTTTCTCAGCTTCTGTTATTCGCACATAATTTAATAGCTCTGTAAATGAACGTCCAGTGATTGATTTTATTTTCCGGGAAAAGTAACTGTAGCTTAGCTTGCACTCCTTTGCAGCGTCTCTCGCCGTAATTGGAGATGCATAGTTTTTTTCAATGAGATCAAACACTTCACGCATCAGTGTAAACTCGGTCTCACTATAAGGATCGGTTTCACGAACGACCACTCCTTGATTTCTCCAGTGACGAAGAACTTCTAAGAAAATGGAACAAATATGAATACGTATCGCAAAATCATAGCCATATTCTTTCATGTAGAACTCTTTCATCATCTCTTCAATAATGATAGGAATGCGTGTCGCGATTGTTTCTTTTTTAGTAAGTAATGTTTGTGGACTCGTCTTAGCCATGGTGAATGGAAGCACATATTTTGATTCAAAAATAGAGCGGGATGTTGAATACAATACTTCTGGCTCCAGTTTAATTACTAAATATCGCGTGTCCTCTCCCTCATCTGCATAAATAGAATGAACCTCGTTTGAATTGATAATGACTAAATCCCCTTCTTGCATAAAAAATGTTTCACCGCCAACAAAGATACGAGCCTTTCCTGAAAATGAATACAACAATTCAATCGCTTCATGAAAATGTGGTTTTGCAATTTGATGTAGCGGAGAACTATGTTCCATATGACATTGAATAGGCTGCTTTAAGGCACTTTCCTTTAAAACTGGCTCATGCTGCACTTCTTTTTGAATCATACGTATCCACTCCATTTATAAGAATGACAAATATCTGACACTTTATAATAGTTTCACTATATCACCTGTGTTCTCCTCATGATACATTTTTACTTAAGAAAAGATCAGAAAGGTGTGTCTGAATGAGTAAAATTGGATTACAGCTTTATTCATTAAAAGAACGTTGCGCAGATAATTTTATCGGCACGCTTGCAGATGTTGCAAAGGCTGGGTATGACGGTGTTGAGTTTGCTGGATACTTCGGTGTCCCAAGTAAAGAATTAAAAAAACATCTTGATGCAAATCAGCTGCAGGTAGCTGGTAGTCATGTTGGCATTAATGAGCTTGAATCAAATCTTGATCAAGTGATTCATGATTCGCTCGAAATTGAAAACCCTTTCATCGTTTGTCCAGGTTTACCTGCTCATTACCGGAATTCTTTGGATGCCTACAAAAAAACAGCTGAATTGTTCTCGCGTATCGGAGAGTCATGCAAGCGTCATGGCATAGCATTTGGCTATCACAATCATGATATTGAGCTTCAAACATTTGATGGTCATTATGGCCTTGACCTACTCTTCTCACATAGCGAGTCGGAACATGTTCAAATGGAGCTTGACACGTATTGGCTTGAAGTCACAGGTCTAAAAACGGTGGATTGGATTAATCGTTATCAGCAGCGTATCCAAGCTCTGCATATAAAGGATATGAACAATTTGACTGAAAAACGTAATGTAGAAATCGGATCGGGCATCATGGATTTTCAATCCATCGTCGCCGCTGCACGCCCCTATCATATTGACTGGTTTATCGTCGAACAAGAGGAATTTACAATGGATCAATTAGAATCCATTACTAAAAGTGCTTCATACTTAAAAACAATTTTATAATAAAAGGAGAGTGTTCATAATGGAAAGAGTTGTACGTGTTGGAATGATTGGTTGCGGTGGAATTGCAAATGGGAAACAAATGCCAAGCCTTGCAAAGGTGAAGGAAGTTGAGATGGTGGCTTTCTGTGACATCGTTTATGATAAAGCGCAAAAAGCAGCAGAAGAATACGGAACAGAGGACGCCAAGGTATACACAGACTATACGGAACTATTAAAAGATCCATCCATTGACGTTGTTCACGTCTGCACACCAAATAAATCACACTCTTACATTAGTATTGCTGCGATGGAAGCTGACAAGCACGTACTCTGCGAGAAGCCGATGGCTAAATCAGCAGAAGAAGCTCGTGAAATGGTTGAAGTATCAAAACGTACGGGTAAAAAACTGACCATTGGCTACGACAATCGTTACCGGAATGATTCTCTTTACCTGAAAGAATTAGTGGATCAGGATGAATTAGGTGAAGTGTATTATGCAAAGGCTCACGCTGTTAGACGAAGAGCCGTTCCAACCTGGGGGGTGTTCTTAAATGAAGACGAACAAGGTGGCGGTCCACTTATTGATATTGGGACTCATGCAATCGATCTGACGCTTTGGACGATGAACAATTACAAAGTCAAAAGTGTCGTTGGAAATGTATACTACAAGCTTTCTCAAACTGAAAATGCAGCAAATGCGTTCGGGCCGTGGGACCCTAAAGAGTTTACAGTAGAAGATTCTGCGTTCGCCTTTATTACAATGGAGAATGGAGCTACTGTTACACTTGAAGCTAGTTGGGCTTTAAATACATTGGATGTGGACGAAGCCAAAACCACGCTTTGCGGAACAAAAGCAGGTGCAGATATGCGCGATGGTCTTCGCATTAACGGTGAAAAGCTTAGCAGACTGTATGTGACGAAACCAGATTTGAATGCTGGTGGCGTAGCTTATTACGATGGTGGGTCAGAAAGCCAGGCTGATCGTGAGGCAAGACTTTGGATTGAAGCCATTTTAGAAGACAAAGAACCATTTGTAAAACCGGAGCAGGCACTCGTTGTCAGCGAAATCTTAGAGGCGATTTATGAGTCATCCAAAACGGGCAAAACGATTTATTTTGATCAGAAAGAAGAATCCACTACTTCCATCTAAGGAGTGATGCCGCTTGGCTATGATGAACGTAACTGCTTATAAACGTTCCTTGTATTGCATTGGATTCAGTACAATTTTAATCACTGCCGGCTGTCAAACTCAAGAGGCTACAGAAGAAATTGAAGTACCTATTTCTGTCGAAGGTAAAACAACGGTTTCTTACTGGCATAACCTTACAGGAAGAGGCCAAGAAGCTCTTGAACAAGTTGTAGAGGACTTTAATAGGAGTCAGGGTGAAATCTTCGTCCAAGCTATATACAGCGCTTCATCTGAAGGAGACGATCAACGGTTACTAACGGCTATTGCCGGCGGTAACCCTCCTGATCTAGCTCATTTTGATCGGTTTAAGGTTGCACAATATGCCTCCGAGAATTCACTTGAATCCTTGACACCATTTATCGAACGGGATCAATTTGAGATGGAGAAATACTACGATTATGCTTCACTTGAAACCATGTACGATGATGAATATTATGCCATTCCCCTAACAACCGATTCACGATTGTTGTTCTACAATAAGGATCGCTTTGAAGAAGTTGGCCTAGATCCTGAAAATCCTCCAGCTTCAATTAATGAATTAGAAGATGCTATAGAACGTCTAACGACTTTTGAAAGCGGTAACATAAAACAGATTGGCATGGTTCCATGGACTGCTCAAGGGTGGTTTTATACATGGGGTTGGGCCTTTGGTGGCGAGTTTTATGATGAAGAAACAGGAGAATTAACGCTTACAGATCCTAAAAATGTTGAAGCTCTTGAATGGTTAGTCAGTTTTGCAGAAAAATATGATGCTGCTACGATTACTAGTTTTGATACTGCACAAGGAAGCAACGAAATGGACCCTTTTAACCTTGAATTATACAGCATGAAAATTGACGGTCCCTTTGCTATCTCAAACATTAAACAATACAATCCAGATTTAAACTTCGGAGTCACTCCAATTCCTACTCCAACTGGTGATCAATTCTCAACTTGGTCTGGAGGTATGTCATTAATTATGCCAAAAGGAGCGAAGAATCAAGACGAGGCCTGGGAATTCATGAAGTACTTTGGTAGTGAGGAAGGTCAACGAACATTTAATGAAATGGATAATCAAATGTCTGTGATCGATACCGTAAATGAGGATTTGTATCGAGATGATCCTATTATGAGCGAATTTATTGATATCCTTCCTCAATCGAATGCGCGTCCTCCTATTGCAAACGGGCAATTTTTATGGAACCAACTTGACAAAATGGTAGAATACGCAATTCACGGCAGAGGAGAGTCAGAAGAGTTGCTTAAAAAGGTCCACAAACGAGTAAACGAGAGACAGTAGTCGTCGCTCGCTAATTTTGAGTGGAGGGATTTGAAATGAAAACAGGTCAAAAGCTTACCGTTAATAAAAAAATGGCTCGTGCTCCTAAATCAAAACGTTCAAATGAGACGTTAACAGGTTGGTTGTTTGCCTCACCCTGGGTTATAGGGCTTTTATTGTTTTTTGCATATCCGCTGATCTCCTCCATTTACTACAGCTTCACGGATTATAGTATTTTTCAGGCTGGAGATTTCGTTGGTATGAGTAACTATAAAGAGCTTATGACTGATGAATTGTTTTGGATATCTATAGGTAACACCATTTATTTTGCAGTCCTTTTTGTTCCTCTAAGCATTATATTTGGCGTTGCTTTAGCCATGGTGTTAAATATGAAAATAAAAGGAATGTCGGTGTATCGGACAATCTTTTTCCTACCGACACTTGTCCCACATGTTGCGCTAGCTATTCTCTGGATATGGTTGTTGAACCCAGAGTTTGGGCTCATAAATGCTGGTCTTGAATTCATCGGTATTGATGGACCCGCATGGCTGGGTAGTACATTCTGGTCAAAACCTTCCCTAATTCTTATGTCTTTGTGGGGCATGGGCCAAGCAATTATTATTTACCTAGCCGGACTTGGCGATATCTCTGAAGAATATTATGAAGCAGCAGATGTTGATGGTGCAAGCTTTCTACAAAAAACCTTCAAAATTACACTCCCACTTTTAACTCCAGTTATTTTCTTTAATCTTGTCATGGGATTCATAGGAGCATTCCAACAGTTTACCCTGCCTTATACAATGACAAATGGTTCGGGTAGCCCCGCCGATTCTTTAACTTTCTACGTTATGTATTTATATGATAACGCTTTTAATTATTTCCGGATGGGATATGCTTCAGCAATGGCCTGGATACTCTTCATCATCATCATGGGATTAACAGCTTTTGTCTTCTGGACATCAAAACGTTGGGTACATTACCAAGGAGATTAAAGGAGGTTCAAGAATATGAGTGCTATCACCCAAAAAAGAATGAAGACAATTTATGCTCATTCCGTGTTGATCTTAGCTTCCGTCCTATTCCTCGTCCCTTTTATATGGATGGTATCGACTTCGTTAAAACCTCTCACACAAGTGTTTAGCTTCCCACCAGAATTCATCCCGCGACCTATTCAATGGGAGAATTATGTTGAAGCGACAAAGTATATTCCATTCTGGAAATATACGTTTAACACGGCGGTTATCACCATTCTAAGTACGATTGGTGTCATGATTAGTTGCCCTATCGTTGCTTATAGCTTTGCAAAATTAAAATGGCGCGGACGAAATGTATTGTTTGTCATTACTATTGGGGTGATGATGATACCTGCTCAAGTAACAATGATCCCCCTTTTCCTTCTTTTTAATCAGCTTGGATGGGTGGGGACAAATTTACCTTTGATCGTCCCGGCCTTCTTTGGAGTTCCGTTTTCGATCTTCTTATTAAGACAATTTTTTAAGGGGCTACCGGATACTTTACGCGAAGCTGCAAAGATTGATGGAGCCAGTGAATGGCGAATCTATTGGCAAATCATGTTCCCACTCGCAAGGCCAGCAGTGTTAGCTATCGCCCTATTTCAATTTATGGCTTCCTGGACTGACTTTCTTGGACCTCTCATCTATTTAACAAATGAAACGTCTTACACACTTTCACTAGGACTTCAACAGTTCCAAAATCAACAAGGGTCACAATGGCATATGATGATGGCTGTATCAACGTTAATGACTCTTCCTATCATTATTTTGTTCTTTTTCATGCAAAAAACATTTATACGTGGGATTACTTTTACTGGTATTAAAGGGTAAAGAAAAAATCGATGAGTTTCCTCATCGATTTTTCTTATTAACGACGCATTCCTTCAAAAGGACGTTTTGCAGCATCGCCCAAGTCTTTCATCATATCGTCCATTGTGTTGCGGACATTATCAAACGCTTCGCCATTTCGTAGCTTGTCGTCAGCATTTTGTACTTTGTTAAAGGCTTCTGAATCGGTTAGAACTCGTACATCTTTCCCGTTCGTTAAATCTTTTACTTCATTTTTAATCTTCTCACTTACGTCTTCTTTGTGTTTCCCATCTTCCATAACTGCAATGACAACTTGGTCGCCATATGATACTACACGAGCATCTTTTATGCCGTCCATTTTTGCAACATGTGAACGAACGTTTTCAACCGTTTTGCCATCATAATCATCTGCATAGTTCATGGCATTTGAACGCGCGTTTTGATTATGCATGTTGTCACGGCTTTCTACACCAAAACGACTGTCTCGAGGAAGTTTTTTCCCGTGACCTGTTTCCATACGTGTAGCACCACGGTAAATCATCCCGTTATCGTCAATCATACCGACACGGTCGTTACCTGTAATTCCACGTGAAAGACCCTTCATATGGTTACGGTTCTCGTAGTTTGAGCGTTTGACGCTTGTTCCGTCCATTTTCAAGCCACGATTTTGGTTCTTACCATAAGCGCCACCACGATCGTTTTGACCATGCATGCCACCTTGATCATTTGTACCATTCATGCCACTATAATTGCCTTGTCCGTAAGTGCCACCCTGATAGTTTGTCCCATAACGATTTCCACGCATTCCTGCGTATCCATCATCTGGAGTCATCATATCTGTGACTGGACCCTCTGAATTCATATGCGTACGATTTGAGTGATTCATCCCCTGAGAATTTGCACCCGAATTGTCGTTATTTCCACATGCACCTAAAAGTCCAGTTGATAAAAGTACGGCTGTTGTTACAGTAAGCGTTAGTTTCTTCATATTTGTTTTTGCCTCCTTTCGACATTATTTTGTCTAAAGGAGGCTTATCTTACACTGTTAGTTCTTGGGCACAATGTAAGGATTAAAAATTAATCCTCATAATCATCCTGTTCCTTGTATTGATTAATCTGTTCAGGCTGCTGATATCTTGACATCGGAATCATCTGACCTTGTGGATTCATCATCATTGGCTCAGTAGGCGCATAACCAAATCCTTCTGACTGTTGATATCCATTTTGATATGGCTCAGGCTGCTGATATGGACTCGGTTGCATGTAAGGATTGGGTTGATTGCCATACATCGGCATAGAACCCATTGGCCATTGACCATGATGGTGGCCTGAATGATGAGGTCTAGGCGGTGAGCACGGAGCACAGCCTGGCATCATCGGACTAATTGGAGTATAAGGTGAGTGATGCTGCTTTGTACCATACTCCATGCCACCCCAAGGTTGATTAGGCATATGTTGTGGTGCCATAGGCATTGGTTGATTCGGGATCATAGACCCTTGCTGCGCCATTGGCCATCCTTGATTCGGGTTCATCGCTCCTTGTTGGGCTGTTGGCCAGCCTTGGTTTGGACTCATCGCCCCTTGTTGAGCGATGGGCATGCCTTGGTTTGGGTTCATCGCTCCTTGTTGGGCTGTTGGCCACCCTTGGTTTGGGCTCATTGCTCCTTGCTGGGCAGTTGGCATGCCTTGGTTCGGGTTCATGGACCCTTGTTGGGCAGCTGGTGCACCTTGGTTTGGTTTCATTGCTCCTTGTTGGGCTGTTGGCCAGGCTTGATTAGGGTTCACGGACCCTTTTTGAGCAGTAGGCATGCCTTGATTCGGTTTCATTGCTCCTTGTTGGGCAGTAGGCTTACTTTGATTTGGTTGACTACCCTTTTGTACTGTTGGTTTTACATTTGGTTCTGATGTTCCTTTTGTTTGTACCGGCTTTTGAGCCGTTGGTTTTTCCGCTGTCTTTTTAGGGGGAGGCGGTGGTGTATTTGCCGGTTTCTCCTGCATATAAATGTTCATATTAGCTTGATAATTTTTAGTTGTTTCCTTTGCCGGTTTATGCGGCATCATAACAGGTGGCGCTTTAGGCATTGAAGGTTTTTTGACTTCTTTTTTTGGTGTTGCCTCAACCTTCACTTGTTCTTTTTTACTTTCCTTAGGTTTAACTGTTTCCTTGGAATAATCCTTTGCAACCCCTGCTTCTTTCTTAACAGCGACACTGCCTGAAGGAATCTTAATCTTCATTCCAGGCATGATCATATCCGGATTAGCAAGCTGTGAGTTAGCTTTCTTTAATTCCGTGAAATCAACACCATACGCTTTTGAAAGCTTCCAAAGCGTATCTCCTTTTTGTACAATATGAATTTTCACATGATCAACCCTTTCTTAGTCATCCGTTTAGTGTATGCGGGACTTGGGCATATTGACACATTCGCTTAATTTCCTACCGCCAATAGTGTATGTGAGCCTTTTTTAAAATAGACCATGTTATACTAATAAAAGAAGGCTAAAGGGAGTTGTGAACATGACAAAAGGTGATAAATTAGTTGGCGACACTAGACGTACAGCCATTTTAAATTGGTTATCAGAGGATTCTAAGCCCATTACCGGTAGTGAACTTGCAAGACGCTCAAATGTGAGTAGACAAATTATCGTTCAGGATATTTCTATACTAAAAGCAAAAAATCATGAAATTTTTGCAACAGCTCAAGGGTATATGTTACTTCCAGAACCAAAAACCTCAAAGGTAACTCAATTGCTTGCATGCAAACACGATTTAACACAAACAAAAGATGAATTATATATTATGGTTGATCACGGACTTATTGTACGCGATGTAATTGTTGAACACTCTTTATACGGTGAGTTAACAGCCTCTCTCATGATTAAAACGCGTGCTGATGCGGATTTATTCTACAAACAGATAAGCCAATCAGGCTCGCAGCTTTTATCAACACTTACAGAAGGTGTTCATTTACATACCGTTGAAGCAGAAGAAGCATCGCAGATAGAGCAGGCAAAAGAAGCGTTACGTGCAAATCATATCTTACTTGAGGACAACTAAAAAATGGAGAAGGTCATCTAGGACCTCCTCCATTTTTTAATTTACGGCCGATTTTTCTTTTAAATCACTTAATGAATAACACGTATAGCTCCCAAGTAGTTCTACCTTACAACCAAGAACTTCAAGCTCAGAGATCGCACCCGGAATTAAGACATCGTCCATTTTTTGATCAATGTCGATGATAAAATAATAATTCCCAAGCCCTGTTTTTGTTGGTCTTGATTCAATCTTTGATAAGTTAAGCTTGCGCCACGCAAAAGCTGACAATACCTGATGAAGCGCCCCTGTGTAATCCTCAGGTAACGTGATCATCAAAGTGGTTCTGTCACTTATTTTGTATGGGCCACTTACATCATATTGCTCATTGTTACGTCCAAGAACGAGAAAGCGTGTCCGGTTACTACTATAGTCTTGAATGTCTTGATGAACCATCGTTAAGCCGTATTCTTTTGCGGCCAGTTCATTGGCAATACAAGCAACAGGCTCAGCCGGGTTTGCTGCAAGCCACGCAGCAGCAGATCCGGTAGAATTTGTATATTCAACGGTTGCCGCAGGATATGTTTCTTTTAAGAAATCATGACACTGTGCAAGGGCATGAGGATGTGAAAGAACACGTTCGGGTTGATTTCCTTTTTCAAGCTGGATGGGATGCATCAAAAATTGCTGGGCAATTGTAACCGTCACGCCTGCAATAATTGGCAGTCTTTGCTTATGAATCAAGTAATCGAGCGTAATATTCACGGATCCCTCAATCGTATTCTCAATTGGAACAACAGTTAAATCTAAGTCGTGCTGCGCTACCTTGTCCATACTTAAAGGAATCGTTTGACAAGGAATTAATTCTTCATTCGGGAATAAAGCAGTAGCTGCCATCTCTGTAAATGTTCCTTTTGGTCCTAAAAAGCCGACTTTCATTTAAAAACTCTTCCTTTCTCAACCTGAACCAGCAAGTTCTACTTTCTCAACAGCCTTCAGTTTTTTCATTTGCTCGAATAACTCATCGAGCTGCATCGTAATGGGAGCCGTATCAATAGATAATGTAATATGAGCTCTTCCCTGCAGTGGGATTGTTTGATTAATCGTTAAAATGTTCGCACCCGTATTTGCTACAATCATTAACAATTCAGATAATGTTCCAGACTTGTCCAATAGATTAATCGATAATGTGACGATTTTTTCCTTCGCCATTGCATGAAAGGGAAAAATTCCGTCTTTATATTTGTAAAATGCACTCCGGCTTAAACCGACTTTCTGAGCCGCTTCGTTAATTTTCTTCGCCTCTCCAGACTGTAGCATGGATTTAGCTTCTAATGTTTTAATCATTGCATCTGTTAAGATATCTTCTCTTATAAGGAAGAACCGTCTCGCTGACATGCCACTTCATCTCCCTGATTTATACACTGTTCACTACGAGTGTACAAAAGTACTCTCCCCTATTATAGGAGGTACACCTTCATTTGACAACCAAAAAAGGAGATGCAAGCATCCCCCTTTCTGCTATTCGATAAATTCGAATTCGTAATTTAAGATACGTACTAGCTCTCCATGTTGAGCTCCACGTTCACGTAAGGCAGCATCTACACCCATTTTACGGAGTTGACGCGCGAAACGACGAACCGATTCATCACGTTGGAAGTCAGTCATCTTAAAGATTCTCTCCAGTTCCACACCGGCAACGTCATACACTCCGTCATCAGCACGCGTAATAATAAATGGTTCTTTTCTTTTTTCATGCTTGTATAATACACGTGTTTCTTCTTCACTTTCCTCATATAGAGGGAATTCTGGTGCCTGTTCAAGTTCATCAGCAACTTTTGATAGCAACCCTTTTAATCCATCCTTTGTCAGGGCGGATACAGGGAAAATTGGTGTGTCTTCTGTTAGCTGTTCACGGAACATCTCCAGGTTATCAGCCGCTTCAGGCATGTCCATTTTATTAGCAACAATCACCTTTGGACGTTCTGTTAGACGCAGGTTATACTGCTTTAACTCATCCTGGATACTTAGATAATCCTGATAAGGATCACGTCCCTCAATTGCCGCCATGTCAACAACATGGACGATCACTCTTGTACGTTCAATGTGGCGAAGGAATTGATGCCCAAGTCCAGTTCCTTCATGTGCTCCTTCAATTAGTCCAGGCAAATCCGCCATAACAAAGCTACGGTGGTCTACCGTTTCAACTACACCTAGGTTAGGAGCAAGCGTTGTAAAATGATAATCTCCAATTTTAGGCTTTGCAGCTGATACAACGGATAATAACGTTGATTTACCTACACTAGGGAATCCAACCAAACCTACATCTGCGAGTAACTTAAGTTCTAACGTAACTTCTCGCTCTTGTCCTGGCTCCCCGTTCTCCGCAGTATCAGGAGCAGGATTTGCTGGTGTCGCGAAACGAGTGTTTCCACGTCCACCTCGTCCACCTTTTGCAATGACGGCCTTTTGACCAGCTTCTGTTAAGTCAGCAATAATTTGACCTGTCAATTCATCCACAACGGTTGTACCAGGTGGAACCTTAACAATCATATCATCTGCATTTCTTCCATGCTGATTTTTAGGGCGACCATTTTCTCCTTTAGGCGCTTTAAAATGTCTGTTGTAACGGAAATCCATTAACGTACGTAAGCCTTCCTCAACTACAAACACAACACTTGCACCTCGGCCACCATCTCCACCAGCTGGTCCGCCATCAGGAACGTACTTTTCTCTACGATAGGAGACTTGACCGTTCCCGCCATCTCCTCCTTTGGCATAAATCTTTACTTTATCTACAAACATGTTTTTCACCTCTAATACGTATTTACCGCGTCAAACAAACGGTCTTGCTATTCCTTACACTTTCTTTATCAATATAGTAATTACGCATTCATACTCATCTTGATGCAACAGGGCACATATTAAGTTTGAATCGTTCGCTACGTTTAATAAGTCTTTCCAATCGGCTTCTTTTAACTCTGTTTCTCCAATAAAACGGAATGTTAGTAAGCAATCTTGCTCCGAATAGTCAAACGTTATCATGACGCTGTTCTCAGATGTAAAAGAAGACGATTGATCAAATTGATTCATAATTGAACGAGTCATTAAAAGAAGTGGCTCTCCCCAGCTTTCAAGTGACCATTCCTCGCCAGTCATCTCATAATTTAAATCAACCTTTTGACTACCCCAATTATAACCGATCAGAAAAAGGCTCAATTCAGGAACTCCAATATTACAAAGTTTGCTTTCTGAAATTGACTTTTGAGTTGTTTGCTCAATGATTTCTTCTATACGGTGATAATGCCCAAGAGCTAAATTTCCTTTTATCAATTGTAGAATATTTAACCAATCATGTCTTGTATGTGTAAGTGTCGATAAAAGTTCCTCGTGTCGGGTCATTCAAACTCTCCTCGTTTTTCACCTTGTATGAACAGAGTGTATAAAGTGTACAAACCATTTTATCACAGAATATCCCGTACAAACAGCTAAGTTCGGAATCTCTGCATACGGAGTGAAAGAAATACTTAATTCTCATCCATATTTTCACTATTCTTGTATAGTTTCATACATATATTTGTCAACCCTTTTATGCTAATTGTCGTTTTATTTTCACAAAAAGACTTTACAATTTATTATTTGTTGGCTATACTTGGAAACGTATTAACAAATCGAAAGGAGCTGAGTACTATGTTTAACCTACATCTTGATACACCGATGACGAACTTACACAAACTGAATATTCATATACTCACGCCCATCTGTTTTCGATGAAAACTGGCTATTAAAAGACCACTAATCCAATGTTTAGGATCTTGATATTGTCGCAGGGATGAGATCATTCCTGCGGCTTTTTATATCTTGTAAAAATCCGCGGTGCATGCTGCGGATTTTTTGTGCTCTTTTTTAATAGAAATAATTTGATTAGGAGGAATAAAATGTGATGACCATGATGAAAGGCTCACTCGTATTAGATTGGTATAAAAAGGTGAAAGGCTTAACCTGAAGGAATTTGGTTAGATAGGAGGAAATGAACATGAATTTGCACTTTATCTTTTTCACAATTGTGATTAAAAAGCGCGTTTTTTCAGAAGCTGAATTAAAAGAAATTGAACGTCAGCAAAGACTCTCTGAAGAACTAGAAGCAACACGCACAAAATATCTTACGTATATCCGCTAAATCCGATATACGTAAGAGGCTAGGACCTATTCGTCCTAGCCTTTTACTATTGCTCTGTATCAATAATCGCATTAGCACAAGCCTTACCTTGATCAATACAATCTGGCAGGCCGACGCCTTCGAGTCCAGCTCCTGCTATAGCTAGTCCCGGGAGAAATGCCTCAGTGTCCTCTTTCATTTTATCTAACTTGAATGTGTGACCGACTTGATACTGTGGGTTGGACCAGCGACTTACATAATAGAAGTCTGGCTCTTCCTTAATTTCAATGACACGCGATAAATCGTCCAGTACCGTTTGAATGATCTCCTCATCTGACTTGCTAACGATTTCGCTGTGTCCCGGTCGTCCGACGTAACATCGAAGAATCACTTTTCCTGGAGGTGTTGTATGACGCCATTTTTTGCTTGTCCATGTACAAGCTGTAATGGTGTATCCACTTTTTCTAGAGACAACAAATCCCGTTCCTTCTTCAGCTTGAACCACCGCATCCTCCGGAAAGACCATGGCAACTGTGGCAATTGAGGTCATTTCCATTTGCTTAAAATAATCAAAGTATGGATAGTTCGATAATATATTCGCAGTGACAGGTGGTGGTGTTGTCACGATTACATAATCAAACACTTCTTTTTGACCTTCTTCATATTGAAGAATAAAACCAGCTTCTGCTTTTGTGATGCTTTTCACATTTTGATTTAAGTGAATAGCTTCTGGATTAAGCTTATCAGCTACTGCTTCAACAAGCGATTCAATTCCATGTTTTAACGTCTGGAACATACCTTCTTTTTTCTTTGGAGCGCCATTTACCTTTGGTGTTTTAGGACGACTTTTCTTAATCCCTTTGATTAAGCTGCGATTCGCTTCTTCCATCTGTTGAAAGTGAGGAAATGTAGCTTTTAAACTAAGCTTATTCATATCTCCACCATAAATTCCGGATAGGAGAGGTTCAATGAGATGATCTACCACTTCATTTCCTAGTCTCTTTCTAAAGAAGTGACCTAATGAGATATCTTCGTTCGGTCCCATAGTCTTAGGAATAACAAAGTCACCAAGCGCACGAATCTTCCCGAGTGGACTAAACAAACCAGTTTGGACGAACGGTGTAATTTCTGTAGGTACACCCATCACGGCTCCTGCAGGAATTGGGTATAAGTTCGTTCCCTTTAAGATATAGGATTGTCCCGTATCATTAGTAGTCAGGTCATCCTGCAACCCTACTTCTTCAATTAAGGTAGTCATACTTGTTTTTCTCTTTAAGTAAGAATCAGGGCCTGCCTCAATTACAAAACCGTCTCGTCTATGTGTTTGAATCTTCCCACCTAATCGATTAGACCCTTCAATCACATGGTATTCTAGTTCGGTTTCTCCACGTTGGTTCGCCTTCTCAATCTCAAAGGCAGCGGCAAGACCTGTTATGCCGCCACCTATGATTGCTACTCTTTTTTTCACAAAGAGTCCCTTCCTTCTATCAGCTTTTTGCGAATGACATTGGCTAAACTAGCTAAGAACTCAGGATCCGTGTTAGGCATCTTTGGTCTAAAGTAGTCAACACCTAGCTCATCCGTAACGACCTTACATTCATAGTCATTATCAAATAAAACTTCTAAATGGTCAGCTATAAACCCAACAGGGCAATAAACAAATGCCTTATACCCCTTCTCATGATAAAGCGTTCGTGTTAAGTCCTGAACATCAGGTCCAATCCAAGGATCTGGTGTATTTCCTTCACTTTGCCAACCAATCTCATAATGCTTAATCCCGGTCATTTCCGCTAGAAGATCTGCTGTTTCTTTTAATTGGTCTGGATAAGGGTCACCAGCTGCAATAATTTTTTCTGGAAGACTGTGCGCTGAAAAGATAACACAAGTCTCATCAGGATTTGAAACGCTTGCCATCGTTTCTTTAATTTGATTTGACCAATAATTTAAGAATCCAGGCTCCTTATACCAGCTTTCCACACTATGGATCGTAAGCCCGCCCAAACGCTCGGCCTCTGTTTGCGCACGCTGATTGTACGATTTCACACTAAAGGTTGAGAAGTGAGGCGCAAGTACTAAACTTACCGCTTCCTCTACTTCGTCCTGTACCATTTCTGCTACAGCATCTTCAATAAATGGTTCAATGTGCTTTAACCCGAGATACGCTTTGACTTCATACTCATCAAGCGTCTCATTTAAAATGTGTTCAACTCCCTCGGCCTGATCTTCTGTAATAACAGCTAATGGGCTTAATCCACCAATTGCCTCATATCGGTCCATCAAATCTTGTAAGGCTTCTTCACTTGGCTTACGCCCACGTCGAATATGTGTGTAATAAGGCTCAACCTCTTCTTTTGAACGTGGAGTTCCGTAAGCCATAATTAAAATTCCTAATTTCTTTTTAGCCATAACAAAACGCTCCTTCTCGTTACCTACGATGTATGTGTTTGCTTATATTGAGCTGAATATTCATGTACAAAAGCTGTAAGTCGTCTCAGGACGGCTGGATCCACTTCAGGGAATACTCCATGACCTAAGTTAAAGATAAAGTTGTTGGACTTCATTCCTTGGTCCAAGATAGCCTTTGCCTTCTCTTCAATTACTTCCCACGGCGCAAGAAGAATCGCAGGATCTAAGTTTCCTTGAACCGTTTTTGTTACTCCTAGCGCTCTCGCCTCGTTTACGGAAAGTCTCCAATCAAGCCCGACAACATCAAGAGGCAGTGAGTTCCACTCTGTTGCTAGATGACTTGCTCCGACTCCGTGCATAATGAGTGGAACATTTTCCGAACGAAGCGAGTTGAACACACGCTCCATAACCGGTTTGATATAGGTTATATAATCCTCGCGACTTAACGCCCCAACCCACGAATCAAACAGCTGAATGGCTTGGGCTCCGGCCTTAATTTGAGCCTTAACATATGAAATGGTAACGTCACCAAGCTTGTCCATTAAAAGAAACCAAGCTTTAGGGTTCGCGTACATAAACGCCTTTGTGTGATGATAATTTTTAGAAGGACCGCCCTCTATCATATAACTAGCTAAAGTGAACGGCGCTCCACCAAAGCTAATAAGCGGAACATCAAGTTGTGTTCTAAGCAGCTTAATTGTATCTAAGACGTAGTCTACATCTTTCTCCGGCTCAATCATTCCTAGACGCTCTACGTCCTGCATAGATGTAATGGGGTTATGTATAACAGGACCAATTCCTGACTTAATTTCAACGTCCACTCCAATGGCCGGAAGCGGCGTCATAATATCCTTATATAAAATAGCTGCATCATTGTTGTACTGGTCAACCGGAAGCTTTGTCACATAAGCACATAGTTCAGGCTGATGCGTGATCTCAAACAAAGAATACTTTTCTTTGATTTTACGATATTCCGGCTGCGACCGCCCTGCTTGTCGCATGTACCAGACCGGGACGTGCGAATGATCCTCTCCCCTACATGCCTTTAAAAACGTATCATTAAATTGCGTTTCTCCCATAGTGTATATCCACCCTTCTCTCTTCCTAAAAGCCGAACCAACTACTATCCACTCTCTAGTTTACTTTATTTCAATAAGAAAAGCATTCCACGCGAATCATTATCTAACATTCACTATAATAACCTGAATATACTATGTATACACCCACCACTCAACTGTCATAAATTCGATGAAAAGTGTTGGCCCAATTTAGTGCTTAATGGAATGGTTTATGTGCAAGCTCTTTGTTGATTCCGTCCTCTCTTGATTAAGTCCATATAATTGTGTAAAAGAGAATAAGCCATCATCATTCCGACCACAATGTTTTTACCCATAAAAACAAAACGTGAAGGAGAATGATGATGACTCAATTTCAGTTTAACCTAAATATGGATACCTTAAAAGAATCCGTAATGAATTCTTCCATTGAACCTGTTATGAAGTCTATGATTGTTTTAATTTTAAATGAATACATGGAAAAAGAACGAGATGATTATCTCCAAGTAGATCATTATGAACGTTCAGATCTTCGAAAAGACCATCGAAATGGCTACTATGAGAGAGAGATGATGTATCAAATCGGGCGCGTGAAACTCCGTGTCCCTCGCACTCGAAGTGGAGAGTTTTCGCCATCTATCTTTGAAAAGTATTTACGATGTGATCAATCATTTATCATGTCGATGCTTGAGATGTTCGTCAACGGAGTCTCTACTCGCAGAGTGAATCATATCGTTCAGGAGCTTTGTGGAGAAACCGTCTCAAAATCCTTTGTTTCTTCGTTGACCAAGAAGCTAGATCCACTCGTTCGCGAGTGGGCTGAACGTCCTCTTAACACCGAATATTATCCATATGTGTTTGTAGATGCGATGTACATTAAGGTGCGTGAACACCATAAAGTTGTATCTAAAGCTGTCTACATAGCCACAGCGATTAATGAAAACCATAGTCGGGAAATTCTAGGGTTGAATGTGAGTCATGAAGAGAGTTTTGAAGCGTGGAAAGCGTTCTTTGATCAGTTAAAAGGTAGAGGCCTACAGTCTCCAAAATTAGTGATCTCAGATGCGCACGCTGGATTAAGAAAAGCCATTCAGAAAGAGTTCATCGGTACAGCCTGGCAACGCTGTACGGTTCATTTCAAGAAGAACATCATTCAGTCACTTCCAAAGAATAATATGGATGAGGTAAAGCTGGATCTTAAACGAATTTTTCAAGCCATCAACCCAAAAGATGCCCGTCTATTTAAAGATCAATTTATTTCCAAATATGCAGATCATCCCAAATTAGAAAAGGCCATCGTGAAGCTGGAAGAAGGATTTGATGATTCGATTCAATACATGAATGAACCTCATCCTTATCATGTGTTCTTAAGAACAACGAATTCAATCGAGAGATTGAATCAAGAAATACGAAGAAGAGAAAGGGTCATTCGCATATTTCCAAATACCCAATCGGCTTTCCGACTCATAGGAGCAGTTTTGATGGATGAAGCCGACTCCATGAAAAAGCGACAGTTAATCTTTAAGGATAGTGTAAACCCATCATCATGAGAACGGCCGTTTTTTGGAGAAGGGGGAAGGGCCCTTCCCTCTTCTCCAAAAAACAAAAGATAAAACCAAACGAAAACAATACCTTGTGGTTGGAATTTACACATGAATATGGACTTGACTCCTCTCTTCGTCGATTCTGCGCTCTCTTTGTTGATTCCGTCCTCTCTCCGTCGATTCCGCCCTCTCTTCGTCGATTCCGTCCTCTCTTCGTCGATTCTGCGCTCTCTTTGTTGATTCCGTCCTCTCTTCGTCGATTCCGCGCTCTCTTCGTTGATTCCGTGCTCTTTTTGTTGATTCAGTCCTCTCTCCGTTGATTCCGTGCTCTCATTGTTGAATTTTCACTATCGTCCCCTACTCTACTCCTTCAAAATAGTATAACGCTCCACCCCAAGCGGACGGGATAGGGGCCGACTCCTAAGGGACTTAAGGGCAGGGTTGAAATAAGCTGGCGCAGCCAGATTAGTTCAACGCCCTCCCTAGGAAAGCGTGCCCCTATCCAGGTAGCGTCCGCCGAAGCTCATAATTAATCCTTTCTCTACATCCGTAAAAAAGTATGACGCGCTATCCCCAGAGGACGACTCCTTTAGGAAAATAGGGTAGAGCGAGGCCGAAGCTCCAATCCCCACAAAAAAACTGGAGAGCGCACTCCCCAGTTTAAAATGAAAAGCCAATATCAAAATCAGCTTCAGCGATATTAGATGCATCTCCTTCGATACCCGCGTTTTCGTCATATGGTACAACCTCATATGTTTTTGAAGAGAATGGATTTAATCTTGAGTGAGCGTAGCTACCTCCTTGCACATCGGAGGCAATAAGCTCTTTCTCACCTTTGTGCACTTCATAAATGTTGTAGCGCACGCGCTCATCATCAGATGGAGTCCATTCCAAGTCAACGGTAAGCAACCCTTTTCCGCCTACTCGCATCGTAGCCTTTAAATCATCGATGGCGAGTAGTGGAATGGGCGGTGCCAAATCCTCTACATCATCCGGCTTCTCAAATGCAACGTTACGCATCTCGTCAGGCAAATCATTGACGATCTTTTTAAAAAGCACGGTTGGGTAGGAGCTTCCTTCTTTTAAGTACTGCGTCTTTGTTGTAGAATCGTACCCCATCCATACAGCACCAACTACGGTTGGTGTGTAGCCAACAAACCAAGCATCCATCGTCGCACCTGGTACCCCTGGAAATGTAGTTGTACCTGTTTTTCCAGCAATCGGCGTTTGTGCGGTTCCTGCTCTAGCTGTTCCATCAGTGACAACCGATTGAAGCATCCGAGTCATGTTCCAGGCATTTTGTTTTGACATAACCTCTGTCTGGACTGGGCTTGCGCCACCTATTTTTTCGCCACTTCGGTCATATAATTCCTTTATAAAGTAAGGTTCAATAATACGGCCCTCTTCGTTAAAAGCTCGATAAGCCTTCACAAGCTCAAATGGAGTGACACCTTCTTTTAATCCACCTAGGGCAATGGATAGTCCTCTATCTGATATCTTAAATCCGAATTCGCCTACCTTTTGTAGAGACCGGTTTACACCAATTTCATTTAATAACCAAACAGCAGGAGCATTAGCTGATTGAACCAAGGCATCATACATCGTCATTTCTCCACTGTATTGATCGTTATAGTTCTTTGGCATGAACTCATTGTAGGCAAGTCTCTCATCACGAAGCATCGAATAAGGGCTGTATGCACCGGATTCAAGCGCAGGTGTGTATACAGAAATCGGTTTAAAAGTTGAGCCGGGCTGCCGCATCACATTTACACGATTTAACCCTAGCCGGACGTAATCTCTTCCACCTTGCACAGCAAGCACACCACCGGACTCACTATCCATCATCATTACAGTTGCCTCTGCATCTTCGTTTTCTTCAGGAAAGTAGATAGGGTCTTGTAGTTTATCATAGGTGGACTGCTGCATCGATTTGTTCATCGGCACCACAATTTGATAGCCACCTGTCATTAATTCTTCCTGAGATAAATGATAGCGGTTTTCTGCTTCGTCCATTACCATATCGATATACGTATACAATGCTTCGTTTTCAACAGTCGTTTGCACGTCTAGAGCGATCGTTTTTCCTTTTAGTCTCACACTCTCATCTGCTGTAATAAAGCCTTGATTCTCCATTAACGTTAAGATAAGATCCCGACGGTCTTTGCTTCGATCTGGATCATTAATAGGCGAATAACTATTTGGTGCTTTGGGTAGTCCTGCGAGCAAAGCTCCTTCATCTATGGTAAGCTCACTCACATCTTTATTAAAATACAGCTTAGATGCTGTTTGAAGACCATACGCACCATGTCCAAAATAGATTTGATTTAAATACATTTCGAGTATTTCATCTTTACTGTAACGTCGTTCTAAATTTATAGAAATAAAGACTTCCTTTACTTTACGAAGCCATGATTTTTCATTTGTCAGGAATACATTTTTTGTTAATTGTTGAGTGATCGTACTTCCACCTTCTGACTTCCCGCCCGACTCAATATTTCTGAAGACGGCTCGTCCAATCGCACGAAAATCGATACCAGAATGCTCATAAAAGCGATTATCCTCTACGGCGACAAATGCTTCTTGAACATGATCTGGAATCTCATCAATAGAAACAGGCTGACGATTCTCTACATACAATCTAGTGATCAACTCGCCTGATTCATCAACTAATGAGCTAGAATTATTCATCACAAGCTTCTCGTTATCAATAACATAATTTCCTGCTAATATGACAAAGGCATATACAAGAAGACCGGCTAAGAGTGCAGAGATAGCCAGTACAACATAGGTTACTATTCTCTTGAACACTTTTCTTCCCTCCCACTGATGCAGATGCCATTAGTATGTCCCAATGTGATCTTATTCCATGTAATGATTTATTTTACCAGTCCGTGACGATGTGCATAAATGGCAAGCTGTGTCCGATCGTCAAGATCTAGCTTATGCAAAATATTACTTACATGCGTTTTAACCGTCTTGATTCCAATATATAAGTGCTCTGCAATCTCTGAATTTGTTTTTCCATCACCAATTAATAAAAGAACGTCGAGCTCTCTCGCCGTTAATTCCTCATGTAAAAGCTTCACTTGATGAGATCTCATCTTATTCATCATCTTTGTTGCGACCTTTGATTCAACAACAGGTTCTCCATTAGCTGCTGCACGAATTGCTTTGGCGATATCAGCTGCAGAGGTGGTCTTCAATAGGTAACTAAAAGCACCCGCTTCAATGACCGGAATGACCATCTCATCGTCGATAAAGCTTGTTAGAACAATGATTTTACTTTCTGGCTTTTTGGCCATAATCTTTTTAGTTGCTTCAATTCCATTCATTTTTTCCATTAATAAATCCATTAGAATCACATCAACATCATGTTCGAGTGCTAGTTTTGAACCAGCTTCTCCATCGCTTGCTTCGCCAATCACCTCAATGTCTTTTTGTGTTGAAAGATAGGCACTCACACCCATTCTCACCATTTCATGATCATCAATTAATAGCACCTTAATCATTGATTTCTTCCCTCCATGCGAATGGAACTTTAGCCTCAATTTGAGTGCCTTTACCTATCGCAGATTTCACTTGAAGGATGCCTCCAATTTCGTTCATCCGTTCCTTCATCGTTTGAAGTCCATACGACCCTTGATTGATTTGTGATGGATCAAATCCCTTTCCATTATCAATAATAGAAAGCTTCCATTCGGTTTTGCCAGCCTTTAATCTACATTCGATTTTTGAGGCCTCAGCATGTCTTAATATATTTGAAAAGGCTTCTTGTACCATTCGAAAAAGCTGATCTTCAAACCCTTGAGGCATATCTAAATCTGGTTCAATGTCATGAACGATTTGGATTCCTTGCTTTTCTTTCATCTCATGGAAAAGCTGATTAAGCCCTTCTTGTAACCTTCTTCCTTTTAACTGAGTTGGCCTTAAATGTAAAAGTAGGCTTCTCATTTCTGACTGAGCCAAATTAGCCATTTTTTCTACACTTTGAAGCTGAGTTAAATTCATTTCTTTGTTTGACTCCGCTCCTTCTTTCACAGCTGCCGTCATCATTGAAATTGCAAAAAGCTGTTGACTGACTGCATCATGGAGCTCTCTTGCCAAACGATGTCTTTCCTCTGTAATCGCAGCGCGCTTTACCGTGTCCTGCATCGTTGCATTCCGAGCGGAAAGACGTTGCAAGGACGCCACCTGTTCTTCCACATGTTCAGCCATCGAATTCATTTTCGTGACGAGTTCTGTAAGTTCGTCCTCTCCTTCTATACGAATTCGATGAGAAAAGGTTCCACGATCATATAATGTAGCTCCATGTAGAACCGTTTCCATCCTACGTTTTAGGGGGTCAGCTTGAAGAAATCCACTCAAAAATCCAGAAGCAATAATTAAAAGGGCGAGCCAACCAAGAATAGGAATCCCGAGTAGCTGGTAATCAAAAATAACAAGAAATCCACGATTCTCGTTATTCGTGATAAGTAAAACTACAAGAATGGTTACTAACAAAGAATGCACGAGACCATGACCAACAAACTGCCATAAAAAACTTGAGAATTGTTTCTTCATATCTCACGCACCTTCACAGACCCTACTGCGCATGAGAGAACAAACTTCACCTTTCGGACACCACTTTGATAATCCGTTGAACGTAAAAGTGTGGTTTGATTAAATCCACCTTTTTTCGACTGTAATATGGAACTATCACCAATTAAAACATAAGATTGAATCGTATACTCAAGATCTTCCGGCATGTAAATTTGAATGTCGCCGATCACATTTTCTACAATGATGAGCGTCTCTCCCTCAGGAATGATCGCATTTGTTAAATCAATGCGTACATCACCTACTCCATTCCAGATCTGCATATCGGTTAGCTCAAATGGATTTGACGTAAAGCGCACTTCACCAATCAGACTTCTTTTAATAAATGTTTGCTCATCACCGAGATTTTGATTACGCGATTTTTGATTATCATCAACTGGAACCGGGGGTGCAACTTTCCGCTTTTCTTTCTTTTCTTTCTTTTCTTTTTTACCTTGTTTATCAGAACGCACCAGCTTTAAACCAACATAGATAAACACAAGTGCAAAGACGACGGTAACCAATGAAATATGCAGCAATTGGCTAACAAAAAGAATTAATGCAATCATCATAAGCAACTTGCCCATTTTTCGTTTCTTACCTCGAACGAAAAATACTCCTAAGGCGAGGAAGATCAACGGCGCCATAAAGGAGTTAGAAAAAAAAGTAAGAATATTAAACAAGATCATTAAACCAACAATTGCAAAAATACTTCCTATAATGGTTTTCCGCAAGATCTTCCCTCCTTTATGCTGACTGACTTTTAATTAAGTGTAATATCTCCAGATAGAGTGGAAATTTCAACCTCAGCGTTTCCATTACCTAATGAACTGCTAAACTCTCTTGCTTTTATTCGAGTTCCCTGATCCACAATTGTACCGCTCAACGTATCAAGCTCATATGTTGCGTCCCAAGTAGGAACCGTTACTTCAACTTTACCAGAAACGGTGTCAACAGAAAGGTCTCCTTGTTCTGTATCATACTGAACCAAAACATCTCCTGAAACAGTATCTGCATGGATATCAGAGCTAGTTACCTGCACCAAATGAACATGACCTGAAACGGAATCAACATCGATTTCATCGGCTTGCAAATTCCCTGAATTCATGACTTCACCTGAGACCATTTCAACATTTAACTCGTCTAATGTAATATCACCATCAAATGTAATATCGCCGGAAACAGTGGAAATATCCAGACCCTGTGTGAAACTCTTAGGAAGATATACCGTTGCTTCACCTTTCTTAAATGAGTTAGAAAAAGAAGGGAACCAACCAAATCTTTTATGTTCCGTTATAACATTAAGTTGGCTACGGCCCTGCTCCACTTTAAATGGTTTTCCTTGTTCACCATTCGCTAATTCAATGCGAAGCTCTTCGTCTTCAACAGGAACAATGGTCCAATGAATCGCCTTACTCTCTAAAGATAATGTATTTATTCCATCAAGCGATTTCGTTACATTGTCCACTTGAGAATTTGCAAAGTTCGAAAAGAATAGCGGAAACGTCGTTAGAACGAGCAATATCAAACCAAGAACAATCATAGCAAAACCGATTAGTTTTTTCATTCCGCCACCGCCTTTATCTATTAGACACTATATCTGTTTTCTTTATTTTCCACAAGATCAAAAGCGAGGTTTCCCCCGCTCTTACGCCTGTGTTCTACCCTTGTTTAGCTGCTTTCAGCTGAGCTAGCTCTGCTTCAATCTCGGCTTTTAGATTGTCGTTTTCAATCTCAAGCGCTGCCTTGCTCCATTGATCCAATTCTTTTGAATCATTTGCACCAAAATGACTTGTTTGAGCAAACATTTTCTTAAGTTCGGCTCCTGCCTTATCGGCTTCCTTTTGCTGTTCAAGCTCGCGTTTCTGTTCCGCCTTAACCTTCAGAGAATGTTCAAGCTCTTGAATCTCAGCTTTTAAATCGAGAATACTTTGTTTATTCTGCTCTATCAACGCTTGGAATTTTTGTTGTTCGTTTAGTGCCTGACGCTTATCAATCAACGCTCTCTTTGCAAAATCCTCCTCCTGTTTTTCAATCGCAATCTCAGCTTGTTGCTGTCTTTTATCAGCTAACTTTCCAGCCGTTTCAATCGCACGTTCAAATGTTTGGAACATGTTTTCCTGCTTCGTTACCTGTTCTTTTTTCTTTGCAATGGATTGTTTAGTATCACGAATTTCTTGTTTAAGCAAAGCCAATGGTTCTTCCATACGTTCTAACCCTTCATGGATTGATGCCTTTACTAGTCGTTCAACTCGAGTGAAAATACTCATGTTAATTCCTCCCTTATGATTGTTTATTCATTAAGCTATTGAATTCTTCATCCAGTGATTTCTTACTTTTCACTTCGTTCATTTGGTAAGTTGAGTAGCTTGTGTCATCGTCTGTATCGTTATCTGATTTGATATAACGATAACCAACATACACAAGTAAGCTAGCAATGAAGAATGGGATCAGCGCACCGACTCCACTTAAGGCGAACAATCCACCAATAATGAATAGAGCGATACTGCCTGCGGATAAACCTCCTACTCGCTGATACGTTTTTAATCCCCAATACATAAGTGCTAGACCTAAGGCTAAGGGAACAAGTCCACCTAGATGCACACCTATTAAACCAAGTAGAATGATCACTCCTATTGTCATCAGTACAATGCCTAGTCCTGAATTCTTACGGTTACCCATGCAATCTCTCCTTTCTTTTTGTTATCTTTATTGTAGGAGAATAATGATTTCATTACGCCGAGCTAGAGCACGGTTTTATCTCCGCCTGAAGGATGATCTTCTCATCCGCCTCTATCTGTATCCGCCTTCATTTTGTCATAGTTATCTGCAAGGAATTTCGTTATACTAAGGGGAATGTATCCTACATAGAATGATAGAATGGCAAGGAAGAGAAGGAGTGAAACATATGGAGGTCTCGATATGGTTAGCGTTTTTCGCTGGCATGATTTCTTTTTTGTCTCCATGTATTTTTCCATTGGTACCTGCTTACCTAGCTCAGTTAACAGGAGCTTCCATATCAAATGGCCAAGTACAGGCTGAGAGACATTTAATTTTAACTAGAAGCGTTGGATTCATCCTGGGCTTTACGATTATCTTTGTTCTAATGGGGGCATCATCGTCTTTTCTAGGACAGCTATTTTCAACAAATCGTACACTTATTGAGCAGCTTGGCGGAATCTTTATCGTTTTGTTTGGTTTACAGATGGCTGGCATTATCTCTTTACGATCGCTTTTAACAGAGAAAAAACTACCGATAAAACCTCGGAAATCAGCGAGCTTCTCTAATTCATTAATGATTGGTTTTTTATTTGGTGCTGGGTGGATGCCCTGTATCGGCTTAGTCCTTGGATCAATTTTAATCATTGCCGGAAGTAGCGAAACCATGGGGCTTGGAATCTTATTATTGTTTATCTATTCTGCAGGACTTGGTGTTCCGTTTTTGATCGTCGCCTTTTTTTGGTCCAAGTCTCTTTCAAAACTAAAAGTAATGAACCGCTGGTTACCAACGATTCAACGAATAAGTGGTGTGTTAATGATTATCTTAGGGATCATGCTTTTTACTGGCTATTTCCGAATCTTATCCGCGTATTTTGCACGCTTTGTCCCTTTTTCTATTTAACACCAAAAAAGCGAGTGATCCACTTATGCGGATCACTCGCTTATTTATTTGCTTATCCATTTGGTTCGTTAAGCAGTCGCATACGATAGCTATTCATTGCGGTGGTCTTGAGAATCTCAAGAAAGTGAGAATTGGCTGCAGCACCTACAATGGCTCCAAAGCCCGGGACAAGCTGTAGCATTTTGGGTAAGTCAATAAAATCTCGATAACTTAACTGAAATGACTTCCAATCCATCGCAAGCGGGTCGTTTGGATCTTCTGGTAAGTCTTCGGCATACGTTTCCCAGTTCTCCACCCTCTCCAAAAGCATAGCTCGCTCGTCTCCTTCGGAAAAAGCTAACTGAAAGATGGTGAGTATAAAAAGTCTCTCTTTAAACGTCTTACAATCATAGCCGTAGGTGATCGCATTATCAAACAAAAACTTCATTTTAATGCTAAGAAGTAGAGGAAAATCAGCCAAGCCGAGCATAATACCACCAGCTCCTGTTCCAATCCCTTCTGCAACAGCGGTGTTCTTATACGTTCGAAAAAGCTCCAGAACTTTTTCTTCTCGTTCTTCAAACGTAGTAGTTAGATCTAATTCTCTTTTAGAAACATACTCTGACCCAGTGAGCGCCGCCTGCACCATATGCTTAACGCTCATTGTGACTACAGAATGAACCTTTTCCGGAATAAAAGCATTCGCTTTCTTCTGCCACTTTTTTGCGAAACGGCCAGTCATTGATTGACTTTTGCCTAGCTTTCGCTTCCAACGGATCATCTCTTCCTTAGCCTCTTGTTCATATACAGATACGATAAGAGTCCCCTCCTAAAAAGCTTGTTTTTTGCGGCGATGAATCAACGAAGCACTTCCGATATATGCAAAAAGAAGTCCTACCGCTAAAGCAACCACTGCTACAATTGGATCTCCAGTTAATAGAAGTACAATGGTTAAAACAACAGCCATGACCGATAACAACTTCAAGCTTAAGTGTGTTAACGCTTTTTGCCTTCCATTAGGCTCAATTGGGTAAATATCAACCCACATATTCATATCGTAGTGGTACCAGATCGTTGAAAGCTGCATCATAACCATATGCATAAACACAAGAAACACAGGAACTTGAATCCATCCACTAGGTAGGATTGTTAACACAAAGGCTCCAACTGCTACGAGTCTTACATAAATACCTAAGTAATCATTAGCTCGTACAAAGGACCTGGCCATTAAAAACGAATAAACAGACTGAGTTTTCCCAGCTAATAACGGAATAAGCCAGCTTAAATACCTACGCTCCCTTACTTGATTACGAAGCTTCGGTACATCCGTAAACGCGTTTGCAATGCGGTAGAAGAACATGACCATGCTCTCCTCTACTTCAATTAAATGATTCCACTTAATTGAATATGCCTGACCGATTTTTCTCCAATAGAAAATGTAAAGTCCTAGCATGAGCACTAAGAGGATACCGACAAATGTGACTCCTGCCTGCGAAAAGAGCAAGTAGAGTAATACCACATTAATTAATCCACGCAAGAGCATGTGTGAAATTCTTTCTTGTTTGCTTTGCAATCGCTGTTCTTCCCAGCTAGCAAGAATGTTCCATAGCTTAGCCGCTACAAGTACAACTAGAGTTGACCAAAAAACAATGCCTGTTCCAATTCGAAGAACAAATAATGGCCCTAAAAGCAATAGAACAATGAAGATGATACCTACCTGCATAAAGAAAGAATAACGGATGGCCGAACGAAAATAGTCGCCCATTTTTGCTTCAAATGGTAATAAGAAAACCACGTCTGCCTGTTTAACAAAGGTTCGTACTCTACTTCTCGTCAGGATGAGTAAGAATACAACCGTAAATAACTCTACAGTTGGAAACTCTGCTGGAAGCTGCTCTAAAATTTGTTGATAATAGTAGCTACCAACAATAAATAGAAAGTAAACAGTAAATAGGAACCCGCTGTTTCCTATTAATTTTAAATAACGACCAGCTTCCCTCCAGTATGTTTGCACTCGTTCTTGCCATAAGCTTTGTGCATTCATAGGACTTCTTCCTTGGTCATTTCAATATAAATGTCATCAAGCGTCGCATTGGGTTTTCCGATATGCTGCTGCATCTCCGAAAGCGTTCCTTCTAATACTTTGCGTCCGTGATGTAAAATGATAAACCGATCACAATATCGCTCAGCCGTAGCTAATATATGTGTAGACATTAGAATGGCAGAGCCTCTTTTTTTCATGTCAGAAATAAAGTTTAGGAACGATTGAATCCCTAATGGATCAAGACCCACAATTGGCTCATCTACAATGTACACGGGTGGCTCAATTAAAAAGGCACTCATGATCATGACTTTCTGACGCATCCCTTTAGAAAAATGACTAGGATACCACTTTTTCATTTTAGTCATCTTAAATTCTTTTAATAGCTTTTCTGCACGTTCCTCAAAATCCTTTGAATCAAGTCCATATGCAACCTTTGTTAATTCAAGGTGCTCCCAAAGCGTTAATTCATCATACAAAACAGGTGTTTCTGGTATGTAAGCATACGATTTTCTATATTGATCAGCATCTTGCTTAAAGCTGACTCCATCTATTGTAATTTCACCTTTTTGTGGTTGTAGTAATCCTAATATGTGTTTAATCGTTGTACTTTTACCGGCACCGTTTAAGCCGATCAGTCCAACGATCTCCTGTTTATTAACAGAAAGATTGACATCATGTAGTACGGGTTTTTTAGGGTGATATCCACCGGTTAATCCAGTGATTTTCAAAAGCTCTGCCATAGCGAACACTCCTTTGTGTATCTATCTTACCAAAATTGCCTAACGAAAAACCAGCAAACGCATGTAATCTTTTAAAAGATAAAAAGACTGCCCATAGACAGTCTCTAAGTCATATTATTCCTCATCCGACTCCGGATCGGTTCCCTCGCCATATTGATTCACAACCATCTCACGAATCTCCTCGACGGAGCTTCCATTTTGCCACGCTTCTATACTATAGGCAGCGGAATCGATACATGCGTTACATCTGGCTCCATGGTCGTTCCATGTCACACTACCGTCCTCTTTGTGTTCATAAACAAAAGCTTGATACAAATGATCAAGATCACTAGGCTCACCGTTCACACCATAGCTTGGGAGTTGCTCTAATACTTCTCGAAAGTCAGGGATACCTTTATAGAGATTTCCAATATTATCAGGATAGTATTCCAAGAAACTAGGTAGATTCGCAGCAGAAGCTGTTTCTTCGTGCACTTCTTCTTGTACCTGCTCAGGCTGTGCCTGGCAACCCACCAATACGCAAATCATCATTAAACCAGTTAAAAATAATCGTTTCATATGTCCACTCCATTCAACTAACCATCCAGTTAAAAGTATATCATATGCTCACTGTCTCACTTTTTACAATCTAACGAATTCTAATTGAAAATCCTCTAGTTAGAGAGTAAGCTAATTGAATAATCGAATTAACAAACCGGAAAGGATGAACCGACATGTCATCATGTATATTTTGTAGCATTGTAGCTGGAGATATTCCTTCTAAAAAAATCTATGAGGATGAGCACACATATGCTTTTTTTGATATTAGTCAAGTGACAAAAGGACATGCTCTTGTGATCCCTAAACACCATCATGAGAATTTGTTTGACTTACCCGAATCAGAGTTAACGAATGTTTATCAATCCGTACAGAAGGTTGCTTATGCCTTAAAAGAAGCGTTTTCCCCTGCTGGATTAAATTTGGTGAATAACAATGGGCAAGCTGCAGGTCAAACAGTATTTCACTATCATGTTCATTTGATCCCAAGATATGATGTTACAGACGGATTTGGAGCGAAATGGGAAGAACACGGTTCTGAGTATTCCGAAGAAATGTTGGAAGAAATGCGGGTAAACGTATTAGAAAAGTTATCAAACTAAAGGATTTTTGTTAGGTAACTAAAAAAAAGAAACGAGAACTCATTTCTATGGTAGGATAGAGTTACAATGACACGCACTAAAGTGGTAAAGGGGAGAGTACGTACGATGAGTCCAGTTTATAATTTTAATGCAGGCCCTGCAGCATTACCAAAAGCTGCTCTTGGCGCCGCAGAGGGTGAATTGTTAAATTTCAACAACACAGGTATGTCTGTGATGGAGCTTAGTCACCGTAGCAAGGATTACGATGCCGTTCATCAACAAGCAAAGCTATTATTGAAGAAGCTCCTTTCAATTCCAGACACATACGATATTCTGTTTCTTCAGGGTGGGGCAAGCCTCCAATTTGCGATGCTTCCATATAATCTGTTACCACAAAACAAGGTGGGGCAATATGTTCTCACTGGCTCTTGGTCTGAAAAAGCTCTGAAAGAAGCAAAACTGATCGGAGAGACCAACGTACTTGCTTCCACAAAAGAATCAACGTACTCAACAATCCCTAATTTAAGTGATGCGGCGTTTACAGAGAACGATGCTTACGTACATATCACATCAAACAACACCATTTACGGAACTCAGTGGAAGGAATTTCCGAACATCTCACATGCTCCGCTTGTAGCAGATATGTCCAGCGATATTCTCTCTAAAAAAATTGATATTAATCAATTTGGAGTGATTTATGCCGGAGCTCAAAAGAATTTAGGTCCTTCTGGAGTTACTGTGGTCATCGCCAGAAAAGAACTCATTCAACAAGCAAAAGTTGATCATGTTCCAACAATGCTTCGTTATCGTACGTATGCAGATAATGACTCTTTATATAACACTCCACCGACTTTTGGTATTTACTTACTCGGCAAGGTGCTAGAGTGGGCTGAATCAATTGGAGGTTTAGAAAAGCTTGAACAGGTGAATGAAGAAAAAGCAAAGATCCTTTACGACACGATCGATTCAAGCGATGGTTTCTACAAAGGACATGCCCACCCATCTTCTCGCTCATCCATGAACGTAACATTTACCCTGCCGACTGAAGAGCTTAGCCAGTCCTTCTTATCTCTAGCAAAAGAACGAGGATTTGTCGGGTTAAATGGACACCGCTCCATTGGAGGATGCAGAGCATCCATCTATAATGCCGTTCCAATAGAAGCTTGTATTGCTCTGCGAGATCTAATGAACGAGTTTAAAAGCAAACATTAACGGAGCATAAGGGCCACGGCACAAGCAAGAAAGAAAACAACCGCCACACTGTAAGTTAGAAGCAATGGGCGGTGTTTTCTTACATGCTCCGCTTGCAGGATGCAGTAAAGTCCTACGATGGCCAAGGCAATAAACAACATGATGATCCCTTCAATCATACGTAACACCCCTTTGAAGATGTATATGCAAGGGCTTGATTATCAGACTACATTTAAAGGAGCGTTCCATTATGAACATGAAATCAATTGGATTTGGATTACTCGCAGGAACTCTTGTTTCTGGAGTGGCTGTTTTACTTACAGCCCCTACTTCGGGTAAAGAGCTTAGAAACAGCTGTCAAAGTTCAGTGAATTCGTTGCGTCAATCCGCAAAACAATTGTCAAGAGAAGGCATCGAGATTAAAGAACAGGCTGTTGAAACCTTCAAGATCAGTGGTGACATCTTGAAAACGGCTGGTAGTGAAATCAAGCATTCAATCGATCAATGGCAAGAAGAAACAGCCCCTTCTATTGAACGAATTAAGTCGGAAGTTGAAGACGTTCAGAAAAACGTAGAAGAATTACAGAAGCTTGTCAAAAAGGATTAGGTAGGATTTTTGTATATTCCGAAAATTAGTACTTTATTTCTTACCCATTTCTTGTCATAATAAAAGTATTCAAAAATAATGATAGAGAGATATACGCAGGGAAGTATTGTGACGGATTATGGATGGAGGAGATTACATGGAACACCAAACGCCGCACTCTTTAAAGCAATCAGTTATGTTTAGTCATCGCCTAGCCCAACTAAGTAAAGCCCTTTGGAAGTCAGTTGAAAAGGACTGGCAGGCATGGATTAAGCCTTTTAACTTGAACTTGAACGAACACCACATTCTTTGGATTTCTTATCAGTTAGATGGGGCTTCCATTACAGACATAGCTAATTTCGGCGTTATGCACGTCTCCACTGCTTTTAACTTTTCAAAAAAGCTTGAAGCTCGTGGTCTTCTCGCCTTTTCAAAAAAAGAAAATGATAAAAGAAATACGTATATTTATTTGACGGATGAAGGAAAAGAATTATTGCTTGAAACCTTTCGGAGCTACGATGAACATACGTACAGTGTATACGGTGGCGCATTACCCATTAAAGAGCTGTACGGGAAGTTCCCTGAATTCTCTGAGCTTCTTAGTATTGTGCGTCATGTGTACGGAAGTGACTTTGTTGATCGATTTGAGAGTTCCCTCCTCAAGTTTGAGGATTGCCTAAATGAAGAAGATGGGCATCTTTGTATCAAATCATTATCAGATAATGATCAAGAGGACATATCAAAATCTTCGTAACAAACTATAGGCTAGAAACAAACGATTCGATTGTTTCTAGCCCCTCTATCTAATCCCTGTTTATAAACATTTCTACTTGAATTTCATCACGAGCTAAATCAAAGTCAATGACTCTAAATGAATACAGATCATCCAATCGTGCATTTGTTAGCTGAACTTCAATGAACGACTCAGATGGATGCACGACAATCCACTCAGGTAACTCTGTGTGATTTTTTACCAGCTGCATGGCTTGTTCTGTTGGAATGGATAGGAACCCAAATGAAAGCGACTCTGCCTGAAGAAGTAAATCACCATTCTCTGCTACCTCAGGATCAAAGTTAATGGTAATCGGGATTGATTGTCCTAAAAAACGAAATGTTGACTGGAATTCAACGGTGTCTGATAAGAGTTCAACTGTGTAAGGTGTTTCGTCTTGATCACTTGTTGCTTCTAATATGAACTCATTTAGTTGTGCTTTCGTCGAATGAATTTCCACGAGACCTTCCTCATTTGTTAGCACATTTTCAGTATAAGGCACGTTTTCGGCCTCAGGTAAAATGGTTCTTAACGTAACAAACAATGCAATAATAGCAAGAAGAACCACTACAGCTAAAACGATAAACGCTACTTTCCATTTATTCCTAATCATCACTTCAACCACCCTTCCCCTTTTATGATACGGGTAGTTTGGACTCCGTGTAAAGGTTTGTCCAAATGCATTGGGTAATAGAAAACTAGAGAAGTTTGATCGTTTTTCTATCTTTTTCTTTATTTTTTTGATAAAGTTTAGATAATACAAGGTTAACAGGAGGCAGTCTTATGCTCTTCCCTCTTATTATGTTTGCGGTCTTTATTCTTTACATCATTAACACGATGGCAGATGCGTTCTGTGCAAGAAGAGAAGTTCCGACCGAAAAACAGGCGAAAGTGTTTCGCGTAACAAATATATGTCTAACGATTCTTTTGACATCTACGTATGTAAAACTGTTTTTCACTTAAAAAGGTGAGGGGGCAACCCCTCACCTTTTCTAGATTTCTAACTTAGTATACCCATGAAGCTCCAATGATCACTAAAAGAATAAATAGCACCACGATTAACGCAAAACCATTATTGTAACCAGACATAATGAACGCCTCCTTTATTCTTTAGAAAGCATCATGAAGTAAATGACCTTCATGCGCTTTGTTAATGTATACTATGCACTACTACATAATTGGTACTGGGCTAAAGCCTTTTTTGCCCAATATCGTTTTTTTGGAATGACTTTCTATTCATATCCTCAATATGGTATAGTAAGGGTTGTGTTGATGGCTGATAAAGTTGGACAAGTTAGCCATAGTGATGAGATTACAACTTTGAGGAGTGTACGTAATGAAAAAAACAATTGTAGCGATTGCAGGATTAGCAAGTATTGCGGTTTTTTCAGCTTGTAATAATGAAGCTGCCCCAGAAGATGCCGTAGTTACGGTGAATGGTACAGATATCACTGAGGCAGAGTTCGTTGAATCACTAAAAGAGACAGCTGGCGAACAAAATTTACTTTCTCTAATTCAACTAAAGCTATTAAATGATAAAGCAGACGACATTGGTGTAACGGATGAGGAAATTGACCAAGAGATCGATGAGTTTAAAGAAAACTTTGGCGTAGAATCTGATGAAGATTTATTAAATGCGATTACGGCTCAACTCCAAGGCCAAGTCAATCTTGAATCAAAAGAAGATCTCGTTAACGAGTTCATTAAGCCTCAGCTTGTTGTTGAAAAGCTTACGGCTGAAGGTGTAGAAGTAACTGAAGAAGAAAAGCAACAATTGTACGAGGATCAAGCAGAGAGCTATCCTACACAAGTTCACGCGCGTCACATCTTAGTAGAAGATGAGGATGAGGCAAATGATCTTAAAGCTCAACTCGACGATGGTGCTGACTTTGCTGAGCTGGCTGAAGAGAATTCAACAGACCCTGGATCTGCAGCAAATGGTGGAGACCTTGGATTTTTCGGTGAAGGTCAAATGGTTCCTGAATTTGACGAAGTAGCCTTCTCTTTAGATATTGATGAAATCAGTGAGCCTGTACAATCTGAATTTGGTTACCATATCATTCAAGTGTTGGAGCGCCGTGATTCGTATGAGGATTATGCGGACGATATTGAAGAAACGTTAATTCAACAAAAGTCAAAATCACCATCTGAAGTCTTCTCAGATCTTGTAAAAGAATCGGATATTAAAATTGAGGATTCGCGTTATGAAGATCTTTTAGTTCCTTTTGAGCAAACAGATGAGGAGCCTGTTGAAGAAGAGGAAGAAGAAGCACAAGGTTAATAACGAAAAAAAGGATGCCGCGATGGCATCCTTTTTTCATTATGATTTACTTTCTTTCTTTTGTCTTGCTTCTTCTAAACGTTCCATGTACACGTGACCCTCTTGCTCAATCCATGCTTGCTCTTGTCGTTTATCTTCAAGAAGATATTTAAGGCTAAAGTACCCACTAATTACAACACCAAGCATAACAGCGTATACCCACCAAGGTTCTTGTGCAAGAACGGACAACACATTTGTTTGAGTCGCGATAAATACGATTATTAAAACAACTAAAAAAGCGATGGCTAGTTTTTGTTTTAACTGTTCACTCATTCGAATTCTCCCCCCGCTTGTCTACTTACTAGATTCTATGAGAGGGAGATATTGAATAGAACTAGCTATTTTCGTCTAGTGGAGGTGCTTGAAAGCTCGGTTTGTAAAAGCTACGATTTTCAAGTGGCATCACACGTTCAGAGAAGGCTCCAGGCATCACTCGATCAAGCGCCCGGTCCATCATATTAATCTTCGCATCTACATTATCAATCAGATGTAAGACTTCTGCCTCACGAATGATTGGAACCTTAGGACTCCCCCACTCGCCCTTACCATGGTGACTTAAGACCAGGTGCTGAAGCACAGTTACTTCTTCCCCTTCAATCTTAAGCTCTCTGGCCGCCGCATCAATCTCATTTGAAATGATAGAAATATGACCAAGCAATTTACCTTCTAAGGTATAGCTTGTATCAATCGGGCCGGAAAGTTCGCGAACCTTACCTAAGTCGTGCAAAATAACACCCGCATACAGTAGATCTGTATCTAAGCTCGGATAAAGCTCTGATAGATTTTTTGCTAGTCTTAGCATAGACACCACATGATAAGCGAGACCCGAGACAAATTCATGGTGATTACGGGTAGCCGCCGGTGATTCTAAGAACTCTTGCTGGTACTTCTTAACTAGATGTCTTGTAATACGCTGTATATTAGGATTTTTCATTTCAAAGATAAATTGTGTAATTTCTTCATGCATCTCCTCAGATGAAATAGGAGCGGAGCGTACAAAATCACTAATTTTCACATTATCAAGAGCTGAAACTGGGCGAATGCTTGATAGCTTCAACTGATTACGTCCACGATAATCGATTAAATCTCCTTGCACATAGATTAAAGCTTTACTCGCGTAGGCTGCTTCATCATCAGGCGAGGCACCCCAGAGCTTTGTTTCAATATCACCGGTCTTATCACTCAGAATTAACGTCAAAAAAGGCTTGCTGTTACTTGCAATGCTTTTTGTAGAAGACTTAATTAGAAAATAACTTTCAACCTTTTCTCCGACCTGATAATTTCGTATTCCTTTGCTCATTCCGTCACCTCTTTAACTTGTCATCAACGTCAGTATACCATACCAACTACTACTCATTACACCAAAAATACAAGAAAAGACCAAAGCATCAATGCCCTGGTCTTCTTATTGATCTGACTTTTTCTCTTTTTTACGATCTCTTTTTTTAGGCTTTGATGCCGTATCTACTAACTCTTCATAGGTCTCATTTGGGATGGTGATCACAAAGCGTACGCCCTTGTCTGTGTTCTCGACCCGAGGTGATCCGTGATGAAGTTCTGCAATTTGCTTCACAATCGCTAAACCAAGACCAAACTTCCCTTTGTTTCCTTTATAAAATGGCTTAAACAACTCTTTAATCTCATTGTCATCGATCGGCTCACCATCGTTCTCGACACTAATGGTCACACCTGTTGTATATGGTTCTGCCGAAATCCAAATGTTGTTATCTGCATAACGTAAAGCATTTTCAACTAAGTTTTCAAGGAGGACTTCAAGCTGATCTAAATCTCCATTAATTTCGACCTCTGGAGACACAACATGAATGGTTACATCCTCACGCTGATACCGGAAGCGCTCCTCAATCTGGTAAGCGAGACCACCAAACGCAAAGGTGCTTCGGTTGAGCTGGTTCTGTTTCATTTGCTCAAGCTTTGTAAAGTAGAGCATTTCAATGACTCGTCGCTCCATCCGATTTGCTTCTTCCGTAATGACTTCCATCGTCTGTTCAAGACTTTCCTTAGGCATAATTCCATCCTTAACAGATTGCGCATAGCTTTTGATCACCATAATGGGTGTCTTTAATTCATGCGATGTATGCTGGATGAACGTTTTCTGTGCCCGGTCGTAGCTATTTAAGTTTGACCGCATTCGTTCAAACTGAGTTGACAAGCGTTCAAAGTCTTCATCGCCCTCCAATTGCAGAGGCTCCTGCCAGTCCCTGTTTGCAATTTGATCAAGGTGATTTCCAAGAATCGTTAAAGGCTGCTGTAAATAGTACTTTAGCCAAATCGCTGGTAAAAGGGCTAACACACTCGTAAGCATCAGCAAATAGAGTAGACGTTCCCACAAACGATCCACCATCGAATTACGGTATTCGTCAAACATATAGGAAATCAAATAACCAGATTCATTTGTTTCCG
Organism: Alkalihalobacillus sp. FSL W8-0930; assembly: GCA_037965595.1. Classification (NCBI taxonomy): domain Bacteria; kingdom Bacillati; phylum Bacillota; class Bacilli; order Caryophanales; family Bacillaceae; genus Alkalihalobacillus; species Alkalihalobacillus sp. FSL W8-0930. Next base: position 1,236,387 of record CP150183.1, on the reverse strand, counting down.
GGTTCTTTACCTGGCTAATCACGTAAAAAATGGTAGCATCACCAAATTGAATTTCGTACCTGCCTCGCTGCGGCTCTTGATTCACAGCATTTGTCACCATTTCTACGTATAATTCATTTGGTGGTGGCGAGCCATATTGCTGACTAATGGACTCAGGATAAACAAAATGACTTACAGCTCTTGACTGATTCTGTGCATCAATAAATTCATATTGATTCGCTGGAGGATTAAAATCCGTAGGACTATTAATGTTTTGAGCCTGAATTTGCTCAATCATTCGATAGGTTTCTTCCGTTAACGTTCCTTTTATCGATAACGGATAAACAATCGCAATAGATAGTCCAACCAGCAGAATAAGCGATATGAAAGCAAGCCATATCCGCTGTGTCAGATTAACCTTTATCATGAGGATAGGATCCTGTACCCATATCCATAAAGTGTTTCAAGATGAATTCGATTCATTTTTTTGCGAACTCGGCGAACAACATCATCAACCGCACGTTCAGAACCGAAATAATTTTCGCCCCAAACAAACTCAATAATCTTCTCACGAGAGAATGCTTTACCAATATCCCCTGTTAAAAGAAGAATTAAGTCCATTTCTTTTGTTGTTAAATCTACGAGTTCTTCACCAGTCGCTAATGTATCTGTAACCGTACGGCCAATCGGATCAATTAAATATTGATTAAGCTCAATCTTTTTCTGTTCCTGTGTAGATGTGCCATAGATGCGATTCAAAATCTTTTTCGCACGGATAATTAACTCCTGTGGAAGGAATGGCTTAGATAGATAATCATCACTACCCATTTCAAGTCCTAATACACGATCAAGATCCTGATCACGAGCAGAAATGAAGATAACCGGACGATCTTCTTTTTCTTTAATGGCCTTAAGTAGCTGATACCCATCTGTTCCAGGCAGCATAATATCTAAAATCCACAAATGAGGCTTGTCCTCAATCGCCTCAAGCGCATCATTTCCATTATCAAATACCTTTACGTTCCAATTTTCTTTCTCTAAATAAGCTCGAAGTACAGCTGATAAGTTTTCTTCATCTTCTACAAGATAAACTAAATATTGTTCCATGTGTATGTCCTCCTTTTTCAACAAACCTTATATCATTTAATCATATAATAGCTATATCTACCTATTTTAACCCATTCCCCCACCGATCGCGAGTTTCGATGACTTTTTACGAATTGTACCACAACATTTACATGAACCATGCGTGGTTTAGGAGGAAACTCTGGTGTTTCTGCAGAAGAATTTGTTGAAAGGAGGAATGACTGGATAAATGAATATTAAAACCCGAGGAATCCCCCTACAGTTATTGGGGCTTGAAGCCCTAGTGCGAAGGGTGGTTAATTCAAATGAGATGGTTGAGGCTGACCTTAAAAAGTGGAAAAGTGGTTATAGCGGAGAACGCTCACTTGATTATTATTTAAATCAGCTTGATGATTTTCTGATTCTGCATGATCTCAGGTTATCTACAGACTCTTATACTTACTTTCAACTTGATACACTTTTACTTTCCAGGTGTGGATTAGTCATATTAGAAGTAAAAAATTATCAGGGAAGAATTACTTTTAACGATGAAAATCATCAAGTGTTGCGAACTCTTCATCAAGTGGAAGAGCGAATACCCAATCCGCTCCTGCAGGCCTCGCGTCAAAAGATCGAACTAGAACAATTTCTCATTAGGCAAGGCTGGCCGACCCTCCCCATCAGTTACTTTGTTGTGTACAGCTCACCTCAAACCATTCTGAATACCTCTTCTCAGAAAGTGATTCATGCAGAGGCTTTGCCTTCTAAGCTCAGACAGTATGTACAAAGTACAAGGAAAGAATGTTTGACCACTAATCAAATGAACCAAATTGGTAATGTACTCAAACAATCTCATCAACCACCTCAGCTTAATCTTCTGCAAAAATATAACGTTGCCCCTCCTTCCATCCGGACCGGCGTTCACTGTCCCAAATGCAGCAAACTCGTTATGACGCGCGAACCTCGCTACCGTAAATGGACCTGCGCACATTGTGCATATCAATCAAGCTCTGCACATATTGCCACCCTCCAGGACTATGCCCTTCTCTTTGGCCCCACGATTACAAATGAGCAAGCAAGGTTCTTTCTTAACATAAAAAGTCCTTCTGCTACAAAGTATCATCTTAATCAACTTAACCTGCATACTACTGGTAAAAACAGAGGACATGTGTATCATATCCCTTTGCCCTTTACATTGAGTAATAAAAATTAATGGGCTTTCTCTCTTTTAGGATCCATCCTTTCTCCGTTGTTTCTCTTCTCTCTCCGTCGATTCAATCCTCTCTTCGTCGATTCCACCTTCTCTTCGTCGATTCCATCTTCTCTTCGTCGATTCCGCCCTCTCTTCGTCGATTCCACCCTGCTCCCCGTCGATACTCCGCCACACTCTCCGTCAATCCCCACCGCACCGCACAAAAAAACCAGCCCACTCCGGCTGGTTTCCCCTTTCTCTCTATAAAATAGCCAATGCCGTTAATGCCGCAAGCGGGAATACTAAGCGTCTCCAGCCGTATGGGCGTGGGCGTGGATAGTATGGATAATATCCTGGATAGTACGGCTGATATGGATATCCATACCGTTCTTGACCGTTCATCATTTGTTGCTGTTGTTGCGGCTGTTGCTCTTGCTGCATTCCTGCCATTACTTCATACATGCTCATAAATTGTCCTTGTTCATCTACTGGCATCATCATGTAGACGTGGTTGTCATCAACCATTTCTACGACACCTTCATAATTCATTCCATTTGCTTGCATGCTCACGGCTTGATTTATATGTTGCTCACACATTTCCTTCATCTGCTGCTGATAAGTAGCTTGCTGATCCATGGCAATCGCCTCCTTTTTTCTTAGTCTATTCACCCATGCCCAATTGGTGCATTCGAACATACTCGGAAAAAAAACACAGCCTCCTATTTGAGACTGTGTCGATCTAAATTGATACGCAGCTGCTTTCTGAATACTTCATGGATCATATACGAAACCCCGTCCTCATCAACAGAGCGCGTGATCCAATTTGCTTTATCCTTTAGTGGTTTTGGTGCATTTCCCATTGCCACACCGAGCCCTGCCATTTGCATCATTTCGATGTCTTCTTCAAAGGCACCAATTGTAATTAACTCGTCGTTGCTTACACCTTTGCGATGACAAAGCCATTGAAGAGCTTTTGCCTTTGACACATCAGAAGAAACAATGGACAAGCGGTCTTTACCAAGGCGCTTCACTCGAACGTCCGCGTTTTGTTCAGTTAGTAAGTCGAGTGCTTGTTTTCGCTGGATTGAGGATTCAAATTGAATTTGCATTGTTAGAGGACCTTGCCCCTCATCCATTACATAATTATATAACGAATCGACGTACGTTAACGGATAGTATAATTGATCGGTTGCACCAAGTGTCATCTTTGCAATGAGCTGATTTTTTTGCTTTTCCTTGCTCGTCACCGCATGTGTCTCATACATTAAATGAGTTCGGCAGCGAAAGCGCTCAAGGGCTTCCATCATATTCATTACACTTGCTTCTGGGATTTCTTTAGACATGAGCTTTTTCTTTTTCGTCTCACTCACGTACGCTCCATCATGTGCAATTAAATAGCCATCAATTTTTAAGCTCTTTGCAATTTTTTGTGCAGATAGATAAGGTCTAGACGTGACTAAGGCGATGTCTACTCCTTTTTTCGTTAAGTAATCCATGGACTGCCTGGTGGATTTACTTAGTTTTGAGTTTGATTTGAGTAGAGCACCATCAATGTTTACTGCTAAAAAAGTATACGTCATACATGCCTTCTTCCCCTCTAGTTGTATTCTCCATTGGTGTCTCTTAGGAGGCTCGTCGTATCTGATTTAGCATATGTAGTCCCGTCCTCCATCAGAACTCGAATGTCTAGAAAGCACAAAAAATCCCTCCGATTTCTCGGGAGGGATCTTTTCTAACTTATTGTTCTGGTGTACCGTAAATTTCTTCTAATGGCTCAGTGATGACTTTGTTAATGTCTCCAATGATTACGCTAAGCTGTTGCTCGGCTTCCATTAATTTAGAGATCAGTTCGTGCTGTTGAACAAGTTCAAACTGCTGTTGTGCTTGTTGTGCTTCTTCTTCCGAAATTTGAATACCTTGCATTTGCTTCTGTTGAAGCTCAAGCTGCAGTTGACGGAAGTTGTCCAACATTTTTTTAGCAATCTCATCTTCGTTGATTTGATTGTGCAGGGATTGAAGTGATTTGAACTCTTCACTCTCTGCTAGTGCTTGCTTTAGTTCTTGCGCTTTGTCTTGAAGTTGTGCCACGGTTAATTCCCCCTCTTAATTGTCTACCCGACTATAACATGTTCAGAGTAAGAATTCACGGAAAGACATGCGATCCATTGAAAAAAACTTATAAGGAATTGATAAGTAGAACAAATAATCCCTGGAACAATCCTACTACACCACCAATTAGGGCGCCTAAATACGTAATTAATTTTAGTTCCTTACTAGCAACAGACATTACAAGTTCCTCTAGATATTTCGTTGAAAAAGCAAGAACTTGATTGCTAATCACCTGTTCAATTTGGAATGCTTTTAAGAAGTGACCAATCTGCTTGCTCGCAATACCGATGAACGCATCCGTTACGTTAGGGATCCATGTCTGTGTGATTCGATCCTCATAACCTGGCATCCAAGTATTTAACGGTGCAGTTATGGAACGAAGGACTGGCGTTTTATCTTTTACAAGCTGACTTAAAAAGTGGCTGACTTTTTCTTCATTAATAAATGCATGAAGCTCACCCAGAGGACGTGCTTTCAATTTGCCCCATTCTTTTTCAAGCAACTCACTTAATAATTGGGTTGTTCGCTCGTTTTGTAAAAATCGTAAAATCTCAGGCTGCACCTTATCAACGAGTCTCTCATTCCCCATAAACATCGAAATCATGCTACCTAATCGACCCTTATGATCTAGGAACTCTTCAATCATTCCACTTAGCTTTTCTTTTCCTTCTGCACTTTCAAAATAATCTTTTGCCTTAGATAACACCGCTTGAGAAAGCTCCGGCAGATAGCCTTCCACCCGATCAACAAGCGCCTCGGGCATTAATTCAACAATCATTTTCTCTTCATTATTAGCTAAGAAGCGGCTAATCCCTGTTTCAATGATGCGATCTGTTCGATTATATAAAACCTCTTCTAGGTTCTGAACTCCAATGGTTTGTTCAACATATGCTTCTAACGATTGCTCGCTGTTTATCGCTTTTGTTACTTCTGCTTCCAGCCAATCAGACACTCCCTGTTTAAAGGCAGACTGTTTGATTTGCTTCTCAAGGCCTTCTGCTGTAAGGAGGTAGGTTCCAACCATTTCCCCTAATTGAACAGCAATTTCTTTATGTCGTTTTGGAATCAGACCAGGAGTAAATGGAACCTTCCACTTCCCTACGTAATATGCCTGGTGTGGTTTAAATAACATCCGTATCGCGAGTGCATTGGTGATTCCACCTAATGCCGCTCCAACAATCACCATAAAACTAATAAACATCCATGGTTCCACTGTGTACACTCCTTCACTTGCTAAAAAAACTTTGACCTACCTAGTATAATCGATTTTCTTCCCCGAGCAAAACAGTTGTTCAAACTGCACGGAATAGCACCAATTTGTTGAAGGCATACTACGAACCAATTCATAAGAAAGGAGATGCCAAAATGAAGGAATCTAAGCATAGAAAAGAGTCTGATCAAGGAAAAGAGCATTACTTTATGGATGTCGATCGCATGATCAATGAAGGACTCGGCGGAGGCCGTGTTGCTGGTCATCACGCTGGACGAATTGAACAAGCACGAGAGCTTGAAAAAGAAGATCCCCCGTCCGTACAGGATTAATTCTTTACCGAAGTGTTGAGCAAGCGATATACTGGAACTATTCTACAGTAGTAAGGAGCGCTTGTGTATGATCACAGAATCGTTAAAAAGACAATTCGGATCAGCTATGACAACAAACCCATCTGATTACCATCGGTTAGATGTTCTCTGGCTACAGGATGAACAATCAAAGCCAATTGGTTTCTATAAAGAGCATTTGTCTCAAAGAGAGCAGCAGTTGCTTCTGCTGCTCTTGCCTGTTTGGAAACCATACCCGGTGCCCGAGACCGTATCGGAAAAGCAATGGAAGGAATGGCTTTTTCAAGATCCAACCCATCCTGTTTCTGCGCCGACACACGAATCGGTTCGCTTTGTACACTTCTCGCTCTCAGAAAGTATTGATACGTATACAGACTTTCATGAAGCTTGGCAAAACCAACTACCAGGATTACATACAATGATCTGGATGGATGCTTTAAACGGCGTTGTGATTGATCGAGTGGATGATGAAACGAGTGAATTCTCCCATTTCATCCAAGCCATTGCCACTGATTTTTATGTTGATCTCACTCTTTTAATTGGCTCAACCAGAACCATTGAACAAGCAAGGTCAACATTCACCTGGGAACAAGCCTGTTTTCGTGCGGCCCTACCGCATGTCAATAAACAGCATATCTTTAAAGAACATGAGGCCATTCCTTATTATTTAATTCAATTTATTCCTGAATCAGAAAACACCTATATCCAAGCTCAAGTACTAACAGATGAGATTTTGCAGGATACAGATATGATGAAAAGTATCTCAAGCTATCTTCATCACCACATGAATCTTTCATCTGCTGCGAAGAGTCTACATATGCATCGAAATAGCTTGCAATACCGAATTGATAAGTTTATTGAGAAAACGGGAATCGATATCAAACAGTTTCAGCATGCGGCTTACATGCATTTTGTGCTTTTGTTACAGGACCGTTAATAAGCTTGTGCACCCTGCCCAGAAAAAAGGATGAACTTTGTGCACCTTTTCCATATTCTAAATCAATGAAAAGGCTTACAATTCATTTATACTTACAATATGGAGGGGTTAAGCATGGCAGAGATTAGCTTAGAAAATATCTATAAAATATACGATGGTGATGTAACAGCCGTAACGGATTTCAACTTAAGTATTGAAGATAAAGAATTTATCGTATTTGTTGGTCCATCTGGTTGTGGGAAATCAACAACACTTCGAATGATTGCTGGACTTGAAGATATTTCAAAAGGTGACCTTCATATTGGAGACAAACGTATGAATGATGTCGCTCCAAAAGATCGTGATATCGCGATGGTATTCCAAAACTATGCCTTATATCCACATATGAATGTATACGATAATATGGCTTTTGGATTAAAGCTACGTAAGTTTAAAAAGGATGAGATCGATAAGCGAGTGAAAAATGCCGCTCAAATCCTAGGACTAACTGAAATGCTTGACCGTAAGCCAAAAGCTATGTCAGGTGGTCAGCGTCAGCGGGTTGCCTTGGGACGCGCCATTGTACGTGATCCACAAGTATTCTTAATGGATGAGCCGCTTTCAAACCTTGATGCAAAGCTTCGTGTTCAGATGAGAGCAGAGATCACAAAGCTTCACAAACGCCTACAAACAACAACAATCTATGTAACGCATGACCAAACAGAGGCTATGACAATGGCCACACGGATTGTTATTATGAAGGACGGATTGATTCAACAGGTCGGTTCACCAAAAGAAGTATACGATAACCCTGAGAATGTATTCGTTGGCGGATTCATCGGTTCCCCTTCTATGAACTTCTTAACTGGTCGTCTAAATGGAGATCAATTCGTTGTTGGAGATATCTCTCTTAAAGTACCTGAAGGCAAACTAAAAACACTTCGTGAAAAAGGCTATGCTGATAAAGAAATCATTCTTGGCGTAAGACCTGAGGATGTACATGATGAGTTGTTATTCTTACAATCTTCACCTGATACAAAGCTAAATGCTGTTATTGATGTTGCTGAGTTAACTGGTGCAGAAACAGTTCTTTACTCAAGCGTAAACGGGCAAGAGCTTGTAGCTAGAGTTGATTCTAGAACAGATATTTCTTCTGGTCAAAAGCTTGATCTAGCTCTTGACTTAAACAAATGTCATTTCTTTGATGCAGATAACGAGCAACGTATTCGTTAAGTTGAGTGAAGGAAGACGTTCCAATATGGAGCGTCTTTTTTACATATGAAAAAGGGATGGCGCTAGGCCATCCCCTTATATCCATCATTATTAACGTTGGTATCCACCAAGTTGTTGTTCAGCAGCTTGTACTAAACGTTTAGTGATTTCACCACCAACTGAACCGTTTGCACGAGCAGTTGTGTCAGCTCCAAGAGTTACTCCAAACTCAGAAGCGATTTCGTATTTCATTTGATCTAGAGCCTGTTGTACTCCAGGTACAAGAAGGTCATTAGAATTGCTGTTGTTGTTAGCCATGTGTGTTTCACCTCCTCCTTGTGTAATCATAGTGTAGGTTTTTTTAGATTGAAGTATGTACTAAATTATTTGGTAAAACTTAGATTTTTTTTGCGACAATCGTTTTTGTTCATCCTTCTTAATTTTCCATGCTACACTAAAAGTTGAAACCGACTGACTTGTTTAAACGTAACTAAATAACCGACGTTGATACGAAAGGATGAAGAAGATGGGATTTATTATTGCAGGAGCTATTATTGTAGTCATTGGACTGTTTTGGATTATGAATTACAACGGATTAATCAAATTAAGAGGATGGAAAGAAGAGGCATGGTCGCAAATCGATGTGCAACTAAAAAGAAGATATGATCTAATCCCTAACTTGGTTGATACCGCCAAAACCTACATGAAGCATGAAAAAGAAACATTAGCTGAAATTGTAAAGATGCGAAATCAAATTGTTTCTCCTGATCTAAGTCGCGAAGAACAGGTTCAAGCGGATAATGAATTATCAGGAACATTAAGACAGTTTTTCTCTTTAACTGAAGCCTATCCTGACTTAAAAGCGAATGAGACATTCTCTAAAGTTCATGAGGATTTGGTTGCGACTGAAAACAAAGTTGCCTATTCAAAACAGCTTTACAACAAAACCGTCATGCAATATAACAACAAAGTTGAATCATTTCCAAGTAACCTTATCGCTTCCGTACACAACTTCCGCAAGCATGGTTACTTAGAAGCATCAAATGAAGAACGCCAAGCTGTTCGCGTTGATTTTGATTAAATAAGAGATGAGGGCCGCTAATGCATTTATATCAACAGATCAGTCATAATAAACGTAAAACCATTTTTATCGTAACTGGATTTGTGCTATTTGTTCTTGCAGTAGGGGCTGCCATTACCTACCTCTATATAGGCGATTACATTAGTGGTCTCATTTTGGCTGCTCTGCTTGGCGGAGGATACACCCTTATCATGCTCCTTAGTAGTACAAATGTTGTGATGAAGATGAATCATGCAAGAGAGATCCGAAATTCAGATGATCATGCGTATTTGTGGAATACAGTAGACAGTCTTTCTATGGTTGCACAAATTCCAAAACCAAGAGTATTCATTATTAACGATCAAAGTCCAAATGCTTTTGCGACAGGAACCTCCCCTAAAAAAGCAGCCGTGGCTGTGACAACAGGATTACTCGATCAATTAAACAGAGAAGAACTTGAAGGTGTCATTGCGCATGAAATTGCTCATGTACGAAACTATGACATCCGGTTAGCCACTGTTGCCATTGCTTTAGTATCCGTTATTGCTATTTTAAGCGATATCGGAGCACGTTCTATGTACTATGGGCGCGCTAGAGGAAATAGAGACAACAAACAAAATGGTATCATCATGATCTTATCTCTTCTCCTTATCATTATTTCGCCACTTGTGGCTACACTAATTCAACTGGCCATTTCAAGGAATCGTGAATTTCTGGCCGATGCAACGGCTGCAGAGCTTACACGAAACCCACATGCACTCGCAAATGCATTAAGAAAAATTACAAACTCCTCTGCTCCTGTGAAAGAAGCTTCAAGTACATCTGCTTCCTTATATTTTGCGGATCCATTAAAAAAGAAAGCAGCAAGTTTGTTTTCTACTCACCCACAGCCTGAGGCGCGAATAAAACGATTAGAATCGATGTAGTCTAACGTTTTCAATTTCGCTTGATTTGCATAAAAACGCATAGAGTCTGGGACATAACATTCATACGATAGCAAAGCACGAACATAGCACTAAATCCGCTACAGGAGAATCCCTCGCACCCGCCGGGAACGGCCTCAGCCCCTTTCGCGGGAAAAGCGCCGCTACAGTGTCTTCACCACGTTCATTTCCGTAGGAGTCTCGGGTTCTCCTTCCACTCGTCTTACTTAAATAAGAAAAAAACGAATGGCGAATGATTCTGCAATAGAATCATTCGCCATTTTTCAATTAATTTTTAGTTGTGTCTCAAGCTCTTTTCTTCAATTCTTATGTTCCAATTTCCTCTCTAAATTAAATAACCGTTTTTACTTGATCATCTGAGTGTGAAAACACATCTGATAGTAGATGAATGCCTTTTTTTATTTCCTCGTCTGTTGCATGTGTAAAGTTTAATCGCATTGTATTTGTTTTTGGGACACCTGCATAGAAAGGAGCTCCCGGAACATAAGCCACTCCTTTTTTAACTGCTTCGGTAAGCATGGACGTTGTGTTTACTCGTTCATCAAGCTCAATCCAAAGGAACATGCCTCCTTTTGGTTCAACAAAATGGACATTCGGTAGGTTCGACTGTCTAATACAGTCCACCATCACATCTCTTCTTTGTCTATAGAGATTGGTTACACCTTGAATGTGACCATCAAAGTCAAAGTGTGTACATAGCTGATAGATCGCTTGCTGAGACAGTGAATTGGAATGTAGGTCATTCGCCTGCTTTGCTTGTGCCATCATGCGAATGACCTGGAAGGGACCGACAATCCAGCCTGTTCGAAGTGCAGGGACCGCTGTTTTTGAAAAGGTACTTGTATACAATACTCTTGATCCATCGTCTAACGCGGCGATGGGAGTATACGTTTCGTTTTGATTAAATTGAATGTCTCCATAAGGATCATCCTCTAAGATTAAACAGTTATATTTGTGAGCTAGCCTAACAAGCATTCTCCGGCGTTCAAGCGACCAAACCTTTCCAGCAGGATTTGAAAATGTAGGAACCACATAGATACACTTTGGTCTTAAATTACGGAGCTTTGCTTCTAGGTCCTCCTCAATCATTCCCTCATCGTCTGATTCAACAGCAACAGCTTCTGCTTCGTACGACTGAAACACTTGAAGGGCTGCAAGATAGGTTGGATCTTCTGTTAAAACGATATCTCCCGGACTGAACATGACTCTTGAAAACAAATCAATGGCCTGCTGGGATCCTGTCGTAAGTAACACATCATTCGCTGTGAATCCTGTAATGTCTTTTCGACTCATCCGTTCCACAACAAGTTCACGTAAAGGGCGATACCCCTCTGTCTCTATATACTGCAATGATTGTCTCCCCGATGCAAACGCACGAGAAAATGCTTGCTCAATCGCTTCCACTGGAAATAAATCATCAGCTGGTAGACCTCCAGCAAATGAAATCACATCTCCATTTCCCACGACCTTTAAAATATCTCGTACTGCAGACGATTGTAAATGTCTTACCCGTTTAGAAAAAGCGTATCTCATCTCTCAACACCTCAGAATGTTCTCTCTATTTAGTCAAATGTAATAGTTTTTATTTTATCTGATTTATCAGTAAAGTCAATCTTTAGATTTTTTTATTGAAACTGAAACATTTTTTGCACCGGGTCGTATATACAGTTAAGAAAGAATTACAGATAAAATAGCCTGTGATAAACTTAGGTTATTAACAATATTAGGAGGGATTTGTATGTTTCGTTTCTTTTCTCGCGTTCGTACCATTGTTTCATCAGAACTAAATTCTTTATTAAATAAAGCAGAAGACCCGGGCAAAATGCTCGATCAGTTTATTTATGACATGGAAAATGATATTCAAGAGGTTGAAGCTGCGGTCGCAAAACAGATTGCAAGTGAAAAGCTATTGAAAAAACAATTAGACGAATCCTTAGAAGCCGTTACTAAGCGTGAAGAACAAGCGATGGTGGCACTTGAATCTGGAGATGAAGATCTAGCACGCAGAGTACTTGAGGAGAAATCAAAACAGGAAACACAGGCTAACAGTCTACAAATGTCCCATAATGAAGCAACAAAACTGTCATCAGAGCTTAAAGATAAACTGCGTGAAATGAAGGATGAGCTTCGTGAAATGACAATGAAGAAAGACTCCTTAAAAGCACGTAACGAAAGTGCTCAAGCTCGTGCTAAGGTAAATCGTTCTCTTTCTGGAATGAATTCTGGTGCAAAAAGTGGATTTGACCGCATGGAGGAAAAAGTGATGCGGAGTGAAGCAGAGGCAGAGTCTTCTGAAGAACTAAGAAGTATTAATAAAACACTGGATGACGATCTTGCTGCTCTCACCACAAAAAGTAAGGTTGATAGTGAATTAGAACAGCTAAAAGCAAAAATGGCTGGGAAACAAACCAACGAATAATTAAAAAAGCTGAGCGCTCATATGAGTTCTCAGCTTTTCTTTATGCACGCTTAACCATGTCTTCATGTACTGCTTTTAAATGTGTTTCTGCTCGGTCCACTTCTCCTGCTTGTAAGGAGGCTAAAAATCGCTCATACGATGCTGGCAGGTCAGCGGCTGTTCCTTCAAATTGAGCACTCAAATGACGCTGCTCTCTAAGAAGTGCCTGGAGTCTTGTTAATCGTTTCTCAAGCTCTAATCGATCATTTTGCAGATGCTCTAGATCTTGCTTAGCTGTAATTGAATCTAAATCTTCAGCCGATACTTCATTTAGCTCTCTTTTTAAATAATTTAACTTTTGGACGAGGTTGTTCAAAGAATAACTTGTTTTTCGAACATGAGCTTGCAGCTGCTTTTCAATTTCTTCTAGTTTCGCTCTTTCTTCTTTCTCCAGGAATGTAACATCTGTATCTTCTTTTTCTAACTGTTCCAATTCTGTTTTCATTTTATTCAGCTTCTCAAATTCTTCATCTAATTGAGATTCAGCTCTCGGCAAAACAGCTACAATTGTTCCATAAGAAGCTCGTGTGACACGCAATCCATCTAAGTTTTGTTGAGCTTCCTTTACTGCATGAAGAATGCTGAAGAACCCTTCACTTAGTTCTTCAAAACGCTTTTTCGTTTTGCCGCGTGTAAGCTTTAATTTATCGGATGAATCATGATAGGGCTGTAGGACTTCGGCCAGCAGCTGATCATGCTTTCTAGATAATGCTTCGATTTCTTGTTGTAAGTAACGATTCTTCTTTCTTTGAAGGAACGATTGAACAACCAAAACAATAAGTGCAGCTCCGACTAATGTGATTACAATTTGAAACGTCATGGTGAGCATGTTCTCTCACTCCTCTCTCATATAGTGAATACCCGTTTTTACTAACTATACATCCAACCTTTTTTAATTGCTACTTACTACCATATACGTGAGAGCGGAGAAAATGTTGCAAGGGAAAAAAACCAGGAAAAAATAAAGAAGACCGAGACACCACGTTAATGCTGTTAGCAAAACACGAATTTAGCAAACTAGCCGCTACAGTGTCTTCACCGCGTTCTTTTCCGTAGGAGTCTCGGGTTCTCCTCCGCTTGTTTATTTATTAAAAACAAGAATAGCGAATGATTCGATTATAGAATCATTCGCTATTTCTCTCATTAAGTTTTAGTTATGTCCGAACTCCAATTTCTGATTAATATCAAATTATCTCAGCGACTATGCAGTTACTTCTCTAATGCTGCGTATTGTGATTTAACAAGGTTGTAGTACTTGCCTTCATGGTTCATTAATTGTTGGTGTGTACCTTGTTCAATCACATTTCCTTGCTCTAAGACAATAATTTGATCGGAATCGCGGATGGTTGATAAGCGATGGGCGATCATGATGGCTGTTCGATTATGAAGCAGGCGTTTCAGACCTTTTTGAATGATTAACTCAGTTTCTGTATCGATACTCGCTGTGGCTTCATCCAAAATTAAAATGCGTGGGTCTGCAAGAAGCGCTCTGGCAAATGACAGTAGCTGTCTTTCCCCAACTGACAACACATTCCCTTGCTCCTCAACCTCTGTATGGTAGCCTTTTTCAAGCTTCGAGATAAAGGTGTCTGCACCAATTGCTTTTGCCGCTTCAATCACTTCTTCATCTGTCGCCCGCACATTACCGAAACGGATATTCTCCATAATCGTTCCTGCAAAGATAAAGGTATCCTGAAGAACATAACTGACGTTTGTACGAAGCTCATTGAGTTTTAGATCTTTAAGATCCACTCCATCAAGGAAAATTCTTCCTTTCGTTGGATCATAGAAACGACTCATTAAATTAACAATCGTTGATTTTCCTGAACCCGTATGCCCAACTAAGGCAATCGTTTTCCCTGCTTCAAACGTTAAATTGATGTCGTCTAGTGCTTTTCGATTCGAATCATATGCAAATTCAACATGTTCAAACACAAGCTCACCTTTTACATCTTTAAGTGGCTTTGCATCTGGCTTCTCAGGTACAGATGGTTTTTCATCAAGAAATTCAAAGATTCGCTCAGACGAAGCCATTCCAACTAATAGCTGGTTATACACTTGCCCAAGTCTTGAGATCGGCTCCCAGAACATTCCTAAGTAGAAGGCAAATGAAACGAAGACACCAATTGTAATGGCAGGGTCGTTCCCTTGAATTAAATAAGCACCGTACCATATAAGAATGGCGCCACCAAGTGCACTTGCCATTTCAACAAATGGTCTAAACATAGCATTCATTCGTGAAGCCTGTCTCCAGCTCTCATAGTTATCTGTGTTAACTGTATCAAAGAATTCCATGTTCTCTTTTTCTTGCGCATACGCTTGTGTCACACGGATTCCTTGAATGCTCTCATTTAGATGAGAGTTCAGCCTGGATTGACGGATACGCACTACTTGCCAGGCGCGACGGATTTTCCGACGAAGCTTAGTTGAGATAAAGAACATAATTGGTAGCACAATTAAGATGGCTAGTGCCAGCTGTGGACTTAATGTAAATAGGATAATGACAATCCCTATCAGCATCACAATATCCATTAATAAATTGACTACACCGTTTGTAAACAAATCCTGAAGCGAATTGATATCATTGATGACACGTACAAGTATGGATCCTGCTGAACGCTTATCAAAAAAGCGATGTGAAAGCCTTTGGATATGCTTAAATAAGTCTGACCGAATGTCATAGATAATATGCTGACCAAGCTCGTTCATCCAGCGAATCCGATAATAGTTAGCGACATATGACAAAATGTACATCCCAAAAACAATCCCTGCTAGCACAAACATAAACGAAACGTCATTACTTGAAATACCGTAATCAAGCGCATATACGCCGATAAAAATCGGAATTGCAAGTCGAACAAGCGTCGAAATGAACATGGCAATAATCGTTTTTGGGAGCAGGGTTTTGGCATAAGGCTTCATATATCCGAACAGTCTTGTCATCTGCATCCAGTTAAATGGTTTTTCAATGATTTGCTCTACCGGATAATGAAACCGCGATTTTTTGGTTGTTTGTTCCAAGTGCCTACCTCCTTACGCCCGTTGCAACACATGTTGCTGGTCCTGATTTTGGATATCATAAATTCTACGGTAGATCCCTTCGCGGTTTTGCAGAAGTTCTTCATGCGTCCCGCGTTCACTCACTTCTCCACTATCAAGCACAATGATTTCATCTGCATGTTTAACGGATGAGATACGGTGCGCAATGATAAATGTTGTTCGACCTTTCATTACTTCTTTAAAGGCTTTTTGAATCTTCACTTCCGTTTGCATATCAACCGCACTTGTTGCGTCATCTAAAATGAGAATACTTGGGTTCATGATAATCGCACGTGCAATCGCAATCCGTTGCTTTTGTCCACCGGATAGCCCGAGCCCTTTTTCACCAAGCACCGTTTCATATCCATTAGGGAGGTTTTCAATAAAGTCATGAGCATCGGCTCGTTTGGCTGCTTCAATAATTTCATCCATCGTTGCATCTGGATTCCCATAAGACAGATTATCTCGGATCGTCGATGAGAACAGGAAGGTTTGTTGAAGAACCACACCGATATTTCGTCTTAATTCTTTTAATGTATATTGTTCAATTGGGCGTCCATCAATGAGGATCTCTCCAGATTGCTTCTCATAAAAACGAAGCAGCAATTGAATGATTGTTGACTTCCCTGAGCCTGTTGCTCCAACCAATCCAATTGTTTTTCCTTGTGTTGCACTAAAATTAATGTCGGTGACTGCTGGCTTATTCTTTGAATCATATTGAGCCGTCACGTGTTTGAATTCAACTTCACCAACTAAACGTTTTGTTTGTTCAGTTCCTGAACCATCTGGTCTTTCTGCTTCATCAAGCACCTCAAGTAAACGTTCACCTGAAGCTTTTGATTGAGAAAATGTATTGATAATAAACCCAAGTCCCATAATCGGACCAGTAATGTAAGCAACTAAACTAAAGAAAGCGACTAGTTCACCTGGTGTTAGAGATCCCGTAATAGTGAGATATCCACCAAAAGCAAGCAGAATAACAGCGGACAGGTTCCCAACAAGCTCCATTAACGGAAAATAGGTTCCCCAAATTTTAGCGACGTGAAGATGCTTACTGCGGTAATCTTCGTTCTTTCCAGAGAATCGTGAAATTTCTTCGTCTTCCTGTGATAACGCTTTTACCGTTTGCATTCCACTCACATTTTCTTGAACCTTTGTATTAAGTTGAGCAAGCGATTTACGAATCCCTCTAAAAGCTGGATGGACACGCTTGTCAAACCGAATGACCACAAACACAAGAAGTGGCATCATCGCCATAGTGGCTAAAGCTAGAGGAACGGAATAGAAGAACATTACCGCCATACTAAATCCAATCAATAGCACGAGGTTGACAAGCTGCGCACAGCCGAACGAAAGGAAAAAACGAAACGCTTCCACGTCAGCCGTTAAACGGGACATGAGATCTCCTGTTTTTGCATTGTCATAGTATCGGAAAGGTAAAAATTGAAGCTTCTCATAAAGCGAATTTCGGAGACGATAGACGGACTTTACGCCAAACATATCTCCTAAATATTGATGAATATAGACGGCTCCCCCTTTTAAAGCCATAATGCCTATAAAGCCTAAAGCAAGATATGGAATCATTCCATATTCCCCACCAACAACAGCCGTGTCAATTGTGTACTGTAAAATAATTGGATACAACACCGTTAATCCCGAGACAGCAGCTAACGCGATCAATGACCAAATAAAAAGCTTTTTATCTGGTAAGTAAAATCGAGACAGTCTTTTAAACGTATCCATAAAACCCCCCATTTCAACCTGTTCATTTATTTAGAGCCACGAAGAATAAAATAGCAAAGTTAATCTTACCTTGATCCCCCCAAACAGTCAATCGTTTCTTCCTAATTATTTTTACATTTCTGACGTTTTAAAAGAGCGCTTTCATTCTATGTGTGTCATATCGTCATTATTCGTATAAAAAGAAAAACGATCTCATTGATCGTTTGTCCCATATCTCTTTTCTTTTCCATCTGTAAAGGTAATGGTTAAGTCCAACACGTCATATGTGCCTCCAAAATCAAACACATATCGAACTTGTTGGAGCACGACTTCTGAGAATGTTTGTGGATCAACCGTCAGCTGATCGATTTTTTCTTGTAAGTCTTCTTCATTCACCTCTGCTACAAGATCATTATGATACACCCACTCTTCTTTGTCATTTTGCACGTAATGCACTCGTACCTCTTCACCATTTTCATACACTACCTGTAGGGTGAGTGCTTGGATCGCTTCTTCATAATCTCCCACTGATTGAACCTGTGCAGGAGGTGTTTGTTCACTTTCTTGCTTTTGACAGCTTACGAGAGGCATAACAATCATGAACAGACTAATAAACGTGAAAACCGTACGCATACGAAAATCTCCTTTTTTTCTTAGTATGTCCATATATGTTGTTACGTTATGTAAATGAAAAAAGGCGAAAATCCTATAAAGAGGATTTGTCGCCCTTCGTTTCGTGTTTAGATTAAGTTATATATATTTCCGTTGCATTTTCTTCCCGTCAAATAAGAAGCAAATCGGCTTATCGTTAATTTGCGACTGCAAATGAATAGGTCTTCCCCAAAGCTGATAGAGATAAGGCATGACTTTTTCTAAATATGAAACATCAAGCTCTGTGTCTTCAAAACTATGTGTAATATACAGCTCCCCATTTTTTAAGTAGTCTCCGTCTGTAATGCTTAAATAAGGGAACCCACCGTTTACCCGGGAAGATGCAAGCTGATCGCGAACCGTTTCCCACTGCTTATCAATTATTTTATAATCGCTTCCTTGCTTCTGAAACAAATACATATCCTCTCTCATCACAAGATCTTTTGTTAAATAATTTCGGATAAAGGAAATATCCGATTCAATTTCTCGTACTTCATACATTTTCTCGCGTCCACTACCCGGCTTTACACCTTGACGCCTTTGCATCTCTTCACTAGGGTTATCGTATTCTTGTTCAATGTTCTCGAAGATCTTTAATCCTAAATAATAGGGATTAATTGAGGTTTTTGAAGGTTGAACCACCCCTGCATTTAACTTCGCAAACTCTATGGTCTCATCAGTGGTTAAATCCATTTCTCTTAAGATCCGTGCATGCCAGTAGGAAGCCCAGCCTTCATTCATAATTTTTGTTTCAAGCTGTGGCCAGAAATAAAGCATCTCTTCTCTCATCATCGTGAGCACATCACGCTGCCAATCCTCAAGCTCACGGCTGTACTCCTCAATGAATAAGAGAATATCCTTCTCTGGCTGAGGAGGGAATTGCAGTTTCTTCTTTATAGGAGAATTTGGCTCTGCTTTCTTTGTCCCGTCTAAATCCCATAAGTCATCGTACTCACTTCTACTTTTAAATTGCTTTTCTTCCTCTTCATTAAGAGACCAAGATAACTTTGGACGCAAAAGACTTGGATCAATATGTTCTTGAATAGCTAGTACCGCATCCAGAAAGGTTTCAACCTCTTCTTTTCCATGCAAGTGTTCATAATGAGCAATACGTTCAGATGTAGCGCTCATGCTTTCAACCATATCTCGTCTAGTATTAGAAAACCTGACATTATTCTTGAAGAAATCACAGTGGGCTAGAACATGCGCCACAATGAGTTTATTTTGAATCAGCGAATTACTGTCGAGTAAAAATGCATAACAAGGGTCTGAGTTAATAACAAGCTCATAGATTTTACTTAATCCTAAATCATATTGCAGCTTACTTTTATGAAATTGTTTTCCAAAGGACCAGTGACTATAACGTGTGGGCATGCCATAAGCTCCAATGGTATATATAATTTCTGCAGGACAGATCTCATAACGCATGTCGTAAAAGTCTAATCCAAAACCAGTTGCAATCTCCGTAATCTCAGCAATGGCACGTTCTAAGTCTTTCCAATCGTTTGACACGTACGTTCTCCCCCTCACTTGTTCCTTCTTTTACTATATGAGGTGTTCGCTATAAATTATGAGCGAATTCTCGTACACATCATGAAAGATCAAAAAAAAAGAGCGAGCTCTCCTACTCAGGAAAACTCGCTCTTGATGAATCAATCGTTATATCCATTTGGGTGAGCTGAATGCCAGCTCCATGCATGTTTCACAATGTCTTGTAACTTTGTATATTTCGGTTCCCAAGAAAGCTCTGTTTTTGCTTTTTCAGGAGAAGCAATTAATACAGCAGGATCTCCCGCACGTCTAGGTGCAACAGCTGCCGGTATGTCACGCTGTGTGACTTCTCTACATACATCAATGACTTGTTTAACAGAGAATCCTTGACCAATTCCAAGATTATAAATGGAACTTGTTCGATCGTTCATAAGCTTTTTCACTGCTAAAAAATGAGCATCAGCAAGATCCATTACGTGGATATAGTCACGGATACAAGATCCATCTTCTGTGTCATAGTCATCACCAAACACTTGAACCTGTTCTCTTTGACCTAAAGCCGTTTGAAGAACAATCGGAATGAGATGAGATTCTGGATCATGATCTTCACCAATTCGTCCTTCTGGATCAGCACCAGCTGCATTAAAGTAACGCAAACAAACAGATTTAAGTCCATACGCTTGATCAGACCACTTAAGCATCTTTTCAATAGCAAGCTTTGTTTCACCATACGGATTGGTTGGATTCGTTGGCAGCGTTTCAACGATCGGAACCTGTTCAGGCTCTCCGTACGTTGCTGCCGTTGAGGAGAACACAATATTTTTCACGTTGTGCTCTACCATTTTTGTAAGAAGCGAATGTGTACCAATTACGTTATTATGGTAATACTTCAATGGCTCCGCAACACTTTCGCCTACCAATGAATCAGCGGCAAAGTGAATCACTGCATCAATTTGCTGCTCTGTGAATACTTTATCAAGAAATTCTCCATCTAGAAGATTTCCTTCATATAAAGTAGCACCTTGCAAAGCTTCTAGATGTCCTTTTGTTAGATTATCAACAACAACAACGTCTTCTCCCTTATCTAACAGATAAAGAACGGTATGGCTACCAATATAACCAGCACCACCAGTGACTAAAATCGTCATCATGCATTCCCCACTTTCTTAAATAAATTGATTTACGTAATCCATAACTGCTGTACGCAGGGTCGCTAGTTTTTCTTTACTGTCCTCATCACTCGCCGCATTTACACCAAAGTAGAATTTCACCTTTGGCTCCGTTCCAGATGGACGAATACAGAACCAAGAGCCATCCGTAAGTTTATACTTAAGAACATTCGATACTGGAAGAGTAATCGTTTCCCTCTCTCCTGTTACAAGCAACGAGCGTTCACTTGATTGGTAATCTTCAACAGAATCAATCTGAATTCCATTCATTTCTTTT
Organism: Alkalihalobacillus sp. FSL W8-0930; assembly: GCA_037965595.1. NCBI lineage: Bacteria > Bacillati > Bacillota > Bacilli > Caryophanales > Bacillaceae > Alkalihalobacillus > Alkalihalobacillus sp. FSL W8-0930. The sequence goes on along the minus strand of CP150183.1, from coordinate 1,215,543 downwards.
GGTGGATCCATACGGAATGATGCTAAGATACTGTTGATCTTCTCTGCACCGGCTTTTCCTTTTAACGTAAGTGACTCAAGACCCTCACGATAGAATCCGTACTTCGAGAACACTTCCTGAAGTCCTTCATAAATCGTCATTCCACGCTCTTTGTAATATAGCGCTAGTTCTGCTCCTAATAAACAAGCCTGAACCGCATCTTTATCTCGTACAAAGTCACCAATTAAATAGCCATAGCTTTCTTCATATCCAAATAAAAACGTATGCTCACCAGATTCTTCGTATTCCTTGATTTTTTCCCCAATGAACTTAAATCCAGTTAATGTATCAAGGGATTTTAAGCCAAATTGTTCTGCAATTTTTGCACCGATCTCAGAAGTAACAATTGTTTTTAACACAATGCCATTCTGAGGAAGCGTTCCCTCTTCCTTTAGCTTCGTTAACAAGTAATCAAGCAACAACGCACCCGTTTGATTTCCTGTTAACACTTGATAGTTTCCTTCATGATCCTTCACAGCTAGTCCAACACGGTCAGCGTCAGGGTCTGTAGCTAAAAGAAGATCAGCCTCTTTCTCTTCTCCAAGCTTCATCGCGTACTCAAATGCAGCATGCTCTTCAGGGTTTGGAGACTTCACTGTAGAAAAATTCGGATCTGGCAGCTCTTGTTCTGGGACTACTGTTACATTTGTAAAGCCAGCGTCTGCAAGTACTCGTCTAACAGGAACATTCGCCGTACCATGTAGTGGTGTAAACACAATATTAACGGTTGAACCTTGTTCACGTACTAATTCAGGCTGAACCAAGATCGTTTTAAGCTGCTCATTGTAAGCATCATCCACATCTTGAGGAACAATCTGATAAAGAAGTTCACTTTTCAACTGAGTTTCTTCGCCTACTTCAATAAGTAGTTCGTTTTCAATCGCATCAACATAGCTTACAAGTTCGTCAGCTGGACCAGGTGGAAGCTGACCACCGTCTGGACCATAGACTTTAAATCCATTGTATTCAGGAGGGTTATGACTTGCTGTGATCACAATTCCCGCATAGGCTCCTAAGTGTCTTACTGCAAAAGATAGCTCAGGTGTCGGACGAAGATCATTAAAAACATAAGCCGTAATTCCTTGTTTTCCAAGTGTTAAGGCAGCCTCTCTTGCAAATTGTGGTGACTTATGGCGAGAATCGTAGGCAATAACTACGCCGCGCTTCTTTGCGTCTTCTCCGTTACTTTCTAGATAATCAGCCAATCCTTTTGCTGCACGACGAACTGTATATGTATTCATTCGATTTGGACCAGGCCCGATTTCTCCACGCATTCCACCTGTTCCAAATTCAAGATTTTTATAAAAGCAGTCCTCAAGAGCGGTTTCGTCCTCTTTGATTGCATCCAGCTCCGATTTTACATCCTGCTCAAGGGTTGCAAACGTTGACCATTTTGTATAGCTATCGTTCCAATTCAAAAAATCTCCTCCTAATGTATATCTGCACACTGTTTATAACGTTACTATTTTACTACTTTTTACCTATAACGGCTATAGTTAGTTTTTTGATTCTGTTAAGCTATGTTTCGCTAACTCTTTGTCCAGTTCGTCTTGCCAATGCATACTTTCTTGCTCATCCCATTGGAAGCGATCCTGCATATATCTGAAAATTGGATTCATCCACTTCTCCATAACAGGGCGATTAAAATAAAGAGCATGGGTGCGACGAACTAAAAAGTCCAATGGTGATACAACCATTTCTTCTTCAATGGCATACGTTAATTGAGCAAATAAGATGGGAGGTAAACCAGATTCGGCCGCCCGTCTTCTACTCGTCCGAACTCTTGACCATATATTTGTAATATTAGAACCATATAAGATCGATAGTGCATACGCTTCGTCATAGGTCAGCCCAAGCGCTTCACCTTCTTCAGCCTTTGTTTTCAGGAAGTCCTCAAACCGGTCCAATCCACCGACTTGTCCTCCTGATAAAGTAATGGAATCTGTTTGGCTTCCGTAAGATCGACTATGCTCCTTCTCTATGGAATCAATGACTCGCTCTGCAACCACTCGATAACCAGCTGCATGGTGGCAATACACGGATCTAAGACCTGAGGAGGAAATCACAATCTCTTCTGTTTTATTAATCTTTTGATTCGTCATACTACGCTCTGAGTCCACCCAAAATGACTCAACGTGTTTTTGCGTTAACAGAGTCGATTGAAACGTATGATTTAATGAATCCAATAGGATCTGGATGGCTTGCTGTAACCCGTCTTTTGATGAACGGTCAACATAAGCAGATCCGACATAGATCTTTTCACCAAATGGAATGGCATAAAGCATTTGACCGTCTTTACTTTCAAAATAAATGCCTTGCTGAATGGGTAATGATGTTCGATCTACCACAACATGGAGCTTATCATTTGTTTTGGAAACTTCCTCATCCAGCGAACGATCTTGCTCTCTCAAGTGATTCATATTAGAACCAGCCGCATTCACGATATAGTTCGCAAAGATTTTGTGCGCTTCACCTGTTAGCTGATCAACTGCCATCACCCCAACCACTTTGCCTTGTTCATATAAGAAGGACTCTGCCTTCAAGTAATTAGCAGCAACGACCCCTCTTGAGGTCGCAACCTTTAAGACTTCAATGGTTAACCTTGCATCATTTAACTGATACTCCGTGTAGAGGCCGCCTCCTTTTAAGTTATCTGTTCTTAAAAGTGGCTCTTGTTTTTGGATCTGTTTCTTGTTTAACATATGTCTTCTATCTTTTTTGTTTAATTCAACCCAACGATCATAAATGCGCAAGCTTAATGAAGCTTGAATTCGACCGAATGCTCCTTTTTTATAGACTGGCATTAGCATACTGATAGGAGAAACAAGATGCGGAGCATTATCCAATATGACCGCTCTCTCTCTTCCAAGCTCAGCAAAGGCCTTCACATCCAGATGTTTAAGCTCACTTAAACCACCCTGGATTAACTTATTTGAGCGACTCGATGATCCCCCTGAAAAATCATGTTGGTCAATGATTCCTGTATTGAACCCTCTTACTTTGGCATCAAGAGCAATCCCTGCGCCTGTAATCCCCCCACCAATCACCAATACTTCAAGCCCTTTTTCTTTAAGCTCTTCAATATGGTTTGTTCGATTCTCCCCTGAAAACGTTCTACTCACCGGGTCCACTCCCCCCTACATCCCTATTGCCAGTTCTATACGGAATTCAACAGGTTGATGTTTCAGCCTTGTTTCCTTTTCTTGTAGTATACATCAAACAAGTCTTTCATTCTATTTTCTATATTCACCTAATTGTATTTTTTCTGCTCTAGGCTGGACAGAAATGGTATAAGGGAATTCATCCTGATCTTTTCCATTTGAAACGGTTACACTTCCCTGCCACTCTCCAGATTCTTTAAAAGAACATTCTGCTTGATATAAACCATCTTCTATGTGATGCATCCAATGGCGTTCATTGATACCTGATTGTGATTGAAGCTCTATTCTGACTTGTTCGCTCTCAGCAGGTTCTCCTTGGCTATTTTGTAGAAATAGCTGAACGGCTTCTGTTTTAAAAGGTCGATAGCCTTCAGCAACATGAACAACATGTATGCTCCACTGCTCTTCCTTTTCCATTTTGAACATTGGATTCACAATGCTCGCATAGAAGAGAGAGCCAAAAAGAAGCACCAATCCGATTAATAATACATACACTTTCGGTTGTAATCGTTCGATCATACAAATCCCTACCAGTCTTTTTCTTATCAGCTTCGCCTAAGATGAACCGGCACAAACATAAAAAAAGAAGAACCATTTCGGTTCTTCTTTCTACCTTATTAAGGCTGCTTATAAGAAATATGGTAGACATCATGGCGACGGTCGCGGAGCTGATTCACACTGCCTGAACGTCTGTGTCGACGTAGGATCTCAAGATCAACATCTCCTACAACAACCGTTTCAATATTAGGGTTACATTCTCCGACGATTCCATCACGTGCAAACGTGAAATCTGACGGGCTAAAGATCCCAGACTGTGCATATTGAATGTCCATGTTTTCAACATCAGGAAGATTTCCGACTGTACCAGAGATTACTGTGTACAGCTGGTTCTCAATGGCACGTGCTTGAGAACAATAACGCACACGCAGATAGCCTTGACGATCATCTGTACAAAATGGAGTGAAGATAATATTCGCCCCTTTGTCCACTGCAATTCGTGCAAGCTCAGGGAATTCAATATCATAACAGATCTGAATGGCAATTTTACCACAATCTGTATCAAATACCTTTACTTCGTCTCCTCCGGAAATACCCCAGAACAAACGCTCATTTGGTGTAACGTGAATTTTGTATTGTTTTTCAATCGTTCCATCACGCCTAAAGAGATACGAAATGTTATATATTTTTCCTTCCTCTTCAACAAAGTGAGAGCCACCCACAATATTAATATTGTACCGAACAGCAAGTGTTGTGAAGAGTTCAATATAATCCTCAGTAAATTCCGTTAAACGACGAATCGCTCGACTCGGACTTTTCTCTGGTAAAAAGGAAAGAAGCTGCAACGTGAAGATCTCTGGGAAAATGGCAAAGTCTGAATTAAATCCTGCTGCAACATCCGTATAATATTCACATTGCACAGCAAAATCCTCAAAGGATGCGATCTTCTTCATTTCATACTGAATCGTTGTAATACGAACCGGGAATGATGTCTTAAATTTGCGTTTAGGAATCGTTGGTCTATAGTCAATATTGTTCCACTCCATAAGCGTCGCATAACGCATGGAGGCTTTGTCATCATCTAAATAATTGGAGTTCACTCGCTTTAACGTAAATCCATTTACAACCTGAAAGGTCAGAACCGGATCATACAAATTGTGCATGGTCACTTCTTCTACATACTGACGTGGCGTCAATTCTGCCGCATGCTTTGAATAGTTTGGAATACGTCCGCCGATAATAATGCTTTTTAGATTCAGTTCACGAGCTAAATCTTTACGAGCTTCATATAATCTGCGACCAATTTTCATTCTGCGGAAGTTTGGATGAACCATTACTTCAATTCCATATAGATTGTACCCTTCCGAATCATGGTTTGTAATATACCCTTCATCTGTGATCTCATCCCAAGTGTGCTGGTCGTCGTATTCATCAAAATTAATAATTAAGCTTGAACAGGACCCAATAATTTCACCGTCATATTCAACGCAAAATTGTCCTTCAGGAAAGATTTCTATATGGCTACGAAGCTGGTCATATCGCCAAGGCTCCATATTTTTAAAACATAATTTCGACATTGCTATAATATCATCGAAGTCACGCGCCTCGATGTTTCGAATAATCATTTTCTTCTCAAACTTTGAAACATCAATTTCTTTCAAATCGTTCACTCCTTCCAGATCTCACACTGATTACGATAGGTAGTTTACCCTTTTTTGACGCTTTTGAATAGTATTTTCACCTAATTGTTAAGAGGGATATCAATCTAAAAATAACGAAAGAAAGGCAAATGACCCATTGCTGAATCATTTGCCTTGTTTATACATGTCGTTTTCCTCATCAAATGCTAAGGGGTTCCTCAACAACTTGAAACGAGATATGAATGTCGATTGGACCGACTGTTGTTTCTAATGATAACGTTAAATACTTTTCGGAAGAATGAAAGATTGATGAGCCTTCATTTGTTACTGGCGGCGTTACATCGATAATGCAGTCTTCGTTTGATAACTCTGTTGCTGTTGTGCCGGCAATCCAGTTCCCAAACTCCTTTACAGCACTCCAGCTCATTTCATCGAGTTCCGTAATAGACATGCCTCCCATCATCTTACCTACAATCTGTAAGGCTGTGTCTTTTTTAAAGCTGCATATGATCTGGCCTGCTAACTGCCCCTTTACACCGAGTATGACAGAAATCTCACTACTGGTGACGCTTCCTGTTCCTACCTTCGGCGTGAGGGATGTTACTTCAGCTCCTAAATGTGTGGTTAATATTCCTTTTGTTGCTCTTACAATCGCATTTACATATCTAGCGTCCATAGTTCCCCCTAGTGTTTCATTGTTTATTTTTAACATTTTAGTATCCAAGACTGACAATGCTTTGTTATCTATTTATCGACTGTTGTAAGTGAAATCTAAAGGATTTAACGCATGAACAAAGTTGTTTTTTTAGAAAGCTGAGATATCGAGGAATAGAAAACGCTTACATGTACATACGTATCAATACATAATCACTTCTACATGAATGTGCGTGAGAAAAAAAGGGGGAATTACGTGAACTCTATGGTGAATTGTGTCGCTATGATTTTAGCAGGGGGTGCAGGCACAAGACTAGGTGCCTTAACTAGAAATGAATCGAAACCAGCCGTCTCCTTTGGAGGCAATCATCGTATTATTGACTACACAATCAGTAATTGCATCCATTCAGGTATAAAACAAGCAGGTGTGTTAACACAGTATAAGCCTGAAACCCTCCATTCTCACTTAGAGAATAGTGAGTCCCATGGACTTTCTATTCATTGTTTACCAGCAACCAATTCAACATATGAGGGAACAGCAGATGCCGTCTGCAAAAATATGCAGTATCTTGAACAACATGCTCCAACCCACGTCCTTATTCTTTCTGGAGATCATATTTACCAAATGAATTATGAAGAATTGTTAACATTTCACCAACAAAAAGATGCCGATGTCACAGTTGCAACAATAACCGTACCAAAAGAAGAAGCAAGTCGCTTTGGCATCTTGCGTGTAGATGACACTGATCGAGTGCTCGAATTTGCAGAGAAGCCTGAGCATCCAAAAAGCCAGACTGCCTCAATGGGCATTTATCTGTTTAATTGGGCTTATTTAAAAGAATGTCTAATAGAGGACGCTACGAATCCCTTGTCAAGTCATGATTTCGGCAAAGATATTCTCCCAAATCTTGTGCACCAGGCTAAGCTGTTCGCGTTTCCATACGATCAATATTGGCGAGACGTAGGTACGATCCAAACCTATTGGGAAACGCAGATGGATCTAATTAAAGGAAAGTCACCATTTCTCCATACCGAGCAAGAATGGCCATTGATTACTAAACCTCTTCCGTCTGCCTTTGCTCCGATATCGATTCAATCAGTAAAGGAAGCAAAGGAACGCAGGATTGCTGAATCGGTCATTTCTCCTACTGCTTATCTTTCAGAAGGAGTAGCAGTCTATCAGTCTGTCATTCTACCTGGTGCATCCGTTGGAAAGAACGTCTATTTGCATCGAGTGATTGTTGCTGAGAATACTCATATCCCGGATCATATGTCGTTCGTCTCAGAGAATGAGATCATGCTCATAACGCCTTCTGTTGTGCATCGGCTTTCAAAAACCAAATCAGCTGACTCAATGATCAGTAACCACCTGCTCAAGAATATTAAGTAAAAGGAGTACTCCCGTATGACTGAAAATCAAATAGATATTGTTCACGTTGCAACAGAATGCACACCTTTTTTTAAAACGGGTGGGTTAGCAGATGTGATTGGTTCACTTCCGCAGGCCTTATTGATGCCTCGAGGAGCGGTCACTGTGATTCTTCCAAAACATCAATCGCTCGCGCGTGAATGGGCGGACAAATTAAACTGGGTCGCCACTCTCTCTGTTTGGGTTCGTTGGCGCGAGCAAGCGTGTCACATCTTCGAGCTAGAGCATCAAGGAATCCGCTATTTATTCTTTGAAAATGAGTACTATTTTAACCGTCCACTCTTGTACGGTTGTCATGATGATGGAGAACGGTACGCGTTTTTTTGCCATGCCGTTTTAGAATGGATTGGCTCGCAAGAACAAAAACCGAAAGTCCTGCATTGTCATGATTGGCAAACGGGTTTACTCCCCGCTTATATCCGAGCAAAGCAATGGAATGATCAAATAAAAACGGTATTTACGATCCACAACCTTGCCTATCAAGGACAGTTCCCAGCTACGGTGTTCAAAGAATTACTTCATTTTGATGATCAGGCATTCTCGATTTTGGAAATGGATGGACAAATCAACTACTTAAAAGCAGGGATCGCTGAAGCGGATAAAATTACAACTGTGAGCCCTACTTATTCTCTCGAAATTCAAGAACCTGCTTTTGGCTATAAACTGGATCGTTTACTTAAAGAACGAGCGAATGACCTGATCGGAATTGTGAATGGAATTGATTTAGAAGAATATAATCCACAAACAGATAAGGAGCTAATCGCCCCTTACACGAACCGGTCTGGCGCATCAGACATTAACAAACGTAGTTTACAAGCAGAAGCTGGGCTGTCACTCTCTATTTCAACTCCACTGCTTGCCGTTGTTTCAAGACTTGTTCCTGAAAAAGGTATTCAACTTTTAATTGAAACCTTACATGACATGCTTGCACATGAACGAATGCAAGTCATTGTTTTAGGAAATGGAACACCTGAGCTGGAAAACGGACTGTACGATTTGCAGCATCGTTATCCAACGAAGCTTTGTTTCTTCCAAGGATTTGACGAAGGAAAAGCACGTCGAATCTACGCTGGTTCCGATCTCCTTCTAATGCCTTCTTTATTTGAACCATGTGGATTAAGTCAGCTGATCGCCTTACGTTACGGGTGTGTGCCGATTGTCAGGGAAACAGGTGGGCTCAAAGATACCATTCAAGCCTATCAGCCTCATACAGGAACGGGTAACGGCTTCACATTCTATAACCAGACGCCTGGTGAGTTGCGTTTGACCATTCAACGGGCTATCTCCCACTTTCACCATAAGCAACAATGGAACAAACTAGTAGCTGGATGCGCCCGAACAGAACTTGGATGGCGGAAATCAGCATTAGAGTATCAACGTGTTTATGACGGTCTTCGTGAGCAAAAAGGAGTGTTTGATCAAGATGACAATCAACAAAAACAGTTTCAAGAAAGCCTTATCGAAGCAATTAGTTAATGCAGATTCTCATACGTCCCAGCATGTACTTCATACCATTGCTTCTTTGATCAAGGAATTTGCTTTAACTGAGGGAGAATCCGATTTCCCTCAAAAGAAGCAAGTATATTATTTTTCAATGGAATTTCTTCCTGGTCGTTTTATTGAAACGAATCTTCTAAACTTAGACCTGCTTGATTCATGCAAGGAGGTCTTAGAAACATTTCAATATGATCCAATAGTTGTATTTCAAAGCGAGTTGGATGCTGCCCTTGGTAACGGTGGTTTAGGAAGACTTGCTGCATGCTTCCTAGATTCGTTAGCTGCACTCGGCTACTCCGGTCACGGAATGGGACTACGATACCAATATGGACTTTTCAAGCAGAAAATTAAACATCAGCAACAAGTTGAACTACCTGACAAGTGGGTTGGTGATTCTGGATACGCCTGGGAAGAACGGAAAGCTGATCAAACAATACGTGTTCGTTTTGGTGGATCCATTCAGATGAGCGAATTAAATAACCGACTCACATTCCAGCTTACCAATTCAGAAGAAATCAAAGCAGTACCTTATCAGATACCTATTTTTGGTTACAAAAATGATCAAGTCAATCATCTAACCATTTGGCGAGCCGAATCTATCCCTGCCACATCAGAGATATCGTTTAAAGATCACGCATTAACTAAACGGAAAGCTGAAGAAATTACTGAATTTCTGTATCCAGATGACTCACATTACGATGGAAAAGTTCTAAGATTACGCCAGCAGTACTTTCTTGTATCCGCTGGCATTCAATCCATCTTGCAGGACTTTCTGCAAAGTGGCGGCACCTTACAAGAGATTCCCACAAAGCTTGCTATTCAAATAAATGATACACACCCCACACTAATTATCCCAGAGTTCATGAGACTACTAGTGGATGAACACCATCTCTCATGGGAAGAAGCATGGAACATCGTGTTATCAACCGTGTCTTATACGAATCATACGCTGATGAATGAGGCATTAGAAAAATGGCCTGTGTTCTTAGTGAAAGAGCAGCTACCACGTATTTATTTAATTATTGAAGAAATCAATCGAAGACATTGCTTAGACGTTGAATATCATGGGCTTTTTGAGTGGGAAAGCCTCAGTGACCTTTCGATTATCACAGATGATGTTATCCATATGGCAAGACTCGCTGTTGTAGGAAGTCATACCATTAATGGGGTAGCAAAGCTCCATTCGACGATTTTGAAAGATGAACTGTTAAAATCGTTTTCGATTCGCCAACCCGAGAGATTTACAAACAAAACAAACGGAATCAGTCACAGACAATGGCTTTTAAATGCAAACCCTTTATTAACAGCTTTTATCACCCAATTAATCGGAGACTCTTGGAAAGAGAAACCGGATGAACTGACGAAGTTACTCAAATATGTGGATGATGATGTGGTTCTTGATGAACTTCACTCCATTAAACAACACAATAAGCAAAGACTAGCCGACAAAATTTTTGCTAAAACAGGACACCAGGTTATGAAACATTCCTTATATGATGTACACATAAAACGACTTCACGGCTATAAACGTCAGCTGTTAAATTTATTACATGTCATGTACCTTTGGGATTTATGTTATGACAAGCCGGATGCCATCAAAGTACCACGAACCTTTATCTTTGGAGCAAAAGCAGCTCCTGGTTATCTTTATGCAAAACGAATCATCTCTTTAATTACATCTGTTGCAAGTCAGATTAACGAAGATCCTGTAACAAAAGGGAAAATTCAAGTTCTGTTTCTTCCGAATTACAACGTTTCTCAGGCAGAGCTTATCATTCCTGCTGCTGATTTGAGTGAACAAATCTCAACGGCTTCAAAAGAAGCGTCTGGTACGGGAAATATGAAGATGATGATGAACGGGGCATTAACGATCGGCACAATGGACGGGGCAAATATAGAAATGACCGACTTAGTTTCTACAGATCATTTCTTTGATTTTGGGCTTCGTGCCCAAGAGGTTCTAGCTTACGAACAGAATGGTCAATACAACCCTCGCGAGGTATTCCACCAGGATCGCAGGCTGCAGAAGGTTCTGCACCGATTAGTAAATGGTTCACTTAAAGGGGATCAGGTTGCGTTTCAGGATATCTATTATTCTTTAGTCGAAAATGGAGATGAGTATTTCCTATTAAAAGACTTTGGAAGCTATGTTCAAGCACAAAACCAGGTACAGGAGCTATACCTCACCCCACGTACCTGGCAGAAAAAATGCTTAATCAATATTAGTCACTCGGGTTATTTTTCAAGTGATCGAACCATTTACGAATATGCAAAAGAGATCTGGAAATTATAGACGGTCTACCTTCCCGCGAACAGTTAAAGCAAGATCAGGGTAATCAGTAAAGATTCCCTCACAGCCCCACGTAAAGAATTGGTTCATCTGATCAGCTGTGTTAACTGTATACGGTCTGAGACGATAGCCTTTCTCCTGTAGCTCGGTTGCTTCATCCATTAGCAAAGTCGATGCCTTAAAATGAATCCCTTCTACACTAAGCTTCTCTAAATATTCACCTGGGTCCACCATTGCTTGATGGACCAGAGCCGCTGACTCAATATGCGGCTTTTTTTGTTTGGCCGCTTGCAGTGCTTTATGATCAAAAGAAGAGAGAATGGTCCTGTCTTCCACATCATATTTTGTAAGTAAAGGCAGCATAAGCTCTGTAATTTTGCCCCGATCCTTTAGTTCAGTTTTCAGTTCAACATTTAAAAGAACAGGATGTGGTTCGACCCATTGTAGAAACTCTTCAAAGGTAGGAATTCGTTCAGATGGGTCCTCTTTCATCTGAAGCTTCTGAAGCTCTGCAAGAGGAAACTCACAAACAAATCCTTTTCCATTCGTCATACGATTCACCGTTCGATCATGAATAATAACGGGAATATGATCCTTTGTGAATTGTATGTCCAATTCAATCCCGTCTGCGCCTGCTTTGACAGCCTGTTTAAAAGCAGACATCGTATTTTCAGGATAGTTCCCCGAAAACCCTCTATGGGCAAAAATCTTTGTTTGTACCATATATGGTACCTCCTACTTATTAAATGCTACGGTAAAGCTACCTTTTTCCTCTTCGCCCCAGAATAGAGTGAAATGATCGCCCTCTGAAATCGGACCAACGCCCTCTGGAGTACCCGTGAAAATAATATCTCCCTCATATAAACCAAAAGCCTGCTCACACTCTTCTACTAGCTGTTGAAAATTAAACAGCATTTGCGTGCTATTTCCGTACTGAACCGTTTCACCATTTTTTTTAAGAGTGAAGGTCGTGTGCTCTATGTCTTCAACAGATGAAAACGACCAAAATGGCGTCAGGATAGCCGAATTACGGAATCCCTTTGCTCGCTCCCACGGATGCCCCTTTTTCTTTAATTTTGATTGAAGGTCGCGCAGCGTCAGATCGATTCCTAAGGCCATTTCAATGACTCGATCATTCACTGAATATGAATCGGTTGTCTTCCCTATCTTTAGAACAATTTCTAATTCGTGATGAATTTCTCCTTGATCACTTGGGTAGCTTAATGTCTGCCCATCTGCTGTAGCAAGAGCATTGGATGGTTTTGTAAATAGGAGTGGTGTATCTGGTACTTCATTCCCTAACTCCTTGGCATGCTCTGCATAATTACGCCCCACACAAAAAATATTCTGCACATCTTGTAACGTCATCATTCTCTCTCCCTTTAGTCGATTTTAGAAAACATTAAGCTTTTCAATCCGTTGAATGGCTTCTCTAAGCTCATCCTCTCCACATAACAAGCCGAGCCTAACAAAGCCTTCCCCATGTTCACCAAACCCATTTCCAGGTGCCACAACAACCCTTGCTTCATATAAAAGAAGATCAGCGAAGGCTTCAGACGAATAGCCCTCTGGAACAGGAAACCATGCAAAAAATGAACCAGCGGGTGCCTGCCCCTTCCATCCAATGCGAGACGCTTCCTCCACTAACACATTACGCCTTGACTCATACGTTTTGACTAACTCACTGACGCATGTCTGATCCGCCGTTAGTGCATGAGCTGCGGCTTCCTGGATGCCTCCAAACAAACTGCAATAGTAATGATCTTGAATTAAGTTAATCGCTTTAATGATCTCTTTGTTTCCGACTGCAAATCCAACTCTCCAACCTGCCATATTGTACGTTTTAGAGAGAGTCATCATCTCAATTCCAACATCTTTTGCTCCAGGTGTTTCAAGAAAGCTTAGTGGACGTTCGCCATCAAAGCCAATGGCGCCATACGCATAATCATGAACAATGTGCGTGCCATATTCCCGTCCAAGCTTCACTACTTCTTCAAAAAATTCACCGTTTGCTATAGCACCAGTCGGGTTGTTTGGATAGTTTAAAAACATAAGCTTTGCATTCGTTAAGACTTCCTCCGGGATTTCCGTGAAGTCAGGCAAAAAGTTGTTTTCAGGCAAGAGCGGCATTCCTACCATTTCTGCTCCAGCGAGCGCGATGCCTGACCAATAATCTGGGTAACCTGGATCTGGGACAAGTGCTGAATCTCCCGGATTCAACAGGCATTGACTCACTTCAACAAGTCCTGTTTTTGTCCCGGACAAAATCGCCACCTCTGTCTCAGGATCGATTTCAACATTGCATTCACGCATGTAATAATTAGCGACTGCTTCCTTCAAGAAAGGAAATCCTGAAAATGGCGCATACTTGTGATAAAGAGGATTTGATGCGGCTTCCTTCAATTTCTCAACAATGTGAGTGGGCGTCGGTTGGTCCGGATTCCCTTGTCCCAGATTAATCACATCATCATGATTTTGTTTCACTTCCATTGTCTTTCTTACTAACTCAGCAAAAAATTGATCTGGTAAACGTTTAAGTGCATCACTTTTCATCGTATGTACAGATTCCCCTATCCCCTTAAATTTCGCTTTTTTTTATAAGTCTGTTAAAAAACCTTGTTTCTTTAAAAATCCATTCATGTGAGGACGATTCGGCTTCCCCATATAGTTTGCCATTTGTTCAGACCACGTCTGTTGTTTGGTATTTGTCCCTCTTGAGCCATAGTACGTATGCATCGTTTCATTGTAATCCGTTAAAGCCTGATCAACGACTTCCTCTTCATACTGTTCATTAAATACAGATGCTTGTTTTGGTAATCTAGGTTTCTGCTCGATCTCTTGGTCCGGATATCCTAAGCATAGACCCATAACTGGGAACGTGGCTTTTGGTAGCTTTAATAAGGAGGCAACTTCAACTGGATTGTTACGAATGCCACCAATCATGACTCCACCTAACCCAATTGATTCTGCTGCTGTTAAAAGATTTTGAGCAACAAGCGCTGCATCGACTGCACCAACAAGTAATTGCTCTGCTCCTCCAATTTCTAGAGACTGATCATGACGCTTAGTCGCTTCCCCAATACGATGATAGTCCGCACATATCACTAGAAAAACAGGACAATCTGCAACCCATTGCTGTCCTCCAGTTAATGTTTTTAGTGTGTCTTTTTTCTCTTGATTGCGAATAACAATCATACTGTACGCTTGAACATGGTGCGAGCTTGGTGCCCATCTGGCTGTATCTGTAAGCATCTCTACTTGTTCCGTGCTTACATCTTGACTTGTAAATTTTCGAATCGAGCGGTGAGCGCCCATTGTTTGAATCACTTGGTTTGTCATCCTAATCATCCTCTTTCATGAAATATTCAAACTCTTTATCTTGTAGAACATCATCACACATTTGGATGATTTTGGTGTAAACTTGTATTTGGTGGTTTCTACCTTCTACTTTATCATGCCAAAGTGAAGATCGAAACCGTGAGCACTTTATTTATACATAGAAAAAAGGAGTTGAAAAAATGAACCAACGTTCCAACCCGACCTTGGAAGGGGATCGGATCATCACGCTCGATATGCTACGAGGGTTTGCTTTACTTGGGATTATTTTGGCTAATAGTTTTCATTTTCAATACGGGTTATTTTATGAAACTAGTCTTTTTAACCAATATTCTAATGGAGGCATAGATCGTTTTGCTGAGAGCGCCATTTTAATCTTCGTTCAAGCGAGCTTTTATCCATTATTCTCATTTTTATTTGGATATGGTATGGCATTACAGAAGCAACGATTTCTTGATAGGGGTCAAAGCTTTAATGCAGTCTTCTGGCGTCGCACACTTATCTTAGGAATCGTCGGTTATTTGCATGGAATTTATCTTTGGAATGGGGATATTCTATTTGCATATGCTTTGACCTCTGTTCTCTTATTTTTCTTTTTGATGATGCCTGCAAGAGGGCTTGTCATTACAGGTTTGATCCTCGTCGGACTTATGGGCTCATGTGCTGCAGTACCTGAATCTTTTTATGAATTTGCAGAACAAGGAATGTCACAAGAAACAGACCCAACATATCAGTTTAATAAAGATGAAATATCTGTTTTATCTGAAGGTACGTACGGCGATACGGTTGAATTCAGGCAAACGGCAGATCCATTTGGGTTTGGCGTCTTCGGAAACATTTTCATGACTATTAATTCGATATTTGCGGTGCTAGGGTTATTCCTGCTCGGATCTTATGTGATGAGAAAAGGCTGGATATCAGATCCACATAATCACAAGGGGAAATGGAAAATCATGATGTGGATCGGCCTTGGGGTTGGATTGTTAGCAAAGACGCCTGTTGCGTTTAACAAAGATAGCAATCAACTTGATGCTCTCCAAACCTTTATAGGTGGTCCTTTCCTTACCATGTTCTTTATCTCTGCTTTTGTATTAGCTGCTACAACCGATAGAGGAAGAAAGGTACTTCAGCCTCTCTCTTACGCAGGTCGTATGGCTTTTACCAATTATTTATTCCAATCACTTATTATGACGACTATTTTCTATAATTATGGATTTGGATTATTTAACTCTGTGGGTGTATTTGTAGGTGCGCTTATTGCTATAGCCGTCTTTGTGCTTCAGCTTATTTTAAGTAAGGTTTGGTTAACTTACTTTAGAATGGGTCCACTTGAATGGCTCTGGCGTGCTGGCACGTATTTGCAGCTACCAAAGCTTAAGAAATAAGAATAAAAAAACAGGATGCAAGATGCATCCTGTTTTTCTATATACAAGAAAGTTTACGTATTGACAAAATCTCCACCATTGATATGAATGGTTTGTCCAGTCATATACGAAGACTCGTGAGAAGCAAGAAGAACATACGCACCAACATGCTCAACCGGTTGCCCCGGACGACCCATTGGATTGCTTTGACCAAATTCAGCTACCACATCTTCCTCAAAGGATGCTGGAATGAGCGGTGTCCAAATGGGACCTGGTGCTACGCCATTTACACGAATGTTCTCTTTTACTAGTGATTGCGACATGGAACGGGTAAACGCGTTAATCGCCCCTTTTGTACTCGTGTAATCAATTAACTGTGGATTTCCACGGTACGGGTTAATAGAAGACGTATTAATAATCGAGCTTCCTGGTTTTAGATAATCAAGTGCTGCTTTTGTAAAATACACATATGAATAGAAGTTTGTTGCAAATGTGCGTTGAAGCTGCTCAGCAGAAAGCTCCTTTAAGCTATTCACAGGATGTTGCTCAGCTGCGTTATTTACAAGAATATCTAAACCACCTAGCTCATTAACCGTACGTTGTACAGATTCAATACAGAATGTTTCGTCTGCTACATCCCCAGAAATGGTAATGCACTTAACTCCTTCTTGCTCGACTCGTTGCTTTGTTGCTTCCGCGTCCTCATGTTCATCTAAGTATACGATGGCTACATGAGCACCTTCCTTCGCATAACCAACCGCAACAGCACGTCCAATACCTGAGTCCCCTCCAGTAATAAGAGCGACTTTATCCTTTAACTTACCTGATCCCTGATAGTCTTCATATTCATAGATCGGAAGTGGATTCATCTCATGCTCATTACCTGGCTGTTTCTCTTGTTTCTGCTTCGGGATTCCATTTGTTAATTGTTCGTTTATATTCATCGTTACTGGCCTCCAATAATTTAACTCTAGTTATTGGGTACCCACATTAAAGTCTACGTTAAACATAAAAAAAATAGAAGAAGGATAACCCTCTTCTACCAGCTCGCTTTTTTCACGCCAGGAATTTGACCTTGATGAGCCATTTCACGGAACTTGATTCGCGATAATTTAAACTTGCGAATCACTCCACGCGGGCGCCCTGTTACTTCGCAGCGAGTTGTTAATCTTGTCGGCGCCGAATCACGTGGTAGCTTTCTTAATGCCGCATAATCACCTTTTGCCTTTAACTCTTTACGAAGCTCTGCATATTTTGCGACAAGCTCCTGTCTTTTCCGTTCTTTTGCGATTTTAGACTTTTTAGCCATGTTATTTCCTCCAATTTTAAGTGGTTTGTTCAGCTCTTGATACGTGCCACGGATAGGGATCAACAAATTGACTCCAATCCTGCTTCATTTCTTCATCTGTTAAAAGACAAGCATCCAATTCGTTAGTGATCTGTTCTTTATCTAGCTCAATCCCAATAAAGACAACCTCTGTTTTCCGGTCTCCCCATATGTCGTCCCAATCAGAAAGAGTATCTGGATTCATCTGTTTATAGTAGACCTGTTCAGCCTTAGGTAAGGAAGCCACCCAGTAGGCAACAGGCTCAAGTGTTGCTTGCGGGCCAGCTTGTGAAAGCATAAGTGCAAGATCATTCCGAGTCGCGCACCACACCGTTCCTTTTGCACGAATTACTTCTTTAGGAAAATAATCAGACCATGCTTCAAATCGTTCAGAATGAAATGGGCGTCGACGCTTATACACAAACGAACCAATTCCATACTCCTCTGTTTCAGGTGTATGCTCTTCTGCCTCAAGCTCCTTGATCCAACCAACCTCAGTGCTCGCAGATTCAAAGGAAAACAGACCTGTGTTTAAAATCTGTTTCGGATCAACCACACCGTAATTCGTCTCTATCAAACGGGCTTCGGGTTGAAGCTTTTTTAGTACTCCTTTTAAGAGGTTCAATTGCTTCTTCTCAAGCATGTCTGTTTTGTTAAGAATAAGGACATCACAGAACTCAATTTGATCGATAAGTAAATCAACAATATCTCGATCATCAGCTTCACTTATCGCTTGTTTGCGATCAAGCAAGGACTCGCCCGAATGAAAATCGTGCCAAAACCGATTTGCATCCACAACAGTCACCATCGTATCTAGATGGCAATACTCCCCAAGGTTAATGCCCGTCTCCTCATCAATATAAGAGAACGTTTGTGCAACAGGCACCGGCTCTGAAATTCCAGTTGACTCAATTAAAATATGATCAATGTTTCCCTGCTTCGCTAATCGCTCAACCTCAATTAACAAATCCTCTCTTAACGTGCAGCAAATGCAGCCATTTGACATCTCAACCAGCTTCTCTTCCGTACGGTTAAAGCCACCCTGTTCAATCAAATCAGCGTCCACATTGATCTCACTCATGTCATTTACAATCACTGCAACCCGAAGTCCCTCTCTATTCGATAACACATGGTTCATCAACGTTGTCTTCCCAGCACCTAAATAACCACTCAACACAGTAACAGGTATTGTTGACATAAGCATTCCCCCTCTCACGAACTCAAATCGTAACAATTACGAATTATACACCCGGTTTATCTGAATGTAAAGCGTAATTGTTACGATTTATATTTGAATCTATCTTTTAAATGGTGAACTTTAAATCATTCTCTGCTCTTTTTATTGGTACTTCGCTCTTCGTTGATTCCGCCTTCTGTTTGTTGATTCTTCGCTCTCTTTGTTGATTCCGCATTCTCTTCGTTGATTTCTCGCTCTCTTTGTTGATTCCGCCCTCTCTTCGTCGATTCTTTGCTCTCTTCGTCGATTCTTTCGTCTCTTCGTCGATTCCGTCCTCTCTTCGTCGATTCTTCGCTCTCTTCGCCGATTCCGTTCTCTCTTCGTCGATTCCATCCTCTCTTCGTCGATTCTTCGCTCTCTTCGCCGATTCCGTCCTCTCTTCGTCGATTCCGTCCCCTCTTCGTCGATTCCGTCCCATCTTCGTCGATTCCGTCTTCTCTACGGCGATTCCACCGCCCCCACCAAATCTCTTTACAAAAAATTAATCCTACTTAAACAAAATAAAGCGCTTACACAATTCTCTAAAAGGGTATACAATGGAGGTGGTTCAAATAAATGACGTTGGAGGGATTTCTTATGGTTTACAAACAGCCTGGAACGACCGACTCTGTGGTTACATTTAAGGAACAGTACGACAATTTTATTGGCGGAAAGTGGACAGCCCCTGCGAATGGTCGCTATTTTGACAATGTCTCTCCGGTGAACGGTGAAGTCTTCTGCAAAATCGCAAGGTCTACTTCTGAAGACATTGAGCTCGCACTCGATGCCGCACATGAAGCGAAGTCAAGCTGGGGGAAAACCACTCCAACTGAACGTGCGATTATCTTAAATAAGATCGCCGACCGAATTGAAGAAAATCTTGAAAAACTGGCCGTTGCTGAAACGTGGGACAACGGGAAAGCGGTACGAGAAACGTTAAATGCAGATATTCCTCTAGCAGTTGATCATTTCCGATATTTTGCCGGGGTCATTCGTGCGCAAGAAGGGTCTCTCAGCCAAATTGATGAGCAGACGGTCGCCTATCATTTTCATGAGCCTCTTGGTGTAGTTGGTCAAATTATTCCATGGAATTTCCCTATTCTTATGGCTGTTTGGAAGCTCGCACCGGCGCTTGCTGCTGGAAACTGCGTCGTCTTAAAACCAGCGGAACAAACCCCAGCTTCCATCTTAGTGTTAATGGAATTAATTGAAGATCTACTTCCTGCCGGGGTGGTTAACGTTGTAAACGGTTTTGGAGAAGAAGCAGGCAAACCTCTCGCTTCTAACAAGCGAATTGCTAAGATTGCTTTTACTGGAGAAACCACTACAGGACGTCTCATTATGCAATATGCATCAGAAAACCTCATTCCAGTCACCTTAGAGCTTGGTGGTAAATCTCCAAACATCTTCTTTAAAGATGTCATGGATCAAGATGATGCTTACCTTGATAAAGCAATCGAAGGATTTGTTATGTTTGCACTAAATCAAGGGGAAGTATGTACATGCCCATCACGAACACTCATACATGAATCCATATATGATCAATTTATAGAAAGAGCTCTTAAGCGAGTGAAGGAAATCACTTCCGGAAATCCACTCGACCCAAACACAATGATTGGGGCTCAAGCTTCTCAAGAGCAACTCGAGAAAATAACATCCTATCTTGAAATCGGGAAAAATGAAGGAGCCGAATGTCTTATCGGGGGCGGTACACGCCAAGTTGACGGTATGGAAAAAGGCTTCTACGTTGAACCAACTATTTTTAAGGGCAATAATGAGATGAGAATTTTCCAAGAAGAGATCTTTGGCCCTGTTTTATCCGTCACCACCTTTAGTGATGAAGACGAAGCGCTAGCCATTGCAAACGATACACTTTATGGACTTGGTGCCGGGATTTGGTCTCGTAACATTAACACTGCCTATAAGTTTGGTAGAGAAATTCAAGCTGGACGAGTCTGGACAAACTGCTACCATGTCTATCCGGCACATGCAGCCTTCGGCGGATACAAGCAATCTGGTATTGGCCGTGAGAATCACAAGATGATGCTTGAACACTATCAACAAACGAAGAACCTACTCGTTAGCTATAGTGAGGACGCACAAGGGTTTTTCTAAATGAGATCAAAAAAAGACAACATCTTCATCTCAGATGTTGTCTTTTTTCATTCTTCTATTCTTTATAATTCTGTAGATACTATAGATGGCTAGTCCAGATATAATCACGTAGACAATAGGCATCGTATATTGCTTGAAGATTGGACCTGCCAGTTCCCAGTTCTCACCCAACGTAAAACCTATATACACATATAGTGCAGTGATAGGTAGGATGGCGATAAATGTATACACACAAAACTTTATTACATTCATTTCACTGATCCCACAGGGAACAGATATTGCTGTACGAACAACAGGCAAAAATCGACCAAAAAAGGCGACTCCTGCACCGTATTTTTCAAAAAAACGGTCAGACGCATTTATTTGTTTTTCTGAAACGAGAAAGTACTTCCCATATTTTATAACCATTGGGCGCCCACCCCATTTCCCGAGATAATAAAGGGTTAACGGACCAATCGTTCCTCCTACTGCTCCCGCTATCACTACAAGGTAGTAGTTAAAATCTCCTTCATACACCCAGAAGCCTGCCAAAGGCAACACTACTTCTGCAGGAACAAATTCAAAACAAAGCGCTAGCATAATACCAAAATAGGAAAACCCTTTTAAGAATTCGACAAAAGCCATAATGTACTCTGTAAGCATGTATGAATCATTCCTTTTCTTTCTCTAAAAAAAAGCTTCCTAAAAGAATTTATAGTGGCAACCCTATTATCACTTGCTTTAACACTCAATTTTAAATTATATACAATGATCATTACATTTATGTAAATTGTTTATGTAACTTCATGGGTTGTTTTTCTCTTGGTTAAAGAAACCAGCATCAATGCTAACCACAGTGTCATAGAGATGTACGCCAGCCATGTGTTTACATTAAAGAATTGATTATTCAACTGATCTGCAAATCCTTGTGTTATATCAAGGATATATTGATCATCTCTATAGCCAAAAAAATCCTCGAGATCATCACCTAGCATTTTTCGGTAGTCATCTAGCAAATGAACTTGCCACATGATAGCCCCTACTATATGAAGTGGTAAGAGAATAAGCAACCATTTTCGCCATGTACGCAAAAAGGTACTCCCGAAAAGTTTCACCCATCCATAAACAATCACACCTGTAATGGGCACAAGCATACCAACGAAAAAGATCGCGACATTCCCCATAGACGAATAAGGTGGTGTAGGACTCGCAAGCATATGACAAAACGCAAAACCAATTGCAGATAATAGAAGACCACTTCCAAATAGAATCCTCGCAATTCTCAGTTTCATGGCTCAATCACAGGTCGAACCACGGAACCCATAAACAGAATCGTCTCTGTTTCTTCGTCCATAATCGAGAATAAAAACGGCCGATCAACAATAAAACGCTTTTCAACGAGTGTAGCTGATTCAATTAATGCAGCACTTGTAACAGCCGCTGCTTCTGTTCCTTCTTCATCTACGTTAATGTACGTTTTTTGAATAACTTCATCAATTTCGTGAGAGGATCCTTCACCAAATAGCGGTGAGGTGTCTAAGCCTTGATTAAATAACATTTTCATACCCATCTCTGTTAGGATATCTTCTAGATCATACTCCCTTTTAAATGTAAAATTCGGCAATTGAAGGTCCGTATCTGAATGGCTCCAATCTCCATCTAGAAACATGGAAAAATCCAAATTTAATGCTACTTCCTCATATGCGTCCGTATCCGGCAACACTACAACCATAGATAAGCCCTCATCTTGATAAGGCAGCTTAACCGCTTCAAACGAAGGTCCCTCTAGGTACTCAAAAGTCTCTGTTTGCTTCATCATTGGATGTTCGATTTCTTCGCAGTCTAACAAATAAAATGAACCTGGACTCGTTAGATTCTTTTCAAACGGTTTCTCCCAATCTGCATCCAGGTACACGGCATTTACAAGGTATGCAACGACATTAGGTGGTACCTTATCTACAAGCTTTTTAATCAAACCATTTGTTTTCTCGTGAACCCAATCGTTTAATTCCTTAGCTGGGTTTGTTTCTTTTAGTTCGTGAGCTTCTCCGTTATAATAGGTGCCTATCATTTCTTTGAATTCATCCTCTACGGCTAAATGATCTCTATGCCAAATTGAATTAGCGGTTTTCACATCAGAAAAAGGCAGGTCATCAAAGGATTGAATGGTTTGTTTTACAGATTGATTAAGTGTTTCTAGATCGGTTTCATGAACATGTAGTGCCTCAAGAAGCTCCTCTCGATCTGACCCGCCAAGTCCATTCGCTAACATGTACAAAAGCACCTGCAAACTGTATGGAGAGATCATCACATTTTGATCCATCTCTTCTTGAAGGATTGCCTTAAAAAACGCATCCGATGTCGCAAAATGAGCGGAAGAAATCTCTGAATCTACACTTACTGAGTCTCTAGATGGACTAGCCGCAAGAGTCGATGGATCGTTACCTTGACTTGCCCCACCACAACCGGAAAGCATTACAACCGCTAAACCTAGCCCAAAGGGTAAAATTCTCGACATGTCACGCACCTCCTTCTTAATACTTTCTACAAACAAAAGCCATACCCCTACAATCTTTATTCTTTTTTTAGAAAGAACTAGTAAAATAGGAAATGACATGAGAAGGGGTGGGCCGTTTGTTTAAACAAGTAAAGAAGTGGCTGATTGAAAGTGCAATCTATATCTTTTGTTTGCTTTTTTTGCTAACGAGTTTTCATTATTTGTGGAATTCTTTTATCCCACTCACCTTTGAAGCGCCGTTAAATCTTTTTATCTTGCCTTTTATCTTTTTAATCGCTTATTTCTTAACGAGACTGCTTCGTGATTGGATCAGGTTCTAATCGGTTATCATCCATTTTACTCTCCCCTTTTCATTTCTCTAAAGATCGTACGTACTGCTTTAATGACTGTTTTCTTAGGTAGCTCTGGATGATTCTCACTTACCTGCTCTATGCATTCTACAATAGTTGTCTTATATAATAGGTGCTTGATCTCATACTCAATACTTGGTTCGATCTCTTCTTGTGCCTCTTCTTTTTCAGGTAATCTCTCAACAAAATGTTCTACGAGAGCATGAACACTCACAATTAAAACCATAAGAGATACCGAGAGATGTACCGTAGTAAAATAAGATTGTAAAACAGCTAAAACCCCTAAACTTAATAGATAATTCAAACTAAATAACACTAATTTTGAAGTCTTTAAATCAAACAGATCTCCCAGCACTCCCATAAACCCATCAACAACGATACTTAGAACAAAACTCACAATATAAAACATTATTAGCAAAAGAAAAAGCTGCGGTACGCTTATAATTGGACCACCGAGAAAATAAATGACTAGCATGTCTATGATGATGAGTGGTGATAAAAGAATCATTAAAAAGATGGTTATAGCCACGGAAGATTTTAGTTTATGTATGAACATGCTTGCACCTTCTACTTTTTTATCAAATGTACGTTACACTACACACAACCTATTTTCTAGGAGGTCTGTATGTCTTTCTTTAAGAGATTGTCTATTTTCGGAATTGGACTTTATTTGGTCTGGTTCTTAGTCTGGCTCATAGGAGATCAACTTTTCTGGCTCATGTTACTCTGGGTTTCTTCTATTACTTTTACCATTTGTTTTGTAGTTTACAATATTTACTTGATCATGCAAAGAAGACAAAGAAACTAACACAAAAAACCCGGCCTAGCCGGGTTTTTTCCTACACGTTCACTTCTTCATATTCCTTCTTAAAAAACTCTTTCATCGCATGATACACGTCGCCTTGTTCTTTTAAGATGTAGTGTCTGAAGCGTGGATCGTCGATGTTTTTGTAGGCGCTCATGAGTGTCGAATGGCGAGAATATTGATTCACCTCACCATATCCGAACATACTAGATACATCCATCAGTTGATTCACAAGCTTCACGCATCGAGCATTGTCGCTTGTGAGATTGTCTCCATCTGAAAAGTGGAATGGGTAAATGTTATAACGACTTGGATCGTATTTGGCATCAATGATTTCGAGTGCTTTGCGGTAGGCAGAGGAGCAAATCGTTCCTCCACTCTCTCCTTTTGAGAAAAAGTCTTCTTCGGTTACTTGCTTCGCTTCGGTATGATGTGCAATAAACTCAATATCTACTGTTTCGTATTTAGTACGCAAAAATCTCGACATCCAAAAGAAAAAGCTTCGTGCCATGTATTTTTCAAATCGCCCCATAGACCCACTCGTATCCATCATTGCGATCACAACGGCTTTGGATTCTGGTCTTGTGACTTCTGTCCATGTTTTAAAGCGGAGGTCGTCGTTTGAGATCGGATTTATTCCTGGTTTTCCACTGAGTGCATTTCGTTTAATCGCTGATAAAATGGTTCTGCGCTTATCGACGTTACCCATTAGTCCTTTTTTACGGATATCATTAAACGAAATGTCTTCAATAATTATTTCGTCTTCTTCCTTCTTCTGGAGGTTAGGTAGTTCGAGTTCAGAGAATAAAAGATCCTGTAGCTCGGCTATGGAGACTTCTGCCTCGTAATAATCCTCACCAGCCTTGTCACCTGCACCTTGGCCTTTTCCGGCTCCTGGTTGCTTTTGAGCATTTGGATCTCTTGCTACAACATCTCCAACCTTTGAATCGCCTTGCCCTTGACCCACATGTTTGTTTTTATCATAGTTATAACGAATTTTATATTCATCTAATGAACGAATCGGAATTCGAATCACATCTTTGCCATTTGACATCACGATGCTTTCCTCACTTACTAGATCAGGCAGATTGCGTTTAATGGCTTCCTGCACCTTTTCCTGGTGTCTTCGTTGATCCTGATAGCCTTTTCGGTGGAGGGACCAATTCTCCTGAGACACAGCGAACCCTTGATAGTCATCTTTTTTCACATGTTTCCCTCCTTAAATATATCAATAAACAGATCTGCCTTTTTATGCACACATTCAGGCGTTTCAGCATATAGTAAGATGGAATCAGTCCAAAATGTAAAAGTAGGTCATTTTTTAGTGATTACCTTATCTTATGCAGACAAGTGAAAGAGTTGCCAAAAAATTCTGATCAAACTCAAAAAGACTTATCCTTCCTTTCTACAAATTCAAAAGGGACGACCCTTATTCGAGGATCGTCCCTTTTGTTGTTTTATGAATTTGTTCCGAGTCTTCGCTCCAGTTCTTCGACTAAACCAACAATTTCAGCAGTTCGTGCTTCTTTTTCAGCGAGGTCCTGTGACTTCTGAATACGTTCTAGAGTCTTCTCATCGAGATTGGAAAGGCGCTCTTCTGCGTGGCGCTGGAATGCTGCATAATCAGCTAAAATCTCTGCACCTTGTCCAACAATTTCCGCTGCACAATTTCCTTCTAAGATGATTGTTTCAATATGATCTGGAAATAAGCATTCTTCAATATATGGAGCCGATTCGTGAATGTGAATCGCGCACGCCCCTCCTTCTGTGATCGTTGTACGAGATACATGAGGCCTGCTTTCTCCCGTTATTTCAATTTGCGCCAGTCCGTGTCCAATAATGGTACACTGTTCGACTTGTCCTTTTGCATGCTCTAAAAACCAAACCGCATTAGATGGACTTTCTGAAATGGTGCACTGCTTAAAGTGAGGATCTGCTCCCTCTCGGACGATCACTTGAGGGAATTCAGGTCCATGGCGGTACACTTCGCAATGAGAGATAACTCCTTTGCTTTCTTCAAGAAAATGCATTCCATTCTCATAGCCTTCGTACACTGAGCTAGTATCCATCTCTAAATAGCTCTCTCCCGCTACAACTACTTGAATTTGCTGGTGGCCATAGATGTTTGATTGAACAATATTCGCTGAGGATTGTTCGGTTAACCAAACACCATAATGCTCACCATGGTGGATGGAGGAGCGCTCAATCCTGGCTTGTCCCTGTTCGGATACACAGATCTGTGGTAAAAAATGATCCGCAATCTCACTATCAGCAATTTGTGCCTCGCCGCATTCGGTCACAAGTACAGCATTACTTTTTCCACTTACAATGGTGCAATGTTTAGCGTCAAGTGCACCACCGCTCACGTGAAGCTGAGCTTGCAGATGAGCGGACAGTCGCGAATGTTCAAGAGTAAGCGATGAGCCGTTTCTAATCACACACCCGATATCTGAACTATGAATTGTAGAATGACTAATCGATGCTGTGCTGTCTTCAAGAGTAATTTGCGTGCCTACATTTCTGTACAATTCCACATCATTTATAAGCAGCCGTCCGCCTTGAACATCAATCCCACCATTGGTCCCTTCATAGATTCGACTGGACTTTACACTGAGCTCCGCATCCTTTAGTACACGAATTTGAGCGCCCTCCCCAGAATGCCCAAAGATCGAACAGTCTACAAGAGTTACATTGGTTTGCTCCTTTAATAGGATGGCTTCCTTTTTTCCTTGAAGAATATGCGTATGCTTAGATTTTAAAACAGCACCTGGGTAAAGAACGACTTGAGTAGCTTGTTGATTGGATAATGCACAAAAATGCATCTGCACCTTCCCTTGAGTAAGAATAGCGTGCTGATTATTTTGGATGATGACATTACGTAATGTAGCTTGGCAGCTCTTCTTCACCATAAGCGCTGATTCCGTCATCCGATTGATATCACAGTTTTCAAGAGTAAGAGATCCTTCCTGTACAAAGATACCTACTTCATCATCCTGAAGTGTCATATTTTTAATCGTCACCTTAGCACCGTCTTTAATAACAAACGATCCTTCTAAAACAACAGAATCCTTCGAATGAGTTCCGCAGATGGTCATTGATTTATGTATAAAAAACTTTCCTTTATAGGTAGCTTTATCAAGGTGAATCGTTCCACCCTCTTCAACAAGCTCGATTGCTTGTTTAATGCTTTTATGTTTTGACAAGATTTTCTGAGACACAACAATGGCTTCCATACAATCCACCTCACTTAGCCCTCATTATAAGGCAAATACCTTTTTGCTGTCCAAGTTGAAATGTGTAAAGAAAAGCACTTCAAATGAGATGGATACATAAAACCGTTCATTCTCACCACATCCTCTATAGAATATTGTCATGTAAACCAGCAAGATTCATATAGAAGCGCAAAAATATACCACGTATCCTGTATGTGAGGTGGTTACGTGTGTATCGAATTGCATTGAAGAATAAAAGCGTTTTATATTATTTGGCAGGAGCCGGCATTTCACAGTTAGGAAATGTTCTTGCAGGGCTAGCCTTTCTTTTTTTGTCTTATGAAATAACGCAATCTGCTAGCCTTACCACAGTGATTGCCATGTCACAGGCCGTCCCCTATCTGTTGTTCGGTTTAATAGGCGGTGCTATTGCTGATCGAGTTAATAAAAAAAAGCTATTATTATGGATTGATCTCATTCGAGTTCCCATCATTTTGTCATTGGTTGTTATTTATCAACTAGAGATTTTAGCTTTCTGGCATTTGCTATTCGTAAGTTTCGTCATTCAGAGTCTTGGCTGTTTTTATAATCCAGCATATCGGGCTGTTTTACCTCTCGTCACGCCAGTGAATCACCGCACAACGGTTAATAGTCTATTGGATACTGTCACTAGGGGCGTCCAGGTGCTCGCGCCTGTTTGCAGTATCGGTTTAGTGAGTTCAGGAAACACCATTCATTTATATTCGATTGATGCGCTTACGTATGGTTTGAGTGCTTTTTTCATCTTAAAAATACATTGGGTTGAACAGTTCAATGAGGAGGGTGCACAAGAACAGAAAAATCAAGGAATCTTCCAAGCGATTTTTGGTTTCTTTCGGTGGGTAAAAGGAGACATAACGATTAAAACATTATTTATGGCGACTTTTTTAATGGTCTTTTTCAACACATGGGTGTGGCAGATCGGTTTGCTCTTGTTACTTCTAGAAAACTACCCGAGTCAGGGCCAAGAATTTTACAGTCTCTTATTGGGGTGGTACGGCGCAGGGGTTATCGTCGTCAATATCGTCATGCCGTTTCTATGGAAGAAACTAACCTTCGCCATCTATCTAAATGGCTCCATCGTATGGGGAATCGGAATTTTTGTATTGGGATTCGCCACCAACCTGCCCCTATACTTTCTTGGTGTCCTAATTGCTGCAGTTGGACTACCAATCACCAGTCTTGCCCGTGTTTATTTGATTCAGACATTAGTTCCGACCCACAAATTGGGCCGGGCGTTCAGTTTCAATGCAGTCATTCTCTATGGCTCGAATGTAATTTCTTTAATGCTGTTTGGCGCACTCGCTAGGTTCATCGAAATCAATTCCCTCTTTATCTTCAGCGGCGGAATGATGGTCTGTTGCTCAGTCTTCTACCTGATTCGAATGGCTTTGACGGAAAAAGCTCGGCGGGAATCCATAGAGGCGTTTAAATAACTGATTGTAAACAGCAACAGAAGAAAACCCGCAGCTAATGGCGATGTCCGTAATCGTTCGCCGCGTATGTACTAGTAAATCCTGAGTTCTGATAAGTCGATAAAGCTGAAGCCAAGAATAAGGTGAAACGCCGACCCTTTCTTTAAAAAGATGAGCGAATTGAAATTTGCTGATATCCAGCAACGCTGCCATTTCATCCAGGCTCCAGTCATGCTGATAATCATCTTTTAAGGCCCCCATCACGGAAACAATTGCAGGGTGGGTCGAGCGAAAAGGTTCAGTAATTAGGTCAGAACTATGTGTCCCAATAGCTGACTTGACCAGCAATAAACTAAGTTGAGCAAAACTATGCTCTAAAAAAACTTCAGAAGACCGACTTCCGTCTTGTTCTTCCATCAGCATATAGTGTTGAACAAATTGGACCCATTGCTCAACGAGTAGATTTTTTTGTGTCGTTTGCGCAAAGAAAAGATCTTCCCTTATGACCGAAATGGCAGCTGCCGCTTCGTTAAGAAATGTCGGCTCTAGCTCAACCAAAAATTTATGTTCATCTACGGCAATCTGTCGATGTTGGTCATGTGGATTAAAAATTATAAACTCATTTTCATTTATTGAAAGATCGTTTCGTCTGCTTTGATAGGTCATAGAACCTTTTAGCGAAAACATAAATTTATAGCAAGGATCGTTTCGCCAAACACTTTCTGATTTCTTTTGATCTGTAGATAACAACAAACAATCGGACGCTTCAATTAAAGTAGTCATTGATTCCATCCTTTCTAACAGTTCAACAAGGGAAATATAAAAATTAGAAGTACATCAGTTTACTCAGCAAAGGAATGGTTTGAATGGGTTATGCACTTGTTGTTTGCGATACAGGTATGATGAGAAATATAAATTATTACTGTTCAGTATTAAATAATATTAAAATTTAACAGTAATTCCTATATTGAAAAGGACAATGGAATACATATTTAAAGACAAAAAACTTTTTAGTCTTACGATTGGTGTTTTCTCTACGTTGATAATCTATTATTAACCCATTTTAGGTTGGTTAAAAGCCGCTAAGTAATCAAGTCTTTAATTTCTCTTTAGCTTGTCTTAATTTTTCTGAAAAGTAGCAGATATCACTGTACCTTTTTAGTCTTTTTTGCTCAAGCTTAACTGCGAATATAACACAAGTTACTATAACGAGCATAAGACCTGTTAATATAAATAAAGTTTCTTCTATAGACTCTAGTTCTTGAATATTGAATATACTGATAAATATTGCGAGAATAATGGCTATTGAAGATAAAAATACACTAATTCTTGGTTGACTATGATCAGATTTACTAGATTCTGATACACATATAAGTTCATCAATTTGCTCGATTTCAAGTAACTCTAGCTGATTATTATCTAATAGTCGTAAAGAATAAGATAATAATTTGTTATTGTCCTTTCTTCTACCTTCTTTTATCCTGTTAAGTTTGTTAAAGAAGAAAATGATGTTCTTGTCTCTCTTACCTTCCATAAAAATTCTCTCCTCTCAGTTTATATAAACAGGATAATCTTACAAAACTTATATTGGAAGGATATTCAATTATTCTGTAGGATTAAATGGTTTGTATTACTTAAAGCATATACCCTAGCTTCAGATACCTGACTAGAAGTCTTTTGCAATCATCATTCTAAGCAATCTCAAATGATTGATTTATGTTACACTGGGATCATTAGAAAATTAGGAGGGAAAAGGAATTTTTACTTATGAATTAGACTACGAAGCTTTTGAAAGATATGTGGAGAATTTCGTAAATCACCATCCATTTTATAAAAAACGTAAACGCATTGGTTTAGCAATAAATATTCTCATTGCAGTTAGTGTTCTAATCTTCTATATTTATTTTGATGTATCATATCTAATTCTATTTTTTGTAATTATTGCATTAGTTTTAATGGTGAGCCTTGGAAATGGGCGTATGGATAATGTATTTGCAATGAAAACTAAAAAAGTCTTTATAAAAAAAGAGATACATAAGCAATTCTTAGGAAAAAAAGTTACTTTTTCTTTCAATAATGAGTTTATTACATCCAACGATAAGCAATATATGTGGAATGAGTATTCTATAGTAGATACAGACGATTTATATGTTTTTATGTACTTAAAGGATAGTTATAAAGTCACTTTATTCCCGAAATTCCCCAAGGATCTCCCATTAGAAGAAAGAGATAAATTAAATCGAATTATTCAAGAAAAGTTCAATGTTAATATACGCTTATAAATGAAGAATTTATCGAGATTAATGAAAAGCCATATAAATGGATTGATTGTGCTTTAGTGGATACAGACAATTTGTACGTATTTATGTACTTTAATGATTATGAAAAAGTAGCTATGTTCCCAAAATACCCTAAGGATTTACCATTAGAAGGAAGAAATAAACTAGATCAACTTATACAAGCAAAATTCAATGTTAGTATTTCATGATAACTACTAAGAAAAAATAGCGTGACTGATGGATTCACCCTTACTGAAATACTTAAAGTAAGGGCATAGCCTGATGCACCCCGCTACCTAAAGGATTAAAACTACCATAAGAAGATTTAAAGCAGCAAATAGCTGCTTTTTTTCACGTCTATCTTTTCTTTCCGCTCTTAAACTCCTCGTCAGTCGTTCACTCGTTAAAATTATTCAGGAACGTATAGGATATTAATTACGCCTCCATATTCCTTAACCCGTTCACTCAGTCCACAGGCTGTTTCTTCCCACCAATTAAGTAAATACCCCCAATCCACCATCACCTACCATAGAAATAAATAACATAACCAGAAAATATATATTGTTGTATAAGAACCTACGTTCGCATATACTTTCTTATAGGAGGTGATGACGTGTATACGTCTCAGCTAACAAAAATTTGTTTATCCAGAACACCAATTGAGCTTATATACCTTTCAAAGTCAAATGAAATTAGTCATCGAGTCATCACACCGGAATCCATCTCGAACGGTATTCTCTCTGCGTATTGCCATCACAAGAAGCATATCAGACGTTTTTCTTTAGATCGAATTCTTTCCTACGCTCCCGTTACACAACGATACTCAAAGTCCGGATAATTCAATGAAAAGCTGGCTATCCTTATGTAGCTGGCTTTTGAACAGATAAGCCGTGTGGTATACTCACATATATAGATGAAAGAAACTACGTTAGGCAGGTATGTACTTATGAAGAAGAATAAATGGTTATTCATTGTCGCACTCAGTACGATTATGGTTAGTGCGTGCCAACAGGATGACCAGCAGTCGTCACCTGACGATTCAAATCCATCGAATGAACAGCAAGAACAAACAGAAGATCAACCAACACCTGATGATTCAAATCAAGCCGAGGATGAAGATGAACCGGCTGACGAAGAGGAAGAAGTGTTTGACGAAGAAACGATGTCTCTTCCTACTGAATATTTTAATGACATTGAAGAAGTTGATGGACAAGCCATCATTCAAAATCCTGATAATATCTTAACCTTTGTGAACCATGACTTTTTATTACCTAGTGACTATGAGCCAGAGGATCTTGTGATTCCAGATGTGAAATTCTCTTATGGTCATCAGGATATTCCTAAAAGTTACATGCGTGAAGAAGCGGCTGGAGCGCTAGAAGCATTATTTGCAGCGGCTAATGAGGAAGATATTGAACTAGCTGCCGTTTCAGGGTACCGTTCATATGATCGTCAGCAGGAGCTGTATGATCAGGCAGTATCGAAGTCTGGCCCTGATCAAGAATTTGTTGCAAACCCTGGAAGTAGTGAACATCAATCGGGGCTTGCGATGGATGTTTCAAGTGCAAGTGTGAACTATAGTCTTGTACAGGAATATGAGGATACAAAAGAAGGTCAATGGCTTTCGGAGAATGCGCATCATTTTGGCTTTATTATTCGATACCAAAGGGATAAAGAAGATATCACCGGATACGGGTATGAGCCATGGCATCTTCGTTATGTAGGGGAAGCAGCAATTGAGATTTACGAGAATCAACTAGCTCTTGAAGAATTCTTTGATTTGGTGAAAGAAATATAATGTGTGTGGCTCGCTTAATGCGGGCCTCTACTTATTAGGAGGAGATGGTCATTTGAAACAGCTCATCTTAGCCATCATTCGGTTTTATCGGCGGTTTATCTCTCGTTACACGCCTCCAACATGCAGATTCTATCCAACTTGCTCGCAATACGGAGCAACGGTTGTTACAAGATTTGGTGCAGCCAAAGGATCCTGGCTTCTACTGAAACGTTTAGCTAAATGTCATCCCTTTCATCCAGGTGGAATTGACATGCCTCCGGGCGAGGAAGAGGAATCTACTTCTCCCCATTGCCAGCATCACCATTAAAAAAGCCGGAATCACACGTGGATTCCGGCTTTTGCTTATTTATTTCCCATAAATGAAAACTCAGGTAACGGCCAAAAACGCAAATCAACTTTTCCTACAATTTGGTCTTCACTTACTGGCCCAATACGGCGACTATCAAGACTGCTTGGGCGGTTGTCTCCCATTACAAAAACATGTCCCTCAGGTACAACAATCTCGTCAAAGTCTTCCGTATACTTTCCAGGTCCTGGTTTGACTTCATCTAAATAAGGCTCCGCTACTTCTTCGCCATTAATATAAAGAATGTCATTGTCCACCTGAATCGTATCACCTGGCAAGCCAATCACACGCTTAATGTAATCTTCCTCTTCTGTCGCGTGAAAGACAATTAAATCATCATGCTTTGGTTCACCAAATTTATAATTTAGCTTATTCACAATAAACAGCTCTCCTTCATGAGCTGTTGGAAGCATGGACTCACCTCTTACTTCATAACTCGTGAATAAGAAGGCTCGTATGATCACTGCTAGTAGAATTGCAATAATGATTGCCTTTACCCAACCAAAGATCTCACTTTTCGTTGTACTCACACTGTTCCTCCGCCATTCTTTTCTTTTCAATTTACCACTTTTAAACAAAGACGACAACCTTGCCGCGTTGCTTTACTCATGATTATCTATACGGTAAAGTGTGATCAGCCTTCTTAATTCAGGCTTCACTCGTGCATTTGTAAAATTAACGTTTTTTATCGTACTTTCTGCACCAAAAAGAACCGATGAGCCAGGCTTCATCGGTTCCAAGCGTTTAACGATTCAACAAGCTACCTACATAACGTAGAAGTTCGTTGGCCGAGGTTGAATTGTATCCATGCTCATCAATTAAACGGGCGATGACCTCGTTTACTTTCTTAAGCTGGGATTCATCCGGCGTTTTTACAGATGTTGTGATTTTAACAATATCTTTTAGGTCGGCAAATAGCTTTTTCTGGATCGCTTCACGCAGGCGTTCGTGCGAGTTGTAATCAAACTTTTTGCCTTTTCTTGCGTATGCCGAGATGCGAATTAAGATCTCTTCCCTGAATGCTTTTTTTGCATTTTCCGAGATTCCGATCTGTTCTTCAATCGAACGCATAAGCTTCTCATCTGGTGTCATTTCTTCACCAGTCAATGGATCGCGTAGCTTATTCTTGTTGCAATATGCTTCCACATTATCTAAATAATTATCCATAAGCGTTTTGGCAGACTCATCATATGAATACACAAATGCTTTTTGTACTTCTTTTTTCGCAATCGTGTCGTATTCTTTACGAGCAGTTGAGATAAAGTCCATATAGCGCTCTCGTTCTTCCTTCGAGATCGATGCATGCGCATCCAAGCCTTCTTTAATAGAACGCAGGACATCTAATGCATTAATAGACGTTAACTGCTTACGAATAATGGCCGAAGAAATACGGTTAATGACATAACGTGGATCAATCCCGCTCATTCCCTCATCCGTGTGCTCGTTTTTCAGTTCAGCCAAATCCTGTGAGTTAAAGCCCTCTACACTTTCTCCATCATACAAGCGAAGCTTCTTAATTAAGTCGACACCAGACTTTGTAGTATCCTTTAATCTCGTAAGGATCGTAAAGATTGCTGCAACTTTAAGAGCATGAGGTGCGATATGGACATGGGAGAGATCACTGTCATCGATCATCTTTTTATAAATGCGCTCTTCTTCACTCACCTTTAAATTATACGGTATCTTCATTACGATAATTCGTGAGTGGAGCGCCTCATTTTTCTTATTGGATATAAAGGTTTTGTACTCGGATTCGTTGGTATGGGCCACGATCAGCTCATCCGCCGAAATCAGGGCGAATCGTCCTGCTTTGAAGTTTCCTTCCTGCGTTAGAGACAGAAGGTGCCACAAGAATTTCTCATCACACTTCAGCATCTCCTGGAACTCCATCATCCCTCGGTTTGCTTTGTTTAGTTCTCCATCAAATCGATAGGCACGAGGATCCGATTCAGAGCCGTATTCAGCAATCGTTGAAAAGTCGATGCTTCCAGTCAAATCAGCGATATCCTGTGACTTCGGATCAGATGGACTAAATGTCCCAATTCCAGTACGTTTATCCTCTGAGAAGAAAATACGCTCAATGAGTACATCTTCAATTCTACCTCCATACTCCTCTTGAAGGCGCATCATATTCAATGGAGATAAGTGACCTTCAACCTTTACACCGTACTCTTCTTGAAATTCGGCTCGAAGGTGTTGAGGAATCAAATGGAGTGGATCTTCATGCATTGGGCAGCCCTTAATAGCGTACACGGCACCACGATCTGTGCGAGAGTATTGCTCAAGTCCTCGTTTTAGCATCGTAACAAGAGTTGATTTCCCTCCACTTACTGGTCCCATAAGTAACAAAATTCGCTTACGAACGTCCAATCGTTTGGCTGCCGAGTGGAAGTATTCCTCTACTAACTGTTCAATTGACTCTTCTAATCCATAGATCTGCTCTTTAAAAAAGGAAAATGTCTTTTTGCCGTCTTTCTCCTCCACCCCAGCATCTTCAATCATATTAAACACTCTGGAATGAGCGGTCTGCGTCACATAAGGTTTTTCTTTAATCAGTTCTAAATAATCTTCAAATGTTCCTTCCCACTTCAACCGTTCTTCTTCTTCACGAAAGCGCTCAATCTTCTTTAATATACTCATAATACCCCTCCATCCTCGTGAATCCGAGATTAATGTATTCTATGCATTAGCCCAGTTGAACATGCCCCTTTTTCATAATCCAACATATGAAATGAACCCATATAAAGTCGCAGTTAATTCGCCTAGTGAACTGTAAATTCCATCAAATCAATGGTATACTTTAGCAAAAGTAGACTTAAAGAAAGTGAGATTAGTATGAGACAAAGTACAGGCTGGATTATCATCGTCGTACTGTGTGCTTCATTTGTCCTGCTGTTAACACGTGTTGGCGCAGAAGTAAATGAAGTAGAAACATTATCAGAGGCGTTTGATACGAATATCGAATTAGGTGAGTTGTTTCTTTCATCTAATAGCTACATCCTTGATTCAGAGGGTCGCTTAGTGTCTGAGATCTATAAGGATACCAACCGCGTTTATAAACCATTTGACCAAATTAATCCGTTATTTATTGATTCATTTGTATCAACCGAGGATCGTCGTTTTTATGAACACGAAGGGTATGATACGGCTGGGATCGCTCGTGCATTTGTAGCGAACACATCTAGTAGCGAAACAGAGCAAGGTGGAAGTACGATTACACAGCAGCTGGTTCGTAACATTTACTTAAGTCATGAACAAACGTATCAACGGAAATTAAGCGAGATCTTGTACTCGCGCGAGCTTGAAAAACGTTATACGAAAGATGATATTCTTGAACTCTACTTAAATTCCATTTTTTTTGGTCATCAGGCCTATGGCATTGAAGCAGCAAGCCAATATTATTTTAGTAAAAGCAGCAATGACCTCTCCCTTGCACAGGTTGCTTTTATCACAGCCATTCCTAACAACCCAAGCTTCTACGATCCAGTTAATCATCAGGATCGGACAGAAGAGCGAAAACAATGGGTATTAAAAAAGATGCTCGAAGAAGAAACGATTACAGAAGAAGAATACATTGAAGCGACAGAAGAGACGATCGAGCTTGCCATCCAAACCCGGACTGACATGTTCCCGGACTATGTGACGTATGTTCGAGATGAATTTAGAGATCTTGTAGCCGAGAAAGAGGGCTTTGCTGATCAACTGAAGAACGCCACAACTCCTGAACAAAAGGAAGATATTAATCAAGAGCTGGATGCTCGCATTCAACGACTTTACGAAGAAGGTATAGCCATTCATACGGCCCTAAAGCCGTTAATGCAAAAGAAAGCTGTTCAATCTGTAGTTAGCCGAATTCCTAATGAAGACATTCAAGGCTCGCTTGCAGTCATTGACAATGAGTCTAACAAGCTTATTGCCATAACAGGTGGAAAAGGCTATGAGAAATTCAACTTTAACCGTGGCTACCAAGATTTTAGACAGCCAGGATCATCAATTAAGCCGTTGCTCTCCTTCGCCCCTTATATTGATACAACTGGTGTTGGACCATCTGCTAAAATTGATTCAAAGAATAAGTGTTACCCTGATGGGACGAGTGAAGGATATTGCCCTAAAAATTATAACGATAAAGAAGTTGGGTCTGTCACATTAAATCAAGCACTGGCAAGCTCGTATAATACGACCGCAGTCGCATTACTGAATAGTGTTGGACTTGAAAAAGCTTACTCGTATTTAGATGCATTTCAGTTTGAAAAAGTTGAAGAATCAGATAGGAATTACTTACCTACAGCTCTAGGAGGGTTTAGTAAGGGTGTCTCCCCTCTAGAGTTAACCCGCGCCTACTCGACTTTTGCACATAACGGAGCGTACTCTCCGGCACATGGTATCACCGAAGTCGTAGATGGTGGTGGAAACGTGTTATACAGCTGGGACGAGTCAGAAACTCAAGTATGGAGTCAAGCTACAAATGATAAGATGAGACAGATGCTTGCGAATGTAGTAAAAAGCGGAACAGGACGTACCATCAATGTGGATGCCCCGTATGTCGGAGGAAAAACAGGGACTTCAAACAGCTACCATGAAATTTGGTTTGTAGGACTTACAGATCAATACACAGCTGGTATCTTAATTGGCCGCGATCAGGGTCAAGCAGGACCAAAAAGTATTGAAAGCTTTGCACAGTCGAATCCTCATCAACGAATCTTTAATGATATTATGAATTAAAAAATGGCGAGCGCTCCAATCAATTGGAACGCTCGCCACTTGCTTTCATGCTTTTACTTTTTGTGAGGGTTACCATCGTAGCCCGCTGTGAAGATCGCCACTAAAAAAACGGCACATACACCTAAAATTAATGCTGTTCCCATGTTTTTCTGCCTCCTTAACGGAAAACCCATTGCTTACAATTTATTATACTGAATTCCGCGCGGATTGAAAAGGCTTACTCTATGAATCTCTTCCTTCCTCATCAGCCAAAGGAAAGATTAACTTGCCTAATACTACCAATCTCTGTACAATCTAAACTAGATAAGATTCGATTTACAGCGTATAGAACAGGAGTTTTTTACTAATGTCAAACCGATATTTAACAGGGCACTTTGCACTAATCTCTATCATTTTGTTTAGTTTATCTTTGTCTTTTTATGCACAATCCTTTGTTTTAGATCAATTAGAGGACTTAGGTGTGTATGAAGGAATGCTTGAGTTTTTTACTGAAGGTGGAATTAAACTCGCTATTTTATTTGTCTTTTTACTGATTTTCTTTATGGTTTTTTCTGCTCTTAAACTTATTTCTGATACTACCGTTCAGCTTTCTATGCTGTTTTTCTCGAAGGACGAAGATGGATCTGAATTAAATAAAGTCCGGGCCGGATCATGGATTTTTCTTGTGGCCAGTTTACTATCCCTTTTACTGATGCAGGAGATCTTCTTTATAGCTGTTCTCTTTATTGCAGCATGCCTCGTTTACTTTATGTTCTTTATCTACAAAATTTATGATTCTCTTAGCGTATTAAGCTTAATCGGGTTTATCTTTTTCCACGTTGTATTCTGGGGGGCCTTTATTTTACTAGTAGGCTATACAAGCTTACGCCTATACAATAGTTTTATTCAAAGTATACCGTTCTAGGCGGTAGAAGCACTTGTTTTAATTCGTATACAAGTACATATCTTCAGAAAGATGGGTGAATCCGTACTAAACGGTCATTCATCTTTTTTACGTTTAGAGACAGATCCAAATAAAGGAATACATTAAATAAAAAAAGCCATACTATCTGTATCTCCTACAGAAATGAGGCATTCCATGTATTATTACAAAGAAGAGCTTATTAACATTATCAAGCCCGCTGAACCTGATCCGGCCGCTGCCAAGGTACTACAAGAGATTTTAGGTGGTCATTATGGTGAGATGCGAACCATGATGCAATATTTCTTTCAAAGCTCTAATTTCAGAGGAAAAGAAAAGCAGTTTCGAGATGTGTTACGAGGCGTATTCCTTGAGGAAATTGCTCATGTAGAGCTAGTTCAAAATACAATAAATGCACTATTAGACGAATCTGGCGCTCCTGGTGCAGGCGCACAAGCGAGTGACCAGGCACCACTTGATGATGCAATTAAACAAGAGGCAAATCCACATCATTATATCATTGGTGCTCAAGCTTCCCTACCGGTTGATGCTGCGGGTAATCCTTGGAACGGTTCTTGGGTCTACAGTCATGGCAATCTTGTTGCAGATCTTTTAGATAATGTAGTGTTAGAATCAACAGGTGTGCTACAAAAAACAAGAATTTATGAAATGAGTAGTAATCCAACGTTCCGTGAAACATTGGCCTTTCTAATCGTGCGTGACAATGCCCACCAAAATGTTTTTGCAAAAGCTCTCGAGACGTTAGGTGTTGATTGGGGCAAACTGTTTCCAGTCCCTAATTATGATATCAACAAATATCCAGAATGCCGTAAGTTTGTGGACATGGGATATCATAATACCCAATTCAATTTTAGACTCGATCCAACTAAAATAGCTGAAGTCGTAAAAGGTCAAACACCTAGTCGTAATGGTGGTGATTTATCTATCACTCCACCTCCAGAAGGATTCCCTGTTCCTGAGCTTCGAACCATGCCAAACGAGCATAGTCCTGGTTTAAATGATCTAAATAATTTGTAAAAAGGCAGCGACGACTCATAGGAGTCCGCTGCCTTTTTACTTTACTGCATTTAAATCCCTTTAAACCCTTGCTGTCTAATCGCTTCATAGATAACAATGGCTGCTGTATTTGATAAGTTTAATGATCTCACTTTATCCGTTTGCGGAATCCGCAAGCATGTATCTTTGTACGTTTCAATAATATCATCTGGTAATCCTGTTGTTTCACGTCCAAATACAAAGAAGATTTCTTCATCCATATTTGAGTAGTCATAATCGCAATAGTTTTTTGTGCCAACTGTTTCAATTAAGTACATAGATGCTTCTGGGAAGCGATCAGTTAGTTCTTGAAATGAGTCATAATAATGAATCTTTACATTTGGCCAGTAGTCACAGCCTGCTCGTTTTAACATACGATCATCGGTTGAAAAGCCTAACGGACGAATTAAATGCAGGGATGTATTCGTACCAGCACATGTTCTAGCAATATTCCCTGTATTCGCAGGAATTTCCGGTTGATATAAAACAATATTTAAGCCCAATTGGTACACCTCGTTCTGATAAGTTCAGATTGTAGTATACCACGAATCATCGGTTTTCCTAAATAACGACAATCTTAAAAAACTTATATTTAATCTCCGGTGTCCAAGCCGTTGAGTCCTCATAGCTCCAGTAGCGCATCCGACTATTAACCGTTTGCGCATTTACCAGCGGTTCGTTGTTTTCGTCTTTAGCGACAACAATCGTTGTGTGCTGCCACCTGCCGTCTCCCGTGAAGTCATAACAAATCACATCACCGGGCTCAAGCTCTGAAGCGGTCTGCTTCTCTTCCCCTTTTAGACCTTTTGTAGATCCACTTAAATACCAACGTAAAGAATGAGCGACCGTCCAGCTTAAACTCCAGCTCGCCCCGTCCGTCCACCAGCCCTTACTCTTCTGGCCTGTTCGGTTCATAGGAGCTCCTCCTTCATAAAGGCACTGTGAAATGAAGTTTGTACAATTATCTGTGAACCGGTTGTATTCAGGGTTATAATCATTCCACCAACGCTCGGCATAACGAACGGCTCCGCGGCGGTTATATCGACTCTTTTGTCTGGACTCATCCATCTCCTCTACGACGTTCGGTAGGAGTGGACTTGTTGGATCAAGCTCATGTTCATCAAGCATCATCTCTTCGTCTGATTCCACGTCGTTTGCGCGTAATTGAGTTCTTCTTCGCTCCTGCCTTTCCTCTACGTAGAGCTGATCCTTCTGCTTTATTAACCATTCGTACTGTACAACATAATCAACGACGGTCAAATCAGCTATTTGTTGTACCTTTACAATATCTCCCGCTGCCCTTGAATGAACTAGGTTGACTTGACGCCGGTTGAGAGCGTGTTTACCTCTCATTAGGTCTTTGGGCTGGTGTTGGCCAAGATCAACAAATGATTGATTTCGATTTTTTGCCAGCTGATGAATGACGTTAACAATAGATTGGTCCATTCGCACCCTCCTCCTATGTCTTATACAGGCTATTCGAGAAAGGCTTGACTCATTCAGTAGAGATCCTATATATTTATACATACAATATTATAAATATACAAAGAGGTGCGTTTGATGACTTTTTCTTTTCAATTAGCAACCACCGAGAATACAGAAGCAATGTGCCAGCTCATGCATGAAGCGTTCTCTATTTATACCGACCCACCGTCAAGCGCTTTGCTTGAAACAGAAGATACCTTAATACAGGCACTGCAGTCAGGGGAACAAGCGGCTTTGCTGTTTGATCAGGATCACCAGATACTTGCCATGTGCCGTTTTATTGAAAGTGAAGGCAACCTATACTTTTTTCGATTTGCGGTGAAATCAGATAGGCAGGGCTCAGGTCTTGGCAGTGTGTTCCTTCAGAGG
Source organism: Alkalihalobacillus sp. FSL W8-0930 (assembly GCA_037965595.1). Lineage (NCBI taxonomy): Bacteria > Bacillati > Bacillota > Bacilli > Caryophanales > Bacillaceae > Alkalihalobacillus > Alkalihalobacillus sp. FSL W8-0930. The sequence goes on along the minus strand of CP150183.1, from coordinate 1,173,703 downwards.
CTTGAAGCTTACGCAACTGAGAGAGGCTTCACGCATACAACGTGTAAGGTTAGAAAGAATCTCCATCAAAACATTTCTTTTTATCAAAAAAACGGGTATCAGATTGATCAACAGTTTGTCCCTGAACAGCAACATTCCACGCCAGTCTTTCTTCTAGAAAAAAAGCTTGTAAAAGTAGACAAAAAAAAGACGAGCATTGCCTCTTTTGTCTGAGGTGATGCTGTCTAATCTACTTAAAGAGCTAAAACTTCTTCTCTTGAGCCTTCATGAATTAATAACATTTCCTTTTTATCAAGTCCTCCACCATAACCGACCATTGAACCGTTACTACCGATCACACGATGACACGGTACAATAATAGGAACTGGATTGCGGTTATTTGCGCCTCCTATTGCCCGTACGGCTTTAGGTGCTCCAATGGCTTCAGCAATCTCCTTATAGGACTTAGTTTGACCAAATTCAATAACACTTAATTCTTTCCACACACGCTTTTGGAATTGTGTGCCACATAAGTCAAGAGGCAGATCGAATGTTTGACGTTTACCGGAAAAATACTCGGACAATTGTTCAATCGCGGATGCTAGTGTATCTGAACACTGCTGCCATTCTCCGCTCATTCCGAGTTTCAAGAGCTTTGCTCTTAGTGTTGAGTGGATACTTTCAATGGTTCCAAAGTGGAGATGACATACTCCTTGCTCCGATGCAACAATGGTTAATGGGCCAATGGGACTTGTCATTTCATCTACAAAACAAGCTGAGCGTTGGTTCATTTCCGATTCCTCCTCTCACTTTCCTTAGGTCCCTATTATTCTAACCCAGGTTCACTAGACAAGCTAGTTCCTTGTTACGTTTGTTTCCAACAAATCCAGACCTTTCTTGATCTCGTTCAACACATCTTCATCTTTTTCGATCATTTCTGCATGTTTGAGGGTCACTTCTTCTTCATCCGTCCGACCGATTTTGCCGATCGCCCATGCTGCTGTTCCTCTAATGACTGGACGAGGATCAGACGTAAGCAGTGTTTTTAAAACAGGTAATGCACTTTCTTCTTTAAAATGAGCCAGTGCAATGATGGCATTTCGTTGGATTGGTTTCTTTCCACGCCAAGAGCCAGAAATGTCGCCGAATCGCTCTTTAAATTCACGATTACTCATTGTTAGCAAAGGAATCAGCTGTGGTTTAGCAATATCCGGGTCCGGCTCCATCTCAGGATGGTTGTGCACATCGATCCCTTTATTCTTCGGACAAACCTGCTGGCACGTATCACAGCCATATATACGGTTCCCAAGCTTCTTGCGATATTGTTCAGGCAAAAACCCTTTTGTTTGCGTCAAAAAAGCAATACACTTATTCGAATCAAGCTGACCACCTTGAATTAAGGCACCAGTTGGACAGGCATCCACGCATTTATTACATGTGCCGCATTGATCTGTAATAGGTGTATCGGGTTCAAAAGGCAGCGTTGTAAGCAAATCGCCCAAGTACACATAACTGCCGAATTCTGGTGTGATAATGGCACAGTTTTTTGCACTCCAGCCAATGCCGGCTCTTTCGGCAACAGCCCTGTCTGATAGAGCGCCCGTATCAACCATTGAGAGTGTCTTTGCTTCAGGAACTTTTTCATTTAAAAAGTCCTCTAGCTTCTTTAAGCGATCTCGCAAAATGTGGTGATAATCTTTACCCCATGAAGCCCGACAGAAAACGCCTCTTCGATCACCTTTTGTACTTTTTGGTGGATCCTTCATACGCGAGGGGTAGGCAAGAGCAATAGAGATAATTGATCGTGCCTTGGGTAAGCTAAGATTTGGGTTCACTCGTTTTTCTATATCTGGTTCTTCAAAGCCTGATTGGTACCCAAGCTCCTGTTGAACTAATAGTCGATCCTTTAATGTTAAAAATGCATCCGCTGACGCGAACCCAATTTTATCGATCCCGATTGTTTTACTGTATGCGATCAGTTCTTCTTTTAACTGGGCGTACGTCATGCCCTGCTCACCTTTTCCTACACTTTTTTCACAGTGCATTTCAGTTAATATTTACCCTATAATCGTGCTATGCTTGACCTTAAAGGAGGGCTTGTCCCGTGCTAGAAGCTACAATTGATTCATCTATAACAACTACTTATCCAACCTTAACATTTGGACTCATATCGTACAAACCAATTGCCATAAGTACTTCCCCTCAAATGATACAAGGTCGTATCAGGTATTTTCAAGAGGTACTTTCTGTTTCTTTAGAAGATAAGGACCTAACGACCATAGAAGGCATTGCTGCTTGGCGTGAAATATTTAAAACATTTGGCATACCAGCTTCGCGTTATCGTCCTTCACATGAAGCTCTTTATCGTCGTGTGAAAAAAGGAGAATTCCTTGAAGCACCTCATTCCGCCATCGACCTCAATAACTTTTTTTCATTAGAATATCAAATTCCAGTTGGCATCTACGATACGACTAAGCTGTCTGGACCGATAAGCTTTCGTATAGGGAAAGCAGGAGAAACCTATGAAGGATTAAATGGTCGAGTGTTCCAAGCTGAAGGAAAGTTGATTAGTGCCGACCAGCACGGTCCTTTTGGAAGTCCCATTGTCGATTCTGTTCGCTCTTCTGTTCAAACAACCACTACTGAGGCTATCCAAATTTTCTACTTAAATCCTGCTCTATCCTCGGATGAAGCGGGTCAGCTTTTAAGCCGCGCCGCTCAGATGTTTACTCAGGTTCACGGAGGAGAAGCTGAGTGGACTCTTGTTCAAAGCGGTAAGCAAAACGTTTAAAAAAGTGGTTTTGGGGAAAATATTATAGAGAAATCATAATAGGAGGCCATAACCATGTCACAAGAAAAAATCGGACACATTCTAAACAATCAGGTATCGAATTGGAGCGTTCTTTTCACCAAACTTCACAACTATCACTGGTATGTAAAAGGACCTCAATTCTTTACTCTCCATGAAAAATTTGAGGAATTATATAATGAAGCATCTGGCTATATTGATGAATTAGCTGAGCGTTTACTTGCTTTAAAGGGTAAACCACTTGCAACAATGAAAGAGCATCTAGAAACAGCAACCGTGAAGGAAGCTGAAAATAATTTGTCTGCAGAATCAATGGTAGAGGATATCGTCCATGACTTTACGATCTTAATTGATGAGCTGAAGGAAGGCATGGAAGCGGCTGAGAACCTTGGTGACCAAACAACAGCTGATATGCTGCTTGCGATTCACCAATCACTTGAAAAGCACAACTGGATGCTTCGTTCATTCCTACGTTAATAACGATACAAAAGCTGACCCACCTATGCGGGTCAGCTTTTTTTAGATCACTAATTTAGATTGAACATAATGATAAAGCAACGTACCTGTGTGATCTAGGGAATCACGATGCGTACGCTCATACGCATGCGAGGAATCAATACCTGGTCCCACAAGTCCATGTACGATATCATGACCAGAACGAATAGCCGCTGATGCATCTGAACCGTAGTACGGATAAATGTCCAGCTTATAGTCAACTCCGTGCGTTTCAGCCAAGCTAACGAGATGCTTACGAAGCAAGTAATGGTACGGTCCACTTGCATCCTTTACACAGATCGAAGCAGAGTACTCATCGGTTGATTGGCCATCTCCCATTGCTCCCATATCCACCGCAAGATATTCAACTGTTTCCGGCGAAATGCTCGCATTCCCTCCGTAGCCGATCTCCTCATTGTTCGAGATTAAGAAATGAGTTGTGTAAGGAAGAGTAAGACCTTCCTCTTTCACTCGTTTCATTAACTGAAGCAACAATGCAACACTTGCTTTGTCATCAAGATGTCTTGATTTCACATAGCCACTTTCTGTTTCCTCAACTCGAGGATCAAATGAAATAAAGTCTCCCACTTCAATACCCAGTTTCCGAACATCATCAGTAGAGTGAACGCGCTCATCTAAACGGATTTCCATATTCTTTTGATTACGTTCGGCTGTGCCAGCCTCCTTATACACGTGAACAGAAGTCTGGTGCATAAGAATGGTTCCAGTAAACTTTGCCCCTGATGAAGTCTCAATTTGACAGTATTCCCCTTCAATGGCGTTATAGCGAAAGCCACCGATCAAATCCATGCGTAGGCGCCCGCTAGGCTTAATCTCTTTTACAATTGCCCCTAATGTATCAACATGCGCTGTTAGCATTCGATGCTGGCTTGTATCCTCTCCAGGAATCGTAGCTAACAGTCCACCCTTACGATTGAGTTTGTTTTCAATCCCTAATTCATCTAGATATGATTTTACAAATTGAATGACTTCATATGTATTCCCTGTTGGGCTTGGAATCTGCACAAGCTCTTTTATTAACTCAACTGTTTCTGTTACGCGATCGTCTGTCATCTTCATACCCCCTGTGTCTACATACGTATACGATACCGCTTTAAAAAAGAAGTTTCAACTATGATAAAAAATAAGGCAAAGACATAATATTGATGTGGATAGCTAAAAAAGAACATAGCACAATAACCACTACAGGAGAATCCCTCCGCTCGTCTTACTAAAATCACAAATGGCGAATGATTCGATTGTACGAATCATTCGCCATTTTCGTATTGACATTTAATTATGTCCCAGGCTCACACTTTCTTACGATAATTTCACAGACACATATTTTGTTTCAAGGTATTCTTCAATTCCTTGATGGCCGCCTTCGCGTCCAAGTCCACTTTCTTTCCAGCCACCAAATGGGGCTTGAGCTGCGGATGGTCCGCCATCATTTACGCCTACAATTCCGTAGTCTAGCTTCTCAGCTAGCTTGATTGCACGTGTTAGATTCTGAGTAAACAAGTAAGCCGCAAGTCCGTATGGCGTCGCATTGGCACGTTCAACGGCTTCCTCTTCTGTTTTGAAAGTAGAAATTGGAGCAAGTGGTCCAAACGTTTCTTCCTTCATACAAACCATATTGTCTGTTACACCAGAAATCACTGTTGGCTCGATGAATTGTCCATCTTTGCGATTTCCGCCAACTACAACTTTTGCTCCTTTTTCAGTTGCATCTTTAATATGCTCCATTACCTTCTCGACCGCGTCTTCGTCGATTAAAGGACCGATATCTGTCTCTTCGTTTAATCCTTCACCTACAACAAGCTTAGAAACAGCTTCTGCAAATTTCTCCGTAAAGGCTTCTTCAATTTCTTCGGCTACAAAGATTCGATTGGCACATACGCATGTTTGTCCACCATTTCTAAATTTAGACGCAACAGCCTGGTCTGCAGCAAGGTCCAAGTCTGCATCACTTGTCACGATTAACGGTGCATGTCCACCCAGTTCAAGTGACAGCTTCTTCATCGTTTCAGATGCACCGCTCATCAGCTGCTTCCCAATCTCAGTGGAACCGGTAAATGTTAGCTTGCGAACGCGGCTATCTGACTGCCATGCTTCAGAAATTTCACTGGAGCTACCTGTCACAACATTAATGACACCCTTAGGAATACCTGCTTTCTCAGCTAATTCAACAAGCTTTAAAGCAGTAAGTGGCGTTTGACTTGATGGCTTTAGGACTGTTGTACACCCTACTGCAAGAGCCGGAGCTAACTTACGAGTGATCATTGCTGCCGGGAAGTTCCATGGCGTAATTGCTGCGACCACTCCAACTGGCTGCTTGATCACAAATAAGCGCTTGTCTGTTGCTGATGCAGGAATCGTTTCTCCATATACGCGTTTGCCTTCCTCGGCATACCATTTAATAAAGGAATTTGAGTACGCAATCTCTCCAGTCGCTTCTTTTAAAGGTTTTCCTTGCTCCTCAGTCATCGTACGAGCAAGCTCATCCTGGTGCTCCTCAATTAATGCATGCCATTTTTCTAAAAGCTCACTTCGTTCATAGGCTGTTTTGGCAGCCCATTCCGGAAACGCTCCATGCGCCGCATCAACGGCTGCCTTTGCTTCACGCTCTCCGCCCTTTGGCACCTGATCTACTACCTCGCCTGTAGCAGGGTTATAGACATCTGTCTTTTCAAGTTCTTCTCCGATCCATTCACCGTTTATATAAAAGTTCATTTGATGTTGCCTCCTTTGTTCTGCACTACCTCACTATTCCTGTTTCAGTGAGAAGTTAAACAAAGTTTAATAGATCATTTCGCCAAGTGGTCCATCGTCTTGAATGATGGACTGTAAGTCATAAATAGATATTGGAAAATAAGTGAATCCATACACATAGGCCTGTAACTCATATAAGTCAAAATACAGAACAAGTGATTTGTCTGCGAGATACCACTTTTGAGTCGGGGTCACTCCTGTAAATGGATTTAGGAGATCAAGATCTCTTGCTTTAATCTGCGCTTCAATGATGCGGTTTAACGTCGCCTCATAAGAAGAACCCGGCTTAAACAAGTCACTCAGGGTATAAATCTGTCCTGTTGTTGTATTCATTGTTAACGTTTCTTGCACGGTCATACCATGTGCCCCGCCGCTATAATAATACAACCGGTTCATCAAGCTTAAAATGTTGCGTTGATTGTTTTTGATTTCATATCCTCCTGTCAGTGTCGTATCTTGTGGAGGATCGTTATATCCTGAATCATGGATCATTTGATGCACTTGTTGATTAACGGCTTGGTTCAGCTCATGCTGCACAAGCGGTGATGGTAATCGAACAATTTCAGGATAATAGATATCCAGCCTACTAGATAGCATGTGACGCGTAACGATTTGGGCAGGGAGAACAGATGTATTCATGCATACACTTTTGTGTTTTTAAAAGTGTATGCGGGTAAGAGGTAAGGGCATTACTTTAAAATAGAATAGGATCAATTCGGTAAAAAGGACGAGTCGCTTCTAAAAACTCGAAGATAGCAATCCCTCCGCTACAGGAGAATCCCTCGCTTTCCGTGGGTACGGCCCATAGCCGTCAAGTTAAGAAAGGAAAAAGAAAGAGCTCATCCTTTCTCTTGTAGTGGATCTAGTATTTTCCATCAGGGTACGTATGGGTAGATTGGCTCTTTTTCTATTTTTTTTTGCACCGGATTCTACCGTTTTACTCCACACGCGCATGTGTTTCATAGGCGATCTGTAAGATGTCATAGGGACTTTGATGGCGGTGGCGATGGTCTTTTCGTCCATGTCGGTAAATGCTCTCGTAGATATTTTCTAGAACGTCTTCTAATGAAGAACGATGATAGAGAGCGTATCCTTTTGACTCTTCTATAGCCCTTTTGGCATGATGGATACACTTGTATTCACTGCCTTCGAGGTGGTGCTTTTGATGAAGATAGAACCGGCATTGAAACGCCACCATCGAGGAAAGCAGAATGTGTATAAGTTTCCCATACATGTGGCAGAGAAACCGATCTGGATTCATCGCGCGCACGTGATCAATGGCGAAAAGGGATTTCCACGTTTTGAAAAGAATCTCGACTTGCCAGCGTAAGGAATACATCGGATACAATGCTTGCACATCCATTTCTTCCTGTGTTAGGTTAGTGGCAAGGATTTGGGTATGATCCTTTTTGTCGGCGGATTGGGTATGACCCCCTTTCCGTCTTCTTTTTCGTAAACCGGCTTTCCTCTTGTTTTGTTGATCCTCTGTCAATCGTTGCACGATGACACGGGTTTGAAGGGTGTTCTTTCCTTTGACCCCTAATTGGATGACCCCATAATCTTTGATCGCTCCCGGTTCTAGCTGCTTCGCATCTTCTTCTGGTTTGATTTGGATTCGTTCCCCTTGATCATCTCTAGTCCAATAGGTCATATTGGCCGGCGTCCGCGTGATATAAGAAGCGCCTGCACGATCGATTTGTTTCAAATGGTCGCCAGAAAAGTAGCCGAGATCACGGATGATCAAATCACCTGGTTGAATCGTATCGGCTAATGCATAGGCGGCGTGATGGTCACTTTCTCTTGAACCGGAAAGTAAGGTATGCAAAAATTTCCCCTCATATAGCTCATACTCTAAATGAATTTTCGCTCCATCTGAAGAAGTACCATCTTTCTTTGGTCGTTCAAATGAAGTCGCATCTAAGATGCGGATCCGAGAAAACGGGGTCTCAGGAAGAGGTGGCATGGCCATCAACTCTTGTTTGGCCGCCAATTGAAAAAACACATGCTTCAAAAAAGCCGCTCCTTTTTCATCGAAGCGTTGATGTAAGGCTTGTTTGGAAAGGTGGGTATTGGATTCACGTGAAAGAGCCCCGCAAAGCTGTGTTAACTCTGTCGCACCGACGGGTTGAGGAAGAAAGGAACAAATACTTAGGAAATCCTCAGGTTTTAATTTCTTTAGACGCTGTACAAACCCAACATCTCGGGCAGATTGGCGAAGGTTCGGTACAGATAAAACGTCCAACACGGTTTTCGCAAACGTACTGAACTCCTCTTTTAAAGACACAAACGATCCCTCCCTAGGACTGGTTAAACCCCCATCCTAACGAAGAATCGTCTATAGTTAAACCGATTTTACTTAACTTGACGGCTATGGGGTACGGCCTCAGCCCCTTACGCGGAAAAGACGCCGCTACAGTGTCTTCACCGCGCACTTATCCACAGGAGTCTCGGGTTCTCCTTCCGCTTGTTTTATAACAAAAACAGGCAAATGATTCATCGTAAGAATCATTTGCCTGTTTAATTGATTTGTCATTTTGTCCTAGACTATTCTAAAACCTTCTTATTCTGGTGATGTTACAAGTTGCTTACGTGCTTGTTTTGCAGCGGCTACCATGACTTTTAGTGCTTCAACTGTTTCCTTTTCTTTACGTGTTTTGAGTCCGCAGTCTGGATTAATCCAGAATAATGTTGGATCAAGGACAGAAAGGGCGCGACTAATGTTGCGGTCGATTTCTTCCTGAGCCGGAACACGTGGGCTATGAATATCATAGACCCCTAGGCCAATTCCTTTATTATACGTAAAGTCTTCAAACGCAGAGATAAGCTCTCCATGACTTCTTGATGTTTCAATTGAGATAACATCTGCATCCAATGCATCAATGGATTCAATGATAGCTTGGAAATCCGAGTAGCACATATGCGTGTGAATTTGCGTTTCAGGTTGAACCGTAATCGTAGACAAACGAAACGCCTCTACTGATTGCTTAAGATACGCTTCTGTTTTCTCCTGTTTCAAAGGAAGTCCTTCACGAATCGCTGGCTCATCCACTTGAATTAAGTTAATGCCTTCCTTCTCAAGCTCTTCTACTTCTTTGCGAAGAGCCAAAGCAATCTGATTGACAACCTGACCTTCAGAAATATCTGTACGTGCGAAGGACCAGTTAAAGATGGTTACAGGACCCGTAAGCATTCCTTTAACAGGACGGTCTGTCTGTCTTTGTGCATAGGCTGTTTCCTTAACAGTCATTGGTTCAATAAATGCAACATCCCCGAAAATAACAGGTGGCTTTACGCAACGAGAACCGTATGATTGAACCCAACCAAATTTCGTAAATTGGAAACCAGCTAGCTTCTCACCAAAGAACTCAACCATATCTGTTCGCTCAAATTCACCATGAACTAAAACATCGATATCAATATCCTCTTGAATCTTAATCCACTTATCAATTTCATCGCGAATGAACTGTTCGTACTCAGCTGATTCCAGCTCTCCTTTTCTCCACTTCAAGCGCTTTTGACGCACTTCTTTTGTTTGTGGAAAGCTTCCAATCGTTGTTGTTGGTAGAAGCGGGAATTGATATTTCTCCTGCTGCAAGCGCAAACGTTCCGTTGCTTCAACTTCACGTGTTGGAACAGATTCCCCTATTTCTTTAAGTAATGCGCGCACTTCTTCATTGTTACGGCTTGAAGACTCATTTAGTGTTCTTACAGCTTCAGAACTAGCCTCAAGAATCTTTTCATCTCGTACATCATTTGCTACATCAGCAAGCGCAACAAGCTCCTCAAGCTTTTCATCCGCAAAGGAAATCCCTGCTTTTAAGAACTCTGGAAGCTCCTCTTCTAGCTTCACAGTTACCGGTACATGAAGTAAGCTACATGAAGGCTGAAGAATAAGCTGTCCTTCGCCAACTAATACACTTAGCTGATCTACAACGTGCTTCACTTCTTTAAGATCCGCCTTCCAGATGTTACGTCCATCAATAATACCAGCAGCTAGAATTTTACCAGATGGTAAGCCGTACTTTGCGACTTGCTGCAGAGATTTTCCTTCGTCATGTACAAAGTCTAAACCAATTCCTTGTACTGGCAGGTTAACGATGGCTTCGTAATCGTCAACTGCCTCAAAATACGTTTGCAGCAATAGGTTTACCTTAGGCGCCGCTACATCAAGCTGAGCGTAAACCTCTTGTAAAAGATCTAAGTCAGCTTCTGTCACCTGACCATTTAAGAAAGGCTCATCCACTTGAACCCAAGCAACGTGACTTGCCTCTAATTCTTTCAGTAATTCTGCATACAAAGGAACAAATGAACGAATTAAATCTTTTTCAGATAGTCCCGTTTGATTTTTTGATAGTTTTACGAAGCTAACAGGACCTAAGATCACTGGTTTTGTTTCAATATCAAGCTCTGCTTTCGCTTCGTTATATAGTTCTAAAACGCGGTTATGTACAAGTGTTGTCGGTGCTTTTGTAATCTCGGGAACGATGTAATGATAATTGGTGTTGTACCACTTTGTCATTTCAGAGGCAACAGCCGAATCCGTTCCACGAGCTACTGCAAAGTATGTGTCGAGATCTACCTTACCACCATTATACTCAAAACGATCAGGTACCAAGCCAAATGAAACTGCAGTGTCAAGAACGTGATCATATAAACTGAAATCTCCCACAGGAACCAAATCAATTCCCGCGTCCTTCTGCTTTTGAATATTTGTCAGACGAATGTCTTTTAGAGACGCTAATAGTTCTTCTTGGGAAGAATTATTTGCCCAATAGCTTTCGAGACTTTTTTTCCATTCTCTCTTTTCCCCAATTCTCGGATATCCAATGTTTGAACTTCTAACCTTTGGCATCTTCGCTCACTCCTCTTATTTGTCTCTCAACCTAACACACTCTAATCACAAACCATCTAAGCAGATCACTCCAAGGGAATAAAAAATGCCTCCTTCTAGTAAAAGAAAGAGGCATTGAATATCTCAATAAACGTTCCCCTTATCTTTCAAAGTGTTTCCACCTTGCTGGATTTAGCACCTTTTCTATTCAGAATGGTTGCTGAAGCTTCGTCGGGCCAGTCCCTCCGCTTCTCGTTATAAGAGCATTTCATTATGTTATGTTGAATTGAATTTACTTTAGCACGAGAAAAGTAAACTGTCAAAACAATTTTGAAAGTTTGCGATTATTCGTCAATATTTGCATTTGATGAATGATGTGTGGGAAAATTGTCTTGATTGTCTATTAATCTTTGAAAGGTGTGAACGTATGACTGAGGAACAAACGGTTGAACCTACTTATCCTAAGAGAGCTGTAGTCGGGATTATATTAGGTCCGTTGCTTTTTTTATTGGCTTATTTTTTAATTCCTTCAAGCCAATTGGACCATGCACCAAGATTCGTACTTGCTATCACCCTCTTAATTGCAACCTTCTGGGTAACAGAAGCCATCCCCATGGCTGTCACTTCACTTATTCCATTAGTTGTTATTCCACTGGTGGGGGCGGCTGACATTGATACGATCGCTGCATCATACAGTAGTCCAACTATTTTTATGTATGGTGGAGGATTTGTCATTGCGATAGCCTTACAGAAATGGAACCTACATAGAAGAATTGCACTTAATATTATTGATATGATCGGAACAGAAAGTCAGCGGATTGTACTCGGAATTATTATATCAACAGCATTTCTATCGCTCTTTGTATCTAATGCTGCAACCGCTTTAATGATGCTACCAGTGGCCCTTGCTTTAATTTCAGAAGTAAAGGAAAAAGAAATCCTGAAGGGAAAAAGCTTAAGTCACTTTTCAAAAAGTATCCTTCTAGCCGTTGCCTATGCCGCGACGATCGGTGGTCTCGCAACGCTTGTCGCTGCTGTGCCAAATGCTGTTTTTGCCGAAATTGCCAGAACACAGCTTGATCGAACGGTTGCCTTTTACGAATGGCTATTATTTGCAGGTCCTGTAGCTCTTCTTATTCTAGTTTTTCTATATTTCTATCTAACAAAAATGAAATTTAAAGTAGAGACAGAAAATCAGGATCAAACGATTAATTTCATCAAGGAAGATAAGAAAAAGTTAGGGAAGATGTCTCGTGATGAGATTTGGGTTGCGATTATATTCGGAATTACTGTCTTCCTCTGGGTCTTTAAGTCACTCGTGTTCCCTGAAAATATTGCAGCAAATATGCACGATGGGGCTATCTCTGTTTTCGGAGCCGTATCACTCTTCTTTATTCCTAGTAGTAAAAAGGGAGAACGAATCTTAGAATGGCGTGATCTGAAAGAATTACCTTGGAACGTCTTAATTTTGTTTGGTGGAGGCCTAGCCCTCGCCTCAAGCTTTGGAGCATCTGGTTTAAATGACTGGATTGGTGAGACGTTACAATTGTTAGAGGCCTTTACTCCATTCATTATTATCTTGCTTCTAGTTGTTATCGTTCTATCTATTACTGAAATTCTATCGAATACGGCCGTTGCTAACCTTGTCCTTCCACTCTGTGTTGGACTAGGAATCGCTGTTGGCATGGACCCACTTCTGTTGATGGCTGCAGCTGCGCTCTCTGCAGGCTCATGTTATATGTTGCCTGTTGCGACACCACCTAATACAGCCGTATTTAGTGCAGGTGTATTAGATGTAGCAGACATGGCAAAAGCGGGTGTATGGCTGAATCTCTTTTCAATTATTGTCATTACACTTGCCGTTTACTTCTGGATGCCAATTGTTTTTGGACTATAATAAAAAATGGCGAACGCTCCTTCAAACAGGTAGCGTTCGCCATTTCATTTTATTCTTGCACTGGAATTTCATGCTGCTGGTGCAGACTTGCAAAATAGTGTAGGTGGTGCACCATCGTTTGAACTTGATTCATCGTGAATTCATGCTTGTGTCCTTCTGCTTCAATAAATGATGGACCCGGACCAGCTTCGCCTAGCCAGTATGCGGCTGTGGCCGGTGGAATCGTTAAACCAATGTGGGATAGACCAAAGACAATGGATGAAATGGCGTTTTTGGCGCCATCTTCATTCCCAGTCACAACGACACCTCCCACCTTGTTATATAAAAAGGGTTGCCCTTTTTCATTTGTAATACCTGTGCTTCCGTATAGGCGTTCCATGACTTTTGTTGCCATGCTCGATTTCTCCCCAAGCCAAAGCGGTGTCCCGATGACTAGAATGTCAGCAGCTTTAATTTTTTCAATAATCGTTGGCCACTGATCGCCATCTCCAGCATCATCAACGATTCCATAGCCCACCTGATAATCCGCTATACGAACCACCTCAGTTGAAACGTCCTTATCCTCAAGACGACTTGTTACTTCTTTGATTAGGGCTTCGGTATTTGACTCGTCCTCGCTACTCTTCTTTAAAGAGCAATTTAAAAATAGTGCGTGAATAGACATATTCAGGTCTCCTTTTGTTTGACTAGTCTTCTATTACCATTCACGAGGAACCTAAAACATCGTTAAATAAAACAAAACCCCTTATGAGGCTAAATCGCCACGTAAGGGGTCTTAAACTCTAATTCTTTACCAGGCTGCAACTTCTCCATCCGATCGATGCTCGGTTCCTCCCGATAACACACCCGTTTCTGGGTCACGCCAGATGATTTGACCACGTCCGAAGCCACCTTCGTCAATGGCAATCTCGACTTGGTGTCCTTTGGCAGCAAGCGCTCTAGTCATCTCAATAGGGAAGCTTGCCTCCACTTGTACTGTTTTCTCCTTCGTCCAAAGCCATCTTGGAGCATCGAGTGCCGCTTGAGGATTTAGTCCAAAATCAATGGTGTTCATCACGACCTGAACATGTCCTTGAGGCTGCATGAAACCACCCATTACACCAAATGGACCAACCGCTTCATCGCCCTTCGTTAAAAATCCAGGAATAATCGTATGATACGTTCTCCGACCTGGCTTTAAGTAATTATGATGCTTCTCATCTAGTGAGAAGTTATGTCCTCTATTTTGCATAGCAATTCCTGTTCCAGGAATGACAATCCCTGATCCAAAGCCCATATAGTTACTTTGGATAAATGAAACCATATTGCCATCTCCATCAGCTGCAGCTAGATAAACCGTTCCTCCAGAAGGCGGTGTTCCTGGCTCAGGCATGATTGCTTCCTCACCAATTAACGCTCTTCTCTGTGCCGCATATTCATCAGATAAAAGCTCTTCCTTCGACACCTTCATCTCTCTTGAATCAGTAATAAAGGCCATTCCATCAACAAAAGCAAGCTTCATTGCTTCAATTTGCTTATGATACGTATCGACCGAGTCTTTTACTGCAAAATCAAACCCTTTTAAAATGTTGAGAGCTTCTAGCGCAATCAGACCTTGCCCATTAGGTGGAATCTCCCACACATCATAGCCTCTATACTCTGACTTGATCGGCTCAACCCATTCCGGCTGGTAGGCTTTGAGATCCTCTTTTGTTAAGTGTCCGTTATGCTTAGCGAAAAACGCATCAATCTTATCGGCAATCTCCCCAGTGTAAAACGACTCCGCATCTGTTTCCGCAATTTGACGAAGTGTTTCGGCATGACCTGGAGACTTCCAAATCTCTCCTTCTCGAGGCGCGCGGCCTTCTGGTGTAAAGGTTTCAAACCAATGCTTAAATTCATCACCTGTTAGTTTCGTGCGGAAGCTTTTCGCCGCCTTTTCCCAATACTTAGCAAGTGTTGGTGAAACAGGATAGCCATTTTCCGCGTAATCAATCGCAGGCTTTAGCACTTCTTTGAGAGATAGCTTACCGAATTTCTTCGAAAGCTCTGCCCAGCCACGTGGCGTTCCAGGAACAGTTACAGGTAATACTCCGTAGGTTGGAAGCTCTTCCGTATAACCCGCTTCCTTCACCGCCTCTGGTGTTAACCCCATCGGTGCTTGTCCACTGGCATTTAGCCCGTGAAGCTTCCCGTCTGTCCAAACAAGTGCAAACGCATCGGAGCCAATTCCATTTGACGTTGGCTCTACCACTGTTAAACATGCAGCAGTCGCAATCGCTGCATCAATTGCATTTCCTCCTGCTTTAATGATATCTAGGCCTGCTTGAGCCGCTAAAGGCTGAGATGTTGCTACCATTTCTTTTTTTCCGTATACAACATTTCGTTTTGATGCGTAAGGATAAGCTAAATCTGTCACGTTCTTCACTCCAATTGATTAATTGTTTCTAACATTATGTATCTATCAAGTATAGGGGTAAATCGCTCATTTGTCCAAATTGTGTAATAGTTCGGATTAAAAAGAAAACCAGCAGCATTAGCCACTGGTCTTAGCTTCATTACATATTTTTTAGTGCTCCTGGTAATACTCTGTTTAACGCAACTAGTCGGCTGCTTGATAAAGCGAGAAGAATTGAACATGCAAGTAAAACAAGATCTAATTCAAATCCTCCTAAAAATCCTCCATCCGCTTTCACTTGAAAAATGGCAGTCACCATAATAGCTGCAAAGACGATGCTAACAATACGCGTAAGTAGACCAACGATTAACGCAAGCCCTCCGAGAATTTCAGCAAATGTTACAAGGTACGCTAAGAATCCTGGAAATCCCATACCTTCAAACATAGCAACTGTTCCATCTATGCCACCATTAAACTTATCCAATCCATGAATTAAAAATGTAATACCTACTACCACTCGCAAAATCAGTAGTCCTATTTCTGTTTTCATCCTCCACATTCCTTTCTAGCAATAATATCTGCTAGTTTGCTATACTTCGGCGAACATTTAAAGTACGCACCTTTATGTAACATGGTATCAAAAAGAAACTAATTGATAAAACAAAGCTTATATAGCCAGTCAGAAATCTTTACATAATTTTTATAGAATTTTAGTAGATATCACTTCAAATTTTGATACCATAAAACGAGAGACAATTAGAATTTCTACTTGTCTACTATAATAAAACCCAATGGAGGTAGTTTATGGATAGCGCATTTTCTTGGCGAGTTCCAAGAGTCTTTTCACTAGTTGCTGTGTTGTTTCTTCTTTTTTCTTTTTTGAATCAAGCGCAGGCAAACGAAGAAATTGATTTAACCATTCTACATACCAACGATATTCATGCAACGTTTGATGAATATGCAAAGGTTTCAGCCTATGTGAAGGAGCAACGTGCAGCATCTGATCATCTGCTATTTTTAGATGCCGGGGATGCCGTTAGTGGAAATCCTGTTGTTGACTTGAACCTAGGAAAACCAATTTATGAAGTATTTAATCTAGCCGGAGTTGACGCTCTAGCCATTGGAAACCACGAATTTGATTTTGGACAAGAAGCATTAATTGAAAATATGGAAATTTCCGAGTTCCCTTGGTTAGCAGCTAACCTTGATGTTGGTGATACGGGGGTTGAACAAACAAAACCATACGAAATTTTTGATGTTGATGGACTTTCTGTGGCTGTCTTTACAGTTACACAAGCACCACCTGCGACTGCTCCAGCAAACACGGTTGGAATGTCGTTTGATGGAAACTATGCTGAGGTCGCTAAAAGCTATCAAGATGAGCTTGAAGAGCAAGCGGATGTTATCATTGCAATGACTCACATTGGCTTTGACAATGACAAACGTCTTGCCGAGCAAGTCGATTACTTCGATTTAATCGTTGGAGGGCATTCACATACTTCATTAAATGCTCCAAATGTTGTGAATGGCACACCGATCGTTCAAACAGGCTCTAACCTGAACAATATCGGTAAAGTAACATTAACGTACGACGAGGCAACAGATTCCGTTGTAAATACAACAGGTGGCCTTATCTCAGTCTCCTCATTAGCAGCTATTGACGCGGAAGTACAAGCTGTCATTGATGGATATAATGCAGAGATGGAAGACTTACTTGGAGAAGTAGTTGGTACGTCTAATAATGGTCTAACACGTGATGGTCGAGCGAATGGAGATGCTCCACTAGGTAACTTCTGGACAGATGCCATGCGTGATATGGCCGATAGTGATTTTGCCTTTACAAATAACGGTGGAATCCGTGCAAGTATTGAGGCTGGTGACGTAACACTAGGTGATATTTATCAAATTGAACCTTTTGCAAATGAGATCATGGTTATTGAAATGACTGGTCATGCGATTAAGAATGTTCTTGATTTCTCTTATTCACGAGACAACCGCAATGCCATTGACCTGCAAGTATCAGGTTTAGAATACAACATTCTAACTGGTCCAACAGGCAGCTTTGCAGATGTTACCCTTACGAAAGATAATCAACCACTTAACCTTGATGATACGTATAAAGTAGCCGTTGCCGATTACATCGGTACGGGTGGTTCTGGATATAACTTTGAAGGAACTGTTCTTTCTGAAACAGTTGGACTAATGACAGAAGCAATGAAAAACTTTGCTTACAAACTTACTGCAGAAGGAAAGACGCTTGATTATTCTAGAGAAGGTCGCATTAAGATTTCCGTAGACCCTACTGCACCTGTACCAGGTGAGATCATTGGATCAACGGAAACTGGACTCTACTCTGCGAATAAAAATAGAAGTGACGTAGGATTAGGAAATCTATACACTGACTCTATTCGCGAAAAAGCAGGCACAGACATTGGTCTACTTAATGGTTCGTCTGTTACTGGTGAAATTCAGCCAGGTCCGATTACTGACCAACAAATCGAATCCCTAGATGGATTTGGTAACGTAATTGTATCCGTTGAAGCAACTGGTTCTAAAATTAAGGATGTTATCTTAGAGCAAGCAAAATACCGTCGTGGTGTAGATGTTCAGGTCTCTGGACTCGCTTATAACTTAATCACCAATGAGAGTGGAGCGATCACAGACGTTGAGATTACCCTTGAAAATGGCGATGCATTTGATGTAAATGCTACCTATACAGTAGCTTATAACGATTACATGCATGGTGCTGCATTCTATAATCTGAATTCAGAAACGATTGAATCGGATTTAGGTCCTGTATGGACATCTGTAGTAGATTATGTAGCAGCGCAAGAAGCACCAATTAACCACGAAGAAGGCAGTCGTGTAACGATTGATGGCGAAGGTTCCGAGGATGATCCTTCAGGATTACGCACCGTGGCACAAGCCATTGCAAACAATAGTGGAACAGCAAAAGTAAAAGGCTATATTGTTGGATCAATTGTGAACTCTACTCCTGTTATTGGAGAAGGTACACACGCACCTTCAAACCTTCTATTAGCTGATTCACCTGACGAAACAGATCGTACGAAAATGCTTCCTGTACAGCTTGTGAATGGAACGGCTGTCCGAAACGGATTAAATCTACCTTCACATCCAGAGAACCTTGGAAAGCTCATTACAGTAACAGGTTCACTAGAAGCATACTTTGCAACACCAGGAATGAGAGCTCCAACAACATTTACATTTGAAGAAGAGGCAGAACCTGAAATTCCTGAAGAACCGGAAGTACCAGAAGAGCCTGAGGTTCCTGAAGAGCCTGAAGCTCCAGCGTGTGAGTTCGCAGCTTGGGATGCAGCGAAAACGTATGTAGCTGGTGATAAAGTAGAACATAATGGTGATTTCTACGTGGCACAATGGTGGACTCAAAACCAGAACCCTGCAGACAACTCAGGAAACTGGGAAGTATGGCAGAAGGTAGTGGACTGCTACGAGATTCCAGAAGGTCCACAGGAATGGAATGCGAAAACAATTTACGACACTGGCGATCAAGTGATTGTAGATGGCCAAGTGTATGAAGCGAAATGGTGGACGCAAGGACAAAATCCAGTTGATCACTCTGGTCAGTGGGATGTTTGGAAGAAGATTAACGATTCAGAGCCAGAAGGCCCGCAAGAGTGGAATGCTGAAGCCGTGTACACAGAAGGTGACCGCGTAACACATAAAGGAAAGCTGTATGAAGCCAAATGGTGGACTCAGAACCAAAGTCCGCACAATAACTCAGGAAACTGGGATGTGTGGAAAAAGATTAAGCAATAAAACAAAAAGCCAGCACACGAGTGAAATGTGCTGGCTTTTATTTATGGATCCATTTCTCAAGAAGGGTATTAAATGCATCTGGCTCTGCTAGTGGAAAACCGTGTCTGATTTTAGGAATTGTCATAAGCTCAGACTGAGATATTGTGTGCTGAAGTTTTTGAACAGAGCTTGCGAGAAGCTTCTTCTCCTTCTCTCCTATCGTAATCAAGAATTTCCCCTTATACCGATCTAATCCACCCGGAAGATCATAGCTTAGATTTTCATTCATAATCAGTTGTAGCTCAGCATTTGTTACGTTTTTAGCCCCGGCAACATACGCTTCAAAGTGTTCATCAGGAATATATAACTCTTTCGCCTGCTTTTGCGAGAACGCTCTACTTTTAGGGAGGATATTAAATAATGGCATAAGCGGTACAACCATTTTTCTAAGAAAAGGTCTCGGTTCCATATATCCACTATTAAACATGACAAGGTTAAACCATTCTGGCTTACGAGCACACATCTCAAGCGCAATTTGTGCCCCCATCGAGAACCCAACAAGAATTAATCGTTGATCTTGGTGCACACGCTCCTGTAATTCATCGAGAAATTGATCCGCCCACTCATTCACTAGCTGATGTTTTGAAAACGCATAGGTAGGCACAAAACAGTCAAAAGACTCCTTGAAGTACTCCACCTGCTTCTCCCACATCCAACCCCCTACCCCAGCTCCATGGATAAAGACAATTAAGGGTTTTTTTGATTCCATAAGTCACCGCACTTTCCTAACATCTCCTCCTTTTATTATAACGAAAAAGGAAGAGATGTTATCTATGTTGGGAAAATAAATATTTTTACTTTTCCGTCATAGGACAACCCCACTTTTGGAAAAGCTACAACTACGCAGGTATTTCATAAGAAGGGAGGAACTCTTATGAAGTTTTACATTAAAAAGGAGGATGGTAGTTCAAATCGTAAAAAAGAAACAATGATCGAAATCCCCGCCCCCTTTATCATTGCCGTTGCTGCAGCGGCAACCAGTATTGTGACCGTATTATTAAACCTTTAACTTAATGAACAACGTTAACTAAAAAAGAAGAGCCACTTAATGAAGTGAGCTCTTCCGTTTCATTATTCAAAATGCTTTTCATTGTACTCATTTATTTCGTCAGCCGTTAATAAACGTGTTGCCTTTCCGATTGTTCCATTTTGCAGCTTCCATATGGAGTTATGATCTGCTACTGCGTTTGAGAAATCACCGTCGTTCCAGTACGTAAGAATCGAGACATATAAGGAACCTTCCTTGTATGAGCTCTCTTGTTGACTGGCAACCTGTAGCAGTCGCTCTAACCGATCCTCTGTAATTTCGATTTTGCCCCACTTTTGTTCTGCGTAAACGAGTCCATGCGCCATGTGATGAATCGTCGTTTGCATGTTGGACTCAGTCATAGAATCCGGGAATAACTCTTCCAGGTCTTCATTCGCTGTTTCTTTTAAGATCACTTCCGGGATATCAATATCATCAACCTCTTCAGATTCAACCTGGCCAACTTCCTCTGCCTCAGCAGTCTTCGTATTAACGGGTTTATTTGCAAATTCAAGTAATCCAAAAACCAATGCCGCAGTCAGAGCTAAAGAACCGACCGTAATACCACAGATCGTAAGTACTTTCTTCATTTAAGAATCCTCTCTTTTCGTTAGACGTTGCATGTCTTGAATCAGTTCAGGTGTCTCCGTGAATACGTAAATTTGATAGCGTTGATTGTGCTTATTCCTCATCGTATGTAAAAAGTCATGCCCACATTTGATTAGATCAATAGCAAGAGATTTTTTATAAATATTCTTCTTACCAGAGGACTTTACACCTATTTCACGCGTTGATCTATCATACATTCCACATCACACCTTTTCCAATCTTTAAAACTATGTAGTCAAAAAAGGGACTTTAAACACTCATTATATCTAGGTCATTAGCAGGTTTCTGTCAGTTTGCGTCGATAGAATGTGTGAAAGTGTGTAATGAAAATCAGTGCGTAACGATATACCTCGCTGGACCTTTAAACACTTCTTTTACGTGCCAGTTCAGATAGAATTCATTTGGCTTATAACGTGGATCGATAGGTGATTTTACTTTCTTACCATGATATCGCATGAGCCAATCCTCGAACCCATGAGTACCATGAGCTAACTTCGAGACAAGAATTTCTTTTTCATCTGAGAAAGTGAATACGCCTTGATCAAAAAGCTTATGGTGCATTGTGCAGAGTGCTAGTCCGTTTTCCTCAACATCGGGTCCCCCAGCTTGATGCCACTTAATATGAGCTGCTTCTACTCCAACCAATCGATGCCCATGACGTATATTAAAGCCGCATATCGCACAGCTATACTCGTAGGCCTGTAAGATTTTTTCTCTGAACCTCGGATCTCTTTGTTTTCGTTTCACATAGACTGATGTTAAACCCACAGCTTGTAGAATATCTTCATGTAGAGATTCTGCAAAATGTTCATGCAATATAAAATCAGACACTTGCTGTATTAAATACTGATTTGAATTAAAAAGATTGATAATTTCTTTTTTAAATCCACCTTTAACATCATGCTTAAGTAATAAACCACTTGTAAATTGATTCTTTTCAAAAGGAAGATTTATATCCCAGATCCCATCATTTGCAAGTCGAACAAAAGGTTGTTCTGGATGATATGACTTACGTTGGGGACCAAACTCCCTTAAAAGATTCGTTAGATCCGGTTTCACTTGGCTATAAGGGAGCATCTCAGTTTCCTGAGACTGTAGCTGCCCTAACGCATATAGGATTAGGAGCGGCTTATGAGGGGCTCTAACGTTACCTTGTTTCCATATAGATAGTCGTTTGATCTTATTAAGTAGTTCTTCTTGGTTCATAGACGTATCCTCTCAGTTCTAGCGCAAAATACAATTGTATTTTAATCATTTCGGTTTATTCGTGCTTGTAACACCTATAACAACACCCCTTGCTAAAGTAATAAATATAGAGATCCATACCCATAGGCTCATTAAGATCCTCCAAACTCTAACACTATGAAGTTTGTATTTTCATTCTAGTTGTAATATGAAATTGCTGCTTGTGCCACTTCCTTGTCGTCAAAGTGAATGGTTTCATCTTTAAAAATTTGGTACGTCTCATGCCCTTTTCCTGCTCTCTATCACGATCACCCCCACAACCAAAAACAGTTATGATTTTTCCTTCTGCAAAGTCTTTAGTTGTTTTTAGTACACTCTCCAAAGCATCAGGTGTATGAGCATAATCAACTAAAACCAAAAACTCTTGGTCCTCATCTACTATTTCCATCCTACCTTTAACACCCTCTAATTTAAGAAGACTACTTTTAATTTGTTCTAATGTTATGCCTTCCACTAAAGCCGCAGTAATACTTGCTAAGGCATTATAAACATTGAACTTCCCTACTAGCTTTAAATCAATTTCTATATCTCCCTTAAATGTACTTAGTAAAAAATGAATTCCTTTCGATGACATCTTGATGTTTTTTGCAAACACATCAGAAATGCTTGTAAGACCATAAGTAACGACTTCAACTGGAGTGCTTTTATAAAAATATTCGAAATTTGGGTCATCTGCATTTAAAATTGCATATTTCTTTTTTTGAGACCTGTAGCCTAGTCCTGAAAAAAGCAAAGACTTTGTCCATCTGTATTGTTCAAATGTACCATGATAATCAAGATGATCTTGAGTTAAATTAGTAAAGATTGCAGTTTTAAAATCACACCCTGTTACACGTTGCATATCGATCCCTTAGTTTCATCTAATACTCCTCTCTAGAAAAAATTATTTATCATTTCCAATTAATAACTTTAGTTTATCGTCTTTCTAAACTCTATTGCAATGTCGATTTGCAAAAATCATATAAAATGTAGCAATCATATAATCTTTATATCTAATAAGAAACATCAAAAAAAAAGACCTAAGAATTCAGTCGAAACTGATCTCTTAGGTCTTTCATGTAAAACATATGGAATCCGTATACCGGTGGCCGGGGTCGAACCGGCACTCCAGAAGGAACACGATTTTGAGTCGTGCGCGTCTGCCAATTCCGCCACACCGGCAAATGGCACGCCCGAGAGGACTCGAACCTCTAACCTCTTGATTCGTAGTCAAGTACTCTATCCAATTGAGCTACGGGCGCATGAGACTGTTTAAATGAAGTTGATGCCGAGGGCCGGACTTGAACCGGCACGGTAATCACTTACCGCAGGATTTTAAGTCCTGTGTGTCTGCCAATTCCACCACCCCGGCAGGCAGATAAAAACAAAAAAAAGGCGGTACCCGGATTTGAACCGGGGATAAGGGTTTTGCAGACCCGTGCCTTACCACTTGGCTATACCGCCGTAGAAAAGCGGAAGACGAGATTCGAACTCGCGACCCCCACCTTGGCAAGGTGGTGTTCTACCACTGAACTACTTCCGCAAATAATGGCTGGGCTACCTGGGATCGAACCAGGGAATGACGGAATCAAAATCCGTTGCCTTACCGCTTGGCTATAGCCCAAAAAGGGCGGCTGATGGGAATTGAACCCACGAATGCCGGAATCACAATCCGGTGCGTTAACCACTTCGCCACAACCGCCATATTTTGCAAATCGTTTAGGTTTTAAATTGGCAGGGGCAGTAGGAATTGAACCCACACCGGAGGTTTTGGAGACCTCTGTTCTACCTTTAAACTATGCCCCTAAATGGTGGAGGGGGGCAGATTCGAACTGCCGAACCCGTAGGGAGCGGATTTACAGTCCGCCGCGTTTAGCCACTTCGCTACCCCTCCAAAGCAATAACAATGATACACAATTCCAATCTGTTAGTCAACAGCCACTTTTCAAAGAATAAGTGGTGCCGGCCAGAGGACTTGAACCCCCAACCTACTGATTACAAGTCAGTTGCTCTACCAATTGAGCTAGGCCGGCAAATGGTGGCTCAGGACAGAATCGAACTGCCGACACACGGATTTTCAGTCCGTTGCTCTACCAACTGAGCTACTGAGCCATATTGCTTTAAAAATATAATGGCGGTCTGGACGGGACTCGAACCCGCGACCTCCTGCGTGACAGGCAGGCATTCTAACCAACTGAACTACCAGACCAATGGTAATTGCGGGAGGAGGATTTGAACCTCCGACCTTCGGGTTATGAGCCCGACGAGCTACCAGACTGCTCCATCCCGCGACGTTATCAAATTTCTTAAATGGTGGAGGATGACGGGCTCGAACCGCCGACCCTCTGCTTGTAAGGCAGATGCTCTCCCAGCTGAGCTAATCCTCCTGGGTAATAAATATGTATGAAGTAATGGTGACCCGTACGGGACTCGAACCCGTGATACCGCCGTGAAAGGGCGGTGTCTTAACCGCTTGACCAACGGGCCATTTATATAAGTAAGAGATTAGCTGGCGGAGAGCGAGGGATTCGAACCCTCGAGACGGTTCTACACCGCCTACACGATTTCCAATCGTGCTCCTTCGGCCAAACTCGGACAGCTCTCCAGAATAATGGCTCCACAGGTAGGACTCGAACCTACGACCGATCGGTTAACAGCCGATTGCTCTACCACTGAGCTACTGTGGAATAATATATAAGCCCGGCAACGTTCTACTCTCGCAGGGGGAAGCCCCCAACTACCATTGACGCAGAAGAGCTTAACGGCCGTGTTCGGCATGGGAACGGGTGTGACCTCTTCGCTATTGCCACCGGACTCATTGAAAGAAAATGATTCCTTCAAAACTAAATCGTGCTCACACAGTCATACACCAAATTGGATAAGTCCTCGACCGATTAGTATCTGTCCGCTCCATGTGTCGCCACACTTCCACTCCAGACCTATCAACCTCATCATCTCTAAGGGGTCTTACTAGCTTACGCTATGGGAAATCTCATCTTGAGGGGGGCTTCATGCTTAGATGCTTTCAGCACTTATCCCGTCCACACGTAGCTACCCAGCGATGCTCCTGGCGGAACAACTGGTACACCAGCGGTGTGTCCATCCCGGTCCTCTCGTACTAAGGACAGCTCCTCTCAAATTTCCTGCGCCCGCGACGGATAGGGACCGAACTGTCTCACGACGTTCTGAACCCAGCTCGCGTGCCGCTTTAATGGGCGAACAGCCCAACCCTTGGGACCTACTTCAGCCCCAGGATGCGACGAGCCGACATCGAGGTGCCAAACCTCCCCGTCGATATGGACTCTTGGGGGAGATAAGCCTGTTATCCCCAGGGTAGCTTTTATCCGTTGAGCGACGGCCCTTCCATTCGGCACCGCCGGATCACTAAGCCCGACTTTCGTCCCTGCTCGACTTGTAGGTCTCGCAGTCAAGCTCCCTTATGCCTTTGCACTCTTCGAATGATTTCCAACCATTCTGAGGGAACCTTTGGGCGCCTCCGTTACTGTTTAGGAGGCGACCGCCCCAGTCAAACTGCCCACCTGACAATGTCCCTGACCCGGATCACGGGTCGAGGTTAGAATGTCAGCACCGTCAGGGTAGTATCCCACCAATGCCTCCACCGAAGCTGGCGCTCCGGTTTCAAAGGCTCCTACCTATCCTGTACAAACGATACCAACATCCACTATCAGGCTACAGTAAAGCTCCATGGGGTCTTTCCGTCCTGTCGCGGGTAACCTGCATCTTCACAGGTACTATAATTTCACCGGGTCTCTCGTTGAGACAGTATCCAAATCGTTACACCATTCGTGCGGGTCGGAACTTACCCGACAAGGAATTTCGCTACCTTAGGACCGTTATAGTTACGGCCGCCGTTTACTGGGGCTTCAATTCAGAGCTTCTCCTAAAAGGATAACCCCTCCTCTTAACCTTCCAGCACCGGGCAGGTGTCAGCCCCTATACTTCGCCTTGCGGCTTCGCAGAGACCTGTGTTTTTGCTAAACAGTCGCTTGGATCTTTTCACTGCGGCTCTCTCGGGCTTGCACCCTAATAGAGCACCCCTTCTCCCGAAGTTACGGGGTCATTTTGCCGAGTTCCTTAACGAGAGTTCTCCCGCGCGTCTTAGAATTCTCTTCTCGCCTACCTGTGTCGGTTTGCGGTACGGGCACCTTCCACCTCGCTAGAGGCTTTTCTAGGCAGCGGAGGATCAGGGACTTCGGTACTAAATTTCCCTCGCTATCACTGCTCAGCCGAACGGAAAGCGGATTTGCCTACTTTCCAGCCTAACAGCTTAGACGCGCATATCCATCAGCGCGCTCACCCTACCTTTCTGCGTCCCCCCATTACTCAAACGGTGGAGAGGTGGTACAGGAATATCAACCTGTTGTCCATCGCCTACGCTTTTCAGCCTCGGCTTAGGTCCCGACTGACCCTGAGCGGACGAGCCTTCCTCAGGAAACCTTGGGCTTTCGACGGAGGGGATTCTCACCCCTCTTTTCGCTACTCATACCGGCATTCTCACTTCCAAGCACTCCACTAGTCCTCACGATCTAGCTTCGCTGTCCTTGGAACGCTCCCCTACCACGAACACCTAAGGTGTTCATCCATAGCTTCGGTGATACGTTTAGCCCCGTTACATTTTCGGCGCAGAGTCACTCGACCAGTGAGCTATTACGCACTCTTTAAATGGTGGCTGCTTCTAAGCCAACATCCTGGTTGTCTGGGCAACTCCACATCCTTTGCCACTTAACGTATACTTTGGGACCTTAGCTGATGGTCTGGGCTGTTTCCCTCTTGACTACGGATCTTAGCACTCGCAGTCTGACTCCCGAGGATAAGTACTTGGCATTCGGAGTTTGACTGAATTCGGTAATCCTGTGGGGACCCCTCGTCCAATCAGTGCTCTACCTCCAAGACTCTTCCCTCGAGGCTAGCCCTAAAGCTATTTCGGGGAGAACCAGCTATTTCCGAGTTCGATTGGCATTTCACCCCTACCCACACCTCATCCCCGCATTTTTCAACATGCGTGGGTTCGGGCCTCCATTCAGTGTTACCTGAACTTCACCCTGGACATGGGTAGATCACTCGGTTTCGGGTCTACGACGGCGTACTCAATTCGCCCTATTCAGACTCGCTTTCGCTACGGCTCCGCCTCATCAGCTTAACCTTGCACGACATCGTAACTCGCCGGTTCATTCTACAAAAGGCACGCCATCACCCGTTAATGGGCTCTGACTAGTTGTAGGCACACGGTTTCAGGATCTCTTTCACTCCCCTTCCGGGGTGCTTTTCACCTTTCCCTCACGGTACTGGTTCACTATCGGTCACTAGGGAGTATTTAGCCTTGGGAGATGGTCCTCCCGGATTCCGACGGGGTTTCACGTGTCCCGCCGTACTCAGGATACACTCCGGAGGAAACGAAGTTTCGGCTACGGGGTTGTTACCCTCTTTGACGCATCTTTCCAGATGCTTCACCTACTCCGTTTCTTTGTAACTCCAATGGAATGTCCTACAACCCCTGAAGGCAAGCCTTCAGGTTTGGGCTGTTTCCGTTTCGCTCGCCGCTACTCAGGAAATCGATTTTTCTTTCTCTTCCTCCGGGTACTTAGATGTTTCAGTTCCCCGGGTCTGCCTCCTCGTATCCTATGTATTCAGATACGGGTACCATTCGATTAAAAATGGTGGGTTCCCCCATTCGGATATCCTCGGATCAAAGCTCACTTACAGCTCCCCGAGGCGTTTCGCCGTTCGTCGCGTCCTTCTTCGGCTCCTAGTGCCAAGGCATTCACCGTGCGCCCTTCATAACTTAACCAAGTTGATTTCAGAACATCGTAAGATGTCATTCATCAAGTATGGTGTATATAGACTCGCTTTCATCTAACGATGATTGCGTTGTGTGTGTTTTGCATTGCACGATTTAGTTTTCAAAGAACCATGCCGACAGAAAGTCGGTCTTCGTTTGAATGAATAAGTTCATTCAAAACCGAACAAAAGCCAAAGCGTATTCACATCAGATAAACTGTGTGATCGACTAGAAGTAAAACTCCCTAGAAAGGAGGTGATCCAGCCGCACCTTCCGATACGGCTACCTTGTTACGACTTCACCCCAATCATCTGTCCCACCTTCGGCGGCTGGCTCCAAAAGGTTACCTCACCGACTTCGGGTGTTACAAACTCTCGTGGTGTGACGGGCGGTGTGTACAAGGCCCGGGAACGTATTCACCGCGGCATGCTGATCCGCGATTACTAGCAATTCCAGCTTCATGCAGGCGAGTTGCAGCCTACAATCCGAACTGAGAATGGCTTTATGGGATTGGCTTCACCTCGCGGCTTCGCAACCCTTTGTACCATCCATTGTAGCACGTGTGTAGCCCAGGTCATAAGGGGCATGATGATTTGACGTCATCCCCACCTTCCTCCGGTTTGTCACCGGCAGTCACCTTAGAGTGCCCAACTAAATGCTGGCAACTAAGGTCAAGGGTTGCGCTCGTTGCGGGACTTAACCCAACATCTCACGACACGAGCTGACGACAACCATGCACCACCTGTCACTTTGCCCCCGAAGGGGAAGCTCTGTCTCCAGAGTGGTCAAAGGATGTCAAGACCTGGTAAGGTTCTTCGCGTTGCTTCGAATTAAACCACATGCTCCACTGCTTGTGCGGGCCCCCGTCAATTCCTTTGAGTTTCAGCCTTGCGGCCGTACTCCCCAGGCGGAGTGCTTAATGTGTTAACTTCGGCACTACGGGCATCGAAACCCCTAACACCTAGCACTCATCGTTTACGGCGTGGACTACCAGGGTATCTAATCCTGTTTGCTCCCCACGCTTTCGCGCCTCAGCGTCAGTTACAGACCAGAGAGTCGCCTTCGCCACTGGTGTTCCTCCACATATCTACGCATTTCACCGCTACACGTGGAATTCCACTCTCCTCTTCTGTACTCAAGCCTCCCAGTTTCCAATGGCCGCTTGCGGTTGAGCCGCAAGATTTCACATCAGACTTAAAAGGCCGCCTGCGCGCGCTTTACGCCCAATAATTCCGGACAACGCTTGCCACCTACGTATTACCGCGGCTGCTGGCACGTAGTTAGCCGTGGCTTTCTGATGAGGTACCGTCAAGGTACCGCCCTATTCGAACGGTACGTGTTCTTCCCTCATAACAGAGCTTTACGAGCCGAAACCCTTCATCACTCACGCGGCGTTGCTCCGTCAGACTTTCGTCCATTGCGGAAGATTCCCTACTGCTGCCTCCCGTAGGAGTCTGGGCCGTGTCTCAGTCCCAGTGTGGCCGATCACCCTCTCAGGTCGGCTACGCATCGTCGCCTTGGGGAGCCGTTACCTCTCCAACTAGCTAATGCGCCGCGGGCCCATCTCATCGTGAGAGCAAGAAGCCCTCTTTTAATCCAGCACCAGGAGGTGCTAGATGTTATCCGGTATTAGCCCCGGTTTCCCGGAGTTATCCCAGTCGATAAGGTAGGTTGCCCACGTGTTACTCACCCGTCCGCCGCTAACGTTTTTGAAGCAAGCTTCAAAAACGTCCGCTCGACTTGCATGTATTAGGCACGCCGCCAGCGTTCGTCCTGAGCCAGGATCAAACTCTCCATAAAAGTGGTGAGTTGATTGCTCAACTGCTGGCGTTGATGTTAACATCAACTTTCCAATTGCGTAGTTTACACTACGACTTTTTATACTTATGAGATATCTTGTATCTCTTCGTACGCTTGGCTTTTGTTCAGTTTTCAAAGAACTTGTTTGTCGTTATCAGCGACTTTTAAATAATAACATTTCGTTATCAGGAAGTCAATAACTTTTTTTAAAAGTTTTTCTTGTCCGCTGCAAGATTCCTCCGCAGCGACAAGTAATAATTTATCACGCCACAAGAAATGAGTCAATACTTTTTTCAAAGAAAATCATTTATTTTATATTTTGTTTGAAAAATAGCTTTCGCAGGCGTTTCTTTCTTTACTATTGTAACAAATTCTTTCTCTATTAAAACGTTTAAAATAAGTTCTAGATCAATTCGATACTCTTGTACCTCTGGAATGGCTAGTAATTCAGAGATAGAAACTTCCCCTTCAGCCGAACGTAGAACATCTAGAAAATGATTTGCTCCGAGTTCTAGTTTAGAGATAATTGCTACCTCCAGTGCTAAGATCAACAATTCAATTCTTTTGTTTAGCGGTTCTTCACTATTTAAAGCCTCTTGATACAGTTTGTGAATTTCAGGTTCAATCTTTTTTACTTGTTCCCAAACCGTCACTTCTGGATAAAACCCATCTTTAATGACCGCTATTCTTGCTAAATGATGAAGCGCATGAAATAGATTACTAAAACCATCTAATATGTACCCACGACTAAAAAGGGCCTTCCCCTCTTCAAATCTACGGAGTAGCTTCGCAAACTGGATCGTTAATTTCTTTGTGCGGTCTCCTGGTGGGAATGTATCGATGCGCTGCTTTACTTCCTGCATAAACTCATTTCGATCATAAACAATCTTCCCATTTACAAGCCAATCAATTAACCGTCGTTGATTTCCCGTTATTAATGAATGATGCATCATGTCTTGACTCATAGTATGGAACGCAATCCTTTTACCTGACGCTTCGTAATGTTTACTAACCCAGTCGGTTACTCCATCAGAGATCAGCAAAATAATTGCATCGAATCCGTCTGTACTTAAAAAGGATGAATCGTCTTTCTTTAATACGAGAATTGCACACGTGTGCTCTTTACTCGCCTGATCCTGATAGAGCTGTCGTAATAAAATATCCATGATGTTCCTCCCCGTAGAAAAACTGCTCTCAAAGTTTGAACTCTATTTCTTTCAATTCAACATAAAAGATAAACTTCCTTCTTTACCTTCATAGAAATGACTGTTTGGATGCGCTTTCTATGTTATACTTTTGCTAAGGAGGCGGAGAATGGCTATTAAATATTCAAACAAGATTAATAAGATAAGAACCTTTGCTCTTTCCTTAGTCTTTATCGGAATCCTCATTATGTACATAGGCATCTTCTTTAAGGGTAATGCGATTATTATGACGATTGCTATGTTAATTGGCTTTCTTGCCGTTATATCAAGTACGGTTGTCTACTTTTTTATAGGCATGCTTTCAACAAGAGCCGTTCCTGTGCAATGCCCTAATTGTGAAGGGCACACTAAAGTCTTAGGACGAGTTGATGCATGTATGCACTGTAATCAGCCATTAACAGTAGACAAAACGCTTGAAGGTCTAGATTTTGATGAAAACTATAATCGAAAATCAAGTAAATCATAACAACCTAAAAAAATAAAGCCCATCGGTCTAAGCTGATGGGCTTTGTATTTGTTCAGTTTAATGTTCAACCTTGCCTTTACAATCTGCACAAGTACCATGAATCTCCATTCGATGGCCACTTACGTCAAAACCAGTAACATGCTCTGCCAACGACTCCACTTCATTTAGTCCAGGGTAATGGAAATCAACGATCTTGCCACACACATTACAAATAGCGTGATAATGATCTGTTGTCACACTGTCGAATCGACTGGACGAATCTCCGTACGTCAATTCTTTTACAATCCCTACTTCTTTAAATACACGTAGGTTATTATATACAGTTGCAACACTCATATTAGGAAATCTACCTTCAAGCGCTTTATAAATATCATCTGCAGTAGGATGAATCAATGATTCATATAGATACTCCAAAATGGCGTGGCGTTGAGGAGTCATACGGACACGAGTGCTTTTAAGAGCCTCAACTGCTTCATGCAGGCGATGATTTGTTGACATCGACACGCACCTCGCTTTCGAAACCTATTCTTACTTTATAATAATTATAAGGCAAGAATAAACTCCCTGTCAATTAGGCGATTTACTGATTGGCGAGCAGAGCAGATAAATCACCTGATTTCATAAGAAATGAAGTGTAACGATGAGGTCGTTTGTCTTTACGTTGTTTTTTCTTTTCTACGTTTAAGCACGCCTCTTTTAATGAGTCACGTAATCCAGGCAGATCATCCTCGTTTGCTCCGAATAAAAATGTAGTACTTCCTTTACGTAAGAAACCTCCTGAACTTGCAAGCTCAGTCATTCGGTATCCTTTTTCTTTTAGTTCTTTTTCTACTTGGTCTTTGTAAAAGTCATCTAAAATGCATACAAGTAATTTCATAAGAGCCTCCCTTTTTCAAAAGCCTACGCTTCATTTAATTCTTTTAGAAAAGCGAGCACTTCATTTGCATGTTCTTTCACACTTACTTTACGCCATTCTTTCACTAAGTTAAAGTCTTTATCAATGATAAAGGTTGAGCGAACAATCCCCATGTATTCTTTACCGAAGTTCTTCTTCAACTGCCATACTCCATAGGCTTCTGCTGCTTTAGCCTCTTCATCTGCGAAAAGTGGAAATGGAAGTGAATACTTTTCCGTGAAATTCTGATGTTTTTTAATTGAGTCCGGGCTAACGCCAAGTACAACTGCTCCTTGTTCTTTTAAAGGCGTTGTTAGATCTCTAAAGTCACACGCTTCGGTCGTACATCCAGGTGTATTATCTTTCGGATAAAAGTAAAGAACGATATGCTGTCCTTTATAATCTGAAAGAGATTTCGTTTCCCCTGTTGTAATTGGTAGTGTAAAGTCTGGTGCCTGTTTGCCAACTTCTGCGGTCATCCAATCATTCCTTTTCTTCATATTATAGTAAATCGTAATCGATTCTTTCTTCATTATCAATGTTTTAGGTCTTTCCATGTATTTTTACCCTATCTTATGTTTCTTTAATCGCCTTGCTCCCTCAAAAAAACTTGCCTACCCCTAACCTGTATGGTTGAATGGCTAAGAGAGACTTAGATAGCTGGAGGGTATTTTTTTATGGAAAGAGTTAGATCAGAACAATTATATACTGAAGCAAAAGAACATATTTTAGGTGGAGTGAACAGTCCCTCCCGTGCGTTTAAAGGAGTTGGCGGAGGTACACCCGTTTTTATGAAACGTGGATCCGGTGCATACTTCTGGGATGAAGATGATAACAAATACATTGATTACTTAGGTGCGTACGGCCCTATTATTGCAGGCCACGCTCATCCGACAATTACAAAAGCCATTCAAACTGCTGCTGAGAACGGAGTGTTGTACGGTACACCTACAAAGCTCGAGAATGAATTTGCCGCTAAATTAAAAGGTGCGATTCCATCTCTTGAAAAAGTACGCTTTGTTAATTCCGGTACTGAAGCTGTTATGACCACAATCCGTGTCGCTCGCGCCTATACAGGTCGAGACAAAATTGTGAAGTTTGCGGGTTGTTACCACGGACACTCTGATTTAGTTTTAGTTGCCGCTGGTTCCGGGCCGGCTACACTTGGTACACCGGACTCAGCAGGAGTTACTAAAAACATTGCAAAAGAAGTCATCACCGTTCCGTTTAATGATATTGATGCATACCGGGAAACATTAGAAAAATGGGGTACGGAAATTGCTGCTGTACTAGTCGAGCCGATTGTTGGAAACTTTGGAATGGTTGAGCCCGCTCCCGGTTTTCTTCAACAAGTAAATGAGTTAACCCATCAGCATGGCGGTCTCGTTATATATGATGAGGTTATCACAGCATTTCGCTTTATGTATGGTGGAGCTCAGGACTACTTAGATGTCTACCCTGACATGACTGCACTCGGAAAGATTATTGGTGGTGGACTGCCTATTGGTGCTTACGGCGGGCGCGCGGACATTATGGAGAAGGTTGCTCCACTTGGACCTGCCTATCAAGCCGGAACAATGGCAGGAAACCCCGCTTCGATGTCAGCTGGAATTGCTTGTTTAGATGTGTTAGCCGAAGAAGGTGTATACGAACACCTAAACCACTTGGGTGAACGCCTTGAAACAGGATTATTGCAACTTGCACGAAAACATCATGTTAAATGTACGGTGAATCGGGTAAAAGGAGCATTAACACTCTATTTTGGAACGGAGACGATTACGAACTATGATCAAGCCGATGCGACCAATAGTGAACAATTCGCTACTTTCTTTAAAGCGATGCTTGATCAAGGAATTAATTTAGCACCTTCTAAATTTGAAGCTTGGTTCTTAACGATTGCACATACTGACGCGGATATTGATCAAACGCTTGTTGCGGCAGACATTGCCTTCGCTGAGGTTGCAGCCACATTCGAATAAGGATTGTTTTATTCATTAACCTGGAAAGGATTCATTTAAGATGAAATTAGGAGCTAGAATATTTAAAACGGGGCTCGCGATTATTCTTGCTTTGTATCTCGCTGAATGGGTTGGGTTGGAGCCCCCAACCTTTGCAGCCATTGCAGCTGCGTTCGCCATTCAGCCATCGATTTATCGAACATTTAAAACGTTGCTTGACCAGTCCCAAGCAAACGTGATCGGTGCCGTTCTCGGTGTAGTCTTTGTGATTACTTTTGGAAACGAGCCGTTTGTTGTTGGTGTAGTTGTTGCCTTATCCATTGCTATCATTCTAAAACTGAATCTTCAAGCTGCAACGATTCCAATTTCGATCGTGACCATTATCATTATTATGGAGACGCCTAGTGATAACTTTTTACAATTCGCTGCAGGTCGTTTCTTCCTAATCATATTGGGGATTCTTGCAGCATTTATCGTGAATTTGATTTTCATTCCACCTCGATATGAATTGAAGTTATATGATCGAATGACAAAAGCGGTGAATGAAACAATTCAATGGCTGATGCTGTTTGTTCATAGAGATGCCGACTTAAAGATGTTAAAACAGGATATCGATCGTCTTTACTCTGAGATGGAGAAGCTTGATACTTTGTTTGATCTCTTTAAGGAAGAACGAACGTATTTCTTAAAACGAAGCTTCGGCAAGGCTAGACGTGTAGTCGTGTTTAGACAGATGGTTCATACGTCTAAAAAAGCACTTGATGTGCTTAGTAGCTTTGATAAACGTTTAAACGAAATAGACGAACTGCCACCACGAGTGCGAGAAATCATTCAAAGTCAGCTCGAACACTTAACGACGTATCATAACCGCATTATGATGAGATACGCAGGTAAGGTCAGTAGTAACCCTTCTGACGAATTAGTCAGCGACATTGATAAAGGGCAAGCGAAGTTAACGAATTTGTTTGTGACACTTTATGAAGAGCCTGAATTTGATTTGGCACAATGGCACCACTTTTTACCCGCTATTTCAGAGGTCATAGAATATCATGAAGAGCTTGAGTACCTGGACCAATTAGTTGAAAACATAACCTCTCATAACGAATCAACATAAGAAAAGCCGTGAACAGCTAATGTTCACGGCTTTTGTATTTAATTCAGTTGCTGGACTTGGAACAGCTTATAATAGCTGCCTTCCTTTTTCATCAGTTCATCATGAGGGCCCACTTCACTGATTTGTCCATTTTCTATCACAACGATGCGATCAGCTGATGTGATCGTTGATAAGCGGTGAGCCACAATAAAGGTTGTCCGGTTTTTAGCAAGCGTGCCCAGAGCCTCTTGAATGTAATGCTCACTCTCAAGATCCAAAGCTGAAGTTGCTTCATCAAAGATGAGGATAGGCGGATTCTTTAAGAACACTCTTGCAATAGCAATTCTCTGCTTCTGCCCACCTGATAGCTTGACGCCACGCTCACCTACTTGCGTATCATATCCATGGGCGAGCCCTTGAATAAACTCGTGTGCGTTGGCAAGTTTGGCTGCCTGAATGACATCCTCATCTGACGCTTCAGGATTCCCCATCTTAATATTCATCTTAATGGAATCACTAAATAAGATATTGTCCTGCAGAACCATTCCAATCTTGTCACGGAGTGTCCGCACTCGGAAGGATCGTATATCATGATCATCAATTAAGATGCGCCCCTCTGTTACGTCATAAAATCTTGGAATCAGACTGATTAGGGTACTCTTTCCACCCCCACTCATTCCAACAAATGCAATGGTTTCTCCGCTTTTTACATCTAGATTAATATCCATTAGAACTGGTTCGCTCTCAGACTCATATGAAAAAGATACATGCTGAAACGATACATTTCCGTTTACTTCATCGAGATCAGAAGCTTGATCGGAGTCTTTAATATCATACTTCTCATCAACAAACTCAAACACCCTGTCCATTGAGGCAATTGATTGAGTGAGCGTAGTTGATGAGTTAATCAGCCTTCTAAGCGGACTATACAATCTTTCCATATAGAGAACAAAGGCCGTCATTGCCCCTACCTCAAGGCTGCCTGTGATGACAAAATAACCTGAAACCACTAACACCAGCAATGGTGCAAAGTCCGTAATGGTATTCACCACTGCAAATGTTTTCGCATTCCAGCTTGTGTGATCAAGAGCTTTATCTAAGAAATGATTATTCCGTTTAGCAAATGCCTTCTGCTCGTGATCCTCAAGAGCGAAGCTTCGTATAATGTTCATTCCTTGCACTCGTTCATGGAGGTGTCCCTGAACTTCGGCTAATGCTTGAGACCGGTCTCTCGTTAAACCGCGGAGCCTTGCATAGAAATATTTAATGGACAATCCGTATAAAGGAAACATGGAAATGGCTACAATGGTTAGCCAAAAATGTAGATTCATCATAATAACGATGGCAATGACGATTGTAAAGAGATCAAGCCAAATGTTCATTAATCCTGTAATAACAAAGTTCTTTGTCTGTTCCACATCATGAATGACTCGGGAGATGATCTCTCCTACTTTACGGTTGGAATAAAAACGCAAACTCAGCTTTTGGATATGACCAAAAAGCTGATCCCGAATATCGAACAATACTTTATTCCCGATCCACTGTGCGAAATACTGCCTGTAATATTCAACCGGTGGCCGAATGACGACAAAAAGAAAAAACATTCCTCCCATAATCCAAAATAGGGTGGAAAGCTTATCAGCTTGACTTAGGGCATCGTTTAAGATGAGGTCATCAATGATGTACATCATCACGAGTGGCAGGAGCAATGGAATACCGAATTTTAAAATACCAATCACAATTGTTGCTGCGATTTGTTTCCAGTAAGGCTTCACAAACACCATATACCTACGGATACTACTCAAATTACGTACACCTTCTTCTGAATAAAGAAAGCCTGGAATCCAGGCTTCTTAGCTTATCGATATTGCAGATACCGCTCGTACCAGCTTTCTACAAATTGCGGAGCAAATGGACCTTTTCTTTGGTGAATCCATGAGATCAGTTCATCTACACTTCTTCTTAGAATGCCATCAAGCTCCGGAGGATAATTCATCGCTTTGCTGTGAAGCTCATATTCGTCTTCATCCAAAAGCTTAAAGGTCATGTCCGGAAACACCTTTATGTCGAGATCGTAATCAATATACTTTACCGCCTCGTCATCCCAAGTAAAGGGCGTGCCAAGGTTACAGTAATAGTAAATACCGTCAGAACGAATCATACCGATTGTGTTAAACCACGTCTCTGAATCAAAATAACAGATTGCCGGCTCTCGCGTCCGCCAATTTCGACCATCTGATTCTTTTACGATAATTCGATCATTCCCACCAATTACGACTTTTGACGTCCCTTTAAGCACGATTGTATCTTCCCAAATGCGATGAAGTGATCCATTGTGTTTATAACTATGGATTTGAATATTGCTTCCTACTTTGGGAAAGTTCATAAATGGCTCCTTTCTATTGATTCGGACGCCATAAACAGGCTACATCCTGTTTACTGCAAAATTAACGTACTAACCATCCTTTTATCCACTCTCATTATACAGTTTTCATTATCGTTTTGAAACGGTAAGCGCCTGAAATGATCAAACAAGCATAAAATTTTATATGTATAGATGTAAAAACGCCCTCTAAACCGATTGGTCAGAGGGCGTTTGCTCTGTCACAAAAACAGAGTGTTACTGTTGTGTTTTTTTAGACTGAGACTGAGCGTTTTGTTTCTTCACTTGTTGTACATCTGTTTCAGATGCAAATTCAGTGTTGTAGCTCCCTTGTTTAGAAGCTTGGTTTTGCTTTTGAACAGTCTTAGCGTTTGTATTTGTTTTGTTTTCCATGGTTTATCACCTCCACAACAATTAAGATGTCCCGGAGACGAAAAACTTATACAAACATTTTTAAGTTAATAACGAAATTCCACCATCTACGATTAAAGTCTGTCCACGAACCATATTCGCTTCGTCAGATAATAAGAAAATAGCTGCATTCGCTAAATCTGCTGGTTCTACCACTCGACCAGCCGGTGTACGTTTAGCCGCGTCCGCTAAAAGCTCGTCGCGGTTTGGAAAATGAGCTAACGCATCTGTATCAACTGCTCCACCTGAAACAGCATTAACTGCGATATTCATTGGAGCAAGCTCTACTGCCAAATAACGCGTTAAGGCTTCAACTGCTGCTTTTGATACGCCAACCGTTGTATAGTTTGGTAAGTAGCGAATCGAACCAAGTGAACTTAAGCTAACAATTCGACCCCCACCGCTTTTAGCCATAAGCTTAGCTGCTTCTTGAGCACCAAAAAGAAGCGCCTTAGCGTTAATGTCCATTGTCCAGTCCCAATGGTTTTCTTCTAATTCCATTAATGGACGAAGAACACCTGAAGCTGCATTGTTTACAAATACGTCAAGGCGACCATATTCTTCTTCTACTGTCTGAAACAATTCTTTTAGTTTCTCTGGCTTCCCGACGTTTGCTTTTACAACAATCGCTTTTTGACCCATTGCCTCTATTTCAGCTGCTGTATCAAGGGCTGGTTGCTTACTTCTTGCATAGTTAATAACCAAATCATATCCAAGGCCGGCTAAACGCAATGCTATCTGTTTACCAATCCCTCTACTGCTTCCTGTTACAACTGCTACTTTTTGACTCATTTTATTTCCTCCATTCAAACCTGCCCACTTATTATAGCGCATAGCCACCAACCATGAAAGCCACACTAAACGTAGATGATGATACGAGGAGGACTGCAAATGTATGTAGGACGAGATATGACGGAGCTTTCAATGATGGGTAAGGGCAAATGGACAGATAAAGAACTTGCTTATTTCCACCATAGCTTAGGGCAAATTGCGCCGTATTTAAATCAAGAAGGTGCATCGATTCATACTCAGATTATAAAAGAAATCGAATCAAGAGGTGGCATGCATCATAGCGCAACCTATACACAAGGGACGGAAATCCATTATGACTAATGAAGAAGAAAAACAGCTGTATTACGTGAACCTTAATCCAATCAGCATGGATACCATTAGTCCCGTTCGTGTAAATGACGGTCAGCTTATCGAATATGAAATAGAAGCGACACTTAGTGAGCGTGAAGATCTTGAGCACTTGCTGCACGAGGTGCAAGCCCATGATGTTGAGCTTGGTAACTTGATTAGCTTTAGGCATTTTGATGATTTGGAAGGCGATGCAGATAAAAACGAGTTTCAACGAGGGTTAAATGACGTTTTTGATGAATTGTACAAGTTAGGTACAGAAGAAACAAAGGCAAAGATTAAAGAGATTCATTTGATTAATGATGATATGTGAGTAACCACTCGCATCAAAAATGAGAGTCTGAAACAAAATTAAAGTAGATTATAAAACACGAATATAGCATGATACCCGTTGCAGGAGAATCCCTCCCACCCGCGGGGTACGGCCTCAGCCCCCTCCGCGAAAAACCCACCGCTTCAGTGTCTTCACCGCATACTTTTCCACAGGAGTGTCGGGCTCTCCTTCCGCTTGTTTTGTTAAAAAACGAATGGCGAATGATTCGATTGTTGAATCATTCGCCATTTTCATATTAATTCTTGGCCGAAGCTCCTCTTTCAATTGCAGTATCTACGTTGCCATCACTGCGACATCATTCTCTTCGTAATTGGCAAATTTAAATACTCTGCCAGTTCCCATATCAACAATCCCACTGTAATTGCGAAAAATAAATACCTGGGTTCAAATACATCTGAACACCAGGCACGTTTATCCTTTAGAAATTCGATTTTGACTGTCCGCCATCAACATTTAGAGTTGCCCCTACGACCCAGCTTGCTTTCTGTGAAGCTAAAAATACTACGGTTTGTGCGACCTCTTCAGCCGTACCAAATCGACCAGCTGGAATTTCCGCTTCAACAAATGCCTTCATCTTTTCTGGATTTTCGTCCACTCTCTTTACCCAGTTACCGGACGGGTGTAGAATTGATCCTGGAGCGACCCCATTGACACGAACTCCAGTATGAATGGCTTCATCCGCAAAGGCTTTAGTGAAGCTAATTAAAGCCGCCTTAGCACCATTATAGGTCGGTTTACCACCTGATTCACGACCAAATACAGATGAGATGTTGACGATTGCCGCACCTTGTTTTTCCTTCATCTGTTGAAAAGCCAATTTGCTAAAATGCACAGCAGAGAAGTAATTCAAATCAAAGGCTTCTTGAAATGTATTCATCTCTGTTTCCTCAATGGTAGAACCATTACTCCCACCTACGTTATTGATTAAGATATCAACAGTTCCAAGAGCTTCTGTTACGTTTTTAAATGCTCTTACGCGTTCACTCTCAATTGAAAGATCAGCTTGCACTGTATGGATATTTAAATCCTTTTCACACTGCAGTAATTCTTTCTCACCACGGGCCGCAACGGCAACTGTTGCCCCTTCATCTAGAAATGCTTCAGCGATGGCTCGTCCAATTCCCTTTGAACCACCCGTTATAAAAACAACTTTGCCTTTTAACTGCAAGTCCATGCTTATTCACCTCGAATGGAATGTGTAATGATCTTCTGATGAGACACTGGAAAAGCGTATGATTCTAGTTCAGCTTCTGTTACCCATAGCAATGGGGTTTCTTTTGTTGTCACTGCTTCTTCTGCCTTAGCTTCAAAAACCGAGATGTTCCAAATGATGTGTGAAAACACATGCTCAATCTGCTGAACAGGATCTGAATGCGTATACGCGTGAATCCCGTATTCTGATTTTAACCCTTGCTCCAATTCCTCCTTAGAACCAGGTTGGAAAATTTCAAAGTTAGGGAATTGCCACAACCCAGCTAGTAATCCCTTCTCAGAACGTTTTTCAATGAGATACTGCCCTTCTTTATTTCGCACAATAAACGCAGCCATTTGCTTAGGAATAGCCTTCTTCTTTTTTGTTTTCACCGGGAGCTCGTTTTGTAAACCCTCTTTATATGCCCCACACTCACTTTGCACTGGGCACAACAGACAGCCAGGTGAGGTCGGTGTACAGACAAGTGCACCAAGCTCCATTAACCCTTGATTAAACGCAGAAGGATCATCTGGATCAATCAGCTCGTAAAGTTCTTGTTCAAAGGTTTTTCTTGTTTTAGCTTTTGCAATATCCTCATTAATAAGCAGCACCCTTGAGAGAACTCTCATGACATTGCCGTCTACAGCTGGCTCAGCTTTGTTATAAGCAATACTTAAAATAGCCCCTGCTGTATAAGGTCCCACTCCTTTTAAGGTAGAGATCTCTTCCCTTGTGTTTGGAACAACCCCCGCATATTCAGCAACAACTTCACGGACTGCCGTTTGTAAATTTCGTACGCGGGAATAATAACCTAAGCCTTCCCATGCTTTTAAGATCTCGTCTTCTGTCGCATCAGCTAATGCTGTAAGTGTGGGAAACTGGCGCATGAAGTTTAAGTAAAAAGGAATCACAGTATCTACTCTCGTTTGTTGGAGCATAATCTCTGAAACCCAAACACGATAGGGGTCCTTATTTTCGCGCCATGGAAGGTCGCGTTGGTTATGATAAAACCAGCCCACAAGCTGCGATCTAAAAGCTTGAATATCTATTTGTTCTGTACAGCGTAATTTCAAACATGCTCACTCCTTACTTCTTTTTAGCAAAGGCCCAACAATGCAGCTTGATGAGGCCACCATCAATTGAGTGATCTAAAGCTCCAAAAATGGTATGGGTTTTAATTTGACGAAGCTCTTTCAAACGCTGATAATGGGAGAACGATGTTGCGTCAAACATTTCTACGTACAACAAAGGTTGGTCACATGCCTCAAACCATTCAATGTTTGTTGCTCCTTCTTGAGCCAACTCGCTTAAGATTGAAGGCATATGCGTTTCATAAGAAACCTTTGCATCAGCTTGAATTTTATACTCAATAAATACACGTATCGATTGATTCATAAACCACACATCCTTATCACCTGATTTGGGTTGGAACCATTAAAGGAGGCTCCCCTGTTTCATGGATACAACAACACATATTGTGATGGGTATTAGCCTTGGTGGACTAGCAACGATTGATCCTGCCGTAGCATCTAATCCCGTAATGCCTGGTGCTGTTATGGCTTGCGCAATTATTGGCTCACAGGCACCCGATTTTGACACAGTTCTTAAATTAAGAAATAACGCCGTATATATTCGAAATCATCGCGGCCTCACACATTCTATACCGGCAGTATTAATCTGGACGCTTCTCATATCTGGAGTTATTTCACTTATGGTCAGTGGATCAGATTGGCTACATTTATTGCTTTGGACCTTTATTGCTGTCTTCTTACATGTATTTGTAGATATTTTTAATGCTTATGGAACTCAAGCACTCCGCCCGTTTTCAAACAGGTGGATTGCACTCGGAGTCATTAATATCTTTGACCCGTTCATCTTCAC
The DNA here is from genome assembly GCA_037965595.1 of Alkalihalobacillus sp. FSL W8-0930. Classification (NCBI taxonomy): domain Bacteria; kingdom Bacillati; phylum Bacillota; class Bacilli; order Caryophanales; family Bacillaceae; genus Alkalihalobacillus; species Alkalihalobacillus sp. FSL W8-0930. Next base: position 1,131,288 of record CP150183.1, on the reverse strand, counting down.
AGCTCACTTAATTGCCATTCTTTTATGGTGGAGTAATTTACTATCTGCTGGACCTGTATTCTTAACTCTTTATGGTCTTTTAGTTCTATACTATGGATGGCGAATACTCGAGAAAAAACAAGTGGTTCAAAATGCAAGACAGCTTCATCCTGATGCCACTCACATCTTTGTTTCACCATCTATTCGCTGGAATCAATGGCACCTTGTCATTCGAACACCGTCCATGCTTCATGTTGCAGAATCAAGACAGCGTGAGATTAACTTTTTTGAACGGTATAAGTTTGTTCCAATTCCGGAGACTGATATTATTAATGCAGCAAGGAAGGACCCAAACTTATCCGCATTCCTCTCCTTCTCTCCAACGTACCGTTGGGAAGTTGATGAGAGTAAGGACGGTATGCAAGAGGTTCGCTTTTACGATTTACGCTATCGAAGTAAGGGTCACTATCCCTTTGTAGCGATCGTGCAAATGGACCAGGATTATAACATTGTTTCCTCGTATACCGGCTGGGTGTTTAGTGAAGAAACACTCCAGAAAAAACTAAAGGTCATTACGTAATGTAAAAAGGAGGTTGACCAAAGGGTCTCCTCCTTTTTGTCTAACCTATTCGTTCAAGTGACTAAATTTCTTTTGTCCTGGCTCATATCGATGTAGGTATGGACCATATTGCTCAATCCATTTAATCACAATAGCTTCCGTTGTTTCAGGTCCTCTGTACGGACGTCCTGCCTTTGCACGAGTCGCTTCAAAATCCTCCCATAAGCTTTCCACCCATGTGCGAGCCTGATCATGAGTCATCTCAGCGTTCTTTCCAAGTAATCGTTCAGCTAGTTCTTCAAATCGTTTTTCCATTCATCATTCTCCTTTACAATAATTACGTCTTATAGTTCTTCGCTTCTTACACACAATAGTAATAGGCCACCAGGAGAGGAGGCTGCAGCATGAGAAACAAAGCATCTCATTTTCCAGGTAGGATCTCCTTATCGGGAGAGCCTAAAGCAAAACCTGAATTCTCTTCAAAACGTGCTGATGGTACGATTGCGGATCGACCTCAAGAGCGGATGTTCCGTTCAAACACCAATCATTCAAGCAAATGACGGAGGTGCAAGTGTAATGAGTCATAAACAACGTTTTAGTTCTCACTACAAAGATCCCTTTCAATCGCCACGGGCTAATGCTAAAAAGTCCTTTAACCAAGTGAATGGCGAAACCGAACAAAGTCAGCACAACATTATCTTAGAGAAACAAATGAGAACCCGTACGTAATGTTTTAACGAAGCAGGGAATTTACTTCCCTGCTTTTTTTATTGTTCAATTAGTGAGATCGGAATCCCCTCTAAATTCGTTTCATTATTACGATAACCCCAAGCAAAATGTCCATTCATATAAGAAACCGAGAAGGTGGACTGTCCATCTTTTAACGGATACGTTTGTCCAGGTTTAATGTCTTCTGGATCTAGTAAATACGCTTTTGCTAACAGAACCCGACGCTCATACACCGCAAATTCGTTAACCATTCCCATCTGCTCGGCTTTTTTTGCTTTTTCATTTAACGCCACAATTTCTTGTCTTAACTCAGGCGCCGTCATTTCACTAAAACGCTTTTCACTCATCCCGATCATCCCCTCTTTGCTGACCTTCTAGATAGGACTCAATCAAACCGATTGAAAACCCCTTTTGGTATAATGCTTGTTTCATTTTAAAGCGTAATTCAGTTCCTGTAACCTTTTTTGAAAGTTTTCTCTCGAGCTTTTCAGCCTGGTACGATAATGCATCCAGCTCATCTGTATCCTCTTGCGGCTCTATGCGCTCAAGTACCTCTTGGATCGAGCTTGTACGGAACCCTTTGCCGCGCAGCTGCTGAAACAGCTTTTGTTTCTGAGCGCTTGTTGATTCCTTGGCTGACTTTCTCTTTTGCTTTTCAACCCACTTTTCAATAAGGGCTCGCTCATCGTCCGCGTTGAATTGATCAAGCGCTTCTTCTGTCACAGTTTGATGGACCCCTTTCTGCTTAAGCTCCTGACTAAGCTTCATAGGTCCCTTTATTTGAGATACTGACTTTGACCGAATATAAGACGCGGCAAACGTTTTGTCATCTAAGTATCCATGTTCTTTAAATGTAGCAATCGCTGCTTTAATATGTTCAGGTTGTCGTTCTTTTTTCTCTAGATAATCGATCATTTCTTGCACCGTTCGCATGCGGTAAGACAAATAATGAAGTCCGAGATTAATGGTCTTTTTCTTTTCATCTTCATCAATCAGTTCCTTGATTGCTTCTTCATCAATCTCTAATCCTTTACGTAAGTTATATTTTACAAAAACATTCTGGTCAACAGCAAAACCAAATGTTTCCTTCCCCTCCGTTGTAAGGTATATATTCAATCGTTCCTTATTGCGTTTCTGCATTGTAATTCGACTAATCACAGCCATACGTATCCTCCTTTCTTATCAAAAGAAGTCTTGAACCAAAAGACATTCGGGTATACTCACTGTAACATCATACACTTTAGGAGGCTAAATATGAAGATCGCAATCACAGGAGGCAGTGGATTTATTGGACAGAAGCTTACGTCAACATTAACTTCTGCCGGACATAAAGTCCTCATTCTTACTCGAAACTTAGAAGGAAAACAAGCTACAGATCGTGTGTCATATGTTAAATGGATGAGTCAAGATGCCACGCCTGAAGTTGAGCTTGAAGGAATAGATGCAATCGTTAACTTAGCTGGTGAATCCATTATGGGTCGATGGACAAAAGAAAAAAAGGAAAAGATCTTAAACAGTCGGATTGAGGCTACCCAAGCTGTACTCTCTATTATTCAGAAGCTTAAACAAAAACCAAAAGTGCTGCTTAACGCATCGGCCATAGGCTATTACGGAATATCTACTTCAAAGGACTTTGTAGAAGGCTCGGAACCGGATGAACCTAATTTTCTTTCAGAGGTTACACAGAAGTGGGAGGCTTGTGCACAAAAGGCTGAAGAATTCGGGTTAAGAGTGGTCTTTGGACGAATTGGAATTGTTTTAGATTCAAAAGAAGGCGCACTACCTATGATGGTTTTACCTTATAAGCTATTTGCTGGGGGAACGCTCGGAACAGGAAAGCAATGGATGTCGTGGGTTCATATTGATGATCTTGTATCACTTTATCAATTCGCTTTAGAAAATGAAAAAGTTGAGGGTCCACTAAATATTACAGCACCCAATCCTATGCAGATGATTGAGTTCGGTAAAACCATTTCAGAGGTCACAAGAAAACCTCATTGGTTACCTGCGCCTAGATTCGCAATGACAACCCTTTCAGGAGAAATGAGTACATTGATCGTTGATGGACAAAAGGTATTCCCAAGGAAAGCGAAGGATCTTGGATATAGATTCAAGTACAGTGAGTTAAAGCCCGCCCTTCGCGATTTAATCGGTTAAATAAGCGAATAAGCCAACATTTAAAAAGTTCAAACAATTGTGGTTTAAGCTACGGTTCATCGGGTACGTATATACAGGAAACAAACAGATGATGGGGGCTACGTCTGCTCAGTCGTAGTTAGAGAGTTGCATGCGTCTTTATGGCTTCATAGGTCGTTTGCCTCTCTCCCTGCTTATGGTTAACATGATGAGTGGAGTTTGTTTCCAATTAAAAATACAGCAATTTAAAAAGGGGTGAAGACAATGAGCAAACAGACAGCAACAATCGTTCCAGTTACATTTGAAAAAGCAAAAAAAGAAGACAGTAAAGCGATGTGGGAGCTCGTAAACAATACGACTCTCGATCAGAATTCACCTTACAAGTATATGATGATGGCTGATTTCTTTACCGACACATGTGTGGTAGCTAAACAAGACGAGAAGTTAGTTGGGTTCGTGACAGCTTTTATTCAACCAGAACGTCCTAATACACTTTTTGTTTGGCAGGTAGGCGTAGATTCCTCTCAAAGAGGAAAAGGACTTGCTTCTAAGATGATTAAGGAATTGGTTCAATGGAATGCGGATCAAGTGCATTATATTGAGGCTACGGTTACACCTTCAAATGAAGCATCCAGAGCGTTATTCCACAAGCTTGGAAGAGAGTTCAACACTAAATGCGATGTATCAGATCATTTTTCAGCTTCCCTTTTTCCAGATAACAGCCATGAAAAAGAACAACTATTTAGAATTGGTCCATTCCATGTATAAACAAGATACAGGTATATATCTAAAGGAGGAGTACTTTAAAACATGACTCAAAAAACGGATATGAACATTTTTGCTCAACTGGAATCAGAGGTTAGAAGTTACTGCCGCAGTTTCCCCACCGTTTTTACAAAGGCAAAAGGATCAAAAATGTGGGATGAAGATGGAAAGGAATACATCGACTTCTTCTCCGGTGCAGGTGCACTGAACTACGGTCATAATGACCCTGTTATGAAAGAAAAACTCGTTGATTATATTATGAATGATGGAATCACTCATTCGCTTGATATGGGGACAACCGAAAAGGCAGTTTTCCTTAAAGAATTTAATGAAACGATCTTAAAACCACGCAATTTAAACTACAAGGTAATGTTTCCCGGTCCAACAGGCACCAATACGGTTGAGAGTGCATTAAAGCTTGCTAGAAAAGTAACGGGTCGTACAGACGTCATCAGCTTCACAAATGGGTTCCACGGTATGACGATCGGAGCGCTATCAGTAACAGGTAACTCTTTTAAACGAAAAGGTGCTGGCATTCCACTTACACACACAGTAACAATGCCCTATGACAATTTTGTCAGCGACGAGCTCGACACTCTGGAGTATCTCGAGCGCTTCCTAGAAGATGGAGGCAGCGGCGTAGCCATACCGGCAGCCATTATTCTCGAGACAGTCCAAGGTGAAGGCGGTATTAACGCCGCACGATACGAGTGGCTTAAAAAAGTGGAGGACATATGCAGGCGCTGGGACATTCTTTTAATTGTTGATGACGTACAAGCGGGAATTGGTAGAACAGGTACGTTCTTCAGCTTTGAGAAAGCAGGAATTAAACCTGATATTGTTTGTCTGTCTAAATCCATTAGTGGTTACGGTCTACCACTTGCTTTAACATTAATTAAACCAGAACTTGATATTTGGGAGCCAGGTGAGCATAACGGTACGTTCCGCGGGAATAACCATGCGTTTGTAACCGCTACGGCTGCGCTTACGTATTGGAAGAACGACCAATTTGAGCAGAAGATTGCTAAACAATCAGATCGCCTTTATTCATTCTTAGAGGATCTAGTTGCAAGCTATCCTGAGCTTGAAGGTCAAGTACGAGGCCGAGGATTTATGGTTGGTGTGTGCTCTGCGAAAGAAGGTTTATCTGAGAAAATCGCCGCCGAAGCATTCGATAGAGGTCTAATCATGGAAACGGCTGGACCAAAAGATGAAGTATTTAAGCTTTTCCCTGCTCTGACAATCTCTGATGAAGAGCTTGAAAAAGGACTTCAAATGATTAAGGAATCTGTAGAAGCAACTGTGAATCCAAAAGAATTAGTGACAAACGGGTAAGTCATTTTTGAACTGGAGGAATACGAGATGAAAGTAGTTTCACTAAACGATGTAATCGGAACAGATCGAGAAGTAGAAGCAGAGAACGGAAACTGGGTCAGCAGACGTTTACTATTTAAAAAAGACGGTATGGGCTACTCCGTTAATGATACGATCATCCGAGCTGGTACAGAAACTCACATTTGGTATCAGAATCACCTAGAGGCTGTGTACTGCATTGAAGGCTCTGGGGAAGTTGAAACCATTAAAGACGGTAAGGTTTGGCCGATTAAGGCTGGAGACATTTATGCATTAGATGAGCATGATGAGCATTTGCTACGCGCCCATGAAGGCGGAGACATGCGTATGGTTTGCGTATTCAACCCACCACTTACGGGCCGAGAGCATCATGATGAAAATGGTGTATATCCAGTTGATGAAGATTAAGCAAAAAGAGCTTGCAACAAAACGATAAATCAATGAAAAAAGGCGAATGATTCCAATAATTGAATCATTCGCCTTTTCTATTTATCAAAACGAGCGAAAGGAGAACCCGAGACTCCTTCGGAACAGAACGCGGTGAAGACACTGTAGCGGAATTATGTGCTATGTTATTTTTTGCTACCCACAATAGTGTTATGGAGTCATCCTCCTTACACTTGCATACTCTTTAATGAACAATCACCTGTTCAAATTCAATTTCTTTAGGATTAATACCGATTTTGCTAAGAAATTCAATGACCTCTTCCATCGTATCAAGTGGATATTGTGTTTGGCATAAATGACTCGTGCGCTTTAAACTCTCTTGAAATGACTCATTTTGTGCTAGATCACTTTTTACCATATAAATAGCTTTTAACACTTTCTCATCACGTTCAAAACTAACAAACCCATCACTCTGATTAAAGTAAACAATTAACGGAACATGTGTATGGGGATGAATAATATGTGCTTTAAATAAGTTCACGTTGGCCTCCTTCCCATAAAGGTAATGACTCACTGATTTGACTATCTGTTAACATAGAAACAGTTTAGTTTACTTTTAGGATTATGTGCATCGAATTAGCTTGATCAATTAAAAGACCTTAAAGACCTAATACCTTCTAACCATGTCATATAAACATGTTCTACTATAATAGATAGCTTACAGGGATGGCAACTATCTGCTCTATCTAAATTGGAAAAAGCCCGAACGAATCGAGATGCATTCATTCGGGCTCTACCTATTTCTATGAAAAGAAGAAACTAAGTCCAAAAACAGTCGCAAATCCGACAAGTCCAATAATCGTTTCCATCACAGTCCAAGATTTTAATGTATCTTTCTCTGTCATGCCTAAAAATTGTTTAACAAGCCAGAACCCTGTGTCATTCACATGGGATAACACTGTGGCTCCACACGCAATCGCAATCGCGATAAGAGCTAATGATGGCTGCGATAGGTCAACCAGTTCAACAATTGGAGATACTAACCCTGCTGCTGTAATCATAGCAACAGTTGCTGAACCTTGAGCAACCCGGACAAACGTTGAGATTAAGAAAGCAAGAAGTACAAGCGGAAAACCTGACGATGCCATTAAATCTCCCATCGCATCACCAACACCACTTTCGATCAAGACTTCCTTAAACACGCCACCCGCTCCAGTAATAAGGATGACAATACCAGCTGGTTCAAGCGCTTTTGTCGCCATGTTTTGCAGTTCTTGTTTCGAAACGCCTCGTCTTGTTCCGAGTAGGTACATTGCTAGAAGCGTCGCTACAATTAACGCTACAAACGGATGACCGATAAAGGTTAAAACGGTTAATAACTGGCCTTCTTTTAGCCATAACTCCCCACCCGTATTTAGCAAGATTAAAAATAATGGCGTTAAAATGATAAAGCATATCAATCCAAAGCTTGGTAACTTCTGCTTTGTTGCACTAACCTCTTCTGCAGCACGTGCTACATGATCTGGAACCCCAACAAACACCTTATTCCCAATATACCGACCAAAAATTGGTCCAGCAACGATTAAGGCAGGAATCCCTGCAATCACTCCAAACAGCATCATCCAGCCTAGATCGACATTTAACACCTGGGCAACCGCAATAGGTCCTGGTGTCGGGGGAATAAAGCTATGTGCAACAGCAAGACCTGCCAGCAATGGAATTGCATAGTACAACAAGGATTTTCCCGTTCGTAGAGCTAAGCTATACACAATTGGAATTAATATAACAAGGGCTACATCTAGAAACACCGGAATAGCAATCAGAAACCCTGTTAGTCCTAGTGCCCATTGAGCCCGGTTCTCACCAAACTTATCTACTAACGTAAAGGCAAGCCTTTCCGCTCCCCCTGAGCTCCTCAGCACTTCACCAAACATCGCACCCAGCCCTACAACAATGGCAATAAATCCAAGTGCTCCACCCATACCTGCCTCTATTGTTTCAAGGAGATAGGCTGGACTCATTCCAGTAGCTAGCCCTATTAGAATACTTACAATTAATAGGGCTAGAAATGCCTGCATCTTTGAATACATAATTAAAAATAATAAAACAGCTACACCAATTACGGTGATCAAAATTAAACCTGTTGTTGACATGCTACACACTCCCTACCATTCAGCTACACTATGATCCTTATGTCTCCAGATTGGATTCCGCCAATTATGGCCTGTTTCTGCCATTTTGCGGACATGCTCCTCATTAACTTCAATACCTAGTCCTGGCTTATCAGGAATATTTACATATCCATCTTTATATTTGAATACGCTACCATCCGTTAGATAATCGAGTAAGTCAGAACCTTCATTGTAGTGAATACCAAGGCTTTGCTCTTGAATAAACGCATTGTGACATGTGGCATCTACTTGAAGACATGCGGCTAATGCAATAGGACCAAGTGGACAATGTGGAGCAGCCGCTACATCAAATGCCTCTGCCATTGAAAGGATTTTTTTGTTTTCAGTGATACCGCCTGCGTGGGATAGATCGGGCTGAATAATATCTACATAACCGTCTTTTAGTAAATTTTTAAAGTCCCATTTAGAATACATGCGTTCGCCCGTTGCTATCGGGATCACTGTATGACTTGCAATGTCTCGGAGGGCTTCATTATTTTCAGGCAAAACCGGTTCTTCAATAAACATTGGTCTAAATGGTTCAAGCTCTTTAGCGAGAATTTTTGCCATTGGTTTATGAACACGCCCATGAAAGTCAATCCCAATTCCAACATAAGGACCGACTGCCTCTCGAATAGCTGACACGTTTGTTAGGACGCGGTCAATTTTTTCATACGAATCAATGTATTGGAGTTCGTCCGTGGCATTCATCTTAATGGCTTGGAATCCTTTATCAACCACTGCCCTTGCCTGTGCAGCCACATCAGATGGTCGATCTCCACCAATCCATGAGTACACCTTAATAGATTCTCTTGCCTTCCCGCCTAGTAATTGATGAATCGGTGTGTTGTAGTACTTTCCTTTAATATCCCACAACGCTTGATCAATGCCTGAAATGGCACTCATTAGAATAGGGCCTCCACGGTAAAACCCTCCGCGATACATCACATTCCAATGATCCTCAATTTGAAGCGGGTCTTTTCCAATTAAATATTCCATTAGTTCGTCGACAGCTGCTTTAACAGTTGAAGCTCTTCCTTCAATAACTGGCTCTCCCCAACCGATTAAGCCTTCATCGGTTTCTATTTTCAGAAATAACCATCTCGGCTGTACCTGAAACAATTCGTAAGCTGTAATTTTCATCTTTACGCACCCTTTCGTTCTTTACATGATTAAAGTGATTGTGTGTATAATAGGCTAAATTACGATAGCATCTATAGAAAAGAGAACGCTTTCCACAAAAAGCGAACGGTTACAATTTCATTAGAACCAGTTTCATTTCCTATAGTCATACTACGTGTTGAAGTCTATCATTCATTCTCTTAAAAAACAACAGATTTACCCAAGATATGATAACGTTCTCACACAAAATAAAAGAAGCATGGAAGCAATGCTCCCATGCTTTAAAGATTTATTTTTCTCTTACTAACTCAGTCACACACTCAACCTGCGCTGTCCACGGAAACATATCAACTGGCTGTATGTTTGCTACCTTGTACCCCGCCGCTCTTAACTGTTCAACATCTTTTGCAAGAGTAGATGGATTACAGGATACATAAACAATACGCGATGGCTTTGTTTGTTTTAATGTGGCGAGTAGCTTTTGGTCGCAACCGGTTCGAGGTGGATCGACAACCACAACATCTGGTGTCCAGCCTTGCTTCACCCATTTTGGCAACCATTCTTCCGCCTTTCCAACCTCGTACTCGTAAGACTTCACATGGTTGTTTGCTGCATTCGCGCGGGCATCATCAATAGCATCAGGAATGACATCCATACCTCTCACTTCTGCAGCTTGATCAGCAAGCCATAATCCAATGGTTCCTACTCCACAATACGCATCAACAAGCTTTTCTTTTCCTGTAAGCTTAGCAGCTTTCTTGGCTTCATCATATAAAACAACCGTTTGCTCAGGATTTAATTGAAAGAACGCTCTGGCAGATAGAGAGAATGATACATCTCCAAGTGTTTCTTCAAGCGTCTCTTCTCCAGATACAAGTGTTGTACGATCTCCAAAAATGATGGAGGTTTTTTGATCGTTGATATTTTGCATAAATGATGTCACTTCAGGCAGACGCTTCTTCACTTCTTCCATCATTTGTTTTCGCTTCGGAAGAGTTACTTCTGCTGTTACAAGAACAAGCTGAACATCTCCTGTTTTGAAGCTGACACGAGTAACAATTGTGCGGACGGCTCCGCGATGCTTGCGCTCATTATAAATAGAAATATCTAAGTCTTGTAGAATCTGTTTCATAACCTGCGTTACATGATTCGATCGTTTATGCTGGACCATACAGGCAGACAGATCAATCAATTTATGTGATTTCTCTGCATATAACCCTGCTTGTACTACCCCTTTTGTCTTATTCACCTGCATCTGGCTTTTGTTACGATAATACCAAGGATCCTTCATACCCTTTGTCTGTTGAATGGTCAATGCTTCTTGTTTAATCGTTGTATACCGCTCAAAGGCTTGTCTCACGATGTCTGCCTTCTCACGCAAGGTTGCCGCATATTCCATATGCTGAAGCTGGCAGCCTCCACATTGATCATAGATTGGACACGGTGGTGTAATCCTCCCAGGTGATGACTTACGAATTTTTTTAATGCTTGCTTCTGAGAAGCGCTCCCCTGCGTTTGTAACCTTAGCTACAACCTCTTCTCCAGGGAGAGCACCTGGTACAAAGACCACATGGCGCTTATAGTAGCCTACACCTTCTCCATTAATGCCAAGCCTTTTTATAGTAAGTGGAAATTGCTGTCCAACCTCCACCGTTGTTTTAGCACTGTGATTTGCCTGTTTTGCTGATTTCATTTTTGACACTCCCATATTTACTAACTAAAAGAAGTATACCATGTTCACCGATCTTCCTAAACTTACTAAACACGTATCGCTTTTTGTCTGATAAAATAGAAGCGTAATGGTCAGTAGAGGAGTGAAACAATTTGTCTATCCCCACAGACGTAGCGTCTTTAAAAATTATGGCGCATGTCTATAAACGTAAAAGCGCTCAGTCTACATTTGAAAAGACAGTAGAAAGCCTCGTGAGTTCTGTACCGTATATTGATTGGGTAGGAATTTACCTTTATGAAGATCTAAATCATAAACTTGTTGCCGCTTCTTGTTTTGAAAATGACATGCAATGGACGTGTAATGGCGAACTTAAATTTCCAATTCACGACTCTGTTGAAAAGGAAATCGGTCTCATGATTGTACGTAGCAAACATTCCATTGCCTTTGATGTAACAGACGTCTCCACATTAAAAACAATTGCTGCAGCGATCGGACAAGAAACACTTGTGAATTAGACTTTCATCACGAAAAAGACCCCAAATCATTATGATTGAGGTCTTTTTCGTTTATCAAAAGGAAGGAATTTGCTTTTGAACCGTTAGATCATCTAAGCTTTCAAACGTATACCCCTGCTTTTTCGCTTCATCAATGACTCTTGGAAGAGCTTCTGCGTTATCACTTGAAACTGAATGCAAAAGCATAATGGCTCCTGGATGAATTCGCTCCATAATTTTGTTATAGGCATAATCTCCACCCTTTTGCTTGTTTACATCCCAATCTGCATACGCAAGAGACCAGAATACGTTAATGTACCCCTCTTCTTCTGACTTGTGAAGGCTATGCTCACTAAATTCGCCACGTGGTGGGCGTAAATAATTCATATATTCGATTCCAGTTAATTCGGCGAACCGTTTTTTAACCTTTATTAATTCACTTGCTAGTCGCTCATCATCAATAGCTGGCAAGCTTGGATGGTGCCACGAATGGTTTCCCACGATATGACCCTCGTTCACCATACGTTTAATGAGATCAGGTGCGGAATCAAGATAATGACCCGTTACAAAAAAGGCAGCAGGCACTTTCTTTTCACGAAGCACATCAAGCACCTTTTCAGTGTATCCATTCTCATATCCGTTATCAAACGTTAAATAAAGAACTTTCCTTTCTGTGTCTCCAGTAAAATAACCACCTGACTCATCGAGCATTCTCAGAAATTCAGGTTCTGTTGTTGCAAGTTCTTGATTTTTGGCCGGCTTAAAGCCCCAATGTAAGACATTCCGGTCGTAGGCAAATGCTTGTTCACTTTGAATCCCTATAACCATACTTATTAGAAGCATGATCGCTAACAATCGCTTAACCTGCTTTTTCATACACTCACCTCAATTAACAGCTGTTTACTCATAGCATGCATCAAGTGTTTCTTTTTACTTGCTCCATTTTTTGGACAAAAAAAACCAATCCATGTTTATGAATTGGCTTTTACATTATTCCACAATTAATGTTGCGAGCATTTCTGCGTGACCTGCGCCACAAGGAATCGTACAACGAATTGTGTACTCTCCTGGTTCAAGTGATGTATTAACAGAACCTTCACCTGCAATTGATACATCTGTACCGTCTACTTCAATACCATGGTGGCCTTCAACATTCTCAAGGGCAATGTTAATATCTCCAGCGGGTACGGTATAGCTTTCCTGATCAAATGCCCAGTTTGTTGCTTTTAACACAACTTGTTCACCGATCACTTCTTCTGGTTCGTTCTCTTCTGCTTGGTCATTGCCCGCAGCACCACATGCTGTGATCGCAATGAGAAGAAAAAGAGCGACTAATATAAATAACATCTGCTTTAACTTCATTTGACTACCTCCAGGCTTGTCCTTTTCCCCTTAACAGTATACGCCCAAAAGACCTATTCGTATATCCGTTTTCCCCACTTTTTTTTGAGCGTTTTGTTACTGTTTTTTCAAAATTCACTGCTTGCCCTTTTATAGCTTGTATGGTTTGATTAGAAAAGAATTGAATGCAAAGATGGAGGTATTTGGTATTGTTTGAATTTAAAAATATATTTAGAGGTCTAGCTATGGGGATTACTGACCTCGTTCCAGGTGTAAGTGGAAGTACGGTATTAATGGTATTAGGCGTCTATGAGCGCTTTATTGCTTCCTTACATGGATTGACTACAAAAGATTGGAAACAAAGTTTACGCTTTTTAATTCCTCTTGGAGTTGGAGTAGGAAGTGCGTTATTAATATTTAGTCGAGTGATCAGTTGGCTACTGGAGAACCATCAACCTTTAACCATGTTTTTATTTCTGGGATTAATTGTTGGGATTGTTCCTATCCTGGTTAAAGAAGTGGACATTAAACGTACATTCAAGTTAAACCACTACATATTCTTAATCACAGCCTTTATTCTTATTGCATTAACCTCATTGTTACCACATGAAGATACATTAATGACAGACTTAAGTATTTGGAATTACTTCTTCTTGTTCGTTGCAGGTTGGTTAGCAAGTGCTGCATTAATCCTACCAGGAATAAGCGGCTCGCTTATTTTTCTCTTGTTAGGTGTCTATACAACAGTAACGAATGCGATCTCCACTTTACAGATTCCTGTGATTCTTGCCGTCGGTGCCGGAATTGCCATTGGACTATTATTGACAAGTAAGCTGGTTCGATATTTATTTAAAGCATATATGACGCATACATATGCTGTCATGATCGGTCTTGTTGCAGGATCCATTATTGTTTTATTTTCTCAAATTGAACCTGGAGGATCACTTTTAGGGTGCGGAATCACATTTATAGCAGGCTTACTCGTTGCTTATCTACTTGGAAGCACACAAAAATAAACGGTTGTTCTTAAGAAAAACAGCAAACATTAGACATGTTCGCTGTTTTTTTTGGTTCTTAAAGCATAGATTAAAGGTACGTAAACGTTGACGGCATGATTCAGTTAAAATAAAATATATATACATTAACTAGCTAAAGGGGTGATTCGATGGGGCAGTGAATAGAAAAGACAAACTTGCGGCATCACATACAGTATCAGTACAATTTGATCAGTTAGCTTTTGCCACACAGTTTTTGTTTCAAACACAGCGCAACCGAGTCACATGCAACCTTGACGGAGCGATCTATTCGTATTTTTAACACATTTATCTTTTTATACAAAATAGGAGGTGACCCCTCTAATTTAGAGGGATCTTTTTGGACAATTTATACTTAAATTTGTTTTTCGTGGCTTTATTAATTGCTCTCACAGCTTTTTTTGTAGCCTCTGAGTTTGCAATCGTCAAAATCAGAAGTACAAAGATTGACCAGCTTGTACAGGAGGGTCATAAGAGTGCTGTTCTGGCAAAAAAAGTTACTTCAAACCTAGACGAGTACTTATCTGCTTGCCAACTAGGGATTACCATTACAGCTCTAGGTATTGGACGTTTGGGTGAACCAACGTTTGAGAAAATGCTTCACCCCGTGGTTGAGGCGTTACCGATTAGTAGTAGTGCCGTTATTACAACCGTAAGCTTTGTTGTTTCGTTTGCGATCATGACGTTTTTACACGTTGTGGTTGGAGAGCTTGCTCCAAAAACCTTGGCCATTCAAAAAGCAGAACGCATTACACTGCTCGTCTCAAGACCATTACGTGCTTTTTATTTAATTATGTATCCACTTATTTGGTTCTTAAATGGAGCAGCTCGTTTATTAACTCGTTCAGTAGGTTTGAAACCTATGTCAGAGCATGACGTTACTCACTCTGAAGAAGAGTTACGTTTAATTCTTTCTGACAGCTATAAAGGTGGAGAAATTAATCAGTCTGAATTCAAATATGTAAGTAAAATCTTTGATTTTGATAACCGAGTAGCCAAGGAAATCATGGTTCCCCGAACTGAAATTTCGGCAGTTTCTATCGCTGATCCAATCAGTAAAAACCTAGAATTTATGCGAAAAGAACGCTTTACACGCTTCCCAGTAGTTGATGGTGACAAGGACCATATTCTTGGTGTGATTAATGTTAGAGAAGTGCTAACTGATATTGTTTCACCAGATGTGACAAGAGAAATTTTCCTGAATGACTATATTCGTCCTGTTATTTCAGTTATTGAATCGATACCAGTTAATGATTTACTCGTAGAAATGCAAAAGCAACAAATTCATATGGCTATTCTCTTTGATGAATACGGTGGTACAGCAGGTCTTATTACGGCTGAAGATATTATTGAAGAAATTGTCGGCGAAATTAACGATGAGTTTGACGTCGAGGAAGATCCTTTAATCCGTAAGATTAATGATGATCATTATATTATCGATGGTAAGACTTTGATTAGTGACGTAAATAAACTGCTTAACATTGAACTTGATGAGACCGATGTGGATACCATTGGTGGATGGTTGCTTACTGAAAAGTACGATGTTGCTGTAAATGAAGCCATTGAGCATGAAAATTTCACATTTACAGTGAAGGAATTTGATAATCATCAAGTAAAACAAGTGGAAATTGTTCGGCGTCAGGAAGATCATCAAATTACTGAACAACAGCTTGCTTCTACGTAACAAAAGAGACTGGGACTGAATTTAAAACACGAACATAGCACCAAATCCGCTACAGGAGAATCCCTCGCTTTCCACGGGAACGGCCTCAGCCCCTTTCGCGGAAAGGGCACCGCTACAGTGTCTTCACCGCGTTCTGTTCCGTAGGAGTCTCGGGTTCTCCTTCCGCTAGTTTTTTCATAAAAACACAAATGGCGAATGATTCTGCAATCGAATCATTCGCCATTTTCGTATTGATTTTTAGTTAAGTTGCAAACTCTCTCTACTATTACAAGCTTATAACACACCTTTTTTTGCGTGTTGCTCTGCTTCGAGCGTTTCTAGGTGAGCGGTACGATTGGTGTAATGTAAGTAAGGCTGCTCCTTATCATTCATCCATTCTAGAAGCGTGACGCTTGTATTACTGATCACAAATGGTCGGTGAAACTCCGGCCACTTCTTTCCAACTAATACATACATAAGGAAAATGCTTATAAAGCCACCGTGTGAAACGAGTGCAACAGAATCAGATGAATGCTGCGTATGAAGCTGTTCAAGTACGTTCTTACACCTAGTAGTAAGTTCTTCAACCGTTTCCGTACCTTTAATTCCAGATGTAATAATGGAATTTGTCACGGTTTCAGGATACTGTTCTCTAATCTCATCTCTTGAAAGTCCTTGTAGTGGTCCTAGGTGCACCTCTCGAATTTGTTCCCATGCTTGAACAGGAAGTCCTGCTGACTCTCCAATCGCTTTAGCAGTTGCGTAAGCTCGCTCTAAATCACTACTGTACAAAAAGTCTAGATTGATCTTCTCACAATAAGAGCTGATTAAATCAACCTGCTGTTTTCCTAAATCTGATAACGGGAAATCCATGGTCCCTTGAATTTTCCCCTGCAGATTCCCAAGTGATTCACCATGACGTATTAAGTATAATTTCATCTGAATGTCATCCCCGTTCCCATTCCTTTTTAAACGTTGTTGCCTTCATCTGAATTTGCTCGAGCATATCAATCATGCGCTGCATCTCGGAAGCTTCAGCGTCTTCTGGATCCATTGATTCAAGTGATGTGAGTAATAAGTTTAATCTATTTCTTAAGTAATCAATTTGCTGTTTTTTATCATGGATTGATCCACCCATTATCTTCTCTCCTTCTCCCAACTCTCGGTACTTCTAAAAAGCTTAACAGAATCATACATATAGCTCAAATCATTAAGGAACTTTTAACTTCCTATTAATTGCGATATGATAGACTATGAAATCTTGTGATATGCCTTTATGATGAAGGCAACCAAAGGAGACCTACTAGTGTTAAAGACTTCAAAACCACTTATTACTCCAGAGTATGATCCATGGGAAGCTTATCTAGATATTAAAGAACATGGACGCCTGGCACTTACGAATATAGAATTTACAACTACCACACTATGTAATATGCGGTGTGAGCATTGTGCAGTCGGTTATACATTAAGCCCCAAGGATGCTGATCCATTACCACTTGATCTATTTATTCGTCGCTTAGAGGAGTTACCTCAGCTGCGAGCGTTAAGTATAACAGGTGGAGAGCCTATGCTTTCAATGAAATCGGTAAAAGAATATGTTGTGCCTTTGTTGAAATACGCACATGATCGAGGTATTCGTACTCAAATCAATTCAAATCTTACATTGCCACTTGAACGGTATGAAGCGATCTTACCTTATCTTGACGTTCTTCATATCTCTCATAATTACGGTAGTGTAGAAGATTTTACAGAGATCGGTTTTGCCATGATGGATAAGAAACCAAGCCTTAAGCAACGGGAGGCTTATTTTTATCGAATGGTTGAAAATGCTCGCGAACTCACTCGTCGTGGTGTCCTTGTTTCCGCAGAGACAATGATAAATAAGCGGACCATTCCACATCTAAAAGAAATTCACGAACAAATTGTTGAGATGGGTTGTCAGCGACATGAGGTTCACCCGATGTACCCCGCTGATTTTGCAAGTGCGCTTGAAGCGGCTTCACTGAAAGATATCCGAAAAGGCATCCATACGTTACTTGATCATCGTGACCCTGATGTATGGATGTTATTTGGGACGCTTCCTTTTTATCCGTGTAGCGATCTTAAAGAAGATCTAGAGCTACAAGAGCGTTTGTATCAAGCCAAAAACGTCACGGTTCGTAATGATCCGGACGGTCGTTCAAGGCTTAATATTAATATCTTTGATGGTTCTATTATTGTGACTGATTTTGGAGATACACCTGAGCTTGGAAACGTTCAGGATACACCTTTACAGCAGGCCTATGACACCTGGATGAACTCCGAGGTCGGTCGCTCTGTACAATGCCACTGTCCCGCTGTTAAATGTCTTGGCCCAAATATCTTAGTAAAAGATGCGTATTACTCAGATGTTAATTTCTTAAAAAGAAGCTCGAATTTGAAGCTTTAATTAACCGGGTTGATTTTTAGCCATATACGTAAAAGATAAGTAGTCCTGTACTGGAATCCATGCACCGATCCCTTGTTGAGTGATGTTTTTCACTTCAAGACGCTTTTTACCACCTTTTACAACAACATACACCTCACCATAAGTGACATTTCCTTTTTCATGAATGGCTGGGGCGTAGCTATGCAAATACCCGACCTGCTGTGTTGACACATTGTAGGTCTGGTTTTTGCGTGTGCCTTGACCAATAATGGTTTCAAACGACAGAGGCAGTCCTGTTTTTTCACCAGCATGGATCATCATCATTTTGCGAACGGCTTCTGCATTAGGAATAGTAGCTGTCAGACCGCCTGTGATCTTTTTTTGTTGATCTTGAGCATATGTTAATTGAGCTGGTGCATTCGCACCTCGGTTATCGAGATAGTTCGTATTTACCTTTTGATATTGCCAATTCACTTCGGTCCCTGCTGATTCATAAGCAAGTGGCCACTCTCCAAGATAGACAGAAACTCGTAACCCAAGTCCTAGAAGCGGATTGCCAACATGGGACTCATTAAGTAATCGAATAAGGTCCGGGTTCGTAATTTCCTCATCAGTGGATTCAAGAAATTCTTTAGCGAGATCACTTGGGTGAAGATATGGAAGATCCTGCGTTCCATTTGTGTACGTATTCTCTTTTGAAATAGATAACGCAGAGTCTGGAATTTTATATGGATTATCTAATTTATCCTTAGCATGAGTATGTGAAAATGGCGTGAGCAAAAATACAGTGATTAGCATAAGAAGACACAGCTTTCGTTTCATTTTAAGTCTACCTCCTGGTTTTTATGGAGGTAGTTTATACGAAGTTGTCTTAAATTATGTAGATGACTTCTTATAAGTTAGTGGAGGGTTATAGTATGAAAGTGAATCATCCAGGATATCGATTTAGCATGCTAATTGCAATGGTAGCGATCGCAGGCTTTGCACAGGGAATGCTCCTACCTTTACTATCCATTCTACTTGAGGAGGCTGGCGTTTCTTCCTCATTAAATGGATTAAACGCTACAGCCTTGTACATAGGTGTGCTCCTTGCCTCACCTTTTATTGAACGACCTGTGCGCACATTTGGTTATAAACCAGTAATCACAATTGGACTAATTGTTATGACAATTAGCTTACTACTACTCCCGATCTGGGCGTTCTTTTGGTTCTGGTTTGTGTTACGAATGATCATTGGAATCGCAGACAATATGGTTCATTATGCCACACAGGTGTGGATTACCTCCACCAGTACGGCCCAAAATCGTGGTCGTAATATCTCGATTTATGGCTTAGCCTTTGGACTTGGCTTCGGGGCAGGTCCGTTAATGATTCATTTATTAAAAGTGGCCGAATGGTTACCATTTGTGATTGCCGCTGTTCTTACCTTTATTACGTGGTTGTTTGTATCGAGGCTTGCAAATGAATTTCCTTCCCAGGACATCGATACTCGTGCACCTCAAACAACCTGGGCCAGATATCGCTCGGTTGTGAAAATGGCCTGGTTCTCCTTACTTCCTGGGTTTGCTTATGGCTATCTTGAAGCGTCCCTTCATGGGAACTATCCTGTTTATGCCTTGAGGTCCGGTTTAAGCATTGATCAGGTTTCCCTTTTACTCCCTGCCTTTGTCGTCGGTGGCCTTCTGACACAAATTCCATTAGGACTTGCTAGTGATAAGTTCGGGCGCAAAATAATTCTGCTAACCATCGCTACACTTGGGAGCGTATGTTTCTTTTTAATGATTGCCGTTGAACATTCACCTACTGTTTTGTTCATACTTTTCCTAGCAGGTGGAGGATGTGTGGGGTCTCTTTATTCATTAGGCGTTGCTTTTATGGCTGATCTAGTCCCGACTTATCTTCTTCCCACTGCAAACGTCATGATGGCTGTAAGCTTTGGATTAGGCAGTATTAGTGGACCACTCATTGGCGGATGGCTTATAGAAATAGTGGAGCACGGAAGTGTGTATTACTCCATTGGAGGTATGCTGGTTTTAGTTGTTGTCGCCGGCTTACTATTTAAGCAACAACACTCTGAAGTAGAACCACATCCATCATAAAAAAACGGCAGCGGAATGCTGCCGTTTTTATTCCTGATGAAAACATAAGAAGATTTATTCAAATAACAATCTGGGGTCGAATCGATTATTTTCCTTCACACTGACACCTCACTTCTTAATTGCTTGTTAAAAACAATCTCGAAAATAACGATCTCTGTGCATGCGTATCACCTCATCAGAAGTATACAAAAAACAAAGCGTTTCTAGCCTATTGCTTGTTGAACATCAACTTACATTTTTCAGGAAACGAAATGCAGTTGAACTGCCTTCCGTAATCATAGTATGGTCAGAAGTAAAGTTCTTATTCCTCGTCTTGATGAATTTTTAAATATTTTACCTCAGACGCCGCATCTTTCGCTGATTCAATTGCCTCTTTGGAGGTTAACTTAATATGATTTGCTGTCTCAGAGAGCTTCCTAAAATCAGCAGAAAGATCAGAAATGATGGTCGATACCTCATTCGCTGTCACTCTCACTTGATCAATGATTTCCTCACGATTCTCCCGAATAAAAACGAATGTCTCTGTTGATGCATCTTTGATATTTCTTGCTTCTCGACAAAGCTGGTCACGCCATTCTTTCTTAGATAAGACCGCAGCCACTCCAATCACAGCGACTCCACCAATAATCAGTGATTTACAAAGTCCAGACTTCTTCTTCAACAACAATTCCTCCCTTAGACACGTGGTTGTCCTTATCATATCAGTAAGTCCAATTAAAATAAAAGCGAAACACATAGATGAGGGTGAAGTTTGATTTTACAGGTTGGCTTTTTGTGGTGCGATACTTGGTGAGGTGTGTTTTTTCTTGATGATATATTTCTCTTTCTTATTAAATGGAGTTGCTTCTTGGTACAAGAGGATTCTTTCTTTGAGGTAATGAATTTGATCTTGATATCGGGGTCCCGGTCTTGGTGAAATGTACTCTGAGCTTACTTCTTGCTTCATTTCGCTTAGTAATGAGGTTACGGTGTTGGTTCATTTACGTTTCCTCTTAGTATTTTGTCCTTTCCCCACAAAAAAGCAACTACTCCAAAGTAAGTAGCTGCTGTATCTTATCAATTATAGGCTTCAACTAAAAGTTCGTCTGTTTCTAACAATTCAAATCCATTGTTAGATTTTTTCTTTAGCTCTGTTAGCTCTGACTTCATTTGTTCGATTTGTCTTTCCATGATCTCGATTTGCTTTTTCTCTGATATTGTCATTAAGATCTCCTCCACATCAAGTCTGACTGAACACTCGCTCAGAATTTAGATATAAAAAAAGGTCTTTCTCTGTGTGATTGTAATTTTATATTAACAATATTCAATTAATTTGTAAAGCATCAAAGATCTTTTTCATTCGTCTTTTTTCGACTTTGTGTGTTAATTTTAAAAATTGTCATAATTTTATGTTTGAAAGATTATCTAACGTGCTATACTGGTGATAATACTATAAATGGTTAGGTGATTATGTGAGAAAACAATTTATTCGTTTTGAAGATTTGATGGATCAAAATCGTTCGGAGTTACTTAACGACGAAGATGCGTTGGACCGTCTGGATGATCGCATAGATGCCCGTACGGCTGAAAAAGAACTAAAGCACTTAAAAAAAGTTGAACAGAAGTAATTTGAACACGCCTTTAACAATAGGCGTGTTTTTCTTTTGTCCCTCAAAAACTTCCTGTGCAAGTGCATATTTCCTCTTCTTTTACACAAGGTAGATGTAACATCACTGGAGAGGATTGAAAATATTGGATAGTGTCTTATTGTCGAGAATGCTGTTCGGGTCATCTATGGCCTTTCATATTATTTTTGCAACATTAACAGTTGGAATCACCCTTATGATTCTTCTTGCAGAAATTATGCGCTTAGTTAAGAAGGATGATGATTATGCGTTACTTGCCAAACGATGGACAAAAGGAGCAGCTGTTTTACTTGGTGTTGCCATTCCTTCAGGTACTATCGTCGCCGTAATGCTCTCCCTCTTATGGCCAAAGTTCATGGAGATTGTTGGGGAAGTCATTGCCCTACCCTTCCAAATTGAGATCTTTGCCTTTTTCTTAGAAGCGTTGTTCTTATCTATCTATGTGTATGCCGCTGATCGTTTAGGTCCTGTGACCAGATTAATTGCTGTCTTTTTTGTTGCCTTTGGAGCCTCAGCTTCCGCCATTTTGATTACAAATGCGCATGCATGGATGAATACGCCTCGTGGGTTTGATTTGGTTGACGGCCAGGTGGTAAATGTCGATCCTCTTGCTGCTATTAAGGCGCCAAGCTTTTTTGTTACAGCAAACCATGTAGTCGGCACAGCCTTTATGACAGGTGCTTTTGTGTTAGTTGCCGTAGCTGCTTATAAGTTATTACATAATCATTTGTCTAAAAGGGAAATCGCTTATCACCGGAAAGGATTATTTCTTTCCTTAGTCGTTGCATTTATCATGTCTTCGTACACCGCTTTATCAGGTCACGAAACAGCCGTTATGTTGTATGAAGAGCTTCCTATTAAGCTTGCTGCCTCTGAAGGATTGTTTAACACAACCGATAATGCCGCCCTTACCATTTTTGGAACACCTAGTGTGGAAACAGAAAGCGTAATCGGTGGAATAGAAATTCCTGGCATGCTTAGCTGGATTGCAACTGGTTCGACAGACGGAGTTATCCAAGGGTTAAATGAATTTCCACAAGACGAGTGGCCCCCTTTGTTCATCCATACGTTATTTAATGTCATGGTTGCCATTGGTTTTACCTTATTAGGGCTTGCAGCTCTTGGTTTATTTTTCTGGTTCCTAAGACGTAAACAAGAAGGTGTTATCTATCCTAAATGGCTTCTTGCAGCATATGTCGCTTGTGGACCTCTTGCAATTATTGGGATTGAAACGGGCTGGATTTATAGCTGTACCGGACGACAGCCTTGGACCATTTATGGGATCCAACGAACTGTAGAAGCCGCAACAAATTCGGGTAACCTCGGGATTCTGTTCTTCTTATTCTCTGTTCTTTATATTGTTTTGCTCGTCATTACCGGGCTTGTTATGTACTTTTACTTTAAACGAAATCCGGTTTCAGATGAATTTCAATCGACAAATGATCAACTCAATGTGTAGAAAGGAGTGAGTTTGTGGAGTCCATCAATATAGCCTTACTCATTATTTGGGCATTCTTGTTTATTTACGCAATTGCTGGTTCGATCGACTTTGGAGCTGGGTTTTGGGCGATGTATTATCAAAATCAAACAGACACCGAGTCCTCTAGTATTGCCAACCGATACTTATCACCATCATGGGAAGTAACAAATGTGTTTCTTGTTCTACTCGTCGTCGCATTTGTTGGATTTTTCCCGGGTGGCGCTGCGTCGCTTGGTACGTTAATGATTGTGCCGTTTTGCCTAGTATTGATTCTGTTAACCATTCGTAGTGCCTTTATGGTCTACTCTCATAGTGTAAAACGATATACAAGGCTGTTCACCATCTTCTCTGGATTAACAGGCCTGTTAATCCCTGCCCTACTCATCACCATCCTGCCAGCAGCTATCGGCGGTTATGTGATGAATGATGGGGTGAATCAATACATTCTCGTCGATAAATTATTTTCAAGCTCAACTTTCTATACACATATCGGCTTCGGGTTAGCAACTGAGCTATTTCTTTCTTCCCTCTTGCTAAGTGACTATGCCAGAGAAGCGAATTCAATGGAAACGTATCACACGTACCGCCGCAATGCGATGACTCTTGGTCCAATTACTCTCGCTTTTGCAGTAGCGGCCATTTATACCTTGATCCCTCATGCACCATGGATGTTCGATAACATTACCGATAGTTTCAGGTTAATATTGCTCGGCTTATCCTTTCTTGCTTTTGTTGTTGGATATAGTGCCTTATGGTGGCCTGCTAAAGCAAAACGCAAAATCGGACAGCCCAGATACGCTGTGATTTTTATCATTATTCAATTCGGGCTAGCAAGCTTTGCATATAGCTCCGCTCAGCTTCCTTACTTGCTTTATCCGGATATCACGGTTCAAGATGCGTTTACGAATGAAACGATGTTCAGATTGCTTCTCTTTGGATATGCAGGTGGGATGGCCGTCTTGATCCCAGTGTTTATTTGGTTCTGGCGGTTGTTTATGAAGGATAAGAGGTATCTGTTGAAATAAAAGAAAGAGCGTGGGACAAAACTAAAAATCAACTAAAAAACGGCGAGTGATTCTACGATCGAATCATTCGCCATTCGTGTTTTTCAGATTATTTAGTAAGACGAGCGGGTGTGAACCCGACACTCCTACGGAATAGTACGTGGTGAAGACACTGTAGCGGCGCTTTTCCGCGAAAGGGGCTGAGGCCGTACCCGTGGAAAGGGAGGGATTCTCTTGTAGCGGGTACCTTGCTATTTTCGTGTTTTACTATTTGTATTAATGTTATGTCTCGGCCTCTTTTTTTCCTATCTCATCACAGGTGTTTCAAGCTCAACCATCTCTCGCTTCATTCGGTTTGAGACAATTTTTCCGAATAGGGCGGCGAGGATTTGTTGGAACAGTGTGCCCATAATCACAGGAAGCGTGACAGCCGGAGGGAAATACACAACGGCAATGGCTGCGCCTACACCGATGTTTCGCATTCCGCTGTTATACATCATGCTGATTGTTGTGGCATTAGAAAACCCAAGCCATTTTGAAAAAACGAGACCGAGTGCATAACCTGCAATCGCTAAACCAAGAACTACAAGAAAGACACTGATGACAAATCCATTAACCTGAGACAAATAAGGGGCTGCCACAGATGCATTTAATGCAATGACCGTTAACAAACATAGTTTAGCAAACGGAGCCATTGATTTACTTAGTGTTGTGACTTTTCCTTTTCGTAGATAGTTAACGAAAATCCCTAATGCTGAAGGCAGGATAACCATCATAATTAAGCCACTCATCACACCCCATGTATCAAGTGCAATTTGGTTCCCTATGAAAATAGTTAACGTTAATGGAACCACAAATGGAGAGATAATTGTATTGATTAAAATGATCGCAAGGGTTAGGGATCGGCTTCCTCCGTAAATGGAAACCCACATCAGTGTGACTACTCCAGTTGGAATGGAAAATGCTAAAAGCAGTCCTGTTGTTGTTTCGATGTTACCCGGAAAAAATAGATGCCCTACACAAAAAGCAATGACCGGCATAATGATTTGTAAAATAAGCATGCTGATCAGAATAGGGACGGGATACTGAATGACATTCCGTACATCCTTTGGACTAATAGCAACACTGCTCGCAAATGTAATATATGAAAAAAGAAATGGAACCATAAAAACGATTGTTGATGCAAATGAACTAAGCACCACACCAATGACAACGGCAACTGGTGTTAAAAAAGGTAGAGCTCGCTCAAGCATTCGATTTGTCATTTCTAACATAGAACCTCTCCTACAACCTTCTCTTTTTAAGATAAGTGTATCACATTCACCATTTAGATTTTTTCATGTACTGAAAAAGGCCGGGACATAACACAAAATCAACTAGAAAATGGCGAATGATTCAAAGGTAGAATCATTCGCCATCCGTTTTTTTAACAGAACGAGCGAAGGGAGAACCCGAGACTCCTGTGGATAAGTGCGCGGTGAAGACACAGGAGCGACGTTTTTTCGCGGATGTGGCTGAGGCCGTACCCACGGAAAGCGAGGGATTCTCCCGTAGCGGATTTATTGCTGTGTTCGTGTTTTTATTGGTTATTACTAATTTGTCTCAGGCTTCTCTTTTTTATTGTTCAGACAACCGAATAAATTCTTCTACATCTTCGAGTACCACATCAATGGCCTGCTGCCAGAATGATGAATCCGTTAGATCAGCCTGCAAATGCTTCTGTGCCAGCTCTTCTACTGTCATGCTCGCTGTATCTTCAAGTAGTGAGATATAAGCTTGCTCGAACGAACCTTCTGACTCAGCTGCTTGCTTGTAGATCCCCAGACTAAACAAGTATCCAAATGTATACGGGAAGTTATAGAACGGAACGCCTGTAATATGGAAGTGTAGCTTGGAAGCCCAGAAGGTTGGAGAGTATGCAGAAAGCTGTTCTCCGTATGCTTCGCGCTGTGCTTCTTCCATTAACGCATTCAACTCATTAACAGATAAGCTTTTATTCTTACGTGCCTCGTAGAATCTTGTTTCAAATAAGAAACGTGCATGGATATTCATAAAGAAAGCAAGGGCACGAGAAATCTTATTCTCAAGTAAAGAAAGCTTTAACTGCTTGTCCGTTGCTTCTTCAACAAGAGCATCTGCTACAATTGTTTCTGCAAATGTCGAAGCTGTTTCAGCTACGTTCATCGCATACTGACGAGCGAATGGCTGTTTTTCTTTTAAACAATATGTATGATACGCATGTCCTAATTCATGTGCAAGTGTTGCCACATTGGCCATCGATCCATCATACGTCATAAAGATACGCGATTGCTTCTTTAACGGGAAGCCTGTACAGAATCCACCAGGTCTTTTTCCAGGGCGATCCTCTGCTTCAATCCAGCCATCACGAAGGGCACCTTCTGTAAAGTCAGCAAGCTCAGGGCTGAATGTACGGAAATGCTTGATAATTAACTCACACGCCTCTTGATAGCTGATCTTTTGATCGTTCTCAACTGGTAGTGGTGCTGTTACATCATGGAAGGACAGCTTTTCTACTCCAAGGAGCTCTGCTTTTTTCTCCATAAATCTATAAAGCGCTGGTTTGTTGGCAGTAATCGTATCCCACATCGCGTTAAGCGTTTGTTCCTGCATCCGGTTGTAGTAAAGCGGCTCTTTTAATACGTTTGTCCATCCGCGTGCCTCGTAAAGCTTTAAACGAAAGCCGGCAAGATGATTCAGTGTTTGTGAGAACACATCCGCTTCCTTCTGCCACGCCTCTTCGTTCACCTTAAATGCTTTTTCACGGACAGAACGATCACTGCTATTCATCCGATTTTGGAGCTGTCCTGCAGATAGAAGCTTTGTTTCTCCATCTTCTTCAAATGGAATTTCCATTCGACCAACTGCTTGATTATAGAAGTTCCCCCATGCATGATAGCCATCAATTGCGAGACCCGAAGCCAGCTTTTCTTCTTCTGGAGAAAGCTTGTCCTTTGCTTTTTGACGCTTTTCATTTAAGTTAAACGTCACATCCTTTAACTCTGGACGAGCGATTAACTGTGCAAATGCACTTTCATCTAGTTCAGCTAACATTTGGTCAAGAGCTGCCACAAGGTTTTGCTGTTTGGCACTTAGCTCAAGTAGCTGTCCCTGAAGTAAAAGAGCTTGTTTATCTTTTACATTTTGTGCAGTTAGACAACTAACAAAGCCACCTGCATGCTGAGCTCTTACCGCAATGTCTTGAACACGAACAAGGCCATTTACTAGCTCATCTTCTGTTAATGTTCCTTTTAAATCAGCTTCAAGCTGATCCTGCTCTTTACCTGTTTCATTTAAAAAAGTCTGGAATTCAGCGGATTCACTTCCACCTTTAAAAAACGTTTCTAAGTCCCAATTCTCTGGATAATGCATAGTATCTCCTCCTAAGTATTTCGGATTACGTAATACTTAGTTTATCAAATTTTTCAGAAGATAGCATCATTTTTATGATAGAAAAATAGCTCCGTAAATAAGAGACCCTAAGATAACAAAAGCTGGGTGCACTTTAAACTTTTCAAGTAATAAAAGACTCGCTATGATTAAAATAACCGTTTGAACCGATCCTGCTCCGTCCCACGATGTGACAAAGAACTCAAATGCTAGAATCCCAAGTAAGATTGCAATCGTTGGTTTGATTAATTTTGTTAGCAGCTTAATCTTTGGTGAATCTTTAAATTTCAAAAGAATATTTAATAGAATAATCATCAAAAAGACCGTTGGAGCGACCGTTGCAAATAAGGCGACTACAGCTCCTGGAATACCAGCAACCTCATAGCCTATTTGACCCGCAAGCTTTGTTGCAATGGGTCCTGGTAAGGCATTAGCTAGAGCGACAAGTTCCCCAAAATCTTGGTTTGTCATCCAACCGTATCGGTTTACTACTTCATTTTGAACAAGTGGAATGGAAGGAGGTCCCCCACCATATCCAACAATGCCGGGAATAAAAAATGCGATAAATAAATGTATATAAACCATCCAATTCTCCTTTTAGCTTGTTTGATTTTCTTTTTGCTTTTGTGTCGGCTTAAATAAGGCATAACAAATTAAAATAACTATAATAATTGCCGGATGTATGCCTAGAAACTGCATGCCGATTAAACTAACAACGGCTAAAATACTCGTCCAAATCCACCCTAGTCCTTTACCAGATTGTTTAGTGAAGTTGTATGTCATCACGAGTAGCATCACTCCAACAACAGGTGTAACAGCTTGAGTCATTCCTTCAACAATCGATGATTCACTAAAGGATGCGAGGATGCTTAGTAAAACAATTAAGATGACAACCGTTGGAATGACCGTCGCAAATAATGCATTCAGCATACCGGCCCAGCCACCTAAACGATACCCAATATATCCAGCCATCTTTGTTGCGATCGGCCCAGGAAGCGTATTCCCGATCGCCAGTACATCTGCGAATTCCTCGTCATCCATCCATTTGTAACGCTTTACCACTTCATCGTGAACAAGTGGAATCGCAGACGGTCCCCCACCATAGCCAAGCATGGTTGACCTGAAAAACGCGATAAATAAATCTTTCTGTAACGACAAATTCATTCTACTCCTCCTACCCCTCAGGCATAATCTCCTTAATACTAATCGAATTATGACCATCTGACAATCAAAAAACGCCTCTTCCCTATCAAAAGGTAAGAAGCGTCTTTCTCTTTATTACTTATAGAAACTTATTGATCTTGGGGAACACCTTTGTTGCCGTATGATAAAAGAAATCCTCATGAAAGGCTTCTGGAATCATATCAGCTAGCCATTCCATGTATGGTTTCACTTGCACAAGTGGCCAGTCTGTTCCAAATAGTAAACGATCGTAGCTATCACAATACACCAATGCTTGACGTAAATGATCAAAATATCGATTATCTCGGTCAAAGTGACGTCCTACTCTTTCATCCGTCCCAACAATTAATCCTGACAGGTCAGCATACACATTTCGATTTTTGTAAATCACTTCTGCTGCCGTTAAGCACCAGGGATCACCGAAATGCGCCATCATAAACCGTACGTCACGATGCTCGACTGCAACTTCATCTATGGTTAGTGGATGAGAGTATTTTAATAGCCCTTTTTCTGCATATGTATCGCCAGTATGATATACAATGGGAACGTCGTAATGCTTAGCCAATCGGTAAATCGGCTGATAGACATCATCATATGCATAGTAAGGATAGTATCCTAAATAAATCTTAATCCCAACAATCCAATCCTTCTGTAATTCTTCTTCTAGCTCGACTAAAGAAGCCTCGGAAAAAAGAAACGGATTGATTCCAATACAGCACATAATTTCTTTCGGTCGATTTTCCAGGTCCAGCCCCATCAAGCTTGAGGTTGTTCGATCCGGAAATTCACCTGGCACTCGTTCAGTCACACCCATACCGATCCCAAGTACTACATTCGCTTCTTTATACTCTTTCATTAACCCTGCTGCATCATAGGAGATCTCAGACAAATCAGTTGCCGTTTCTTTAAACGATTGAATGTTTGAGAAGTGCAGATGTGCATCAATTACTTTCATACAGTGACCTCCGTAAATCTAAGTTGTTTTAGCCATTCCCATCCAGACGTAGAATGATGCTCATCCGTCATGCAATAGAATATTGGTTTCGAACGAATGTTTGAATCAGACAAGTAGGCTGTATATTCTGTACTTGCTTCATATACAAATACTTCTGCATTCGAATAAACAGATCGTTGATTTTCTATATCTGTTGAAATAACAGCCAAACCTTCTTGAACCTTCTCATCCCAAATTCGTGTAACATGACTCATGGTGGAAAGAGAGACTTCAAGCTCTTCTGATCCAGATTTGTTAAATGATTTATCTGAATCAAATGGATAGATGTGTAACGATGCTTCTTTTTTCTCCAGAAATGCGACAGACTTTATTGCATCTGCATGAAGCAATTGATTTGGATAGTTAATGTCGTAGAATGTTGCAATAACTGGGCTCTCTGGCAGCGTAACATAATACTGCTCAAGCTTTAACCCTTTCCATCGATCGTGATCTGTGAATTCAACAGTTAGCTTAATCCCTTCCCACTGATGTCCCCATTGATCCGTTAGTTTGACAAAGGATGAACTTATCTTCTGTTTTAAAATTGTATACAAATTCACGTTGTTAGGAATTGAGTGAATGCCCCCACCCCAAGGGTTCCACCAAGACTTTGGCCCAGGTTCTGGAAAGCTATGATCCAACCACTCTTTCGTTTGTGTTTGCAGCGAATACATCGTTGGAAAATAATCGGGAGCCACTTTAAAGGCCAGCTTGCCATTCGTAACGGTCCATATATCCATCCCATGCTCATGATCAATGCTTTTAGTGACTTCACCTTCCCCAATCGGTATACCCTTTAAAGAATAGCTGGTTTTATGTGAATCCGTTTCAAGCTCAACTTTAAAGGTGGTAACTGATTCTGAGTGGAATGCTTCATTTAATACAAGACGGTCCAAGCCTTCAAGATGAACCTCTTCTTCTTTTCCGTGACTTAAACGGAGACTACCACTTGTGATCTTTTGAGAGAACTGCTCGAGAGTAAGCTCTTGTTCGTCTCCAGGCTTATAGAAACCGTGACCTTTCGTAAACGTCAGGTCCATTAATGATTTGACAGGTACGCTTGTGGCATGCGGCTTAAAAGCCTTCCAATCCTTGTGAACATCGATAGCGATTTTTAATGGTTCAAATTGATGTGTTCCATTAGCAGATATCGCATGTACGCTCTGTTCAAATACGGCTTGCCAGCTTGGCGTATATAATGTGGCACCATATGCCCATTCAAATGCAAAGGTATGGGAGCCTCCATCTATAAACATCCACGGCTCATCCATTTGCTCTAGAGGTAACAAATCAAGCGCAACATCATCTGCAGCAAGCACTGAACCATTCATTGGAAAGACCACCTGCTCCTCTTCTGCATAAAAGAGTTGGCCAACATATACATCCTTTACATCTTCTTTAGGATTAGATAACTCGAGTGCCATCGTTAACTCTCCAGCAGTTGACCAATGAATGATACGAGTGATTGTACATTCCGGCTTAGTTAGCTCGTATTGTAGTCTTAATTCAATTCCTCCAGCTTGTTTTTCCCAGCTATAACGTGTCCATGATTGTTTAGCTAACGCGTGCGTGGCCGGCTTACCAATGACAGGATGAAGAAAGACGAGAGGCATTTTCTTTGAAGTAAATGCATCCTCTAACGTAGCCACATGATCTTCTTTACTCCATTTCATGACATATGCCCCGTTGTATAGATAGAGACACGTTGGCGTCTCCATCACAAATGCTTCATTTCTAGATGGAATCGCTAAATGTAGGGTTTCTTCATAACTTGAGTCAAGCCAGCTTAGTGTAGATTGGATCTGTAAGTCGATCTTCATTTCACCTGCCACTTCTTGAAAAAGTGGAGCCGTAATCACTTGCTTCTCAGATGGGTTAAGACTTAATTCAACAGGTTCCGGTAAACCTGCTCCGTTCAATATCACCTTCTGTACTTCATCTAATTGATTTTTCACTTGCATGCAATAAAGTCCTTGTTCTTTCAGTAGAAACGGCTCGATCGTAACAGGCTTTTGAATGCTCGTACCAAGCTCAAGCTGAAATTCCTCTCCATTTAATGAAACAGTCAAAGTGAGCTTGGGATGGGTTTTCCATTTGGACTGTTGGAGCTCTGGTGCCTGCTGTACTCGGAACGGGATTGTAAATGATTTTGTTCCAGAAACCATTTCATCAATGTGAGTCTGTCCTGAAATATATGGATGATCCTCTACCTTCGCTTCAAGCTGTATAGGTCCATTTTTGGTACTAAGATGCAACGTACCCTCATATTCACCTGAAAGTAACATTAGTTGAGTAGGCAATGTAAATTCAACATCATACTCTCTAGTTGAAAAGCTGGATATGCCTCTACCACTCTGCTCAATCTTGGCAGAAACAGGTCCGTTCTCTGTTTCAAATTGATATGTATAAAATACAAATCCATTTTCTTTCTCACCATCTGGCTTGATCTCAATGTCTCGCTTAAGATCAGCGTACCAGGTAGATGGTTGAACAGATTGGCCTAACACAGGATGATTCAGGATTTTCGGAATGAAGTTTAATAAATGTACGCGGTCGTCCCGTTCTTCCCAAAAGAACCCACACCGCTTATAAAGGGGAACTGCTTTTGTATTCCCTGGCCACGTATACAAATCCAATCTCGGCCAGCCTTGTTCGGTGGTACGTTTAACCGCTTCAAGGACAAGGCGTTTTCCCACACCTTTTCCGTGATGCTCTGGATGTACATTTAACAAAGGGATATAAAGGGCGCCCTCATCTCCTTTATACTCCGAGAATCCACAATATCCAATGACAGACTCACCATCAAATGCGAGTAAGGTAAGGATATTTCCATTTGTTTGTTCAGCCAGTCGGCGATCTTCTTCCGTCTCAACTTCGGAATCACCACCCCAGCCTTCTCTGCTCTCGTTCCACATCTTTGCCACAGCTGCCGCAAAGCGTTCATCGTACTCAATAATGTCATAGGTTAACACGGTGTCACACCCCTTTTTACATCTCTTGTCATTGTATGAATATTTCCTCCATTTGTAAATCAGAAAGCGAAAAGGGATGGACGATAGACATGTCTGTATCAAGGATAAAAAAGATAGGTGACTGAGAAATAACAGCAAATCAGTCAAGAAAACACGAACATAGCAACAAACCCGCTACAGGAGAATCCCTCCCTTTCCGCGGGTACGGCCCATAGCCGTCAAGTTAAGTAAAATCGGTTTAACTATAGACGATTCTTCGTTAGGATGGGGGTTTAACCAGTCCTAGGGAGGGATCGTTTGTGTCTTTAAAAGAGGAGTTCAGTACGTTTGCGAAAACCGTGTTGGACGTTTTATCTGTACCGAACCTTCGCCAATCTGCCCGAGATGTTGGGTTTGTACAGCGTCTAAAGAAATTAAAACCTGAGGATTTCCTAAGTATTTGTTCCTTTCTTCCTCAACCCGTCGGTGCGACAGAGTTAACACAGCTTTGCGGGGCTCTTTCACGTGAATCCAATACCCACCTTTCCAAACAAGCCTTACATCAACGCTTCGATGAAAAAGGAGCGGCTTTTTTGAAGCATGTGTTTTTTCAATTGGCGGCCAAACAAGAGTTGATGGCCATGCCACCTCTTCCTGAGACCCCGTTTTCTCGGATCCGCATCTTAGATGCGACTTCATTTGAACGACCAAAGAAAGATGGTACTTCTTCAGATGGAGCGAAAATTCATTTAGAGTATGAGCTATATGAGGGGAAATTTTTGCATACCTTACTTTCCGGTTCAAGAGAAAGTGACCATCACGCCGCCTATGCATTAGCCGATACGATTCAACCAGGTGATTTGATCATCCGTGATCTCGGCTACTTTTCTGGCGACCATTTGAAACAAATCGATCGTGCAGGCGCTTCTTATATCACGCGGACGCCGGCCAATATGACCTATTGGACTAGAGATGATCAAGGGGAACGAATCCAAATCAAACCAGAAGAAGATGCGAAGCAGCTAGAACCGGGAGCGATCAAAGATTATGGGGTCATCCAATTAGGGGTCAAAGGAAAGAACACCCTTCAAACCCGTGTCATCGTGCAACGATTGACAGAGGATCAACAAAACAAGAGGAAAGCCGGTTTACGAAAAAGAAGACGGAAAGGGGGTCATACCCAATCCGCCGACAAAAAGGATCATACCCAAATCCTTGCCACTAACCTAACACAGGAAGAAATGGATGTGCAAGCATTGTATCCGATGTATTCCTTACGCTGGCAAGTCGAGATTCTTTTCAAAACGTGGAAATCCCTTTTCGCCATTGATCACGTGCGCGCGATGAATCCAGATCGGTTTCTCTGCCACATGTATGGGAAACTTATACACATTCTGCTTTCTTCGATGGTGGCGTTTCAATGCCGGTTCTATCTTCATCAAAAACACCACCTCGAAGGCAGTGAATACAAGTGTATCCATCATGCCAAAAGGGCTATAGAAGAGTCAAAAGGATACGCTCTCTATCATCGTTCTTCATTAGAAGACGTTCTAGAAAATATCTACGAGAACATTTACCGATATGGACGAAAAGACCATCGCCACCGCCATCAAAGTCCCTATGACATCTTACAGATCGCCTATGAAACACATGCGCGTATGGAGTAAAACGGTAGAATCCGGTGCAAAAAAATATAAAAAGAGCCAATCTATCCATACGTACCCTGATGGAAAATACTAGATCCACTACAAGAGAAAGGATGAGCTCTTTCTTTTTCCTTTCTTAACTTGACGGCTATGGGGTACGGCCTCAGCCCCTTTCGCGAAAAAACGTCGCTACAGTGTCTTCACCACGTACTTTTCCGTAGGAGTGTCGGGTTCTCCTTCCGCTCATTTTTTCATAAACACGAATGGCGAATGATTCGCTAATTGAATCATTCGCCATTTCCTCATTTATTTTGAGTTTTAACCCAACCTCGTTTACTACCACCACACTTACATCTTACATCTGTTCTAGCTTTTCAAGATAAGGAGTTAAATCAACACCCATTTCATCTGCTAACCGTTTTCCTAAGTCAGCATCTGCGCGGTAGAAGTTACAGAGAAGCAATAGAACCGTTCGTTGTTCAACTGTCTGCCAGTCGGCAACAAGATTCTTCACTAATTGATCTTGAACTTCCTTGCTATGACGGCGATAGACTTGACCGGCCTGACCAAAATGGTTTGTCTTTTCAATCGGCTGTCTACCCCTTGTCTCTCCTTCATTCGGTGCCTTGTAGTCCATATGAAGCTCATCTTCCTTTGGCTCCGTTTCGTAGCGGTTTGGCTCATAGTTTACTGGACTCTTCTGCTGCTTAAATGGCATTGCACCATCTCGTTGATAGTTATCGACACTTGCAAACGGACAGTTGATCGGCAGCTGTAAGTAATTTGCTCCTATCCGGTAACGTTGTGTGTCAGAGTAAGAGAACAGGCGCCCTTGAAGTAATTTATCTTCTGATGGTTCAATACCCGGAACTACTACACCGGGATTAAATCCAACAGACTCTGTTTCAGAGAACACATCCTCAGGATTGCGG
This sequence comes from Alkalihalobacillus sp. FSL W8-0930, assembly GCA_037965595.1. Classification (NCBI taxonomy): domain Bacteria; kingdom Bacillati; phylum Bacillota; class Bacilli; order Caryophanales; family Bacillaceae; genus Alkalihalobacillus; species Alkalihalobacillus sp. FSL W8-0930. The sequence continues at coordinate 1,096,155 of CP150183.1, read as the reverse complement.
TTTAATGTCATGGTACCAACATGGTGATACGGGAAATCTTCTTCAAACCAATCCTTCGTTGCATCAAGCGGATCAAAGTCATAGTTATCCATGTCTGCAGGGTCTAGGATCTGCACGTAGAAGTCCCACTCAGGATAGTCACCATTCTCAATCGCATTGTACAAATCAACCGACGCATGGTTAAAGTCTTTTCCCTGCACCTCGGTTGCTTCTTCTGCGGATAGGTTACGCTGTCCTGCTTTAGGTACCCAGCGGAACTTTACATACACCGTATTTCCATATGCATTAATCCACTTAAATGCATGAACACTTGAACCACGCATTTCTCTATAACTCGCTGGAATCCCCTCATCTGTAAAGAGATGCATCATCATGTTTGTTGATTCAGGAGACAGTGACATGAAATCCCAGTAGCGGTTTGGATCTTGAACATTTGTACGCGGATCTGGCTTTAGTGAGTGAACCATATCCGGAAACTTAATCGCATCGCGGATAAAAAAGACTGGTAGATTGTTTCCGACAAAGTCCCAGTTTCCTTCCTCCGTGTAAAACTTCACAGAAAATCCACGTGGATCTCGTAGCGTTTCAGGTGAATGCTGACCATGAATTACTGTTGAAAATCGCACAAAAACAGGTGTTTCTGCGCCTTCATCTCGTAAAAACGCAGCTTTTGTGTAACGTCTCATACTATTGGCTACTTTAAATACGCCGTGAGCTCCTGCTCCACGAGCATGTACAACACGTTCTGGTACACGTTCTCTATCAAAGTGGGCAAGCTTTTCAATTAATTGATAGTCTTCAAGTAATGTCGGGCCCCTTCTGCCTGCTGTACGTGAGTTCTGATTGTCATAAATTGGTTGACCTTGATTCGTTGTTAGTTTCTTCACGGTAGACCCTCTCTTCATTTCGTTTTTAATAACGGTTATTAGATTATAATGATTATAATATAATAACTCTAGTAAACAGTCAAATGAAAAACTAGACTCTCTAGTTAAAACTGTTGAAACGTATTTCCTCTGCTTATCGGATAGGTGTCTTCGCCAGTTACAAAATTTACGATTCTCTGATTACGTTGGACAGCTAATTGCAAATTCGTAGCTCCTGTTCCGTGAGCATGCACAACGTTCGATAAAGCAAATACTTGAGCACCTCTTGGTTGCTTAAAGACAAGACGACCATCTAGCTCTACTTTAAATTCCTTATCGCTTTCCCATTCAAATTCATCCTTCATTTGTTCGATCCATTCTGGAATAGCGGGCTTATAACCTGTAGCTAAAACAATTTTCTCCGTATGATGTGTTAGATCTGAATCCGTTTGCCATTGATGGAATGTAAGATCATATGTCTTAGAATCCACCTGCTTAATCTCATTTAGCTCACACATAGCTTGAATGTGAGCTGGGCTATGAGGACTCTCAATCGAACGATGATAGAGTAGGTCATAAATATTCTTAAGTGTCTTTACTTGAATACCATTTCGAATACTCCCTAGTAATGGTAGAGCTTCTTTCCTTTTTGAATAGGGAAGCTCATGAAAGTACTCAACATACTCGGGAGAGAACATCTCTATTCCTAGTTTCCCTTCTTCCATCTGAAAGAAACCAGCCGAACGTGTAAACCAGCTTAATGAATAGCCAAAGCGCTCTTGATCATGAAGGAGGTCATAAAAAATCTCTGCCGCACTTTGACCTGACCCAACAATTGTGATTGAACCTGCTGACTTGAGCTCTTCAATGTTTTGTATGTACTTGCTCGAATGCACAAAATCTTCAGTTAACGATTCTTTAATTGCACCTGGTACAAGCGGTTCACTGCCTGTTCCCATTACGACATGACCTGCTGATAATATGTAGGTTTCATTTGTCTGTAAGTCTTCACAGGATACAAGATATTGTTCATTTCCTGAATCATACGTAACATCTGTTACATTCGTTGCAAAACGGCAATTTGACAGCTTTGCTGCAACCCACTGTAAGTATGCGTTGTATTCTTTTCTTGGTATATCAAATCGATTGAAAAAGTAAAAAGCATACAGCCTCTCCTGCTCGTGAAGATAATTTAAAAACGTATACTCACTCTTAGGGTTAGCGAACGTAACTAAGTCCGCTAAAAAAGGCACCTGTAGGTCTGTCATATCTAACAGCATTCCAGGATGCCATTGCATACTTGTATGTTTTTCAAGAAATAAACAATTTAGCTCGGTTCCTTCTTCAAGTAGCGCAGCCAGCCCTAAATTAAAAGGGCCGATGCCTACTCCAAGAACATCTATGTGTTCCTTTATCTGCAAGGTGATTCCTCCTATTTCATCAGGTTCCGGATCAGTTTGTGTGTAACGGGTCCTTGTTTATAGCGGATAGGTAGATCAAATGAGGTAGATTGCTTCACCATTCCTTTACGATGTGAAAATGTGAGAAAACTATCGTACCCGTGATATGCTCCGATTCCACTTGGTCCGGCTCCTCCAAAAGGAAGATATGGATTAGCTACATGCATGATGGTGTCATTTACACAGCCGCCACCAAACGAAAGCTCCTCTACGAATTGAGACTCAACCTCTTTACTTTCCGTAAACACATATAAAGCCAGCGGATTGGGTAGCTCTCGTATTCTGGTTTGTGCTTCAGCGGTAGAGGAATACGTAAGAACCGGCAAAACAGGTCCAAAAATTTCATCCTGCATGACAGCTGAATCCCACGTTACTCCAGATAAAACAGTTGGTGACAAGGCAAGCTCATCTCGTTTAAACTGTCCACCTACGAGAACGTCCCCGTCTTCAATAAACTCCACCAATCGGTCAAAATGCTTCTCACTGACAATGCGGGGATACTCACCTTTTTTCCACGGCTTTTTATATAGAGAGTTAATATGCTTCTCCAGCTTTTCAAGAAAAACATCCTTTACCGTTTCGTCCACTAACACATAATCTGGAGCAATACAGGTCTGACCGGCATTCAAAAATTTCCCCCAAGCAATTCGTTTGGCAGCAAGATCAAGCTTGGCATCACGGTGGACGATGGCTGGACTCTTGCCTCCAAGTTCAAGCGTATGAGGGGTAAGGTGTTTGGCTGCTGCTTCCATCACGACTTTTCCGACAGCAACACTACCTGTAAAGAAGATATAATCAAATGGCTCCTTTAACAGCTCTGTGCTAGTCTCAACAGCACCTTCTACAACAGCAATATAATCTTCATTAAAGGTTTCTCCAATGATTTCAGCAATAACAGCTGATGTATGGGGAGTGAGCTCTGATGGCTTCACCACCGCACAGTTCCCAGCAGCAATCGCTCCAATTAATGGGGCCATTGCGAGTTGGAATGGATAGTTCCACGGTGCAATTATTAACACAGAACCTCTTGGCTCATGAATGACATAGCTTTTAGAGCCCGTATGTGAGGGAGGTGTTTTGACTTTTTGTGGAGCCATCCATTCTTTTAAAGAGTTTTCTACGAGCGTAATCTCTGCATAAACAAAGCCAATTTCCGTTGTAAAAGCCTCTTCCTTTGATTTATTTAAATCTAATTTTAAAGCATGTAAAATACGGTTTTCTTTTTGTTTAATGACCTTTCTCAGCTTATCAAGCTGATGAAGTCTGAATTCCTCGGAACGTGTTGTGCCACTATAGAAGTACTGCTTCTGTTTTGTGCGTAGAACGTGATACAAGCGAATTCCTCCTTATTTTCGGCCGTAGTCTGCTTTAATTTCTCCCCAGTGCTTTGTTTCCCACTTAAGAATAGGATTTTTATATTGGTTTGTCGCAAGCCACTTTTCAGCTCGATCAATTAACATCCACATTTCTTCAGTTTTTATTGAACGCTCCAAGCTTGAATTGGCTTTCCGGTCCTTCACCCATTTGATCGCTGTTCTTGAGTCAGAATAGACGGGCGTCGTTGAATCATTACGTTCTTTTAAATAAGCGAGTCCGTGAACGATTGCTAGAAACTCTCCCATATTGTTTGTACCGATATGTATTTCTCCGTGGGAGAAAAGAATTTCACCTGTCTTGGTATCAACACCTTTATATTCAACTATACCCGGATTTCCCCTTGATCCAACATCTACGGAGATACTTTCCCAGATTATTTTATCTTTGCTTACTGGAGCTTCCGTTTTTTTTCTAAAGCTAGTTGATTTTGTTGTTTTAGCTGTTGTTGAACCTGGTTTTGAATGAAACGCCGCTTCTGCTTCCGCTTTTGATGGGAAGGATTTAAATCTTGCCCCAGGAAACCCCTTCACCTGAGCCTCACATGCTGCCCAGCTTGTATAGATTCCTGGTTGGATTCCCTTCCACACTACGTAAAACTTACCTTTTGCCAAAATATCCACCTTCTCTTTGTATGAAATCAGTTAATAAACCCAATACTAATGTTATCTCTAGTGTAACCCAAAATGTGATAGGAGGCTGTTCATATGCATAAGCGTGATCCACAAAAAAATAAAGCATTAACAAATAACCAAACACCTACTGAAACCCTTTTTAATCAAGAGGTAGCAAGTGAGTTAGTTGATAATGGTGGAAACACATCAAATCACAAACAATCAAAGAAGTCAGAGTCAAGCGAATCTTAAGGTTCGCTCTCAATTGTCTATGAAACCATGAAAGATTGGAGAGAGTATAATGGAGGTCTTACTTAATCGTAAAGATGAAAAGAGACAAGCCGGAGAATTAATTTATGCTAAAAATAAACATCTTTATGCCTTACTTGAAGATGAAGACGAACGTTTTTCCTACCTGCTAGTGTCATTAACTGAATTTAAGATCATTCAATACTATGATGACTTACCAACAAACGATGAGATCACGTATGATATAGAAGATGAGATCGAAAGCGTCCATCACCATACGCAATCAAAAATCACCTTCGCATAAAAAACGAGGGTGGCCCATGTCTGGGTACCACCCTCGTATATCAACTCAATTACTGTGATTGTTCTTGTTCTGCTTCAAGCTCTTGCTCTTCATACCAATCATCTAAAACCTTTGCATCGAGAATGCGAGATTGAATGTAAGCAGCTTGTTTTTGTGTAAACAACTCAGTCCATTTATACTTAAAATCCTCGGCTACACGCACAAAGGTTAAAAGCTCCTGCCAAGCAACATATCGCTTATACCAGAAAAACTGTGGTTGTTCTGTCATATAAGGGTAAAGGTCATCAAACTCCGTATGCTTACAGTCAATTGTACGCTCAAATTGAATTTTCGCATGTTCCAATCTTTCTTTGAAGTACGTCTCGTTGTGATTGACTTCCATCTATGTCCCCTCCTAATGATGCAGCAAGTCATATCTTAGCTACACCTTTTTGCTAGTATATCATGGTTCGATCTTTTGCTAAATGTTCCTGCTTAAAGTATTGAAAAATCTTCACAAATTTATAAGAATTGCGCACGTTCCTCTTTAGTAGGTAGACGACAGGATTCACTTTTCCCAAAGAAATGATGGCGATACTTTGCCACAAGTTGGTAGCAGGCTTTTCTCAAAGCTGGAGGAAGAATGTATGCAACTTTAAAGATCTTCCAACGAAGAGGTAAGTGAGAAATAATCTTTAGAACTCCACGATCATGAGTATAGGCGCGACCATTTTCAATGAGTATCATTGAATCTACATCTTCTCCAATTGAGTACTTTTCCATTAGCGTTTGACCAATTTCAGATTGAATTGAGGCAAAATGAAAATAGCGATGTTTATCTCGTTTTATGATGAAATCTACACCTTTATTACATAAATTGCATACTCCATCAAATAAAATAATACTTTTATCCGTCTCCACGTTCATCACCTTCCACTAATGTCTGGCTTTGCTAGTTTTAGTTTAACAGATCATTCATTTTCCCCCAATATACATTTGTTTCTTACTGATCAAGACCTATGATAAAATCCTCAACAAATCTCACATTCTTACATAGTAGATAAGCGTTCCGACCCTTTTTTTACGGGTAATATCTTGTTAAAATGGAGCCTAATGAGTATTTCTATGAAAAGTTGGTGAGTCTATGTTTTCAAATGCAGAGATTGGTATTGATTTAGGAACTGCAAATATTCTTGTTTATAGTAAAGACAAAGGCATTATATTAAATGAGCCTTCAGTAGTGGCTCTTAATACAGAAACTCGTGACGTTCTTGCAGTAGGTGCAGAGGCAAAAAGTATGGTTGGTAAAACACCTTCTCATATCGTTGCTGTTCGCCCATTACGTGATGGCGTTATTGCAGATTTTGACGTAACAAGCAGTATGTTAAAAGCAATTATGAAAAAAGCTAGCAAACAAATTGGAACGCTAAGAAAACCAAATGTTGTTGTTTGTGCACCATCAGGCTCAACGTCTGTAGAGCGTCGTGCAATCTTAGATGCTGTTCGTAGCTGTGGCGCTAAAAATGTTCATGTCATTGAAGAGCCTGTTGCAGCTGCAATTGGTGCTGACCTACCCGTTGAAGAGCCTACAGCAAACGTTGTAGTTGACATCGGTGGAGGTACAACGGAAGTAGCAATTATTTCGTTTGGCGGGGTTGTATCATGTAACTCTGTACGTATTGGTGGGGACAAGCTTGACGAAGCAATCATCCAGCATGTTCGCAAGCAATATAACGTTTTAATTGGTGAACGCACTGCGGAACAAATCAAGATGGAGATTGGCTATGCACCAATTGACCACGAAATCTTGAGTATGGAAGTTCGAGGTCGTGATCTTGTGAACGGACTCCCTAAAACGGTTGCCTTACAATCAGATGAGGTACGCCATGCAATTAGTGAGCACTTACTTCAAATTCTTGAAGCTGTTCGTTCTACACTTGAAGATTGTCCTCCAGAATTAAGTGGAGATATCGTGGACCGTGGCGTTCTAATTACTGGTGGCGGAGCATTGCTTAAAGGAATACAGGACTGGTTATCTAATGAAATCTCTGTTCCTGTGCACATAGCACCTAATCCTCTTGAATCAGTAGCAATTGGTACTGGACGCTCTTTGAAATTTATTGATAAATTACAAAAAGCAACGGTGTAACTAAGAAATAAGGCGAATGTCCATGTGGGCCATTCGCCTTTTCTTTGTTTACTTGTACCGTTTTCTTCTTCGATATGCTTCAATCGTTTCCATCTCTAAATTCAATTCGATTTCCATATCAACCAAATCTTGAGTTGTTACGATTGGATCATTCTCCGACCATCTAACATAGTAAACAAAATAATAGCCATTTATTTTGCAAAAAATGACTGGCGATTCAGAGAAACGATCATAAATGGCCTTCATCTTTCCTCTTTTTTGATAGGAATAGGAAATAAGCTTCATATGCATTCCTCCACTCATTCCTCTATTCCCCTAGTATTCGCCACCTTAACCTTAAAAACGGCAAGATTTATTTCCCAGGAAAACTAACAGTGCTTCATATGGATTTTAAAGGTTTTTTTGTTTAATGGTGGATTTCGTGTTTGGTTAATGAATCTGCCCGAACAGATTCAATTGGCTTCACCTCATCACGATTTGCCAAAAATTCCGGTCTCGGATCTTGCCCTGAGTAAGGCTTCCCTATAATATTCTTAATCGAATTAAATACGAAAAACACATTACTCCTTGGGTAAGGGGAGAGATTCCCATTTGACCCGTGCATCGTATTACATTCAAAAAATAACACCGAACCAGCTGGACCAGTCGCACGATCAATTCGACCACCTGCTTCTTCTGTTAACCAGCTTAAGCTATCGTTGTCTGGAGTCCCTGCTTCTTGCTTTTGTAGAGATGATTTAAAGTTGGCGTCTGGAGTTGTCCCAGCACAAGACACATACCACTTATGGGAGCCCGGAATCAGCATTAACGGTCCATTAAACTCATAATTATCCGTTAAGATAATCGAGCAGCTCACCGCGCGCATATGCTGCATCCCATCCTCCACGTGCCATGTTTCAAAGTCAGAATGCCAATAAAATTCTTTTCCTTTAAAACCAGGCTTGAAATTAATACGAGATTGGTTAATGTATACCTGACTTCCTAGCAACTGCTCGGCAATTTTAACAATGCGCTCATTCTTAGACAACAATTCAAAGAAACCGCTGTCTTTATGGATTTCAAAAACGGAGCGAATCTCGTTGCTGCCAGGCTCTTTAATAACATCTGCTGAATCTCTTGATTGATTTTCTTTTATCGTCTTTTCTAATTCTTTTTTCATTAACTCTACTTCTTCATCCGTAAATAGCTTCTCAATCATTAAGTATCCATTTTCTTCATAGGAAGTTAACTCAGTTTGCTTTAATGGACCATTTCCTCCATTTGAATGGATGATTGGATCCTTTCTTTCTTTTATCGTTGCCTTGCTGCTTACCCTTGAGGGATATAAATCAATGTTCATGTCCATTTCACTTACCTCCTAGTACGGTTCCCGAGTATTTATTTGACTTTCCTCACGATTCTGTCGGCTTCTCGGTGCTAATTCACTATTCGAAAGTTTCAATGTGGTCTTCGCGCCTAAAACAAGTGCGAGCGCCAACACATGCTCATTGAGCCATCCCTCCTAATCTTGGTTACACTGTATACAAAACCCTTCTAAAACAGTTGTTAAACATCGTTTTTTTTATAAAATGCTGTAAGTGCGCTCATGCCGGTAAAAATTCATCAAAAAAACCTGTCTGGAAATCCAGACAGGTCTGTAATATGAATTAATCTTCGATGACTTTCTTTTTGAAAATACCTAGAAGGATGGCCGTTAGGATTGCTCCTAGAACTACAGCTAGTAGGTAAAAGAGTGCATATGGAACCCAATTTTCTCCTTGGTTAACAAGAGGGAATACAAAGATACCACCGTGTGGAGCTGGAAGTAACACTCCGAAAAATGCTGTCAATCCACCTGCTAAGGCAGAACCAGCTACTGCGGCTGGTATCACTCGAAGTGGATCCGCTGCAGCGAATGGAATTGCACCTTCTGTAATAAAGGACAAACCAAGCAGATAGTTTGTTGGACCAGATTGACGATCCTTTTTAGAGAACTTACTACGGAAGAACGTTGTAGCAAGGGCAATCCCGATTGGTGGAGCCATACCCCCAGCCATTACAGCTGCGTGTGGAGCAAGGTTACCAGCGTCGATCATCGCAATACCAAAGGTAAATGCGGCTTTGTTCACTGGACCACCCATGTCAACTGCCATCATTCCACCTAGTACAACACCTAGAATAATCATATTTGCTGTTCCTAAACCATTTAACCAGCTTTGTAATCCTAAGTTTACACTTGCAAGCGGAGTAACAATTAAAAGCATGATCGTACCTGTAATTAAAAGGTTAAGAACAGGCGTAAATAAAATGTTTCCAATACCAGATAGAACCTGTGGTAATTTATTAATTAATTGACGTACAAGTAATGCAATATAACCAGCTAAGAAACCAGCGATTAAACCTCCAAGGAAACCTGCTTCTCCGGTCATCGCAATCGTACCAGCTACTAAACCAGGCGCAAAACCAGGACGATCTGCAATACTCATTGCTATAAAAGCAGCTAGAACAGGAACTAGTAAACCGAATGCCCCGTTTCCACCACCTATAGCGTTAAGCATTTCTGCAATAACACCCTCCTGCTCATATCCACCAATTAAAAACGACAACGCAATTAAAATCCCGCCACCGATAACAAATGGTAGCATGTTGGATACACCGTTCATGATGTGCTTATAAATGTTTAGACCCTTTTTCTCAGACTCGGAAGAATCGTCACTACTTGATCCGCCAGTCGCTTGATAGATTGGTGCATTTTCTGACATAGCACGATCGATCAGATCTTTAGGCTTGCGCACACCATCAGCTACTGGTGCTTGAATAACCTTTTTACCTGCAAATCGAGTCATTTCAATTTTTGTATCGGCTGCAACGATAATGGCATCAGCTGCTTCGATTTCAGCGGCTGTTAGCTTGTTTTTCACTCCGCCTGAACCATTTGTTTCTACTTTAATAGTATAGCCTAACTCTGCTGCTTTGTTTTTTAGGGCATCTGCTGCCATATACGTGTGTGCAATCCCAGTCGGGCAGCCAGTAACACCTAAGATTTGAGGGCTGTCAGATGCTTTTACAGCTGAAGATTGTGATTCGTTTTGTTTTGCAGCTTCGGCTTCTGCCTCTGCTGCTTCTTCAGCTTCCTTTTCCGCATCCTTTTGATCAATAGCAGCTAAGATTTCATCTTCACTAGAAGCGTTTAAAATCGTTTGACGGAAGCTGTCATCCATTAAGAATGTTGTTAAACGAGATAGCGTGGCTAAGTGCTCGTTGTTTGCTCCTTCACTTGCTGCGATCATAAAGAACAATTGGCTCGGTTGCCCATCAAGTGCTTCGTAATCAATACCTGCCGTTGAGCGACCAAAGCCGATTGCTGGTGTGCGGACAGCTGCTGTTTTTGCGTGAGGAATAGCAATCCCTTCACCTAAACCCGTTGTACTTTGTGCTTCTCTGGCAAGAATTGCTTCTTTGTATGCTTGTTTATCTTTTAAGCGACCCGCTTGATCAAGCTTTGTAATGAGCTCATCGATGACTGTTTCCTTCGTTGTCGCTTTTAGATCTAAAATCATTGTATCTTTTTTTAGTAGTTCTGAGATCTTCATAAAGATCCACCTTTCCCCCAAATATGCTCTCTTTTTTTGTAATTAGAGTGTTGATACGTTTACTTGGTTCATTAATTCTTTCACGTGTGATAACTCACAGAACCCTTTTGAGAAGGCTGTTGAGCTACCTGAAGATACGGCAAAACGGAATGCATCCTCTAGTGGTAATTCATCCATGCTCGCTGCTATAAATCCAGCAAGTGTTGAATCTCCTGCTCCAACGGAGTTTACAACCGTACCCTTTGGAGTTGTAGCAAAAAGAGTTTTTTCCTTTGTTCCAAGAATGGCTCCGTCACCAGCAAATGTGACAAATACATAGTCAATGCCCTTTTCAACAAGCTGTCTTACGTAAGGAACGGCTTGCTCAGGTGTTTGAATATCTGCTCCAACTAGCTCAGAAAGCTCATGATGATTCGGCTTAATGAACGTTGGTGCCGCTTCAACCGCATCGGCAAATGGTTCACCACTTGTATCAAGAAAGACGTTAACACCGTTTTCTTTTACTTGTTTAATCCAGTCTGTGTAGATAGATGTAGGCAGTGTTCCAGGAACACTGCCTGCAAGCACTAGTGTGTCACCCTTTTTAAGCTGATCAAGCTGGCTAACGAGCTCTGCTACATTTTGCTCTGTCACTTCAGGCGACGTACCATTTAACTCTGTTTCGTCTTCTGTTGCCTTCATTTTAATGTTAATGCGCGTATCTCCATTAACCTCAACAAAGCTTGTTTCAATCTTTTCTTCTTGCAACGTATTAATGATGTAGTCACCTGTAAATCCACCAATAAAACCAAGTGTTTGACTATTATGTCCTAGTCGTTTTAATACACGTGATACGTTAATGCCTTTCCCTCCAGGTGCTTTATGCTCTTTCCTGGATCGGTTCACATGACCTGGCTTTAGGTCATCCAACTCCACAAAGTAATCAACAGCCGGGTTTAGTGTGACCGTGTATATCATATTGCAACCACCTTTATGTCTACTATTTCTTTATACGTGTTCTGAACATGATCCTCGAGATGAGAACTTGTTAAAAGCGTCACATCTTTTAATTCAGCAAATTTGGCGAAGGACACTTCTCCAAATTTCGAATGGTCTGCTACCACGTAGCTTTGTCTAGAACGACTCTTTGCATACGTTTTTACAAAGGCTTCTTGAGGATCTGGTGTTGTACATCCGTCTTCCGGTGTAATTCCATTCGCTCCTAGGAATGCGCAATCAAAACGGAACGATTCAAGCGTTTCAATGGCACTACGTCCAATAAAAGCACGTGTGCCTGGCTTTACTTGACCACCTACAACATGCGTCTCAATTCCAGCCTCTACAAGCTCAACCACATTTGACAACCCATTCGTCACGACAACGACTTGTTTCTCTTTTAAAAATGGAATCATTTCAAGCGTTGTTGTTCCAGCATCCAAGAAAATACAGTCACCCTTTTCAACGAATGTTGACGCGAATTGAGCAATTTGACGTTTTTCTTGAATGTTTTTGGAAGATTTCTCAGCGATGGTCGGCTCAAGTCGCTTCTTTTGAAGAAGTGTTGCCCCTCCATGTATGCGCTTTAATTTCTTTCCACTTTCCAATTCTGTTAGATCTCTGCGTATGGTAGACTCCGAAGATCCGGTTAAATCTACAAGTTCATTCAGCTTTACCGTATGTTTCTCTTTTAAAACGTTCATGATCATTGCTTGACGTTCCACAGTAAGCATAATGCACACTCCTATCTCTCGTCGAAATTAGTATACCCTTTTAAACAGTCATAATCAATCAAAATTATTCAAAAACACTCATTGTCATAATTTTCATCCAAGTTCACATAAAAACAAAGTGGTTCAGAGTGAAACCACTTTGTTTACGATCTATTCTTTTAGTCCTTCTACTAGTTCAGACAGCTCTGTCCAACGATCCATTGCCGCCTCCAGCTCACTTTCAAGCTGTTGCTTTTCAGCAAGGCGTTTTTCTATTTCGGTATAGTCACTTCCAGCCGCTTCAATTGCTTGTTCAACCTCGGTTATTTTTTGTTCGAGGTCTTCCATTTTTCCTTCAATGCTTTCCCAATCTTGCTTTTCTTTATAGGTGAGTCTGCGAGATTGTTGAGTCTTTACTTTACCTTTTGAGTTTGTTTCAGCAGCTACCGAGATCTGGCTAGCCTCTTGTTCTTGCTTTTGCTTCAGAAACTCGGAGTAATCTCCTTGAAAACGTTCAACGTTTCCATCACCATTCAGATAAAGGAGATGATCCACAACTTTATCTAAGAAATAGCGATCGTGCGATACGGTAATAACTACGCCTGGAAACTGATCAATGTAATCCTCTAATACAGAAAGTGTTTGAATGTCTAAGTCATTTGTCGGCTCATCCAAAAAGAGTACATTTGGTTCGCCCATCAATACCTTTAATAGATAAAGACGACGCTTCTCCCCGCCTGATAGTCGTCTGATATACGTCCATTGCATACTTCTTGGGAAAAGGAAACGTTCGAGCATTTGCTCAGCCGTGACATTTTGCCCATCCGCTGTATACACAACCTCAGCCACTTCCTTAATATATTCAATAACTTTCAGCTCCCCATCAATCTCTTGATCATCCTGGGTGTAGTATCCGATCTTAACGGTTGATCCCCTACTAACTTCTCCTGTATCAGCCGCAATTCTTCCAGCCATGATATTCAGAAGCGTGGTTTTGCCTGTACCGTTTGATCCAATGATACCAAGTCTTTGATGTGGAACGACTAAATAATCAACATCGCGGAAAAGTACACGGTTCTTATATGACTTTCCAACCTGTTTAAGCTCTATAACATCATTGCCTAGGCGATCTGAGCCAATCGAGAAATCAAGATCTTGTTTTTTACTAAGGCCGGCCTCGTCTCTGAGGCCTTCTGCCCGCTGTACTCGCGCTTTTTGTTTCGTTGTTCTGGCTTTAGCTCCTCGTCTTAACCATTCAAGCTCACGTCTAAGAAGATTTTGGCGCTTACTTTCTGCCACTTGCTCCATCTCTTCGCGTTCTGCTCGTTTCTGCAGATAGGTTTCAAAGTTTCCTTCATATTGGAAGAGTTTGCCCTGGTCAAGCTCATACATTTGATTTGTTACACGATTTAGAAAGTAGCGATCGTGCGTAATAATAATTAGCGCCCCTTTATAGTTCGCCAAATATCCTTCTAACCATTCAACGGTTTCGTGATCTAAGTGGTTGGTCGGTTCATCAAGTAATAACAGATCTGCGGGGCGAATTAATGCTTCTGCGATGGCCACACGTTTTTTCTGTCCACCAGAAAGCGAGCCAATCTTTTGACTAACATCGCGAATCCCTAGCTTGGAAAGAATCGTTTTAGCCGTTGTATTGGCTTCCCATGCAGATTCCTGGTCCATTTTCTGTTGAGCAGTCATGAAGCGATTTTGAACCTTTTCACTTTCTGGTTGTTTTTCAAGATCAATCAGGGCTTGTTCGTACGCTCGCATTGCCTTCATGATGACGGATTCCCCATAATAAATTTGCTCTAATATCGTCCGATTCTCTGTTAAATCCGGTTGCTGAGGCAAATATGTAACGGAAAAGTCATTCGAATGAAAAAGATTAACCTCTTCTGCCCCTTCAAGTCCAGCAAGTACTTTTAGTAATGTTGACTTCCCTGTTCCATTTACACCAATTAGGCCGATTCGCTCTTTTTCTTCTATAGTAAAGGAAAGGTGGTCAAATAACGTTTTCTCTCCAAATGTTTTATGCAGGTTTTCAACACGCAAGATGCTCATCTATGCTCCTGCCTCCTTTTACTTATACGGTACGGGCTGATAAAAATAATTCGGTAACACTCTATCATCCTTATACCCTTTTCTAAAAATATGTGTAGTAGCAGGACTAATGGGTGGGATCAGCCATGACCATTTCCCCGTAACCTTTCTACCTATATCCTGCTCTCTCTTTTCAAAACGCTCAAACTGTTTAGCAGCCGTATGATGGTCAACAATACTTACACCTGCCTGTTTGAACGAAAACAAAACAGCCTTATTTAATTCAATTAACGCCTCATCACGCCAAAGTGTATATTCTCTTGACCTGTCCAAATGAAACACCTCAGCTACACGGGGCAGCATATTATAACGGTCGGTGTCCGCAAGATTCCGCGCACCAATTTCCGTTCCCATATACCATCCATTAAAAGGCGCAGCAGTGTATTCAATTCCTCCAATCACTAGCTTCATATCAGAAATAATAGGAAGGGCATACCACTTTAATTCAAGCGATTTAAACGAAGGATTTGTTGGGTGAGTTAAAGGCACCTCTAAAATGAGTTCATCTGGGATGGGGAATAGTGACGGTCGATTTTCTCCAAGCTGTATCACTAACGGGAGGATATCAAATGAACTCCCTTTACCTTCCCATCCAAGCTTTTGACAAACGTTTGTAAAATCTACGGAAGCTGGGTCTCCTATTATTGTACCATCTTCAGCCACATAGCCTGCATAACGAATAAGTTGATGATTCCATATGCGGATCTTCCCCTTTTTATGAGTAGGGTAAAAAGCCGTTAAGTAAGGGACGATACTGCCGCTGTTAGTTGCTTTTTTAATATGATCAAACAGTGCACGAGCCATCGATTCCTCATCGTTACACTCTCTGGCATCAATAACCTTTAACGTTTCCCAGAAGAAGCGTCCAATGCAGCGATTGCTGTTACGCCAAGCCATCCTCGCTCCATGTATTAATTCTTCATATGTATGGGTGTATTCACCTGATTGTTGAATTTCATCCTTCACTTGATTTAATCGATCAAGGAGTTCATCTTTCGTTTTCCCTAATTCACTATAACACTGATTGAGAAAATCTTCTGCTTGATCATACCTTTCACTTTGGTCGTTCATCATCCCTTACCTCCTTAAAAAAAACTGTGCATTCACCTAGGGTGTCCGCACAGCCATTCGTCTATCAACGTTATTTTAAAAGCTTTTTGATCTCAGGTTCAATCTTCTCAGGCTTTGTTGTAGGGGCGAAACGCTCAATTACTTCCCCTTGCTGGTTCACAAGGAATTTTGTGAAATTCCATTTTACATCAGAACCAATTGTGCCTTTTTTCTCTTTTTTAAGATATTGATAAAGAGGGTGTGCGTCGCTTCCATTCACATCAACCTTTGCAAATAAAGGAAAGCTTACACCAAAATTAACCTTACACACGTTTTCCATTTCATCATCTTCAACAGGCTCTTGATTCATGAATTGGTTGCACGGAAAGCCTAGCACTTCAAACCCTTGGTCTGCATATTCTTGATGAAGCTTTTCCAGACCGTCAAACTGTGGTGCAAACCCACATTTTGTAGCGGTATTCACAATTAGTAATGCTTTACCCTCATACTTAGACAGTTGAATTTCTTCCCCTTTGGAAGACTTCACTGAGAAATCATAGACAGACATACGCTAACCTCCTGTAATCAAGTATCTGTCTGCATTATACCGCTTAATTACGTGCTCGCCTACTTTTGTGCTTATAGCTTCTCTCGTCTCGCAAAATTAACAAAGCGGAACTTATCAGGTCGGTGCCTTGATTCAGTATATTGGAAAATCCGTGCGTCATCTAAGTAAGTTCTCCCGCGAACAACAACGATGTTTTGGAATCCTTCCATGTCTAGTAGTTCAAGATCCTCTTCCGTCGGTTCTTCTACTACAATCTCTTTCTTTGCAAAGCTAATCACAAGTCCAAGCGTTCCTTCTATATATTCATAGATTGAGCTCTCACTTATTTTCGCTGTAAGACCTGGTACTACGGATTGAACAAGGTCATCCTTATCTAAGATGACCCGTTCCCCATCAACCTTACGTACGCGTTTGATACGCAAGGCCTTTTGTTCACTTGTTAGCTGCAGCTTGTCCTGTAAATCAAGATCAGGAGTTATCTCATTAAATGCAACAACTTTTGTTTCTACATCCATACTCATGCGTTCGCTCAGCTCTTTAAAGCTTGATACACCCGAAAAAGGAAAATCAATCTTAGATCGATCGAGTACGACCGATCCTTTTCCTTGTATTTTTTGAATATACCCACGCTCTGATAATAGCTTTAATGCCTTTCGAATGGTCTCCCTCGAGGCATCGTAGGTTTTAACTAGCTCTAATTCTGATGGAAGAAGCTCTTTTGGCTTCCACTTCCCTGTTTGAATCTGGTTTGCCAGCTCCTCGTATACCCATTGGAATTTGCTTTTCAACACAAACACCGCCTGTTCTTATTCTTCATGATGAAGACGTCTGAACATGATACACCACTGCTTCGTAAGGTCGTAATGTCATTTCTTGACTTGGCTTACTTAATTGCTCATAATTCGAAAGCAGAACTTTCGCATCCTCCTCGTTTATCCAATCTGGAAGATCGATGGTTACAGGTTGCTCATAAAAGTTAGCCAATACCAATGCCTTTTCATCCTGCCACTGTCGCACGTACGCAAATACCTGCTGGTGGTCAGCGTGTATCAGCTGGTAGTCTCCAAATGTAATAATATCATGAGTCTTTCTTAGATCAACCAGCTTTTGATAATAATAGAAGATGGAATTCGGATCACTAAGAGCTTCTACAGCATTGATTTCCTTATAGTTGTCGGCCACATTGATCCACGGAGTACCTGTCGTGAACCCACCGTTTGGCTTTTGATTCCATTGGACTGGTGTGCGTGAGTTATCGCGAGACTTTTGCTTAATAATCTCCATAATTGTCGCTTCATCGAGTTGTGCTTCTTTTAATTCTTCATACATATTTAACGTTTCAACATCACGATATTCATCAATGGTCTCAAATTTAGGATTGGTCATTCCAAACTCTTCTCCTTGATAAATATACGGTGTCCCTTGCATCATATGGATGACTGTGGCAAGCATCTTCGCAGATTCCTTATGATACTGTCCGTCATTCCCGTAGCGACTTACAACTCTAGGCTGATCATGGTTACACCAGAACAATGCATTCCAGCCACCACCTTCATGCATACCCACCTGCCATTTAGACAGTATCTGTTTTAAAGCGAGAAAATCCATTTCACCAAGTGCCCATTTTTCACCGTTTGGATAATCGACCTTTAGATGGTGGAAATTGAATGTCATGCTTAGTTCATTTCGGTCGGGGTGCGAGTACTTAATACAATGTTCTAATGTCGTTGATGACATTTCGCCTACAGTCATGGCCTGGTACGGGGAAAGGACTTCCCGATTCATTTCTTGAAGATACTCGTGAACACGCGGTCCATCTGTGTAGAATTTGCGCCCATCTCCAGGTGCTACCGATCCATCATCGTTTGGAAAGTCTTGATCTTTTGAGATTAAGTTAATCACATCTAACCGGAAACCATCAATTCCCTTCTCAAACCAGAACTTCATCAGCTTATAGACTTCCTTGCGCACCTCTTCGTTTTCCCAGTTAAGGTCTCCTTGTGTTTCATCAAATAAATGCAGATAGAACTGCTCAGTCGTCTCGTCCCACTTCCATGCCGAGCCTCCGAATTTGGAAATCCAGTTGGTTGGAGCTTGTCCATCCACCGCATCCTTCCAAATATAAAAATCACGGTATTGATTCTCTTTTGAAGAAGAAGCCTGCTTAAACCACTCATGCTCTGTAGATGAATGATTCACTACTAAGTCCATGATCAGTTTCATGTCTCTTTTATGAGTTTCATCTAAAAGCTCTTCGAAATCTTCCATCGTCCCGTACTCACCGTGAATCGAGTAGTAATCACTAATATCGTAGCCATTATCTCGTTGAGGTGATGAATAAACAGGAGTTAACCAAATGACGTCTACTCCTAGCTTTTTCAAATAATCGAGCTTTTCAATAATTCCTTTAAAATCTCCGACTCCGTTTCCCGTTGTATCATTAAAGCTCTTTGGATAGATTTGATACACAACGGACTTTCTCCACCATTCCTTCATTCATAAACACCCTTTCAAGTAAGAAAGCCGCCTTTGCAGGAATCTGCGAAGCGGCCTCTTTAATTTTCATTATTTTTCGTCTAAATTCTTCTGGAAGCGAGCTGTAATTATAGTAGCCACTAAAGGAATGATAATTGCAATGGCCATCCCAATTGAAAAGTTAATATAATTTCCTCTTGTTCCTTCAATTGCAAGGATTCCTGGCAAACCTCCTACCCCAATCGCTGGAGCTAAAATACCATTGAGTGCTACCCATGCTCCTGCAATCGCGGCACCAATGATGGCGCAAATAAACGGGAAGCGATAGCGTAAGTTTACACCAAACAACGCCGGCTCGGTAACTCCAAGGTAAGCAGAGATAGAAGAGACAAACGACAATCCTTTTGTTTTTTGGTTCTTTAATACAAAATACATACCAAGTGCTGCTGAACCTTGTGCGATGTTTGACATAACCAGAATCGGCCACAAGAATGTACCACCCTGACTCGCAATTAATTGAAAGTCTACTGCAAGGAACGTGTGGTGCACACCTGTTATAACAAGTGGTGCATAAAATAGACCATAAATAAGTCCGCCCACAATTGCAAATTTATCAAATAAGAATACAAACACATCCGTGATACTGTTACCTATTGCAAAGGTTACAGGACCAATCAATACGAATGCAAGGAAACCAGTAATAAGTAATGCAACCGGAGCAACCACAAGTAGCTGAATGGAATCCGGAGTAATTCGTTTCATAAAGTTTTCAATCTTCGCGAGCACATACGATGCTAAAAGAATTGGTAGAACTTGTCCTTGGTATCCCATTGCAGCAATATCAAAGCCAAACAAATTCCAATAAGGAACCGTACCATTCTCTACTGCATCGGCGTATCCGTTTGCATTTAATAGATCAGGGTGACATAGAATGAGTCCGAGTACAATACCAAGAAGTGGACTTCCTCCAAACTTCTTCACCGCAGACCACCCAATTAATGCTGGTAAAAACGCGAAGGCGGTACTTGCGATTGTATTAATGATTTCAGCAAGTCCTGCCCACTGAGGATACATCTCCACTAATGGTTGGTCTGTAAAAATTGCGTTTACTAAAATATTGTTAATACCCAGTAACAAACCTGCTGTAATGATTGCTGGTAAAATCGGAATAAAAATATCAGCAAGTCCTTTTACTGCTCGTTGCAACGGATTCATCTTCTCTGCCGATGCTTGCTTCGTTTCTTCCTTCGTTGACTCTGAGATCCCCGCTTCAGAAACAAACTCATTATAGACCTTATCAACAAGACCTTGTCCAAGAATCACTTGATACTGGTTATTCGCAGCAAATGATCCTTTTACCTTATCAATACCTTCTAATGCTTGTTTGTCTACTTTACTTTCATCATGTAAAACAAGACGCAGCCTTGTCACACAGTGTGTTGCTGACGATACGTTTTCCTTCCCTCCAATTGCTTCAAGTATGTCTTTTGCAATCTTGCGGTTCTCACTCATCGTTTATCCCCCCTATATCATTCTTCAACTCGTACTAAACATATGATCAACATGTATATACAAATGATTACGGTTACATCTTAACTTGTATATACAAATTAGTCAACTAAAATCTTCTTTTTTCGACAAAGACGATAAAGTCGCCTTCCTATACCCTTAAAAAGGCCTGTTAAATCGCTAATTCTTTTGAATCATAAAAAAAGAGACAGAGATATAATATTAGTGTGGTTAGCAAAACACGAGCTTAGCAAAAAATCCGCTACAGGAGAATCCCTCGCTCGTCTTCCAAAAATATTAAAAACAAAAAAGGCGAATCATTCGATTGTAGAATCATTCGCCTTTTTCTTATTGATTTTTAGTTGTGTGTCAGTCTCTTTGTTACTATTGAACGGATCTTCTTTCCATTAAATTTAGTCCAATGCCCATAAAAATCACACCCATAAAGAATAGGACGGATGCCGGAAACAAAAATTGTTCAAAGTCCCAATTGTATAGTGTTGCTCCTTTTAACATGTCCATTCCATACGTTATTGGACTTAAAAAGGAGAGAGCTAAAATGACCTTAGATGAAACAATCTCAATTGGCCAAAATGCACCTCCAAGCATAGCCATGCTGACAGCGATGAATGGAATGATCGCGCCAAGCTGCCTTGTAGACGTAAGGATACCACTGATAAATACGCCAAATGAGACTAGTGCAAATACATAAGGAATCACAACAATCATACTTAATAAAAGTCCACCTTGAAAATCATATTGAAAGAGTGTCGCAAATAGAAGAAACACTAGAATAATTTGAAGGTATCCTATTAAAAAGCTAAACGTTAAATTCCCCAAATAAATACTTGATTTTGAAGCGGGTGAAAGAATGAGACGATCCCATACACCATTTTGCTTCTGTTCGATGATGGATGAGATAGAAAATGTAATTGTATAAATAACAAAGAATAGTGAAAAACCAAAGATCGATTGTAAGGATTGGTCATAAACCCAGCTTTCAGAGTTTTCTCCTTCAAAGCTTTTAACACTAGCAGGAAAAAGCGACTCACTCTCATGGATTTCATATAAGATCTCTTCTTTTTCTCCAAGACCTGAGTCTACAGCAGCATCAGCAAATTGCTTTTTCATATAATATGATTGAACAAGTGAATCCACAAAATCAATGACAAACGAATCTCTAGCAACGAGGATGGAATAACTCTCCTCATTTAGTTCAACCGCTGCCTCAGCCGATTGTCTATCTAAGATTCCCTGAATATCTTCTTTCAGCGTTACTTCAAATGCTAGATTTTGTTCCCAGTTCAAATCTTCCACTGCTTCTTCAATCTCTACTATGCTTAGTTCTTCTGAATAAACAGGTATTCGAATAGCAGGAGATAAATCCGTGTTGCCTAAAACAAAGACAAAAGCAATTGTGAGAGCATACATAGAGAGAAGTGCCCACGGATTTCGTATAGAATCTCTTAATAATCCCCAGATAATACCCCTCATTGTTGTCCCCCCCTTTTCGGAAACAAACACACTGCGACCAAAACTAACACAATACTATATACGAGTAATAGGAGGATGCTTGGAAGAATGTCTAAAACGTCTCCCCCTTGAAACGCATGAAAATAAGCTTTCATCGTCGTTCCATTTGGTGTAAGTTCTCCAAACTTACTAAGAAGTGGACTTAATATATCAATTTGAATAAAGCTTCCCCCAATAAAAGCAAAGATTGTTACGACAATATTGATAAATAACGTAGAGGCTTTGTGGGAATTAAACTTGAAATTCAAAGCTGTAAGTAACACAGTAAGCCCTCCAACAGTCATACTGATTGCAAGCGTTGTGAGTGCAAACTGAAACAAACTACCCCATGTGACACCAAATATAACGTAGGAAATTAAAAAGATCGCACACAGCTGAAAGGCAGCTGTCAATGTTCCCGTTATCCATTTACTAATACCATAAATATATGGCGGTGCGCTGGATAAAATCATGCGGTCCACAATTTTAGCGCGCTTTTCATCAAACGCAAACTCTGACACCAAACCAGCCGTATACAAAACAAACATCGCAGACATGGCAATCACAACATAATCAAACACTCTAATGGTTCGGTTCTGTGTTTGTGTAATGGTGCTTTCTACACGATTACTTTCAAATGAAGCTGCTCCATCTATCTCAAGAGCCAACTGATTCATACGTAAGGTTTCATAAAAGGATTGCACAATACTATTGATCAATTGTGAGCTTGTCGATTGCTCACGATTCATATGAACAATGACCTCTTCTTGTTCACCTGTTCGTACTAATTGAGACCGCCAAATGCTTTGTTGATATCCTTCTGGAAATTCAATCACGGCTGCTAGCTCCTTGTCAGCTAGTGCTTCGTCAAGGGTCATTGAGGTTTCTATCGTGATCTCCTTAAGATTCTCTTGAAAAACATCTTCAACTAAGATGTTTTTCACGTTAAAAGAAGTCATGAGTTCTTGTACGGCATCTTCAGGAATGCCTTCAGCTTCCATCTCTTCTACAAACCTTTGTGTCTCTTCATCGGTTAGCTCTGCATCCACCACGGCAATTGAAAAAGGCTCAATCCCTCCACCTGATTGTGCATATCCAAGGATTGCAATTAACCCGAGAGGCATAACAAACAAGAGAATAAGTACCGATTTCTCTCTTAGTAAATGCTGAAGATCCTTTTTAACTAGTGCCCATAACATCCACTCACCTCCTAATCTCGCAGCTTTCGGCCTGTTAAGTGTAAAAACACATCTTCAAGCGTAGGTGGCTTAACCTGAATGCTTAAGAGCTTCACACGGGCTTCAGCAGCCATCGCAATAATCTCATCAAACAAATCCGTTTGCATGGTCACTACTTTATATGATGAATCTTCTATGACAACCGATGAAACGCTTGGGTGGCATGATAAGGTTTCTTCAAGATGGTGACTCATTCGATCCACTTGGATCACAATGGTTTCTTCAGAACGTAAAATCCCTTTTAATTCGTGCTTTGTTCCTGACGCAATCATAGATCCACGGTCCATAATATAGACCCTGTCACAAACCTGCTCGACTTCTTCCATGTAGTGACTTGTGTAAAGGATGGTCATTTGTTTTTCTCTTTGAAGTCTTCTGACCATCTCTAATATAAAGTGGCGGGATTGCGGATCGATCCCCACTGTAGGTTCATCCATAATAAGAATGTCAGGCTGATGAATTAAAGCAATGGCAATATTTAATCTCCGTTTCATCCCACCAGAGTATGTTTTCACCTTATCTTTTTTCCGTTCCTCAAGGCCTATCTCAACTAATAAATCCTGGACTCTCTGCTTAAGCTCCTTTGTTGCAATCCCGTACATTTTCCCAAAAAACAACAGATTATCCTCAGCCGTAAGCTGCGGAAACAAAGCCAAATCCTGCGGAACAAGTCCAATCGCTCTTCTAAGCTTTTTTGGTTGCTTAATCATGCTTTCTCCGTAGTAAAGCACATTCCCCTCCGTTGGTTTAATCAGTGTGGAAATCATGGAGATAGCCGTTGATTTCCCAGCGCCATTAGGTCCGAGTAGCCCAACTGACTCTCCCTTTTCTAAATATAGGTTTACGCCTTTAACAGCCTCGAGCTGTTTATACGTTTTTGACATGTTTACCACTTCAAGCATGTAACTCCCTCCCTCTCTTCATTTTCATTTTATGTTAGATTCCGTTTCCAGCCTATTCCTAAAAGTCATCATTATCGGGTTTAACGAGGTGACTTAAGTCATGAAAAAAAGCACACGGTCAGATGAAGACTGTGTGCTTCTGTTACACTAAATGATGTTTGATCGCAAATATTGCTAATTGAGTTCGATCTCTAGCCCCGACCTTTGTTAAAAGCTGGCTGACATAATTCTTAACCGTCCCGAGTGATAGAAAGAGAGTACCTGCGATTTCCTGATTATTCTTTCCTTCCCCAATAAGACGTAGAATCGAGATTTCTCGTTCACTTAAGTCGATCGACAGTGAATTCTCTTTTGTTTGCGTAAGTAGCTTCGGCACAACAGATGCAGCCACCTGGTCATCAAGACTCATTCCTCCGCGCATTGCACTATGAATGGACTGAATCAGTTTTTCACTATCTGCATCCTTAAGTATGTATCCAACTGCCCCAAGCTTTAGCGCTTCAAGCGCATACTCATCATCTGAAAAGGTTGTTAGGATCACAATTTTTGCAAGAGGATCTTCTTCTCTGATCTTTTTTGTAGCTTCAAGCCCAGTCATAACAGGCATGCGAATATCCATTAATAGTAAATCCACTTGGTTTGCTCGATATGTTTCAATTGCCTCTTGGCCATTTGTTGCTTCTGCAACCACTTTTAACGTCGAGTCTGTTTCAATCATCATCTTTAATCCTTGCCGGACTAGAGCCTGATCTTCTACTAACATGATATTTGCCAACTTTATCACTCCTTCGTTTGTTCGGTCATCGGGAAGATGGCTTCAATGATAAATTGATCTCGACGAATACCAGACTCAAACCTTCCTCTTAACGCAGTAAACCGAGTTCTAAGATTACGCAAGCCAAACCCTTCTTCTACGCGACTCTCGTTATGAACTCGATTTGACATGGTTAAGGCATAGCTATGCTCACCCACCACCTCGAGAGTAACATCCACCTCTCTGGAATACGCATGGCGCATGGCATTTGTTAAGCCCTCTTGGATAAAACGATAAACGGCAACACTCTGATCATCAGTTAGCTTAACCGACATTGCTCCTGGTTTGGTCACAAGCTGAATGCGAACATGGCTCTCTGCTTCAAGCTTTCGAATTAACTGAATCACAGCATCCAGACCTTTAGCCGAATCCTGCTGGAGTGCCTGAACGGATTCACGCATTTCCTGTAAGCTATTTCTCGCTAAATCCTTTGTTTGTTTAACTAGAGCCTGCTGCTCTGGCATCGATTGAAGCTGTAACTCGACAACCTGAAGCTGCATCATCAAAGCTGTTAGCTGATGACCAACAGAATCATGAAGGTCACGTGCAATCCGGTTCCGCTCCTTTGCCGCTGTGTTAAGCTCCTGTTCTCTGAGCTGCCTACTCAGTGAACGATACTCCATTACATGCGTTTGCTTTTCATGCTTCGCCTCATCATTGGCTATCAATAATTTTTTAATAGTTAGAAGAATCATTGCTAAGAGACTATACTGTGTAAGAATAAGAAGAATGAATGAAATCGACGCTTGTGTGAGAAGTGCCTGACTAAATAAGAGCAGACCATTTACATAGAGTAAGAGGTTGTTTTTTAGTTTTACCTCAAAGCTCGAAGCAATTGCTAGGATACTATACACACTAAAGGGTGTAATCATCCCATCCGGTAAAATAAATAAATGAAATAGACTGTATATACCTAAAAGCGTTCCATAAAAAAACAACACTGAACGCCACAGAGGTCTGCTTAAAACAAGACCAGCTAGCGAAGCCATCCCAAACCAAAACGCATATGATTGAATCAACAATGGGTGCTCAATGAGAAGCAATCCTAGTACTAATGCCAGTCCACTTAAACTATATTTCATTTAATTTCTCCTTTTCGAGACTCCTTTTAAAATAGGTTTCGTCTATATATGTAGAGAGGAGGTCAATATGAGTGACCAGGAACTTGTAGAACGAATCTTAAACGGTGACCAAGTAGCCATTCAAACCTTATATGATCGTTATACGAAAAAGCTATTTTCATACATTTATTCACAAACGAATCATTATCATGACTCAGAGGAATTGCTTCAAGACGTCTTCTTTAAGGCAGCAAACCATTTATCAACATTTAAGAAACAAGCTTCGTTTAAAACATGGATCTTTAAAATTGCACGTCATGCAATTATTGATTATTACAGAAGCTCCTATTTCCGAAATCAGTTAGCCCGGTTTATCCCTGGTAGCGAACAGCAACAAGAAAGTGCACAAGCAACCGTCATGAGAAACGAAGAGACAAAGCAACTTCATCACGCGATTAATCAACTCCCTTTATCTTATCGTACAGTCTTATATCTTCGCTACATCGAAGATTTTTCGTTAAAGGAAACAGCGGCGGTCATGGGAAAAACCATTTACTCAGTTAAAGCCCTACAAAAACGTGGTCTTTTGATGCTCAAAAAAGACGTAGGAATGGAGGTACATACCTTTGAACAAACAACCACCTGATCAGGATTATGTGGAGATGTCTGATCGAACATATCAAAAAGGCTTTCAGGCCTTTAAACATGGAATAGACGGGGCACCTGCAAGAAAAAACAAACCCTATCTGTTAGCAGGTCTCGCGTTAGCTGGCGCAGCAATTGTCGCAATGTTGCTGTTTGTTTCAGTTACGGGGGCGCCTAATCCGATTGGGCAAGCGGATCAACTGATCATAATTGGAGACGAGAACGAAGACGAGGCCGAAGTTCCTGCATCTCTAGAAGATGTTGAAATTGATACAGAGTGGGCATTAGAGCTTATTCCAAGAGGCACCTATGATTATTCTGTTACTAAAACAGAAAGTCTCCACCACGGCGAGTTTACGGTATCTCTTTCTACTGATTGGAACATACGAGAGGAAAATATAAAAGACGGAACAAAAACAACTTTTACTGGACCTAACTCAGAAGAACTATCGGTTGTTATTTTTGATCATTTAAGTTCTAAAGACACAGTCATGCAAGAGGCCGAGAATCTCTTATCAGAACACCCCTACACTTCCGCAACTCGATTACCATATGAAAACCTAGTAAAATATATTGTTAATACGGAGATTGGCCAACGACATGACCGACTTGGTTTTACAATCGATCAACATTCATGGTTTTATTCATTCGAGAACCAAGAGACAGATCGATTTTATGACCTTTTTGCGTCAGAGTTATTTGGTAAAAAAATCCTATTATTCGCCGATTACCCTCTAGATCAACCTGAGACATGGGCTCAGACCTATCACTTTATGTCTAAAATCATTCCTAAAGCGTATCAACCTTATGTACTCGAGGTTAGTGAGGAAGTCTCAAAAGATGGTCGACCTTTAGAAAAAGAAATGGTTACAACTGTACAGTTAGATGAATACGTCTCAGAAGCATTTAAACTGTATCAGAATGAGGAATTACGGTTTTCTACCTACATTCCTAAGGAATCCGAAATCAACGAATTCGTTCACAAGGATTTTACAGAATGGAGGGTCTCATTAGATACAACCGACAAGCAATTCTATAGTTTCGGCCTACTGCATTCAAAACTTGAATTAAATCAAGTAGAAGATTTTCTCATAGATACATATGGGATTACCTTTGATGCTATAGAAAAAGCGAATGATGAGACCATCACCTTTGACGATCCAATTAATAAAATATCAGGTGTATTAAAGCTCTATTCAATTCATAACAAAACGTATTTCATGTATGAACAAATAGACTCAACGAGCACACAACAATTTGGAGAGTGGCCTTCTGCTCAATTGGCTCGTTACTTCTTCAATGAAATCCAATGGCAATAAATCAAAAAAGCACTCGCAGATCTCATTCTGCGAGTGCACTCCAACGATCTTTCCCGGGATATGGACAGCTCTTATAAGCAAGCTTTGCCCTGTAGCCTACAAAACAACCACAATGTTTGCAGGTCGTGTTTGTTTGGAGCGATGGGCATTGTTCACAGATGGAGAGGCGTTTTTGGTAGGCTTTCTCATCTAAAATATCTGTTTCATATGCCAGTTGTTCATTCACAAGTGTTTCGATGGACATATTCTTCATCTCTTCCTTTAGTAAGCACCCCACACATGCCACACGTACTCACTCCTTACCTTAATTTAATGACAGACACAGACATCGGTGGAATGGAAACAGATACTTTCCCTTCCGTTAGCTTAATTCCTTCCAGGCTTGTTGGCGTGAGTGTATCTGGTTGTTCAAAGGTATTGTGCTCATTCATTGAGCTTGATTGTAGGATCGTTCCAGTTGCTTGACTCGGTTGGCTCTCCCATCCTCTTAGTTCCAGCTCAAATTCTGCATCTCCCTTTAACCCATAATGACAAAGGGAGATATGAACTTCACCTTCCTTGTTTTTAGAGGCACTGATGTGCAAAGGCTCCGTGCCATGTTCCATTTGTAGATGAATGGCTGTTGCTCCCTTATGAACCTTATACATGTTAAACACATGGTAAGTCGGCGTCAGGAGCATCTGATCTCCTTCTGTCAGAACCATCGCTTGCAGAACATTTACCGTTTGGGCGATATTCGCCATTTGAACACGCTCCGCATGGTTTTGAAAAATATTAAGGGTAACACCTGCTACAAGAGCGTCACGAATGGTATTCTGCTGGAATAAGAAGCCCGGGTTTGTTCCCGGCTCTACATCAAACCATGTGCCCCACTCATCAACAATTAATGCGACTTTGTTCTCTGGATCATATTTATCCATGATTGTGCTATGTTTTGTGATCAGTTCATCCATGTGTAATGCACTTTTGAATGTCCGGTCCCACTCTTCCTCTGTGAATTTGGTAGCTGAGCCCTTCTGATTCCAGCTTGGTCCCGCAATGGTGTAGTGATGTAAGGTAAGTGCGTCCATATATGGTTTTGCTTCTCGCATCAGCACCTCAGTCCAGTGGTAGTTATCTCCGTTTGGTCCGCAGGCAATCTTATAGATCTTATTTTCTCCGTAATTACGGACATAGGTTTGGAACTGCCGGTAGAGATCCGCATAAAACTCAGGACGCATATTTCCGCCACAGCCCCAGTTCTCGTTCCCCACACCAAAGTAAGTGAGGGACCAGGCATTCTCATGACCGTTCTCACGTCTAAGGTTCGCCATTGGAGATTCCCCATCGAAGGTCATATACTCCACCCACTCTTGCATCTCCTGAACCGTTCCACTTCCCACATTTCCGTTGATATAAGGCTCCGCACCAATCAATTCACATAATAAGAAAAATTCGTGTGTGCCAAAATGATTGTTCTCTACCACTCCACCCCAATGCGTGTTAACCATACGCTTTCTGCCTTCTCTTGGTCCAATTCCGTCTTTCCAGTGATACTCATCAGCAAAACAACCACCAGGCCAGCGCAGCACAGGAATTTCTAAATCTTTTAATGCCTGTAACACATCATTTCTAATTCCATTTGTATTAGAGATCGCTGATTCTTCCCCTACCCAGATCCCTTCATAAATACAGCGCCCTAAATGCTCAGCAAAATGACCGTACACGTTTGGGTTAATAATTGAGCGTTCTCCGTCAAAGTGAATCACAGCTTTTTTATTCATACCACTTCATCTCCTTATAATAGCGCTTACATTATACTCTAATCATATACGGACAAGTGTAATCCGTCTAGCATCCCTTAGCTATAAGTAGTGTGAAGCGAATCTCCACACTACTCTATCCCTGTTCACACAGCTTTTTTTTGCGTTAAAAATAATGTTAAATTCAGCTTCTCAGTAATCGTTAAGTAATGCATCAGCGTTAGTAAAACAGCCCCAACATTCATTCCGATAATGATGCCATCCATCTGAAGAGACGGAAGTGACCCTAACGTAAACATTAACAAAAAGGATACACCCGTTGACCAGACAGAATGCATAAATGCCTCTCGTACAAGTCCAATTCCAATAAGGTACGCTTGCATCGGAATGGCAAAATAGTGAAAGAGGAAATAAGGAACAAGAAGAGTGAGGTACCCCGAAGCGGGAGAATGCTCAAAGAACAAATCAGTCATCGGTTCAGCCCAGAAATAAAAAACCATCACCACGGGTAATCCATAAGCAAGTGTTACACCCATCGCCTGTCTAAGCATCTTTGCAAGAGATTGGAAATCCCCTTTCGAATAACCTGAGGAGACGAGTGGCACCATGACCGTCAGTAATGAATGAGCAATAAAGGCCGGGAAAAAACCGATCGTAAAGGCTACTCCAGCAAGCTTCCCGTATTGAATCAAAGCCATGCTTTCCATTAACCCGGCCTTAGATAAAGCCGTTGTAATTAAAAATGGTTTTATAGCAAAAGTAATCGCGTGAAACACCCGAAGCCCAGTTGTCGGCAGGGAGACCGCTAATAATGATTGATAAATTTCTTTGTTCTCTACTTCTTTCTGTGGTTGTTTTCTAAGTTTGTTCATGTGCAGAGTAAACGCTGTTCCCATGTAAAATAAAACAAGAATTTCACTTAGGACAACCGTGCCCAATGCCACAAAAATGGCCGTCTGGCTTTGAAACTGAAAGAGTTGGAACACACCATACAAAAAAGTTAACTGTGCTCCACGTTTCATTAAATTAATAACTGCGATCTTTTTAGTATGCTGGGCACCAACAAAGTAGCCTCGTGCCACTGATGAAAACGTAACGATCGGAATTAAAAGGATGAGCATCCACCTGACTAAAGGATGGTAGTTGTTTAATACAGATAGATTCGGCAAAACGAAGAAAGCAGCGACTAGACAGGTAACAGCAACTATAATGGCAAGCTTAAGCGCCACACTCACTAAGCTTATATGTTCTGAATGCTCTCGTTCTGCTACCATTTTTGACACAGATACTTGAAGCTCTAAGCTTGATAAAACCACAACAAAGACTAAGGTTGGCAGAATAGCCATATATAAGCCAAAGTTATGCTCCCCAAGTTCTCTTGCTAAAACGATATTTATTAGAAATTCTAGTGATTCTCCAGCCAGAGCTGCTGTACTTAACAACAACGCTCCACGAAAAAAAGGGTTCATGCTACCGTCCACTCCTTTATCCATCTCTCATATTAGGTATATGAGGGATGTCCTTTAAATATGGTACAACCCATAAATAAAGACGGAATCGGTTTACATGAACCCTTATTTATCTTTAGTGCGTGCCCCAAAGGTCCTGACGTGAGGTTGTAATGGCTTGTGCACCTGCATCAAGTGCTCTTTTCAAGTCGGACTCGCTCTCAATAAGTCCACCAGCTATCACAGAGATTCCAGTCTCCTTTTGCACCTTTGAGATCAGATCTGGCACAACACCTGGAAGGACTTCAATTAAGTCTGGTTCAACCTTTTCAGCAAGCTTATAGCTTGTCTCTAGTGCAATCGTATCAAGTAGAAACAAGCGCTGTACTGCGAGCAATCCATTTTTCTTTGCCGTTCTTAATACTTCTCCCCGAGTGGAAATCAGACCTGCTGGTCGCAGGGTTTGGCACAGGAACTCAGCTGCGTACTTATCGCTTTTCATTCCCTGTATCATATCTGCATGAAGAAGGAGCTTCTTATTATGAGCCTTCGCATATTTAGCCACTCCCACAAGCTGTGAGATATGGAGGTCCAGCATCACAATATACGTATACTCACTTTCAAGTACCTTCTCGAAGTCCTTCATTCGCTTGATCGCGGGAAGAATTTGTTGCCCATCAAACATGACGTACTCTCCTCATCGACTTCTTAAGACGGATCAGTTCACCGTGTGCTTAAATGATACTGCATCAATCTGATGATCCAGATCTTGAGTCAGTCGTTCTTTTTGTTCTGTATCCCAGTTTAAACGATCTGCCATTTCATTGACAACTAAGTCCTTGTATTTTAAGACGCGATCGATGTGGAAGTATAAATACCCAGTTCTACGAACAAAAAAGTCAAGAGGTGTAACGGCCATTTCGTGCTCAAGTGCGTAGTCTAATGTTGCTTGAAGATAAGCTGGTAATCCAGTCTCTCTACCTTGGCCGAGATAAGAGAACACAGTCTCTACATTTGAACCATAACGGTGAACAAGCTCTGTTGCTTCATCTTTGGATAGTCCAAGCTCTTGTCCTTTCGCTACGTGTTTTTTAACAAATGTTTCGAACTGATCAGATCCTCCTACATCCCCACCCGATAACAGCATTTTTTCCGTTTTACAGGAAGAATAATTACCAGGAAGCTCATCAATAACCATATTCACTACACTGTCAGCCATTTTTCTGTATCCTGTCAGCTTCCCACCTGCGATTGTAAATAATCCGCTATCTGAACGGAAGATTTCATCCTTACGAGAGATGTCTGAAGGATCCTTGCCTTCCTCGTGAATTAGTGGTCTTAAACCAGACCAGCTTGACTCTACATCCTCTGCGTGCAGATCAAGTTCAGGGAACATTCCATTCGCAGCATTTAAGATGTAATCAACATCTTCCTTTGTTACGCCAGGATCAGCTTGATCGCCTTTATAGTTCGTATCCGTTGTACCGATATACGTTTTTCCTTCACGTGGGATCGCAAACATCATGCGTCCATCTTTAAACGGTGTATCGAAGTATAGGGCACTACGTAACGGGAATCGTTTTCCACTTACAACAAGATGAACTCCTTTTGTTAGGTGGATTGTTTTTCCTTTTTTCGAGTTATCCTCTTCCCGAAGCTTGTCTACCCAAGGTCCCGTAGCATTCACTATCTTCTTGGCGTAGATCTCTTGCTTCTCGCCAGTAATTAAGTCCGTTGTTTGAACACCTACAACTTTCTTATCTTTGTAAATGAATGTATCTGCTTTAACGTAGTTTGATGCAAGCAAACCATGATCAATCGCCTTTTTCATGACTTCGATTGTCAATCTCGCATCATCCGTTCGATACTCTACGTAAACGCCTGCACCTTTAAGTCCTTCTTTGTTTAGCAATGGTTCTTTAGAAAGGGCTGTTTCGGACTTCAACATGTTCCGACGTTCATCTCTCTTAACACCTGCTAGAAAATCATATACCTTCAGTCCAAAAGAAGTCGTTAAGTAGTTAAACGTTCCTCCTTTGTAGAACGGTAGCATCATCCATAGTGGTGTTGTTACATGTGGTGCATTCTCATAAACAATGGCACGCTCTTTCCCCACATCTGCAACAAGTTTTATTTCAAATTGCTTCAAGTATCTAAGTCCACCGTGAATAAGCTTTGTGGAACGGCTTGATGTACCTGCCGCAAAGTCCTGCATCTCAATTAATCCAGTACGCAAGCCTCTTGATGCAGCATCTAATCCTATCCCTGATCCAGTAATTCCTCCACCTATAATTAACAGATCTAATTCTGTTTCATTCATCTTGCGCATATTCTCTTCTCTTTGCTTGTATGAAAAACTCATTTTGCTCCACCCCTGATGTAAAGTGTGCCAAAGACGAAAAAAAGGAGACCACAGCAAATTCCGAGTCCTATCGCTAGGAACATTGGAATGCTGTGGCCTCCTCATCGTCTCAGACCGTTATTAACTTATCTAAATTATAGTCCACTTGAAGGTCCACGTAAAGGATTTTGCTTGAAGTAGACTTATTTAAATAATTGATGAGGTTTCCACATTTTGCTGTAACGTTATTTCACGTTTGGCTTAAACCCCATAGTTGCTTTGACAGCCTGCTTCCAGCCATCATATAAAGCTTCGCGTTCTTCTTCATCCATGTTCGCCTCATAGGACTTTTCAACCTTCCAGTTTTGAGCAATATCATCTTTGCTTTCCCAGAAACCTGTTGCAAGCCCTGCAAGATATGCTGCACCAAGTGCTGTGGTTTCATTAATGACCGGTCTTTCAACTGGCTGATTTAAAATGTCACTTTGGAATTGCATAAGGAAGTCGTTTTTAACGGCTCCACCATCTGCTCGAAGCTTCTTCACTTCAATTCCTGAGTCTGCAACCATCGCTCGCATCACATCACGTGTTTGATAGGCAAGTGATTCAAGCGTTGCACGAACAAAATGCTCTTTTGTTGTTCCTCTTGTTAGGCCGAAGATGGCACCTCTTGCTTCACTATCCCAGTACGGAGCGCCAAGACCTACAAATGCCGGAACCATGTATACGCCATCTGTACTTGCAACTCTCTCTGCATACTTTTCACTTAATTTCGCATCGTTAAACATTCTTAATCCATCGCGTAGCCATTGAATCGCTGATCCAGCTACAAATATGCTTCCTTCAAGCGCATATTCAACCTTGCCATCAATTCCCCAAGCAATCGTTGTTAACAGACCATTGTCGGATTTAACAGCTTTCTCACCGGTTTGCATAAGCATGAAGCAACCAGTTCCATATGTGTTTTTCACCATTCCTGGTTCAAAGCATGCTTGACCAAATAAGGCTGCATGCTGGTCTCCAGCAACACCTGCGATCGGTACATTTTCACCAAAGAAGTGATAACCAACCGTTTCCCCATATACTTCTGAAGAAGAGTGAACCTCAGGAAGCATGCTACGTGGTACATCTAAAATGTCTAGTAACTCATCATCCCATTTCAGATCATAAATGTTATACATTAATGTACGAGACGCATTCGTATAATCGGTTACGTGTGCTTTTCCACCTGTAAGTTTCCAGATCAACCATGTATCGATTGTTCCAAAAACGAGTTCTCCTTTTTCTGCACGCTCTCTAGCACCATCAACGTTATCGAGGATCCATTTAACTTTTGTCCCTGAGAAATAAGCGTCAATTAATAGACCTGTTTTTTCACGGAATAAATCATTGTGCCCAGCCGCGCGTAGCTCCTGACAGATGCCATCTGTTTGGCGTGATTGCCATACAAGCGCATGGTAGATCGGCTTACTTGTTTCCTTATCCCAAACAACCGTTGTTTCACGTTGGTTTGTGATCCCGATTGATGCGATTTCTTTTGCAGTCGCGCCTGATTCTGAAAGAACACCAGCAATGACGGATAAAACAGATCCCCAAATCTCATTTGCATCGTGCTCGACCCAGCCTGGCTTAGGAAAATGCTGCGTAAACTCGCGCTGTGCAGAGTGAACGATTTCCCCTTTTTTGTTAAATAGAATGGCTCTTGTGCTAGTTGTTCCTTGATCTAGTGATAAGATGTACTTTTTCTCCATTACTGTTTCCCCCTTTAGCTTTGATTAAACACGTTTTGTAGCTGTTTTGCTGGTTTTTTCTTGGTTCGATTTCACAATTGAGAAGGTTGTAGATAAAGCAACCAATGCCAAAATGGCAATAACGCCAATACTAATTCCTACAACTGAGTTTTCCAAAAAGACAAATTGATAAAGAACTGCTCCGATCACACCACCAAGTAGTGGTCCAACAATCGGCACCCAAGCGTAGCTCCAATTAGATGGTCCTTTTCCATGAATCGGCAATAGGAAGTGAGCAATACGCGGTCCCAAGTCACGGGCAGGGTTAATTGCATATCCTGTTGGTCCTCCAAGTGAGAAACCAATGGCTGTAATCAACAACCCTACTATAAATGGATTAAGTCCTTCTGAAAACTGATTTGCCCCAATTGCAAGCAAACCAAAGATTAAAACAGCGGTTCCAATTGCTTCACTAATAATGTTAGATGGGTAATGCGGGATCGCAGGGTCAGTAGCAAATACTCCAAGCTTTGCACCCTGGTCCTTTGTTTCTCTCCAGTGTGGTAAGTAGTTCAAATACACCACACAAGCACCTAGAAACGCTCCAATTAATTGACCAGCAATATAGGCAGGTACCATATCCCATGAAAATTCTCCAATTGCCGCAAATGAGAGTGTTACCGCGGGATTCAAATGAGCATCACTTACTGTTCCTGATACATAAACACCCATTGTAACAGCTAAACCCCATGCTACGGAAATAGCAACCCATCCGGATCCTTCTGATTTCGATTTCTTTAATAGGTTACCTGCCACAACACCGGCACCAAATATAATTAACACCATCGTACCTATCATCTCAGCTAAAAATTCTGCAAACATATTGTTTCCCCCTCTTGTATAACCTACCCTGATTCCATCTTTTTCTAACACAAAAAAGAACAGCTTCCTATTCCCGTAGCGCAAGTACACACTATGGAATAAAAAGCTGCTCTCATTGGCTCATCAGCTTGGCATTATAAACTTAGGTTCACTATAACGCATACATTTTATTTTGTAAACCCTTTCTTTTTACTTTACTCATTATCTGTTTTTAAGGGAAGTACAATTTGAACCGTTGTACCTTTATTGACTTCACTTTCGTATAAAATCTTCCCACCCATCTCTTCAATCAAACGAATAGAAACCATCGTGCCAAGTCCTGTGCCTTCTTCTTTTGTTGAATAATAAACTGTTCCAATCTTAGCTAACTCCTCTTTACTCATTCCTTTACCAGTATCTCGAATCTCTACTTCAACAAATTGTTTGTTTACGTTCATTGTGACTTCAACCTCACCGCTTGGGGCAGATGCTTCGATGGCATTCTTCAAGAAATTAATAATGGCTTGTTTTAACTTAGAACGATCTGTGAACACAAACGCTTCTTGTTCATTTGTCTTAAGTTCTTTTAATAGAACACCTTCTTTAAAAGCATAAGGGGTAAGGAGGGTGATCGTGTGCACGAGGCACTCTTTCATCGGAACCGTAAGACTCTCTCCTAGCTGTGGCTTTGAGAGGGTGAGATATTCATGAATGATGTTCTCAGCTCGGTTTAATTCACTTAAAATCAGTTGATAGTATTCTTGCTTTGCTTGCGTGTCGTCTTCCTTCATTAGTTGAAGAAATCCTTTAACAACCGTTAATGGGTTACGTACCTCATGCGCAATGGAGGCGGAAAGCTCGCTAATTGATTGTTGCCGTACTGCATATAATAATTCATCCTGCATTCGTTCTCTTTTTAAAAACATTTCGTATAATGATGCAGCTATAAACATTGAAAATAAGATAAGCGAGGTATAAACTCCTGAGAATACCAGTAATTCATCGATATCAGATTGAAATGTTCCTTCTCTTACCAGCTTAACGAGCGCCAGCATAAGCTGTAAGCCAATAGGAATTAAAATACCGAACATAGAAATTTTCAAACGGTTACTCTGGAGCACCTTCTCTTTTACCAAGTGAGTTAACAGAAGAAATATAATGGAGTTTATAATCAGTCCTATCACGCCATAGACAATCATGTCCCCACCTTGATAAACACGGACAAGCAAGACAATTCCGGTTACAGTCAAACCTGCTGTACGATTTCCATACATAAACGCTATGACAATCGGAACATAACGTAGATCCCATAGCAGTCCATTATCGTGAAATGGGTACATGACACAAAGTATAGCGGCAATGGACATAAAACAAATTAATACGATATTTTTTCGTTTCTTTGGCTGACCTTCATAGATCATTAAATACAGAATAATTGGAACTAGTACAATTAACACATGTAATATTAGCTTCTCAAAAATCCCAAAAATCATGTTGTCGGCGCTCCCCACGTATTAACAATTTCCTTCTTGTTGTATATTTCGACATGTTTTAACAGAATCCTTTTTGAGAGTTACAGAAATCTTGAATCAAAATCTTATTAAAAATGATCCTGGGATATAACTAAAAATCAATACGAAAATGGCGAATGATTCAACTATCGAATCATTCGCCATTCATGATTTTATTTGAACAAGCGGAGGGAGAACCCGAGACTCCTACGGAACAGAACGCGGTGAAGACACTGTAGCGGCGCCCTTTCCGCGAAAGGGGCTGAGGCCGTTCTTGTGGGTGCGAGGGCTTCTCCTGTAGCGGATTAGGTGCTATGTTTGTGTTTTGCTATCCATATTATAGTTATGTCACTCTCTCATTATAATGTTACCCTGTTTGCTGCTGCTCAAGTTTTTGATGTAGGCCGAAGTAAAAACCTTTTTGGCTGATAAGGTCTTCATGAGAACCATGCTCTGTAATCTCGCCATCCTGTAGGACATAAATGCGGTCAGCCTGTTCAATCGTGTTTAAACGGTGAGCAATCATAAAGCTTGTTCTCCCTTTCATCAAACGTTGAAGCGCTTCTTGTATACGCATTTCAGTAATCGTATCAATACTGGATGTGGCTTCGTCTAAAATTAAAATGGAAGGGTCAGCAAGGATAGCTCTTGCGATTGAAAGGAGTTGCTTTTGCCCTTGGCTTATTCCTCCACCATCCTGCTTCAGTTCTGTATCATACCCATTTTGAAGCCTGATAATAAAGTCATGCGCAT
This sequence comes from Alkalihalobacillus sp. FSL W8-0930, assembly GCA_037965595.1. NCBI lineage: Bacteria > Bacillati > Bacillota > Bacilli > Caryophanales > Bacillaceae > Alkalihalobacillus > Alkalihalobacillus sp. FSL W8-0930. The sequence continues at coordinate 1,058,318 of CP150183.1, read as the reverse complement.
TGGCCTTTTTGGCTGCCTCTTCTACTTCTTCGTCTGTTGCGTCCAATCGTCCATAGCGGATATTCTCTCTAATGCTACCTTGAAAAAGGAAGGAATCTTGTAAGACAAACCCCATCTTTTTCCGTAAGCTTTCTTTTTGAATGTGCTTCATATCGATATCGTCGATGAAAATGTGACCGCTATCGGTTTCGTAAAAGTACGAAAGCAAATTAATGATCGTTGTTTTTCCAGCACCTGTTGGTCCAACAAACGCAACCGTTTCACCCGATCGCACAGAAAAAGAAACATCCTTTAAGATCAATTCATTGTCATAAGAGAAAGACACACGCTCAAACCTGACATCACCTTTAATTGACTCGATTGATTTTGCCCCTTCGTGATCTAGATCTGATGGTTCATCAATGACTTCAAACACTCGCTCCGCTCCAGCAATAGCAGAAAGTAACGTATTAAACTGGTTGGCCAAGTCGTTAAGTGGCCGGGTGAATTGTCGTGAATACTCCGCAAAGATCACAATGGTCCCCACCGTCACACCTGAGGCTGGATTTAAAGCGAGTAATCCACCAACACCTGCGATAATCGCAAAACTAGCATTGTTTAAGACGTTCATGACTTTAGGGATAAAACCTGAATACGTCTGAGCCCAAAATCCTGATGTTCGGAGCTTTTGATTTTTTTCTTCAAACTCTTGAATGATGGGCTCTTCTCTAGAAAATGTCTTAACCATCGCCTGACCCGCAATGGTTTCCTCAATATAGCCGTTTAAATTCCCTAGATTTTTTTGTTGTTCCTTAAAAAAGACAGAGGTTCGTTTAGTAATCCATCTTAAGCCAATGAACATTAATGGAACTACCATCAGCGTGACAACCGTCAGTAATGGACTTAACCAAAGCATGACGGCTAAAATCCCAATAAACGTAATAACACTGGAGAGTAGTTGGATAATTGAGCTATTTAAGGTATTACTGACATTCTCCATATCATTTGTCATGCGACTCATCAATTCACCATGTTGTCGTTTATCAAAATAGGCAAGAGGCAACCGTTGAATCTGCAGAAATAAAAGAGTTCTCATTTCCTGAACAGTTTGCTGGGATACACCAATCATCCAATAATTTTGAAACCACGTGGCGAGTGACAGGCCCAGATAAATCGCTGCTAGAGCAAGTAGAAGCGAAGGTAATCCTTCCAAATTTCCAGCAATAAAATAATCATCAATGGCTTTTCCCACAAGAAATGGTCCAAGTAAACTTAATATGGAACTAATGACAACCATCGTGACCACAAGAACTAATTTAAACTTATAAATAGATAAAAACGTCCAAATTCGGAGAAGTGTTCCTTTCCAATCCTTCGCCTTTTTATCGTTTTTCTTTTTCTTATCCTTTGAATGATCAATCTCAATCTTCTCGTACTGGAACGGCTCTTTTAGAGGAGATCCCATACTCTATGCCTCCTTTCGATACTGCGAATAGTACAATTCCTGGTAGAAGGCTGATGTAGCAAGAAGATGCTTGTGTCTACCTTCATCCACTAGTTCCCCGTGCTCAAGCAACAGAATCGAGTCTGCGGCCATTGCGGTTGAGAGCTTTTGTGTAATTAAGATGGTTGTACATGGATACTGCCTTAAGGCTTTAAAAAACGCTGCCTCGGTTTTGTTATCAAGTGCACTCGTACTATCATCTAATAGAAGGATAGCAGGCTTTCTAAGTAGAGCCCGTGCAATGGCAATACGCTGCTTCTGGCCACCAGAAAGATTCACACCCCGTTGACCAATTCGTGTTTCGTACCCATCCGGCAGTTTAGAGATTGTATCATGAATTTGTGCAGCCTCAGTAGCCTGAATGATCTCCTCCATTGTTGCATCTGGTTTTCCCCATGAGATGTTCTCACGGATGCTTCCGGAGAAAAGCATCGTTTGCTGGGATACGTATCCGATCGTATGTCGTAATGTACGTAAATCAAACTCATTAATATTTGATCCATCGATTAATATGCGGCCACTAGTCGGCTGATATAACCGAGGAATTAATTGAAAAAGAGACGATTTCCCAGAACCTGTTGCGCCAATCACCGCAACCGTTTGATAAGCTGATACATGAAAGGAGAGGTCACGAATCGCATCAATGTTAGCCTCAGGATAAGCGAATGACACATGTTCAAATGTGAGATCACCTTTTTGAGTATAAGATGTTCCACTCTTTTGAATCGCTTGTTCCTCATCCCCACTACATTCCGTTAATACCTCTTCAATTCGTTCTGCGGAAGCCTTCGCTCTCGACACGACCATAATAATCATGGAAAGAACGGTCAGGGCACCAGTAATTCTCGTAGCATAGTTTACAATGGCTACAATCTCTCCAACTTGAGCTCCGCCCGTACCCAACTGAACACTACCAAACCATAATACAGCAATGATTGATGCATTCATAAGAAGTAATAGGATGGGTTGGGTGATCTCCATTAAACGTAATGCCCGCATCGTTTGATCCTTTAATTGCTCATTCTTTGTGACGAATTGTTTAGCCTCGTGACCACGTCGGACAAATGCCTTGATCAACTTAATGGCTAATAGATTTTCTCTCATACTATGATTCACTTGATCAAGCTTTCGTTGGACCCAGCCGAACGATAGAGCACCTTTTCTCATTAAAATCGTAATGGTTAAAACAAGTAAAGGGATGACAACAGCGAATACAAGTGCCAGCTGGACATTCACAAAAAAGGATAAAGTAATTCCCCCAATGATCAGAAGTGGGGCCCTCATCATAATACGTAGTCCCATAAACACAGTATTCTGAATTTGAGTGACGTCGTTTGTGAGTCTCATGATTAATGAAGAAGTTGAGAATTTCTCCAGCTTTTCAAATGAGGACAATTGAATACGCCGATACATCGATGATCTTAGATCAAGTCCTGTACTCTGGCCCGCATGCGCTGCAAAAAATGAATTGACGACCCCTGCAAAGAAAGCAATAAAAGAACTCCCCATGAGGATAGCTCCCCAAAATAAAATCACGTTTAAATCTCCAGCCACAACACCATCATCAATGATCCGGGCCAAAATGAGTGGTGATGCTAACTCAACCGTAAGCTCGAGAAGCATTAAAAACAGGGCAATAAACACAGCTATTCGATAAGGCTTCAAATATGAAAATACATGTTTCATTTAATCTACTCCTTAACCCCAACCCCGGCATCTATTTCGTTAATCTAATTATATCTTATTTCGAGCACGAAGACGATTATGACAACTGATGAGTTTTGCTTAGATGATACTCTTGATTAAATAACAGATCATAGAGTGGACATTACATTAACGTTGTTAGCCAAGCACGAACATAGCACCAAATCCGCTACGGGAGACTTACTCATAAAAAACATGAATGGCGAATGATTCGGAGGTAGAATCATTCGCCATTTTCTCATTGATTTTTATTTTTGTCCCAACCTCTATAGGTTCTACGAGCTCGGGAAGGTGAGGTAAACCTTCGTACCTACCCCAACTTCTGATTTAATTTTAATTTCGATATTGAGTTTCTCGCATAATTGATCGACAAGATGCAGTCCCATTCCTGTTGATTCACCGTATTTGCGCCCGTTTTCCCCTGTATAAAAGGGCCGGCTGATCATTGGTAGGTCTGATGCTTGAATTCCTACTCCTTGGTCCTGTATCAGGAGAGTTGGGACATCTTGATCTAATTGACTTGAGATCAATAATTGTTTTCCCGAATCCTTTGTGTACTTAATGGCATTTACAATTAATTGATCCAACATAAACACAAGCCATTTGGGATCTGAGGATATCGTGATTTTCTCATCTACATCAATTTTCGGATACATTTCCTTCAAGATAAACAATCGCTTGTTTTCTTGTACGACTTGTTGAACAAGCGTTTTTAAATGAACTGATTTCACCCGGAAGTCTTGTTCGAATTGTTCGAACCTGGCTGTATGTAAGGCAAGATCTAGCCCTTTTTCCAGTCGTTTTAATTCTGTTCTGAGAGCAGGATACTCGTGAAAATCTGCTTCATTTTGAGTAATCAAATTCATGACAGAAACAGGGGTCTTCATTTGGTGCACCCATTGCGTCATAAATTGAACCTGTTGATTTTTGCGTATTTCAAGCTGGTGCTGCTCTGCTTGATGCTGGTTATAATAACGTGCGAGTAATTGATTATGTGCACGAATGAGCGGATGATTTCCTTCAATTTCAAAGTCGTGATGACCCCCTGCTTCCTTTGTTAACTTCTTGTAGTAGGGAGCTAACACAATATATCTATACACTAAATAGACGGCCATTAGTAATAGGGACAAAAACACAGCGTACAGAAGACTGGATTCTTGAGCCCCGGGATCAAGATAAAGAATGGATGCAATCATGAATGCTTGAACGACTTGAATGATGAGTAAAAGTCGATGGTCTCGCCAAAATAAGCTCATAATGAACGATCCCATGTCACGTGCAACCGATAGCCAGCTCCACGAATGGTTTCAACAGCTTCATGGATCCCAAGCGACTGTAATTGCTTACGAACCCTTGTCATATTAACATTGATCGTATTTTCATCTATAAAATGCGTGTCATCCCAAAGCTTATCCAGAATGGCTTGGCGTGTGACCACGTTCGGATATGTTTTCATTAACAGTTCAATCAGTTGGCATTCTTTCTTAGAAAGCATAACTGTTCCCTCTTCAAATGAAAGCTCCATACGTTCTGAATGATAGACAAGACCATTAAGCTCAATTGTTTTTTCTTCAGGTGCGGTAGAATATTCTCCATACGCCCGCCTTATATGACTTCTCACTTTCGCCACCAGAACGTCTGTATGAAACGGTTTTGGAAGGTAGTCATCTCCACCATGCTCCAAAGCCATCACTTGATCAATCTCACTACTTCGTGCCGAGATAAAAATTACAGGACACGTCGAACGTTGCCTAATTTGACGACACCAATAAAATCCATCAAAGGTCGGAAGGTTAATATCTAGTAAGATAATACTTGGATCTGCTTTTTCAAAAAAAGAAAGTAGATCCGCCTCTCCATTATGTGTAAACACCGTGAATCCATAACGAACGAGTTTTTCTTTTAACACGGAAGCCAGTTTTTCATCGTCCTCTATGATTAATACCGTTTCTGCCATGTTTGCTCGCCTCCTGACCTATGGTTATTCTATGAGCTGGCGTAAATTCTGAATGTATTGCTTGCGCATTAATAGAAAATAAATCACCTGTGCAGCTACAAATCCAGCAATAACTAGAAGTATCTGATGGGAAATATTCACTCTTTGTACATACATCGATTGTAGTGCTACAAACGCAACACTCGCATGAATAAGTGATAAAGCAAATGGGATAAAAAATAACAAACTCATCTCGGTTGTCACGACACGATTGATCTGTTTAAATGTAAATCCTAGTTTCCTTAAAATAATAAACCGCTCAGCGTCTCTTGGTAAATAGGTATACAAACGATAATAAAGGAAACTCCCCGTTGCGATAAAAAAGACTATTCCTATCACCGAGCCGATCAGTAACGTGGTCTGGTACAGGCTACTTGCTTGTAAATAAAAGAGTCCACTTGAATGGAAGCTAAAGGTTGGAACAGGGTTACTCCTATCCTGAAAGTACGCACGTTCCAGTTGCAATTCGTTTTCGTATAAATCTCGTCCTATTAACTCTGTCCTCTCCCAATCAGCGATTGCGTAACCGACAAAAAACTGTTCTTTAAACCTTTGAACGTCATTATAAACAGAATCTGATACCACCACAGGATTAACGCTCAAGAAATAGGAAGTACCAAACACTTGATAAGGGTACATATCCTCTATAACTAAGGGAGGTTGTCCCTCGAAACGTAATGTTTCTTCCTCTCTTCTATTTTCCCATTCCCCCTCATGAGTAGCTAGTGGTTGCACTTGTTGATCGGTTAAATCAAGTTTTGGAAGGTTTAACATACTCGCAAGCTGATTAAAATCTGATAACGAAACTAGAGTATAATCATAAGCATAGTCCACTTCCCATTCAGAGCTCTGAAGTTTGCCTTCTGTCTCTTTTAACGTGAGGCTCGTTTCTTGATAGTCTATCTGCTTCTCCATTAATTCCTCAGATAACTGCTGTCGAACTTGATTCGCATCCATTTGATCTAGACTGATATATGTCATCGCCATCGGCTGTTCAAACTCACGATCCATTGTTGTTCCAAAGGTAGCAATCGTCCCAGTTGCACAAATAGCGATTGTCGAAATTATAGAAACTAGAAAGAACACACGTGAATGATCCTTCAATCGATAAATTAAATTAGATCGACTAATTAACTTATAACTTTTCCAATGTTTCCTCGGGTTCTGTTGAAGTCGCCTCATAACGAATACACTTAGCTGCGTAAAGAAGAAATAGGTACCTACAACCACCATCAACGTTACTGGGAAAAAGCGAACAACCACTTGCTCTGATTCGGCGGTAAACGCCAGAAGATATCCTCCACCAATTAAAACGAGCGCGAGGATGCTAAGAAATGGAGAGGCAATTGGAAAAGATTCAGGCCTTTCCTTCCCTTGAAGCAACTCACGAACCTTTGTGGTCCGCACGATAAAGGACGTAAAATATGAAATACTTGCAAATAACAATATAAAGACACAGACTGTTAATCCAAGCGCACTCCACGGCATGTAAAACGGCATATGGTCCAACAGTATGACGTTGCTAATCGCCATTAGAAACAGCTTTTCAAACGCTAGCCCAACACTTACTCCGATCAAGATCGCCCCAAATCCAATTAAACAGCTTTCAAAAAAAAGCAGCTGCCTTAGCTTTTTTTTCGTTAAGCCATGTAGCACCAGAATGCCAAATTCCTGTTTCCTTGATGTTAAAAACGTGCCCATTGAATACAGCACAAATAAGAACGAAAATCCAAAGATTACATAAAGAGACACGGTCATACCAACAACTGCAACCTCTGTAATCAATCCTTCACCAACACTCGGATGAAACACAAATACAGCATACACAAAAAATACAAACACAGAAAACGCACAGCTAAGTAAAAAAGCAGAGTACGTTCGTTTGTTGCGAATAATATTACGGTAGGCGAACTGACGAAAGGTCACGATTGTCTCCTCCCATCAATGAAAGAACCTGAACAATATTTTGATAAAAGGATTCCCGATGCTCCCCCTTATATAATTCGTTAAACAGCTGACCATCCTTAATAAATAAAATCCGATCACAGTAACTCGCGACAACTGGGTCATGTGTCACCATCAGAATGGTTGTCTTCTCTTCCTTATTCATCTTATGTAAAAGCTCCATGACATCACTTGTTGCCCTGGAATCTAAATTTCCCGTAGGCTCATCTGCCAGCAAAAGCTTCGGTTTATGTATTAAAGCCCGTCCAATCGCCGTGCGCTGAATTTGTCCACCTGATAACTCATAGATCCGTTTATCAAGAATTTCATGAATTCCAAGTTTCTTTGCCAATTGCTGAATCCGACTTTGCATTTCTTGAATGGAGTGACCTCCGTCAAGCGTAAGAGGCAGGACCATATTTTCTTCCACTGTTAGCGTATCAAGCAGTTGAAAGTTTTGAAACACAAATCCCAGCTTTCTCGCCCGAAAGGAAGCCAGCTGCTTTTCATTTAATGCATGAGGCGTCTCTCCATCCAATTGGATCGAGCCTGAAGTGGGTGAATCAATCGTTGACATGATATTGAGAAGAGTCGTTTTCCCACTACCAGAGGGTCCCATAATCCCAACATATTCCCCGTCACCCACATCAAATGAAACATCCTCAAGCGCACGATAAGCAACCTTTCCACTATACATTTTGGAAACATGGCTCACTGTTAGCATCTTACTTTCCTCCTCTTAAGCCTGAACGCTCGCTGCAATCAATAGCATACTGATAACCCCAATAATAAATGTCGCTGATATTACTTTAATTCCTAGACTTCCCCTCATTCAGTCCATCTCCTGTTCACTTAGTATACCTCTAGTATAAGAAGCAAACCACTCTGCACCTATCGATTATACTTTCAAGAACCTTACAGAGGTGTAAGCATGGGAAGAGGCGCGAGGTTGGCTCAAGTGTGCGCGACCTCCTCTCTTTTTGCGCGACTTTGGATTAGGTGTGCGCGACCTCTCCCTTTTTTGCGCGACTTTGGCTCATCTGTGCGCGGCCTACCCTCTTTTTGCGCGACTTTGACTCAGGTGTGCGCGACCTCTACCCTTTTTGTGCGACTTTGACTCAGATGTGCGCGACCTCTCCCTTTTTTGCGCGACTTTGACTCAGGTGTGCGCGACCTCTCCCTTTTTTGCGCGACTTTGGCTTATCTGTGCGCGGCCTACCCTCTTTTTGCGCGACTTTGGCTCATGTATGCGCGACCTCTACCCTCTTTTTGCGCGACTTTGCCTCATCTGTGCGCGACCTCTACCCTTTTTGCGCGACTTTGACTCAGGTGTGCGCGACCTCCCCTCTTTTTGCGCGACTTTGGCTCATGTATGCGCGACCTCCTCTCCTTTTGCGCGACTTTGGCTCATCTGTGCGCGACAGCCAACTCCTAGATTAAGTCCATATAATTGTGTAAAAGAGAATAAGCCATCATCATTCCGACCACAATGTTTTTACCCATAAAAACAAAACGTGAAGGAGAATGATGATGACTCAATTTCAGTTTAACCTAAATATGGATACCTTAAAAGAATCCGTAATGAATTCTTCCATTGAACCTGTTATGAAGTCTATGATTGTTTTAATTTTAAATGAATACATGGAAAAAGAACGAGATGATTATCTCCAAGTAGATCATTATGAACGTTCAGATCTTCGAAAAGACCATCGAAATGGCTACTATGAGAGAGAGATGATGTATCAAATCGGGCGCGTGAAACTCCGTGTCCCTCGCACTCGAAGTGGAGAGTTTTCGCCATCTATCTTTGAAAAGTATTTACGATGTGATCAATCATTTATCATGTCGATGCTTGAGATGTTCGTCAACGGAGTCTCTACTCGCAGAGTGAATCATATCGTTCAGGAGCTTTGTGGAGAAACCGTCTCAAAATCCTTTGTTTCTTCGTTGACCAAGAAGCTAGATCCACTCGTTCGCGAGTGGGCTGAACGTCCTCTTAACACCGAATATTATCCATATGTGTTTGTAGATGCGATGTACATTAAGGTGCGTGAACACCATAAAGTTGTATCTAAAGCTGTCTACATAGCCACAGCGATTAATGAAAACCATAGTCGGGAAATTCTAGGGTTGAATGTGAGTCATGAAGAGAGTTTTGAAGCGTGGAAAGCGTTCTTTGATCAGTTAAAAGGTAGAGGCCTACAGTCTCCAAAATTAGTGATCTCAGATGCGCACGCTGGATTAAGAAAAGCCATTCAGAAAGAGTTCATCGGTACAGCCTGGCAACGCTGTACGGTTCATTTCAAGAAGAACATCATTCAGTCACTTCCAAAGAATAATATGGATGAGGTAAAGCTGGATCTTAAACGAATTTTTCAAGCCATCAACCCAAAAGATGCCCGTCTATTTAAAGATCAATTTATTTCCAAATATGCAGATCATCCCAAATTAGAAAAGGCCATCGTGAAGCTGGAAGAAGGATTTGATGATTCGATTCAATACATGAATGAACCTCATCCTTATCATGTGTTCTTAAGAACAACGAATTCAATCGAGAGATTGAATCAAGAAATACGAAGAAGAGAAAGGGTCATTCGCATATTTCCAAATACCCAATCGGCTTTCCGACTCATAGGAGCAGTTTTGATGGATGAAGCCGACTCCATGAAAAAGCGACAGTTAATCTTTAAGGATAGTGTAAACCCATCATCATGAGAACGGCCGTTTTTTGGAGAAGGGGGAAGGGCCCTTCCCTCTTCTCCAAAAAACAAAAGATAAAACCAAACGAAAACAATACCTTGTGGTTGGAATTTACACATGAATATGGACTTGACTAACTCCTACCTTCATACCACGTCCAAAACAAACAAGAGCCCCAAACGCTTGATTCAAGCGCATGGAGCTCTTTATATGATCATCTTCTTATGAAGATACTTGTACGCTAGCCATGATCATCATTCCGACTACACCAACTAAAAATACCGCTGAAATAATTTTAATGCCGAGACCGCCCTTCACGTCTTTCATTCCTCCTAATCTTATTTTCTCTCTATCTTCTCTTATGTTGTGAAACTCGATTTTTGTCTAGTACTAGTATAATAAAAAAATAGTAGAAATAGTCCTTCTTTTTCCATATTGTAATGTGACAATTTTGTGTCAAAAGGGTCCCTCATTTTCATTCTAGACACGAATAAAAATCTTTGTTAGGATAAGCTGACGAACGTTCGGAAGGTGGATAATGTATGACAGCTGATGAAATTAAAAAAGCTGCTTTGTTTTCGTTTGGACAAAATGGTTTTGAAGGTGCTTCTTTAGCCCAAATTGCTGATGAAGTGGGCATTAAAAAGCAATCAATCTATACACATTTTAAAAACAAGGATGATCTTTTTCTAACGGTACTTGAAGATTCTTTACAAAATGATTGGTCGTTTCTCGTAAACTGGATTGATCAGAATCAAGACCTCTCAATGCATGACCTTTTGGAAGAACATCTTTACTTATTGCTTCGACGTTTTTCTGAAGAGGATAGCTACCGATTTGGGCTGCGAATTTCCTTCTTCCCACCTTCTCATTTGTATGAAAAGGTGATGCATCAGGTTGCCCAGTACGAATCAAGATTTGAGGAGGCTTTTATGCCTATATTTGAAACAGCTCTTTCAGAAGGTTTCTTGGACATAAAAGATGCCAGATCAGGTGTATTAGCTTATTTATCAATGGTCGATGCGATATTCATCGAATTAATTTATGGAAATAAGGAACGTGCTCTGATGAAGTTAAAGGCATTATGGTCAATATTCTGGCGTGGTGTCGTTAAATAAATTGAATGAATGATGGAGATGCTTACATGACTACTCAAGAAACACTTACGAATCCATTAGACACTCAACCAGTTGGAAAGATCTTTTTAAAATATCTTGTTCCTTCACTTGTTGGGATGTTACTCATGGCATTAAACTTTGTTGCCGACGGAATCATGGTCGGAAATCGTCTTGGGCCAGTGGCTCTTGCTGGTGTTGGGATTGCCGGTCCCGTTTATACGGTATTTGTTGCGATGTCTTTATGGATTGGAATTGGTGGAGCAACATTGTTTTCACAAGCTATGGGTGCCAAAGACCCTAAGAAGGCACAATTCATTTTCACTCAATCACTGATTGTGATCTTCTCTGCTACGCTTGTAATTGGTATCATTGCATTTATTTTCAGAGAACCACTTGTATATGCCCTTGGTGCTAACGAAGAAACATACCCTTACGCATCGGCCTATCTAAACGTCATGCTTCTCTTTGGTTTTGTTTTTACCGTTGAGAATGCGACAAGTGTGTTTGTTCGAAATGATCGTAATCCAACACTTGCGATGAGCGCCTTAATTGTGACAGCTGTGACAAACGTTATTTTGAACTATATTATTTTATACGTTTTAAACTTAGGAGTTGCAGGTGCAGCGTATGGAACAATTATTTCTGCAGCACTTGGAATTGGTGTATTGAGCCTTCACTTTTTCAGGAAAGATAATCAACTAAAATTAGTAAAGTTTCGCTTACAGCGACCATTACTTGTTCAAGCTATCATGCTGGGATTCCCTAGCTTTCTTGCTGAGGTCGGAATTTCTGTCTTTACCGTTTCGCACAACGTGACATTAGAGAGGTTGGCAGGAACCGACGGGGTGGCCGCCTTCTCCGTTTTAAACTATGTACATGGTGTTATGCTTCTGATGTTCCTTGGAATGGGATCAGCCATTCAACCATTGATTAGTTATTATCATGGAGGACGCAGACAGGATCGCAAACGGCAGACAATTAAGATTGCTATTCGAACGGCAGCCATAGCAGGTCTAGTCTTTTTCATAATAGGTCAGTTCGGCGCGCGACCAATCGTTAGTATTTTTGGAGATTTTGATGAAACGGTCACAAGCCTAGCGACAACAGGTATTCGTTTATTCTTTTTTGCGTATTTGTTTATGGGAGCTAATTTTGTCATGATGACCTATTATCAATCTATTGGAAATGTAAAAATGGCTACCTGGATTACGTTTGCGCGCGAGATTTTATTTATGCTGATCATCTTGTTCACACTCCCTTATGCACTAGGTGTGAATGGAGTTTGGCTTGCTATTCCTATTGCCGAGCTGCTTGTTTTAGCGACTATTATTCTTTATATAAAACGAAATCCACTTGTAGGTTAAGGTAAAATGAACGAAATTCTCTGTTTATTCTGGTACACTAACTAAAAAAGCAGATGCGGAGGACTAACAATGTCACAACCCAAACATTTAGTCATTACACACAATTTATCAGAGGAATCGCTTCAACAAATTAAGGAAGTCGCTCCTGATTGGTCAATTGATTACGGGAAAGATCCTGAGAAGTGGGAATCTAAGCTTGAAGATGCAAGTGTCATTGTAGGTTGGAAAAAAGAGTTGAAGAACTTAAACTTCAATCAACCAAGCTCGCTTGAATGGCTACAGACTTGGAGTGCAGGAGTGGATTACTTACCACTTGAAGAAATGAATCAAGGCGGAATCACTGTAACAAGCGCAAACGGTGTGCATGCCTACCCTATATCTGAAACCATCTTTGCCTTAATGCTCGGACTCACTCGCAAAATTCATTCCTATGTCCGCAATCAACAAACAAAATCATGGGAAAATGAAGGCCTAAAGCTTGAGATCCATGGAAAAACAATTGGAATCCTTGGTGTTGGTGCGATTGGTGAAGAGACAGCCAAAATTGCCAAAGCGTTTGGAATGAATGTGCTTGGTCTGCGCCACTCCGGAAAAGAAAATGAGTATGTAGATACAATGTACAAAACGGATCAACTTCAAGAGATGCTACCAGCTTGCGATTACGTTGTCGTCACCCTTCCTTTAACACGGGAAACACATCAGCTCTTTGATAAAGATGCATTCCATGTCATGAAGGAAACTGCATTCTTTATTAACATTGGGCGTGGTGAAATTGTAAAGGAAGCGGACCTTGTCGACGCCTTAACATCCGGACAAATTGCTGGAGCCGGACTCGATGTATTTGAGAAAGAGCCTCTGGAAGAAGACAGCCCACTTTGGGAAATGGATGAAGTCATCATTACGCCACATACGGCTGGGGCGACAGAGCATTACCAGGAGCGCGTCATCCAGGACATCTTCATACCTAACCTGAAGAATTATATAGAAGGCAAAAAACCAACGATTAACGTTGTTGATTATGAAAAGGGTTATTAAACAAAAAAGGAGAATCCTAGAACAACCTAGGATTCTCCTTTTTCTTCGCCTATCTCATCCTTACTAAAAATACTTAGCTTCCATTTGTCTGATATTTTCTTTAACATTCGAATACCTGCGATGCTATTACTGTATTGATTTAAGTCCGGTCCCATCACTCCGATCCCGAGTTTCCCAGGTATAGCGGCTACGATACTTCCGGATACCCCACTTTTAGCTGGAATCCCAACTTCTAAAGCAAAGGAGCCTGATTCATCATACATGCCACATGTAGTCATAAATGCCTTTAATGTTGTGACAACATCCGTAGGGATTAATTCTTCTCCTGAATGCACGCAAATTCCATGATTTGCGATGACAGCAGCCATATTTGAGAGTTCTTCAATGGTGACTTCAATCGCAGTCATTTTCCAATAGACAGGGAGTGTATCTTCAAACTCACCTTTAATAAAGCCATTATGTCGATTATAGTAAAAGAGTGATCGGTTTAGGTCCTGATCCTCTGCTTGGTACACTTCTTCGTTGTAAGATAAATCAGGGTTACCAGTCATTTTTCTGGCAAGAGATAAGATACGCTCAACCTTCTCATCGGCATCCTTCCCCTTCATTAACCCACACATAACAATAGCTCCTGAATTCACTAATGGATTAAGTGGCTTCTCCTTCTCCTGCATCTCCATTTGGATCAGGGAGTGGTAGACGTTACCGGTTGGCGCTTTCCCGGTATATTTAAATACTTCTTCACTTCCATGATCCATTAAAGCGAGTGCTAGCGGAAATAGCTTAGCAATACTTTGCAAGGAAAAGCGCCCCTCGTAATCGCCTGCGCGCACGGTTGTGCCATTCGTTGAGGTCAGTGACACCGTTACAGCCCCATGGTCATTATTATCCACGGCTTCGATATAATCAGGGATCTCACCCTTTCGTGCAAGCTGTTTTTCTTCTTCAATGATTTTCTCTAGATATTCAAGGATTTCTTCTTGCATATTTTCCATGTCAGACCCTCCTCCCTTCCCTATTCCCGCTTTACAAAAGGTTATGTATACAATTCTCTAAGAATATAAAAAAACGTGGGCCCTTTCACTTAAGGAAAGTCCCACGTTCTCGTCCATTCTATGCGTTCACTTCTCTTTTCTCACCGATCGCTGCAAGTCTTGCATCAATCTCTGCTTCAGAAAGATTGTGTTCTTTATTAATATATAAGTTACGTGGGTGTACGCGACACTCTGGAGTGCATCCACGCATATATTTATGTTCGTTTTCTTCAGATGCAATAATTTGTTTATTACACTCTGGGTTTGCACAATTCACATAACGTTCACATGGCTCACCGTCAAAATGATCACGTCCTACAACAACATGTTCTTTTTGGTTGATTGGAACCGTTAAACGCTCATCAAACACGTAGCATTGCCCGTCCCAAAGCTCACCTTGTACTTCAGGGTCTTTCCCGTAACTGACAATTCCTCCATGAAGCTGAGACACATCCTCAAAGCCTTCACGCTTTAACCAGCCCGAGAACTTTTCACAACGAATGCCCCCTGTGCAATACGTTAATAGCTTCTTACCTTCAAGCATTTCTTTATTGTTACGAACCCATTCTGGAAGCTCGCGGAATGTGCGAATGTCTGGCTTAATCGCCCCACGAAAATGACCAATCTCATATTCGTAGTCATTTCTTGCATCTATGATCACTGTATTTTCATCCTGCATTTGTTCAAAAAATTCTTTAGGAGCCAGGTAATTACCTGTTTGCTCTTTCGGATTGATGTCGTCTTCTAGTGACAAGTTCACTAACTCAGAACGAGGACGTACGTGCATCTTCTTAAATGCATGCTTGTCTGCTTCATCAATTTTAAAAACTGTATCTTTAAAACGTTCATCGGCATGCATGGCTTCCATGTATGCTTCTGTTTGCTCAATGCTACCAGAAACCGTTCCATTAATACCTTCTGACGCTACAAGAATTCTTCCTTTTAACCCAAGCTCCTTACAGAAAGCAAGATGCTCGGCAGAAAATGCCTCTGGATCTTCAATTGTTACATATTGATAGTAAAGTAATACTTGATACGTAGTGTCTGTCATTTGACTCATATTAAATAAACCACCTATTCATTTATATTTGCAGGATACAAATCTTAGGCTTGCCTATGTGTATAGGCTCTCTAATCTTAATTCCTTGACCGGCATTATTTTAACAGAAATTGCACCTAGAATCCAGAGGACTTTTAATGGAAGTCTACATTTTCACATAATACTCCTTCATTTTGGAGACGTTATAAGGGGTGTTTTTAGTTTTAAGTCCTTATTTGTGAGGAATAGATGAGGGAATGATCATTTAGGGGGTAACAAAAGTGGAAAAAGTATTTATTAGTCCAAGCCGTTATGTACAAGGAAAAAACATTTTACAAGGTGGCGCAAGTAGCTACATACAGAAGCTCGGGAAACACGCTCTCCTTATTGCAGATGAATTTGTATGGGATATGGCAGGGAATCAATTAGTCGATACACTTAAACAAGATGGAATCGAAGCTGAAAAAGTAACATTTGGTGGAGAATCTTCACTGAACGAGATCGATCGTATCATCAAACTTGGCAAAGAAAGCTCAGTTGATGTTGTGATTGGATTAGGTGGAGGAAAAACACTTGATACCGCTAAAGGGGTAGCTGATAAGTTAGGATATCCAGTGGCAATCATTCCTACTACTGCTTCAACAGATGCACCAACTTCTGGACTATCTGTTATCTACTCTGATGAAGGTGTATTTGAAACATACTCCTTCTATGATAAGAACCCAGATCTAGTCATTGTAGACTCTGCGGTTATCGCAGGTGCTCCTCCACGTTTCTTAGTATCTGGTATTGCTGATGCATTAGCTACATGGGTTGAAGCTCGTGCAGTTAAACAATCCAACGGACAAATTATGTCTGGTGGACAACCAACAATTGCGGGTCAAGCCATTGCTGAAAAAGCAGAGGAAGTCTTATTTGAATACAGCATTCAAGCAGTAGAAGCCAACAAGAATAAGCTTGTGACTCCAGCACTTGAAGCAGTTATCGAAGCAAACACACTTCTAAGTGGGCTTGGCTTTGAAACAGCTGGACTTGCTGCAGCACACGCGATCCATAATGGATTTACAGCGATTCACGGTGACATTCACAACCTGACACATGGTGAAAAGGTTGCTTATGGTACAATCGCACAGCTTGTTCTTGAAAACAAGCCGTTAGACGAGCTTGATCGTTACTTAGAGCTTTATGTTCAGTTAGGCTTACCAGTCACTCTTGAAGAAATTCATCTTCAAGATGCATCTGATGAAGACTTAATGAAGATTGCTGAACTGGCGACACAAGAAGGGGAAACGATTCACAACCTTCCGCAGAAGGTAACTGCAGATGATGTCGTTCAAGCCATCAAAGCAGTTGATGTATATGCGAAGAGCTTTAAAGAACGTTACGGTTTTGATTGATTCGTACATGTGGAAACAGGCAGCTCCCAAATGGGAGCTGCCTGTTTTTTGTCTGTATTATTTTCCTGAAAAAGGTAGACTGTACTTTATGGCTGTCATACCATAAGTATTAAATTGGTAACAATCCTACATAGTCTTAAGTAAAGGAGTTGGTACAGTGCAAGTCAAACGAAAAGCATGGCGTTCATTTTTATGTTTCTTAGGCATTGGTATTGTAGCCGTTTTGTTTCTCTACCCAATGCTCCTTGAGCAAATAAGTGCGCAATTAGATGAGCTAGGCGTTTCTATTGGGCTTCCATTAGAGCTTTTAGCAGCATTGTCATTAATCAATCCCCTACTCTTTATTATTATCGGTCTGACAATCGGTCATTTCTTGGCTGAAAAGACTGGGTTTTCATCATTCGTATATGAAAGAGATCGATATGGGACGCCGTTTTTTACTCGTTTTAAAGCCATTCTTCCATCCGCAATTGGTTTTGGAGTGCTCGCGGGTATCACGATTCTAGTTGTTGATTTCTTACTCCTTCCTTACCTACCTAAAGAATTACATGCTTCCTCTGATGAGATGTCGATTACATTTATTGATCTTGGCACACGGTTTTTGTATGGAGGAATAGCTGAAGAACTTATGCTCCGCTTTGGAGTCATGACCCTTCTTGTATTTCTTATGTGGAAGATCTTTCAACGTCGTAAAACAAAACCAAGCCCAGCCATTGTCTGGATAGGGATTATTCTTTCAGCTCTGCTCTTTGGGCTAGGTCATTACGGTGCAACGGCCGCATTAACTGAGATGACTCCACTTGTTTTTCTTCGTATGATCTTTCTAAATGGGTTTGGAGGGCTTATCTTTGGGTGGCTTTATTGGCGTAAAGGTCTTGAAGCGGCTATGATTGCTCATATCTTTACTCATGTGGTGTTTGTATTTGTTTCGTTGTTACGTTCATTTATTTAACTTTAACAAGAAGAACTGAGACTAACATTAATGCGGATACCAAGACACAAACATAGCACAATATCCGCTACAGGAGAATCCCTCGCACCCGCGAGGGACGGCCTCAGCCCCTTCCGCAGGAGTCTCGGGTTCTCCTTCTTCTCGTCTTACTAAATAATATGGGAAACACGAATGGCGAATGATTTGATCGTAGAATCATTCGCCATTTTATCTCAATCTCTTCTTATTATAATTCTCGAGCCATATCAATTAATGGCGCTTTATTTTCATAATAGTTCGTTAATAAATCCTGCACGTCGATCCCGTTAATGGTTAATCCTTGAATGTCACAATTCTCAATGGCCACGTTGTTTAAACGACAGTTTTCAAAAACAACGTCACGAATGTCTCTTTCTTTGACTTTCGTTTGTGACCACTCTACTTGCTGCAAGTTTTGATCACGGATAAATCCTGAAAACGATACTAGGTCTCTCTGTCCTTTTGGATGGTTCATCATCAAAAAGTCCTCCCCTTGGTTATTTTCTGATTTTTCTAATAGTATACGCCTTTTAGGGTTGGACTGCAAAGAAAAAAATCCATCAATTAAGATGGATTTTCTTCCAGTCGACCAAACCATTCGTATCGGTTCTCAGAGACAAACTGATACAAGGGTACTCCGAGCTTATCTGCTAATGGGAGAAACAATATCAAGGCTAAAGGCATGGCTAGCGGGATATTCATAAGAATTTTTCTAACCGTATAGAAGCCCGTCTTGATTTCATTCGTGGACGTAATCATATGAATTTCATCATACAGGTTTCGATTCCGTAAAAACCGATAATTTGTTTGATGGATTTTCTGTACTGGAAGCCATTCTAATCGATGAAACCAATCTAAC
Organism: Alkalihalobacillus sp. FSL W8-0930; assembly: GCA_037965595.1. Taxonomy (NCBI): domain Bacteria; kingdom Bacillati; phylum Bacillota; class Bacilli; order Caryophanales; family Bacillaceae; genus Alkalihalobacillus; species Alkalihalobacillus sp. FSL W8-0930. Next base: position 1,039,675 of record CP150183.1, on the reverse strand, counting down.
TTCACGATGATGGACTTGATGGATTGACATAATGGACATCTGGCATCATAAAAAATAAGATGTTTTTTGCTCATTGTTTCCTCCTCACGAGTTCCATAACCTTGTCATGGATAACGATTCATCAGACTCTGCAGTAATTAAGTAAACATCTGGATTACTTAACTGCTTCCACTCTCTAAACCCAAACCTTGAATCAACATAATGAAGGAGCAATGATAGCAGATTCCCATGTGACACAATGGCAATCCCTTGCGAAGAATCATCGGTTAAAAGCTCTTTTAGTACCGTAACAATTCGGTCCTGAGCCGCCTGACTGGATTCCCCCTCACCAACCACTCGCTCCATATCAGAGAAAGATGCTTTTAACGCATCTAACCAATCATCTAACGGCTGCTTGCTCAGAACACGCTCCGTTAGTCGTTCATCAAGCGTTAATTCTAGCCTTTCTTGTTCACAAAACGGTTTGATCGAATCAACAGCACGGGTATACGGACTTGTTATAACTCGATCAATCTCTTCATGTGTGAGAAATTCGGCAAGCTCCAGTGCCTGCTGCGTACCTTTTTCCGTTAAAGGAGCAGTTGGTTCCTGTCCACTCGCTTCACAATGACGAATTAAATAAATAGATTTCATTCGCTCACTCCCTCATAATGAACATATACTTTACTTTACCATCTCTATTCGTTCTCAAACATTAAAAAGGAGAGATTGTATGTACAAGCTAAAAACAAAGGAAACGGACCAAAGTGTCATTGAATTTATTGAACAAATAGAACATCCCCGAAAACGCGAGGATGCCTACAAGCTCTTAGATTTATTTACAGAGACAAGCGGGTACACAGCCAAAATGTGGGGTCCCACCATCATTGGGTTCGGTCGCTATCACTACCGATATGAAACTGGACACGAAGGTGACGCCCCACTCGTTGGATTCTCTCCCCGTAAAGCGAAAATTAGTTTGTACTTTGCAACTGGCGATACAGAACGCGAACAACTGCTCCAAACCTTTGGTAAACACACGACTGGAAAAGCGTGCGTGTATATTAATAAGCTTGCCGATGTAGATGAAGATGTTTTACGTAAACTGATTACTCAGTCAATTGAGTTTTTGCAGAAGCGGTATGGTGGATAGAGGTTTTTAGCCAGGCCGATACACTAAATCCGTATCTACATCCATTGCAATATCAGGATCTATTTCTTCCACATCCAACCGTTCAAACCTATACAACCGACAAAACACATCTGGAAAGTGCTCCATCTCATAGGTCATCGACATGGCGTGTTTGTACATTTCTCTCACTTTTCTAACAGGATATGATCTTCCCGTAATAAAAATATCCTCCGAGTACCCATCAATCCGAATAATCAATCGATCACAGCTGAGCGCTAGTCAGCTACATATAGCTTTAATTTTTTGTTCCTTTTTATCATACCGTGTATTGTATGAGCCAGCAATCACGGTATTCTCCTTCATGCCATTCACGTGATGGGAGAAGCTTTTGTTTGATGAATCCACACTTTTCATAACACGCTAATGCACGATAGTTCTGTACCTGTGGATCCATCACAAGCGAATGCACATGTTCTTGCTTCTTTAAATTCCTAATCATTGTCTGGACTAACATGGTTCCTACCCCTTTATCGCGATACCCCTCTTCACCAATGAATTGGTCTAGGCCATATATGGTTCCTTCTACTTCCTGAAGTCCATATTCGCTCCTCTCTTCATCATCAATCTCATAATATTGAATGTAACCGATCGCTTGATCCTCCCATTTAATTAAGCATCTAATGGTGGTGCCTTCTTCTTTATAAAACGTTTCTAAAACTTTGTTTAGATCAAAAGGATTGTCTCTTCCTTCATAAAATTCTAAAACAGCTGGATCCGATAACCATTTTGCTAGAAAGGGAGCGTCTTCTTTTAGAAGAGGTCGTATATGAAGCTGGTGATTTTTAATAATCATTACCATCATCCTTTTGCTATAGATTTGTTTAAATAGAACTAGTAAACTTTGTCTATATTAGATAGAAACGAGCTGATCGATTTTGAAACGTGTTGATGTTGCTTCTGCTATTATCTATGACAGAGATGGACGAATTTTACTAGTAGAAAACAAAAAAGAATTAAAGACCTATTGGAGTACTCCTGGTGGAGCCGTTGAACCTGGTGAAACGATTAAAGAAGCTGTTATTCGCGAGGTATTTGAAGAAACAGGCTACCACGTGCAAGTGGGTGAACTACATTCTGTTCGTGAGAGAACCTTTCAAGAGAGAGGTCAGCATGCCATCATCTTCACATTTTACGCTGAGATCATAGGCGGCAGCCTGCTAAATAACGATCCGGATCAAGACATTATAGATATCCAATGGATGGACGATGTATCAGCTAGCCAATGCATGTCAAAGCTGTATAAAGCATTACGGTTAGACAGAAAACAAGATGTTACTCCTTTCTATCAACTAGATTTGTAATACCAATAAAGGCTGGTGTGTATGATGTTTAGAGAAGCGATCTCCCATTTAGAACATGGCGACTACAAAAAAGCTCAGACTCTTTTACTCGCTTTAGTCAAAGAGAAGCCGAACGATGCCGAACTACATTTTTATTTGGCCTCAACGTATGATGGACTCGGTCAGGAAGCTGAAGCCATTCCTTTTTACCAGAAAGCAATTGAGCTCGGTTTGACTGGAATCAACTATGAAAAAGCATTTGTTCAGTTAGGAAGTAGTTTACGTTGTATTGGTAAATACGAAGAAGCTCAGGAAATCTTTCAAAAAGGGCTAAAAGAATTCCCTGAAAATGCAGCACTGTCTGCCTTTCAAGCGATTACGGAGTATAACCTCGGACACAATCGTCAATCGATCCAACGTCTATTAGGTCTTCTACTCAAAGAGCCTACCAATGAATGGATTCAGACGTACAAAAAAGCTCTGACCTTTTATTCAAAACATTTAGATGAAACGTGGACTGATACGTCAGACACATAAGCTTCAACATTTTCCACATTAAAAGAGTTGGACTGTGCCCTTTGACCAAGTATAATTTACGGAAATACCGAACAAAAAGGGATGTGACAGATGAGACGCTTTTTCTTACTAATTGCCGTGGTGGTACTCGTATTCACCACTCGACATATATGGATGGAACCTGCAAAAGAACTACTGCCTGCTTCCATCATCGAACCGATTCAACGTGACATGGATAGCTCAGTCGATCATTTATCTGATCTAGTTCAATCCATTCTTCCCAATCAAAATAGCCTTTCGCAATCCAAGGACGAAGAAATAGAAAGAGCCGCACCGGAATTAGATACACCTGATCAACTATTCTCTGTTCACAATACGGAGCTTGGCGATTCTCGGACAGATGTTGAAACCGAACTCGGAGAACCTATGAGAACCTCAAGAAATGAGTATGGCATAGATTGGGTAGCGTACCATGATGACTATCATGAGTTTGTGATGGTTGCGTATGATGCGCAGGATTCCGTGAAAGGTCTCTATACAAATCAAGATTTAATTAGCTCAACTACTCCTATTCAGTATGGTACGTCTAAGGATGAAGTACGAGAACAATTTGGAGAACCTGAGGCTTATATGAGGAAAGGTCTATACCGCTATGAGGTGAACCAGGATCAGGAATATGACTTGTTTCAGTTAGATGATAGCTATGTGACTGTCTTTTATGACAAGCATCAGGACCAAATGGTGACAGCCATTCAGTTAATCGATGCAAACCTGGAACAATCGAAAAAGGATTTATATACACAGGCAAGCGACGAACTTAAAGAAGGTTTTGAGTATCAATTGTTTGATTTAACTAATGCCTCTCGCGTGAACCATGGACTCGAAGTCTTAACATGGGATGACCAAGTACGAGAGACTGCGCGAAATCACAGCTTGGACATGGCCGAAAATCAATATTTCAGCCACACGAACCTCCAAGGCCAGTCTCCATTTGATCGCATGGAACAGGATAATATTTCGTTTAAAACAGCTGGCGAGAACCTAGCTTATGGCCAGATGAGTAGCATTTTTGCGCATGAAGGATTGATGAACTCACAAGGACATCGGGAAAATATCCTCCAGGATCGATTCCTGCGACTAGGTGTAGGGGTTGCCTTTAATGACCAATCTCAGCCTTATTACACGGAGAACTTTTTTACGAGTTGATGAGGTAAATAAGAGATGCCGTAACACTACATTAATACGGTTAGTAAAACTCGAACATAGTAAAATACCCGCTTCAGGAGAATCCCTCGCTTTCCGTGGGTACGGCCCATAGCCGTCAAGTTAAGAAAGGAAAAAGAAAGAGCTCATCCTTTATCTTGTAGTGGATCTAGTATTTTCCATCAGGGTACGTATGGATAGATTGGCTCTTTTTATATTTTTTTGCACCGGATTCTACCGTTTTACTCCATACGCGCATGTGTTTCATAGGCGATCTGTAAGATGTCATAGGGACTTTGATGGCGGTGGCGATGGTCTTTTCGTCCATATCGGTAAATGTTCTCGTAGATATTTTCTAGAACGTCTTCTAATGAAGAACGATGATAGAGAGCGTATCCTTTTGACTCTTCTATAGCCCTTTTGGCATGATGGATACACTTGTATTCACTGCCTTCGAGGTGGTGTTTTTGATGAAGATAGAACCGGCATTGAAACGCCACCATCGAAGAAAGCAGAATGTGTATAAGTTTCCCATACATGTGGCAGAGAAACCGATCTGGATTCATCGCGCGCACGTGATCAATGGCGAAAAGGGATTTCCACGTTTTGAAAAGAATCTCGACTTGCCAGCGTAAGGAATACATCGGATACAATGCTTGCACATCCATTTCTTCCTGTGTTAGGTTAGTGGCAAGGATTTGGGTATGATCCTTTTTGTCGGCGGATTGGGTATGACCCCCTTTCCGTCTTCTTTTTCGTAAACCGGCTTTCCTCTTGTTTTGTTGATCCTCTGTCAATCGTTGCACGATGACACGGGTTTGAAGGGTGTTCTTTCCTTTGACCCCTAATTGGATGACCCCATAATCTTTGATCGCTCCCGGTTCTAGCTGCTTCGCATCTTCTTCTGGTTTGATTTGGATTCGTTCCCCTTGATCATCTCTAGTCCAATAGGTCATATTGGCCGGCGTCCGCGTGATATAAGAAGCGCCTGCACGATCAATTTGTTTCAAATGGTCGCCAGAAAAGTAGCCGAGATCACGGATGATCAAATCTCCTGGCTGGATCGTATCGGCTAATGCATAGGCGGCGTGATGGTCACTTTCTCTTGAACCGCAAAGTAAGGTATGCAAAAATTTCCCCTCATATAGCTCATACTCTAAATGAATTTTCGCTCCATCTGAAGAAGTACCTTCTTTCCTTGGTCGTTCAAATGAAGTCGCATCTAAGATGCGGATCCGAGAAAACGGGGTCTCCGGAAGAGGTGGCATGGCGATGACCTCTTGTTTGCCCGCCAATTGAAAAAACACATGCTTCAAAAAAGCGGCTCCTTTTTCATCGAAGCGTTGGTGTAAGGCTTGTTTGGAGAGCTGGGTATTCGATTCACGCGAAAGAGCTCCACAAAGCTGTGTTAACTCTGTAGAACCCACGGGTTGAGGCAGAAACGCACAAATACTCAAGAAATCCTCAGGTTTTAATTTCTTTAGACGCTGTACAAACCCAACGTCTCGGGCAGATTGGCGAAGGTTCGGTACAGATAAAACGTCCAACACGGTTTTCGCAAACGTACTGAACTCCTCTTTTAAAGACACAAACGATCCCTCCCTAGGACTGGTTAAACCCCCATCCTAACGAAGAATCGTCTATAATTAAACCGATTTTACTTAACTTGACGGCTATGGGGTACGGCCTCAGCCTCTTCCGCGGAAATACACCGCTACAGAGTCTTCACCTCGCACTGTTTCCACTGGAGTCTCAGGTTCTCCTTCCGCTCGTTTTGAGAAACACGAATGGCGAATGATTCGATCGTAGAATCATTCGCCATTTTTCATTGATTTTTAGTTATGTTTCAAGCTCTCTTCGTTTTAAAACAGTCCAAATATAAACACAATCACAATAACTAATGGAACAATTGTCTGCATCAGAAGATACCATAAGTTTGCTGTTCCACTAAGGCTGCCGCTTTCCATCCGGTATTGCTCGAGCAAGAGGCTTTTCTTTACTTTAAAGCCTACAAATAACGCGATAAATAAACACCCGAGGGGAAGCATAATATTTGAGACAAAGAAGTCTGTCAGATCAAAGACTGTCCGATCAAGGATGAGTACATCAGACAGTACATTGTTGGATAATGCCGCTGGAATGCCAGCAATGACTACCAGGATTCCACTAATTAGTGCCACACGATTACGCTTATGCTTTTTGTTTTGCGTAAATGCCGAGATCATAATCTCCATCAAACTAAATGAAGATGTAATCGTCGCAAAAAAGAAGAGTAATAAGAACAAGCTCAAGAATAATCCACCGAAGGGCAGCTGTTCAAACACAGTAGGCAGAACAACAAATAAAAGATTTGGTCCTGAATCCGGGCTAAGGTTAAATGCAAAAACAGCCGGAAAAACGGCAAGCCCTGCCATGAGGGAAACAAGAAGATTCAAAATCACTATGGATCCAGCTGATCTCGGAAGACTTTGTTCATTTCCAAGATAGGAACTGTAGGTCACCATACATGAAAACCCAACCGCTAAAGAGAAGAAGGACTGTCCAAGTGCCTCAAGTGTGCCTGCCGTTGTAATACTGAAGAAGTCTGGACTTAAGAAGAATTTCACTCCCTCCATCGCCCCATCTAACGTTAACCCTCTTACAATGATGATTAGTAAAAAGACAAATAAAAGCGGCATTAAATACTTATTCACTCGTTCTATTCCATTTTTGATTCCAAACGAGAGAACAATGACATTCAAACCAATAAAAACAATGAGACCGATCGCACTTATCAACGGGCTGCCAACGATGGAGCCAAATAACATTTCATAATCTCTACCTGGTTCTAAAATCGATCCAGTTAAAGAAAGAAATGTATATGTGAGGACCCAGCCGCCAATGACAGCATAAAAAGTGAGTAACAGAAAGCAACCGACTACGCCAAAATGGCCAATCCATTTCCACAAGCCTGTAGCGGATAGCTTTTTGTATGCCGAAACAGCCTCCCTTTTTGATCCACGACCGATTACAAATTCAGCAATTAGCAGCGGCATTCCAATCAATACAGTAAAAAAGATAAAGAGCAAGAAAAAGGCGCCACCACCGTTGGTTCCCGTTAAATACGGAAATCTCCATAAGGCACCTAACCCTATAGCTGCCCCGGCTGACGCAAGAATAAATCCAAGTTTAGAAGACCATTGTTCTTTCATAATTAAACCTGCTAAGTCGCAGAATGACACCTGCCTTTTTTTATTCGAATAGACTTACATTGAAGGCTTTTTAGACAAAAGTCAAGTTCGCCCTCAGAAATCGGGACAAAAGTTATCTATTTCTCCGTACCACATCTATGTATACTTACCCTAGCAGATCTTTTCATACGGGGCTGGCAGCACCTCTTTACAAAGGGGGTGAGGCCATACATGACAGTTTATGAGGCACTAACGACCATGATCGGATTTTCCATGCTCGTACTTGCCATCCTGTCTTTCAGAAATGAAAAATAAGCCCCGTATATGAGTTGACCGCTCACGGGGCTTATTTGTGCTCTATTGCGCCAGTCTCAATAAAGATCAGCTATCTGCTCCCATTAGCGTGGGGGCAGTTTTTTCAACCATTTCTAGCTTTATTATAACGAAATGACGCATACCATTTCAATGGGTAGATGTTGAAACTTTTTTGCGTTTCAACCGAATAGATGGAAGAAGACATAACGATTGGGGGATAGAATGGAAACCATAAGTACCAACTCAAAAGGAAATCGAATTCGTTTATTAGATATACTCCGAGGCTTTGCCATCATTGGCACTCTTGGCACAAACATCTGGTTATTTGCTGATCCAGGTGCAGCACTCTCATTGTTAACCATGCAAGAAGGAATGGGCACAGCCGACGCATGGGTACATGGCTTTCTTGCCGTGTTCACCAACGGAAAATTCCTCGGGCTCCTTACGATCATGTTTGGAATCGGACTTGAACTGAAGTATCAGAAATCTTTACGTGATGGTCGTCCCTGGCTCCGCATGTATATATGGACGATGATCTTACTCGGGTTAGACGGGCTACTGCACTTTGTCTTTGTCTTTGAGTACGATGTCTTAATGAGTTATGCATTCACCGGAATCATCGTCGCATTCCTTGTAGGCCTTCGTCATCAAACATTAAACTGGATTATGGCAGGTGCCGCAACGATTCATATTATTGGTCTTATGTTGATCTCCGTTGCCTGGGTGTGGCTCATGAATGCAGAGGGCGCTCTCGAAGAGCTTATCGGTTCGTTCCAGGAAACAGAAGCGGTATATACAACAGGTACATATCTGGAACAAATTCAGTTCAGACTCTCCGATTTTATCGAATTACGCTTTGAAGCGATCGCCATTATATGTATGAACTTGTTTCTTTATCTTTTAGGCATTCGCTTATATCGTGCGGGCGCATTTAGCCAGGACGAAAAAGGACGCGCGATCCGTAAACGATTAATGGTCTGTGGACTCGGACTCGGTATTCCATTAAACGCCCTTGTCTTTGTACCTGGTAACGTCTTTGACCTGGCCAGTCGCTATCTCTTCGCCCCGGTGCTATCGCTTGGATACATCGGACTTCTTGCCTTTTTATTAGAACGAAATGTATTAAAGTGGATTCTTGCACGCTTTGAAATGATCGGTAAAACAGCCTTAAGCTGTTATGTCCTGCAAAATATTCTAGGCTCCATTTTATTCTACAGCTGGGGCCTTGGCCTCGCACCTGTTGTAAATGTCTATCAAGTACTAGCTGCCTGGGCAGGAATTACAGCCGTTATGATGATTGTCGCTCAGTTGTTTGTAAAATATCTCGGGACAGGACCACTTGAATGGATTTGGAGAAAATGTTCAAATGCTCCATTTAAGAAAGTGGCTTAAGAGTTAGGGTTTGGTAAGCTCCTTCATGAAGATGAGGGGGCTTGTTTGTTGACTTCCTGCTCTCTTTGTTGATTCTTTACTCTCTTTGTTGATTCCTTACTCTTTTCGTTGATTCTTTGCTCTCTTCATCGATTCCTTGCTCTCTTCGTCGATTCCCTGCTCTCTCCGTCGATTCACCTGCTCTCTTCGTCGATTCCCTGCTCTCTCCGTCGATTCACCTGCTCTCTTCGCCGATTCCGTGCTCTCTTTGTTGATTCCCGGCTCTCTACGCCGATTCCACGCTCTCTTCGTCGATTCCCCGCTCCCCTCAACTCACGCAAACTCCTCCAAGAAACAAAGTAGCTCCTTCCACGATTTCTTTGTAGCTTCTGCATTTGCTGCCTTCGTTCCACCAAAATCCATAATCATTCTACCGCCTACATGCATGAGCACATTCGCTGGCATCCCTGGTAATGCGTAAGGGAACGCAAGAAAATGTCCAGCTTCTTCAAAATGTAGTTCGCGTGACTCTCCCTCTATTTCCTGCGCAATTTGTCTCGCAAATCGCTCTGAGGGCCACACTTGATCCTGCCCACCTGCGATAAGCAGCAAGGGAGCATTGATACGTTCGACCTCTATTCGGCTCGCTTCCAGCTTCTCCGGCTTAGATAGGCTGTTCTCCCAAATAGATAGAAAGGAAACGGGCTTACGTTTAATCATCCCTCCAAGCATTGAGAACATTTGTGCAGGTCGATACTTAAAGGTGAGGTACGGTAAATCCTTTCCTTTCAGTGTCCAGGAAGGAATAGGAGCATAAATTGTATTTCTTAAACCTGAGGTCACATAGGCACCTGGTGCCCCAGCCACAACGGCCTTAAACTCATCAGGATAAACGGAGGCAAGTAATAATGCTGCTTCTGCACCTCTGGAGTAACCAATGAGTGTCACTTTCTCAATATTAAATCGTCCCTTCACCCACTGAATGGCTCCATCGAAAGATTCTAAAGGGATCTGGTCTAAATCCTTTGGCACACCCTCTTGACCAAAATACGCTAAGGCAAACACGTTGTAGCCTTTAGTAGCGAGCAGAGCGGCGGCATGCTCTTGAATCTCGCCATCCGACCCTCCTAAAACAACTACAACTGGTTTTACCATATCCTGCTCTTGGTAAAAAAGTGTTCCCACCACCCCATCTTCACGAACAACCTCTCGACTCACATCCTCATGCTTAAATGCTCGAATGGCCGTAACCTGATCAACTTCTTCACCTTCTCGCTTCAACGTCCACTTCATTTCAAGCTCAGCTGCATCCGATTTATAAAAGTAATCACCATGCACCTTACCGACTTCTTCTGCAGACCAAAACAACCCTTCCACATCTGATTGGGGAAGGGTTTGTTCGCCTTTTTCATTTACGTTAATACACACTGATGACTTAAATTCACGATCCTGTTGGTCAATCAGTCTCAGTTCAATGTCTAGCTTCTCTTCAGGCGTGCATCCTGATACCGTAATCGTTGTACATTCATCAATTAACGCTTGCCTAGGCGTAACATGAATCTCTGGTTTATTCTCCATCCAATACTCCCCTCTGATGAAACAGTTCCTTCAAGCTCGAAGTCTCGTCTTCAAGTAACGTATAATACACTTCTGTCCCGTCTTCCGTTCGCTCCATTAAAATGGCTTCAGTCGTATCATCACGTAACCAAAGAAACATCGGATTCGCTTCTTGTTCAATAAGATCTAAACGATATTGTGCGGGTTCAATATCCAGAATCCCATCCATCTTTTTAGCCGATTGCAAAATGGACACCATCTGATCTACATCTTCCTTCTCTGTCCATTCCTCAATCGGTTCATCATCAACTTGTTCATAACCAACCAACTCATACAGCTTAATTTCCTGTACTCCGTGATTGGGTTGGTTTTGTTGATTACAAGCGCCTAACACACCAAGAATTAAACATAACAAAACGATCATCGTACTTTTTTTCATTAAAATTCCTCGCTCTAATATACATTTTAAGGCTCACTAATGCCCATAGCTAATAATAAAAAATATGACAAAGCAAGTACAGCACAATTCCCCAGAAGACCTATAATTAGATAAACAAATCTTTTTGAAAGAATGGCAGATACAATGGCTATAAGGATCCCAATGATTGAGAGTATCCCTCCAATGCTGATGATAAGATACACATCTGAATTTGGACCTCTCAATACAAAAAAACATATCACATATAAAACAATACACAAGAGTGATCCGATTCCACACAATCTACCTACTCCATGTTTATTCAATGTGATGTCCCCCCTATTTTATGTGCCAGACTCAACCACCAACATAACCAAAAACAAGAATCCACTGATCATCAACATAAAACTATTTCCAGCCACACCAACAACAAATAGCTTGGAACTCTTTGAAGCTTTCCCTGATAAATAAGCGAGTGTGATACCAGCAATCGATAGTACAGCAAATAAAATAATTTCTACATAAATGCCCGCATCTGCAATTAATTGAGTGTAAAAAATGATCATACTAATAAGCATTAAGGCGATTGAGCCTAATGCTAGGCGCTTTCCACGCGTGTCTTGTGTGTTTTCTCTTTCCATAACCTACTCCCCCTCTTCCTTAATGATTTCTTGATACACTCTTTAAATTCCTTCAATTATTTTAATACAAAAAAAGAGTTGAACCATTATATGTCCAACTCTTCCATACTATCTTATTTATTTTTCTGATCTTTAAATGTTGAATACGTTAGCATCCCTAAACTAAATACAATGACGCCCATGATGAGCCACATAAATAGGTCAAGTAAGTCCATGGTATCACCTCTTTTCTATAGGGTTCATGCTACTGGACACATTCAAAGCTGTACTCATTTGACATCTTCCACCATGCCTTTTGAGGTTCTCCACCCATTCCACCTACATCACCCGAATCAATGGATGGTGAACCGCCCATGTCATAGCAGCGATTAATCAAATTTTGTTTTTCTTGGTGTGTCATATATTTTGAAGAAAAGTACAATGCTGCCCCTGTGAAGATCCCAATGACCGCAATTCCTCCCCAGATGATGGCCGGAGCGACTTGCGTTGAAATATCTCCAGAATCAGGTGTTGCATAGTTAATCATCTCTTGAATTTGATCGTCTGATAGTTGATCAAGTCGTTCTTGAATAAGCGTGAATTCTTCATCTGTAAATGAGTAAAGCTCTAATGCTTTTTCCTGGTCAATGTGTGCCGTTCTTGATTGTGTGTCTACATATACACTACTTTCTAATGCTTCAAGAGCCTCTGGCGGAAATTGTAATGGCTCTTCACTGGATGCTGCAGAAGCCTGGCCGGTTGGAAAGATTAGAGAGGCGACTAGCAACACAGCACTCATAACTGAAAGAAAACTCATCCTGTTCATCATCTAAAACCTCCTAAAAAGTTTGAAAATGATCTACACATAAAATGGTAAGGGGATCTGGAATTCTTTTGAAGTGTCGAACGAAGCAAGATCTCTGTAGACGTTTCTGACCATAAAACGGTTAAATTGTTCAAGATGTTAGCAAAAAATAGCAAGACCACACAACGATTGATTCTTATCCACCTAAAAAGCCAGCTGACATCATAATGTCAGCTGGCTATCTTCTTTATTGATTTTCTTGAATTAACCCTTCAATGATCGTTTCATTTTTCGTTTTAACTAAAGAGTACAGCATGGCTAGCCCAACAATGACAAACACTCCTACTACAACTCCAAGTATATGAAGCCAAGGGATCATGAAGCTGTACGTGAACGCATATTGGGTTTGGCGATAGATAATGTACATGACTAGGATACTTAACGGCAACCCATAAAGCAGAGCCTTCACTCCATAAAACGCACTCTCAAACATCATCATCTTTTTAAATGATTTGTTTGTCAATCCAACCGAGCGCAGCATTGCAAACTCCCGCTTACGCAAAGCAACACCTGTTGAGATCGTGTTTAGGATATTTGCTAGTGAGATTAGTGTAATTAATGTGACGAATCCATAGGTGAATACGGATAGAACAGCAATCATTTGCTCGCCTTGTGTTCTTTGATCGTATAAGTTATACATAGAATAGTACAGTTCCTGACTTTCTGAAAGAACTTGTTCTGTTAACATCGGATCATCACTCTGAACATACATTGAATAACTTATTTCTTTTAGATCTGATTCAGAGAGCAGGGCTTCAAATGTTTCGTTGGAAACAAAGATAACTATGGATCCTAAAGATGAGTAATAGTCACCCATTGGCAACTCACCAGTTAAAGCTGTGACCGTGAGCGGTGGCAACTCTTTTGTTTCTTCTGTTTCCCAATTTGTTTCTACAAGATTTAAGGAATCGTTGATGTTCGTACGAATTGCTTTTGTTTGGATATATTTACTCTGCTCATAATCCTCATAGGTGATTGTATCAAGAACAATGGCAGACATAGTCTCATCATCCCAGGAGCTAGGAATTTTTGCTTCTTCTACATATTGATCCAGACTATCTTTATCAATAGATGTGATACTAGCATAGTAAATATACTTTCCATCCTCTGTTCTTTCAATCTCCCCAGAATCAAGCAGTTCAGGTGCCACTTCTGATTCATCCAAATACAAGTGGACACTCATTTCCCGCTGGGTTAAAACTCCTGTAACCTCTTCAGCACCCTCAATGCTCTCTCTTAATTTATCCACCGATTCAGCATCGTCTGCATAAACCTCGAGATCATAACTCACAGAATCCCCAGACTCCGCAATCCGATATGACTGCTTAAGACTATCAGTGAAAAATGAGACACTTAAAAACAGAACAATACTTACAATCAAAGACAGCACCGTTACATGATATCTTTTTTTGTTGCGCTTTAGATTCTTGAGACCGAGTTCAGCTTCAATGCCAAACAATCGTCTGACGAGCTTGGATGTCCGAACGGATTTGTTTTTAAGCTTGATATCATGCGTTTGTCTAATTGCATCCAATGCTGTAATTCTCGATGCACGCAGCGCAGGAAACCAGGTAGAGATAAAGATTGTTAATGCAGACAATAAAATCGTAATTAGAATGGAATAAGGCGTAACCGTTAAGCTCAGCTGCTGTTCAAGTCCAATGGAATCAAGCATCGGATTAATCACTAAAAACGTGATCCCAATTCCAACAATCCCAGCTATTATTCCAATTGGAACACTAATTACACCAATGATAGCTCCCTCGAAGAAGACGGAATTACGCTTCTGACGTTTTGTTGCTCCAACACTTGAAAGCATTCCTAAGTATCTTGAACGCTCCGAAACTGAAATCGCAAATGCATTAAAAATTAATGCAACGGATCCCGCTATAATCACAACAATAATGACCCCTAACATTCCATTCATCGTTCGGTCGATACTGTCACTTGCCGTTATTCCTGAATGACGTAGGAGTTCACTATTGTACTGAACATTTGTGATACCCAGCTCATCTGAAAGCTCGTTCGCATGATCATAGACCGATCGATCCGGTTTGTCTACATACACAAAGCTATCCACTGGATAGTGCTCATCACCTTCATCAATATAAGAGAGCACCATATATCCTGGCGTCCAGCCCCACTCCCAGTTGGGTTGTTCAAAAAAACCTACAATTGTGTAGGACGCATCTTCCACTTCAATGAGTGTTTCGTTCAAATTGCCTTCGTCGTCCTGCTCCAGCCAATTTTCACTTGTCAATAAACCGTCCTGAGGCTCTGCCCATTCTGCCTCTGTGAATCGTTTTCCAGTGGCTAGCGTCACTTCGTCTCCAATCGACCACGTAACCTCTTCATCTAAAGACGAGCTTACGATCAATTCATCTCTCGTCTCAGGCAAGCGTCCTTCCAGTAACTGCACATCAAATTGAGTGAATGCTTCATCGTTCATGCCTCTTACCCAAATATATGGTTTAAACCCGCTCTCTGAATCATCTAGCTCTGAGTATCCACGATCTTCAATCAGTGACAGTGACCCCGTTTGTTCATCCTGAAGCAAACTGTCGATTTGTTCCGTTGTAATATCTTTATAGGAAACGTGCCAATTCCCGTTGTTCTCTATGGCTTGCTTTTTTAATAGGTCTGTATAAGACACGCCAATCGTCGCAACCGCCATAATCATGGCTGCTGAGATAATCGTTCCGAGGATTGTTACCAAGGTACGTTTTTTATTTCCCTTTAAATGACGAATTGTCAGCTTATTTACAATGTTCATGGCCGAATGACCTCATCACTCGCAACCTTGCCATCCTCAATTGTGATCACTCGATCTGCCTGCAGAGCAATCCGATCATCATGGGTAATCATAATTAACGTTTGTTTATATGTTCGGTTAAATCGTTTGAGTAGATCAATAATTTCCTTACTATTTTTACTATCAAGATTTCCAGTTGGCTCATCAGCTAACATAATTGATGGGTGACTGATCAACGCACGTCCAATAGAGACGCGTTGTTGTTGACCTCCTGATAATTGATTAGGTAAATGTGTTAATCGATTATCTAGGCCAAGCTGTCCAATCAAGTCCGTAAAATGCTGCTGGTCTACCTTGTGCTCATCTAGTAAAAGAGGCAGTGTTAAGTTCTCTTCAACTGTTAAGATCGGGATTAAATTATAAAATTGATAAATGAGACCAATCTGGCGTCGTCTAAAGATCGCCAGCTGCGTTTCGTTTAAATCATAGATATTTGTTTGATCGATCAACACACTCCCACTTGAAGGACGATCGACCCCGCCAAGCAAGTGCAGGAGTGTAGACTTACCAGATCCAGAGGGACCAATAATCGCCACGAACTCTCCCTTATTCACAGTAAATGAGACGTTATCCAATGCCTTAACAGCTGTTTCTCCCTTGCCATACACTTTAGATAGGTTTTCAACCTTTACTAATTCCATATAATTCCCTCCAGCAGTTGATATCCTAAGTGTACAAAGAAAAGATGACGCTTTAATGACTCATCAGGTGACAATTCAGTCACTTTCGGCTTTGCTTATAAAATGTAATGCGAAACACCGTGCCTTCTCCTTCTTTACTCTGGACGTCAACCTCTCCATTTTGACTTTTAATCATTTGTTGAACTAAGGCCAAACCAATGCCGACGCTTCCTTCTTTAGCATGTGTTCCTTTGTAAAATCGCTGAAAGATATAAGGTAGCTCCTGCTTTGGAATCCCACTTCCACTATCTGCAATCTGAATTTCCGTAAATAGAATGTTACTTGTATAGGAGATCGTTAGCTTCCCACCAGGTTGCGTATGCTCCACCGCATTTTTTAACACATTCCCGATTGCTTCCATACTCCATTGAAAATCTCCGACATATTGAACATCTGGCTCTCCTTCAACCTGGACATGAATCTCTTTTAACTCAATAGGGATCAGCAAGGGTTGAAGCGAACGTTCAATTAAGTCCGTTACTAAAACCTCCTCCCTTTTAAACGCAATCCCCCCAGCATCCATCTTTGAAAGCTTTAAGAGTGAGGTCACCAACCATTCCATGCGTTCAAGCTGGACAAGCTGATGACGGGCAAATTCACGCCTTTTGTCATCACTGACTTCTGGCTCATGTAAAAGATCAGCCATGACAGTCATAGACGTAAGCGGTGTTTTCAACTGATGAGAAATGTCTGAGATTGCGTCAGTTAGCTTCTTCTTTTCTCCTTGTAAATCAACGCTTTGCTCAGAAAGCATGCGTGTCACCCGGTAGACATCGTTTTTGAGGATACTGAGTTCCCCCTCTTGATTATCTCGGATATCAAGCGTTTTACTCCCAGCTGCGATACTCCGCACATATTCAGACAGTCGTTCAATATCCTTATACCGCCTATTCGTGAAAACAAAAAAACCTCCTACTATAAGAATAGAAGGAATCAGAACAAGCCAAACAGCAAGAACGTGGAGAAACATAGCACAAAGTACACTGCCTCCAATAACCAAAGCAAAATAAATCAGTAGACTTTTTACTTCCCTATGACGTAGCATGGCCGTCACCTGCTTTGTAACCCATTCCTCGAATCGTTTGAATGATCTCAGGTTGATGCGGATCATCTTCAAGCTTTTCTCTAAGTCTCTTTATGTAAACCGTTAACGTATTATCGTTCACAAATTCCCCACCTACATCCCAAATTCGGTCCAAAAGCTGCGCCCTTGAAAGGACTTGTCCAGGATGTGCAGCAAAAATCATGAGCAGTCTGTATTCCAAGGCAGTGAGCACAATTTCCTGCCCACGTTTGTATACTTTTGCTTCTAATGTATGGATATTGATTGGCCCTATCGATAAAGTATTTGGTTGTGGCGCGGGCGTTTGCTTGGAATACCGTCTAAGCACAGATTTAATCCTTGAAGTGAGCTCCCTTACCCGAAAAGGCTTCGTAATATAATCATCGGCGCCCATATCAAGCCCCATCACCACATTCACTTCTTCATCCATTGCCGTTAAGAAAATAACAGGAAGATCCGCTTTCTCTTTAACCAGCTGACAAAGCTCGTATCCACTTCCATCGGGGAGCGTTAAGTCTAATAAGCAAAGGGTAATGGTCTCAAGCTCCTGCTCAATGACTTGCTTTGCCCCTTTTGTATTTTCACATAACCGAACATCATAGCCTTCCTGTTTTAAAGAATAGCTTAGTCCTTCAGCGATGGCTCGGTCATCTTCTACAACTAGGATCGTCATATAAGTCCCTCTTTCTGTATCGTCCTCTCCATCATTCTACTCACTTTTTCGTGCGGAGTATACTCTACTTTTTACACTTAGCTAAGATGTGAAGAGCACCAAAACGTATGGACAAGACCATAGAATAGGATAAGGGGTATCTTTAAAAAATGCTCGTCCACTTCACCTTCGTAGGTATGCTTGATTTTAGTTGTGCGCTCAGTGCTTCCAATTTGATCCTCTTTATCATTCAAAATAACAGCAGTCCCGTCCATTTTAATTTTAAACGTGAAGGTTGGATGGTCCTCTAATTTCAC
Organism: Alkalihalobacillus sp. FSL W8-0930; assembly: GCA_037965595.1. Lineage (NCBI taxonomy): Bacteria > Bacillati > Bacillota > Bacilli > Caryophanales > Bacillaceae > Alkalihalobacillus > Alkalihalobacillus sp. FSL W8-0930. The sequence goes on along the minus strand of CP150183.1, from coordinate 1,021,665 downwards.
AGCCACCTGGTGTACTTTGAAAAAACCTTTTGGTACTTCAGCTTCACCAATTTTTTTGTCGTTTCTATAAATCTCCCACTTCGTTTCACCCAGGAATTTGCTTTTAGTTTGAGTAATTGTGTATGTATCCTGGTTGCTCTGATCATAAGCACGAATGTTCACATCATAGATCGGATTTCGTGTTTGCTTCGTAAAAAATCTCTCCATCGTTCCAATCTTTGATTCATTATGGAAGATTGGGAAGGAATCCGAGGATTTAGCTATGGTTGGGGCGGTGTAGCTAAAGATCATGCAGCTCATCCTTATGTTCTTTTGACTTTTTAAAAAGTGGATAATTGTTATCTTTAATTTTTTGTAGGAGACTGTTCATCTCGTCATGAGCAAGTTGGTATAGGATGAAAGACACCATTCCTTGTTGTAGTGCTTCCTCTAATTCATCATGATCTAGTTGAAACACCTCTCCCGTTGGAAGAACAACTAAATCTAAGAACAAATCCTCATACCAAGGTACTCCTTGTGTATTTCCTTTCGTATTGCATATATCGATATACCATTGAACAATCTCACTACTTTCATTAAAGACCGTCGTCAAAACGTGGTGTCCGTTATCAGGGAAATGCTGTAGCCAAACAAATCCTGAATCCACAATACATACTTCTTTTGACTCGTATTGAACGACTAGCCGTTCCGTCACCTCTTGTAAATCTATTAAAGCAATCGTTCCGGTAAATTCCTCAGACTTGATATACCGTTGTGTGTACCTCTTTTTGGTCACACGCTTCCAGTTAGGTCGATCTGCGTGTTTCTTCTCTAGCTTGTATGGGATCATAAAAGCCTCCAATGATATATGAATTAACCCACCCACTCTTCCTCAAAACACATATACCAATAATGAGAAGGATCAAGCACTGCAACAGCGTTTCTTGATTCAATCCAACCTTCACTGTTTCCCTCGTATGCTCTTATTCTCTCAGATTGTTTTTTACGATCCAGTTCGCGATAAATCATAAGTACCTGTGATTTTTGATGTTTGTTTAGCGTCAGCACTTTTTCGTTCAGCTGATCAATATCCGCCAATGTATCGGCGTATTGAATACCTATGACATGATCAGGATGATAGCCTTCCGCTGTCTTTGTAAAAAGTTTCTCAATCGTATCCTCCGCCTTTTGAGGTAATGACTCGCGTTCTAAGTGAAGCGAAAGAGCCACGTAATTTTCTTTATCGATTCGTGAATCCTATTTCCACCAGGATAAGTCCATGGGTCTTGAGCGTCCGGTTAAATCATTTCGCTTCGAATCTTCCACATACGCATCAAACCCTAACCATTCTCCTAAACGGGCAAAGTAATCAATCTCTCTGCTTGTAAACATTGAACGATTATGTAAGGAAGACAGATTTAAGCGACGAAAATTTCGAACGTATCCTTCAAAGAAGGACATGAGGGGGTGCGTTTGGTTGGACATGTGTAGACTCCTTTTTATGAAAATTTCTTCTCATAGCAATTACACTCATGAACCCGGCTGTAGTATTTGCTAATTTGCTCAATATCATCTCCCGTATAGTGAGCAAATCCTTGGATAAAGTGCAGCCCCTTCGTTTTTACAGAGACTTCTTCTTTGTTATCTATGAAAACATGATAGTAGGAATCCACCTTCTTAAACCCGTTTTGTACATACCAATTGCTCACCCACACGTCATCTCTCGTCCATGCTTCAAGGCGGTTAAAATTCTTCTCTAATGCCAGCTTTTCTGCTTCCGCAAGTAACTGATTGCCGATGCCAAGCCGCCTGTAGTCCGGGTGAACCGCAATGTGCCAGATCATTCCGCCTAATCCGTCACCTCTAGAGCAAACTGTTTTTTCTTTGACTTCATATTCCACATCAATGAGCCCTACTACTTGATTATCTCTAACTGCCACTAACTCAATGGAGGGATTCTCATAGATTTCTTTTTCCTTTAAAACATTGTCAAAGTAAGCTGTATCGAGGAATGCTAGTACCCTGCAACGAAGCCAGCTCTCTTCATCTGATGGTTGATACAGTCTGATTTCGATGTTCATTCAGCTCCTTTTAAGTTCAACACAGCAATAAGCTCACCGTCTTCATCCACTTGTCCTGTTTCCACAAACCCACACGAGGTATATAACGCTCGCGCTACTTTATTATCTGCCTCATATGATAGATAGATCGTATCTGCCTCGCCTTTTGGGAAGGTACGAATATAGTTTATCGCTTCATGAGTCGCAAGCATCCCATAGCCCCTGCTTTGAAACTGTTTATCTAACATCAGCCTTGCTATCGTATAACTAGGACCCCCGCTGAATTCATGCTGCTCGCTGTATGTCATCATAATGAAACCAATTATTTCATCATTCGCGTATACTGCAAAAGGCATAACAGCTAGTTTTCCTTCTTCTAAAGCCACGTATGCTTGGGCCAAACTGTACTCATTTGAACCAACAAATGTTTTCTGATTATCTGCCACTTCAAGCTTCAAGCATTGATCAAGGTTTTCCCAGGTAATCTTTTTAAATGTAATCATGTTGATTCTCCAATCTTATAAGTGCTGTTTATAAATCCTACCTCTTGCTAGCAAATGTGAATGGAAACACTATATCTCTTGCTATTTTTTCCATACTGTCACCTCCCTCCTACTATTCGACAAATCCAGGAGAATTCCTTTTCACTGCATTTTAGAAAAGAGTTGACCTGAAATGCATTTCATATCGTATGCTCAAGGTGCCACTAGTCGGCGAGATTCCCCGAGAAGCGTAACGACTAGTGGTTTTCGTTTCGTTAGTTGAGGTAAAATAAGACTCAGTAAACGACGTAGGAGTTGTTTTATTGTGACGAACATTCATGACATTGCGAAGATGGCTGGTGTATCTGCAACAACGGTATCAAGAGTATTGAATCATCATCCACATGTGAATGAAGAAACCGTTAGAGCGGTGCAAAAAGCTATTAAAGAGACGGGCTATACAAAGAACATTCATGCCGTTCATTTAAAAAAAGGCAAAACGAACCTAATTGGGATCGTTGTGCCCTTTATGGATCAAAACTATTTCAGTCAGCTTGTAGATGGGATCGCCAAAGCTGTTTCTAAAACGGACTGTCATCTACTCATTATTCAAACTCAATATCTTGAAGAAAAAGAGCTTGAAGCACTGGAGCTATTAAAAACAAAGCAAATTGATTGTCTCATTTTTTGTTCTAGAAGTGTTCAATTGGACGTACTACAAAGCTATAGTCGAAGTGGGAAAATAGTGCTGCTAGAGGACGTTCAAGTGGAAGAAATCAGCTGTACCTACATGAATCATTATGATTCGTTTTATGCGGCCTTAACATTTCTTTATGAGCATGGACATTCGCGGATTGGTATTTGTTTAAGCAGAGAAAATAGCACAAGCAGTCTGCAACGTAAAAAAGCATTTGCTGATTTTATGGAAGCACACAAGCTCTCACTGTTAGAACAAGACATTGTGACCGATTGCTTATATCTTGAAGATGGCATCACACTAGCTAACCACCTTCTACAATCAGATGGTCGGCCAACTGCCTTTTTAGTGACAAATGACCAGGTAGCTGCTGGACTTTACACCACATGCGTGCGCGCCGGCCTTCGCATTCCAGAGGATCTTGCTATCATAGGATTTGATAATCAATCGATTTCAAAAGCCTTGGACATGACAACGGTGCAGATTCCTTTTAACAAAATTGGCGAACAGCTTGTAAAACAAGCATTAGAACCAAATGTGACAAGGCATGAAATGAAGCTAGAGTTGATTAAGCGGGGAACGGTTTAAAATAGCATGAGGATGGCATAAAGTAATGCCCCTGCAATCAACATAAAACCGCCAACCATCACAAAACCCTAAAGAAAACCCTTCGTCATGGCGAACAAATCAAGAGTCATCTCTTTTAGTATATTTAAAATGAACATGGTCCCACACTCCTTCTATTCGTACCCGCCATTCGCTTCCGGTAGCTGCTGATACCCTGGTTTAGTCTGAATAATATCTATACGTATTTCATTCAGAACGGTTTCCCATTTTAATTGTTTTTGAAAATCACACGACGTGTTCCAGCTAAGATCATAATCTTGCTCATTCATAGTCATCTTCAGCTCATATTTTTCATAAGGTTCCATACATGGAAAACCTGAACTCTTTGAGACCTTAAACACATCGACCTCTCTAAACAATTGATAAATTCGAGAACGTTCCTCGTCTGTAAGTTCCATAATTGTCTCGACCTTACCATCAGAAACAAGATCCTTTGTAAACGTGTGCTCATATGTATTAAGTTCATTTGCAAGCGTTACTCCATACTTAAGCGAGAACGCAAAATCATCTGGCATTTGCTTAGAGAACGACTGATCACAGCCACTTATGATAAATAGGATAAACAGGAGGACACACCCCTTTTTCATCGATTTCCATCCCTTCTATTAATAAAATAAAGGAGATCTGCCCTTTGGATGTAACGAGTACACTTGCAATCTGTGTGATGATCTTATTCTTTCTAGTTGCAGTCTTCCAATTCCTGCTTGCGTTTGGTTTTCCTTTTGGAGAATATGCTATGGGAGGGTCTCATCGGATATTGCCAACTAAGCTACGGATAGTGAGTGTATTTAACGGTATGATTCTACTTTTAATGGGATCAGTATATCTGATGGAAGCCGGGGTTTTAGATTCTTTTACCTTCCTTCCAACTACGATTCTAGCATGGGCATTCACAGGGTTTCTTGCGTTGAATACAGTGGGGAATTCGCTTTCTCAAAGTAAAAAGGAACGAATGGTAATGACTCCGTTGTCGGGAATGCTGTTTATATTGTGTTTAATAATCAACTTGAACTAGAAATTGAAATATGGCAAAACCGTATCAATAATAAAGGTCGCTAAAAATAATTTATTAATCAGTAAACTACCTGCTATCTCAACCGTCTCATGTAAGCGCACTACTATAAATTCAAAATGCTATGTTTCAATTTATCCTAAACAGGAATGTAAGCAAATACAATCCCAAAGGAGGAATTTAAAATGGCACAAGCAAATAACAATCAACAAGAAAAAATGAGTTACGAAGAAGCAGGTAGAAAAGGCGGAAACAAAACAAGTAGAACTCATAATAAAGAACATTTCCAAGAGATTGGAGCCAAGGGTGGAAATCAGAGCAATAACAATTCCAACAGCAATAACTCGAACAACAACTCTAACAATAGTTCCAACAGCAATAACTCAAATAACAGCTCGAACAATAATTCCAACAGCAATAACTCAAACAACAGCTCGAATAATAACTCCAACAGCAACAACTCAAACAACAGCTCGAACAATACTTCCAACAGCAGTAACTCAAACAACAGCTCGAATAATAACTCCAACAGCAGTAACTCAAACAACAGCTCGAACAATAATTCCAACAGCAATAACTCAAATAACAGCTCGAACAATAATTCCAACAGCAATAACTCAAACAACAGCTCGAATAATAATTCCAACAGCAATAACTCAAGCAACAGCTCGAATAATAATTCCAACAACAATAACTCAAGCAACAGCTCGAATAATAATTCCAACAGCAATAACTCAAATAACAGCTCGAATAATAATTCCAACAGCAACAGCAATTAATTTAAGAAAATTAGGACAAGTTGTTAAATACATCATACATCGCCATGCTGCTTCTCAGCATGGTTTTTTATTTTCAATGTTTTTACTCACAATTATCTTTAGATAAACGGTCAGTATGCTAGACTAAATATAGATAATTTTTTTAGGAGGCATAAACATGGCAGAACATAGCTTTCACCTAAAAGCCAACTGGCCAGGCTTGCGTAATGATGTGGGTGACATTGAATCAGGTAATCTCGTGACGAAGATCTCTATCCCTCCTGAAATGGACGGACCCGGTGTTGGGACAAACCCTGACGAAATGCTACTCGGCGCCGCAGCCACATGCTACATCATCACACTCGCAGCTATGATGGAGCGCAGTAAGCTGGATAAAGTCTCTCTCACCATGGAATCCGAGGGAATAGTAGATGTCACAAAAGGCGTCATCACCTACAAAACCATCATTCATAGACCAGAAGTTGTATTAACTGCAGAAGCCACAGAAAAAGATATTCAGCTTGCCCACAAACTTGCTGAAAAAGCAGAAACCTCTTGTATGATCAGTCGTGCGATTCAAGGGAATGTAGAAGTGAAGCTAGAAGCGAAGATAGAGAAAGCAGAAAAATAGAGGAGGCTAATGGTGATGAACATTACATTACTCGTATTTTTTCACTCGACCGATAACGCTAAGCAGGAGCTCATGAGCAAAACCTACCAATCAGATATCCGCCCAGTGGTTGGAGATATCATCCATGATCCCGGGTTTCACTCGCAGTTTCATAACGGCTATGAAGTGGCGAAGGTTACCATCGATTACTCTAACAACGAATGTCTTGTGTCGCTGTCGCCGTTGGTTATCGAGCTGCAGGAGATTTCGTTTGAGGAATATCAGGAGCACTTAGCTGGGCATGGGTGGAAGTCGGTTGAGCGGGAGAAGTAGGCGTGAGGTGGTGATTTTGGGTTTTGCGCAGTCTTGGTGTTTTTGAGCATAGACCTTGGTTTTTTGCGCATTCTCAAATTTTTTGAGCATCGACCCTGGGGTTTCGCGCATTCTCATGTTTTTTGAGCATAGACCTTGGTTTTTTGCGCATTTTCTAGTTTTTTGAGCATCTACCCTCGATTTTCGCGCATTCTCAGCTTTTTTGAGCACCTACCCTGAGTTTGCGCGCATTCTCATTTTTTTTGAGCACAGTCCTTCGTTTTCCGCACATCGAGCATCTCTTTCAATAGTCTCTGCTCCTCCCGAATCTCCCCTTCCTTCATCTCTTTCAGCTCAACCAACTCTAGCCAAATAAGATATAGCAGTGTAATCGGCGTACAAATAATGAAGCTGACCGCTAGCGCCAACAGCACATTTCCTATTAGACCGAAATAAGAAAATACAGTCTGAAAAAGCCAGAATACAGTTACAACGACAACACCATAAATCATATATAACACGACTCCAGCTCCCTCTCCTTAACATCTGTTATTTCTTATTCCACATCAACGTAATTATTCCTTTAATACAAACAAAACAGCGCACCCTCAACTTGGGTACGCTGTTTCAATTAATCCTGTAAAACTTCCTTCTGTTCTTCTACTTTAAATGCATCCAACAATGCACGAACTTCATCCGTAGACTTCGCATTCATAAGCTGGTTTCTCAGCTCTCCCGCTCCGCGGAAATCACGAACGTAGATTTTAAAGAAACGATGGAGCGGCTTGAATGCACGTGATTCAATCTCATGATACTGATCATGAAGATCTAACTGCATTCTTAAAAGTCCTAGTAATTCTTCGCTTGTGTGCTCTTTTGGTTCTTTTTCAAATGCGTACGGGTTGGTAAAGATACCACGCCCGATCATCACACCGTCCACACCATACTTCTCAACAAGCTCCATCCCCACTTGACGGTTCGGGATATCCCCATTAATCGTTAGCAATGTATCCGGCGCAATCTCGTCACGGAGCTTTTTAATTTCAGGAATAAGCTCCCAGTGCGCATCCACCTTACTCATTTCTTTACGCGTACGAAGGTGAATAGAAAGGTTTGCAATGTCTTGTTTTAAGACGTGCGTCAACCAGTCACGCCATTCGTCTACATACGTATAACCGATTCTTGTTTTCACACTGACAGGTAGTCCACCGGCTTTAGCCGCTTGAATCAACTCTGCCGCTACCTCAGGACGACGAATAAGGCCACTGCCTTTCCCGTTTCCAGCCACATTCGCTACCGGACAGCCCATGTTTAAGTCAATTCCTTTGAAGCCCATCTCAGCCATACCGATACTCATCTGCTTAAAGTATTCAGGCTTGTCTCCCCAAATGTGGGCAACAATCGGCTGCTCGTCTTCGGTAAAGGTCAAACGCCCGCGAACACTCTGCTTCCCGTCTGGATGACAGTAGCTCTCAGAGTTCGTGAATTCCGTAAAATACACATCTGGAGCAGCGGCATGTGCGACAACATGACGGAACACAACATCCGTCACATCCTCCATTGGTGCTAATATAAAAAATGGTCGTGGTAAGTCACGCCAGAAATTTGTACTCATTGATTCATTCAGATCCTTTCATCTATGAAGCTGTGCATTTATCGATCGTATCAAACTCTCATAATCCTATCACAAAGCGGGTTTCACTAAAAGAACCCCGAATTCGATTTTACCGAAATCAGGGTATGTCTCGCAAGTGTTTTTTGATTGACATAGACTTTTAGACTCTTACCTTTTCAATAAAATGTCGAACATCTCATCTTTATGTTGAGCGGCAACTTCTTCTGTCCAGTTTCCATCGTTTTGATGAGTTCGTTCTTTCATAATGACTAGCTTCAGACTCTGTTCGATCATTTTAGGATACGAATTGATCTTACCTCCCGGCGGCAAGTTTGAAAACCTTGAGTTTCCTGAAACTGTAATTAACGCAAGATTCCCGTACCCGTCAAGATCTTTCTTCTCCCAACGCTCCCCTTCAAATGGATTTTGAGGGAAGAAGTGTTCGATTGAATTTCTAAATTGAAACTGCCAATCATCCCGCAATGGTTGAATGATTTCCTTCTCACCTAGTCTATACCCATCTCGATATAGAAGATAATCTAGATAGGAGAACGCAATGCGATCATAACCAAATCCACTTGTTTTCATAATTTCTGACTGTTTGACTCTGTCATAACAGTACGACTCCAAAAGATGAGTCAAATTAGTCGATTCATCTTCTAAAAGCTCGGCTAAAACAACAGAAATCCAATGCATGGCCTTTGGAGATGTGTAAGTAATACGCAAACAGGATTGAAGCGTGCGTAATTGTTTATTGTTCTGCCCCGCGTCCTCACCAAACGTCGCTACATATGTCGCCTTTTTACCGTTTCTCTTAATTCTCTGAAGCGACCATCTTCCTGTTTCTTTGTAATCTCTAGCGTATTCACGCTTTAAAATAAATTTATCAAACAGCACTCGAAGCTTTAGCATGTGGAAGAGAAAGGTTTTGGCACTTTCTGCATCTGTCCAAGCATTTGAGAGATGATCTAGGAATTGCTTGTCATCAATTGAAGATTCGCCATCGTTCTGCCTATATAACACATTACTAACATGAAGTAAAAAGTTTGGAAAGGACACCGTTGATTCAAAACGTTCGTTCCCTTCATCAACATCTTCATTTTCCTCTGACGGCATTTCTGCTCTGCCCTCTAAGATTTCCATAAGCGAACGGGATGCTTGATCCTCTTTAGAACTTGCCAGTATCTCATTGACTGAAGCAAACTGATTAATTGAATGATCCAAGCTAGACCAGTCACCTGAGAATAGTTTGTTTCGTAACTCTGAGCGGACATTCATCTGCACATATGAGTCCATATCAGCACACATTTCCCAAATCATTGCACCTGTATTCTTCTCAGCCGCCGTATCTAAGGCATCCAATACCTTTGCTTTTGCGATCTCATGAAGCTCCAGCTGCTCTCCACGTGTATTCATCACTTCGAAATAATGGTTCAAATCGATGTTTCGTGGAACTTGAATTTGAATTAAAAAGACGGTTTGCAGCTTTTTAATAAATTCATCCTTATTGATTTGATTTACCTCAAAATAATGTTCAATAATGTGATAGCCATCTACCATTTCAGAGGAAATTAATTCATTCGGCATTTCATCCTTATCTGGTAACATATTTAACGTACGATTTGACCGTTCCCTGGCTTCAAAGCTTAATGTACCTTTTGCAATCCCCACTCCAAGATAGGTCTGTAATAGATACAGAGTCGTTAACCTTTGTTGTCCATCAATGACCTCATACTCCTGGTGATCCCTTTGGTTGAGAATTAGATTCCCAAGAAAGTATGTGCCTTCAGCATTAACAATGTCTTCAATTAGCTGCTCAATCTGTAATGCTCCCCAGGCATAATTACGCTGATAGATCGGTACCACATATCGTATATTATTAAAAACTTTGGAGACAGGTGTCTTTTTTAATTGATTATTCATAAGGCAACCACCCATTCCATTTTTTAAGATTCTGATAGATATCTTTATACTTATCATTGTTCCGTTTCGGCTGGTTCAACACAACCAATTGCAGCTCACCTGGCTGATCCATCTCGTTCATTTTCGCAAACAGATCAATTCCTTTGTTCACTTCATCATGTCTTCCCCGAGCGTATTTATTAATCGTTTTTACGGACACAGCGGTCATCACCACTCTTAACGAATAACACCACGTATACAGCTTTCGCAAAACTCCTTTGGTTACATGATCTATCCCAAACCGATCCGCAAAAAATAAGAGGGAGCACTCGAATAATTGTTTAATGTAGAGGTTTCCAGTTCCGTCAGTAAGAATTTCGTCATTTGTAAACTCGTTACGAATAAGCACACGCACTTGCTCAAGCAGCTTACTATAATAATCCACATAATAGAAAAAGCGTTTTCCAGCTAAAATCGGTTGAGTGAGTTGGAATTGATTTAAGGCATCTGTTGCAAGCAACTCTCGGCTACCGTTTGAGTTAAATTGTTCAACAAACAAATGACTTGATTTATGGTACATCGCGTATTGGTAAAGTACGTTTGGCTTAGTCCCTTTGAATGTATTAATCCTATTCGTTGAGTAATATAAGCCACTTTTTCCTTTGTACCACTGTGATAATGGATATAAGTAATTTGTAAATAGAATATGTAAGTCCGCTTGATTCATTTGCTCCCACTGATTAATGATATCGACCTTCTCATTTTCTTTCACATCATTCATTTCTCGCAAATGATAGGATTTCAAGAGATCATGAGGGGCTAACGCTTTCCCACGAGAGTTCTGAGAATCAAAGAATTGAAAGGCCTCTTGTTCATTATCTGTCACAATTTGCACGGTGGTTGTTTTCTCTAAAAGATACGCTTTGTAGGCCTCTCGTTTATCTGAACTTAGATCATTCACTTGATTCTTCAGGATTTGAAAGTTTAATTGTATGGCCTTGTCTGAGCCCTTGAATTTCTCGTCTAACAGTTCCAGTTCCTCTTCTTCTCCAAGACAGTAAAAAAGAATAGATAATGTCGTTAACCGTTGCTGCCCATCAACAATGTAGTATCGATCGCGATCCTTATGCAAAATGACGGATCCCAACCGATACTCCTCTAACCCATCTTTAAATGCTTGATATGTATCTTGAAATAATAGGCTTGTAGATTTTACGCTCCATGAATATGGGCGCTGATAAGTTGGGATTGCTAAAGGCATGTTTAGTAAATGTTTCAGAGGTGTGATGCGAAGTTCTTCATCTATTAATGTCATCTGTCATCCCTTCCAATGATCTAACATTGTTTCCACATATTTAATAGCAGTGATCATTGTTAGTATCGGATAAAATCCCTAATAATTGAACCTTTTGCGCAACCTCTCTTGGCCTCACATCAAGTTCAACCAGATCATCTATAGAAATCCATAAAGGAACATATTGACCTTTGTCCTTCACTTTATTCGTGAATTCAACACCTCTTCCTGTGCCAAACGTACCTGAAACCATCTCTGCTAAGTAAAAGTACTGCGTTCCCTGCCACTCAACAGTTGCCATAAGTTCTTTAATACGAACCTCTAAACCTAGCTCCTCATATGCTTCTCTTACCGCAGCTTCCTCTGATGTCTCACGTTCTTCAATGCCCCCACCTGGAAACACATAATATGTATCCTTTTCTTTTATTCGCTTAATTAGAGCAACCTTTTTATCAGTGATAAGTACCACAGACCCACGATCCCTCATTGCATTAGCTCCAATTCTATAAATTCATTCATATCGGTATTATTTTTAAGAATAACCACTCTAATATTGTACATTTCTAGTAAGTCTCGAATCTCAGGTTTACTCTTAACCTCAAAATGTCTATTCCACTTGAACATATTAAAAAACATTTGAAACGTCGGATTATAGTTCGCTTTTTCCATTCCTAGCTTCTGTCGAATAAATCGTTTAATGATTCAATAGATCCTTGTTCGATAGGGCGTGTCCAAAAAGATAATGAGGTCCGCTTGATCTAAACTGGGGCCCACCCAAGTATGATGGACACCTTCTATGATCCATCGATCTAACTGTACAATGTTGGATAGGCATTGATCTCTTTCTTCCTTACTTCTTTTTATGTCTCCACTATCTTCTTTTCGTTGCCATACCACATTATCAAGTTCGTAGTGTTGGATACTTGTTTGCGAGGACAATTTCTTTGCAAAGGTGGTTTTGCCACTTCCTACAGAGCCGATTATGTGGACTTTTTTCATGTAATCCTCCTTTTTCACCTAAAATCAAAAATACCACTCCGAAAAGTAATTAGGGAGAGGCATTCTTGATGTCATTTATTGTTTTGCTATCATTCTTTATTCCGCCAACTCCAACTCCACCACACACTCCACATGCGTCGACTGCGGAAACATATCCACCGGCTGCACTTGCTTTGTCTTATAACCACCTTCTCCAAGCACCTTCAGATCTCGTGCTAGTGTGGCTGGGTTACAGCTTACATAGACAATTCGCTCTGGCTTCATTTGAAGCATGGTGTTAAGTAGCTTTTCGTCACAGCCTTTTCGTGGTGGATCAACAACCATGACGTCTGGGCGGATGCCTTGGGCGGCCCACCATGGGATGACGTTTTCGGCTTCGCCTACTGCGAAGTCGGTGTTTGTGAAACCGTTTAGCTCGGCGTTGCGCTTCGCATCGCTGATGGCTTCAGGGACAATTTCCACACCGTAGACATGCTTTGCTTGCTGGGCTAAAAACAGCGAAATGGTTCCGATGCCGCAGTAAGCGTCAATTACGGCTTCTGATCCGGTCAGGTTTGCGTACTCTAAGGTTTTGTCGTATAGCACTTTGGTTTGCTCTGGGTTGACCTGATAAAAGGATCTGGCAGAGATCGCGAATTTGATGTCCCCTATGGAGTCATAGATATACTCTTCGCCCCAAAGGACTTTGGTTTTGTCTCCGAAAATAACGTTTGTGCGTTTTGGGTTGATGTTTTGCACAATTGACTTCACTGATGGAAAAGCTGACCGAATTTCTTCAATAAGGTTCTTTTTGTTTGGTAGAGCTTCATCGCGCGTGACAAAAACCACCATTAATTCACCACTTTGGCGACCATAGCGAACAACCACATGTCTTAGGGTGCCACGGTGTTTGTCTTCATCATATCCACGTATACCATATTGGTTGGCTAGTTCTTTTACCTTTTGGACAATCTCATCGTTGTGTTTGTTTTGAATGATACATTCTTCCATATCAACAATGCGGTGGCTTCGTTCCTGATAAAATCCTGCGATGACTTCTCCGTCACGTTCGCCGACTGGTACTTGCGATTTATTACGATAGCGCCAAGGCTCGTCCATTCCGAGTGTTGGCAGAACAGGAACGTCGGTAATTCCTCCTAATCGTTCTAAAGCGTCCTGTACTTGCTTTTGCTTATAGCGCAGCTGACCAGCGTAGGACATATGCTGCAGCTGACAGCCTCCGCATTGGTCGTAGATTGGACAGGGTGCATCTGCCCGGTCAGGGCTTGGCGTATGAATCTGCATTAAACGTGCAAATCCATAGCCTTTACTTGTTTTTGTAACCTTCACTTCACAGGTTTCACCGGGCAATGCTTTAGGGATAAACAATGTGTACCCCTCATGCTTGGCAACCCCAGCCCCTTGATGACTTAAGTCGGTGATGGTGACATCAAGTGTTTGATTCTTTTGTACGGGTGGTGTGATTTTACTCATCTATGTTAATTCCTTTACTTCTAAATTTGATCGTATCGTTATTTTAGCATGAATGGAAATTCGTTGATATAGCGTAGGATTCCATTTCATCAATCAAAAACTTATGGATTTTTAAGAAATTTCCTTTTTGAAAGCTTTTTCATTTCAACAGTACCGACAATACTACTTATCATGCCAATAACAATACTAGTCGTCATTATTTTAGCCACATAATAAATTCCTGTTCCAGATATACAATCGATCATGATGAAATTTCGTATGGTTGAACCTTTTATACTGTAAAACACGGTTTGATCCTTGTTGCTTTTTGACATCATGCCCCCTCCTTCCCACTATGGTATGTCGATGAAATTTGTCCAATAACCGCCGATTTTGACATTAAATTAATATAAGTTTAGAAGCTTTACAATGATCTTCTTTTTATGTATGATCTGAAATACAGACCGATCAGTCGGTATAATATAAAAAGGATGATTAAAGTGACTAAAACGACAAAGACCCTGCTTGTTTTCTTGGAAAAACATCATTACAACCCTCTTGTGTTGAAGAAAGCAGAAGAACTAGCTAAGGCCTTTAACACGACGATAGATATTGTGATTATGTTTGATGTATATGAGGAGGATCAAGAAGACGAATTACAATTTATTAAAAGTGACCTAGAAAGCTTCTCAACTACTAGTCAATTGACTAAGGATATCTGGTTTGAAGAGTTAAGGGGTGAGTCGGATTATTTAAAGATCTTGAAGGAGAAATACAAGCTCAAAGCGTATTCTCAACTACTGTCGGTCAACGAGGAAGAACATTTTCTAGATACCATGATTTATGGTTCTGTGAGTCAAATGGTTCAAAAGCATTTTCCAGAGAGTGATTTGCATCTCCTTTCGATTAATCTATTACCTTTTAAGAAAGACGAATTTGAATCTGGGAAATTTGCTTATTTGAATGAAGAGGTGAATGGTGATCTTACATTAGTTTGCACACATGAACCTAATAAGAATTCTGGACTTTATTTTAGAAGACTTTCAACTGATTTTGAGAACGGACTATTCCTACCCTCAATTACAAATGGAACCGAGATTTATAAAATAGTCGATCGCATCGCTATCGAAAAAATAAAGCTTGATTCATGAACTTTTCATTAAAAATGTATAAAATATAGACCGATCAGTCGGTTTATTTTGAAAGGAATATAGATATGGAAACAAATACAAACCTGTCCCTCTTTAAGAATAGAACGTATGTATTAATTCTCATGGCTGGGATCTTTGCCGTGATGGGTTTTAGCATGTTCTTAACAACAACCACTTGGTATGTTGTGACCGAACTGAACATGCCAAGTATGTTAGGCATTGTGTTAATAGCAGCCACTGTTCCAAGGCTAATTATGATTACGTATGGCGGGGTGCTAGCAGATCAATATAAGAAAACAACGATTATGTTTAGCACAAATTTAATTCAAGCCATCCTTATGTTCGTAATCTACTTGTTAATTGCGAATGATTCAATGACCTTATCTTTATTACTTGTTCTTGCTGCCTTATTTGGCATGCTAGATGCGTTTTTTGGCCCTGCCAGCTCTTCGATGGTTCCTAAAATTGTTCCGAAAAGTCAGCTGCAACAAGCGAATGCTTACTTTCAAGGTGTTGATCAGGTTGCCTTTATCATTGGACCCATTCTTGCTGGAGTGATGATGGAAACTAGAGGCGTTTCTGATAGTTACTTTGTAGCAACGGTCTTAATACTTGTTTCAGCTATTTTTGTCTTTCCACCATTAATTAAAGAAAAAGCCGTTGAATGGAGTCAGAAACAGAGTCCACTTAAAGAGTTAAAAGAAGGATTTCATTTTGTACGCTCTTCGGGATTTTTGGTAACTGGAATTCTTGTACTAGTCGTTTTAAATTTCTTTGTTTTTGGGTCATTGCACATTGCGATTCCGTTACTAGTCGATGTACACGGTGGAAGCCCGATCAATCTAAGTTATATGGAGGTTAGCTTAGGTGTAGGCATGGTAGTTGGTACTCTTATACTGAGCTTTATAAAAATAAAAAGAAAAGGATTTGCTTCACTCATCGGTTTATTCTCTACCCTTGCTTTCTTTTTCATTTTTAGTTTACTTCCCAACTTAACGTTGTTAACGATCCTCTTATTTGTCATTGGTTTCTCGATGGCGTTTGTATTCATTCCTGTATTTACACTGGCTCAGGAGAATACTGAGGAGCATTTAATGGGTAGGGTAATGAGCCTCATCTTTCTCGCGATGAATGGATTTGATCCAATTGCTTATGGAATGATTAGTGGATTTGTTGCGACTGGACTAAACATACAAATCGTTCTCCTAGTGTCTAGTATCATTGGGCTTACTGCTACCGCCATTATCTTCTGGAGAGGCAAAGAGTTTAAGCATATTAGTTAGCTAGCAACACGCTAAGTCTAGTTATGAGCAGCCACAT
Organism: Alkalihalobacillus sp. FSL W8-0930; assembly: GCA_037965595.1. NCBI lineage: Bacteria > Bacillati > Bacillota > Bacilli > Caryophanales > Bacillaceae > Alkalihalobacillus > Alkalihalobacillus sp. FSL W8-0930. The sequence goes on along the minus strand of CP150183.1, from coordinate 1,005,395 downwards.
TTGATACGATAAGAATGTGGCTGTTCTTATAAGGACATATATGAAGGACTGAGGTTAAGTGGACAAAAAGGTAAATTTGAAAGAGAACATTATATTAGCTGCTCGTGAGCTATTTAACTCAAAAGGATATTCTGAGACCTCGATGAGTGAAATAATCAAAAAGGCAAGCACAAGTAAAGGCAATTTATACTACCATTTTGAAAGTAAAGAAGCACTCTACCTCTCCATTTTGGAAGAAGACTTAAACAAATGGTTAAATGACTGGCAGAAATACAACAAATCAGAAGAGAAAAATGTATTATATACACTCGCCAAGTTCTTTTCAAAAAATAGCCTAAACAGCTTTTTCCATCAAGCAACAGAAGAATTTTATGCTAGTTCATTCAATTCTGAACAAACAACGTCGAGAATAAAAATAATTGATGAGACCTATTTGAATTTCTACACAGAAATAGTTAAAAAATGCCAAGAAGCTGATTTGGTTGACCCTAACGAAAACCCAAAAACATTAGGATTTATTTTAATGTCTCAATTTATGAGTGTAAATTATAAGGAATTCTACGGAAACGAATTGGAATCATATACGCTTCTTAAAAAAATGATTGATATTTTTCTAAACGGCGTTGGAACGTGAGAAATGAATTAATTGATGCTATTAACACTGCCTCTTTTTCTGAATAACTCCTCTCTATTTAAAGATACTGATGATCGAAAGTATAAGGAGCATTTTGTCATTCCCAATTCATAAAAAAGAAGCAATCATGTGAATAGCTCACATGATTGCTTCTTTTTCCTATTTTACAAATCGTTTAAACAGCGTAATAAATGATGCCATCAACCCAACAAAAAACAAGATTGATCCAATAACTAAAATCTGCTGGATATGAGTTGAACTTCGCAATTCCAATTCGCTAAAATCAACGTCGTCCTCTGGGAATCTATTTATGTAACTATCTAACCAACTATCTGACATCCACAGTCCTATATTCGTACTGGCTAATATGAAGATTAAGCCTAAAATGATTAGAACAACACTACCGTACATGAAATTCTTAAACATGTCTTGATCCATCGTGTGTCTCCCCCTACCATCCCATTCGTTCGCGCAAAGAATTGATATGAGCGATATGGTGATTGCCGTGCCACGCATACATGCCAATCGCAGCAGATAGCTTCACTTCCCCATTCTCCGGGTGGATAAAGGTTCGGTCAAGCGCCGCTGAATCCAAAAAGTGTAACAGCTTTGTCCATCGCTCGTGTAATGAATCAAGCAAATTCAATGACACTTCAATCGCAAGCTTTGAGTCAGACAGCTCTGACCACCTATCTTCAAAATAAGGGCGGATGGTCGGTTCTTCCTCCGTAAGTGCCCATTTAAAACGAATGTATGAATTCATATGGCTATCAGGAATGTGATGAACAACCTGTCTAAGAGTCCATCCACCTGGGCGATAAGGTGTATCAAGCTGTGCATCAGATAAACCTTCTACTGCCTTTCTGACGTTGGCTGGAGTCCTCTCCATTTCTTTAATCCAATTCGAAATCTGCTCTGAATGTATGACTGTTGGTTCCACAAATGGCCCAATTGGATAACGGAGATCCATATGCTATTCCTCCTCATTCCTAAGCCTTTAACAGCTTGTCTCTTTCACTTTCAGTTAGTTTCGGACAGGTTGCACAATATCCGTGACCAGCGGAAAGCTTAAATGCTAAGCAACAATGTTTACGCAAATAAAAGGTTTCTTTATCTGAGTACTTATAAAGGGTAAACCGTTTAAATTGATTAGGGATAAATAAACTTTCATGGAGTCGTTTTTCATCATGTAAGAGTATGTTTAGTTTATCAAAGCTTAATTCGTTGCTGTATCTCGTTTTGACGTTTAAATAATAATTTAATACATTATGCCATATCAGTGACCACATGATTGTCGTTTTACACCCTGTATGTGATGATACGGCTTTTATAATTCTTTCAACTTGAACAATAAAGTCCTGAAGAAAGCTGTTTACCAAGTGATCTCTATCAGACAAACTTTTATAGGTAAGAGGCTTAACATCACTCTCATTCATTCTGTAAGTAAATTGAGCTTGCCTTATGATATTAAAAAGAGTAGAGCTAGGTTGTATGGGAAGTTTAAGATCGTATAAACTAACTGACATCAATGCAGCAGTCACAAATACTGAGAACCGTTTTGCAAATAACGAACCAACTACAATCGCAGGAGGTGTATTTAAAAGAGATGATTGTGTATCTAAGATCTCTTTTCGTTTGGCTGGGTCGAAATAATCACTTAAGGTGTACGGATATTCAAGTTCAGAATGATGAGTAACAGTTATATAAAACTGTGTTGACAAAAAATGTTTTGTCTCATCAGGTACGATTATTTCCGGTACCCTCCGAGAATCACTCAATGTCATTCACTATTTCATCAATGATTTGACCTCTTCCAATGGCTCCCCACCCTTTTGAAAGCCAGTATGAATCCGTTGCGTAAATCTGATTTTTTTGGGCTGCGGGAATCCGGTTCCAGAGCTCGTTTTGCTTCATTTCTTCTACTGTTTCAGAGCTATTCACATCACCTTCTAAAAAGATATAATCTGCGTCAATCTCAGGAATGGTTTCCAAGGAGAGATCTTCTCGTTGATCAACCGGCGTCATTTGCGAAGGCACAAAATTTAAATCCTTATACAAAAGTGTATTCATGGGGTGCCCGCTCTCCGCGTATATCTGAACCATATCATCTCTTAAGCGTAGGTATGCAAGCTTTCTATCCTCTAATGTCTCAATCGTCTTTCTCGCATCTTCTGTTTTTTGGTTTAATTCCTCTATTTTCTTTTGCGCAAGATCCACTTTGTCATACATACCAGCAATCGCTAATAAATCTTCTGTCCAGAAATCAGGATCATCATCATAATCAAGCCACTCATTACCAAGAACAATCGTAGGTGCAATTTGCTCTAATAAATTATAGGTGTCATCTGGTGTTCTACTCTCAACGAGGATAACGTCTGGATCCAATGATGTAATGGCTTCTAGATTAGGTTCATCTGCCGAACCAACTAGGTGCACTCCATCTAATTGATCTTCGAGATAAGCTGGGTAGTCTCCACCATATCGAGCCTCCACATTTACTGCATACGGTTTTTCATCAATTGTTAACATATGGTCGATGTATGATGCTGATAATACAACGGCCTTTTCAATCTCTAAAGGAACATCTGACTCTCCTCTAAGATGCGTAATTGTTTGAGTCTCCTCTACACCCGTTGTACCCTGTTCTTCTGCAACCTCACCTTGATTACTACACGCACCAATAATCGTTAGAGACCCGATTAACGATGTTAAAATAACTGCATTTGTTTTGTTGTTCATATTGTCCACCTCATAATGATAATAATTATCATTATCATGACCTAAGAATATGATTCAATCAATGGACTTTATAGCCTGTTTTGATGGACTTTTTTTCTACATGCATTATGGCTCGATTAAACGGTTAAAGATAAACTCCATCGAATACTGATATCCTCTAGGTCCTAGGGTCTGATAGAACAAATCGTGAGCTTCTATCACCTGGTTCTTTTTATTCAAGCCATTCCTAAAAGCTTTCATTTTCTGATGTGCCTCATCATTTGAATCAACCATTATAAAAATATATTCGGCAAGACTTGCGTTAAGCTCTTCCAATTCAAATTCTCTGTGGGGCCCTGTAATTAGCTCAGAAGGATTAAGCTCTAAATCTTTGTATAATAAGTGTCCCATTTGACTCATCTCACCGTACATTCGGTACCCTTTGGACCCTACCCTTATGAAACAAACCGTTTTTTTCCCTAATGACTCATGTATTATATGTTTTACTCTTTCTTTTCTCTCTTCGAACTGATTGATCCAATTCTCAGCTTGAGCTTCGCGCCCAAAAGCAGAAGCCAATTCTACTAATACGTCTTGATAATTTTTAGTTTCTTGCAAAATGATAATAGGAGCAATATGGTCTAACTCAGTCGATGGAATAAAAGACTCACTAGCTAAAATAATATCTGGGTTCGCATCTTTTAGTTTAAAGTAGTTTGGGATCACACTATCAATTAATATGCCGTGTTGATTGTTATTGATCATACTTTGTGACACTCTTTGCTTGTACGAAAGGGAAGAAACAGGATTAAGTCCAAGAACAGAAAGATGATCATCAAATCCGTAATATACTGAAGCGATATTCAAATTCTTCTTTTTCATATAAAGTGAAGGAGCTACACCCTCTACTTTCTTAAATACTCTACTAAAGTAATATTCATCGGTATATCCTAAGTACGCTGCAATGTCTTTGGCTTTCACTCTTGAGAACAATAATTGCTTCGCTAGCTTCATTCTCTTTTCCGTTAGATAACGCGTGGGAGTGATATGATACGTTTGTTTAAATAGTTTACTAAATTGTGTCATGCTGTATCCAGAATAAGTCGCTAAAAATGAAACTGTCAGGTTCTCTGTAAAGTGTTTGTCCATATAGGCTCTGACATCCTCCATCGATCGAAAATTAGTCATCTGAGCTTTCTTTCTTATTTGGTATAACAGCTGACCTAAGACCTGTTTCACCTTCAACAGATTATGCTTCTCATACGTACAAAGATAAAACAATCCATTAGAAGCCAATCTTATATCAGCAGAAGGATCGACTATGATCGGATAAGTAGGTGAAGTGACCACCCATTCCTTATTCTTCCTACTTAGTTCAGCACAATGAAAGAAAACGACTAAACATTCAACTAGGGTATCTTTATCAGAATTCCAAGTAACGTTCATACCAGGTGTCAGGATAAGTGAATCTCCACTTCCTACTGGCACGAACTTATGGTCAACTGATAAGGAACCACTCCCCTTTTTCATATAGATCATGCAATAACTATTCATTGTTCTGATGTAGGTTCGTTCTTCCCCAGTGAACATAAATCGTTTTACATGCACATTTGATACATAGATATTATTCTTCAGCAGGATCTCTTCATTTACTTTCATATTAACCCCCAAGTACTACTCGAACGATTCATAAATGATGAACCTTCATGAAGATTTAAGGCTAGCTTTATTTAATTATATATTTTTTTGATGATAAGAACATTTTTTCTAGTCTAAATAAGATCAGTTTAGTTAATGGCTTAGGCGTATGATAGGAATTAAGGGTACCAGATTAAAGAATGGTGGGAACATTTATGAAAATGTCTACGATAGAATTTCATTTTAGTAATGGGATTAGGAAACAAACTCTAGTCATTAGTCACGATAACGAGAAGAACACAACATTTTTAGGGAAGCTTCCTATTCTCTTTTCATTTGAAGATCAGATTGGTGCGAATAAAATAAGCTATCCTAACAGAGATCTTCTGTTCATAACTACTAGTTCAGAGTCTCAAGATCTTGTGACTGTCTCTTTTAAACATTTAGGAGAGGTTATTTCATTAGGTACATTCTTGTTTAATAAAAAGGAGATAAGTCAAACTAAAGAACGCTTTCAGGTTTTGATTGATGTTGCAAATTAAGAGTTAAATTGTTTTAAATGATGGTCTACATGTTTATACATCCCTTTTCCCCACTGTTCGGGGGTAAGCCTTCCAAAGAAAGGGTGTGGTTGTGAAGTACATTTGTCTGGGCCATTTTGTTGAAAAATCAGTAGCTTTTGCTTTAAGTGTTCTTTTTCAATTAGGAAATCATCGTGATCCGGCTGATCCATCATTGGCAGTGTAGACATATTATGGGGAAGCGGCTTAGCATTATAAAATAACGGCGCTGCAAACTTTCCTACTAAAAGCCCCAACCAGCTTCTTGATTCCGTGCGGTTTCCAAGTGCGAGATCTTGAAATATAGAACAATGAGCCAGCATTTGAGACACATTCATCTTCCCCCAAGCAGGTTGTGATTGGGGTGTTAACTGATCGAGGCGAGTAAGAACCTCATTGACTACTGATTGATCATAGAGTGTCTTCATCTATCTCTCCTTTATAGAGTGTTGTGGCATCCACTATTTATTCAATAACAAATCGTAGATTACCTGTTCATAATGAGGATAAGAGTCCATTTTAATTGATCTTGTAGATTCTGGTAATTAATAATTGAAATGAACTGAGTGACATGTATTTTGATATTAAAAGAACCTAACCTCTCAGCAGTACACTCGAGAAATTAGGCTTTTTGATACATGCTCATGTGCCGGGGCACTTATTTAATCGGGATCCAGATCTCCGAATATAAATCGGGGCTACTCGGATCCTCGTCTGTATAACATTCAAATTCTGGTATACCTGCATGCACGTATCCAGTGGAAGGGAACCATTCGGAGTAGATTTGTTTCCATGCATGGTGCATCGCAGTAGGCATAGGTCCATGCACTTCGAATACTGCCCACTTGGAAGCAGGAAGTCTTAAGCTTGCCATCCCTTCTGGAGCCTTCCCAGCATGAGAGGTTGCCACCCAATATTCAAACACATTATCCTTCTTCTGTTCCTCACTGACTTCTCCACAAACTCCTAACACTCCTTTTACTACCTCATCATTCAATTGAAACAGCATGTCGCTTGTTCCATTTTGATTGACCTCTTCCCAAAATTCCGGAATGCCCTCTATGTTCTCCTCCTCCCCCACACTAGAAAACTCTCGCTTCACGCCAATAATTTGAAACTCATTCTTCTCCACTACGCTATACTTCATTGGTTCTGCCCCTTTCAACGTTACCTGAATGATCAGGCGATTATAGGATTGTAGTTTCCCCTTTTGATTGCGCACTTCACTTGGAGTAACCCCGTGCTGCCTGCGGAATGCCTTTGAAAAAGCCTCAGGAGTGTCATAGCCATACTTATAGGCGAGTTCAATAATCTTTGCGTCTGTTGTTAGTAGTTCTCTACCGACCAATGTTAATCTCCGTCGCCTTATGTAGTCACCAACCGTACATTCCGTCAGCACCGAAAAGGTTCGTTGGAAATGAAAAGGTGACACATTGGCTTGTTTAGCAATATTGTCTATCGTCATACCTTCTAACATATTCTCTTCCATATACTCAATTGCCTTTTGTATTGACTCCACCCATGCCATGGCTTTCAACTCCTTAAATTAATCTTAGCAACAAATAAATAAAGGATCCTGTCTATTTGTGCTTTGTTGTGGCAGATAAGCATTCTAGAATTCATTTCAAAACTGAAATTCACCCTGCTTCATCAGCAGCACTTCCTCCCCGTCATCATGAATACCAATCACAGTCATATCTTCCGTACTAAAGGCTACATTAACATGCAAAACGGACGTGTTAAGTCCTTCTGCCTCTAATTCTTCTGACGATAGATGATGACCATTATGTAGGTTAGAAGGAGAAGCATTGCCAATGCCTATATGACAGGCCGTATTTTCATCAAACAACGTGTTATAAAAAAGAGTGTTTGTTTGAGCAAGGGGCGATTGATTAGAAACTAAGGCGATCTCCCCTAAGTATTGTGACCCCTCGTCTGTCTTTATAAGGCCCTGTAACACATCTTTCCCAGAAGCAGCATCATAATCGATGATTCGACCATCTTTAAATGTGATGGAAACGTCATTAATAATACTCCCTCCATAGATTAGTGGTTTTGTTGCAATCAGTTTGCCATTCACTTTATGTTTATGAGGAGCAGAGAAGATCTCCTCTGTAGGGATATTCGGAAAGAACGGTATGCCTTCTTGATCTCTCACACTACCACCTAAAAAAATATGGTTTTTTGGTAATCCTACTGTTAGATCAGTTCCTCTTGTGTTTTTAAAATGTAAGGTTGTGAATTGACTTTTATTTAACCTGTTCTTTCTATGCTCAATATCTCTATTATGACGTTCCCAATTCTTAGTTGGATTGTCTCCATCCGCCCTAGCTCCATGAATCATACGTTGCCATAATAACCGTAAAGCCTCTTCTTCAGGTAATTGAGGGAATACCTTGTTAGCCCAGGTGAAGGACGGTACAGCAAGAATACACCATCGTATTTCGTGTGACCTTATTTTTGCATTATGAGGTTGTAGCTTGGTACGATACGCTTTCTCATATCGGCTTATCCGATCAGAGGGGATGTCTGCAACGGACTCAAAGCTTTCAGAACGAATGTGGATATATGCGGCTCCCTTGTCGTTCCACTCACTAAAGCGATCCACCTGCCAATTAGGAATATTGTCCATTGCCTTCTCTGCTGCGTGTATATAAAATTCGTTTGTCGATTGTTCGTCTGTCCAGTCAATCCAGACATTTGATGCGCCAGACTCATAAGCATACCGTTGAATTAAACGTGCAAATGTAGCGTGTTCTATATCACTATGAATAATGACTAATTGATCCTTTTGTACGTTAACACTTAGACGTACAGCTAGCTCTGCATATCCTTCTAAATGCTTTTTGTTCACATATTCATATATTCCTCTCAACATTACATACCAACTCCCAGCCTCATCCTAATCTCCCTGTATTATCTAACCAAAATAATCTGTACGCAATATCTCTATGTACTTTCTTCCCTTCAGCTTATAATTATGTCAAAGAGAACTAATTTAAAGGAGACGATATAATTGAAAACGGATACATATACAATTAGTCATTTCTCGTGTAAGCGTGATGGATTAACCATCAGAGGAAAGGAATTCAAACTGGAGGGCATTGACCTTCCCGCCATCATTATCAGTCATAGTTTTGGTGGAAATGGAGATGATTTAGTAAACGTTTGCGCGCATTTAGCTTCTTTAGGCTATGTCGTTTATTCCTTTGACTTTTGTGGCGGGTCTGTTCCTGGAGAGGGTCGCAGTGATGGGCAAACAACAGATATGACTATACTTACTGAAACAGATGATTTGTTGTGTGTCATCAATTATATAAAAACCAACTCTTATGTGGATCAGCAACAAATTTCTCTTTTAGGCTTCAGCCAAGGTGGGTTTGTATCTGCACTCGCCGCTGCAAAGCGTCCTGACGAAATTCAATCACTCATCTTGTTTTATCCGGCTTTATGCATTCCTGATCATGCAAGAAGTGGCACACTCGCTGGCTCGTCCTATGACATCAATCAGGTGCCAGAGGTGATCGATTGTGGCAAGATGCTTCTAGGAAAAGTGTTTCATGACACAGTGGTACAGATGGATCCATATAAAGAGATTACTTCTTATCCTGGACCCGTCCTTCTCATACACGGAACAGCTGATGCTACCGTTCCTTATTCTTACGCGTTAAAAGCTCGTAATGCCTACGCACCTGAGCAGTGTCACCTGCAGCTCATCAAGGGAGCCGGCCATCACTTTACAGAGGAGCAGCAAGCTGCAGCCATGGTTTCCGTCTCTCAGTTCTTATCTGGAAAGAAGGAAGTCTTAACAACTAACGTTAATCTAACTGGTCATGAATAAAAGAAGATCAAGGGTCTTCACGAGTAGAGATTATTTCATTGTCAAACCGTTGCATAGCTATTCAAAATTATACAGAGGAACCACTCTCACTTGGCCTTAGCTGCATGAGTTGTGACGATGAACCCGCTACAATTAGATATCCGGTAAAATCTTGGATTGAAGAGTATACAGACATCGGTAAAATTGTTTCCAATCAAAAATGAACGAATTAAAAAAAGGCGCCTCTTAAGGTCCCTTTTTGGTTTTTCATACGCTTAAAAATGTTGATTGTACCCCTAACAAAGTTGCAAAAACCTTCATAATTAATCCATTTAATTAGTAACAATTAACTATAATTCCAATAAAGTGTTTAAATGTAATTTATATAGGAAATTGAAACTATGAAACATAAAAAAATTGAAGGGTTTGGTTTTTTATGAAAAAAAAGCTTTTAAATTTAGGACTTGCTGGAGCACTAGTATCTACTTTTAGTCTTACTCCTTATGCTGCTACTACTGCTAGTGCTGCAAACAATAGTGAAGAAGAGATTATAGTACCAGTAGAGGACGATAATGTAGTTGAAACTCAAGGAAAAGCAACTATAACTATTAAGGCTGCTAAAGAGTTAATCGAAAAGAATAAAACAAAGATCGATAATGCAATAGAAAAAGCTATTTATGCTATTCCAGGATTATCAGATGAAAATAAAAAGAAATGGGCAGGTACCATTACCGCAGTTGGTATTGCTAAATACTTAGGAGAAGTAACAGGTGCAGCTGATACCGCCGAAGATGCTGTTACGGATTATCTAACAGATACTTTAGGGGTTCCAAGCGTTGTTGCAACCCCAGTAGTTAAAACTGTATTCTTCATTGTCTTGTAATTAATAGAATATAACTCGTATTGAGCAGCTTATTAGACAGAGAGTCAGTATGCTGCTCAATACTATGTATAAAAACTTTTCAAACCCTTTTGAAGTGGTTATATTTGAGTAAAACAACATAATTAATATTAGATCGAGAGCTGCGACTACTACAAAATATATAGAGTTATCGGCAAAATAACTCCTATCAAAAATTCCGACAAGATTCATTAAAAAAATAGGTAAAAATAAAATTGTATTCACAATCATATTTCCTTTAGAAGCTTTTTTTTCAATTGATTTATCTGTTTTAATTGGGCTCTTTTCACTTTTCATTTTGTATTTACTCCTTTTAACTCATATACTCTGATGAATACTTTTTTACTAATTCCCATTCTGATAGAAATTAATCAGCGTTATGAAGACACTGTAGCGGCGCCCTTTCCTCGGAAGGGACTAAGGCCGTTCTTGTGGGTACGAGGGATTCTCCTGTAGCGGATTTGGTGCTATTTTCGTGTTTTGCTCACTACATTAACGTTTTGTCCCAGCCACGTTTCAATTCATTTTTAATACGCAATCCCAACACGCGCACGTATATACGATGGATCCGTCAGCTGATCATATGCAAATTCGGCTGTATCCTTAACTGAAATCTTTACCCCTTGATTTGGCAGGAAATCCTTCTCTACTCTGTACTTCCCTATCCGTTCTCCATCAGGCAAATAGGTTGGACACACAATGGTCCATTCGAGATTCGATTGCTCAAGAGTCTGATACGCTTTATGATGTTCTTCAGCTGCACGAGTTGTTTTACGCTTTGATTCAGGTGATTGATAACGTAAAAGCTCTGGGTGAGTTCGACTTTGCAAAATGCCTGCAGTGCCAATGGTGATGATTCGCTTGATTCCTGCATCCTCCATCGCTTCTAGTATCAAAGGCGTACTTTCTGATAAGGTTGTTGTTCCATCTGTGCTGAGTGCACTAATGACCACATCTACTTCTGCCATTGCAGTCTGTAAGTCTTCTTTGTTTAACACATTGCCTTTTACCGTATATAGATGTTCATCACGATTTTCCACCTTATCTGGATTACGCACGAGTACGGTTACTTGGTGGTTATCCTTTAAAGCGAATTGAAGTAATTCGCTACCCACTCGACCTGTTGCACCTAAAATAAGGATCTTCATACGTCCACTCCCTTTTACGACTATGGAAATCATTTTACCCGTTTATTTTACGAATCACACTAAAAACGGCGAACAATCTATTCTACCAGATCGTTCGCCGTCTTCACTATTTGCTTAATGCACTGCAGTTAACTGACATTTTTTAATATCTTGAATGAAGGCTTCCACATGTTCTTTTTTTGTCGCGTAGCTTGTGCAGATTCGTACCACGCTATGGGTATCCCCTATCTTTTCCCATAGGTTGAAAGAATAGTGTTTACCGAGCACCGCTAAGACTTCATTAGGCAAGACTGGAAACTGTTGATTCGTTTTAGAGTCATACTTTAAAGAGAATCCTCCTTCAACAAACGCTTCTCTGATCATTAACGCCATATCCACTGCATGCTTCGAAATACGTAGATATAGGCCATCTTCAAACAGGGTTTCAAACTGAATTCCGAGTAATCTCCCTTTTGCCAGTAGGCCGCCTCGTTGTTTGATTAAATAACGAAAATCCTTCTTCAGACGTTCATTTGTAATTACAACAGCTTCACCGAACAATGCGCCTATTTTCGTTCCCCCTATGTAAAAAACATCACAGAGTCTTGCGATATCTTCTAACGTGAGATCCGTCCCCTCAGAGACCAAGCCATACCCTAGTCTTGCCCCATCTAGAAATAATGGCAGCTCGCACTCTTGACATACTCGTTGTAATTCCTCAAGTTCTGTCCTGCTGTAGGTGGTTCCCATTTCAGTCGGATGCGAAATGTAGACCATCCCTGGCTGTACCCTATGCTCAGGCGTCCCTTGGCTCATATGTGCATCATACATTTCTTTCACCTGAGCTGCTCGAACTTTACCATCTTCACTTGGTACGGTAAGCACCTTATGACCCGTCGATTCAATGGCTCCCGTCTCAAGACCGGCAATGTGACCTGTTGTTGCAGAGACCACTCCTTGATGAGGACGTAGAATAGATGAAATGACCGTTGTATTTGTTTGAGTTCCCCCAACTAAAAAGTGAACATCTGCATCGCTTGCATTACACGCTTTTCTTATATCATTTCTAGCTTTCTCACAATATTCATCGGTTCCATATCCAGCGGTTTGTTCTTCATTGGTTTCCACCATTCGCTTAAGTATTCTTTCATGGGCACCTTCACTGTAATCATTTTCAAATCGTATCATAGATCATTCTCCTCCAACCTTGGCTAAACACTCAAATGACTAGCACAGAAGCATGGAATTATTTTATGATTCCATTCTATCATGTATTCTCACAGAATAGACAAACTAATTACTCTGTTTTCGTGGAAAAGTCATTTTTGAAAGTGCTTCCTTCGTTGTTAGAGGATGATTTGGCTCTTTTATGGCATTCTCTCTTTATCGATCAGCTCATATTCCTCAGTATAAGATCCTTTAGCTAACACTCTTACAAAGGTTCCATGATCAAGTGTTGCGCTTGTGCTAAACACAACTCTTTTAGTCTCTCCCTCTTCATTTACACCTTGCAAACGATATTTGTATCTTCCGTTATCATCTGCTGGTGCCTCTTGGACCTCTACATAGACATACTCTTGGGAAATGAGCGGATTAAATCGATCAAAGGTTTCGCGAAAGACAAGATATACACTTGCTACTGCCACAATCAAAATCAAAGCCGTTATTAACACTTTTTTCATCATACATTCTCCTTTCTATAGAGCACCCTTAACGATTCGTTTGTAATACTCGATCGTGAGGAGTGCAAAGAGTAAGTAGATTACAATGTAAGCTAACATACTTATAATGATCGGGGTAATCATGCTTGTCGCCATAAGAACGGAACCAACATTTAATGCAAAAGCAGCATGCACCAATCCAACGATAAGAGGAATGAGATAAACAAACATCTGTTTACGGATAATCCCGCGAAGAATATCACTTACTTGAAATCCAAGTTGCCGTAATGTTCGGTAGTGACTTGTTTCTTGCTCGGCTTCTGTCATTTGTTTGAAGTATAAGATACTGCCCGTTGAAAGAATAAACACAAAGCCAAGTAACCCTGCAATAAAGATAAGGAGACCAAAGGTTTGGAGAGATTCTTTGTAGGCAGAATGGAAGTCTGTTATGAATACGTCAGGATCCACATTTGATAAAAAGATAGCAGATGCGGTTTCAGCATGTTCTTTATCTTCTAACTGAAATATGTCAAAGCTCGATAAATCTGTCGTCTCATCCATCTCTAGTTCATCCTCAATACTTCTAAAGGTCCCCTCAGAAACAACAATCTGTTCCCCATAAAATCGATAATTCATGACATTCTCAAGCTTAAATTCAGTCACATCAATTTGACTGGCATCTGCGTATTCAATCGATTTTGGTAAGGATGTATCGTTTCCTTCAATAATTGCTCTCGTATTGTAATGGATGGCCTCCCCTGAATTAGGGATGTCAACATCTAATCCTGCCTGTATCAACTGCTCTGCGGAGAAGAGCATAAATGCTCGATCTAGAGTTGTATCCTGGTTAAGCCATGTCCCTTCAAACCGTAAAGCCTCTAATTGTTCGGTCTCATATTCAATTCCTGCTTCTTCTAATTGAACGGATATTTGTTCGGCTTCCTCCTGCATATCTTCTAAGGCAAAATCAAAGGGCATCGCAAGCCTGACATCTTCTTCGGTTGAATAATACAGAGAATACGAGAGAGAAATCATCGTAATGGTCATAGCAGAAAGCACCGTAATGAGCGTTAACGAATTAGCGTGTCCTTTTATCCGGTGCATAAATGATGCGACTGAAAGGCTATGATACAAGCCAAGGTGACCATTTTTCTTTTTTCGAAATGAGTTAAATAACCAACTGATGGTTGTATGAAAGAGCAAATAGGTTCCAAAAATGGTACTTGCCAACACAATGAGCATGAGAAACATTAATAGATCTGCATGCTCTACAATGAAGGTGGATATATAATAGCCAAACCCAATTAGCACAATCCCACTTATCCCAAGAAGAATGGATACGATACTTGGCTGCTTAACTACTTCCTCTTTTCTATGACTCGCCTGAAATAACTGTAGCAACGTACTTCGATAAATCGTCCAAATCACCTGTAGGGATGTGAGTAAAAGCAAACACGTAAAAACAGCAAGCGTTTGTATGACGGCTCTTCCTGAGAAAGGAAGGCCAATTACTGTTTCAAGACCAATCATATTCATGAAAAGAAGCATAAAAAGTCTTGAGAGAACCGTACCAACGATCAATCCAATTCCTAAGGCACACAGTCCAAGAACAGCATGTTCTGTAATGAATACTCGCGCAACCCAAGCCTTAGACAGGCCAATCAGTTGATACAATCCAATTTCCTGACTACGCCTCCTGATAAAAATACTCGTCGCATACATTGTAAACACCATGGTAATCAAGATGAGTAAAATTCCTGCTACCTGAAAGCTTGTTGAAAAGTTCATACTTGCTTGATTCATCTCAACAATCAATTGGTCATTTTGAAGAGTAGAAAAGATATAATACATGCTGATGCTAATGATCATCGCGAAAAAATAGAGGTAATACATATTAATATTCTTTCGCATACTTCGAAAAATTAGCTTCTGTGTGTTCATATCTACTTCCCCCCACCAAGAACGGCTTGCATGTCTAAGATATCCTTAAAAAAGGATTCCCTTGTTTTTTCTCCGCGGTACAGTTCTGAAAAAATCTGTCCATCCTTTAAAAAGATGACTCGGTTGCAATAGCTTGAGGCGAGTGGATCATGTGTAACCATCACGATCGTTACTTTTCGTACGTGGTTAATTTCATGTAAGTTTTCAAGTAGGTTTGAAGCTGCTTTTGAATCTAGAGCGCCCGTTGGTTCATCGGCAAAAACAAGAGAAGGCGAATGAATGAGAGCCCGCGCTGCAGAAGTCCGTTGCTTCTGACCTCCAGAGATTTCAGTAGGATACTTGTTTGCTAAGCCTGAGATTCCGAGCAGTCCTGCAATCGCCTGAAACTCTCTCTCTGCCTGATCTTTACTTACCTTAGTAAGTGAAACAGGCAAAAGAATATTCTCTTTTACGGTTAATGTATCAAGCAAATTATAATCCTGAAAAATAAATCCTAAGTGACGACGACGAATAGTTGATAGGTGTCGATCCTTCAGCTTGGATATCTCATCGTCATTAATAAAGATCCGTCCTTCTGTGGCACGATCAATTGTTGCTAATGTATTTAGGAGAGTTGTTTTACCTGAGCCTGATGGACCCATAATGCCAACAAATTCACCTTCTAATACTCGAAGGTCAACCCCTTTTAATACTTTCTGTGCACTGCCCTTTGTTCCAAAGGATTTACGTACACCTTCTGCAAGGAGAACGGTTCTTGGTGATTCATGAGAATTCATGTTACACACTCCAATCTAGTTGATCTATATACAGTGTAAATACAATTTCGCTCAAAATCGCATCAATTAGATGATAAAAAAGGATTCAATGTGATATTTTTATCACGTTGACGCTATGTAAAAAAGGAGCCAGGCCAAACGAATGACCTGACTCCTGCAAGATGTCTGTTACATTGATGATCGTCTGATTTGATTAAACGAATGTGTCTTGGTGAAAATCATGGAGACAGATGTACCTTCATCTAAACCGGACGCAACGTGAAGCTCAAACTGCAGCTTTTTGCTAATCTCTCGAGCAAGATACAAACCCATTCCTGTTGCCCCGTGCTGCACTCGTCCATTTTCCCCCGTATAGCCTCGATCGAATATACGCGGCAAGTCATGAGCTTTAATTCCTGGTCCGTCGTCTTTTATGGTGACCATCACAGATTGCTCATCGTACTGCTCGGTGTGAATGGTTATTGTTCTACCAACCGGGCTGTATTTTATCGCATTGGTTAAAAGCTGCCGTATTACAAACCCACACCACTTTTTATCTGTATAGACATTAGACGAAGGATTTCCTGTTAGTTGAATGGCTAAATCTTTATCATGACACCAACTGAATAACTCACGAATCTCCGCTTGTAGCAGTGTTTTTACTTCAAGCTGTTCTGGGAGAAGATCCGTTTTCAGGGTCGCAAGTCTTGATATGTAGAGCTGTCTGTCTAGCAATAAATGCATCTTCAACCAATTAGCTTGAAGACGTTGGGCTAATTCATTTGAGCGGTGAGCATCTAATGTAATCTTCATTGCCGTTAAGGGTGTTTTCATTTCGTGAACCCACGCTGCAAGATCGGTCTGGCTAGCTTGATTTGTAGCATCATTCTCATTACGTTTCATTTGTTCGTACTCATGAACATGTTGCAAAATAGAATAGATTGCTCCGTCCGGATATCGTTTTTTCGGATAAGGAATGTTTTCAAACCATCCCTCTTCTACTTCATTCATTTGAGAGGACAAGTTCTTGTAATAGTTCATTTCTTTTGTGTATCGAACGAGTAAGAATACAACGGAGGAGAGTAGAAACAATCCATTTAAATAAAGAATTGAAATCAACTCTATTTGAATTCCTGAGTCAACGAATAATAGGGTATTGGTCAGCAGAAGCAGTGATCCGATGAAACCAATCCAACTCTTCTTATATATGAGATATGAACCAAACAAGACGTACCCTCCTAAAGTGTGACAGCCATGTAGCCAAGCCCTTTTTTAGTCACAATTCCATCAGCTAATTGAATCGTAGAAAGCTTTTGCCTCAGCCTTGTTAGATTGGCAGTGAGCGTATTGTCATTAATATATTGATCATCATCCCAAAGCATTTTCATTAGTTCGTTACGCGAGATGATTTGATTCGATGATTTAACGAGAACGGAAAGGATAAAGAACTCATTCTTTGTAAGATCGACGGATGTTCCATTCTTATAAATGTCGCCTCTTTTTAAATCAATGATTGCTTGATTCCATTCAATCACATCAGCTTGTGCCTCTTCATACGTGTACGTTCGACGAAGGATCGCATTCACCTTTGCAAGAAGAACGTCCATATGAAAGGGCTTCTGAACATAATCATCTGCCCCAGAATTCATCGCCATAATCATGTCCATCGGATGGTCTCTCGACGAAAGAAAAAGAATTGGCACCTTAGACACTGCCCGAATTTCTCTGCACCAGTGAAACCCATCAAACTGAGGTAACTGTATATCAATCATCACAAGATGCGGCTTATTTGCAACAAAGCCTTCCATCACATTTGAGAAATCATTTGGACTACTAACCGTGAAGCTCCATTGCCTTAAACCTTCTGTTAAGGCTTCTAAAAGGTGAATATCGTCTTCAATGATGAAGATGTTCCTGTTCATGTCGCGGCCTCCTTTGCTTATTCGGAAGTGAGTACAGACTAAATCAATTAGATAACAATTCTTCAAGACTCATATCTGTTTTAATTACATATCCCTTGTATAAGAGGTGCATATTATCTGTGTGTAAATAATAGAGTTCCTCCGTTGAGTGGCTCTCTTCAAGTTCGAGAATGATCGGTAGTCCCGAATCTTCAAATGACATTTCATCTGTTTCGCTTCTAGGACATTGATTGACTTTTTCTATGAATGAATCGATCTCATCCGCGTCGGATACGATCATTTCACCTTGATCTGAATGAACAACCATTGAACTAAAGCCTGCATTCAATAGCTTACTTTGAAACACATTGTTACAAGTGTTATACGCATAGATAGCAACACCACTAGTGATGATAAAAAGAACAGACGTTAGGTAAAAAATCTTCTTTGCCATAACATTCCTCTATTCTCTATTTTTCTATTAGGATATCACACTATTTTGTTGGATTCGTCTTCTCTTTAGTCGATATCGATTTTTTAACAAACTAAGTAAGAAAGAATGAGTAGATACCAAGAAAACGAGTTGAAATACATCTATCCTAGGCAAAAATACATCGTAAAATCTGTAAATACATCGAGTATTATATGTAATACATCCAGTTTAGCTGCAATACATCCGAATACCTGTCGAATACATCGGATCCGCTCAGATTCGTCCACTAATAAAAGCCAGATGAATCCATTCATTCATCTGGCTCACTTTTTATTTCGTTACAACGACTGGCGATTGGTAGTTATTTTTAAAATACTTTAAGATGAAGGGCCACGGCTAAGTTAAGGATCAACAGTATAACCATAGAAGAAACAATTGATGTTATGAATTGCTTTACAAAAAGTGAAAGTGCAATTCGACCTTTTAACTCTTTAACTATAGTCCAAAGTGTAACCAAACAAGCGGACAGTGTTGACGCAAGATAAACGAGTACAAAAATTGTCCCCGCAGACATCATATTTAATAATGCACCGTTTCCTTCATTGAATAGAAGAATACCATCTTTACGGATCATCGAGAAGATAAGACCTGCACTTGCTTCAGGAGGAGCTCCAATCATAGTCATGACAGGAGTCACTATTCCAGTCAAATAAGTCAGGATATGTGTATAATCTAATAGTGCAGCTATTAAACATATCATTAAAAAGATAGGCATAGCTTGAGTAAGAAATTGAGAAATTACACTTTTCACTCTAAAGAAGACTCCTTGATATGACGGCTTTTGTAAAAAGGTTCTTTGAGTCTTAAAGTACCTAGCCCATTTGATATCCTTGATCGGAAACCAAATTCGGTTATGAAGGACACCTACTATAAATAAAGTTAAAAGATAAGGTATAAAGAGCCATTGTAACTGAGCGACCTGAAAAATAGAAAGAGTGGCTCCAATTTGATAACTACATGCTGAGCCAAAAGAAAGTAGGGAAACACATTGTTTTCTAGTTTTAAGGCTACAACCACGAGTTTGATGAACAGCTACCACATTGCAACCAAAGCCCGTTAAAATTGGTACAAGATCCTGTCCATGTAACCCAATTTTTTTCATCCACGGGTCAAGAGTATCGATAATTTGATCTTTAATTCCCGCATCATCTGTTATCGCACTTGCAATAGATATAAATAGCACTACAGGAAAAGCCCAAATAAATGAATACAGACCTAAAGTAAAAAGTCCATAGTCTCCCGCAAACAAAATTTGCAAAAATTCCGGCCAGTTTGTTGAAAGAGCAATGACTGGATTAATAACTACTTGTTTAATAAGATCCTCAGTTACACTAGAGAAATGGTAAGCTAGAAATATTGGTAGACCAAACATAAGAAAGATGGACAGTATAGCAAGTGGTACGCCTAGTATTCTATTCTCATACCAATTTTTTTTAGGATGAGTAGGATCAATGTGAATACTAGCTAGTTTGTTCCTGGCATCAAGAGTAAGACTTTTACCTTCCTTTATTGATGTAATAATCTGTTGACGTCTCTGCTTCGTTTTATCAGTTGGACTTAAAAACACGACATTTAACTTATGTCTGATCACATAGTTCTTTAATTTATTCCTAGTTGATTCTGTCATGCGATCAACAAATGTGACAAGTAACGTTGAACAAAAGGAACCTTTTGCTAAGAGAGGCCTTAAGAATTCAAACTCTTCCTGAAAATGTGTTCCCTTAATCGTAAGGAGAACATGATCGGCTCGATTAATTTCCTCCCTGACTGCATGATATGTTTCACTGTCATCCATCCGAAGACCTGGAGTATCTACAACCGTAAAAGAATCAAGCTTTTGCTCCTTTAAATAGACGGTAGATCCTTTTGCATTCACTTCTTCCCCTGTGCGTTGCTCTGTTAAAAATGAAAATAGACTTGTTTTGCCAACAGATTCAAGTCCAACAAGGACAACTCGTTGGTTCATTCGAGAAGCTTCGTTTAGCATTCGCAATCTACTTCGCAGCAGGAAAGATCATCAGCAATCATTTGATTCTCTCGGTAATCTTTTAACACGTTTTGGTCTATTTTTATTGACCACTTATTCAAAAGGTGTTCAATCATTACAGCATATCTTGCTCTAAACTTATATATAAAACAAAAGATAGCTGAATCGTGTTCAACACTTGGGCCAGCAACAAACAGGTTTTTGATGAGGGTAGATTCATCCGCCTCTTCACTAAGCTTTGGTTTACCGTTTTCCTTCCACTCAAAAAATTCCTGAATTTGTTCAACACCTGATTTAAAACCAGTTGCTAGGATCGGTTGCATCTGAGAAGATAATGTCTGTCCATTTTGAAGGTGAATCGAATATCCATCTTGCTCTAATCTAATTTCCTCTACTTTCACTCCCTCTAGAAACTGAATCCGTCCTTGTGCTACTTCCTTTTGAATTCTTTCAAAGGTGTAGGGAGATATCGTTCTACTTGGATCTGCAGCGAAATCCTTTAGATGTCCTTCTAGAAGAACCGTTACCTTGCTTCCGTTGGATGCAAGATGATAAGCAGCATCCATTCCACTTTCTCCACCACCGATTATGTAACGTTGACCAATCTCCAACTCTTTATAGGATTGAATGAATCCACTAGGGACACCGTATCTAGAACCTAGAATTCCATCTGTTTTAGGGAAGTGAAATTCTCCAGTTGCCCAAATTAACGCATCACATGTCCAATCCCCCTGTGACGTTTCAAGTGTAAAGCGACCATTCGTTTTTTCAACATGAAGGACAGCATACCCCTCTTCAACATTTACTTCAAAATGATCCGCTAGTAATCTTAAGTACTCACCATACTCTAATCCTGACAAATGCTCTTTTCTAAAAGAATATGCTGGTGAAGTACCTGGCGTAATAGCATTTAAATCAAGCGCAC
Source organism: Alkalihalobacillus sp. FSL W8-0930 (assembly GCA_037965595.1). Classification (NCBI taxonomy): domain Bacteria; kingdom Bacillati; phylum Bacillota; class Bacilli; order Caryophanales; family Bacillaceae; genus Alkalihalobacillus; species Alkalihalobacillus sp. FSL W8-0930. Next base: position 984,334 of record CP150183.1, on the reverse strand, counting down.
CAAATCCCTGGCCTGTAAATGAAGGTGTGATAAGCTTCATTTCTTTTGGCCAATTTAAAAAGGATGATCCAATTTGGTCAGCCTCTAAAATGGTGTACGAGTGAAAGTTCAACTTTTCTAACAAAATACCCAGCCCAATACCTGCTGGTCCGGCACCAACAATAATTAACCTCTTATACTGACTCACTATTTATCCCTCCAACAATCTAAACAACTTGTTATTGATTCATCCTGATATAAAGCTTAGCCATATATTCTAAGTACTGATGTATGTGTTCTTCATTAGGTTCCATTTGCTCAAATATTTCATACAGTACATCAATCTCATCCTCACTTGCATCAATCATTTCACGAATAATAAATTCACTATCCATAAAGTGTAGAGAGTGATTCACTACAAGATGATATCTCTTGTGGTTCTGTACGTGTTGCTCTAAATAATTTTTTACTTCAACTCTATTTGACAAATGTCTTCCCTTCCCTCAAATCGTAATAATTACGTTTTAGTGATGTAAGTATACTCGATTTAATTTGAAAAACACAGGGAGTTTTTACTGAATCGAGATTTTATATTAATCGAACTTTTTTCTCACAGACGTAAACATACAAAAAAACGACGATGATCATCGTCGTTTTTCAAGAGATATAAATCATTAATGAGCTAGCATATCTCTAACAACTCCTGCAGCATCTAAGCTAGAAGGATAGTAGGTTGGGAAATGGGAACGTTCAGCTAAAAGTGCATCGCGGTCCTCTCCGAAGTACAAGTGAAAGTGATGCGCAGGAGTAGGATTAATATTATGGTCGCTAAATATCATATACGTAGGCATTTCATCTGTATCATCTTGGCGCTTATATACAAATCGAACTTGTCTGTTTCCGGCATCACGTTCTAAAATTTCATAGCCATCTGAAGCATATTCAGCCGTTACTTCTTTGCCATCATTGTAATGGAACGTAAATGAGTCATTAGTTATAACCACTCTATCTACATCCGTTTCATATGCAGAAGTATAATGCTCGATCATTTCTTCTTTGTTTCGTTCATCACTTTTTTCTGCTCTTACTTCCATGACTTCGTCTAGATCACCCTCTATAAGGTATGGATAGACTGACTGCCAATCTCCCGCATAATCAGATAGTTCTCTATCTTCTACTTCATCATAATAAAAGAATCCTTCATAAATTCGTTTAGTTACATCGTCATGACCATGGTGATCGTCAATTGCAATAGTCAGAGGCTGACTTTCAGATACAACATTTTCTTCTTCATCAAGTAAACGAACTAAAACCTGCTGCCCATCTTCTTCTGCCGTACTAGAATACGTATTGGTACTGTTATCTAGTACATCTTCCCATGCTTCCTCATTAGTAGCGTCTCCACCTGGAGGTAGTGTGTACCAGTGCCAATGGTTAGAATCCAGATCCCCTTCTGTAGTAGCAGTTAATTCTACAGTGTCACCTGTATGATAATGGTCAGCTAAACCAACTACAGTAAGTGTTCCAGGAATGGATTCTTCCTGATCCTCGTTGTTAACCTGTTCCTGATTGTCATTTGTACTCTCAACAGAATCACTTGACTGACAACCTCCTAATAACGAAGCTAAAATGATAACGCTTAAACTACTAACATACAAACTTTTCATTGATACTCCTTTCTTAAATCGTAATACTTACGATTTAAGAGTATAGTAAACGTTTATTTAAAGTCAAGTGTTCGTTTTAACATGACCTTTGTTTCGCTTTCTCCCCAACAATTCTATGCCGTATGATTAATCAGTCTTCTCAATACAGTTCGAGCAAATCCCAGAAAGGTTTGATTGAAATTCATGCAATTGATATCTTGTTTCTTGGAAAATAAGGTGTTTCATTTTTTCTGAAAAACGTAAACTATATACATCTTCAATGCTGCCACACTCTGTACACACAATATGTAGATGAGAATGATCTTCGACAATTTCATACCTAGAGGGTGAGGCCGCATCTCCACTAACTATTTTTCGAACGACTTTTTTTTCCTCAAACAAAGATAGATTATGATAGACGTTGCCAAGACTCGTTGAGGTGTATTTACGTACAATTGCTTCATGAATTTGTTGTGCAGTAGGATGAATATGAGCTTGTGCAGCGATATAGCACAGAATCTCTTTACGTTGATCGGTTGACTTAATTTTATTGTTTCGTAATAGCTGGTGACATGCCTCTAAATCCATCAATTTCAACTCCTACTAAAGACTCTTAACAATTCGTTCTGATCCCCTTTTTGCTCCTGCAATGTTTCTAGACATTGGCCCTAATTCAAGCTCTGCCAGCCCTCCTATACAGTACAAGTTAGGCAACCATTGAAGCTTTTTGTCTAGTATGGGATACCCACATTCACTTAACGGTACTTTCTCTTTTAAGAATGTGGACGCACACTCTGTTCCTAATGGGTTGGATTGAAAGCCCGTTGCAAGAATCACAGTTTTTGCTTTGGCACATAATTCACGAAACGAATTTGTATGCGTAATCGATAATGCTCCGGAAGCAACACTATGATATAGACTCTTCTTAAATTCGGCTGTAATTGATCCTTTTTCCTTTGCAGAGCTTATAACATTTCTTCGTTTTTCATAACAATGTATCCGTTGATATATTTGATCCTTTTCTTCACTAAGCCAGCTTAAATCGGTCTCAAAGTCGCTGACTTTTAAAGGCTGTCTTGTTGCTAGTGTGACATGCCCTTGCGAAGCATCCGCGTATTTTAAAGCTAAATGAGCACCAGTAAGTCCACCCCCACAAATTAAGATTGGTCCCTTTTTGTTCTCCACTTTGAATGAATGATCAAAGACATGAGAAATATCTTTGCCTGCCTTTTGTTCAGTTCTTGCCCATTCTGGCCAGTTTGGTTTTTCTGAATTCCCAATAGCTAAAACGACGTTAGTTGCTTTGAACATTTGTTGCGATTGAGTCATGTCTACGACAAGCTGCCAGCTATCGGTTAGTTTTTCTAATGAAATAAGCCGTCCTTTTATCCAAGACTTCATAATTTGAGTATCTTGCAACGTTTTTTGGGTGTGCTGGTTAAAAAGCGATAGTGAGGGTCGGTCATGTGGCTGACTAAAGGCTGACTCCCTATTATCCGCATGACTTTCGACAAACTGTTCAAGAGATGCATTAAACACATCAATATGATGAGATACAGGTGAACGTAAGTAAGACATACCAATTCGGCTTGTATATTGTCGCCAAAGCTCCATCGGATCACTATGAGGATCTATCACACATATATCCTCAGCTGATGCTTTTTTCTTTTTAATGAGGTAGTTAAACAGCGTACAACCCTGCACTCCTCCCCCAATGATGGCCCACTTCACATCATTCACTCACTTTCCTCATCTGCTTTAATCGTAATAATTACGATTTATCGATTTAGGACTAATAATAGCTATTATTTTTCTTAACGTCAATATTGTTTTAGAAGGTGAGTACAACAAATTTTAAAATACTCTCTTGACAATATGGGAAAATCTCTATATTCTTTAAAACGTAATGATTACGATCGTAATTATTACGATTAATAAGTATAAGGGGAGATATTATTTGAAGAAATTGTCTTTATTATCATTCGTACTAGCTTTACAAGTGGCGCTTGTTGCTTGCGGTTCTGAAAGTGAATCAACTACATCGTCGACAGAAGCTGATAATAATACGGCCTCAGAAGAATCTGAAACAGTTGATTCTGCAGATATTGAAATTGAAGGATTAGCTCACCATTATCACACAGGTGATCAAATCGAATTAACTGCTGCGTTAAGTGAAGATGTTGATTACGATCATTGGCACTGGTACACAAAAGAAGATGAGCAAGCTGAATGGGAAGCTGCTTCCGGTCAAGAGGGAGATACATTCTCTGAAGAAGCCACTACTGATGGGTTACATATAAAAGCAACTCTTTATGATAATGACCATGAAGTATTTGCAGAATCTGAGCCTGTGGTTATTGAAATTGATGATCATCATGGTCACGATGAAGATAGCAAGCAAATCTATCAAGGATACTTTGAAGATGATCAGGTTAAGGACCGTGAATTATCTGACTGGGAAGGTGATTGGCAATCAGTTTATCCTTACCTTGAGAGCGGAGAACTTGATGAAGTATTCGAACATAAAGCAGACCATGGAGACATGACAGCTGAGGAATATAAAGACTACTATTCTGTAGGTTATGAAACCGATGTAGAACGCATTGTGATTAATGATGGGAATGTTACATTCTATCAAAATGGTGAAGAAGCATCAGGCGATTATATATATGATGGGTATGAAATTCTTACCTATGAAAAAGGAAATCGAGGGGTTCGCTTTATTTATAAATTAGCAGATGCTGAAGCATCAGAAGATCTACCTCAGTACATTCAATTCAGTGATCACATTATTTTCCCTACTGACTCTCATCACTTCCATCTATACTGGGGTGATGATCGTGAAGAATTATTAAACGAAGTCACACATTGGCCAACATACTATCCTTCTGAATTAGATGGCGATGGTATTGTTAGAGACTTATTAGCTCATTAAAAAAAAAAGGGAGAGGAAAAGCTAGCACTTTTTCAATCCCTTTTTCCATTATCAACATAAATTAAAGGAGTGAAAGTGATGAATCGAAACTGGCTTAAAACAATGGCTGTTACAGGTTCTGTAACAGCCTTTTTGTTTGGCTGTCAGGCACAAAACGGCGATCAACAGGAATCATCGGATAATGAAACAGGTGATCTTTCTGTAGTGACCTCCTTCCTACCAATGTATGAATTCACTAAAGAAATAGCCGGTGAGCGTGCGGAAGTCAAATTACTCGTATCTGAAGGACAAGATGCTCATCATTTCGAGCCTAGTGCTCAAGATGTAGCTACTGTAAGTGAAGCTGATGTATTTGTATATAGTAGTGAAGAAATGGAATTTTGGGTGGAAAGTTTATTTAATAGTATTGAAAATGATAGCTTAGTAATTGCACGAGCTGCAGATGGAGTAGAAGGCTTTGGGCATGCTCATGACCACAGCGAACACGAACACGATAATCATGAGCACGGACATTCGGATGACCTTCATATCCATGGAGTTTCTGATCATTACCATACAGGTGGAGATCTTGAGCTTACAGCCGAGCTTGGAGAAGACGTAGATTATGACCACTGGCATTGGTATCAGCGTACAGATGAAAACGCTGAATGGCAACCAATCTCTGGACAAAGCACAGATACCTTAAGCATGGAAGTTCCTGAGGAAAGTTTTGAAGTTCAAGCAATTCTCTATGATAATGATCACGAAATATATGCTGAGTCAGACGCAGTAGAAATTGTTGTTGATAATCATGAGCATAGTGACCACGAGCACGGTGATGATCATGAGCACGGAGAGCATGATCATGGAAACGGTGAAGCAGCAATTACCGTTACTGGGGTAGCTGACCATTACCATACAGGTGATGTCGTATCACTTGTTGCTGAAACCGAAGAAGATGTTGATTTTGATCACTGGCACTGGTTTATGAGAGCAGACGAAAATCAAGAGTGGGAAGCTGTATCAGGACAAGAATCTAATCGTTTTGAGTATAAAACAACAGGTGAAAGTTTTGAATTGAAGGCTGAACTCTACAACGATGACCACGAAGTATATGCTGAATCAGCACCTATTTCAATCTTTATTGATGATCATGAAAATGCTGATCCTCACATTTGGCTTGACCCTGTCCTTGCACAAGATCAAGTAGTCATCATTCGTGATGCATTAATTGAAGCAGATCCTGATGGAAAAGAAACGTATGAAGAAAATGCAGAAACCTTCATAAACGAGCTTAAATCGTTGGATGAGGATTACCAGTCTACTCTAGCGGATGCTGAGAACCGCACGTTTGTTGTGCAACACCAAGCTTTTGGTTACTTAGCAAACCGTTATAATTTAGAGCAAATTGCTGTCGGTGGACTTTCTACTGAGGTTGAACCAAGTCCTTCTCGTATTGCTGAAATTGGCGAGCTTGTAAAAGAGAATGATGTACCGGTTATTTACTTCCAGCAAGGAGCAAACTCTTCAATTGCTCAAACTGTAGCAACTGAAACAAATACAGAAACAGCTCCACTTTATGATCTAGAAGTACTAACTGATGAATTAAAAGAAAAAGAGCTGAGTTACATCGCTGCCATGCGTGAGAACCTGGAGTCATTGCAGTTAAGTGTTAATTAATAAGAAGAAAAAAATAAGCTTGGCTAGACTATCTTAGATTGTAAGGTAGTAAGCCAAGCTTATTACCTTGTTATGAAGAAAGGTAGGTTTTATGATGTCCTACGTAAAAGTAGAAGATTTAGCATATCACTATGAGCACGATCCCGTACTTACAAATATATCATTTGAACTTAATCCCGGAGATTTTGTGATGTTAACAGGGGAAAATGGTGCAGCCAAAACAACGTTGATACGAAGCATTTTAGGCTTATTAAAACCAACGGTAGGCAACGTGAAGCTAGCTACTAAAAATCGTGAAGGAAAGCGATTAATTGTCGGCTACGTTCCTCAGCAAGTCGCATCTTTTAATGTTGGGTTTCCAAGTACTGTTATAGAGCTTGTACAGTCAGGGCGCTATCAACGAGGAAAATGGTTTAAACGTTTAGATCAAACAGACAGAGAGCAAGTGAGACGCTCTCTTGAATCTGTCGGCATGTGGGACATGCGCAACAAAAAAGTAGGAGAACTCTCAGGTGGTCAAAAACAACGCATTTCCATTGCTCGTGTGTTCGCTACAGACCCTGATCTCTTCATTCTTGATGAACCTACGACGGGGATGGACGCAAGATCACGTGAAGAGTTCTACAAACTATTAAAGCATAACTGTGAAAAGCATGGTAAAGGTATTCTAATGGTATCTCATGATCATGATGAGCTACGTAAATATTGCAATAAGCACATAGAGTTAGTTCGGAAGGAGGGAATGCCATGGAGATGTTTCTCTATGGATTCATGCAAAGAGCTTTCCAAGCCGCATTCCTAATTTCACTCATTGCTCCATTACTCGGCCTCTTCCTTATTTTACGAAGGCAATCTCTTATGGCTGATACCCTCTCTCACGTTTCCTTAGCTGGTGTTGCTTTAGGGTTTCTATTGAGTGTAAACCCTACCTGGACAAACTTGCTAGTTGTAGTCGTTGTTGCGGTTCTACTCGAGCTCCTTCGAATGGTTTATCGAACCTATTCTGAAGTATCCATCGCAATCTTAATGTCTACTGGAATGGCACTTGCCTTATTTATGATGAGTTTTCATCAAGGAAGTACAACGATTTCAATTAACCAATTTCTTTTTGGATCCATCGTAACGATTAGTGCAGAGCAAGTGTCAGTGCTTTACATTCTTGCAGGCTTGATTATTTGCTTGTATGTAGTGTTTCGGAAGGCAATGTATGTCATGGTGTTTGATGAAGAAACAGCCTTCACCTCGGGATTACCAATCAAGACGATGTCTATTTTGTTTAATATCCTGACTGGGGTAACAATCGCGATCATTATGCCCATTGTAGGTGCCCTACTCGTATCAGCTATTCTACTATTACCTGCAGCGATCTCTATGCGTATTGGCAAGCGTTTTGCCACTACCATTATAATTGGAATACCAATTGCGTTAATTGCGATGACTAGTGGATTAATTACTTCGTATACGTACAGCACTCCACCTGGAGCAACGATTACATTAATTCTTGTTTCAATTCTATGTTTGGTTATACTTTTGAAGAAATTGTTTATCCGCCGTACCCCACGTCAAGTTTAATCGAACTCGATAAAAATGCTTCACAAAAAACCGGATGACTTCACATCCGGTTTTCTTTAGATCTATACGTTATTTTGCTACAGCGACTGGCGCTTGTTTTTTCAAAGCAATTCTAGCCATACAAATCGCAAGAGCCACTGCCATAATTAGTATTAAAGGCATAAACTCCTGTGTTACACCCGTGCCTCCAAAGATAACGGTAAAATATCCATCGGCTGCATATGTTGCAGGTAAAATACTAGATACGGTTTGATAGAAAGTTGAAAGCATCGCAATCGGCACAATAACGCCTGATGTGACCAGTTGCATCGAAAGTAGAACGATATTCCCCATCATTCCAGATGGTCCGAATAAGATTAAGAATACCTGCGAAACGATTAAGAAAGATAAGAAGACTAAGAATTGATAGAACCACACCGTCCAGAATGGAAGAGTGACTTGAATATCAAACAACGCAATCAGTCCGTACGTTAAGAAAGCAAGACCTGCACTTACAAGTACATTTAATAGTTGACGCGACCAGAACACACTCCATTTTCTAAAGCCTTGACGGTTAAGCGTGATATCGGCAATCTGAATCTGCATGTTCATCGTCATTGACCCTACAAATGAAGCAAGGACTAACATCATCGGAATCATCGTAGCTGCAAAGCCTTCTGTATCGTTAATCTTGTTTATGTTTGCTTGAATTGGAGCAACATCAACTGTTTCTAATGCTGTTGTTAGTTCCTCTCCAATTGCTGCAACTGCTTGCTCCGGTAACCCGCTTTCTTCAAGCTGTGTGGTCAGTTGCTCTCCACCCATGACAAGCTGTTGTTTCGCTACTTGCTCGTTCACCGTTGTTGTAAACTTCGTCGCGATCTGCTCGAGTGCCTGTTTTCCAACCGTAGCAGATGCTTGGTTAATAGAATAAGTGATTTCGGCTTTCTCATCTGATCTCAACACGTCTGTGAAATTGTCTGGAATATGGACAATCATTTGTATCTCACGATTGTTTAGAGCCTCTGTTGCCTCGTCCGCTGACATGGAAGTATCAATGGTAAGCGGTAAGTTTTGTTTAATCTGTTCAGCCACCATTTGTCCTGTTTGTTCATCTTCATTAATAAGCGCTACGTTAAGCTCTGTGATTCTCTCTTGTACCCCGTCGTACGCTGTTAACCAGACAAAAAAGAATACAAGCTGGAACACCAATGCCGTGACAATTCCTGCTTTTGTTTGTGGAAGCTTAAGTAACTGTTTAAACGTATTCATTCTGTTTCCCCAATCCTAACTATTAATGTAAGTACTTACTTGCATTTATTTTCTTAAGAAAAAGCATTCATTTGAATGCTTTTAAGGTGAGATACCTCTTACAAAAAGCTGAACACTTCCTTTTAGAAATGTCTCATCAGGCAAAGCCGTCACTATATCCCCAAATCTGGCTTTGGAGATAAAATAACCAAAGTTCATCCAGATAAATTGAAGGGCCAATTGTTCGCAATCGATTGAGATAATAAGCTCTCGATCCTTCATCTTTTCAAAGTATTGAGTTAAGTAACGTTTAAACTCAATGGGACCTCGTGAAATCTCATCGTTTAATTCTTCAATCTTATAAAATTCCTTAAACCCCAGCATTACAAAATCCTCTATACTTCGCATAAAATCAAGATAGCCCTTCGCAATTTTATAAAGATCAGACTCAAGATCCCATTCGATTGACTGATCAATGACTCCTTTTAAGTCAGGACCAAATCTTTGACCTTCTACGACTTTTTCAAGGATTGTTTGCTTATTTCCAAAGTGTCTAAAAAGCGTAACCTCATTGCACCCTGCCTTTTCAGCAATTAAACGAGTGGTTGTTCCCTGGTAGCCATGCTCCTTTAACAGCTCGAGTGCAGCACTGAGAATTCGCTTCTTTGTCTTATCCTTTGCTGACATATCTGTCCATCCTTTAAAGAAATGCAAGTAGTTACTTGCATATTACCCGACAGTCACAGGTTCGTCAACTAAAGATTAAGCGTGAATCATCATCTTTTTGATAAACTCTTCTACAAACCTGTCGCACGCCTGAAAATCTTCCTCTGTCTCAGGTGTGAACTCGATCTTCAATCCTTCAGTAGTAAGAGCAGCTCCTCGTTCAACTAACTTCTTTTCAAATGTATGTACGGCTTCACAAAATTCTGGGTAGACCGTATCGCCAGAACCAAACACAGCAGCTTGTTTACCCGTTAAGTCCACATCATCCATTGCTGCGTAAAAGTCATCTGCCTCATACGGTAAGTCTCCGTCTCCCCATGTATAAGAACCAATGATGATACCATCATATTCAGTTAGATTGGTCGGATCATACTCCTCCATTTCCTCTTGATCAACAACAAATCCTCGTTCACGTAATTTTCCTGTTATTAAATCAGCGATATCCTCTGTATTACCAGACATACTTGCAAAAACTAATACGATTTTAGACATCGACTCACCCTCTCCTTCACATTCTTGCTACCTTCATTCTAATGAGAATGAGAATTATTTTCAACTATAAATTTGTATTTAACTCTTTCCGTTTGAAGGTATTGGAATTTTAAGGAGTTGATTGGATGTGGCCGAACAAGGAGCAGAGAAAAGAAAATCGAAAAAAAGCTCGAGAAAGACAGCATTGGTCTACTTTCCTTATCATAGGTATAGCTGTTTTTATGAACAATGGATTTATTTTAGAAAGAAACCGACCTGATGTACTTATTTACACAATCATCGGTATCATAACAGGTTTGATCCCCCTGCTTTCCATTTGGCATGCTCGCAAAAGTCAGGAGCAGCGTAGACGTCTGGCTACAAAAGAAGCGTCTGAAGTTGCATTTACAATGGCCGCGTTACTTTTCACATCCATCTTCATTGGCTTATTACATGAAACGGTCGAACTAACCTTAAATCGGCTTGTCGCTGGCCTCCTTACAGTTGGCTTCTGGATTTTCTTTGGCATCGTCAGTCGTATTGTGTATAAGCGACTATTAATCGTACAAAATGCTTCTGCGATTAAAGATAAACATGATAAGAAAACATTTTATAGGCAACTCACTACTGCAGGTTGTGCATATGTCATTTTTATTTTTGTCATGTTTTATTGGATCTTTTAAATGAGAGGAAGTGATGGATATGAGTAAGAATGATCCGATTCCTTATTACGATGAACAAAGTAAGCTTCATCTTCTATATGTCTTTCCATGTATCACGTCTATACAGATCATACGCTTTCCATTAACGGACCTTTTTGCAATTGTCTTTGTAAGCCTAACGATCGTGCTCACTCTCATCCCATTTTTCGTTATACTCAGGTGGAACAACGAACATCAAAAAGATAGCTGGAATCGGGTAGTTGTTAAACGACTACGAGATACGTCGTTTAGCTTAATAATTGCCTTTGTTGCACTCGCTATCATGTTTTTATTCACTGACTACTACTTTATTTATTGGAGTACATTCAGCTTTTACTTTTTTCTCTGGCTTGTTTTTCTTCTTTATTATCACTTCCTTTATCAGAAGCTGCTATCGATCCAAAACGTCTCTTCTTCTGTTGATGCTAAGAGGTGGCGTGAGGATTGGCCTAAAGATGTAAGTATTTTGGTTGTTTGTTTGGTTATTATTGGGGTTGTTGTTTATTTGAATTAGTTGAGTGGGGGATTTTATAATCGGTTAGCTTATGTTCGAAGATAGAACATGATACAACAAGACGAAACTGAAAAAGGAGTTATCTGATGAGAAAATTAAAAGCATTCTCTTTTATGTCTATTGCCTCTCTATCCATTTTATCTGCTTGCAATACTCCCAGCGATGAACGTTCTGCATCGAGAGATAACGATTCTGGTGAGGCTTCTAATTCAGCGGAATTAGAGGAAGAAAATACTTCTCTGACGGAAGAAGAGGTATTACAAGAAACCGTAAAACAACTAGATACAAATATACCTATTTGGGCACCAGCATCGTTGGATTTATCAGAGGAACACCACCTAACAGCAACAACCAATTCTACTAATACCTCGTATGAAGTTGAATTGTTTTCTTTAGATGAGCCAACATCAATAAACAATGAAGCTCTGTCGGATGAGGATCCCTTTTTCCTTTTTAGTTCTAGCACATTTGAGAACCAAGAAGCAGCTATTGATCATATACAATCTGAACTAGACGGTTATTTAACCTTTGAAAGTGAAACAGAAAAGGTTGACTTAGGTTATGACATTACGGGTCAAGTTCAAGCAGGAACAGGGCACAGTGGTGTCGCATGGAATGAAGGAATTTGGGAACTACGCTCGATAGCAAGTGGAGATCAAATTAAAGAGGCTGAACCTCTCGCAAAAGAAGTGGTGGATTTACTTGAGGAAATTACTTTACCAGCTCCAGACGAATTAGGAACGGTTTTTATTAACCAAGATCAAGAAGAAGGTACATTAACTGAACTGTACTGGCAAAAAGATTCTCAGGTATTTAAAGCTCAGTCCACGTCATTGGCGCCTGAGGATGTGTTAAAAATTGTTTCTACTATGGAAGAATGGAGAAGTTAGCAGGGTTCAATACTATTTGTGTATAGAGTCTACAATTAAGCTCATATTAGAGTATTGCTTTATAAAAAAGGAGGTAAGAATATGAATGTGAAAGATGTGTTTTTAGCACAAATTCATTCATGTCGTGAAAATACTTGGTTTGTCTCGTTACTTAACTCAATTGATGGACTTACCGAAGAGCAAGCTAATTGGAAACCAAGTGAAACATCCAATTCCATTTCTGAAATAGTTAATCACCTTATATTCTATAATCAACGTTACTTAAACAGGTTTAAAAACATACCAAACGAAAAATTTGATGATACCAATACGTTTATAAACTCAGAAGGCTTGAATTGGAATGAGATTGTAAAGAGGATCACTACTATTATGTCTGAATGGAAGAACGTTGTAGAAGATGCAGATGCCCAAACACTCGATGACAAAGCATCTGACCTTGCCCATCTTACTATTCATACAACATACCATACCGGACAAATTCTTTATATTAGGAAGTTACAGGGGACATGGAATCCCCAAAATGGTGTAGAAGGATAAATTCATCTTCAGCTAACGGGCCAGTCAAAAAAACTACTCTTTGATAAATTTGTACATTGATGTATATAATGAGCCAAATTGCGATAACAGCGTAATTTGGTTTTATGAAGCTAATCCACAATTTGCTAATCTAATAATATAAAATAAAAAGACAAGATTTTAAACGTTCTTGTCTTTTTATTTTGTTTTTCTTAGAGTGCACGTATAAATTGATTAAATCGAATCTTCCCTTAGTGTATCTAAAGCGCTATTTTGAGATTTAAGTGTTTTTTTAATAAGCATTGTTTTTCGCATTTCCGTTTTTCGTGCCAATACATTGTGTTCGCCTATTCTCTTATTAGTTTCATACATGATCTTACTATTTCTGATGTGTGAAGGTACCTTCACACAAAGCAATACGATAATGGCAATAATGAGTAGCAGAAATATAAAAATTTTAAGTGTCTCCATACAATCCTACTTTCTTTCACTCTTTAACTTCTCAATTTTTGCAGTTAATTCCTCCTGCTTTTCCAACAAGGTTTCCAGCAATTCTGTTTGCATCTGTCGTTCTTTTTGCGCTTTAATAACAAGTTTTTCATTTTTCTCACTTGTTTTCTTTAAGTTGTTTGTTAATTTAAAGATGGCCATAATACAAAATGTTACAAAGATAATAGCGATTAAAATAGTCGTATCCATAATTGACCTCCATGTGTGTGTATAAAATTCTTGATCTGCTTTTAACTATATTAAATCAACATTACCATACCCAAAACGAATGGCATAAGGTTTCAATTTAATCATAAGATTGTTTTTCTGTATAGTTTAACAACAATCATTGAAACACTGTAAAAGAGTAAAATGGTACTAAAAAGTGAAACTACTAATAAGCTAAATTCATTCAACTCGTTTAAACACGGTATCTTGATTTACTCTAATAGGCGTTAACATCTCTAATCATGTTACTAACTTAAAGGCTTACTCTATCATCATTCTAAACAATCTCAATCTACTGATTCATGTTACACTGTAATCATTAGAAAATTAGGAGAGAAAAGGAATTTTTACTTATGATTTAGATGACGAAGCGTTTGAAAGATGGGTGGAGAATCTCGTAAGGCACCATCCACATTATAAGAAACGTAAACTCATTGGTTTAGTATTCTCTATCCTACTTGCGGGTGGTTATACAGTCTTCACTATTTTGTTAAGTCTGCTGGTACCTAGCGTTTATTTATATCTTTTGTTCACCAATATTGTAGTCGTTACTGTAGTGGGTCTTGGTTATATACTTATTAATGAATTTCTTGTGAAAACAAAGAAAAGAACCTCTTATAAAAAACACATATATAAGGATTTTGTAGGGAAATGTACTTTTACATACAATGAAGAGTTGATAAAGATTAATGATAAGCAATATAACTGGTCTGAGTTTGCGATTGTGGATACAGATGAATTGTACGTTTATATGTACACAAATGGTTTTGAAAAAACAGTGATGTTCCCAAAGTTCCCCAAAGATTTTCCTTTAGAAGAAAGAAATAAATTAAACCACGTTATCCAAGAAAAGTTCGATGTTAATATTCGATTATAAGAGGAGGAATCTTTACCTCCTACTCAACATTCTGTAACAAGAATTAAGATGCATAATGAATAAGCTAAAAATAAACACACATAAAATAAAAACGAAGCGACCATGTAAATTGATCGCTTCGTTTTTATTTATGTTGTTACCCCCCTCTAAAATTGTCATAATAAAACCAAAATTTAATTGACAAACGCTCTCATTTACCTATACACTAATTGAGAATGATTATTGTTATTGGATACATACTAAATAAATAGATAGGTAGGGGTTATTTATGAAATTCAAGTGGTTAATTGGTTCGGCTGCATTAATGGTTGCTTTAGCAGGGTGCGGAAGTGAGTCTTCTGAGACAACAGGAAGTGAAGAAGAAAAATCAGAATCGACGAATACTCAAACAGCTTCGGACGAAACAAGTGCTGACTACCCTATTACAATTGAGCATGCTTTTGGTGAAACCGTTTTAGATGAGAAGCCTGAACGAGTGGCTACGATTCAATGGGGTAACCAGGATATTGCACTCGCTCTTGATACGGTACCCGTTGGATTTTCTGCAGCTAACTTTGGAATTGTTGATGACAAAGGAATGCTTCCTTGGACAGCAGAAAAAGTAGAAGAGCTTGGAGAATCAGATCCAAATGTGTATCAGGATACGGATGGTCTTGATTTTGAAGCGATTGCTGATTCCAATCCAGATGTCATTCTAGCTGCTTACTCTGGTATCTCTCAAGAGGATTATGATTTACTGACTCAAATTGCACCTGTAGTTGCTTACCCAACTTCTCCTTGGACAACAACTTGGCGTGAACAGATCACATATAATGCAATGGGTATGGGAATGGAAGCTGAGGGTGAACAGCTTGTTGAAGATACAGAAGCATTAATTGATGAGACTGTAGCAGACCATCCTGAGATTGAAGGGAAAAATGTTTTATGGGTGAACTTCTCTGCAAATGATTTATCACAGCTTCATTTGTACACGCCTGTTGATACACGCGTATCCTTCTTACAAGAGTTAGGCTTAGTTTTCCCTGAGAATGTATCCGAAATGATTGAAGACGATACGGCTTACTCTCTTAATTTAAGTGCCGAGAATGCTGATGCGTTAAATGAAGCGGATGTGATTGTTGGATACGGAGACGATGCATTGCTTGAAGCTCTTCAAAATGATTCTCGTTTAGGGCAAATCCCAGCCATTGAGAACGGTGCAGTTGTCTTTATTGATGGCAACTCTGACTTAGCTGCTGCTGGTACTCCGAACCCGCTTTCTATCTCTTATACAATTGATCAGTACGTTGACCTCATTGATGAAGCGATTCAAAAAAACGAGGACTAATTTTGTGAGTACACATACGAAATCAAATGTGCATCTTCCAAAGCATTTTTGGAAGGTGCTCCTTCTTTCTTTTGCCCTTCTTTTTGCCTGTATGATCGCCTCTCTTGTCTTTGGTTCAAGGGTTGTCACAAGGGAGGAATTGTTTGCAGGGTTGTTTCAACCAGAATATGAATCGTACGGGGCAAGTGTTGTTCGCGAGCGTATTCCACGGACCATTTTTAGCTTGTTCTGTGGGGCTGCTCTTGGCGTATCGGGTGCTTTAATGCAAGCTGTTACTCGTAATCCAATTGCAGATCCGAGTATTTTAGGTGTTAATACGGGTGCGTCCCTTTTTGTGGTCGCTGGTCTTGCCTTTTTAAATATTAGTACAGCTGGTGAGTATATTTGGCTAGCCATTACAGGTGCGATGCTCACGGCCGTTTTTGTGTATGGGGTTGGGTCTATGGGACGATCAGGACCGACACCTCTTAAGCTTGTTCTTGCGGGTGCAGCGACAAGTGCTGCCCTCTCCTCTTTAGTGAGTGCCATTATGCTGCCTCGCTCAGATGTAATGGATCAATTCCGTTTTTGGCAGGTTGGTAGCTTAGGTTCGGCAAGTTGGAGTTCCACTACACTTTTTATCCCTTTTTTACTTGTTGGAGTCATCCTTGCCATCATTACGGCGCCTGCATTGAATGCACTGGCACTTGGAGATGAAGTTGCGACAAGTCAGGGCGTGCGGACGGGCGTACTAAGATTGGTTGCTGCCTTTGCCGGTGTAATTCTATGCGGGGCTGCTACAGCACTTGCTGGCCCAATTGGTTTTGTGGGGTTACTAGCCACGCATCTAATGAGATTAACGCTTGGTGCGGATCTACGTTTTATTATTCCAATGTCCGCCTTATCAGGGGCAGGCATCTTAACTATATCCGATGTGTGCGGAAGATTGCTTGGAAGTCCTGGAGAACTTGAGGCGGGAGTATTAACAGCCTTCTTAGGCGCTCCAATCCTTATCTATCTTGCCACTCGAATGAAAGTGCGATCATTATGAGAGAACATACAATCACTCAAATCAAAAGCGGCCGTCGTAACCGGCTTAGGCGCTGGATTCTTGTTAATAGTCTATTGATCTTACTTGCATGTGTCCTTTGCATTGCAATGCTGATGATAGGGAATACCATTTATCCAGCCAGTGACGTTATTCGTGTGTTAATGGGCGAACCAGTCGATGGTGCTACCTTTGCAGTTAATACCATTCGTCTTCCGCGAATGCTGGCAGGACTTTTTGCTGGGATTGCCTTTGGTATTGCCGGGAATACATTTCAAACGATGCTACGGAATCCACTCGCAAATCCGGATATTCTTGGCATTACAGCTGGTTCAAGTGTCGCTGCACTTATCTGCATCCTAATATTCCGAACAAGTAATACAACGATCTCTATTGCCTCGGTCCTGGCAGGTCTCGCAACTGTTGTAATCATTTATGTTTTGGCAAAGGGAAAGTCCTTTTCAGTTGGTCGACTCATTTTAGTTGGAATCGGCATTCAAGCCATGCTTAGTGCAGTGATCTCTTATCTTCTACTTATAGGAGCTCAGCAGGATCTAGCAACAGCTCTTCGTTGGTTAAGTGGCAGCTTGAACGGAGCACAGCTTCAAGCGATCACTCCATTAATGATTACCGTTGTGATTTGCGCACCAATCGTCATCCTTCTTGGTAGTCAGTTAAGCTTGCTAGAACTTGGCGAACAGTCAGCTACCTCACTTGGACTAAACACAAACCAAACGAGAATGCTGCTCATCTTAAGTTCTGTTGCGATGATTGCTGTCGCTACTGCAACAACCGGACCGATCGCATTTGTTGCGTTTCTCTCAGGTCCCATTGCAAAACGTCTGGTCGGGCAAGGCTACTCCAATGTCCTGCCTGCTGGTTTAGTTGGATTAAACCTCGTTCTTGCAGCTGACTTAATTGGTCAATTTGCCTTTGAAGTCCGTTTCCCTGTTGGCATTATTACTGGGTTACTTGGTGCTCCATATTTAATTTACTTACTTATCCGGATGAACCGAAAGGGAAGTTTATAATGAAACCTACTCATACATTGCAAGCGGAACAAATCAGTGCGGGTTATGATGAGAAGATCATCTTAAATGAGATTAACGTGTCCATTCCGCATGGTAAAATCAATGTCATTATTGGGGCGAATGCCTGTGGGAAGTCTACCTTACTAAAGACGATGGCTCGCTTGCTTAAGCCTGCAGATGGAATGGTAACACTTGATGGGAAATCTGTTGCCACGTTTTCTCCTAAACAATTTGCACGAGTGATTGGTATGCTGCCGCAATCACCTACTGTTCCAGAGGGAATCACTGTTACTGATTTAGTTGGACGCGGTCGCTATCCTCACCAGACCCTGCTTGGTACATGGTCAAAGAAAGATTATGCGGCTGTAGCAGATGCGATGGAAATGATGAATATTACGGAACTTGCAAACCGAAGTATTGACGAGCTTTCAGGTGGACAAAGACAGCGTGTTTGGATTGCCATGGCCTTAGCACAGCAAACCGATATCCTGTTCCTTGATGAACCAACAACATTCCTCGATATCACGTATCAAGTGGAAATCCTAGATCTGCTTACAGATCTGAATCAGAAGCATGGAACGACGATTGTCATGGTGTTGCATGATATTAATTTAACAGCTAGGTACGCAGATTATATTTTTGCCTTAAGAAAAGGTCAGCTCATAGCTGAAGGGGCGCCAACAGATGTGATTACAAGTGAGGCCGTGAAAGAAATTTACGGATTAGATTGCACAGTAATCCCTGATCCTGTCTCACTTACTCCTTTGGTTGTTCCAAGAGGACGTTATCATGTACAAGCATAAAAAAAGAAACCGGCCACTTATTGGTCGGTTTCTCCATTTTCAAGCTTCTTTTGATCGCGTGCAACAGGCGTAAGCATTTGGAAATGTCTATATAAGTTCACAAACTCGGCCGGTAAGCTACCGCCTCGTTCTCCGTCTAGGTTCAGCTTCATTTCAGCATTGCCGTCCAGTACTTCTACCTTAATCCGGTTCGCTTGAATGTACATAACCTTCGGATGATTAATATGTTCCCCACGTAAGGCAAGCCCACCAACTTGAATGAACTCCGCAAACGTCGTCTTTTTCACAATAAGGAAATCAAACATCCCATCCTGAAGAGACGCCCGTGGTGCTAGCTTTTCAAAGCCACCCACAGAATTCGTATTTGCGATTAAGAACATCATAATGTCGCCTTCAAACAGCTTTCCATCATATTCTATCCGAACCGAAGTCGGTGAAATTTGAGGTAGCTTCTCAAGTCCCTTGATGTAGTAAGCAAGCTGGCCGACAAGTGTTTTTAGCTTAATCGGAACTTCATATGTAAGTTCAGTCAGCGCACCTGCCGCAGCAATATTCACAAAGTATTTATCATTAATTTTTCCTATGTCAATTGGCTCAATGTGATCCCCACATAATACATCACACGCTTTGGTAATATCCTTAGAAATCCCAAGAGCACGCGCAAAATCGTTTGTAGTACCAGCTGGAATAATCCCAAGCATCGGACGATTTTCAAGCTCAGCTAACCCATTTACGACTTCAAAAATCGTACCATCTCCACCGGCTGCAATCACTAAATCATATCCTTGCTCACCCGCACGTCTTGCTGCTCGCTTAGCACAACCCTCTTCTGGCGTTGTCGCATGCGCTGACGTTTCATAACCGGCTTTCTCCAAACGATCTAGCACATAGGCTAAATTCTTACGGATTTGCTCGCGTCCTGAGGTTGGATTATAAATTAAACGTGCTGTTTTCATTTGGCTCTCCCACTTTGCTTAAAGGTATACCGCTCAGAAATCTCTACTTTGTATTGTATCGCAAAAAAGACGAAAAACAATCCTTTCTGCCTATTTCTCAAATTGTTACAAAAGTTAAGGACGAATTGACTTCATGTTAAGAAACGGTTAAGTGTCTTAGTCTTATTAGATCAGTCGCTCTATGTAGTTTTTCCCTTTATAAAAATTGGATAAACCTTTTGATTAAGTGTGAAGGTTACGCAGGGGTGTGGGGCTATCGCATGGGTTTCTATTCCATCGCATCGATCCTGCAGCCTATCCCTTCGATTGCTACTCCATCGCATTGATCCCGCGGGCTATCCCTTCGATTCTCTCTCTATCGCATCGATCCCGCGATCTATCCCTTCGATTCCTCATTCATCACCTTAACCTAACAAATTCCTACATATCTCTCAATCTTATCTAGATTTATTTTCCATATTACTAGATAATAGAACTTGAACTTATAGGAAAGGAAGATCACATTAGCGTTATGACTGCAGACATTGTTTTATCTATCATCAAAGATCATTTTACTACCGCATTATTTTTTATTATCTTGTTAGCTTTATTATTTTCTACCCTTTATTTTCTCATTTACAAAAAACTTTTAAAGGGAACGGCCAACCTTTCAATTAAGCCAACCGTTGTTACATTCATGTTGATTGGATATTTAATGATGGTAGCTGGGGTAACCATTTTTAATAGAAGTCCTTATATGATGGGGAGCATGGACTTAACATTGTTTGGTTCATATATTGAGGCTTGGAACGATTTCAGTGTGAAGAATTGGCAATATGTCATTTTAAACATTGTCATGTTTCTTCCTTTAGGAATACTATTACCGCTGCTTCATGACCGATTTAAGAAAACCATCTGGACCATTGCAGCCGCTCTTCTGCTTACTTTATCAATTGAGACCTTTCAATATTTCACTGGGCTTGGTGTGTTTGAATTCGATGATCTATTTAATAACACATTAGGTGCCATCATTGGGTATGGATTGACTATGAGTATTCTGAAGTTATGGAATAAGAGATTCTTACAAGCAGTCGGTTATCTATCACCATTGCTCCTGACCTCACTCGCATTTGGAATCATCTTTTTTACGTATTCGTTAAAGGAATTTGGCAACCTTAGTATTGTGCCAAATCACAAGGTAGATATGAATGAGGTGACTGTAATTCTTGATCTTGATGTGATATTAGAGGAGACAAATCAAATACCTGCCTCTGTTTATAAAGTCACGCCATATTCAGAGCAGGAAGCAAAAGAATTTGCTGAATCCTTCTTTGAACAGATGGATGTAGACACAAGTGATATGGATGTAAACAGAGATGCGGAGACCGGCTTTTTTAGTACTCAAGGGGACCCAGGTTACTCACTTTGGTTTGAATTTATGGACGGAAGTTATAATCTAAACAACTACTACTTTGAGGAAGATATACAACGTATAGACACAGATGAGTCAAAACTATTAAACGAACTTAACAGATTTGGCATCACTCTTCCAGAGACTTCTGAACTCCATCACCTTGGGCCGGGTGAGTATGAGTGGAAAACCCATTTATACGAAATGGGTAATCAACTAATAGATGGCACATTAACTGTTGAATATTTCTCAGACGATACCATTAAAAGAATAAACCATTCCATGATTACATACGACAAAGTGACTGACAAATCAATTAAGACAAAGCAACAAGCATTTAATCAACTCATGGAAGGATCATTTGACTGGGGAGAAGGAGACATCAACAAGATTGAAGTGAAAGATCTCGAGCTTACCTACTTCCTAGATTCTAAAGGCTTTTATCAACCGGTTTATTCATTTAAAAGTATCATTAATGGCTCGGACAACGAAATACTCATTCCAGCCCTATAAAAATAAGCCAAATTCCTCTACGCAGGAATTTGGCTTTTCATTTAAAGAACGGCACGAATCAATCCATTTGCCACAACAGCAATCATCAAAATAAGTACCACTCGATTGTATTTGCTTTCCTTCCCCTTAAAGCCCGCAATGACTCCTACTGTTAGGAGTAGGACAAATACTGCATTCATCCCAATCATGAACCACGGCTGAAACAGGCTAGCCACAAAGAGTAGAATGGCTAGTATCCCGAGAATTACTTCACTTTTACTAAAACGCCACATCAAACCCCTCCTACCCTAAACTGTACCCTTCTGACAGTCTTCGTATGCACAAAAAAGGAGCTGCCACTTAGGGCAAGCTCCTTATCTGGATTAACGCTTATTGATTTCTTCCATTAGGAATTGGTTCACCAGCTGCGGGTTCGCCTTTCCTCTTGATGCTTTCATGATTTGACCAACGAGGAAGCCAACAGCACGGTCTTTTCCGTTTTTGAAATCAATGATGGATTGTTCGTTTTGATCCAATACATCAGTGACCATTTTGCGGATTTCGCCTTCATCAGAGATTTGAACAAGCCCTTTGTCTTGAACAATTTTCTCTGCGTCTCCACCTTTTTCGATCAGGTCTTTGAATACCTTCTTCGCAATTTTAGAAGAGATCGTTCCTTTTTCAATCAGCTTAATCATACCAGCTAGTGATTCAGGTGTGATGGCTGTTTCAGCAAGTTCCTTCTGCTCTGCATTCAGATACTCGGATACGCCACCCATTAACCAGTTAGATACAAGCTTAGAATCTGCTCCAAGTTCAATTGTTGCTTCAAAGAAATCAGACATTTCTTTAGTCAGCGTTAGAACCTTCGCATCATATGCTGGTAAGCCAAGCTCTTCCACATAACGTTGTTTACGAGCATCTGGAAGCTCTGGAATCTCCGCACGGATGCGGTCTTTCCACTCATCGTCAATGTGTAAAGCTGTTAGATCTGGCTCAGGGAAATAACGATAGTCGTCAGATCCTTCTTTTACACGCATTAGAAGTGTTTTTCCACCAGCTTCATCAAAGCGACGTGTTTCCTGCTCGATGATTCCACCAGAAAGAAGAACCTGCTCCTGACGTTTTTCCTCGTACTCTAATCCCTTACGAACAAAGTTAAAGGAGTTCAGGTTCTTAAGCTCAGCCTTTGTACCGAACTCTTCTTGTCCAACTGGACGAAGAGAGATGTTTGCATCACAACGCAGTGATCCTTCTTCCATCTTACAATCGGAAACACCTGTGTACTGAATGATCGCTTTAAGCTTTTCAAGATACGCATACGCTTCTTCTGGCGTACGAATGTCCGGCTCAGATACGATCTCAACAAGCGGCGTTCCTTGACGGTTGTAGTCCACTAAAGAATAACCACCAGCTGAGTGAGTGAGCTTTCCTGCATCTTCTTCAAGGTGCAAACGTGTGATACCGATACGTTTTTTCTTGCCTTCTACTTCAATTTCAATCCATCCGTTTTCACCAATCGGCTTATCAAATTGCGAGATCTGGTATGCCTTTGGGTTATCCGGGTAAAAGTAGTTTTTGCGGTCGAATTTTGTATCTGTCGCAACTTCACAATTTAATGCCATAGAAGCCTTCATTGCGAATTCCACTGCTTTTTTATTTAAAACTGGAAGCACACCAGGGTAACCAAGATCGATTACACTTGTGTTTGCATTTGGCTCTGCTCCAAAGTGGTTTGGGCTCGCCGAGAAAATCTTTGAGTCCGTTTTTAATTCTACGTGAACCTCTAGTCCAATTACCGTTTCAAAATTTGTCATGTCAATGGACCCCCTTTACAACGCTGGCTTCGCATCGGCAAAATCCGCTGCCTGCTCATAGGCGTGGGCTACACGATACACAGTCTTTTCATCAAAGTGCTTTCCAATAATTTGTAGTCCTAGTGGAAGTCCGTCCTGGAATCCACAAGGTACACTGATAGCTGGTACCCCTGCAAGGTTTACTGGAATCGTTAAAATATCATTCGCATACATCGTTAATGGATCATCCGTCTTTTCACCAATTTTAAATGCTGGTGTAGGAGTCGTTGGTCCAACAATCACATCGTAGTTTTCAAAGACATCTTCAAAGTCTTTTTTAATTAACGTACGAACCTGTTGAGCTTTCTTGTAGTACGCATCATAGTAGCCTGAGCTAAGAGCAAATGTACCAAGCATGATACGGCGTTTTACTTCGTTACCGAAGCCTTCCGCACGTGTTTGCTTATACATTTCAAGCAGGTTGTCTGCGTTATCTGTACGGTAACCATAACGTACTCCATCGAAGCGAGACAGGTTAGCTGATGCTTCGGATGAAGAGATTAGGTAGTATGTTGCAAGAGCGTATTTGGAATGTGGAAGTGAGACTTCATCCCAAGTAGCTCCTTGTGCTTCTAGCACCTTAAGCGCATCAAGAACCGATTGCTTCACTTCAGGTTGAACACCTTCACCTAGATATTCTTTTGGAACAGCAATCTTAAGGCCTTTTACATCGCCTGTAAGACCAGATAGGAAATCAGGAACATCCACTTGAGCAGATGTTGAATCCATTGGGTCGACTCCTGAAATTGATTGAAGAAGATACGCATTATCTTCTACACGACGTGTAACGGGTCCGATTTGATCAAGAGAAGAAGCAAATGCCACTAATCCAAAACGAGACACACGGCCATATGTAGGCTTTAATCCAACTACACCACAATAAGCTGCTGGTTGACGGATTGAACCACCTGTATCAGAACCTAGTGAGAAAAGGACTTCTCCAGCTGCAACTGCGGCTGCTGAACCACCACTTGACCCACCTGGTACATAGTCAAGATTCCAAGGATTCTTTGTTTTTGCAAGAGCTGCGTTCTCAGTAGAAGAACCCATCGCAAATTCATCCATGTTTAACTTACCAATTGTCACCGCTTGGTCTTGGCGAAGCTTTTGAACAACCGTTGCATCATAGATCGGGTTAAAGTTCTCAAGAATACGACTTGAGCACGTTGTACGAAGATCCTTCGTTACAATGTTATCTTTTACACCAATTGGCATACCGAAAAGCAAGCCTTCAGGTGTCGTTACTTCGTCTAACTCTTTTGCATACGCACGAGCTTTTTCTTCATCAAGTGTCAGGAATGATTGAACCTTCCCATCGACCTCTGCAATACGCTTGTAGGATTCATCTACAAGATCAGTTACCTTTATTTCTTTTTGCGTAAGCTTCGCGTGAAGCTCTTTAATTGAATGGTCAAATAAAGACATTCTGGATCCTCCCTGCTATTCCATTATAGACGGCACTCGCACTTGACCATCCTCATGGTCAGGAGCGTTTTTCAAGACTTCCTCTACTGGTAACCCAGCATCAGGCTTGTCCACGCGCAGAACATTCTTCATGTTAAGAACATGAGTTGTTGGCTCTACACCTTCTGTATCTAATTCATTTAACTGCTCTGCAAATGAAATAATATCATCCAGCTGCTTTGTGAACATTTGAGCTTCCTCTTCCGAAATCGCAAGACGCGCCAAATTTGCCACGTGTTTCACTTGATCTGTTGAGATTCGAGACATCTCATTACACCTCCAAAATCGCATGTTGACAATACTTTAAACTATACCAAATTAAAGACGGGCAAGCAACAGAGGGATATAGACATTTAATGGTGGAATGAAGTGAAAAACCGTTGATGTAGCGGGATAAATTAAGTTTTTTTAGGCAATACTTTATTTCTGTGACGTGGTGGTGTAGAGGTGTACTCTTACTGTTTATCTTTGCTTTTGCTTCTGTTGACAATTAAACAAACCTCTGTAAAAGTTAAACTATGTAAAAGTGATTAAAAAGGAGCGGAGGCGAATGGTGAGCATTCGAGACATTGCAAAGAAAGCTGGTGTATCCGTTACATCTGTTTCTTATGCACTCAATGGCAACCCAAAAGTTTCTAAGAAAACAACAGAGCACATCAAACAAGTAGCAAGAGAGTTAAATTACCGACCTAATGCAGCCGCACGTACGCTAAAAACCCGACTAACAAAAAAAATTGGTATTTTTATTCGTGAAGACCGTGGAATCTTCTTTGGAGATATTCTTTCCGGTGTCATTGAAACCTGTTCGAAATTTGGCTACGATGTTGTCGTTTGTACAGGAGAAAAAGCTTTGAACTCTTTAGATAATGGATCTGTTGATGGCGGATTGGTTATGGACAACCGCATTACATCAGAAGAAGTGATGCGCTTAGCGGACGCCGGACGTAAGCTAGTCGTCCTTGATCGAACCTTCTATCACAAACACGTACGTCAGGTTCTTCTCGACAATGAGAACGGAATGAAACAGATGATTCAGCATCTTGTAGACTTACCTACTCAAACGACCTATCTTGTGACTGGAAGTAATCAAAATTTTGATAACCAAATTCGCTCAAAAGCTGCCCTTGCCGCCTTCTCTGACCTTGCACCCCATCGAGAAATTTCAGTGTTAGAAGGAGACTTCAGGTTAAATGGCGGATTAGAGGCAGCTAAAATCATTGAAAGTGAATGGAATGGTGAGCCAACAACCGTTTTAGCCCTCTCAGACAGCCCTGCAATCGGTATGCAGGAATATTTTCAAAATAAGGGGTTTGTGATTGGTAAAGATATCTTGCTCGCAGGCTTTGATAACAGTTTACTCAGCCAGTATGTTACCCCTCCTCTCACAACTGTTGATTATTCAACAGAACTCTGGGGAAACATTGCAGCTAAGGTCTTGCTCCAACTCGTTCAAAGTGATGATACCCATGACGAACTCATTCCTACCAGCTTAAAAATAAGAACCTCAACTACAGGATAACCTGTAAGGATAGAGGTTCTTATTTTTTTCTTGCATTTTAATTTGCCGTCGATTTATACTGTAGGTACATAAAAAGGTGAAACGTTTCAAAACGTCATATATCGATAAAGTAGCTATACTATATATTTTTTTACTTTACTGGTGAAACGTTTCACTTTATTTTCTTTGTGAGGTGTTTTATGATTAATGATAAAGTTACACAGCTTTTAGAAGAAATGACGATCGAAGAAAAGATCGGACAGCTTACTCAGTTTGCTGGCGTTTTTTACTCTACTAGTCAATCGAGTACCCCAGTTACAGGGAGAATTGAATTTCCTGTTAATCAAGAAATGATTGATGTAAGTGGATCGGTATTAGGAATTGCAGGTGCCGAGAAGCTACTAGAGATCCAAAAAAATCATCTTGAAAAAAACAGACTCGGCATTCCACTGTTATTTATGGCTGATGTAATTAATGGATTTGAATCTATTTTTCCGATTCCACTTGGGTTAGGAGCAACATGGGACCCCCTTTTAGCCGAAGAATTGCAAGCGGTTTCAGCAAAAGAAGCAACAAGCGCTGGACTTCACGTCAGTTTTACTCCAATGGCTGACCTCGTTCGAGACCCTCGGTGGGGACGAGTCATGGAATCCACGGGTGAGGACCCTTACCTTAACAGTTTATTTGCTAAGGCCACTGTTCGTGGCTTACAAGGTTCAGATTTAAAAAACAGTTCTCAGCATCTTGCCGCATGCGTTAAACACTTTGCTGCTTATGGATTATCTGAAGGTGGCAGAGATTACAATACAGTTGATCTTTCAGAGCGTGAGCTAAGGGAGATGCATATGCCTGCCTATCAAGCAGCTCTAGATGCAGGCGTAAAGCTCGTAATGACTGCTTTTAACACCGTTGACTCCATTCCAGCTACCGGTAACAAAGTCTTACTACGTGACATGCTCAGAGAGGAATACGGCTTTGATGGGGTGATCATTTCTGACTTCAGTGCTGTTCAAGAATTGATTCCACACGGTGTTGCGGAGGATGAAGCTGAAGCCGCCAAAAAAGCACTCGATGCGGGCGTTGATATTGATATGATGAGCCTATGCTATTCCCATTCTTTAAAAAGGCTTATAGAAGAAGGTAAAGTCGAGCTTGCTCTTTTAGATGAAGCAGTAAAGCGAGTGCTAGAGCTCAAGAACGAATTAGGCCTTTTTGAAGACCCATACCGTCAAACCAGTGTCACTCGAGAAAAAGAGACGTTAACGAATTCCAAGCATAAAGAACTCGTACGAAAAGCGGCCGAAAAAAGTACTGT
This sequence comes from Alkalihalobacillus sp. FSL W8-0930, assembly GCA_037965595.1. NCBI lineage: Bacteria > Bacillati > Bacillota > Bacilli > Caryophanales > Bacillaceae > Alkalihalobacillus > Alkalihalobacillus sp. FSL W8-0930. Next base: position 956,742 of record CP150183.1, on the reverse strand, counting down.
TCTATTAAAAAATGATAAAGTGCTTCCACTTTCTACCAACACAAACGTTGCACTTATTGGGCCTTATGCAGACAATAAAGACCTCCTCGGAGAATGGTCAATCTTCGGGAAAGTAGAAGAAACCGATACACTTAAGGATTCTATGGAAAAAACATTTTCACACTTCACTTATAGCAAGGGCAGTGAAATGTACGAAATAAATCAAGAACTATTAAACGAAGCGTTAGATTCCGCTTCAAATGCTGATTTGATCGTTCTCGCTTTGGGTGAAGGACGTGAACGGAGTGGTGAGGGAAGAAGTCGTGCGTCTATCACTCTAGCACCATGCCAACTTGAATTAGCTAAAAAGCTTTATGAACTCGGAAAGCCCATAGTCGTCACACTCTTTAATGCTCGTCCGCTCGATTTAACAGAGCTTGAACCATATGTAAATGCCATCCTAGAATGCTGGCATCCCGGGTCTGAAGGAGCCAGCGCCATTACAAGTTTGATAATCGGAGAAGCCAATCCAAGTGGAAAGCTAACGATGTCCTTTCCTCGGACAACTGGTCAGGTACCTGTCTATTACAATGCTTATACGACTGGTAGACCCTTACCACCAGGGAGCGATGAGCGCTTTTTCTCTCGTTACATTGATGTAGCAAATGAACCCTTATATTCGTTTGGGTTTGGACTAAGCTATACTTCGTTTAAATACAGCAAGCTTCATCTTTCTTCAGACCAATTAACTTCGAATGAATCGTTAACGATTACCCTAGACATTACAAATACTGGCGAAGTTTCGGGAGAGGAAATTGTTCAACTTTACATTCAAGATCCTGTTGCCGAGGTTGTCCGTCCGGGTAAAGAACTAAAAGGATTTAAGAAAGTCCATTTAGAGTCCAAGGAAACGAAAACGGTTCAATTTGAAGTGACTGAGACCATGCTTCGTTACTATCACAGTGACCTATCTTATAAAAGTGACCCTGGAACCTTTCACATCTATGTTGGTAGTAGCAGCGAAAGTTCCAAACTAACCAAGCTGTCATTTGCACTGTTAGATTTATAATAAGGAGGTAATGATGTGGGTAAAAAACGATTGGCTTTGACGGCTTCAGCTGTGGCTCTAACCTCTATTGTTCTAGGTGCATGCTCTAACGATCGTGAAAGCGGTGATATCACGCTTGATGTATGGGCTATTGGTTGGGAAGCTGAGCAACTCGTTAATGAAGGATATATTAAGGCATTTGAAGACGAGAATCCAGGTGTAAAAGTAAATTTACAAGCCATCCCATGGGATAACATCTACGACAATCTATTAACAGCCGTAGCCTCAGGAAGTGGACCAGATGTGGTACAGCTTGGCACTTCATATATGGCAGATTTTTCGAGTACAGGTGCTTTAATGCCCTTAAATGACTATGTAGAAGAATATCCAAATCTTGACCCCTCGCATTTCTTTGAGGGAGCCGTTGATTCTATAATGTACAACGATGACATGATGGCTGTACCTTGGTACGTGGAGACACGTGTTCTATACTATCGTACAGATCTTTTAGCAGAAGTCGGGTATCCTGAAGGGCCTGAAACATGGGAAGAACTGTATGATGCCGCCACTCGTTTATATGAAAGAGGAGATGGGTTATACGCTCTGACGTTACCGGAAAACGATGATACCCTCCCTTATATTTTTGCATGGCAAAACGGTGTGGAATTTGAAACTGAAACTAAAGGAGTCGATTTCTCTGACCCTGCTTTTATTGAATCTGTAGATTACTATACGCGATTTTTTAAAGAAGATTTAGCTCCATTAGGTCTCGGACTTGATCCAATGCAGTCCTTTGTTGATGGGATCCAACCAATGTTTTTTGAACCCCCTTTTCGCTATCAACAATTGATTGATAACTATCCTGATTTCGAAGAATGGGATACAAAGGTCATGCCAACCAAAGAGAATAACGACTCTGTTATTGGTGGATCTAACATGGCCGTGTTTGAATGGACAGAACATCCTGACGAAGCTGTGGCTTTTCTTTCTTATTTAACAGACCGAGATACCCAAATTGATTACTTTAAGGATGTAAAAGTATTACCACCTAGAGTAGATGCCTGGGATGACCCTGCTTTACAAGAAGATAAGCGCTTCTACCGATACTTTGATCAGCTTAAGCACTCTCGAGCGCAACCACAAGTTTTAAATTGGAATCGGATTAATGATGAATGGAAACGTTCAGAACAACGAATTACACGTGCGGGGTACTCAGTTGAAGAAGAGATTGCAGATTTCCGTTCAAGAATCGAACCAATGATTGTAACAGAAGAGGATTAAGGGGGGAATAGTTCATGGAAATGGCACGAAAGAAGACGTTACACTCAAATCAGCCTGCCAAAAAACGGCTTAAACCTGAACCGTATTATTTTATTACGCCAGCCATCGCGCTGCTCATCCTTTTTGCTGTATTGCCCATACTGATTGCCTTAGTCATTAGCTTTACTGATATGGACTTAAGAGGAATCACAGATTGGTCAAACATTTCCTTTATTGGCTTGGAAAATTACCGTGTGTTGCTGAGCGATCCGATCTTTTGGACCTCCTTATATAATACGTTTTTCTATGTGATCATTGGAGTACCGCTTGTCATCATATGCTCACTTGGAGCTGCGTTACTCCTAAACTATGGATCCAATAAATTATTTCAATTTTTTAGAGTGATCTATTACATGCCAGCCATTACAAACATTGTAGCCATCGCCGTCATCTGGGGATTTTTATACAACGTTTCCTATGGATTGTTTAATCAGATTCTTGGTTTTCTTAATTCCGGTCCTGTCCTCTGGCTGGAAGACCCAACCATTGCAAAGCTTTCTTTAATCATTCTCGCTGTTTGGAAGGGCATTGGAATCAATATGCTTATCTACTTGGCTGCGCTACAAGCCATTCCAAAAGACTATTATGAAGCTGCAACCATCGATGGTGCGAGCCGCCGCCTGCAATTTTTTAAGATTACGTTTCCTCTCTTAGGATTCGCCACCTTCTTTATTACTGTCACAACATTAATTGGCTGGCTTCAATTCTTTGAGGAACCATTTGTTATGACTCAAGGTGGACCATTAGACGGAACCATTTCCATTGCTCTCTTTATTTACGAAACAGGGTTTAGCTATAGTAACTTTGGCTACGCCGCAGCAGCTTCATTCGTTTTATTTGTCATCATTATCATAGCGACCTTAATTCAATTTAAATTACGCAAAACGCAAGAAGATTTATAAGGAGGGATTTGTGTGGCTGTTAACCAGCGCTCTAAAACTGAGGTAGGAATTGTAACCGTTTTACTGTTTGTGGTCGGGTTTATCTTATCCATCCCTTTTATCTGGATGCTTTTATCAGCATTTAAACCAAATGCTGAGCTTATTCAACTGCCAGTGCGTATCCTACCACAAAAGTGGACATTGGAAAATTTCACAAGACTATTCACCGAGATGAATTTTGCCATTTACCTTCGAAATACGTTAATTCTCGTTGGATGCTCATTAATTGGATTATTATTAAACGCAATGGCCGGCTACAGTTTTGCCAAGTTTCGATTTAAAGGGAACCGCCCCTTATTTTTTCTCGTACTTGCAACGATGATGATTCCAGGCCAGGTAACAATGATCCCTGTCTATTTAATTCTTAATCAAATTGGTTTAACGAATACGATGACTGGAATCGCTTTACCGGGTCTTGTCGCTGCATTCAGTATCTTCTTATTTAAACAATTTATGTCGACCATCCCAGATGCTCTTCTTGAAGCAGCAAGACTTGATGGAGCTGGTGAGTTCTACATCTTCTTCAAACTTGTGTTGCCAATGGCTAAGCCCATCCTCGCTGTTCAAGGAATACTAGCCTTTATTGGAGCCTGGAATAGCTTCTTGTGGCCTTTAATTGTCGCAAACTCTCAGGATCTCTATACCCTCTCTGTTGGACTTGCCCTACTTCAAGGTCAAGCTGGTGAAAACTACGCCCTTCAAATGGCTGGCTCAGCAGTCATGGTTGTTCCGATCTTGATCGTATTTGCGATCTTCCAGAAATATATTGTGAACGGCTTTACGATGTCAGGAATTAAATAGGATATGAAGCCGAACTGAGGGGGAAGTCAGTTCGGTTTTTATAATGGAGGGGTTTAGACTGTTATCGTTTCGCTTCACCCTCCTTTGCTACAATTAATCCTTCCATCCCATAGATCCTGACCTCTATCATTTCAATCCACCCGTCTATCGTACAGATCTCCTGCCTATCCCTTGGATCCTGTTTCCATCACGTAGATTCCACTCCTATCCCATGGATCCTGACCTCTATCACATGGATCCCACTCCTATCCCACGGATCCTGACCTCTATCACATGAATACCCTGCCTATCCCATGGATCCCGCCTTCTATCACATGAATCCCCCGCCTATCCCATCGATCCTGCTTCCATCACACAAATCCCTTCCAATCCCACACACAAAACCCCCATCATTAACGATGGGGGTTCCATAAATCCTACTTATCTGGACCCTTTTAAATACGCGGATCCTAATGCTTTTGGTCCTTCTGACCGGCCGACGAATCCTGCGAGTGCTAGGATTGTTAGCACGTATGGCGCAATCAGTAGGAAGACAGATGGGACACCAGAGAGCATTGGAATTTGCGCACCTGTGATACTAAGTGCTTGAGCAAATCCGAAGAACAGAGCGGCTCCCATGGCTCCAAGCGGATGCCATTTACCAAAAATCAAGGCAGCAAGTGCCATAAATCCTTGGCCGGCAATGGTTGTTCCTGAGAAGTTACCTGTTACAGTCACAGCTAGAGCCGCTCCTCCTAGTGCACCAAAGGCTCCACTTAACATAACACCGATATAACGCATGCGAGTCACATTAATACCCATTGTGTCTGCAGCTTGCGGATGCTCACCAACTGAGCGGATCCGTAAGCCAAATGGAGTAAAGTAGATGATAAAATAAACGAGTACGGCTAAGGCAATTGCCATAAAGGATGTAATGTACGTACTAGAAAAGAACATTGGTCCGATTACAGGGATATCACTCAAAACAGGGACATCAAAACGATAGAAACGGTTTGAAATGTAATCCGTTTGACCTTTTCCATACATAAATTTAATTAAGAACACACATAACCCTACAGCTAGAAGGTTAATGGCTACACCACTAACAACCTGATCTGCGCGGAAATGAATGGATGCTACCCCGTGAATTAAAGAAAATAGAGCACCAATTACAACGGCTGCTAAAAGGCCAATCCACGTGGAGATCGCCCCTACTCCCGCCGCTTCTAATGTTAATGTTGTTACGATCGCAGAGAAGGCTCCAACGACCATTAGGCCTTCAAGTCCGATGTTTATGACACCGGAGCGCTCACTGAAAAGTCCTCCAAGTGCAGTAAGCATAAGGGGAGCTGCAGCATAGATTGCAGCAGGAACAACAAGAGCTAAAATCGCCATCAAACTCATTATTGATTCCCCTCCTTTTTCTTCTGAATTCGCAATAATACCCATCTAATAATGTAGCTTGATGCTACAAAGAAGATAATTAATGCAATCACGATATCAATTAATTCGATTGGTACACCAGCTTGCGATTGCATAGTGCCGGCACCTGATTTAAGTCCTCCAAATAAGAACGCAGATAGGAAGATTCCAATGGAAGAGTTTGCTCCGAGAAGGGCAACGGCAATTCCGTCAAATCCAATGTTCGTAAAGCCAGTTAAAATGGTCATATAACCATATACTCCAAGTCCTTGCATCGCCCCTGCGAGTCCTGCAAATGATCCTGAGATCGTCATCGTTATCATGACATTTCGACCAACACTCATTCCTGCATATCGTGAGGCGTGCTGGTTAAATCCTACTGAACGAAGCTCATATCCAAGCGATGTTTTCCATAAAAGGAACCACATAAAAATACATGCTAGAATTGCAACAACAATTCCGTAGTGGATACGGGAAAACTCTGTAATTGTCTGTAAAAATTCAGATTCAAGAGATGCCGTTGGCTGGATATTATCTGTACGCTCACCCGGTACAATTAAATACGCACGAATAATTGAGTTTACAACATGATATCCGACATAGTTCATCATAATACAAACGATTACTTCGTTTACATGAAACTTGGCTTTTAATAAGCCAGGAACAAAGGCCCAAAGTGCACCGGCTGCGGCTCCTGAAAGAATAGCAAGTGGCAAGTGAATGATCATTGGTGCTTCAACCACAATCCCAACGTATACAGCGGCTAACCAGCCAACAAGAACTTGTCCTTCCACTCCTATATTTAACAGTCCCGCGCGGTAAGCAAACGCTACAGCCAGACCTGAAAGAATTAACGGAGTCATTGCCCGAACCGTTTCACCAATGTAAAAAGGCTCACTCAAAATCCCTTTAAAAAGCGCACTATATCCACTAATTGGATCATATCCACTTACAAGCATAATGATTCCGCCAACAAGCATACCAAGTAAAATGGCGATAAGCGGGATCGCAATGTTAAAAATACGGCCGCGGCTCATGAAAAACGACTTCATTCTGTTTCACCTGCTTTCGCTTTTCCGCCAGCCATTAATAATCCTAGCTGTTGCTCATTCGTTTCGTGAGCATTTACAATGTCTACAATTTCTCCATCATAAATTACAGCAATTCGGTCACTGACATTTAATACTTCATCGAGTTCTAAAGACATAAGCAGTACAGCTCGTCCTTTGTCTCGTTCTTTTATTAGTCGTTGGTGAATCGTCTCAATTGCTCCTACATCCAATCCTCTTGTAGGTTGAGCAGCAATTAGTAAATCAGGCGAACGATCGACTTCCCGGGCAATAATGGCCTTTTGCTGATTTCCACCCGATAGGGCACGAGCCGGGGTATACGCACTCGGTGTCCGAACGTCGTAATCCTTAATTAGTTCTTCTGCTTTTTGATATACAGCTTTATAACTCATCATAAAGAATTTAGATAATGGTTTTTTATAGTATGTTTGTAATGCAATATTTTCTCCTACTGTAAAGTCAAGCACAAGACCTAGTTTATGTCGATCCTCTGGAATATGACCAACGCCTGCTTCTGTTACTTTTCGCGGAGATAGTCCATTTAATTTTTTGCCGTTTAATTCGATTGCTCCAGATTGAACTTTCTTTAATCCCGTTATTGCTTCGATTAGTTCAGACTGACCATTTCCCTCAACGCCGGCAAGTCCTAAGATTTCTCCAGCACGAATGTTTAAGCTGAGTGATTTAACCATCTCAATTCCACGGTTATCCTTAACCGTTAAATCTTTAACATTTAATACAGTTTCTTTAGGGTTTGATGGTGTCTTGTCTACTTTAAAATTCACTTCGCGTCCGACCATCATATTGGCAAGCTGCTGTGTATCGGTGTCAGCCACATCGACAGAACCTATGCCTACACCACGACGGATAACCGTACAACGATCACAAATCGCTTTAATTTCTTTTAACTTGTGTGTAATCATAATGATAGACTTACCCTCAGCCACAAGTGTTTTCATAATGCCCATTAGTTCTTTTATTTCTTGCGGAGTTAAAACCGCTGTTGGTTCATCAAAGATTAAGATATCCGCGCCACGATAAAGCGTTTTTAGAATTTCAGCTCGCTGCTGCATTCCAACCGAGATATCTTCTACTTTTGCGTAAGGATCTACGGCCAAGCCGTATTTCTTTGAGATTTCAGCAACTTCTTTCGCTGCTTTCTTCAAATTAATTTTTCCACCCTTAGTAGGCTCGCTTCCAAGAATAATGTTTTCCGTAACATTAAACTTTTCCACTAGCATAAAGTGCTGATGCACCATACCAATCCCTAAACGATTAGCTGCATTTGGATCTGTGATATTTACTTTTTCCCCACGTACCTTGATCTCGCCTTTTTCAGGCTGATAGAGTCCAAACAATACGTTCATCAGTGTAGACTTACCTGCACCATTCTCGCCAAGCAGTGCATGGATTTCGCCTTTTTTTACTTGAAGCGTAATATTGTCATTTGCAACGATGCCCGGAAATTCTTTGCGAATGCCGTTCATTTCAATGACATAGCTCATACTGTTCACTCCTTGCTTCCAAATAAACGCTTGATCAAACCAAAAGGGTAAAACTGATGAACAGGACCGATGCCATTCATCAATGACCCTTCCTTCTATATACATGAAACAAAGGCTAGTAGTCACTAGCCTTTGTTTTGTTTAGATGTGTGAGTTACTCAACTGTTTCTAAGAATGTTTCGTATTCTTCGTCTGTTTTAGGAACTTCAATCTCTCCAGCTGTGATTTGACCTTTGTAGTCTTCAACAGCACTAAGATCATCCTCCGTTAGATTTTGCTCAGATTCTGCAATATCGATTGCAGAGTCATCTAATCCAAACTCAAGAATTTCTCCACCAGGGAAGTTTCCGTTCATTGTATCTTCAGAAACAATTTGAACCGCTTGGTCTGTACGTTTAACCATTGACGTTAGAGTAACAGACTGGTCTGTACCATATTCGCCTTCTGCATATTGGTCACGGTCAACACCGATTACCCAGATGTTTTCGTCGTTACGTGCACGGTTGATCGCTTCTGTGAACACACCGTTACCCGAATCACCAGCAGAGTGATAAATAATGTCTGTACCATTTGAGTACATTGTATTAGCAATTTGTTGTGCTTTTGTTGGATCATTAAAGTCTGCAACGTATTGAACTTCAATTTCAGCATCAGGATTCACTGATTTCACGCCAGCTTTGAAGCCGTTCTCAAACTTCTTAATTAGCTCACCTTCTACTCCACCAACAAAACCTACTTTGTCTGTTTCAGAGCGAAGACCAGCAATTACACCAACTAAGAATGAACCTTCATGTTCTTTAAATGTAATATTAGCAATGTTAGGAATAGGATTTCCGTCTGCATCATTTACTACTGTATCTACAATAGCCAATTGAGCATCTTCATTTTGTGTTGCAACTGTACGGATCGCATCTTCCATTAAGAAGCCGATTCCCCATGATAGATCATAGTTGTCACGTACAAGTTGACGAAGGTTTGGTTCAAATTCATCTAAGCTAGTAGATTGAAGATAACTGTAATTAGTGTTCTCTACTAATCCTTGCTCTTCACCAAAAGCTTGTAAACCTTCCCATGCTGATTGGTTAAATGACTTATCGTCAATTCCACCAACGTCTGTAACCATTCCTACTTTAAATTCTGAAGGCTCTGTTGATTCACCTTCTCCAGCTTCTCCACCACCAGATGAATTGTCATCACCTGATCCACATGCGGATAGTGCTAGTACTGCCACGGTTGATAATGTAAGTGTTTGTAACCACTTTTTCAAAATAAATTGCCCCCTTTTATTTATACGTCCCAACTCTTTTTCACAGAAGCTTGTCTATTTAAAGAGTAGTAGTAAATGAGCGGCCCTAGTCATCAGAAGTCTGATGACCACCCTTCTCTCATGTCCAACCGCACTTAATATATCATACGAAGGACCAAATGAAAAATAGTTTTTTGAGAATGTTAGAGATTTACACAAAAAAGCCTCATTTCTCCCTAAAAACAGGAATGAAACAAGGCTTTTCTTTAGTCCATCACATGGATAAAGGGCTCTTCACCAGGCTCTGCGACGATCAAGCTCTCTTGCTCACCACTCACAGAATTAATGTTAACTTCTACTTTAATATCATCATAATAGTTAGGAATAATTGAAGCTATAAACTGAGTTAGGGCAACAATCTCCGTTTTGCCATTATAGCGTAATGGTATATCAACTGTTAGCTCTGTTAGACGATCATTTTGGTAGAAGCCTTTTCCTACCACACCTACGTACGTACTAAAGAAGTTTTGTATCTGATCTTGGAACCGACCAAATTCATCTGAATCATCACGTACATCTTGATTCGCACGATCTGACGGGAAAAGATAAGAGTTTTCATCGATCCCCGACCAGCTTCCTAATTCAGAGTTTGGCTCAGCAATCGCTGTCTGAAAGTAATGACCTGGGATAATGGACTCTCGTGGTTGTTCTCTAAATAACCCAACCACAATGGGAATGTTGTTAAACGCTCCATCTAACTCTAAAAACTCTTGATCCCGAAGACGAGTGACAATTTCGTTTGCGATCCGCTCGCCATCTTCCTGTGTAACCGATTCTTCTAAAGGAGTAGCGTAGAAATCGTATAATCCATTCTCATCTGTAATTCGGAAGTTATACACACTGTTCAATGAGACGCCGATCACAATGGCACCAAGCTCAATTTCTCCGTCTTCATTTTCCACCATGTAGTTTTGCTCTAAGATATGCGAAAGTGTTCTAGGACTATTCTCTTCCTGAGCTCTTAGATCATCTCCGGATCCAAGTGCAGGATTTAACCCCTGAGGATTTTCTGCTTCATCGTAGCGTCTTAACCAGTTATTTAATACGCCCTTATCAATGAATTGTCCTTCTCTTAAGGAGTATTCACTTTGTGGAAAATGTTCTTTTGCAATACGCGTTAAGCCCATCTCAAGTTCGTCCAGATCTAGGCGATTATACACCACATCTGTCCCGAATCCACGAGCCTTCCCACTTTGATATTCGCCATCCACTAAAATGGCCTGATAGTAGTTCTCTGGTGAACTAACAGGTGGTACAATCGTTATTTCTTGATCATTTGTTGGATTCTCAACCTCTGTATTCTCAGGCTCGTCCTGAGAAAAAGGGAAGCACCCCGCCATGAGAAGTGCCAAAGGTAAAGTCACCAATCCCCATCTTTTAAACATGAACCGCCTTGCTCCTCTCGCTCGTGCCTATATTTATCCTTTATTAAGCTCTTGAACTAACCGATCTTCATCCCAGATCTCAATGCCTAAATCCTCTGCCTTTGCTCGTTTGGAACCAGCATCGGCTCCAGCAATCAACAAGTCCGTCTTTTTACTTACACTGCCGGTTACTTTACTACCGAGTAACTCCAGCTTTTCCTTTGCCTCATCTCGAGTCAGTTGTTCGAGCTTCCCAGTTAACACAACTGTTTTCCCGGCAAGAGCAGAATTTAATTCTTCTGCATCAGTTACAATTACTGGTTTAGGTCCAGTATAATTCATGTTTAAGCCCGCTTGCTTTAATTGCTCAATCAATTCATCAACTTCCGGCTTCTCAAAATAGCTAACAATTGAATCAGCCATTTTTTCACCAATTTCGTCGACAGCAATAAGTTCTTCTTTAGAAGCCTGTTGTATGTTATGCATGGATTCAAAGTGCATCGCAAGAGTTCGTGCAGCCTTTGACCCAATAAACCGAATACCAAGTCCAAACAGTACTCGCTCTAAAGAGTTTGTCTTTGAATTCTCTATTGATTGTAACAGATTGTCTACTGATTTTTCGCCCATTCGTTCAAGATTCAATAATTCATCTTTTTTCAAATCATAGAGATCAGCTACATTATGCACTAACTGATGGGAGAATAATTGAGTGATCACTTTCTCCCCAAGTCCATCGATATTCATTGCCGTTCTTGATACAAAGTGAATGAGGCCTTCACGAATTTGAGCCGGACATTCTGGATTAATACAGCGCAGGGCTACTTCTCCCTCTAAACGGACAAGCTCACTCTCACATTCTGGACAATGTGTTGGCATATGAAAGTCTTGTTCTTCCCCGGTTCTAAGATCAACGAGAACATTTACAACTTCAGGAATAATGTCTCCGGCCTTTTTTACAACAACCGAATCGCCTAGCTTAACATCCTTTTCTCGTATAAGATCTTCGTTATGTAGCGACGCTCGCTTTACTGTTGTTCCTGCTACACTCACAGGCTCAAGAATGGCTGTTGGAGTGACAACACCTGTCCGACCAACATTTAACTCAATATCTAAAAGCTTCGTAATCACTTCTTCTGCCGGAAACTTAAACGCAGTTGCCCATCGTGGACTTTTCGCTGTAAAACCCATTTCCTTTTGGAGCTTAAGCGAATCCACCTTGATAACAATCCCATCAATTTCATAGTCAAGCTCATGGCGCCCTTCTACCCACTTTTCGGTATAGGCAATCACTTCATCTATGGATTCGCAACGTCTAGTTTCCTTATTTACTTTAAATCCTGATTCGTCTAAGAAAGACAGACCCTCGTAATGAGAGTCAATGTCTCGTCCTTTTAACTCACCGATCGAGTAGACAAACAATGAAAGATTACGTTTTGCTGCAATCTTAGGATCAAGCTGACGTAAGGAGCCGGCTGCTGCATTACGAGGATTCGCAAATGGCTCCTCTTCCGCTTCTTTTTTTGCTTTATTTAATGTTTCAAATGAGCGCTTAGGCATATACGCTTCACCGCGCACTTCAAGATCAACTTCATTTTTTAAACGCAGTGGGACAGCAGGGACGGTTTTTAAATTGCTCGTAATATCCTCACCCGTTGTTCCATCCCCTCTTGTTGCACCTCGAACAAGCTTGCCTGCTTCATAGGTTAAGGAAACAGCAAGTCCATCAATCTTCAACTCACACACATAAGACACCGGTGTCTCGCCAGCAAACTGTCTGACACGTCGATCAAAGTCTCGAAGATCTTGCTCGTTAAATGAGTTCCCAAGACTCATCATTGGGATCTTATGAGACACTTTAGTAAAGTGAGGCAAAATGGCCCCACCAATACGAACAGATGGAGAATCTTCAGTTACCAGATCGGGAAACAGCTCCTCAATCTTTAAAAGTTCTTGTAATAACCGGTCATATTCCTCGTCCGGTACGATTGGAGTGTCCAATACATAGTAGTGATAGCCATATTTCTCCAGCTTTTCTCTTAATTCCTTCAGCTGTTCTGTGGCTTGATTCTTATCCATTCAGCTCGTCCTTTCTATTCCTTGGTAATCGGGGCAAACTGTGCAAACAATCGTTTGACGCCAGTTGGTGGCGGAAAAGCAATGTCCAGTTCAACCGACTGCCCGTCTCCTTTTATACTTACAACCGTTCCAGTGCCCCACTTCTTATGATTTGCCTTGTCTCCAACTTTCCATTCAAAACTCTCACCGCCAGTGGATGCAATCTGTGGTCGTGATGGTCTGGATGGTCGGCTCGCAGTTTGCGAAACCGGTCTTCTTTGGCGAAGTACCTGATCCGCTTGTTCACCTAATATCTCAATGAATTCCTCTGGAATCTCTTTGATAAAACGAGAAGGCGGGTTGGCATTTGTTCGCCCAAAGATTGTTCTCAGTCGCGCATTCGTTAAGAATAACTGCTTTTCTGCTCGTGTGATTCCTACGTATGCCAAACGGCGTTCTTCTTCCATCTCATCCTGTTCGAATAGCGAACGACTGTGAGGGAAGATCCCTTCTTCTAATCCAATTAAAAAGACAAGCGGGAACTCCAGTCCTTTTGCGGAGTGAAGTGTCATAAGTGTAATGGCATCCTTAGGGCCTTCTTCTGGTTGGTCATCAAGTTGATCAATATCAGCAACTAGAGCCAGATCTGTTAAGAAGGCAACAAGCGTTTTGTCTTCGCTACGTTTCTCAAATTCACGTGTCACCGTAATAAACTCATCAATATTCTCAAGTCTACTTTGCGCTTCAAGTGTCTGTTCATTCTTAAGCGCATCGCGGTAACCCGTTTTCTCCAGAACTTCCTCAACAAGCTCAGTAACAGTCAGGTAATCCTGCATTTGTACCCAGTTTGCAATTAAATCTCTAAATTCCTTAAGCTTACCAAGAGCTCGTGCGGTCACACCCATCTCATCTACTTCAAACAATGCTTTATGCATAGACATTCCGTGTTGCAATGCATAGGCAAGCACCTTGTCCACAGTTGTTGCACCAAGTCCACGCTTTGGTACATTGACAATACGCTGTAAGCTAATGTCATCATCTGAGTTTGAAATTAAACGTAGGTATGCAAGGACATCCTTAATTTCTTTACGATCGTAGAACTTAGTTCCGCCGACAATGTTGTAGTCAAAATTAGATTTGACGAAAAATTCCTCAATAATACGTGATTGTGCATTTGTCCGATAAAGAACCGCAATATCAGAATAAGAGAAACCTTTGTTTTGGATCGCATCTTTAACTTGTTCAACAATAAAATGGGCTTCATCCTGCTCGGTTGAACCTGAGAAGTGTCCAATCTTTTGACCTTCATCATTCTCTGTCCACAGATTCTTAGGCTTACGGTTGCCATTATTATTAATGACTTTGTTCGCCGCATCTAGGATTCGTTTCGTTGAGCGGTAGTTTTGCTCAAGAAGAATAACCGCTGCATTTGGATAATCTTCTTCGAATGAAAGTATATTTCCAATATCAGCTCCACGCCATTTGTAGATAGACTGATCCGAATCCCCTACCACGCAGACATTCTTCAAGCGATCTCCGAGCATTTTTACAAGCATGTATTGAGCTCTGTTTGTATCCTGGTACTCATCCACATGGATGTATTGAAACTTACGTTGGTAAAATTCTAATACATCTGGAACAAGCTTAAATAACTCGATCGTTTTCATAATTAAGTCATCAAAATCCAGCGCATTGTTTTGTTTTAATCGCTTCTGGTACTCTGTGTACACGTCTGCTGCCACTTCCTGAAACGGACCCGTTGCTTTTGCCGCAAATTCAGTTGGCTTTTGCAGTTCATTTTTCGCTCCACTGATTGTAGCTAAAATACTTTTTGCATCAAACTTCTTTGGATCAATGTTCTGCTTCTTAAGGATTTGCTTAATTACAGATAATTGATCCGTTGAATCTAAGATAGAGAAGCTACGACTGTATCCCATTCTATCAATATCTCGGCGCAGAATTCGCACACACATGGAGTGGAACGTAGAGATCCAAATATCTTCAGCAATCGGTCCTACAAGACCAGCCACCCTGTCCTTCATTTCTCTGGCTGCCTTATTTGTAAACGTTATGGCTAAAACACTCCACGGGGCCACTTCTTTTTCCCGAAGGAGATACGCAATACGGTGGGTTAACACACGTGTTTTCCCACTTCCCGCACCCGCCATTAATAATAGCGGCCCTTCTGTCGTTGTAACGGCTTCACGCTGTTCAGGATTAAGTCCTGATAACATCTTTTCAATTATATTTCCTTGCATACTCACACCACCAAACAAATGTTCTTATTTTTATCTTACTAAATTCTACTAAGAAAGCAAGTCTCCTTTTACTGCTTGAACCGTTTTTAACGCTTCTTGTAGGTTTGTATAAATGACATTGCCGACTACAATCGTATCTGCATAAGCCGCCATCTCTTCTGCCTTGGCTCTTGACTCAATGCCGCCACCGTAAACCAATCTTGTTTCTTCAAGAACAGATGATACCTGCTTCACAATGTTAGGATCTCCATAGGTTCCACTATATTCTAAATAAAAAATCGGAAGCTTGTACAGATTCTCTGCCATTCTTGCATAAGCGAGTACATCCTCGGTATCAAGATCACACGCGGCATCAGTTAATTGGGCAACCTTTGCGTCTGGATTTAATACACAATAGCCTTCCGGGATCACTTCATCCCAATTCATAATGGCTCCGTATTCTTTTAGGGCCGCATGATGCTGGCCGGTAATCCATTCTACCTTCTGACTGTTCAAGACAGTTGGAATAAAGAAATAATCAAACCCCGGCGTGATGGCATCTACATTTGATACTTCAAGTACACAAGGTACTGCATAACGTCTAATACGTACGAGTAGCTGAAGTGTGTTATCGAGTGTTACTCCATCTGTGCCACCTACTATAATTGCATCTGTACCTGACTCGCATATTGCTTCTAAAGCCGCGTCGGACAGTTCTTTATTTGGATCAAGTTTAAATACATGTTTCCAATGCTGATACTCAGCCATATCATCAACTCCTGAGAGGACATTTACACAAAAAAAGCCGCAACTGCGGACCTTTTCATACTACGTAAAATGAGACTTTTGTACGTACATTATAACAAAGAATGAGAAGGTTGTCGTCTAAGCAATTGCTTAAAACCGTCAAAAAACGCAGGTACATCATGGATCTGATGTACCTGCGTCAGCTTACTCCTTAATTGGTCTCTTAGACCAAATCGATACCATAATTGGCCCAGTGATGTTATGAACTACTGAAAAGATTGCACTTGGTAAGGCTGTGATCGGTTCAAAATATTGCGTGGCAAGCGATGCACCTAACCCTGAGTTTTGCATGCCAATTTCAATGGACACCGCACGCTTCTTACTTTCATCAAGCTTAAACATCCATGCGGCTATATATCCTAGTAGTAACCCTAACGTATTATGAAGTAACACAGCTAAAAATAGAATAAAAGCCGTTGTCGCTAGGTTTTCTTTATTGTTAGACACAACCGCTGTCACGATGGCAAGGATCGCCAAGATTGACACGAGCGGTAGTGCAGGAACACTTTTAGTAACGACTTTAGGGAAGAACCTCCGAAGTAAGATTCCGAGTACAATTGGAATAATAACCACTTGTACAATCGATAAGAACATGGAGCCTGTATTTACATCCACGTATTGGCTAGCTAAAAGCAAAACAATGGCTGGTGTCATAATTGGAGCGAGTAATGTAGAAATGGATGTCATTGCTACTGATAGTGGCAAGTCTCCTTTAGATAAAAACACCATGACATTTGATGCTGTACCACCGGGACACGCTCCAACTAAAATAATACCAACAGCTAATTCATAAGGAAAATCAAACAGCTGAGTGAGCGCAAAGGCGATCCCAGGCATAAATACAAACTGTGCGATAACCCCAATAATAACCGGGATTGGCTTCTTAGCGACGATGGCAAAATCAGTTGCTTTCATCGTTAACCCCATACCAAACATAATGATACCAAGTAATAGTGTGATGTACGGAACGATCCATGTAAATCCACCAGGCGCTATAAACGCGATAATACTAACTAAAATAACAATAAGTGCAAAATACTTACTAATCACTTGTCCTACTCTCTCTACTCCTTGCATAACCAACATTCCTCTCTCTAAGCGTTCGAACTATTCTAACATTCTTTGATACTTAAACGCTATAAAGGATTTATAAATAATCTGATAAATCTCAAAAAAACCCTAGCATAGGCGCTTAGGGCGTGTTCTGAGATTCTATTAATGGAAGAGTGACGATTATAGTAGAAGTGAGATTCCTTTAACGATTCCAAATAAGGCCGCCCAGCAAGGTAAGCTAATTAATAACGCCCAGCCAGACCCAATCACAATGTTCTCTTCTGTCTCCATGAACACGGCTCCCCTCTTCTTATGGTTATCTTAAGTATAGGGGGACCGTGTTAATAGAACATAAAGTACATGTAAAGATTTTACGATGTTCGTATTAAGCGTACGCGTATGTTTGTTTAGAACCGATCACTTTTGTACTTAGCAGGTCGTATGTGAGGCAAACAGGCTTATTTGTTCTTGGATCTCGAACAACTTCTGCATCGATATTGAATACACGCTCTAGTACTTCGCTTGTCATCACCATTTCAGGCATTCCTTCTTTGACGATGGTACCAGCGTTCAGTGCAACCATATGATGAGCAAAACGTGCTGCATGATTTAAGTCATGAATGACCATCACAATTGTGCGTCCTTGTTCCTTATTCAAGCGTTCAAGAAGTTGAAGAATCTCAAGCTGGTGAGCCAAGTCTAAATACGTAGTTGGTTCATCAAGCAGGAGTAGATCCGTTTCCTGTGCAAGTGCCATGGCAATCCAGACACGTTGACGCTGGCCTCCAGATAACGCATCGATTGGACGATCATGAAATTCGAGCATACCCGTTACTTCAAGTGCCCAATAGATCAAGTCATGATCTTCTTTCGTCAGTTTACCGAAACCTTTTTGGTGCGGGAAACGTCCGTAAGACACAAGCTCCGTTACTGTTAAGCCACTTGGCGCTTCAGGTGTTTGAGGCAGAATAGCCATTTTCTTCGCAATCGTCTTCGTTGATTCTTTATGAATCGCAGTCCCATCAAGATAGACTGCCCCTTTTTTTGCATTATGGATTCGAGCCATCGTTTTTAGAATCGTAGACTTCCCACATCCATTTGGACCTATGATTGTGGTTATTTGTCCTTCGGGAATTTCTAAATCAAGTCCCTTAACAATATCGCGATCACCATATGAAATATCCAAAGCTTCTGTTTGAAGTCTAACCATTCTACTCACTCCTCAAGTTATGGGGTTTTCATTAATAAATATAAAAAGTAAGGCGCGCCAAGCATTGCTACCACGAGGCCTACAGGAATTTCAGATGGCTGTAAGACATTGCGCCCAAGCATATCTGCCACTAGCAACAGCAATGCGCCAACAAGCGCTGAGGCAGGAATTAAGTATTGATGCTTCGGACCAACTAGCTTGCGGGCAATATGAGGTGCAACAAGTCCAAGAAAGGCAATTCCTCCTCCAACAGCTACACATGCTCCTGCAAGCGCAACGGATAAGAACAAGAGAATTCTCCGCTCTTTTTCTACACGAGCACCTAAGTTTGTTGCTACCTGATCACCTAAGTTTAAAATATTTAAATACCGAGCTTTATAAAGTGTAAACGGTATGAGGATTAGAATCCAAGGCAATGTCGCTAAAACAAACTTCCAATTTGTTCCCCAGATGCTACCCGACAACCATATCGTTGCCTGCATAAAATCACGCGGGTTCATTTTTAATTGAAATACAAGCAGAGCAGCGGCAAAGCCTGCATTAATTCCAATTCCAACTAAGATTAATCGGACAGGCGTCACGCCTTTTTTCCATGCAAGAACATAAATTAAAAAGGCAGCTAATACGGCACCAAGTAAAGCAAAGAAAGGCATAATGAAAATGGAAAGGGTTCCGAGACCCGTAAGTGATCCTTGGAAAAAGAAAATAAATAAGACAACTGCAAATCCAGCTCCAGCGTTAATGCCTAAAATCCCTGGATCCGCGAGTCCATTTTGAGACACGCCTTGAAGGATGGCACCTGATACCGCAAGTCCCGCACCAATTAAGAGAGCAATAACCATACGCGGTAAGCGAAATTGAAAAAGCACCAGTGCATCCTTGTCTGTTCCCATACCTAAGAAGGTTTTAAGTACATCGAAGGGTGAGATACGAATGTATCCTAGATTTAAACTTAAAAGAAACACCCCGATAATGGCGAGAATTAAAATGCCGAATATGATAAAGGGTTTTTTGCTTTGTTTTGTTAGATTATACGAGTCCATTACAATCCCCTCCCGTCTCTTCTAGCAAGGTAAAGGAAGAATGGAACCCCAACTAAAGCGGTGATCGCCCCGACCGGTGTTTCAAAAGGTGGGTTCACCATCCTGGCACCGATATCAGCTAGTACAAGCAAGAGCGCTCCGAGTATTGCTGAGCAAGGAATAATCCACCGATAATCGACTCCGACTAAAAAGCGAGTAATATGCGGAATCACGAGCCCAACAAACCCTACAGAACCTGCTACAGAAACCGCAGCACCTGTTAAAAGCAACACAACAAGGGTTCCGAGAATCTTGATTAACCGAGTACGTTGACCTAACCCCTTCGCTACCTCGTCCCCCAAGCTCAATACAGTCACAGATCTGGCAAGGATAAATGCGAGGGTTAATCCGATGATTGCAACTGGCACAATGATCTGAATGCTTACCCATCTTGTACCTGCTAAACCACCTGCAAACCAGAAGCTAATATCCTGCGCAACATCAAACCGGATGGCAATCGTAGAAGAGATCGCACTTAGAAATGCACCAACCGCGGCTCCAGCTAAAGCAAGCTTAACGGGTGTTAATCCTCCTCGCGACATTGAGCCAACTCCAAAAACAAGAGAGGCACCGAGTCCAGCCCCAGCAAATGACCAAAGCATTAACTGGAAGGATGATGTATGTGGAAAGAAAGCAAATGCGATGGCAATGGCAAATGCCGCGCCGTCCGTCACCCCCATAATAGAAGGGGATGCTAATGGATTTCGGGTCATTCCTTGCATAATCGCGCCAGATACAGCGAGAAACGCCCCAATTAAAGCGGCCCCCAGTGCGCGAGGCATACGTAATTCTTGAATAATTTGATGCTGGGTAAGCTCTGGATTAAAGTGAACCAACGCTTGCCAGACTGTTTGAAGATCAATGTCTGCAGCTCCCAAAGCGATGGAGGTCCCTATTGCTAAGCATAAAATGAAAAGTCCTACCACCAAAATAAACGTAGCCACAAACGGACGCTTTTTTATCTTTTTTAGTTCTACTGTTTGATCTTCTTCAAGAGTCACCATACTGTTCATCCTATCTTGACAATTACACGATTCAAATTGTGATTTTTACACGTATGTTCTCATTCATCTGTAGTAACATTGATAATCATTATCATACCGTATGATTCCGCCCAAGTAAACGATTAATAAAGCTTTTTCTAAAACTGTTCATAAAAAAAGAATCATCGTCTCCTGTTCGGATCGAATGATTCAGTGATGTTCGTGTATATAGATAATCTTTTTTCGTTTTGGTTTTTCTTGTTGCAAGGTCAGCAAACGCATAAGGACTACGGTTCTTACTTGGGTTACGCATTCCTTCTCGTTCAAGCTTTTTGCGGTGTTTTTGAGCTTTTGAACGTGCCATATCAGTCATCTCCTTTTATTCATATATCTCTATTATAAGGGAAACAAAAAAAATCTGAAAGCTCTTAGTTGAGCCTTCAGATTAATCATTAGTATGCTAAGCTAAATAGTCCTTTAATGTGCGTTAAGTAACGAACATTACTTGCTTCTTTCATAAGAGATGCAGGCATTCCCTTTAATGGCGTAGAATTTTGACCAATCGTTGCAACAGCATCTTTGCGGCCTAGGCTTGCAAGTGTTCCAGAGTCGATTGGGCTAAACGGCGCACATTTCTTTCCTTCAAGGTACGCATATAAGTTGTAACCAACCAATTCACCCATTTGCCATGCGATTTGAGCCGTTGGCGGGTATGGACGACCATCTGGTGAGAAGTATACAGCACTATCTCCAACCACAAACACATCTTCATGAGAAGTAGACTGAAGACCTTCTGTTACAGTCGCTCGACCGCGGTTTACTTCAAGGCCAGATTCTCCAACTAGAGGATTTCCTTGAACGCCACCTGTCCAGACAAATGTGTTAGCTACAATTTTTTGACCATCTTTTAGATCAATGATGTTGCCTTCCACGTTTGTAACAGGAAGACCTGTTAAGAACTCGACGCCACGTTTTTCAAGACTCTTCGTCGCACGCTCGATCAAATGATCTGGTAGTACAGGAAGAATTTTCGGACCAGCTTCTACTAGTTTTAATTTGATATCTTGTGGATCTACACCAAGTGATCTAGCGAAAGCAGGTAATGTATCAGCAAGCTCACCAACAAGCTCAACACCTGTTAGTCCACCACCACCGATTACAATTGTAGCATCTGCTTCATTTTTTGTTTTTGCATATTTGCGAATGCGATCTTGAATATGATTGTGAACTTGATTTGCTTCAGCTGCTGATTTAAGAACCATGCTGTTTTCTTCAAGTCCAGGGATGCCGAAGTAAGCTGTTTTACTTCCAAGACCAACCACTAATGCATCGTAGCTAAGCGTGCTTCCGTCTGATAACACTACTTCTTTGTTATCAACAGAGAACGAGTTAACTGTTGCAATTTTAAGGTCAATGGATTTCCCTTTAAATAGCTTTTCAAGTGGCATAGCCACAGCGTCCTCAGCAATGTTCCCAGCTGCTAAACGGTGAAGCTCCGTAATAATTTGGTGAGTTCCAGTTTGGTTAACCACTGTTACTTTTGCTTGAGATTCACTGTAATAATTTCTAACAGTTAAAGCAGCTAAAAGTCCGCCATAACCTGCGCCTAGGATGACAATATGTTTTGACATTCTTTTTTCCTCCGTTTTTAAGTCAACTAATCAGCCGTTCACTTGAATTACTTCTTGTTCTCACGCTCGTTCATAACATTAAGGTAAGCTTGAGTGAAGCGGAATAACTTTTGAGCTTGAGGGTCTTTTAGAAGCTTCATTAGGCCAAAAATTCCAATGACTTCATTACTTGCTTCTGCACGCTCTTTTGCTTCAATTGCTGTTTGAGCAACTTCCTTCGCTGTTTCTTTAACTGGCTCAAGAATTTCTGTAATTGCTCCAACTGTATCTGCTTTCAGCACATCATCAGTAGCAACAGAATGAGCAAAATCGTATGATTTCGTCATTACTGTAATCATTTCAGTCAATTTTGGTAATTGATCAACTAGCGTTGTGAGTGATTCTTGTACCTCTGGTTTCAAAAGCTGATCAAGTAATTCTACTTGTTGCTTGCTTAGTGAAACTTGTTGTTGTTCGCTCGTTTCTGACATGTACAATTCTCCTTTACTTTATAGCCTTGAGCTATTTTCTCCTAGCTTGTATAGGATTATGTAGAGCCTCTTGCAATTTATCAAATGTGAATGTACTCACAAACATAAATAAAAAAACACTACAAAATATGGGCAAGGCCTTACTGACTACCGTATATAGAATAATCCTTTACGCTGTTTTTGTCAAAAAATCTTGACAGTTTTATGACAGGTTTTAAGAAGAAGTCTCGACTCATTCGTCAAATAAAAAAGCAGACGATCCATATATCGAATCGTCTGCTTTCTTTATTGATTTGAATGTATCTAGCTTCTGAGTGTTATCACTGGATTGAAACGTGCTTGAATTGCGTGACATCAAATAAACCAGTATCGGTTAATTTTAAGGCTGGAATAACTGGTAAGGCCAAGAAAGCGAGGGTTAAAAATGGATCCCAGTCTTCGTTAAAACCGATTGTCTGGAGAGCGTGTTCTAATGCTTGAATTTCCTTTTGGACAATTTTATGGGGTTTTGTTGACATCAGTCCAGCAAGATCAAGTGATAGGCTAGCCACCACTTTTCCTTCTTTCACAACTGCCATTCCACCATCTATTTCTTTCACGTGGTTAATCGCAGCAAGAATACTTTCATCATCCGTACCACATGCAATCACGTTATGAGAATCATGCGCGACAGTGGATACAATGGCCCCATTTTTAATGGGAATTCCTTTTACAATGCCGAGTCCTACATTGCCTCGCTGCTTATGGCGCTCAACGACCGTTAGCTTTAGTTGATTTTTAGCTGGATCAGGTTGAAAGCAGCCTTCTCTCACTTGAATCGACTCTTTAATTGATTTTGTAATGATCGAACCAGGGCTACTTTCAATAATGGTCGCATCTTGATCTGGATTTGCTGGAAGCAACAGATCTTGAAGTGTGACAGGAGCCATGTTCATGCTTTTCAGTAAGTGGTCAGGTGCGTCAATCGATTCCCGAACATTTTGCACAGGCTCTCCTTTTGTGGCATGCAGCTCACCTTTTACAAAAACAGAATCGACCGTAAATGTGGATAGGTCATTCACCAGGAGGAACGTTGCCTCATAGCCAGGTGCAATCGCACCTTTCTCCTGGAGTCCAAATGCTTCTGCCGCATTAAGTGTAGCTAGTTGAATAGCTTGAAGCTCTGACATACCAAGATTAATCGCCTTACGTATGCTTCCGTCAATACTACCTTCTTTAATTAGATGATCTAAGTGACGGTCATCTGTCGCAAATGCAAAACGTCTTGCATTCGCCGGTGTGATCGCAGGTAATAGGGCTTCGAGATCCTTTGCTGCCGTTCCTTCACGGATTAGCACATACATTCCACGACGAACTCTCTCTAACGCTTCCTCCGCGGTTACTGCCTCATGATCATTACGAATACCTGCTGTACGATACGCATTTAACGCGTAAATGTCTAAGCCGGCAGCATGGCCATCTACCACATGGCCGCCTGCATGCGCGCTTAAAATCTTTTCAAGCATATCCGTTTCACCAGATAAAACAGCTGGGTAATTCATGACTTCCCCGAGTCCAAATGCGTGCCCTTCTTCAAATAAAGCTTTGACATCTGTTGCCGTTACATCTGCACCATTATGTTCAAATGGTGCAGCAGGTACACATGAAGGAATCATCATTTTAGTATCCAATGGAAGGTCCTTGGATGCATCAATCATATATCGAACAGCTTCTGCCCCACCGACATTTGCAATTTCATGAGGATCGGCAATAACAGTTGTGACGCCCTTTGGCACCACAATTTTACTGAACTCCTCAGGAGGCACCATGGCTGATTCAATATGGATGTGACCATCAATTAGGCCCGGACAAACAAAGGCTCCCTTTGCATCAATCCGCTGGTTAGCGTCTGGGTAGGATCCAATACCAACAATGAGACCTCCACTTACAGCTACATCTGCTTCGATTATGGTTAGATTAAAAACATCAATCACTTTACCATTTGTAATGACAAGATCTGGTACGCTCTGCTTTGAAGAAGCCGCAATGGTTGTTTTGAGTGATTCTGCGTTCATCGTGCAAGCCCCTTTCAAACACGTTTTTTTATATTTGAACTATTGTAGTCTATTTTAGCGATCGATGCACACCTTTTTTCAAAAAAAAGCTACCTGAGCATGGCAGAACCATGTCAGATAGCTTTTACTTATTCGGTTGACTCGGTTTGTTCTTCCTTGATACGATCGAGTGCCATCGTGTAACTGTCATTACCGTAATTTAAGCAACGTTTGACCCTAGAGATTGTTGCTGTACTTGCCCCAGTCTCTGTCTCAATTTTGTGATACGTATATCCGTTTTGAAGCATTCTAGCTACCTCAAGACGCTGTGCCAGTGACTGTATTTCATTAATTGTGCAAAGATCATCAAAGAATTCATAGCATTCCTCTAAATCTTTTAGTGAAAGAACGGCTTTAAACAGTTGATCAAGTTCCTTACCGCGTAACTTATCGATTTGCAATCATTTCACGCCTTTCCAAAAATTTCGGCATGCCTGATCTTTTGACCAGGAACTTATACTTTACCATTTTAGCGCATAATCGCAGGAAAGAGTATCTTTTTCTTTGTAACATCATAGATTCCTCTTTGTGTAACGCGAATATATGGCAAATGAGTAGATGAAAAGAATTGTAAACTGTAGATTGGATCTTCATGCTTATAGCCTCGATCACGCAATTGAGACACAAATTTCTTCTCTTCTTCCATAATGCCTTCCATTGACTTATCGGACATTGCACCATTTAAGGAAAGAACGATATTTCCAATGACTTCGCCGTCCTCTACAAGTGCCATTCCGCCGCCTTGTGCCTTAACAGCACGAAAAGCTGCAACCATGTCCTTCACATTTTTGCCGATTAAAATGAAGTCACCTGTGTTCGAAAAGGAACTAGCAAACCCTTTGATTTTATTTGAGAAACCTTTAATCATGGTATTAATCATCCATTTACCATTCTTGTCGATCAGAACAAAGAAGCTTTCATCATGAGTATCACTTAACTCATTCACTGTTCCTTCAACTGAAATGCGATAAGGCTTTAAGATAACGGCATTTACCATTTCGATTCCCATTGGCATAGAGAAGTGCAATTCACTCTCATCCAAGTCCCAGCTCGTATCAAGTGGTTTGATGCCATAATCGCTCCAGCCAAATGACTCTTCTCCTTGACATTCAACTCCATCTCGAACAATCCATTGTCCTTTTGCTAAAACACCAATTGGTTTTGGCGAATGTTTGTCAGACAGGAAATTAAGATGTGCGATGCGCCCAGGTGCAATCATTCCTAGCTTATGATCCAAGTTGTAATATCTGGCTACATAATACGTGGCCATCCCATACGCATCAAAGTCAGATAACCCGGCATCAAGTGCCATTTTAATTAATTTATCCATGACTCCGTCCTCATAAAAGGAAGGCGGAGATCCATCTGTTGTCATGATACAACGTACAAAATGGTCAACCCCAAGCTCTTGCATTTCACGAAGCAGATTCGGCAAATCAGGACGCATGGAAGAATGACGTAGTGAAGTCATATACCCCATATCCAGACGGCGTACAGCTTCTTCCCCGTTTATCGCCTCATGATCACATGTGACACCAAGCAGGGCCATCTGAGATAATGTCCGTTCTGATGCTCCTGGCAGGTGACCTTCAATTGGTTTACGCAAGCGACTGGTCTCCTGCATCCAGTGGAGTGTAGAATCATCACCTTCTAGCACTTTTGGCCATGACGTTAACTCGCCACCCTGTACAACCAGATGATGCTCAAGCCATGCTTTCATGCGAGAATTCGTAAAGTGAGCCTCGCTCTGAAGCTCAGTCTGAGGATCATATCTTGCCCACCAGTACATACTTGCAGGCATCTCCTCTAGCTTTTCAATCAAAGAAAGCGCTTTCTTTTTTTCAACATTCGAAAAGAAATATAAATTATCATTGATCAGTGTTGTTGTCCCACGAGCTGAAGCATATCTTGCAAAGCTATGGGGATTATATAATTGAAACGGATGAGCATGGTGCTCAATATACCCAGGTACAACGACTGAGTTCTTACATTCAATTATTTCTGTATCCTTATCTGTTACCGGGGGAAGCTCCTGTCCAACATAAACAATTCGATCATCCGCAATCCAAATATTTGCTTTAAGCCATTTACGTCTGGCGTGATTGAGATACGTAGCATTTTTGAGAACAATTGAAGGCGCTTTTTCTCCCCTGACGACATCAAGGTGCTGGCGTAAGCGTTTCTTCGTCCAGCGATATATGCGTTCCGTCATTGGCAGATCACCCATTTCATTTTTCTTTTGTCTATATGTTATCACAAAATCAAGTCTATATAGGAAAAACTTGTGACATCTTTTCACACATTAATTGTGAAAAGCATTAAATAACTTTTTAAAGTGGAGGAACTGATCATGAAACCAAATTTACATCTCATTGAATCATTTATTCGCCTTACATGTGGCCTCACATTGCTCGGATTATTTTCGGCTAAGAAACAAGCATCCCTTATTGGTTTTATCGGCATTATTCTAGGTGCATTAAAGGTAGCCGAAGGAATTACTCGCTTTTGTCCTATTAAGTATATGAACAAGGCAAATCAGATAGAAACAAAAAAACACGAACATCATCAGGATGGACGTGTGATGAACCCATCATAGCGCTGGGTTCTTTTTCTTTTTGCCAATTAACAGCCCTATACCTAGCCCAAGTAAACTAAGAATGTAAAATAGAAGCAATGTGCTTTCAACACCAAAAGGAATGAAAAAGTAGGACCACCGTTCGATTTGGAAGGCTTGAACACAGAGGTAGGAAATGACATATGAAATGATTGGAATGGCGACCGTTTCAAGACCTAGGACCTTACGTCTTGTCAAGAACCCAACCAAAATAAAAACAATGCCCCACCCAATGTAACCTATAACTGCATGATACGAAAAGTCCAACTGCATTCCAATATAACCATACGGGATTAAAGCAAAAAGCAGAAACAAAGTGATGCGTCTGATCATTAGTCTTGGTCTCCTCTAAATTAGAATTGATTGACATTTATAATATTAGTAAAACATGGAAATAGAGTACTGGGCAATAGTTGTTTTTGGGTTAGCGTTTCACTCCTAGCGTCTATCCCATGGATCCTGCTCCCTATCGCATCCATCCCTCCCCCATCACATGCATCCACCCCTCTATCACATCGATCCCTCCTCCATCGCATGAATCCACCCCTCTATCCCATCGATCCCTCCTCCATCACATGGATCCAGCACCCTATCGCATCGATCCTGCTCTCCATCGCATCGATCTCGCTCCCAACTCAACAAAAAACAGCACCCGCCGAAGCAGATGCTGTACTCATCTTTATTTAATTGCTTTGTCCGCGATGTCCGTCCGGTTAAAAAGGCCTTCGCTCTTAATATGGAGCAGGGATTCGTAGGCTTTTTCCTTTGCTTCTTGAATGGTTTCTCCTTTGGCTGCAACGAGGAGGACGCGGCCTCCGTTTGTTTGCCAGATTCCATCATGAAGGGCTGTTCCTGCATGAAAAACGAGTCCTTTTTTGGCGGCTGCTTCAAGTCCGGCGATGGCTACACCTTTTGGATACTCTCCAGGGTAACCAGTGCTCGCCATAACCACACCAACCACTGCTTCTTCTGACCAGAGGAGCTCTGGTTTTTCACCGTAATGTAATTGCTCCATCACGTCGATGAGATCTGTCTCTAATCGTGGAAGCACCACTTGTGTTTCTGGGTCTCCAAAGCGAGCGTTAAATTCAATCACTTTTGGACCCGTTGCTGTCATCATTAAGCCTGCATATAGAATGCCGGTAAATGGTGTGCCTTCTTCAACCATTGCCGAAGCAGCCGGCTCTAATACAGCACGAACCGCCACGTCAACTTGATTGGCATTAAATTGAGGCACAGGAGAGTATGCACCCATCCCGCCGGTATTCGGACCTTTGTCACCATCAAATGCACGCTTATGGTCCTGCGCTCCGACCATTGGCACGACGATATCATTATGAACAAACGCCATAAGGGATAGCTCTTCCCCTTCTAAATACTCCTCAACTAACACACTTGCTCCAGCATCTCCAAAGCGATTGGCTTCTAGCACGTCAGACAAAGCAGCTAGTGCTTCCTCTTCTGTCATCGCAACCGTTACGCCTTTTCCAGCTGCAAGTCCGTCTGCTTTAATGACGATCGGCGCACCTTGAGCTTTTACATAAGCCGCAGCTTCCACGTAGTCAGAAAATGTGGCAGAGGCACCTGTAGGGATGCCATACCGATTCATCAAGTCTTTCGCAAAGGACTTACTGCCTTCAATTTTTGCAGCGGCTTGGTTTGGTCCAAATACCTTTAATCCAGCTTCTTTAAAGTGGTCAACGATCCCAAGGCTTAAAGGCACCTCTGGTCCAATGACGGTCCACTCTACGTTGTTTTCTTTAGCAAATGAAATCAAACCTGCAAAATCCGTTTCACCAATAGAAACCACTTGAGCTACATCTGTCATTCCCGGATTCCCCGGTGCTGCAAATACGTTCTTAACTTTTGTGCTTTGCGAGAGCTTCCACGCGATGGCATGCTCTCGTCCACCGCCTCCAACTACAAGTACATTCATTGTGGCATCCTCCGCTCTTAGTGTTTAAAGTGACGTGTTCCAGTGAATACCATAGCAATGCCGTATTCGTCCGCTTTTTGAACCGATTCTTCGTCACGGATCGATCCACCCGGCTGAATAATCGCTTTGACTCCTGCTTTTCCTGCTGCTTCCACTGTGTCACCCATTGGGAAGAATGCATCGGATGCAAGCGCTGAGCCGTTTGCACGTTCACCTGCTTGTTCAATGGCAATTCCTGCCGCACCAACACGGTTCATTTGTCCAGCTCCAACACCTACTGTCATTTCACCGTTTGTTAATACGATCGCATTGGATTTCACATGCTTTACAACCTTCCAGCCTAACTTTAAGGCTGTCCATTCGTCTCCTGTTGGCTGACGTTTCGTTGGAACAGTCCAGCTCGTCTCATCTACCTCTGGCTTGTCTTCCTCTTGTACGAGCAATCCACCTTGAACAGATGTGACTTTGTTCACTGCTTTTTCTGTTGTCTCAATAGCAAGCTGAAGTAAGCGGATATTTTTCTTTTTTGTTAAGATCGCTTTTGCTTCTTCTGTAAAGCTAGGAGCGATAATCACTTCTAAGAAAATGGTAGACATCTTCTCAGCAGTCACAGCATCTACTTCGCGATTCAATGCAATGATTCCACCAAAAATGGATACAGAATCTGCTTCGTACGCACGGTTGAATGCTTGTTCAATTGTTTCACCTGTACCGACTCCACATGGATTCATGTGTTTTACAGCGACAGCTGCTGGTTCAGAAAATTCCTTTACAATCTCAAGAGCTGCATTCGCATCACCAATATTATTGTAAGAGAGCTCCTTGCCGTGAAGCTGTGTCGCATTTGCGATTGAGCTCTTGTCTCCTTGAGCAGATTTGTAAAATGCTGCTTTTTGGTGTGGGTTCTCTCCATAACGAAGAGATTGACTGCGCTCATATGTAAGGGTTAGAGATTCAGGGTATTCTTCTCCCACCGCTTCAGTTAAATAGCTTCCAATCATCGCATCATACGCAGCTGTGTGACGGAAAACTTTTGCTGCTAAACGACGACGCGTGTCTCCGTTAACTGCTCCATTTTCTTTTAGTTCAGCTAACACATGCTCATAGTCGGAAGGATCGACAACAACTGTTACGTGGTTGTGATTCTTTGCTGCTGAACGAAGCATGCTTGGCCCACCGATATCGATATTTTCAATGGCGTCTTCAAATGTAGAGCCTTCCTTCGCAATTGTCTCAGCAAATGGATATAGGTTTACGACAACAAAATCAATTGGATCAATCGAGTGTGTTTTAAGAGCTTCCTGGTGCTCCGCTTTCTCACGCATCGCAAGTAAGCCACCATGGATGTTTGGATGAAGGGTTTTAACTCGTCCATCAAGAATTTCAGGGAAGCCCGTCACTTCTGAAATACCGATCACAGGGACACCGGCTTCTTCAAGCGCTTTTTTTGTTCCACCTGTAGAGATGACTTCAATGCCTTGTTCTACGAGTCCTTGAACAAATGGTACTAATCCTTCTTTTTTAGATACACTGATTAATGCTCGTTTCTTACTCATTTTTGTCCGTCTCCTCCTACAACTTTTCTCTCCATGATTTGCTTAACCGTTTGCGGATACAGCTTATGTTCAATTTCTTGAATCTTTTTGAACACATCTTCACTTGAATCGGTCTCTTCAATGACAATTTTATCTTGGGCAATAATCGGTCCAGTATCCATGCCTGCATCAACATAATGAATGGTTACACCGGTTTCACTTACTCCTGCTTCGAGTGCCTGCCCCACTGCGTCTAATCCAGGAAAAGCTGGTAAAAGCGATGGGTGGATGTTCACAATTAGTCCCTCGTATGCATCTAGCAAGGTGGAACCAATCAATCTCATATATCCTGCTAGACAGACAAATTCCACACCGTACTCGTGCAAATGAGAGACTACTTTTGCTTCATAATCTGCTTTCGTTGGAAAGTCCTTTGGCGCTAACGCAATAGCAGGAACCCCGTAGCGTTCAGCTTTTTCAAGCGCACCAGCTCCCGGCTTATCAGAAATAAGAAGCGCGACCTCGCCGCCTAGTTGCTTTTGGGATGCGGCTTGCATTAGAGCCTCTGCATTTGAGCCTGTACCTGAAGCAAATACAGCGATCTTCATGAATCAATGCCTCCAATAGTTACACCTTCGCCGCGAGACACACGCCCAATGATGTAGGCCTGCTCACCTTCTGACTCAAGTGTACGAATGACATCAAGGTGCTCATCTTCTGGAACAACAAGCATCATTCCAATTCCCATATTAAAAGTAGAGAAAAGATCTTTTTCACTCAATTCTCCTTCTCTTTCTAGCACATTAAAGATGGAAGGAACTGGCCAAGAGCCGTTATCAATCTCTACTTTTGTACCTGATGGCAGCATTCTCGGAACATTTTCATAGAAACCACCGCCTGTAATGTGAGCAAGCCCGTTTACAGTGTGGTGTTTAATCGCAGCAAGTAATGGCTTCACATAGATCTTAGTTGGAGTTAGTAACACTTCACCCAATGTGTCCTCTAAACCATCCACTTGATCGGTAAGAGCATACCCTGCTTTTTCAAGTAGCACATGTCTCACAAGTGAAAAACCATTGCTGTGTAAGCCGCTTGAACTTAGACCAATGACAACATTGCCAGGCTTGATTGCATCGCCCGTAATCAGTGCGGACTTCTCTACAGCTCCAACAGAAAATCCTGCTAGATCGTATTCCTCCGGATCATACATACCCGGCATTTCAGCTGTTTCGCCTCCAATAAGAGCACAGCCAGCTTGTTCACAGCCATCTGCCACTCCTTTGACAATGGCTTCGATTCGCTCTGGATCAGCCTTTCCACATGCGATGTAATCAAGGAAATAAAGCGGCTCTGCACCCTGAACAACAATATCGTTCACACACATCGCAACGGCATCTACACCGATTGTGTCATGCTTATCCATCATAAAAGCAAGCATAAGCTTTGTTCCTACACCGTCTGTTCCGGATACAAGGACCGGTTCTTTGTAGTTTAGAGAAGATAAATCGAAGTTGCCTCCGAATCCACCTAGACCTCCAAGAACACCTGCACGAGCTGTTCTTTTCACGTGCTGTCCCATTCGTTTTACTGATTCATAGCCTGCTTCAATATCAACACCGGCTTGTTTGTATGCATCTGACATGCGAATGCTGCCTCCCTTTATTACACCTTTGCGTGTGGATGAACTGTATCTGCATAAATTTCTGTTGGATATTCTCCTGTAAAGCAAGCCAAACATTGACCACAATTACTCATTTCCGGATTGCGTCCAATTCCCTTCATTAACCCATCTGTGCTTAAAAAGGCTAAGCTATCTGCACCCATCATGTCACGCATCTCTTCTAATGAATGCTGCGAAGCAATAAGTTCTGAAGTGGTCGATGTATCAATTCCGTAGAAACATGGATGCTTAATCGGAGGCGAACTGATGCGCACATGAACCTCAAGGGCTCCAGCTTCCTTCAACATATTCACAATTCTCCGGCTCGTAGTCCCGCGAACAATGGAGTCATCGATCATAACTACTCGTTTGCCTTCAACAACCCCACGTACGGCTGAAAGCTTCATCTTCACACCTTGCTCACGTAGCTCCTGTGAAGGCTGAATGAACGTACGTCCAACATAGCGGTTCTTAATTAATCCAAGTTCATAAGGGATTCCTGTTTGCTCGGCATAGCCAATGGCTGCTGAAATACTAGAATCCGGCACACCAGTTACCACATCTGCTTCGATTGGTGCTTCAATGGCAAGCTGTTTCCCCAGCTGTTTTCTCGCCGTATGAACGTTGATGGTTTCAACGTTGCTATCAGGGCGAGCAAAGTACACATACTCCATGCTACAGATCGCAGGATTCGGTGATTTGTCATATTGTTCACTACGTAATCCGTTGTCATCAATAATCACCATTTCTCCAGGCAATACGTCACGTTCATATGTTGCACCGATGATATCAAAGGCACAGGTTTCAGAAGCGACAACGTATGCTTCCCCAATGCGACCAATAGCAAGTGGTCTCAGACCATTTGGATCCATTGCAACAATGAGTTGATGTTCATTCATCACCGCAAACGCATAGGCTCCTTTAAGCATGGCAAGTGCATGGCGGAATTGGTCTTCTAAAGACCAATAGCCGCTACGCTTAATGAGATGCGCGAGTACTTCTGTATCGGATGTAGATTGAAAGATACTTCCTTGGTTTTCAAGCTGAAGCTTAAGGTTGTTGGCATTCACAATGTTTCCGTTGTGTGCAATGGCCAGTCCGCCTACCTGTGAACGAAACATCAGTGGCTGTACATTCGCGAATCCACCGCCGCCAGCTGTAGCATAACGAACATGACCGATCGCCGCAGAGCCGTGAAGAGAATGTAAGGTTTGCTGGTCAAAGACTTCATTTACGAGACCAAGTCCTTTATGAACATTCAACGTGTCTCCGTCAGAAACAACGATGCCTGCTCCTTCCTGACCTCGATGCTGAAGACTATGCAAACCATAATACGTAATTTGCGCTGCGTCTTTATGTCCCCAAACAGCAAATACTCCACACTCTTCATTTAAGCCTTTTATTTCAGCAAACATGGAATGGCTCCTTTCCAAGCCTTAACGATTTCTTCTTGTGACACATCAAGAACTGCCTTGCCGTTCTCGTCACATACAACTAATTGATTCTCATTTGTGACTTCACCAATACATTCCGCATCTACAATCGCTTCAAAGGCTGTACGATGTTCAGGAGAAATAGTCACAACAAAACGAGACTGACTTTCTGCAAAAAGGTTAACCGGGTTTGTACCTTCTTGTTGAACGCGAACACCAAATGTACCAGATGTCATTCCTTCTGCTAATGCAACCGCAAGACCACCTTCAGATACATCATGAGCAGATGCAACGAGACCAGATTGAATTGCTTTTAAAAGCTGTTCTAAACGAGCTTTCTCAAGAGATAAATCAATCTCAGGCGCCTTACCGAAAATACGTCCTTCTTGAAGCTTTTGAAGCTCACTTCCACTAAACTCAGGTTTTGTTTCGCCTAAAAGATAAACAAGATCGCCAACTGCCTTGTAGTCCTGCGTTGTAATATGATCAAGATCCTCAATTAGTCCAACCATACCGATTACAGGCGTTGGGTAAATCGCTCCACCAGTTGTTTCATTGTAAAGAGAAACGTTTCCACCGATAACCGGTGTTTCAAGCGTACGGCACGCTTCACTCATTCCGTCTGTTGATGTTTCAAGCTGCCAGAAGATCTCAGGCTTATCAGGGCTACCGTAGTTTAAGCAATCCGTTACTCCAAGAGGTACGCCACCAGATGCGACGATGTTACGAGCCGCCTCGGCTACAGCAATCTTGCCACCCACTTCAGGATCTAGATATAGATAACGTGAATTACAATCTGTTGTCATCGCAAGTGCTTTACGTGTATCACGGATGCGCACAACAGCTGCATCGGAACCAGGTGATACCACCGTGTTTGTTTGAACCATGTAGTCGTATTGATCATAGACCCATTCCTTACTCGCAATGGTTGGCTGAGCTAGTAGTTTAAGTAATGTTTCATTAAAGTCTTCTACTTTAGGTACATAAGCAGCTTGTTCTTGGAACTCCTTGTAATAAGCTGGTACAGATGAAGGCTTGTGATAAACAGGTGCTTCTTCAGCTAGTGCATCTACAGGAACATCTGCCGCTACCTCGCCGTTATGCATCAAACGAAGACGTTTATCGTCTGTTACGTAACCAACCTCTGCTGAAAGTAGTCCCCAACGATCGACGATTTCTTTGATTTCAGCTTCTCTTCCTTTTTGCACAACGATAAGCATACGCTCTTGAGATTCAGATAACATCATCTCATAAGCAGTCATGCCTTTTTCACGTTGTGGAATCAGGTCTAGGTTCATCACAATTCCAGAACCAGCTTTACTAGCCATCTCAGCAGAAGACGATGTTAGTCCTGCCGCTCCCATGTCTTGAATCCCAACTAACGCATCACTTTGAATTAACTCAAGGCATGCTTCAAGTAAAAGCTTTTCCATAAATGGGTCGCCTACTTGAACGGCTGGGCGTTTCTCTTCTGAACTTTCACTTAACTCCTCAGATGCAAAGGTTGCACCGTGGATCCCGTCCCGGCCTGTGCTTGCGCCAACGTACATCACTGTGTTTCCTACACCTTTTGCTTGCCCTTTTTGAATGTCTTTATGGTCAATTAAACCAACACACATTGCATTCACTAAAGGGTTTCCTTCATAACAAGGATCAAATTGTACTTCTCCCCCTACTGTTGGGACACCGATACAGTTTCCGTATCCTGCAATACCCGCAACAACCTCTTCAAATAGGTAGCGAACCTTTGGAGACGTTAGTTCACCAAAACGAAGAGAATTTAATATCGAGATTGGTCGTGCTCCCATGGAGAACACATCACGCAAAATTCCGCCAACTCCGGTTGCAGCTCCTTGATAAGGCTCAATCGCTGAAGGGTGGTTGTGGCTTTCAATTTTAAAAACAACCGCCTGTTCATCACCAATATCAATAATTCCTGCACCTTCACCAGGTCCTTGAAGAACCTTTTCACCTGTTACAGGGAACTTCTTAAGAAGAACCTTTGAGTTTTTGTAG
Source organism: Alkalihalobacillus sp. FSL W8-0930 (assembly GCA_037965595.1). NCBI lineage: Bacteria > Bacillati > Bacillota > Bacilli > Caryophanales > Bacillaceae > Alkalihalobacillus > Alkalihalobacillus sp. FSL W8-0930. Next base: position 921,192 of record CP150183.1, on the reverse strand, counting down.
CTGCAATGCTCTGACCACATAACTGAGAATAATCCGGTTTCTGTATAGTTAGGGGTACGCCCTAAAATCTCTTCAACAAGCTGGAATTCATCATCAGTTAAACCCATAGCCTGATACAGCTTTTCTTTTTTTACCTGTTCAGATGTTGGTTCAACGAGTAGTGACATGAGAGTCCCTCCAGTTTTTTAGAATAGATTGAAATAATGGTAGCCCTTGATCACTGCCAAGAAGTTCTTCTACAGCACGCTCTGGGTGAGGCATCATACCGAGTACATTTCCTGCCTCGTTCACAATTCCTGCAATTTGATGACGAGATCCATTTACATTCTCGCTATAACGGAACACAATTTGATTATTTGCTTCAAGAGCTTGATACGTTTCTTCGTCACATTCATAGTTTCCTTCACCATGTGCGACTGGAATCGTAATCTCTTGCCCCTTTGTATAAGTTGAAGTGAATAATGTATCTGCGTTTTCTACCGATAGTTGTACCGGACGACAGATAAATTTAAGTCCCTCGTTACGCTTCATGGCACCCGGAAGCAATCCAGCCTCCAAGAGAACCTGGAATCCATTACAAACACCAAGAACGGGTACGCCTGCATTTGCCGCTTCAATGACCGCATTCATAATTGGAGCAAATCTAGCAATGGCACCTGAACGCAAGTAGTCTCCATGTGAGAAACCACCCGGCAAGAGAATGCCATCATACCCATCAAGTGAGGTATCGTTGTGCCACACGTAATCTACCTCTTCCCCAAGCTGGTCGCGGATCGCATGGTACATATCCGCGTCACAGTTTGAGCCTGGAAATACTATGACCGCAAACTTCATGAAGAGACAACCTCCTCAATGTCATAGCTATAGTCTTCAATAACGGTATTCGCTAAAAGCTTCTCGCACATTTCTTTTACACGAGCGTCCACATTGCTTGTATCTGCAAGTGTCAGCTCCATGTATTTTCCGATACGTACTTCTTCTACTTCCTTATACTCCATTGTGTGTAGCGCATTTTGAACCGCTACCCCCTGAGGATCAAGAACACTTTCTCTTAACGTTACGTAGACTTTAACTTTATACATTATTGGCCTCCCAAGCGTGTTAGTATTTCCTGATATCCATCTTGCAAGCTTCCTAGATTACGACGAAACAGATCTTTATCTAGCTTCTGGTTTGTTTTAATGTCCCAAAGACGACATGTGTCAGGTGAAATTTCATCAGCCAACAGCAGCTTCCCTTCGTCTGTACGACCAAACTCTAGTTTAAAATCAACGAGTCTTACACCAATTCCTGCAAACAACTCTACTAATAACTCATTTACTTTTTTGGCTTGAATTTTAAGAGATTCAACCTCTTCGGCTGTTGCTGCCCCTAAGAGATACACATGATCCTCTGTGATAAGTGGATCACCTAACGAATCATCTTTGTAGTAGAACTCAACGATTGGTTCAACAAGTGGCGTGCCTTCTTCTATTCCAAGACGCTTTGCCATGCTTCCAGCAACGACATTTCGGACAACCACTTCAAGTGGAACGATCTCCACCTGACGAACAAGTTGCTCCGTGTCAGATAATCTCCGAATGAAGTGACTATGAAGCCCTTTTTCATTTAAATGAGTAAAGATTAACGTGGAAATCTCATTATTTAATCTCGCCTTACCTTCAAGCGTGTCCTTTTTCTCTCCGTTAAATGCTGTTGCGTCATCCTTATACGTGACCCAAAGAACACCCGGTTCAGACGTTTGATAAATTCGTTTTGCCTTTCCTTCGTAAAGCTGCTGCTGTTTTTCCATTGGTGTGGACCTCCCTAAGGTTTACTGTAAGCCAAGGCGATTAAAAATCGTATCTACATGCTTTAAGTGATGTTCATAGTTAAAGCATTCGTCAATTTCTTCCTTAGATAGCACCGCTGTAATGCGCTCTTCTGCATCAACAAGCTCGCGGAATTGAATACCTTCTTCCCACGCTTGTGTGGCTTTTGGTTGAACAAGGTCATAGGCTTCCTCACGAACCATGCCTTTATCAATAAGAGAAAGAAGCACGCGTTGAGAGTAAATAAGCCCGTATGTGCGCGTCATGTTACGCTTCATGTTTTCAGGGAAAACAGTAAGATTCTTCACGATATTTGAGAAACGATTTAACATGTAGTTCAGACCAATCGTTGCATCCGGCAGAATCACTCGTTCAGCAGATGAGTGAGAGATATCACGTTCGTGCCATAATGGTACGTTTTCGTAGGCTGTCAGCATGTAGCCTCTAATTAAACGAGCAAGCCCAGTCATATTTTCAGAACCGATTGGGTTACGCTTGTGCGGCATTGCAGAAGATCCTTTTTGACCTTTTGCAAAAAATTCTTCAACTTCACGCGTCTCACTCTTTTGAAGACCACGAATTTCAACAGCAAATTTCTCTACAGACGTTGCAATCAGTGCAAGAGTCGCCATATATTCTGCGTGACGATCACGTTGCAAGGTTTGAGTAGAGATTGGTGCTGCATTCAGACCAAGCTTCTCACAAACAAGCTGTTCAATCTGTGGGTCAATGTTGGCATAGGTTCCAACGGCACCAGACAGCTTACCAAAACGTACGCCCTCCGCTGCGTGTTTAAAGCGCTCAATGTTACGTTTCATTTCCTCATACCATAAGCCAAGCTTCAATCCAAATGTTGTTGGCTCTGCATGAACACCGTGCGTACGTCCCATCATTACTGTGTACTTATGTTCAATAGCTTTGTTTTTTAAGATTTCTAGAAAACGATCTAAGTCTGCAGCTAAAATATCATTTGCTTGTTTAAGTAAATAAGAAAGGGCTGTATCTACAACATCTGTTGACGTCAGTCCGTAATGAACCCATTTGCGCTCTTCTCCAAGTGTTTCAGATACCGCACGTGTAAAGGCAACCACATCGTGTCTTGTCTCTTCTTCAATTTCAAGAATTCGTGCAATGTCAAAGCTCGCATGCTCGCGAATCTTTTGAACATCTTCCTTTGGAATCATTCCTAGCTCAGACCATGCTTCACACGCAACAATCTCAACCTCTAGCCAAGCATTATAACGGTTTTCATCAGTCCAAATGGCGCCCATTTCCGGACGAGTATAACGTTCAATCATGTAAGTAAGCCTCCATATAGTATCTATAAATTAGTTCGTTGCTACTTTCTTGAATTGCTCAAGCTGACTAAGTGCAGCTTCTACTGTATCTGCAAGAACAGTCAGATGACCCATCTTTCGTTTTTCCTTTGCTTCTGCTTTCCCGTATAGATGAAGCGAAATATCACCTAGAAGGTGTAGCTTTTCGTATAAAGGCTTAATGTCCTCACCGAGTAGATTCTCCATGACAACAGGCTTTAGGAGCTCTGTGCTACCAAGTGGCAGCCCACATACCGCTCTAATTTGCTGTTCAAACTGTGATGTCAGGCACCCTTCAATCGTGTAATGTCCTGAATTATGTGGACGGGGTGCGATCTCATTTACAAGAATGTGACCATCCTCTTGAACAAACATTTCAACTGCAAGCGTCCCAACTACTTCAAGACCTTCTGCAAGCTTTAAGGCAATGGCTCGTGCTTCTTCAGCTGTTTCTTCTGAGATACGCGCTGGCACGATCGACTGGTGCAAGATATTGTTTTTATGAATATTTTCAGCTACTGGGAACGTACTTGTTTCTCCGTTTCGAGAACGTGTCACAATCACCGATACTTCACACTGAAATGAAATCCATCCTTCGAGTACCAGCTCACCTGCTTGTATTAGCTCTATTGCAGCCTGTTCAAGTTCTTCAAACGTTCGAACAACAGCCTGGCCTTTTCCGTCGTATCCTCCTCGACATGTTTTCAAAACAGCTGGAAGTCCAACAGTCTCATATGCTGTTTGGATGTCTGAAAGTGATGATACCTCAGCATAGGGTGCTACAGGTACGCCGAATGATTCAATTGTTCGTTTTTCAGTTAAACGATGCTGACTCACTCGTAACACGTCAAAACCTTGTGGAAAATCAACATGTTCTGTCAGCCACTTTGCCGTTGATTCATCTATGTTTTCAAACTCATATGTGATGACGTCACTTAACTCCGCAAGCTTAGCTGCGCCGTCAAGATCGTCATAATTTGCTTCAATCACATGATCAGCTACTTGAGCACACGGGGAATCGTGTCCTGGTTCTAAAACCGCAATTCGGTACCCCATTTGCTTTGCTGATTGAGCCATCATTCTTCCTAATTGTCCGCCACCGATCATACCGATGGTTGCTCCTGGTTTCACTTGAACATCGCTCATAGCGTATCACTACTCGCAAGAACAGCTTCTTCTGTTTGTTTACGTTTGGTTAGCACGGCATCCTGTACCACTTGATTCGTAGTCCCAACAATTTGTGCTGCTAAGATCCCCGCATTGGTTGCACCGGCACGACCAATGGCAACCGTTGCTACCGGTACACCTCCTGGCATCTGGACGATTGACAAAAGTGAATCAAGTCCATTTAAAGCCTTGGATTGAACTGGAACCCCAATTACAGGTAGTGGCGTTTTTGCTGCTACCATACCTGGTAGATGAGCAGCTCCTCCTGCTCCAGCAATGATGACTTTTAGACCTCGTCCAACTGCTTGCTCAGCATATTGAAACATTAAGTCTGGTGTACGATGAGCAGATACCACTTTCTTTTCATAAGGAACATTTAACTCATCCAACATGTCACACGCGTGTTTCATTGTTTCCCAATCAGATGTACTTCCCATGATTACGCCAACAGCTGGCTCCATCACCATCATTCACTCCCTCGTATGACTGCTTGTTTCAAACAAAAAAAACGCAGAATCAGATCCTAATCTGCACAATGAGAGAAAGACAGCTAATTCCGCGCTTTACGTACCCCATCTACTAAAAACGGTAGACAAATGTACGCTATCTTCCCTCATAGTCTGATAATTTACGGTTATCAGGTAGAAACGTATGGGCCATATTCCCAAAATTATATGAGGTGTTATTTCGTTTTTTATCGACAATGCACATTAATCTTACAAGGTATTTTTAAGAGTGTCAACTAAAAGTCGAACGGTTTTATCTCATTAAAGAATTATTGTTCGTCTTCCTCTAATATTCCCTCAAAAATAATCTGCTGATGACTAATAACTGGAGTTTTTGAGCCATTTTCTTTAAAAACTGGCTTCTCCATGCGTCGAATAGGACGATATCCTTCGTCTTTCATACGATCGAGACACTCTGCTATACTCTCCTCTGGCGCAACACTAAATTGTTGTTTACGTTTTTTAGCCAATGTAACTCCCCCTTAAACGATCTTTGTGTTAATTGTAGCATGAGGACCTCTTTCGTTCGACAAAATCCAATGATCCATTGAATGTACGGATGATGATCGCTAAACTAGAGACACACCATTTTATGTCAGGGAATTGGGGTGATGAATTGTCTAAACGAAGAACACGCTTCTACCTAATAAGTATCATAAGCGCAGTTACTTTTTCGTACTTCTTTTTCACCCTTCTAAAACAAACAGGACCTGAAAAACGATTAAATCAATACCTCCAACAATTACAGCAAACAGATTTTCCTTTTCGTTCTGACGACGTTTTAGCATTTATTGATTCTTCAAAAGTAGATGATGAATTTCTTGATCTCATTGAACAGCAGCTTGACGAGTTTGAACCTTTTGAAGGCTACGTAATCGGAGAGGTGCATGAGCAAGGCGAAGGTGGAGTTTACATCCCTGTCACCATTCAATGGGATGCGTACTGGGAGCATGAATTTGAATTCCATCTTAGACAAGACAACAATGATTGGATGATTGTACCGAATATCGAAACTATTTCATCTCTGGTACAATCCACAAGCACACCATCTGTTTATGTTCAGACGAGCTTGAACTACGTCAATACATTTGAAAACAACACGAACACTCAGATCCAATTTGAGACGAGTCCTCTTTTTTATTACACGCTCCTGGGCCTTCCTTATGAAGTTCGTTATGATGCGACAAATCAAGCATTCGCTCTTCCCATGATTGTTTGGAACGAGGCTTTTCACCCCGCGCCTGAAGGATGGGCCTTATTCCCTGATGGAACGGACACCACCTTTGAACCTTATCTCTTTGATGTTTACAATGAACTCGAATAAAGGGAAGATAAACAAAATCGGCGTCAATCCGAGAGGACTGGAACGCCGATCTTTTATTTCTTCCGTATACTAATAAACCGCCTCACATGTTTAAATGTCTGTTGATAGCTACCTTCGTGATTAAGTGCGTCTTCTTCCGCTTTAATTCGAACGCTTAGCATCACCACATTTAACAGGCTAAATACGATAGCCGTTACATACGCCTGAAAAACAAGCGGCAAAAAGAGAATTTCTAAGACAACAACCACATAGTTAGGATGGCGAATCCATTTGTAGGGCCCTCGGTTCACAGGCTCCGCTCCCGGCAAGACGATTATTTTGGTATTCCAGCTTCTTCCCAGTGTGGCAAGTGCCCATATTCGAATCGTTTGAGCAAGTACAAAGAGAGCAAGCGGCAAAATACTCCACATCGTCCATTCTGATTGCCTTAAGGTTACCTCAAGTAATAATGAAAGGAAAAATGAAACGTGAAGAGCAACCATAACAGGATAATGGTTTGCTCCTGCTTCAAATGCACCACGATCCTTCATCCATCGTTCATTTGATTTAGCCACCCCTACTTCAGCTAGTCGTTGCAAGATGACAAGTCCAATAAAAAGATAAACGAGTATCAATGAACCATTCCCTCCCACTCAACATGAACAAGCTCAGAACAAAAACCTGGCCCAAGTGCAGCAATCAACCCGCGATAACCGAGTGGTCTGTCTGCTTCCATAAATTCTTTTAACACATATAGCACTGTAGGTGAGGACATGTTTCCATACGTTCGTAATACCTCTCTAGACACAGCCGTTTCTTCAGGGGAGAAGCCTAGAGCTTTTTCATAGGATTCAAGCACCTTTTTCCCACCAGGGTGTGCTATAAAGGCATCAATGTCAGAGAGCTGTACGCCTTCTTCCTGCAAAAATTCTTTCACATTTGGTTCAAGCCATTTTTCCACAATTCCAGGTATACTTCGCGAAAAGACAACGTGTAAACCTGAATCCCGTACATCCCACCCCATCACATCCTCTGATTGAGGCATAAGTGTTGACCTGCTACCTAGAAAGCGAGGGGAGGTTTCTTTCACAAGATCAAATCGAAGGGAGCTCTCATCTCCACCCACTAACGCACAGGCCACCCCATCTGCAAATAGTGAGGTACCTATCAAATTACTCTTAGAATGGTCATTATGTTGAAAGGTTAAGCTACATAATTCCACACAAACGAGCAAAACATTTTCCTTTGGGTGAGCCTGACAATAATCAAAGGCACGGCTTAATCCCGCAGCTCCTCCAGCACAGCCCAGCCCCCATATGGGAATTCTCTTTGTATGTTTATCAAATGAAAGATGATTCATCATTCTTGCTTCTAGTCCGGGAGTCGACATGCCTGAGCTGGTGACACAAATAATCGCGTCAATTTCATCCACACCGACTCTTCTTTTTAGAAACGTATGATTTTGAAGGCAACTTTGAATTGCAGCTACACCGTACTTTACAGCCAGTTCAATAAATAAGTCGTTTCTCTCTTTTAACGTATGTGGCGCGTGGAACCACTCCATTGGTGCCGCAAAATAACGCTCATCGATTTGGCCGTTGCCAAATACGGTTAAGAGACGTTCAATGTCCTCAAAGCTTTCACTAAATAATTCTCTCGCAAACTCCATTGTGTCTTCCTGACGAAGCTTGTGCGGAGGTGCATATGTACTAATTGAATAGATAGAAGGCATGTTTGTTCCACCTCACTCGTTGATAAGCTTATCGTGCCTCGCAATAGGGAAAATATTCATTTTATTCTATTGGCAGGAACCTTTCATTCAAGTAAACTGTAGAGAACTACAGATGAGGTGAAACAAATGAATCCTTTAATGATTGATTTTCCAGATAGCTTTGAAACCGAACGATTACTCATTCGAGCTCCAAAACCAGGTGATGGCGCGAAGATGTACGAAGCGGTCAGTTCATCGATCGAGCAGCTTAAACCATGGTTGCCCTTTGCACATTTCGAACAATCACCAGAGCTAACAGAAGCAAACATCCGCGAAGCTCACGTCAACTTTTTAACCCGGAAAGACCTTCGTTTACTCGTATTCCATAAAGAAACTGGGGAACTTGTAGCCTCATCCGGCCTGCATCGAATCGATTGGGACGTTCCTAAAGTGGAGATTGGCTATTGGATTCGAACAGAATATAGTGGAAAAGGCTATATGACCGAAGCGGTTCAAGGGATTACAACCTTTGCGTTTCAAGAATTAAAGGCACGCAGAGTTGAAATTCGCTGTGATGCAAAAAACGTGAAAAGCCGCGCGATTGCTGAGAGGCTGAACTTTGAACTCGAGGCCGTATTAAAACAGGAAGCAAAGGCGATTGATAGTGAAGAGTTAAGAGACACTTGTGTGTACGCGCAAATACGATAACAAAAAAACCGCCTCGATTTGGAGAGGCGGTTTTTCAAGGATTAATGACTTAAAAACGCAAAGTACAGAACAAATACTACAAATAAGAAATACATAATCGGATGCATTTTTTTCGCGTTTCCACTAACAACCATTGTAATTGGATAAAGGATAAATCCAAGCGCAATTCCGTTTGCAATACTATACGTTAGTGGCATTGCTACAAATGTAACAAAGGCTGGGATTGCTACTTCCATACGCGTCCAGTCAATAAAGCGTAGAGATGAAGCCATCATGACACCAACAATAATTAAAGCAGCGGCAGTTACATGACCTGTAACGACTGCTAGTAGTGGTGAGAAAAATAGTGCGATTAAGAATAGAATTCCCGTGACAACCGCAGTAAGACCTGTACGGCCTCCAACAGCTACACCAGAGGTTGACTCTACATAAGCAGTTGTTGTTGATGTACCCAGAAGTGCACCAATCGTTCCACCACTCGCATCGGAGAATAACGCTTTTCCTGCACGTGGTAGCTTATTGTCTTTCACGAATCCTGCTTGGTTTGCAACAGCAAATAATGTTCCTGCTGTATCAAAGAATGTAACGAATAAGAAAGTTAAGATAGCTATACCCATTTGAGCACTAAAAATTTCAGAACTGCTAATATCAAACGCTGCAAAAAGCGTTGGAGACAAGCTTGGAACAGACGCTACAATGCCCTCAGGACGACCAACTAAACCAAAGATAATTCCAACTACAGCTGTAATAGCTAGTCCATAAAATACGCCTGCTTTAAGACCCATAACGACAAAAATGGCAGTTAGAACAACACCAAACACCGCAAGTAATACAGGACCTGATGTTAAATCACCTAATGCAACAAATGTCGCTGGATCCGCAACAATAATCTCTGCGTTTTTTAAACCAATAAAAGCAATGAATAAACCAATACCTGCACCTGCCGCATGCTTTAACTCTGCGGGAATTGCATTGATAATAATTTCTCTAATTTTAAATGCAGTAATAAGTAGAAAAATAATACTTGAAACAAATACAGCAAACAATGCTGCTTGCCAGCTTAATCCCATTCCAAGAACAACTGTATAAGCAAAAAACGCATTCAATCCCATTCCAGGAGCGACAGCGATTGGATAATTCGCAACAAGTCCCATGATCAGTGATCCAATCATAGCAGAAAGAGCTGTTGCTACAAAGACTGCATTCACATCCATACCAGCATCACCAAGAATCATTGGGTTTACGCCCAAAATGTATGCCATGGCTAGGAATGTAGTAAGTCCAGCAATTGCCTCTCTTTTAATAGTCGTACCTTTTTCTGTTAATCCAAAAAATCGATCCATGCTGCTCCTCCTTGGGGGTTTTCCCCATAAAAATAAGCTCCGAGCATCCTGCTCCGAGCGTACACATTATCAGCAAAATAGAAGACCGTCCGTCCTCTATTGGGATAACATCGTAGTAAGCTCTTTAAGGCAGCTTGTAGAGACTCGCGGACCATATCTCCGCGAATATACGAGAAATGATATGTGGTTGTTTATGAATTGAGTTTAGCAACCTTTATTCAATTTGTCAATAAAAACCGAACAATGAGTGCGATTTCATATGCATTATTCGGAAAACGAATAAAAACACACAAGAATGATCCTTCATTCTTGTGTGTTTTACTAGGTTACTCTGTTTGTCCGAGGAAAAGAATGGAAGGATAAAAATCGCGAATGTTTCTACTTTTGACTTGGTTCTTCAGAGAAATAAATTGTTTCACCTGCGTAGATCAAGTCTTCGTCTTTAATCGTTGGATTCCATTCCATCAATGTCTCCCAGGTTACATTTTCACGCAGCCCAATCTTAAATAGTGTATCACCTGGTTGAACAACATAAGACGAAGAATCTGATCCAGTTTGAACTGCTTTGTCACTGGATCCCTCTTTTTCAAGCTCTCCAAATTGTATACGTCCCTCTACCTTTGGTGCGATTTCCCCTGATTCTCCTAAGTATGAAATTAATAACTCATCCAGCGCACTATATTCATTAGTAATAGGGAGCCCAGCTAGTGGCTCATACTCATCACCACCACTTGCTAGAAAATCATTGGTTGCCAGGGTATATGTTTTAGATAGGTCTAGTGGGGCACCTTCTATAGTGACTGAATGAACACGATCCCCCGGCTGCTTTGATTCATCTACATAAAACGAGAATCCGCTTATTTGTGGGAACCCACCACTTGGCTCAGGGTAATCTTTTACTCCAATTTCCAGGATCTCCAAAAGCTGCTCACCAGTTACATCCTTTGTCACTCCATAGTTTCCAAATGGAGAGACTTCCACAAGATCCCCTTTTGTGATTGTGCCAGCAGCGACAGAAGCGCGTATTCCTCCTCCGTTTGTTAAGGCAATATCTGCGTCTGTTGATTCACGTAACACGTCAGCAATGAAATTTCCAAGGTTGGTTTCTTCTACTCGTACCTGCTCACGTTCCCCTTCAAGCTCTACCTTTGTTTCTCCAACGGGTTCTGCTAGAATGACTTGCTGGGCTTCTTCTAACTCTTCTAAAAGGGACTCCATCTCTTGATCAGGTTCGATCTCTTCAACCTCGGTCTGATTAATTAATCGTGCGCTCCGGTCAACGAGCTCGCCGTCCTCGAATACAAGTTCAACTACTCCAAGATTTTGGACGTATTCTCCTGCACTCGCAATCAGTGTTCCATTTCCTGTGTCCATTCCGATCTTTAATTCAGAGTGACTGTGTCCGTCAATAATTACATCAATGCCTGGTACATCCTCAGCTACTTTCTCACTTGTAATCTCGCTTGACTTGTCGATTCCGAGATGTGCCAGTGCAATAATTAAGTCCACACCCTCTTCTTCAAGCTGCTCTACCATCCGATTTGCCGTGATGGACGGATCTTCAAACGTTACATCACGAACATTATTAGGATGCGTTTTATATTCCGTTTCTGGAGTAGAAAGACCAAAGATGCCTATCTTTATGCCGTTTACTTCTTTAATTAGATGTGGATCAAAGAACGTCTCTTGCGTATCGTTTAAAAGGTTGGCCCCAAGGATCGGAAAATCCAATGTACTTCCAAGCTCCTGGAGTCGCTCTAAGCCATAATTAAAATCATGGTTCCCTGGAACAAGCGCATCATAGCCTAACAGATTTAACGCCTGCGCAATCGTTTCTCCTTCCTCAAGAGAAGCGAATGTTGTGCCGTGAAATGTATCACCTGCATCAAGTAACAAGGAATGCTCAGAGCGGGTTTCGTCAATGAGAGCCGCTAGCTTTGCATAACCCATCCCGTCGAACTCGCCCTCAAAAGCTCGTCCATGTACATCGTTTGTATGTAGAATCTGGATGGTTGTCTCTTCTGCTTTTGCCTCAGCAGTAAATGCAAGTAGTAAGATCGTTGTCACTCCAATATATCTTAGTCGATTCATTTTCCATTCCTCCCTTTTTTTATCTATTTCTAGTGTAGACTAGCAACATTAACGCCATGTATCAATTGGGATAATGTGATATTAAAATATAAATAACGATCTCAACAAAAAAAAGCCTCTGAGAAAAAATTCTCAGAGACTTCTGTTCTTACTCCCACTCAATCGTGCTTGGTGGCTTACTCGTAATGTCATACACTACGCGGTTTACGTGAGCTACTTCGTTTACAATACGTGTTGAGATTAACTCTAATACATCCCAAGGAATGCGAGCCCAGTCACTTGTCATACCGTCAATTGATGTCACGGCACGGATACCGACTGTGTAATCGTATGTTCTCGCATCACCCATCACACCTACGCTACGCATGTTAGGAAGGGCTGTGAAGTACTGCCAGATTTCGCGGTCCAGTCCAGCTTTTTTGATTTCTTCGCGCAGAATGTAATCTGAGTCACGAACAATCGTAAGCTTCTCATCCGTAATTTCTCCAAGTACACGAATACCAAGACCTGGACCTGGGAATGGTTGTCTCCAAACGATTTCATCCGGAATACCAAGCTCAGTCCCTACTTTACGAACCTCATCTTTAAATAATGCTTTTAATGGCTCAATCAGTTCAAAACGCATGTCTTCAGGAAGACCCCCCACGTTATGGTGAGATTTAATCGTTTGAGCTGTATCGGTTCCACTTTCAATGATATCTGTATAAAGGGTTCCTTGTGCAAGGAAATCCATATCTTTAAGGCTTGCTGATTCTTCATCAAACACATAGATAAATTCGTTACCGATGATTTTACGCTTCTGCTCAGGATCAGATACACCCTGAAGCTTAGAAAGGAAACGATCAGCTGCGTCAATCTTAATGACGTTCATGTTGAATCCTTCACTAAATGTCTTCATCACGCTCTCTGCTTCACCTTTACGAAGAAGTCCGTGATCAATAAACATACACGTTAATTGATCGCCAATTGCTTGATGCAAAAGAACAGCGACAACTGAAGAATCTACACCGCCACTAAGTGCACATAGTACGTGCTTATCTCCAACTTGCTCACGGATTTTTTCCGTTTCAACTTCAATGAAGTTTTCCATAGACCATTCACCTTTTGCCTTACACACTTCAAAGGTAAAGTTCTTAAGGAGTTCGTCCCCAAACTCAGAGTGACGAACTTCCGGATGGAATTGCACACCGTATAGGTTTGCTGCTTCATTACTCATTGCCGCAACAGGACACGATGGATTGGATGCATCAACAACAAATCCTTCAGGCGGTGCCACAATCTTATCACCATGGCTCATCCATACAGATTGTTCAATAGGAAGGCCTTTAAATACTTCAGATTGATTTTGAACACTGATAATTGCTTTTCCATATTCGCGATGAGAAGCAGCTTCAACCTTACCACCGAAGTGCTGAGTCATTAACTGCATTCCGTAGCAGATCCCAAGAATTGGCACACCTAAGTCATAGATCGCTGGATCACAGTGTGGAGAACCTTCCACGTACGCACTATTCGGTCCACCAGAGAAGATAATTCCTACTGGATTTAATTTTTTTATTTCCTCAGCTGTAATCTTATGTGAGTGAAGCTCACTGTACACTCCAAAATCACGTATACGTCTTGTAATCAGCTGATTGTATTGTCCTCCAAAGTCGAGAACAACAATCATTTCTTGATCAAATTCAGTCATGATCTTCCATCCTTTTCCTATTAAATTGTACAATTCTGCCATGAAGTCATACGTAAAGAAAAAAGCTGATACTCTGCCTTATTGTGAATCTTTGGCAGAATACCAGCAGCTTCATATCAGAATGCACGTTGCATTGGCCTTAAGAAGTTAAAACATCTGATATTCGTAGCTTCTGCTATACACCGACTTATTTTAACAAGGCAAACCTTAAGTGGTCAAGGCTTGATTTTCATAACAATTCGTTCCCAAAGGTGCCTTTGCCTAGCCCATCCATTATCAGCTGGCTTTCCACTATATAATGTGCGCTCATACTCACGAGTTAATACACTCATGTCGTTCAATCCAAATTGATCATCTAAGCGTGTTGCGAATTCACTTAATGTCTCACTCGATTCTCTTTTATAACCATTAAACTCAAGTAGCCACAACAATCTCTCATACGCTTGGTTAAACACACGATCGTCTTTTTTCGAACGATAATACCATAAAACCGTTGAGGTAATGAGTTTCTTGCGATAGATAACAAATAGCGTTAAACATACTAGTAGAATCAAGGCTGTTATCCATAACATTAAAGGTGAAGAAGGAGTACTCTGATCCTCTGCAACAGCAGACTCCGTTTGATCGTCCTCTTCCACTTCTTCCTCTACTTCCTCTTCGTCTACTTCTTCCGTTTCTTCTTCCTCTTGATTTGTTTCACGATCAGGTGCTTCTATTGGATCTGCTTCATTTTCAAATTCTTGGTCAAACGAGTACGTGTTTGTAAAACCTTTAGTGGGTTCAAAGGCAACCCAGCCTTCTCCAGGAAAGTAGACCTCTACCCATGAGTGAGCATCTGAATTGGAAATCGTGTAGCTATTCGCATCCTCCCCTACATCAACCATTGTTCCTGCCGTAAAACCCTTTACCCATCTAGCTGGAATATCAAGCGTCCGTAGCAGAACAATCATTGATGTGGAGAAGTTGTCACAATAACCTTGCTGTGTCTCAAAAAGAAACTGATCAACGTAATCCTGACCTGCCGCCGGAACAGCAACATCCTCTGTTTCATATGTGAACTCCGGTCCCCGAAAGTGATCTTCTATCGCCTTTGCTTGATCATATCGATTCGTTGCGTCTGCTGTTAGCACCTCCGCTAACTCAAACACTCTTTCTGGTACAGAATTAGGAAGTTGAGTATAGTACTCATTTAACTCTGAGTTCTGATCAGGCTCACTTAGATTTCTAAGGCCATCAATATTATAATTAGTATCGACATATTCAAAGGTATATTCCTGAGGGGAAAGTGCTTCTCCTCCAGAAAGGATTTCAGCTTTTTGTGTAAACTCATCAACTACAACAGGATCATTTTGATACTCCTCAATCGTAGTTGAAAACCACTCACCTGGGTAAAACAAGTGTGAAAAACGCATCTGGTTGTACATCTTAACATTCGCTTCTTTAATTGAACGTTCAGCTGCTTCAGTCGTACCATAACTCACCGACGCCGGGTATCCTCCAGAAGCAGTTGTTGTTTGCTCCCAACCAGCCCCAGTATAAAAGTCTTTTGTTTCACCTCTCCAGTAAACCCCACGCTCCACAGTAGCCCTAAATACTGGGGTATCATCATCAACAAAGCCGCCGCCAAGCTGCTCGTCGTTATTACCATAACCGATCCTTCGGGGGCCTCCTTGCCCTGTTCCATCACCTGTCACTGCAGCTTGAAGGAACGGAACAGGGTCGTCCCATTTAGGATCTGGCTTTGGAAGAAGTAAACTAATAAAACCCGTGATCACAAATAAT
Source organism: Alkalihalobacillus sp. FSL W8-0930 (assembly GCA_037965595.1). Classification (NCBI taxonomy): domain Bacteria; kingdom Bacillati; phylum Bacillota; class Bacilli; order Caryophanales; family Bacillaceae; genus Alkalihalobacillus; species Alkalihalobacillus sp. FSL W8-0930. The sequence continues at coordinate 905,764 of CP150183.1, read as the reverse complement.
CCAGTGATCACAAGTCCCATTCGAATAGGTAATAACCGAGGAATAGTAGCATATCGATTCGCTTCAATCGTTCGATACATGTACATGAATCCAAGCAACAGAACCCCGATACCAATGATACGAATGATAGCTATGGTTGCATCGTAGATTGTAAACGTGTCAATGACTGTAACATAAAGGACTGTTGATAAGAGGAAAAAGAAGATTCTTCTTAGATAAACCGTCCAATAAAATAGTAAAAAGCTCATAATTGATAGCAGGACTAAAAATAAAAAGCTGCGAAATACGTCAGATAAGTCATACCAGCTTCCGGTTAAAATACTCCAAATACTCGTAGTTAGATCTGAGAAGAATAATGGGATCCACTCAATTGGAGTGACACTTCCAGCAGGAAATAAAACGTAGAGGCTTCCTCCAATTACAACTACTCTTGCCAAAAAACTAACAATTAGTGGTGTTTGTAAAAAGGAGATAAGAAAAAAAAGAAACGTAGCAATCAAAAAATATCTGATTGATCCTGTATCTGTCATTAATGGTAAAGGTAACAACCACTCCAGTAGTAGCAAGAAGCTTAAGCCATAAAGGAATCCATCTCTACCATAATGGATGTGTTTTTTTCTTTGATTCAATAGATACCTTCCTCCTTGCTAAGACGTCATGTAGATTGGTTCAATGCCCTTTACACGCAATTGTTCTGCCAAGCTAATTTGCTCAGGCTCAAACTCTAAAAGACAGACCTTTAGATCAATGCTCTCTAAAGCGAGCCTTTCGATCGTATGCATCACCTGTTGATCCAGCTCTGCACAGACATAAATAACCGTTTGATTGGTCCATTGACTATAGATTGGATGAATTGTTGGTGCTGGTTGCGGGTAAGCTTCCACAGATGCCAGCATTCTCAACACCTTTTCCCACGTGTGTGCTTGCAACTCTTCAATCAACCAATGTTGATTGTTATGAAAAGTAGCTAACTGACTTTCAACGTTTGCTTGAATAAATGTAGAGGCAATGGATGCCACCTGCTCCACAACATCCTCAAATTGCTCAGGAGTGACCGTTCGTCGATACGGATCAAACGCGATAATCGTTCGCTTGCCCTCGTAGGTTTCGAACTCCTTTGTCATGAGTTCTTTCCTTCTGGCTGATTGCTTCCAATTAATACTTGTTAATCTGTCTCCCGGAACATAACTCCTTACACCTGCAAGGGATCTCTCTTCATCTTTAAAAGAGGATGTTGCCGAAACTCCGTTTGTATGATTTGGTGTTTGGAAAGCTTGAACATCTCCTAGCTGATGATACCTAGGATACACAAAAAGCTCCGTTTCTGCTTTTACCTTTTGTCTTCTTTCAAACCACCCAAAAAAATCGCTCGATGTTAAGTGAATGTCATGAAATGAATAGCAGCCCCGCTTTAGGTTCGATAGACGATACGTAAAGGATAAGGTACTCGCTGTTGTGAAAAAGAACATGGCGCGCGTATCTGTTGCCTGTCCAACATGAGAAGGAACAGCATCCTCTACTGTTAAATACATAAAAGGCTGCAACCTGCGCTTCTTCACCGTGATGGTCACTTCCACTGCTTCACCCGAATAACACGTTGCTCTTCCAAGTGTGCGGCTTGGGGTAAAGGAGGCAGGAAAGAGAATCGAGATAGTCATAATAAGTCCTACAATGATCACGCTATAAAATAAGAACCAACTTACAAATCCCCCTTGAAACATCGCATAGGCGAAACAGCCTCCTATTACAAGTATGGCAGCCAGTCCCTTTAACATCGTTTTAATGAAATTTCGCCTCTTCTTCACGAAGAAGTAAGCCTCCTTTTTGGAACGGGAACCCTGATTCGATTGATCAATTTTTCAAGCACTTCGTGTGTTGTCACTCCGCTCATTCGCGCCTGTGTTGAAAGCGTTAAACGGTGAGATAATACAGGAATAGCCAAATACTTAATATCGTCCGGTAGAACATAATCTCTCCCGTTAACCAGCGCAAGAGCTTTAGCTGCTTTTAAAAGAGCAATTGAGCCACGCGGACTAACCCCAAGGCTAATGAATTCATCATTTCTCGTTTCTTGTACAATTGAAACAAGGTAAGACTTCATCGCTTCATCAATGTAAACCGAACTTACCTGTGCTCGGAGCTGTAACAATTCGGCTGTATCTAATACTGGAGTGATCTGATCTAATGGGTGTTGATTCTCTAGGCGACTTAATATGTCTAGTTCTTCATCTGGACTCGGGTACCCTAGCTTGATCTTTAGTAGAAAACGGTCCAACTGTGCTTCAGGTAAAGGAAAGGTTCCCGCATATTCAATCGGATTTTGTGTGGCCATCACAAAAAATGGCTGTTCAATCGCATGTGTGTCCCCATCAATTGTCACATGCCCCTCCTCAAGCGCTTCAAGCAAGGAGGATTGTGTTTTTGGAGAGGTACGGTTAATCTCATCGGCAAGTACAATGTTTGCCATAATTGGTCCTCTTCTAAATTCAAACTCTTGTGACTTTTGATTATAGATCGACACACCCGTGACATCTGAAGGAAGAAGGTCCGGAGTGAATTGAATTCGTTTAAAGTGTGCACCAAATGATTTAGCAATGGCTTTAACCATCACTGTCTTACCTACTCCTGGAACATCCTCTAGAAGGACATGCCCCCCTGCTAGTATCGCAACCAAGCTCAGGCTAATTTCTTGCCGTTTTCCAACAACCACACGCTCGATGTTCTCGATAATCGTTTCTATTTGTTTTGCTGCATGCATAAGCTGTCTCCTCTCGTATAGATACATAATGAGTTGACGTATATGTAAGCGGGTACGTTTCACTCTATGCAAACAACGAACGGTCCCAATTAGGGATCGTTCGTCTCACTTAGCCTGTCAAGTGCTAGTCGTCGTGCTAAACTGTTTTTTGAAGAGCCTTTAATAGATCATTTTTGATCCAGTCCCAGCTCGTATGGTCCTCTGTATACGTGCTTGTCATTTCTTTAACAAATTGTTTAAATGCAGCTTCAAAATCATCTGCATCTTTCTCAGGCAAATGAGCTTTCTTCTCTGCTACAAATTCTTCAAGCTCTGGAGCTCTTGGCCCCCATCTCAAGACTTCTTTCCCATCCTGGTCAATAAGCACAATAATTGGGATAGACCTTGCTGTTCCATTCGTTAAATACTGATCCATAAGTTCTAAATGATCATCACGAATAAAATAACGTGTTTCAATTAAAGCTTCGTCTGCAATTCTCATGAAGATAGGAAGATTAACCATGGCATCGCCACACCAATCAGCAGTGATGATAAGCGCTCGATATTTCTTGGATTGAAGGAGTTGTAAGGCTTCCTTTTCAAATGGATCTAAATGAAAAGAGTTATATATTTTTAATAGATTTTCTTGATTTACTTGCATTGAGTGGATATAAGCGTAGCGACTTAATCCTTTTTCGAACCATTGATTTAATTCTTCCATAGTCTTGCCTCCTATCTAATTCTAAGGTCTATCGTACCATGCCCCCCATCATCAGGCAAAAGAAAGGGACAACCTTAATGAAAATGAAATATACAAATGAAACACCTGTAAGATGGCATCTCTCTCATAGCGTTTTTGACGCATTGATTTTAAATGAGCGAATGTCTATACTATGGCTACTAAACGATGAAAGTCATTCATCTTTTTCATAAATTCGAGGTGATTCTAAGTGCGTGATGATAACTTAACTGATGAAATACATGCGATTCATCAGATGATTAAACAAAGCATGGCAGAAACGGTTGAAATCTATGGAGGCAGTCGCTCGATAGGACAGATTTATTCTACTTTATATCTTCATAACGGCCCGATGACACTGGACGACTTAAGAGACGAAACAGGAATGAGTAAAGGAAGTATGAGTCTTGGAGTGCGGAGGCTTCTAGATAACAAACTTATCGAGCGTGTCTATAGAAGAGATGAGCGCAAAGATCTTTATCAAACGAAAGGAGATTTCACTCACATCTTTTCTACTTTTTTCACTAATCTATGGAAAACAGATATTCAAAAAAACGAACAAACCTTCCAAAAGGCTCAGGTTAAATATGAAGCCGTGCTAAACGCTTCCGAGTCAGAAGACGAGTATCAGGAAGCCTTGCGTATGATCGAAAAAACAAAAGGGGCTTTAACGTATTACACTTTTTTAGATGCATTAGCTGAAGATGTTAAATCTGGGGAGTTCATTCAGTATCTAACGGAGAAGTACAATTTAGATCATTAACTTTACTTTGCGTTTCTTAACAAACGATTATACATATCCATCACCCATCCTGCTCATCCTAAGGTCATGAATAGGAGGTGCAGGGTTGAAAAAGATTACGCTTTTAGGAAGTCGTATCTGCTTAATTTTCTTTATTGTGAGCATGATTACAATATGTCAATCATCAGTGGATCACGCAGAAGCAAGCTCAACATCCGACACCATTGTCTGGATGACGGATACACAATATTATTCCAAAGAATATCCAGAGATTTTTTTTAAGATGACAGACTGGATAAAGGAAAATCAAGTCCCCCATCAAATTAAATATGCTGTTCACACAGGTGATATTATTGACCAATATCAAGAAAAGGATCAATGGAAAACGGCGCATAAAGCCTTAAAAAAGCTTGATCATTCACCGATTCCTTACGGTGTTCTCGCCGGAAATCATGATGTTGGTCATTCTAGAGTTGACTATGAGAAATTTACCCATTACTTTGGCGATAAACGATTTAAGCATCAGAAGGAATTTGCAGGATCAAGTCAAAATAACCGAAATCATTTTGACCTTGTCACAGCTGGAGACCGAGACTTACTCATGCTTTATTTAGGATGGGGTATGACTGAGAAGGATCTTGAATGGGCTCATTCAGTTCTTAATAAATACCCAGAACGAATCGCGTTTTTAAATGTACATGAGTATTTAAAAGCAGATGGAGCCCGTTCTGAACAAGGCGAATTTCTTTTCAAAGAACTTGTCGCGAAACACGCTTCGATTCACGTTGTATTATGTGGGCACTATCACGGTGCGAATAAGAAAGTGGATCGCTTTGATGATGATGGAGATGGCAAGCCAGATCGTACTGTATATCAGCTACTGGCTGATTACCAAAGTGGGCCTATGGGTGGTCAAGGCTATCTGCGCCTTTTATCCATTCCAACAAATAGCACAGAGGTAACCGTTAAAACCTATTCTCCATATCTTGATCAGTACAATTTTTATCGGGACACTGACTCGGAGAAAGATCAGTTTACAATACATCTTCCCATGTCGGTGAGATGATCGACAAAACACGAATTTAGCAAAATACCCGCTACAGGAGAATCCCTCGCTTTCCGCGGATACGGCCTCAGCCCCTTTCGCGGAAAATGCGCCGCTACAGTGTCTTCACCACGTATTTTACCGCAGGAGTCTCAGGTTCTCCTTCCGCTCATTTTTGCAAAAAAAAACTGGCGAATGATTCAACGATTGGATCATTCGCCAGTTTTGCGTTTAATTTTAGTTATGTCCCAGACTCTTCTCTTCTTTTAACTATTTCAACAACAAATCAAGATACAGTTTCGTTAAGGCTGCATATTCTCTTACATGCATTTGTATCACTGCAATTCTTGGAGTTTTGCCTGGAAGTCCTGTTACATCGAGACCTTGTTCTTCGGCCATAAGAACAGCTCGATATAAGTGAAAGCTGTTACTCACCACAATCCCTTTTGAGTGCGAGTCATCAATGAATTCCTTTGAATACTCAAGATTTTCATATGTAGACGTTGAACGATCCTCCAAGTAAATACGTTCCTCCTCGACTCCTAGCAGAACAAGTCCACGCTTAATCGCCAATGCTTCAGATATCCCCTCATCAGGTCCTTGTCCACCGGATGCGATTGCAATGGTTTGCTTATTTTCAAGCAGATACTCAGCAGCTGCATCAATTCGATATTGAAGACTTAACGATGGCTTCTCTACTTTTACTCTTGCTCCAAGAATAATTAAGTAATCTGCTTCGTCAGGAAGTTCTTGGTGACTATGTTGATAAATTTTAATCTGTAAAAAAAGAATATATAAAACAGCTAATCCAATTAACAAGTAAAGAGTAACCTTCACATACATCTCCACACATCCTCTAATAGTTAAAAATCATGCGGTTTCGCTGATTTTTTTAAAACCGTTCTTTTGTATATTCTAATATCCAATTACTGTTTATTTATAGTTCTTGAAGCAGGTGTCGATCCCTTCTCCTTTTTCCCAATATTCAATCGTATCCTTCAAAGCCGTTTCCCTCTTCAAACCGCTTTTCTGTTACAAGCTTTTAACTTGACACGCAAAGCGAAACAAAGCAGGACTTTCGACTCTTTGTGAGTTTTTACTACGTTTCTCGCATTCTTTGAAACCATCACATGGTTCTGTATAATGAACCCACATTCTCATATTAAAGCGAAAAAGGAGTTGAATCTGTGAAACAATTAAGCCGTTTTGTCGGGCTACTATTCTTATTATTTATGATCGGATCGATAGTAGCACCCGTTTTAGCACACGCTTCACAAACTGGGGTTGTTGATGTAGGGAGTACGTTAAACGTTCGTGCCGAACCTTCTACATCCAGTAAGATTATCGGATCATTATCACGAGGAGAAGAAGTTACATATGTTGATGTCGCAAGTGGTTGGGCATCGATTGATTATAATGGACAAACTGGTTACATAGCAACTGAATACCTTTCATCTGGTTCCTCAAATGGAGGAAGTTCAGCCTCCGTATCTGGACAAACCATTGTTATCGATCCAGGTCATGGCGGAAATGATCCAGGAGCCGTTGCAAACGGACTTCAAGAAAAAGATGTTGTTCTAGATGTTGGACAACGAGCAGCGGACAAGCTTCGAGCGTCTGGAGCCAACGTCATCATGACACGGTCATCTGATCAATTTATCGCCCTTGAAGAACGAGCCGCCATTGCAAACCGAGCAAATGCAGATATCTTTGTTAGTATTCATGCAAATGCAGCCGCGGCGACAAGTGCTACTGGAACGGAATCGTATCACTTTCCAACAAGCACAAATGGCCGACGCCTGGCGGGGAATATTCAAAACGAGCTTGTAAGTCACCTAGGCACTCGCGATCGCGGTGTAAAGGATGCCAATTTTAGTGTGTTACGCAATACAGCAATGCCTGCAGTTCTACTCGAGCTCGGTTTCATTACAAATGCCGGTGAAGCAGATCGGATGAAATCGTCAAGCTTTAGAGAAAACGCAGCGAACGCAATTCATGATGGAACCCAAGTGTACTTTCAAAACTAGTTAATAGCTCGCCCAATTCTTCGTTTTGCGCACACCATACACGTAACCATTCCATATGTTGTACTAAAAGGAAAGGTGGTTTATTCATATGGGATACTATGGTGGAGGATACGCTCAGCCCTTCTATGGTCAACCATACTACGGGTACGGAGCTCCTTGTCAGCCTTGTGGCTACCCTGGTTACAAAAAAGGCGGAAATACAGGATTCTTCTTTGCATTAATCGTTCTTCTCTTCATCCTATTCGTTATTATTGGTGGAGTCGGTTATTGCTAAAAAAAGGCTGTCAGTATGCTGACAGCCTTTTTACTATGACCGGTAATATGGATAAGGGTACGGTGAGTATGGCGGGTAGGGATACGGATAAGGAGGATAATAATAACCGTATGGTTGAGGCTGGAAAAGCGTACTTCCAGCAAATCCTCCTAAGAATCCACCTAGTAACCCGCCGCCAAATCCACCACCGAACCCTCCAAAACCTCCAAATGGAGGACGGCCATACCCGGGACGTCTGAATTGTCTTGATTGATTCATTGGATACATGTACTTCCCTCCCTGTTAGGGCAATCCATGTATGCTATGCTATTTGCCTAAGAAAAGTGACTGACTTAACGAAGATTTGATTCTAGAATGGAAGCGACTTTATCAACTACGTATCCACTTCCTCCCTTATCACTCACATCATCAATCATCATCACAACAAGTAGCTCAGGATCCTCGTCTGCTTCAAGTGCGACAAACCAACCGTGCTCCTGTCCTGGCTTATCTTTTGTCGCCTTCAGTTCAGCTGTTCCCGTTTTACCAGCAATTCGAACACCCTCAACTGCTGCAGCTTTTGCTGTTCCCTTTGAATCTTCAAGGACATCAACTAGATCCTGCTGAAGTAGCTCCGCATGTTCTGGTGTCATGAGTCCCTCTTTCCACATTCCTGATTCCTCATCAAGCTCAAGAACTGGTTTAATCATGTTTCCTTCATTCACTAATGTTGTAAATGTTAACCCAAGATGAAGAGGATTCATCTGGATTTGACCCTGTCCATACCCACTGTCCGCCAGTTGAATATCATTTGTCATACTGCCTTCAGCCGTTAATGAAGACGTATGGAACAATGGGATGGGAAGATCTTCACCAAAGCCAAATTCATTGGCCCGATTTGTAAATTCCTCTTCCCCTAAATTCAAAGCCTGTTGTGCAAAGTAGATATTATCTGAATACACTAGTGCCTTACGAAGATCAATTGGCTCACCGTAATCATTAACACGCGTGACCTCATAGCCACCCCAATCAGATCCTTCTGGCTGCCAGCTTTTTCCGTTTACATCCATCGTTTCATTCGGATCAAGCGTACCCGCTTCAAGACCCATAGCCGCTGTTAATAGCTTAAATGTTGATCCTGGTGAATAGGTTTGTGCAAAACGATTCATTTGCGGGTTATCCTGTGTGTCTATATCTTCACGTTGCCTTTGTGTAAAGCCAACTGCTGCTAAATTCGGATCAAATGTAGGCTTACTAACGAGTGCCAGCACCTGACCATTTGTTGGATGGATCGCTGTCGCCGTACCTGAATCATCTCCAATTTCATCAGATAGTTCCTGTTGTAACTCCATGTCGATCGTCAGTGTAATGTCTTCTCCATCCTCCGCTTCCGTCTCTAAAATAGCCTCTTCTCTCTCTCCATCATTGGTTGTATAGAGAACGCCACCGCTTTTGCCACGAAGTCGCTCTTCGTATGCCCGCTCAAGTCCCGTTTGGCCTAGCTTATCGTTTGGCCCGTAGCCCTGATCTTTATATTCCTCAAGCTGCTCCGCTGTAATATCACGAATGTATCCAGTTATGTGAGCGGCACTTTCTCCGTATGGGTATTCGCGGCCCTCATGAACTTCGTAGCTTGCACCAGGAATACCATCTCTTAATTCCTCTTGAGCCCAGTCAATTTGAGAAGCTGGAGCATAGTGAATTTGTACAAACGCTTCGTCCGTTACCCAAGATTGATCAAGCCTTGACTCAATCGTTTCACGTGATACGCCAGTGACTTCAGAAAACTCACTGACAAAGTCTTCTCGGTCCTCAATTCTTCCTGGCACACTACCAATCTGCAATACCTCACCATTAACCGCAAGTCCATTCCCGTTCCGATCAAAAATCTCTCCACGAGTGGGCTGAATGGAAGCAAGCTCAAATCCGCCTCCTTCAGACAATGAAGGATAGACGAGAGTATCCTGCCAATTAACGACCCAGTTTTCCCCCTCTTCTTGCTCTTCAAGAGTTAACGAGATCTCTTCTTCAAACGCAAGCTCACCAATTGACGTTGTGATCTCCACATTTAAAGGAACGGTATAAACACCCTCTTCCGGCTCGTTCTCCTCCGCGTCTTCTGGATAAACCGCTTCCAGTTGCAGTGCATTTGCCTGCATTTGTTCATATAGTGTCGTCATGCGTTCTATATATTCATCCTGAGAGATATTCTGTTTTGTAGCTTCATCAAGCTTTGCGTACATTTCTTCATATTGTTCAGCTGACCAATTCTCTAAAAATGCATTCAGCGTTTCTTTTGGATCAGGCTCATCCCCAAAACAACCTGTTAATAGGAGGCTTGTTGCAAGACCTGTCACAATTAAACCTTTTCTTGTATGACGCATGTCTATCTCACCTTTCGATGCCTAAAGTAATCAATCTATGTATCTGAAAACAGTTTATCATATTCTTATTGAGTTTTTGGCGTTTTTTGTCAAAGAAATTCTTGTAGGTCCTTACTAAGAACATTTACATAATTACATCGGTATCTCACATAAGTACATCCAAATACACTCCATACAAAAAAACCGACTGATTCTCATTCAGAATCAGTCGGTCACATCCCTTTATTGGTGTTGATCAATAATCGTCAGCATCTCACGAATATCGGTACGTTTCTTCGCTTTAGGTACATCTTTAATATATCCAAGCATCAATGTCGCAACGATTTTTTCACCAGGCTTCACGCCAATTTTTTCTCTGAAAGCTGGGTTGTAAATCCAATCATTAGAACGCCAGATCATGCCAATGTCACGAGCCCAGGCTGCTAGTTGGAAGTTTTGAATCAGTGCACTGACAGCTGCATGATCTTCATCCCAAGTTTTTTGGCGAGGATCCTCTGGCATAACGACGACCAGATGAGCTGGGATCGAGCGAAAATGATCTGCCTTTCTTTTTACACCTTCTGACACCTCTCCATTTGGAGCTGGCTGTGCATCAATAAAAGCTTGAACAAATGTTTCTGTGCCTTCTCCATTATATAAAAGGAAGCGCCATGGCTCAGTCATCTTATGATTTGGAGCCCATTTCGCCACTTCAAGTAAATCAATGATTTCCTCTGTAGATACCGGATCTGGTTTAAAGCTTGTAATGGAACGTCTATTTCGAATAACTTCATCAATCTTCATCTATGTTCCTCCTAGTTATAGCTCACTAATAATCATTCTCAATTAAACCTTAACTCACTCTGTCGATGTTTGCAAGAACATTTTTGCGAGCAATATTGTAAAAAACTGTTGCTAACTGGAAGGAGTCTGGTTAGAATGAAGAAGATTAAAAACATTCAAGATATTAAAAGGAAGGAGCGAAGAGTCATGGAAAACGTACATCATCCACATCACACACTAATTTCATACTCGCACAGCTCCGCCCATACTACATTTATTTCTTCCTAACCAGTAGGATGTAGGTGAGCTGTGTGTCAAAACAGCTTACAATGAACTCATTTATTCAGGAGTACCGTGTATAGCGGTGCTCCTTTTTGTTTTGTCATTTTACTTAAATTGCAGGGGATGTGTTGCTCGTGTTGCGTGTGTTTAGTCAGTTGTCTTGGTTTTTTAAAGAGCAATGGAGGCGGTATACCGTCGCTATTATTCTACTTATCATTGTGAGTTTTATCGATTTAATGCCTGCACGATTGCTCGGTCTGATCGTCGATGACTTTCAGGGTGATGCGCTTACTGTAGAAAAAGGGTTTATGTACATCGGTGTCTTTCTTGTCATTGCTATTTCCAGTTACGGCCTGACGTACATTTGGATGTCCAAACTCTTTGGAGGGGCCCTACTTGTTGAACGAAAATTACGCTCACGATTTATGAATCATTTATTGCGAATGGACATTCCATTCTATGAAAAACGAAAAACAGGAGACTTAATGGCCCAAGGAACAAATGATTTAAAAGCGGTAAGTATGACGGCTGGCTTCGGTATTTTAACTCTAGTTGATTCCGTTGTGTTTATGCTTATTATCCTAGGTGCCATGATGATCCTTGTGGACTGGAAGCTGACTATAGCAGCGGTCCTCCCTCTTCCTTTGATTGGAATCATGATCTCGATCCTTGGGATAAAAATCCACGCCCGTTTTACAAAGGCGCAAGAAGCATTTGGATCTCTTAACGGGCGCGTACTAGAATCCGTAGCCGGGATGCGAGTCATTCGAGCGTTTAGACGGGAACGTCATGATGAGAATAAGTTCTTAAACATGAGTGAAGACGTGTATAAACGCAATCTTGAGGTTGCTAAAATTGAATCGTTTTTTGAGCCTGTCGTTAACATTGTTGTTGCGCTAAGCTATGTGATTGGTCTTGGATATGGTTCGTACCTTGTGTTTGCTCAGACCATTACGCTCGGTCAGCTGATTACTTTTAATGTGTATCTTGGCATGATGATTTGGCCGATGTTTGCGATTGGAGAATTAATTAACATTATGCAACGAGGGGCGGCTTCTTTGCAGCGAGTCGATCAAACACTAGCGGTCGATCAAGCTGTACCCGATCCTATTCATTCAACTGAAGAAGACCCACTAGCCAATGTAACATTTAATCAGGTCACATTCGGTTATCCTTCCTCCAGTCAGAAACAATTAAAGGAACTCTCCATTATGATTCAATCAGGAGAAACCATTGGTGTTGTTGGAAAAACAGGTAGTGGGAAATCGACGTTTATTAAACAACTACTAAAATACTACCCAGCAGGAACTGGCGAGGTTCGTGTCGGAAAACAGTCCATTACGGATCAAAGCAAGGAGCAGGTACGCCAGAAGATTGGTTACGTCCCGCAGGACCATATCTTGTTTTCAAAAACAGTCCGAGAAAACATTCTATTTGGTAAGCCTGAGGCGACTGACCATGAACTTGATGAAGCCATTCGGATCTCTGCCTTTGAACAGGATTTAGCCTTCCTACCCGATGGGCTTGATACACTCGTTGGAGAGAATGGCGTCTCTTTATCAGGAGGACAGAAGCAACGAATTTCAATTGCTCGTGCACTTATCGCAGCGCCACCGATCTTAATTTTAGATGACTCACTATCAGCGGTCGATGCAAAAACAGAAGCAAAGATCATCACGAACTTACGTGAGGTGCGACAAGGTTTAACAACCATTATTACCGCTCACCGAATGTCAGCAGTTGAACAAGCAGATCAGATCCTGGTTCTAGAAGACGGGGAAAAAGCTGAGCTTGGCACTCATAACGAACTAATGAACGAACGTGGCTGGTATTTTGAACAGGTTCGGGAACAAACAAGAGGAATGGAACAGGAGGTGTAATTATGAGTACAGAGAAACGCTTATATCAATACGCACTTACAAGTAAAAACACGATCATCATTGCCTTGCTCCTACTAAGCGTGTCGGTAGCCGCTTCTTTAACCGGTCCATTCATCGCTAAGACGATCATTGATAACCACATTTCAAGTATTGATGAAGCATGGTATGTGACAGAGGGCGGAACTCAATCTGTTGAATACGAAGGAACAACGTATACGCGCAGTGGTAATGTATCCTCTGCCGATCAAACTGGTGAAGCCATCTACATTCATCAAGACGGCTTAGACTTTTATGTTACATCAGACCCATTACCAGACGGAGAATTTAGGTATCAAGACGGACTGCTTCAAGTAACAAATGCAGACGGTACGTTTGAAGCAGCAGCTCAAACTCTCTCAACTGATGAGGTTATGGCTTTTTATCAGCCGGAGATTCGACCGATTATGATGTTGCTTGGGCTGTATCTCGCTCTGATCGTAGGCTCTTCCTTTTTCCAATACGGTCAAAGATACTTGCTGCAAAAGTCAGCAAACCGCATCATTCAGCGAATTCGTACAGATGCATTTAATCATTTGTCCCGCTTACCCGTTCGATTTTTTGACCATCTTCCAGCGGGTAAAATCGTATCTCGGGTGACAAATGATACCGAAGCCATTCGCGAATTATATATGACGGTTTTGGCTAACTTCTTCTCAAGTGCCATCTCAATTATTGGGGTGTACATTGCCTTATTCCTATTAGATGTAAGGCTTGGTCTGATTACACTTGTCTTGCTTCCTATCCTATATCTTTGGATGAAGCTTTACCGGAAGTATTCCGTTAACTACAACCGAAACATCCGATCAAAGATTAGTGAAATTAATGCGGCCATGAATGAAAATATTCAAGGCATGCCAATCATTCAGGCATTTAATCGAGAGAATCAGCAATCCACAGAGTTTGAGCGCTTAAATAAGGAGCACTACGGATTCCAAACAAACATGCTTCGCTTAAATTCCTTAACGTCTCATAACTTAACAGGTGTGCTTAGAAACCTTGTTTTTGTTGCGTTGATTGTTGTAATCATGGGTGGTACTGGAGGCGGAGGCTGGTCTAGCTTCTTAACACTTGGAGTCATCTATGCGTTTGTTGATTACGTAAACCGTTTGTTTGAGCCGGTTAGCCAAATTGTGAATCAGTTAGCTAATTTAGAGCAAGCGCGTGTATCTGGTGACCGCGTGTTTGAATTAATGGATAAAGACGGCAGTGATGTCGATGATTCAGTGATTGATCGACCTCATGGCGAAGTGGCTTTTAATCATGTATCATTTGCGTACAAAGACGAGGAATATGTTTTAAAAGATTTAACATTTAAAGCCGAGCCTGGGGAAACCGTTGCGCTCGTTGGACATACGGGATCCGGTAAAAGCTCCATCATGAATTTACTCTTCCGTTTTTACGACTGTCAAAAAGGTGAAATCCTGATTGATGGTAAGAGTACAAAAGACATATCTCCACAAGGCTTACGAGAGCACATGGGAATTGTGTTACAGGAACCGTATCTTTTCACCGGAACGATTGCTTCAAATGTAGCAATGGAGAACCCTGATATCACAAGAGAGCAAATTGAACGCGCGATTGATTTAGTTGGAGGGACGGAGCTGTTTAACAGCTTGCCAAACGGACTTGATGAAGAAGTACAGGAGAAAGGAAATACCCTTTCTAGTGGCCAAAGACAATTGATCAGCTTTGCGCGTGCCCTCGTTGCCGACCCTGCTATCCTTGTTTTAGATGAAGCCACCTCAAGTATTGATACGGAAACAGAAGGACTTATTCAAACGGGTATGGAATCCTTAAAGACGGGTCGGACTACATTTATCATTGCACACCGACTGTCTACCATACAGGATGCCGATCAGATCTTAGTATTAAATCGTGGTGAGATTGTAGAACAAGGAAATCACGATGAACTCATGAAGCTCGACGGATCGTATGCACAAATGTACCGTCTTCAGAAAAATGAAGCGAGTTAAAGAAAGGAGCCCCACTTTGAATATTAGACCGATAGACAAAAACGATCCTCAAAAATTAGTTCATTTAATGGAACAGCTTGGTTATCCAACCACTGAGGCAGACCTAATTCTTAGGTTTGACACGCTATCAAAGAATGCTGACTATCATACATTGGTTGTAGAATCAAACAATCAATGTATCGGCTTTGCCGGCTTACATCGTGGTCTTTTTTATGAGGCAACTGGTCAATACGTTCGAATCGTTGCCTTTGTAGTTGATGAAAATGAGCGGAGAAACGGTGTGGGAAAAGCATTAATTGAAGCCATTGAGGAATGGGCTCTAACGCAGGGTATCAACACCCTGGTGTTAAACAGTGGGAACCGCGCCGAACGAGCAGCAGCGCATGCCTTCTATGAAAAAATGGGCTTTCAGGCTAAAAGTACGGGGTTTAGCAAGAAGATTTAAGTGAATAAACAGACTTATTCCTCAAAATGAAAAGAGACTGGGACATAACATTTATGTGGATAGTAAAACACGAACATAGCAATAAATCCGCTTCAGGAGAATCCCTCGCACCCGCCGTGAACGGCAGCCCCCTCCGCGGGAAAAGCACCGCTACAGTGTCTTCACCGCGTTCTGTTCAGTAGGAGTCTCGGGTTCTCCTTACGCTCGTCTCACCAAATAATAAAAAAAACGAATGGCGAATGATTCGATCGTAGAATCATTCGCCATTTTCTAGTTGATTTATAGTTTTGTTTCAGTCTCTTTTCTGTGTTTTCAACTCACCAACACCCGCTCAAACCAATCAATAAATGTACGCCCGTTAATAATATGACCACCTGAGAAGATATCATAGTCAAATTGATCCTGCATATTGTTTTCCTTATACACCGCTTCAACCTGTTCAATGGCTGTCTTCACTCCACGTAGCGGGAACACACGATCTTCGTCTCCTGCCTCTAAAAACAAAGCTCTTGGGGCAACGAGTCGAAGGATATCCGGCTGCTCTCCTATAGAGAGGATGCCCGGTATGTAGTTATCTAAGCAGTGGTTACGATCAAGAATGCTATCCTTGAATGTATTTGCAAAACCAGTTAATACCGTTGCTTTTACTCTGGTATCCAGTGCCGAAACCAACGCTGAGACAAGTCCTCCACCTGAAAATCCTACGAGTCCAACTTGTTCTTCATCTACGTCAGGAAACGTAGCCATCACATCAATCATTCGTCTTGCTTCAAACACTCTCATGCCAGCTAAGGTTGAACCTGACATCATCAGAGCAGCCGCTAGACTGAAGCATGAGTTTTTGTTATCCTCTTCCTTGTCTTTCGTAAATCTGCGATCACCAAACCCTAGAATTTCAGGTGCAAATACTTTAAAACCTTTCTGTACGAGCTGTACAGCCAACTGCCGATGTATTCCCGGTTCTCCTTCTTCTTCTGTATCATCTGCGTTTAAGCCAATTAATTCTCTACTACCGTACCCATGTCCATGCAACGCTAAAATGCTCTTAAACTGCGTTTGACTTGTGGTATGCGGCGTTAACACATAAAAAGGGATAAATAGATCATCACTTGCTTTAAACCGGAAACGTTCTCTTGTGTAACCGATGCATTCTACTGTTTCTAGTTTGGTCAAATCCACATCTAAACTTGCTTGTGGAACGTCTCCAAGAAGCTTTTCTAGCTCCATTCTGGCTAGAGATGGCTCTAAGGCTGTTTGTTGTCTTTTACTGTAAAGGCTTTCAATAAACTGATCAGGCTCTATCATAGGTAATGGCTCCTTTTAAACTATTTTTCTGATTTCATAACCTTTTTGATTGCTTCATATGCTGGCTTTCGTTTCAATTCGTGGTCAAAAAGTAGAGGATAGGCCAGATCAGCTGATGCTTCATCTGTAGAACTGATCCAACTGTAAGGGTCTGCCGCACCCCAGACAATATATGTATCGCACGCATGATTTGCTAGACATACGCTCATAATGTCTGCATATCGTTCAGCTTGCTTTTGCCTTTTGGTTTCAAGATCCTCACCACTATGTTGAAGCTTAATGTCTAATTCTGTAATGTGCACAAGAAATCCTGCCTGCCCCATCACATTCATTACATCTTCAAGTTGCTCCGGCTCAAAATCATTGGCAAGATCCAGGTGCATTTGTAGCCCAATCCCGTCAATTGGCACACCACTTCCCCGAAGCGATGTGAGATACGTAAGAGCTGCTTCCGTTTTAGGAGACCATACGTCGTTTTCGTAATCATTATAAAAAAGCAATACATCAGGATCCGCCTCCTTCGCCCACTGAAAGGCAAGCGCAATGTAGTCGGGTCCTATGTGCCGTAACCAAAAATTATCCTTTAGGCTTCCGTCTGACTCAAATGCCTCGTTCACCACATCCCAGGCGTACAGTTTTCCTTTGTATCGCTCAACTGTCGTTTGGACATACTGTTTTAATAAGCTGGTGATTTCTGCATCTGTATAATTACCATGCTCAAGCCACCAGGGGACTCGTTCCCAGACAAGAGTGTGGCCTCGAACGCTTATTTGATTCTCTTCTGCAAAGTGAATCATCTCATCTGCCTGTTCAAAATCATAGACTCCTTCTTCAGGCATCATGAGTTCCATCTTTAACTCATTCTCTATTGTAACAGCATTATATTCGTTTTTGATCAAATGTAGATAGTCAGGGTCTTCAGAAAAAGGCAGATATCGTATAGCCGTTCCAAACAAAAGTGAGTCGTCTTCAGCTAAGGAACGAATGGTCTCCTTCTCTTGATGTATCATCCACCACACTCCTCCTGCGACAAGAAGTCCAAGTACTGAACATATTATTAAACGTTTTTGTTTCATACAGTAAGAGCCTCCCTTGGGCTTTATTGAAACATTCTCCATATTCTCTCTTGTTTACACCACAATTTTTGTTTTTTTAACAAGGGGCAATGTAGGTTTCTTTTTGTGAAAAAGGGTATTATGTTATTGCTTACCACTACTTTTCTATGGCCACAAATTTGAACTAAACATAACATGTAGGAGGCCTTTATATGGACAAACCATTATTATCAGTTATCGTTCCCTCATATAACGAAGAAGAAAATGTCGATGCTTTTTATCGGGCAATGAGAGATGAAGTGGCATCCACTCACTATCGCCTTGAAGTCATCTTTGTTGATGATGGAAGCTCTGACCGTACACTCACAGAACTACAACGTCTTTCTAAGTGGCATTCAAATGTTAAATATGTATCGTTCACCCGGAATTTCGGTAAAGAGTCAGCCATTCTAGCTGGTTTTCAACATGCAAAAGGTGATTGTCTCATTGTGATTGATGCCGACCTTCAACACCCTGTAGAACTTGTGCATGAGCTTTTGCTTGGTTTTGAAGAAGGATACGATCAAGTCATTGCCCAGCGCGACCGAAAAGGTGAAAGCTTTGTTCGTAGTACATTGTCTACATTGTACTATAAATTAATGAACAAAGTGGTTGATGTAAAGCTAGAAAATGGAGTAGGTGACTTCCGTCTTTTAAGTCGTCGCGCGGTTGATGCTCTGCTTGTTTTAAGTGAAGGAAACCGTTTCTCAAAAGGCTTGTTCTCTTGGATTGGTTTTGACCAGAAAGTGGTTCATTACGAGAATGTTGTGCGGAAGAATGGTCAATCAAAATGGTCGATGCAAAAGCTCATTAATTACGGAATTGATGGCATCGTATCCTTTAACATGAAACCATTGCGTCTGTGCTTATATGCAGGCTCTGGCATTCTTTTATTTTCACTCGCTTATATTGTTTTTACTTTTTTCCAGATTATGCGAACAGGCGTTGAGGTACCGGGCTACTTCACGTTAATTTCCGCTATTCTTGCCTTAGGCGGCATTCAGCTTGTAAGCTTAGGAATCATCGGAGAATACATTGGACGTATCTATAATGAGACCAAAAGGCGTCCACACTACTTAGTGAAAGAAACAAATCTGGATCGAGGCATCAGGTATGAAAAAGCTAAATAATGAATTTTTTCGGTTTGTCATTGTAGGGGGAGTAAACACGTTGAATTACTACCTCATCTTCTTACTCTTCAACAATGTGTTTAATGTTTATTATATGATTGCGCACGTCACTGGTATTTTAATTAGCATGGTTATTTCCTATTTTCTTAATTGTTATTTTACCTACGGGGTTAAACCAACCTGGCGCAAATTCTTTCAGTTTCCTCTGACACAGCTAGTGAATATAACCGTTTCATCCAGTTTAGTGTTTGTCTTTGTTGAGCTTTTCTCGCTCTCTAGTAATATTGCTCCTATTGCTGCGATGTTTATCACGGTCCCTGTCACGTTTCTTGTCACCGGAAAAATCCTAAAACAAAATGGAGCTCAACATGAAACGTAAAAGTACAGTTTGGTTACTGATCATTGGAAGTCTCGCTTTTGCCATTCTTGCACATTTTTTCTTCTTAAAAGAACTTTCACATGGTCGGTTTATGGTGGGGCCCAATGATGGGCTCTCACAAATGGTTCCGTTTAAGCATTTTCTTTATCAACATTATACAAATGGAGAGTGGTTCTACTCCCATGACTTTGGACTTGGTAGTGGCACGTTCGGTCAGCTAGCTTATTACTTTTCCACAAACATGGTGTTTCTCGCAACCGTGTTTTTTGTTTGGTTGATGGAAACATTCTCATTTATAAGTAGTCCTGATCTCCTTTTCTGGGCGCAATCAAGCGTAATTGTGAGTGTGTTCAGAATGATGATCATCATTCTTTTAACAACAGCTGCCTTCAGAACATTTAAGCTTGGATACCTTCCTACGTTTACAGGAGCATTGCTTTACGCTAGTAGTGTTATGTATTATCGACACGCAGCTTTTTGGGAATTTTTCGCAGATGCTTATCTTTGGATCCCCTTGCTTGTCTTAGGGATCGAAAAAATCATCCGGGAAAAACAACCATTCTGGTTTATTCTCGGATTAAGTCTCGCCTTATTTAATAACTTTTATTTTGCTTATATGAGCTGCCTGTTTGTGGCAATCTATGTTTTGTTGCGTTGGTTCATTCGCTTCAAGGATGACCGTGCATCCATCCTTGAACAAGTGAAATACTACATACCTTCAATTCTACTCAGCTTTGCCATCGGAGCGATATCGTTTGTTCCTGCGGTATACGGGTTCTTAAATAACTATCGTCCTCCCTTTGAAGATCCAATTGATTGGGTTTCATTACATGATAATATCTTCTTTACAAGCCGGACATTGATCTTACCCGCACTCTTTCTTTTATTCGTGTTTATCAAATCACTGTACAAGGATAAAATGTTTCGGTTCTTTGCCGTACTATCTTTGCTTTTTATAATCATGCACTACATTCCGATTATAGCCAGTGTCTTTAATGGCTTCTCCGCTCCTCAGAATCGGTTTGAATACATGGGCTCATTTGCCATAGGTGGTGCAGTGTCGGTTGCATTATCAAAGGTCGCTCACATGCCGCGAAAACAAATGATCTTTTCTACGGTTAGTACATTCTTATTGTTCATCATAGTGTTTGTGACAGACCGAACCCTTCAACTAAGTCGTGTCGGGATAAAAGAATTCTTCCTCCTTGTTCCGATCATGCTTTTGGCTTTTGTATGGGTCATTTGGAAGCGACCAGCGTATGCAATTGGATTACTTGCGACCTCTGTCATTGCGACCCAGCTTTTACTTGCTTACCACTATCAAGATAAGCAGCTATCACAGGCTGGAAACTTAACCAATGCAAATGTTGCCTTTATCACAGAAGAGTATCAACCAAGTGAGCAGGTTGATCTGATTCATTCCGTGCTGGATCAGGATGACGATCCACTAGCACGACTTGAATGGGTTGTTGGCGGCCGAAGCGGGCGGAATAATACAGGGATGGTACAGGGGTTCCCTAGCATTAGTAGCTATTCAAGTGTATTAAATCAGCACATGCTCTTTTTCTACTATAATGATCTTCAAATTGATATGAAACGAGAAAGCGTCAGTCGCTATTCTGGTTTTGGAGATCGAGCAAATTTATATAGCCTACTTGGTGGGAAATATATTCTTTTCCCTAAGGAGCAAGAGATTCATGCACCTTATGGATTTGAACCCTTTGAAGAAAATGAATCGTATGTAGTCTATCAAAATCAGAACATGCTTCCATTTGCTCGTGTAACATCAACGATTTATAGTGAGGAGCAAATGCAGGATCAACCTATGTTAACAAGAGAACATGCTATGCTGGACGGTGTAATTTTGGAGAATCCGTCAGATAACACGTTAAGCGAGCCAAGCAATAACGAAAACTTTATTCAAGATGTTGAATTTGAGGCGGTTGGTGGATCATATGAGGATGGAATCCTGACGATCACAGAGGATCGTGGCGGTCTTGATTTACAGATTCCTACGTCCATTTCAGATGACGAAGATAGTGATCTTTATGTATCCTTCCACCTTTTAAATCAATCAGAGACAGCCAAGCTCTTTAAGCTTGAGGTGAATGACTACGTGACCGATCGCAAATCACGAGAGTCTATTTACAAAACAGGCGTGAATGATTTAACAATACGTGTGCCAATGGATAAGACCGTCTCTTTCCGGATGCGTAAAGGAAGCTACCAACTCGATCAGTTCTCCATCTACCAAGAAAACTACGAGAAGCTAGATGAAGCGGTTGAGCGTGCAGATGAATCTGATCTCTCTGTTTCCATTGACGGACGCAAGATGTCATTTACCGTTGAAAATGCCAACTCAAACGAATACCTTACCATTCCAGTGCCTTTTGAAAAAGGATGGACAGCAAACGTAAACGGTGAGAAAGTACCTGTCGAAAAGGCTAACTTTGCCTTTATGGCGGTTGCACTTCAAGATGGAGAAAACGAAATAACCTTTTCGTATTACCCTCCTTACTTTATCGAGTCAAGTGCAATTACAATAGCTGGCTTATTGCTAACAGGTGGCTGGTATGTGGACCGGAGACGTAAACGATGATGTAAGATGTAAACAGCCTGATGCATGTGCACAGGCTGTTTTTTGTCACAATCAGGTTAGGGTGGCTCTTTATCCTCCCTTTTCAACGTGTTACGCTTTTTATAGAACAAAAAAGGGGAGGTTTTCCAATGGCCAATCCATTTCATTTCTCAAAAAAAGTTGGGTACGTGTATATTGTTGTTTCCATCGCAGCATTTCTTCTATTCCATTTTTACATTGGTGCCAACATGTTAACGACACTTCTTTTAACGGTACCATGCGGAGTAATTGGAATTATCACGCTCGCTAACCCTACGGATCACAGTGAACAGACATAACATATACGTATTAAGGGTAGTTCATCACTTGATGATTCTGCCCTTTTTGTACGAAAAAGGATAAAATGTTTTGAAACGTGTAAAAAAAGCTAACACCTCTCTTCACTTTTATGTTAACCTTCAATAAAATAAGGTTAACAATAAAGAGAAGTGGAGTGACTAGACGTGAATGAACAATCAAACAAGCTAAGAGATTTGATCCATTGTGGAATTTTCGCAGCCATTACAGCCGTACTTGCTCAACTCGAGATCCCTCTTCCACTTGTGCCTATTAGTGGACAAACCCTTGCTGTAGGACTTGCAGCAACAATCCTTGGCAGCCGTAAAGGCGCACTAGCGATGCTCTGCTACGTCTTACTTGGTACTGTTGGCTTACCAGTATTTGCTGGAGCAACAGGTGGCGTACATATTTTATTTGGACCAACAGGTGGCTACATTTTCGCTTTTATTATTACTGCATTTATTACAGGCTATTATTTAGAAAAAACGTCCTTCACTCTCGTTCACGCCATGATTGCCAACACTTTAGCAGCCACACTTGCATTAACTCTCGGTACGATCTGGTTAAAATATGCAGCCTCCCTACCATGGGCTGGAGCGATCGCAGCAGGTGTGACTCCATTCATCATCCCTGGGATAATCAAAGCCTTTCTAGCTAGCTGGATCGGTATTACCGTTCGCAAGCGACTTATCTCAGCGAACATCATGCAAGACCATGTGACAAAAGAAAAGGTTCCGGCCTAATAGTAAAAGGAGCGTGGGACATAACATAAAATCAATTAGAAAATGGCGAATGATTCTACGTGAATCATTCGCCATTCGTATCTTTAACAAAAATGAGCGGAAGGAGAACCCGAGACTCCTGCGGTTAAATACGTGGTGAAGACATTGTAGCGGTGCCACCCGCAAAAGGGGCTGAGGCCGTATCCGCGGAAAGCGAGAGATTCTCCTGTAGCGGATATTGTGCTATGTTCATATTTTCATAAGTGATTTACTGTTATGCCTTACTCATTTTTTTCCATTACGATTGAAAATAATACAGCTTTGAGTTTACGACCATTTCATACCCGATCTCTTGATAAATATGATTGGAAGTCGGATTAGCGAGATCTGTATAAAGTGAAACGGTCTCATACCCGGCTTCTAGCATTTTTTCACTAAGTGAAGCTACACATGCTGAAGCGTATCCCTTCTTCCGTTCACTTGCCGGTGTAAATACAAAGGAAATATTAATATTTGTTTGAGTTGGTCTAGATGTTGCAGCCATTGATACAGGTCTCCCTTCAAACTCCCAAACATACATCGATTGTTGTCCTAAAAAACGTTCCACTCGCCCACGTGCTTCGTCTTCCGTTAGTGGAACATTTGCATCCTCACCAAACTGTATTGCCCAATTTATTAGAAGTTCCGTTTCATCTTTTGTAGCTAATCTCAACTCTCCAGGGATCCCTTTCGGAGGCTTCACATGTCGCAGTTGATAAATTCGTTGAGCGGTATGGAGCATTCGTGCTGTTTTAGTTTGCTCGCTATAATGAAGCGAGAATGCATCAGCATAAGGAATTTCACCCATTACCCCAGGGAGACTGTATTTGTGTTTAGCTAAGATCTCCGCACAATCTTTTAGCTCTTCTTCAGCTACTTGACCCAAAACGGCAAGAATAGCCTGCTCCTCAATACTTTGTAGGATAAGCAAGACTGGCTCTTCTTTTTCATAGAAGACGGCAGAAAAATAAAGTGGATCCTGCTCATGGCTTTTTTGATTTTTCTTAATTAAGCCAATCGCCAAATTGTGAGCCACCTCTTTTGTTTGCAGTAAGCCAATGAATGGTTCAAGTTGGTTCCATTGTGTTAAGATTTCTACCCTCATTGAACACCCTCCTAGTTTGTCAGATCAATTGACTCAAAGATCATTGGGCCGTCTCCCCGATAAAAACGTGGGTCATATACGCCCAGTTTGCCATCATCTGTTGTGATAACAACAAAAGGAGACCAGGTCATTAAGACTTCAGCTCGTGGATTCTCCTCAAACAAAGGTGTTAAATCTTCTTCTTCATTTGATTCAATAACAATGGGCTCTTCCTGCTTTGACCATAACGTTTGATCATAAATGAGAATGCGATTGTCCTCTTTGGCAAGGACAGTGAAGTGTGCTGGCAAAAAGCTTGCCGTCAACGTTGTTTCTTCATATGTGCTACGCGCGTCCTGGTGAATCCATAATCCTTGCGCTGTTTGAATGCTAATGTGAGCCAATACAATAATCCATGCCACACGCCAGACCTTATATGTTGATTGATTGCTTCTCATTTTCTTATATATGTATGCACCAAGAAATATACCCCAAATGACAAAATCGAGTATCGGTAGTACCCCAATGCTCACTCTCATATTTGAGAAAGGTTCAAAGAAACCAGTTCCCCATGCATTAAGAGAGTCGGTTCCAATATGAATCATGACATTTACAAATGCTAAATAAAAAATCATTTTATCTTTCTTTCGCCAAATGGCCCAAACTAGTGCATAGATCAAAAGGGCCCAGATCGGGGCAACGAAAACGGAGTGAGTCAGTCCTCGGTGCCACATCTGGTCCATAATCCGACCGGTTTCAGTTACTCTAGCAACCACATCTAGATCCGGAGCCTGACTTGATAACAAAGCAGTAAAAAGCAATGCTCGTTTAGTCTGCTTATCTACTTTTGATTTATCTAAAGCTCCGTAAGTGGTCAAACCAAAAAGCGTATGCGTAACGGAATCCATCTTATTTCTCCGGTAATAATGGTAATGTTGTTTTAGCGATACCACTTAAGCCAAGAATCGTCAGGAACACTCTTTGTGGTCCTAAATGAGCGTTTGTCGGGTCAAACCATTCATCCAACGAATGATATCCACCGCCATTACCACCTGCGCCAAGTGTTAATGCCGGCACACCGATGCTAATAGGAAGATTCGCATCTGTACTAACTGCATCCTCCAATGTCGGAACAAGCCCTAACTGCTCCGTAGAAGCCCATGCAGTCTGGACAATTCTCGCTTGATCATCTTGCACACCAACCGGACGTTCACCTACTTTGTTAATATCTATGCGAATGCCTGCGTCACCATATTGACCTGTTTTGCGGTTTTCCATTTCAGCTGCTTCTTGTAGGATCACGTGAATGCGACTGTCGAGTTCATCTAATTCTTTTTTTCCATTTGAACGGATATCTAGATACAGCTTCGCTTCCTCTGCAATTGCGGTAGGGATCGTTCCCCCTTGTACAACACCTACGTTAAATGTCGTTTTAGGATATTTCGCAGGTGTTAAGTCAGCAATAGCTGAGATGGCTCTCCCTGCTGCGTGAACAGCGCTTGGTGTACCAAATGCACCAAAGCTATGTCCCCCTGGACCTGTATACGTAATCTCATAACGATAGCTTCCCGTCCCCTTATACACAATTTCAGTTGGAGACACTGAATCAATAGAAATAAAGCCTTCTACTTCCGGGTGCTCATTAAAAAATGCCTTTACTCCACGTAAGTCTCCTGGTCCTTCCTCTCCTACTGTCCCACCAAAGATGATATCCGCTTCCGGTTTGATACCGGTTTGCCTGAATGCGCGGACAATCGATAACAAGGCAGCAAGGCCCCTTGCATCGTCTGTAATTCCAGGACCGTAGTAAATGCCATCCTTTTCTGTAACTGTCACGTCTGTTTCGATAGAAAAGACGCTATCGATGTGGGCACTAACAAATAAAGCAGGGCTTCGCCTTTCCCCTTTTAACCGTCCAAACACATTCCCTTCCTGATCTTGCTGAACTTCCTCAAGTCCTAGCTCCTCTAACTTGTTCATCAATGCGCGTGCTCGGTTTTCCTCTTGAAAAGGAGGAGCACTGATTTGGGCTAATTCAATTTGTTCTTGTAGTGTCTTTGCCTGATCAGCCTCTAAAAAGGCTAGTCCTTTCTTTACATCTGGATGAGCTGACAAATGAGAATAGACCGTCTCAATTTCTTTATCAATCTGATACGCTTTTTTTACTTTTGACACACGTAACGCCTCCCTACATTGTAAAAACATTCTGATCTTTTCTATTAAAGTATAGCGTACTACGAGTCTATGAGACAAAGGAAGTCCATTACAAGAATCATACGAACCAAAAAAGCCCCAAAGAAAAACATTCTTTGGTGGCTCCTATTTGTTATGGCTGTACTTTTAAGATATCACGTTTGTTTAGGTCTTGAACCGGACGATTATTTTCAGATGACACCTTTTGCACGGCCTCAATCTGCTCTCCAGATAAGCTAATTGGCTCATCTGACACAAACCACTTCACATTTTCTGTACAAGGTGGTGTTGTTAATGATCCCTCATACGTGTAGAGGCTTTCTAATTCCGGAATAAGCTCAGATGCATCGAAGTCAACAGCTCGGTTAGCCACGCCATCCGCTTTAGGTAACGCCATCCAAACCTTCTTAAGCACCTTATCTTCTTTACCTTCCTCAGCCATTACACTAATGATTAATTGCTCTTCATCCTCGTTCTCATGAACCAACTGAATCTCAAGTGGGTATTCTTCTCCGTCAATGGTGTGCTCACTAGGAGTATGTAAGGCAATTTGTTTTAATCTATAATCTTCATCATCAAGAGTAAGTGTATTATTATTTAAATCAAATGAATTAGCCTGGAAGATCTCATCATGATCTTCAACAGAGTAGATCGTTTCATTGTAATCAAACGATAGCTCAAGATCTGACACATCTAATTTAGAAGCCGGTTCTGTCTCAATATCAATTGGAGACTGAGCTTCCCCTTTTCCACATGCTTCATATTCATTACTTAACGTTTCCCAATATTCAGGACCATTCTTTCCCTCATAAGACCATTCTGCTTCGATCGGCGTTAATAATGTTTGTTCCTTATAGAAAAAAGTCTGCCCCTCTGATCCTTCAGCAAGTGCGAATTGACTAAAACCAAGACTTGCAATCAGAAACGTTGCCATCGTTAAAAGACACGCTCGCTTTATCTCTTTCAAATCATTCATCCTTTCTCTTTTGCAGAAAGTACCCATTTGTTCTTTTGACATCATACATGAAATTACACAAGTTGAAAAGCCATGAAGGAGATTCGTAATGAAACTGAAACGTTTGTAGGGGAATAGAGGAAATTAATGTAGAAAATAGTAGGTGAACTCGAGATTAAAATATAGCTTTCATTTATTAGGATAGATAAAATAATGTTAAATGGCTAACAAGAGGTAGATGAAAATAGCGAATGAATCTACGATTGAATCATTCGCTATTTGTATTTTCAAAACGAGCGTAAGGAGAACCCGACACTCCTATGGATAAGTTCACGGTGAAGACTCTGTAGCAATGGGGTTCCGCGTAAGAAGCTGAGGTCGTACCCCGCGGGTGGGAGGGATTCTCCTGCATCAGATAGATTGCTATGTTCGTGTTTCCAGAGTGATTTTCTGTTCTGACTCAGTTTTTTTGTAAAAGAGCTAATTATAATCCAAACTATTTCTTAAAATCCTCATTTTTCATTGTCTGAACTTAGTTTCTTAACCTTCTCTGGAGTTACATCATTACCAAGTGGATCTACAATGGTTAAACCAGTGAGTGTACTTAAGACTTGTCCTCTAAAATTTTTAATATATTCTTTCCGCAATTGTTGCTGCTCTTCTTTTTCAAGAGAACTTAGTCCAACCTCACGTTCTTTTTTGGCCAATGCGTTAATTTTGTTTAATAGTTCTTTCATTTGAATACTCCTTTCGTTTTGTTAAAGAGTGGTACAACGTACTCTCCAATTTCTTGAATCACTTCTTCAGCTGGTCGATTTCCAGGCATCAAGTACAACATCGTGTGGTTAATTCCCATATCCTGCAATGCATAAAGATAGTCTATTAAGAAGTTTCTTCCGGTTTTTAGACTAGCTTTAATAGGTATTGGAAATGGCGGTTTCTTTGGATCTTCTGTTAAATCCAAAATAATTGGTTGGATAAATGGTTTAAACGTACCCGTGTGTTCTCTCCACGTCTTAATTAGTTCCTTCTGTCTAAACCCTTCCTGCATATAGAACATAAAACCATCCATATGCTCAGCTAACCATTCCATCGACTGGTTTGCATAGCCCGTCCCAAGGAGAGGGATGTGAGATTGACTTGGTTTTGGTAATACATCCCCTACAGTAAGGTTCACTTTTTCCGTTTCAATAGTCGGAAAGTCTTCGCTCCAAACCTTCTTCATCACTTCGATTGATTCTCTAAATAATCGTCCCTTATCATCTGATTCTACCTTAAAGGCCGGATATTCAATGGGGCGGTCCCCAGTTGCCACTCCAAATAGAAATCTATTACTTGAAAGAATGTCTAAGGAAGCAGCTAATTTCGCTAAGTGTAAGGGATTCCTTAAAGGAGTCACAACACTAGCAGTACCAAGTGCAATTTTTTTCGTATGTGCAGCTAGATAGGACAGAAAGACAAAAGGATCAAAGAGATTACCAGAATCCCCGAACTTTGGATCGTGTAAAGGTGAATCTCTTACGAAAAGAGCAGAGAAACCAAGATCTTCTGCTTTTTGAGCAAGTCTAACTTGTTCACCTATATCCATACTCGTTCGTGCTTCTAACGGAAAAGCTAAGCCTAGCGTTAATTTATTCTCAATAAATGTTTGTTTATATCCTTTATGGTTAATGATCGAGTTCATTTTCTTCTCCTGTGATCTTAAGCTACAAGACCATTTTTTCTTGTATCCATTTTTCGATCGGCTTCACTTTAGAATCAAACGGACCACTCTGTAAGTCCTTTGCCAAAGTAGAAATGGTCTTTTGTTTTAACGTTTTAATCCAGTTTGATTCAGCTTCTAGCATGATGTTTTCTAATAAGCATTCACAGTCATCTTTATCGATACGTAATAAACTGCTTAGCACACCATTCGATGAGTACATAGATTGATTCCCCTCAATCGCTACGTACACATCGTATATTTGAATGTCCTCCGGATTTTTGCTTAATTTAAAGCCACCTTTTACTCCAGTGACTGACGTAACAATACCAGCATGGACCAGCTTACGAATTAATTTTTGCAAGTAGGAAGGCGAATTACTTAAGTGTTCGCTAATCGCTTCTCCAGGTAAAACAGCTTTTTCAGGAAGCATATCAAGTAATAATAGGGCGTAAACAGCCTGTTCAAAACCAGATTTAATGTGCAAACATCCTCACTCCTTTAGTATCCCTTAAACAAATCTGTGTTATCTGGCATATTTTCTAAGTAACAAATTTCACCTTGTTCATTTAGTTTTGCAATATCTTTACCTGTTTGGGTATACACTTTTCCCGATTTATGTTTTCCACAAATAGCCCAATTTGTTTGATAGGTTTCTGTTCCTTCAACCGGTAACCAACCTTCAAACATATGTTTCAAATCTACGTTTTCTTCGTAGATTTTTGTTACAAATGCTCTCCAATTATGGATGCCCTCTTTTTTATGACCATTTAAAACAAACGTAATATCTTCAGAGAAAAGACTGACTAATTCTTCGAAAGCCTGCTCACTCGCGCGCGACTGGTCAAATAGGTCAAAATACTTGTTTAAATTATTCATAGAAACTCCCCCTAGAAAATCTATTAATAACGACTAACCCGGATAACAATTGTCCGTGTTTATGTCTGCATTATGTTCCTATTTGTTTCATTTGTCAAGCAGCTATCTTTTTGAGAAAAAAAGCCCGCCGTTATCCACGGCAGGCCTTCGTAAACCTCTTACTTCACATTCGCTTTCTTTCTACGTTGAGTGATGTACAATCCTACTCCAATGACCACTAGAGTTAATCCAGATGCAAGATACAAAATCGTTTCTGTAGCTGTTTTTGGAAGGAGTCCTCCTAAAGCAGATGGTTTTGGCTGCTCCGTTTTGCTAGGAGTCTTCGTGCTATCGTTTGATTGATTCGATCCCTTCTGACCAGGCGTAACCGTTGAATTCCCACCATTAGACTTTGGTGGGTCCTCACCTTTTGGAGCCTCCACTATTGGTGGCGTAGTTGGATTCTTTCCTGGTGGCTCCTCTCCCGCTGGTGGCGGTGTCGGCTCTTCTACAGGTGGTTCTTCTCCTGCTGGTGGCGGTGTTGGTTCTCCTCCGGGTGGCTCCTCTCCCGCTGGTGGCGGTGTTGGTTCTTCAATTGGCTCAAATGCTTCATCACTTAAAGCCCCTGCATTATAAAGGGTGCGATAGTTTTGGTGGTCCTTTAATGTTTGTCCGTAGTACTGGAAGGACAAGTCAGCAAATTCCTGTTGGAACGTGTCTTGATTCATAAGTGTATGCGCCGTTTGAGCAAACTGAGTGTTACCAATTTTGTTCGCTGCTCTCGTATGCGCATAGGCAGACGCTTTCGCACTATAGAACAGGTATGAATCAAAGTCATCAGCATTTCTAAACGAAGATTGGTCAAATTCATCCTTAAATGCCGAACGTTCCTTTACAAGATAGGAATGCTTGTCTGTTGTTAAGCTACCCCAATGAATGTCTGGATTGTTATGGAGTGCTGACATTCCATCAATCGTACGATCAGCATGGTTTGGATACGATGATGTCTTGCCTACACCTGCTCGATCCACTGCGGAAGGAAGCTGTGACTTCACATCTAAAATAACATCATCCTGTTGACCAGCTGTTGCTCCTTCAATCAATACATAATATCTTTCTGTGCCAAGGCTGCCTAATCCAGCATCTGTTCTTCTCGCAATATCTTTAATCGCAAAGTAATCCTCTCCGACTTCATCCAGAATCGCAGCATCAATACCTTCTACATAAGCGCTCCAATCATTCTCAAGCTCCGCGCGTTCCTCATCAGTCACCTCTGCCAAACGAGCATTGGAAGGATCTAATGTTCTTGTTCCATCAACGATTTGTGTCCAGCGTCCAAGCTCTGAAAACGGATCAAGTGAGGCTAGGTCTGCTGCATGATTTCCAACAAATCCTGAAAGCTGATCTGCTGTAAATTGAAACGATTGAACATCTACTTGTTGATTTATGATGTCTTCTAATGCATCTTGATAGTACGTTGTAAATATATGAAGGGTATCATTCATTGTTTCTTTATCAAGTTGAAGAGCAGGAGCTACATCATTTAACAAATAGAGGCTTGTCCCAAACCGTAATAGATCGTAGTAATACGGCGCAACCGCTACTTCATCAAAGTCATTAAAATCAAAGATCGCCTGACGATCACCATTTCCATAGAATCCGATGTTCTCGACGTGAAAATCTCCAGTGATCCACGTGTCCACTGGTGCACTCGCCCATGAACTCGGTACAATCAATCCATCCTCTGCTGCATCCTCAAAGAAAAGATGTGCTGAACCACGATAGAATGAAAAAGGACTGCTTTCAATTAAACTGAACTTTTGGTTACGAACCGTAGGATCTTGGATATAGCGGTTGTTTTCAATAAAACGTTTGGTAAGGATGGCTATTCTCTCCTCACCGTCTTTAAGGTCTAGATCTTCAAAGTCCTTCCCGCTATCAGCCGGAATAACGAAGTCTACATCTTCAATTTGATCATAGTACGAAGCAACCGGTGAAAAGTCTGTTAGCCCTGGGTTATCTCGTAGATTTAAGCGAACTGTTAAAAACTGATGATTACGTAACGCTTCAATAGAGGTAATCTGATTATCACGTAGGTTTAGATCTTTTAGTAACGGTAAATTAGCTAGAATTGAGATATCTGAAATCTGATTTCGTCTCATCGTAATGACTTCGAGCTTTACTAGCTCACGTAAAGGATCAAGATCTTGGACGTGATTTGTATGAAGATTCAACTCAACAAGCTCAGTTAAACCTCTGATCGGTTCAAGATCCGTTACGGCATTCTCCCTAAGGTTTAGCTCCTTTAGTTTTGGAAAATAAGCAACTACATCAATTGAGGATAAACCATTTTCACGTACATCTAACTTCTCTAGTTGTTCAAGGGGCTGCAATGGATTTAAATCCTTTACACTATTCGTACGTAGGTTTAATTTCTTTAAAGACGTTAAGCCTGAAAGCGGACTGGCATCTCTCACCTGATTTGATTCTAGCTTCAGATCTTCAAGCTTTGTTAAGTCTTGTAGTGGTGATAAATCAGAGATATGATTCTCCGAGAGGTTTAACGTGATAAGATTTGTTGCATGCTCGAGTCCAGTTAACTTAGAGATACCAATACCTGTTGCTTTCAGTTCAGTGATACTCTCCATGGCTTCTGTTGTTAACTCTTCGAACCCATTCGCTTCGACTTGCTCAAGAAGTATTTCCGCTAATCGTTCATCTTCTATTGTAACGACTTCTGTTTCTACAACTTCTTCTGCTTCTTCTACTTCCGTTGATTCAACCGTTTCTTCCGTCTGAACTGCTTCACTTTCTTGTTCAGCGAATGCTGTAGGCATGAAGGCAACTGAAGTAAAAACCGTGCAGGCTATTAATAGCTTTAGCTGTGCTTTTTTCATCTGCTACTTATCCTCCTTTTATGTACTCACTATTCAATAGTTTAGTAGATCCTTATGTCTGATTGTGTCGATTTACACATTCATTACAAACCTTTTACAAAGCCACATCACAAAAAAGCGAATGTCCTTTAAAGGATCATTCGCTCGTTCCCTGTTTTTATTGAGATTCATTTAAGGGCGGAAACCATTTCTCTAATCGCTTTAACTGCTTCCTCTGTGTGACCATGCCTTCAATTGGGCAAATAGTGATGTAGCCTTCTTTTAATTTTGAAAAATCCAATCCATCTTGATACATGACTGGCTGATTTAGGCGATCTTTTACCCAATAGTAGACAAATCCATCTGGATCGTTAAGCTCCACATAATTATAACGACTTACACTACTATCGGCCGCGACAGGATAGACTCCCTTGCAATCCTTTTTTTCTAAATAAGGGACGTTGATATTATAAAAGACATTCCGAGGAAGACGTTCAGCAAACATCGTTTCAAGTAATCCATAAAGTAAATTCTTTGGTTTGTGAAACTTGATTTCTGAATCATTTAAATGGTCGATTGAGATTGCCATACCAGGGACTTGGTAGAGAGACGCCTCTGATGCTGCCGCCATGGTACCCGAATAATAGATATCTCGTCCGATTGTTGCGCCAATATTCATACCTGAAATAACAATTTCAGGTTTTTCATCCATAAGCACGTCCAGTGCAAGTCTAATACAATCTGCAGGCGTTCCTTTCACCGCCCAAGAATTCACACTGTCTCCAAACGCCTTCACTGCCGTTGCTTTAAGGGGCTGTCGTAATGTAACAGAGTGACTAATGCCACTACGCTTTTGATCAGGACACACGACAAAAATCTCTCCAAAATGCTGCAGTACTTCTACTAAGGCTGCTACTCCTGGACTGAAGATCCCATCATCATTCGTCACAAGAATCTTCACAGTCAGTCACCTCCGAATAGCCTCATATATTCAGCTTTTATATATATGCTACCTTGTAATGTTTGATAAAATGTGAATCTTAGATCTTATTTTTATGAATTCTTTGTAAACGCAACCAAAACAAAAACGGCCTTCTTAGTAGAAGCCGTGTCCGTTATCGCCAAGATTATTCTATTCAATTCTTCGTTTGGAGGACGGTATACAGTAACTCAATTTCGTCTTTCGTTAAACGCCTGTCAAGCTTCTCTTCGAAATCTCGAATGACTTGAAGAAATAACTCTTGATCAATGAGCACCAAACATCTCTCCTCTGCTACGATCATTTTTATTCTATTTAATACCACAATTCTCACAAAATTAATCTAAAATCCGTAATCTTTTATAAATATTTTATATTTTTCATTCTTCATACGCATAAAATGACTCTTTTTTCTATTTTATTCCTTAAACGTTTATGCTAGCCTAAAATAAAGGAGTGATATCATGATTCAAGGACTTGGCCATATTACTTTTTCTGTTTCAAACATGGAACGGTCTGTACCATTTTATTCATCTCTTTTAGGTGTTTCACCCGTTGTGTTAGGAGAGAAAACCGCGTATTTTGAAGCGGGTGGTATCTGGATTGCATTGAATCTTCAAACTGATATTAGGCGAGATGACATCTACGACTCGTATTCACATGTTGCCTTTTCTATGAAGCCAGAGGACATGGATCAGATGCATGATACACTCAACTCGCTTCAGGCGAATGTCGTTCCAGGGAGAAGCCGTGATCCATCTAGTGAGGGGGAATCCATATATGTGCGTGATCCTGATGGACACCTTATTGAATTTCATACAGGATCGCTTACACAGCGGTTGGAGCACCTTAAGAAAACCAATTCATCTCTACTTGTTAAGGATCCGACCACATAAAAAAACAGGTAAACAGCACCGCTGTTTACCTGTTTTCAGATACAACTTATACTTCTTTTAGTGCTTCTTCAACGGATAATTCACCCGACACCAAGTCAAAGCCTTTATTGATAACAGACTCTTCGTCAAGTGCTGCAACAAGTGTGTTCGCTACGTCTTCGCGTGGAATATACCCACGATCGAGATCCTTCGCTGCAACAACCTTGCCTGTGCCCTCGTCGTTTGTCAGTCCTCCTGGACGCACAATTGTGTAGTCAAGACCACTTGACTCAAGCCATACATCTGCATAGTGCTTCGCCGCGCTATAGTGCTGGATTTCACTACTCCAATTCTCACGTCTGTGAACCCCAATCGCACTGACCATTAAGAAACGCTTCACACCTGCTTGTTTAGCTGCTTCCACTGTTTTTATCGCGCCATCTAAGTCAATTAAAATGGTTTTGTCTGCACCAGTATGTCCACCTGATCCAGCAGCAAAAATGACAGCATCTGTTCCTTTTGCAGCTTCTGCGATATCATCAATACTACCTTCTAGATCAATTAGGGCTGTTTCAGCTCCTAGATCTTGAAATTGAGATAATTGCTCTTCTTTACGAACGGCTGCTTTAGCTGTGTGCTTACCTTCCTTTTGAATCTTTTCTACTACTTGCTTCCCAATTTGTCCATTTGCTCCTACTACTAAAACCTTCATTTTATTTAGTCATTCCTTTCAGTTATAAAAAGTAAGTACTCTTATCAAAATACCCCGTCTATCGTAAAGACAAACATCATAGCCAGCCCCTTGCAATCATCGCTTCCTGCAAACGCTCAATTGCTGTAATCATAGCTGCTGTGCGATAGCTTGTCTCATATGTTTCAGCGCGTTGCACTACTTTTTCATAGCTAGTAATCACACGATCTTTTAATTGCTTGAGGATCTCCTCTTCCTCCCAATAATAATTCATTTGGTTTTGAACCGTTTCTAAATAAGAAACAATGACACCTCCACTATTTGCTAAAATATCAGGTATGATACGCACACCTTGTTCTACCAGTGCTTTTTCTGCAGCAGGAGTCGTAGGACCGTTTGCAAGTTCAACAATTAACTGAGATTTTATTTGTTTCACATTGTTTTCGTGGATCACGCCATCAAGAGCTGCTGGCACTAAAATATCCGTTTCCACGTAAAGTAATTCGTCTGGTGAGCTCATACAATCATCCTCACCATAAGAAGAGAGATCTCCGTTTTCCTTCGCTTCTTGTGCCTTCGGAATATCTAACCCATTTTGATTGTATAAGGCGGTTTTGGAATCACTCACTGCAATGACCTTACATCCTAGATCGTACAGAAGTCTGGCCGCAATCTGGCCACCATTGCCAAACCCTTGAATGGCAACCGTGGTTGAACCAGCCTTCATATCTAAGTCCTGTAACATTCGTTCAATCAGATAAACGGCCCCTTGTGCAGTAGCCTGATTTCTGCCTTCAGATCCACCGAGAATTAATGGCTTTCCTGTAATAATGCCAGGAATAAAACCGGACTGACGCTTAGAATATGTATCCATCATGTAACCCATGATTGTTGGATTCGTATTGACGTCAGGAGCCATAACATCCTGAGTTGGACCGACAAGATCGCCCATTGCTTCCATGAATGCCCGGCTGACTCTGCGAATTTCGCGATCACTTAATTCACTTGGATCGCAAACCACTCCACCTTTTCCTCCCCCTTGTGGGATCTCTACTAATGCACATTTAAAGCTCATCCACATTGATAAAGCTTTTGTTTCCTCAAGATCGACATCAGGATGAAACCGCAACCCTCCTTTATACGGACCTAGTGCATCAGAATGTTGAGAACGGTAGGCTTGAAATAAAGTCGTTGAACCGTCGTCACGTTCAACTGGAAATGCAACGTGTACCACCCGTTTTGGGGTCTTAAGAAAGTCCTCAATGATTGGATCGATTTTCATTCGCTTTGTAGCTTCTTCTATTTGCTCAATCACATGATCATATGCTGTTGCATTCTTCTCACTCACTCGATTGGCCCCCTTTATCGTTACAGATCTTTTCCCGAAACTATTTTTTACAAACAAAAAAACCTTAGCTTTTTGGGCCAAGGTCATCATGCAAAATCATTTCATGTTGCTCAATCTCTTTTTCGAATAGCTTCACAAACAGAGGATGAAAGACATGCACAAATAATGATCTCACATTACTCACTCCTTTTTATTCTTCAACACTATAGTTTATGCAGTGTTTTACTAGATTATGACTAGTAATACGCGGGAAACGTTCATTTAATAGATAAAAATTAAGTACCCGCTTAGAAGAAATTAAAACCTGTCAAGGAGCGACAACTTCAACCTTTATTCGATCTGGATCCTCAAAATAAACAGCGTAGTGCTTGTCTCCTCCAGCATAGGGGTGAGTATTTTGATATAAGAGACGCGTGCCTCGTTCTTGTAATGAGTTGGTTAATTCATCAATATGTACACGGGAGCGACCGAAAAATGCAAGATGATTTAACCCAATTCGTTTACGATGGTATCCTTCTTCTATAAAACGTGGCTCTACTTGAACAAAGACAATATAGCTGTGATCTTGCTTAAAACTAAAGCCCTCGTCCCATTCCTGGTATAACGTATAACCTAAATCTTCTAAAAGCCAACCCCAAAATGCTTTTGATTCTTCTACGTTTGATACGTACAGTTCAATATGATGAATCATTGTTATCCACCCCTGCTTTGGTTTCGAATGTTTCTAGTAATCTTAGATAAAAAGTAAATAGTAAAACAGATCACAATAAGCAAAAACCACATGCCCGTTACACCACGAGTAGGATCTTCTAGTGAAAAGAGAAGATACCCTAACACAAAGATCGCTAATAGTTTAAGTGTGGTTTGAATGGCTCGGATGACTTCTACCCCTTTCACAGAATCTCTCCTTTTACTTCATAGTAAGGATGCGGTTTGGCTACTTAAAGTCGTTCGAAGTAGATATTTCCGCTAGTTTTATGAAAATAAGTTAGAGGCCGGGACAAAACATCAGTTCACCTACGAGAACTTAAACATAGCAATGCATCCGCTACTGGAGAATCCCTTTCGCGGAAAGACGCTGCTGCAGTGTCTTCACCGCGTACTTTTCCACAGGAGTCTCGGGTTCTCCTTCCGCTCGTTTTGTAAAAAATACAAACGGCGAATGATTTGATTGTTAAATCATTCGCCATTTTCATATTAGTTTTGTGTTATGTCCCAGCTTCATCTATGTTTCATTTAGTTACTAAAGCACAAATTCGTTAATGGCCTTGGCTACACCGTTTTCGTTGTTTGTCGCTGTGACATGGTTAGCTACTTCCTTTAATTCAGGAATCGCATTACCCATGGCAACTCCACACCCAGCGAATTGGACCATCGTTACATCATTTCCATTGTCGCCAATGGCCATCACTTCTTCTTGTTTAATTCCTAATGTTTCAGCAAGCAGCTTCACAGCATTTCCTTTGCTTACATTTGGATTTAAGATTTCTAAGAAGAACGGTGAGCTTTTCACAAGCATGTAGTTATCTTTCATCTCTGCCGGGATACGGGCAATGGTTTGATCTAATACTTCCGGCTTATCAATGAACATCATTTTAGGAATAATGATGTCCTCTGGCGCCTCTTCAACAGGCATGTAGCTTAGTGGAACGGTTGTGAGGTAAGATTCCAGTACTGTATATTCACTAATTTGGCGATTAGGTGAATACAGGTTCGCCGAATCGAAGTAATGCATTGGTGAATTTAGCTCTTTACTAATGTTGTAAATCATTTGTAAGTCTTTATATTCAAGCGTAAGCTCAGACACGACTTCGTTTGTATGTGCATTTTGAACCAATGCCCCATTATAAGCAATAACAAAGTCTCCGTCTTCCGTTAAGTTTAGTGCATCTAGGTATTGCTTCACACCACCAATGGGTCTTCCGGTACATAATACGACCTTGACTCCTTTTTGTTTCGCTGCGTGCAAGGCCTGCTGCACTTCGTCTGTTACCTCGTGCTTATCATTCAGTAGCGTACCATCAATATCAATGGCAATTAATTTAATCATGTAGTCTCTCCATCCTATCTGTCTATAATGTATCCATTGTTAGTATAGCACGCCTGCTCTTTTTATTCGTATCGGATCAACTTAACCATATTTAAACAGCACTTCAACGACTGCCTTGATATCAACTAACCCAGGTTGGATGGAGGTAGACGAGGCTGCATCAAACATTGCAAACGGACGAACGACACCAGGTTCATGAACCGGAATCTCCCGCACCCACACCGGCATAGGATCAAGCGGTACGGAAAGAGTACGACTGATAGCTTGTGCCTTTTGATACGCATCATTCATCGCTTGATCCAATGCTTGACGTGTTGCTTGAGCGGTGTTTCCAAGTGTAAATTGAGTGCCAGAAACACTATTTGCCCCATTTGTTACAGCTTGATCAATGATGGTTCCAGCTAAGGTAAGGTCGGTAACGGTGATTTCCAAAAGATGCGTCACAAGATAGCCTCGAAACACTTGTGTTCCATCAACGTAGTCATATTGAGGGTCGACCTGATAAACCACCGTTTGAATTTGATCTCCGTGTATCCCTAAAGACATAAGTGACTGGATAATCGCTTGAATCGCATCTGCATTTTCTGTTTGAGCTTGCTGAACGGATTGGTTCTCCGTCTTTACTCCGAGTGTGATAGAAAGCTGATCCGGCCGAATGGATAGAACTGATTCTCCTTGAACTTGAATGGTGCGCTCAGTCTGAGTCATCTCATCCTCCTAATGTTTGAATACTTTATATGTATGACCATTTGCTTGAAACATACATGAGGAACGAGATGCCAGAAAAGATGATGAGCTTGCCTATTTAAATTGGCCTAGAGGGCTCCTGCAGACTCCTGCACCAAGACCTTGCTTATGTAGATGGGTTTTAATCGTTACAATCGGTGAGCCTTGCTCATAAAATGAGTGAAGCATTTGTTGCATGTTAATATCCTTCTGTGCGTCAGTTTTATTATGAAGTAATCGAATAAACCACTCGTGCACGTCAATCGGGTACACATTTCCGGCAATAGAGGAAAGACGGTTGAAGCCAATCCTGAGTTTGAGATGAAGCTCCATCTCGCCACCCGCATACAACTTTATCCCATGACAACTGTCTATGATTTCCGCTAATTCATTCTGCGTTTTATTCCCTGCTTCTTTTAATCCAAAGATTTGATCATATGTGTTAAAAAGTTGAATCATGGTATCTACCTCAAGATCAAACCCTGTTCTCAATGGGTTGTTATATAAGATCGTTGGTTTTTGTCCTGCTTTAACGACCTCTTCCACATAGAGCGCAACCTCCTCCTGACTCGGCCTTATATATGGAGGAAACCCAAGCATAATTCCAGCGATTGATGTATGCTTAATTGCTTCAGCTAAACGAACAGCCTCTCTTTGCCTAACGGATGAAACACCAAATATAACCTCCATTTCGCGAGTAAGAGGGTACGCTTCAAGCGCTTCAACTAAAAGTAGCTTTTCTTCAAGTGTGAGACTATGCTGTTCGCCTGTTGAACCACAGACAAGGACCGAACGTACACCTTGTCCTGCAAGCTTACTTATATGTTCAAGCGTATGTTTGATATCCAACTCTTCATTGTCGCTAAAAGCCGTTGGTACAGCTATATGATAGTCTTCTTTCAACAATTAACACCTCTCCTTTTATTACAGAACATTCTTTTTATTATAACAAATAAAATAAGACGCCCCAAAGGATTGAGGCGTTTGCACTTCTACTCTTCTTCTAGTTCGATGTTTAAAAAGGATGCAACTTTTTCTTTTGCTACTTCTTTATCGTACGAAGCGTATAAAGAAACAGGGGTGCGGATTGGGTCACCGAAAAACATCTGTTCATATAACGTCTGTCTGGATCCGAATGCACTCATGGTTAAATCCCATGCCAATCTAAAAAGCTTCACCTTGTCTTCAGCTGTTATCTTTTCCCCTCGTAACGTCATTGACAGGGCTGGTTCAATTGCCGATTGAAAATCCTTTTCTGAAGGAATCGCAATCAAGCCGCTGGCACCAATAAGCGTAAGAATATCTGTAAGTCTTGGATACGCTTTTTGGAAATAATGAAATGCCATCTTAAGCTTTAGCCCGTTTGGAACGAATAAGCCTCGGGCGTTCACTTTCCCTTCCTCCTCGGCAGCGAGAACAAACCCTTTCATGATTTCATGAGCCATTGCGATCTCACTAATTTTCTCCTGAATATGCTGATATTCGGTAACGACTAGACTCTCAGCCATCAGTTGAGCAATTCCAAGCATCCACTCTGTTTTTGCTATTTGCCTGTTTGCTGATTGATATAACAAAAAGGCTTCCATTCCCGTTTCTGTTTTTATCACAGCTGCCGCATCTGAGTCTCCATAGAGAAAAACACGATCCCATGGCACTAACACATGATCGAATAGGACCATAGCATCTCCCTCATCGAACCGAGAGGCAAGTGGATCGTTAAACGACGTTGTGCCTTCAGCATAGGAAGGTCTACATACAAAAGAAAGACCAGGTGTATTTGATGCTATGCAAAACCCAAACAAATACGAAGAATCAGTGAAACTTCCTGCAGGCAAAACAAGTAGCTGATCGGTTAATCCGCCTTGAGTAGCTAACATTCTCGCTCCTTGAATAACAATGCCTTCTTCTGTTTCGTCTATTACTTTTGCAGCAATGATCGTCTCGTCATCCCCATCCGGCCAGTAAAATTTTCGGCTAACCTGAGGATTAATGAAGGTGTGCGTAAACGTATAATCCTTTTCTCTCGCTTCTTGAAAAATGCGATCCATGTTCTGTTGATACGTTCCAAAAAAAGTGGAGGATGCTGCCATCGCCATAATAGCAGAACTAACATAATCCGGCGATCTCCCAAGCATTCCTGCTGTTTGTGTAGCCCACTTACGGATTGCCATCCCACGTTTCTTT
Source organism: Alkalihalobacillus sp. FSL W8-0930 (assembly GCA_037965595.1). Taxonomy (NCBI): domain Bacteria; kingdom Bacillati; phylum Bacillota; class Bacilli; order Caryophanales; family Bacillaceae; genus Alkalihalobacillus; species Alkalihalobacillus sp. FSL W8-0930. The sequence goes on along the minus strand of CP150183.1, from coordinate 864,349 downwards.
AAGTCCTCTTTGGTCCTTGGGATTTCATAAGCAAAATTAAACTGTTCAGTCTGGTCCATTAGTAGATCTGGGTGTTGCTGGACCTCATCATAAAGAGCAGCTTTGCTTTGAATAATCCCATGAAAAGCAGGATGTTCTGAGACGTTTCCTCCTACCTTCTCTCCATTTAGCCAGATCACATTTTGGAGAGCATCAATGCGTTTAATATAGTCTTTTCCTGAAGATGTTCCCATCATCACCCATCCTATTCGCTCAAATTGTATCTTCATAAATATGCGAATAGGGCGTGTCTTGTTCAACTGGTCTCGTCTCAAAAAAACGCAGCCAGAACATTCGGTTCGGCTGCGCGTGAATTAGCGTATAAATATCAAAAGTAGATCTAAAAATGTTTCTTCGTTCAGTTCAGCCTTTTGTACTCCACCAAACTCGTGACGAGTTGATTTCCATTTTCCATCATCATAGAAGAAATATGTACTTTGCAGAACTGTTGCCCCGTTCTGAATGGAGATCTTATATTCACCACGTTGACTGCCTGTTACATCCGGCAAAAGAATAACTGGCTTTTTGCCGTATACCTTAATCTGTTTTCCAATGACATTAAACCGATTTGGTCCAACGGAAACATCGCTTACTTCAAGCTGTTTCTTGTCAATTGCTGGTTTTAAAGCGTTATCAATTTGTTCAAAAAGCTCGGTTACCACCTGATAAAAACGGTATTCTCTTTCTTCAACAGGTGATTTTTTGGACTTAAGTCGATCCTGTTCTTTATCTAAATAGTCGAATAACTGATGTGCCATAGGTCTTTCCCCTCCAATTTCTCTATGAGTGCATTCGACTTAATCTTATAAAATCCTGCACCAAACCTCAATACTTTTATAAATGTTCAAATAAAGTCCAATGATTTGTCAGCTTAATTAAGTCAGAAACGGTCACAAGCTCATACCCATCTTCTATTAACGCTGGAATAATGACTTCTAGCGCTTGTACAGTCTGAACCCTCTTCCCACCTGCATCATGAAATAAGATAATATCTCCAGGGTGAACATTTGGCAGGACATTTCGAATGATGCTTCCTACACCCGGGTTAGCCCAGTCCCTTGAATCCTGATGCCACGACCACATAATCACCTGATATTGCTCTTCTGCAGCCGTTTCAATAATGACATCATCATAGTAGCCTGCAACCGGCCTGAATAAACGAGGATGAACACCCGTCGTTTCAACAATTAACTTCTCAGTCTGTTTGATTTCAGAACGTAAGGCTGATTTCGAAATACCAAAGAGTGGAACATGGTGGTACGTATGGTTCCCGATCTCATGTCCGTGATCAGCTGCTTTTCTTACGACATCTGGTAGCTTCTCAACTTGCTCTCCCGTGACAAAGAACGTTGCTTTTGCATCATATCGATCAAGAATCTCCATAATCTTCTCTGTATACACCGGATGTGGCCCGTCATCGAATGTTAAAGCAATTAACGGTTTTGTTGTAGGAATATCCCAGATCGCCTTCCCCGTCTGCTCATAATCGTACCGGTCCTTCGTTTTAGCAGTGGAAATGGGAGAATCGAGCATGAACATAAAAAAACAAATAACGAAAACCAACCATAACAGCCTTCTCATACTAACCCTCCTAGCACCCGAAGGAGTCTATTCATTAGGTTAGGTTATGGAAAGCTGCATGAGGCTATACTTCTGAATTAGTGTTTGTTTATTCCAATATTAATCACCTTTTACACCTAATTCAGATGAGGCGACTTCCACTGACTGTTCATAATGTGTTAGATCTGAGAAAGTTCCTACGTATCGTATAACATTTCCACTGTCGTCTTTTACCTCACTGATGGTTAACCATTGTAAGTAATCCTCTCCATTTTTGCGTTTGTTCCATATCTCTCCTTGCCACATTCCATTCTTGCTGATTTCCGACCACATCAAATCATAAAAGGATTTAGAATGTTTACCTGACTTTAAGACACTTGGTTTTTGACCAATTACTTCAGATTGATCAAATCCTGTGAGCTGTTGAAAGGCCGGGTTAACGCTCTTAATGGTGCCAGATACGTCAGTAACGAGAATGCCTTGACCAGTAGAATCAAATACTTCCCCTGCCAGATGGAGTCGACCTTGATAATACATCCAAACCACAATCACGAGACTTGCAAGAGAGAGTTGAGATAATAACATAAATCCAATGGAATAGTGTCCTGTCATGGAAAAAATGAACGATAAAAGGATTGGTGGAAAAAACCCACCGAGCCCTCCCATCATGGAGACTATGCCATTCACAATGCCTGATTGCTTGGAAAAGTACAATGGAACGAGCTTAAAGATTATACCGTTACCAATACCAGCACAGACAGCAATTGCAAGAGTTCCTACGGTATATAAGCCTATAGATGGAGAAAAGGCAAGAACAATCGCGGAGATCGTGTATATCAAAAAGGTCCCCATTAATAAAAGAAAAGGCTGGAGCTTGTCACCAAGCCACCCTCCAATTGGACGCATAAATGTGGCTAATGTTATGAAACCTGCTGTTCGCATTCCAGCATCCACCTTATCAATCCCAAAATGATCAACCAAGAAATTTGGAAGATAAATGGTGAAAGCAACAAAGGAACCGAACGTAATAAAATAAAAGAGTGAAAAAAACCACAGCTTCTCATTTTTATATACTTCTTTTATTTGATCCGCTATTGGTGATTGTACCTTCGTTTCGGTACGATCTCCTAAAAACACATTCATTAGGATAAACAGAAGTAATATACCAATATAGACCTTTACCGTTTGAGACCAACCAATATGAACAGCAATCATAGGTGCAGCAAAAGTCGTGACGGCCGTACCGATATTACCAGCCCCGTATATTCCGTTTACCAAGCCATGTTTCTCTTTTGGATAGTATTTTGGCAGGGATGTTACACCAACTGAAAACACGGCTCCACCAATTCCAAGAAAAACACCAGCTATAAGTAAATCAGTAAAAGAAGTAGCTTCGCTTAAGTAAAAAACGGGGAATAGAAGGAGGATAAAACTTGAAAGAAAGATAGTTCGCGCTCCTAATACATTTGCATAATATCCAAAGGGAATTCGCAAAATGGAGCCTAAGATAACAGGCAACGCTGTAACAAGTGCAAGACCTTCTTGTGGCACTCTAATATCCTCTGTAATAAATGGAATTAACGCAGAGATCATAACCCATACCATAAACCCAACAACTAAGTTTGATGTCTGAAGTGGTAATTGGATCTTACTTTTCATATCATCTCACCTTTTCCAATCAAAAGTTTTAGGACTTCATCCTACTCCTATTTTAATTTTGATTGAAATGAAAAAAAATTAGGGAGTCCCTTGCTCCTCGTTCGGGAATCCCCTAGAAATGACTTAAGAACGCTCTAACATCCAATGTTCAAACACATCAAATAACCGAAGTAATGTATGACTACTGACTTCGCTGTGTTCAGGATAACCACATTGTATAACCTCATTGAATTCAGCCTGATCACCGAGGTTGTTTGAGAACGTAATTAACCATTTGTGACCTTTTGAATTCCGGAGTTTTTTTATTAGTGGCAATTCTTCTTTTAGTAAATGCCCTTGAATGGATATCATGATAACCAAATCATCCTCTAGAAGGTCATCTAGGGTTTCCATTTGTTTAAACAAATTGGTTGAACACTCACAAAACTTACCGAGTAAGAGTAGTTTTTTTTGTAATTCCACAGTATGTATCTGATATTTCTCAAAGCTTAAGATCACGATTCGTTTTGACAACTTCAACCGATCTACTAGACGATCTACCTGTTCGATTGAAATCTGGTCAATCAATTCCACATTTTCTTGGAATTTTTTGTTGAATAAATAGGCATCCAGTACGTGATGTGGTTTTCCTGCTGTTGGATCAGTCTTTTTTGATAAGATGACACTATTTCGCAGATTAGAAAAATTCCTGAACCCAATTCGTTTACAGAAGCGATTAATGGTTGATGGTGCGACATTACACGTCTCCGAAATAGAATCTAAAGAAAACGTTTCGATTTTATGAATATGTTTCAAAAAGCTTCTCGCAATGGAGTCATTGATGTCTTTCTCTAAAGAATTGTTTATGTAAGCTAAAAGGGTATACGTTAACTGTTCCATGTTTGCCACCTCACTTAAATCTTAGCATATTCTATAGAAAAGAGCCCGACAACTAACATTGTCGGACTCTTGTTTTAAGCCGCTAGTTTTTCTTTTTTCGTTGATGTTGATCTTGTGAAAGAATAGATCGCACATAAGAACGCAAGTATGACAAGCCCTCCACCAACCAAGGCGTTTGAACTAACTGACCCTGTTTGGGTCAATGCAAATCCACCGATCGCCGATCCGATCGAAATACCAATCTGTAGTGCAGAGTTATTAAAGCTTTGTTGAATATCTGATGTGACAGGATCACTTTCAATGATGTAGCTTTGTTGAGCAGGCGCTAGACTCCAGCTTAATGCTCCCCAGATAATCATTACAGGAATAAATAAAATCATGGTTGAAGCAGCAAACGGTAATAGAAATAAGGAGACTGCAAAAGCACCAATAACAATTAAAATGCTTGGCCTGGATCCGATTCGGTCAGAAAGCATTCCTCCAAAAGCTCCTCCACTAATTGCAGCGATTCCGAAAATAAAATAAAACACACTGATCCAAGTTGAATTCAATTGGAGATTCGTTTCTAGGAAGGGCGTAAAATACGCATAGATTGTGTAGTGACCTGCTAACATAAACATGGTAGCAAGATGGGCTCCAATCATTTTTGTTTGACCTAGTGCTTTTATTTGATTTGAAAATGGAATCTGAGTTTCTCCTTCTATCTTCTCTAAGAAAAAGTAAATGAGAGCCATTGATCCCAATGACAAAGCAGCAATTCCTAAAAAGATGACTCTCCATCCCCATAAATCAGAAACTAAGATTCCAACAGGGACACCTAACACCAAGGAGGAACTGATGCCCATGTAAATGAGACCTAATGCCTTTGCTTTATGCTGGGGTTCAACGACTTTTACAGCCATCGTTAGCGACAATACAACAATTAAAGCCGTACTAGCTGCTGTTAAAACTCTAGCAAACATCATAAATGAAAACGTAGAACTAACATAAGTCAAGATGTTTCCGAGAAAGAAAACAAGTAGTGTTATAAGGTATAACGATTTTCTTTCTACTTTGCTTGTTACAACTAACAAGATCGGGCCTGCTATTGCAAAGACAAGTGCAAAGACAGTAATCAATTGACCCGCCGCGCTCAATGAGATATTCAGATCATCTGCAATTGTGGGTAAAATTCCACCGACTATTAGTTCAACCAGCCCAACAGCAATAACTGACAAAGCAAGAATATATACTTTTACGTTCATTTTTATCTCCCCTTCTAAAGAGAAAACAACAAAAAAATCCTGATTACAAAAATGGATCAAGACCATTTCTGTAATCAGGATTTTATGGTTCCTGGTAGAGACCCTCTAGCCGTATTCTAGAGGTTATACAGATTGCTATTTTCTTCTTATTCGTTTGATTTTATATGAGTCTACTATGATTCGAGTGTTCTTTCAAGTACTTTCCCATTATCAGAACATTAAATAATATAGAGTTAAAAGGTTAACAGTTTGTTTTTAAGAGCATATTCTACTAGTTCCGGCCGACTTTTCAGGTGTAATTTTTCCATAATTTTCGCCTTGTGTGCTTCTACTGTTTTAACAGATATATATAACTTATGAGCAATATCTTTATTGCCGTATCCTTTTGCGATTAGAGGGAGAATTTCAAGTTCACGATTTGACAATACATGGAACGGGTCATTGGGATTCGTTAATGGCTCATGATGGTTCACTAGCTCTCGAACAAGAGAGGTAGTCATATTTGGATGAATATACGTTCCTCCATTATGGATTGTACGTATAGCAAGAAGCAGTTCTTCATCCGGAGCATTTTTGAGCATATAACCAGAAGCTCCATTTTTTAACACATGAAAAAGATATTCATCATCGTCATGCATGGTAAGGATCAGGATTTTTGTTTGTGGAAAGTCTTCTTTGATTTTCCCCGTTGCAATGAGTCCGCTCTCTCCCGGAGGCATACTTAGGTCCATTAGTAACAGATCGGGCTCATATTTTGCTACCATTTGATAGGCTTCTATCCCATCAGCACACAATCCTATCACTTCCATATCATCTTGATAATTCAAAATCATTGAAAAACCACTTCTGACAATAGCATGATCGTCTGCGATAATGATCCGCATTACTTCCCCCCCCACTTTCTAATTGGCACCTGAAGATGGACTTTTGTGCCTTTTCCTACTTCTGTTGTCACTGTACACTTCCCTGATACTAATTCAGCCCGTTCTTTCATTCCATATAGACCCAACCCTGTCCCTTGTGGTTGATCTTCGTGATGAAATCCTACGCCTTGATCTGTAACCGTTAATACTAACTCTCTATCCTTATCAATAAGAGAAACAAAGATTTCTCCCACGCCAGAGTATTTAATGGCATTCATGACTGCCTCCTGGCAAATTCGGTAAACTACTGTTTCAACTTCAGGCTCATACCGATTATTCTCATTGGTTGATTGAAAAAGAATTTTCCACCCATATCTTTGTTCAATTCGTTTGAAATGAGAGCGAAATGCTGCTTCAAGACCAAAATCATCTAATGCCAGTGGACGCAGTTCAACAGATAAGTCTCGAATATCATCTAGCAGTCTTGTTAGAACACCTTTTGTGTTTTCCACTTTATCCAACACGTTTTGTTCATTCGTCATGTACTTCATGACCCTCAAATCCACCAATGCCCCTAAAATCTCTTGGGCCACACTATCATGTAGTTCTCTAGAAATTCGCTTTCTCTCATTTTCTTGAGCCTTTATAACATGCTTTGTTAACATATTTTGATGAAGCTTTGCTTGTGTTTCATACTGAGTCGATTGATCTCTAAGTAGTAAAATTCTTGTACCTGCTACTTCATCGATCGTTTGAAAGGAAGCCATATAGGGCACAATTCCCTTTTCTTTTGTTGTGAGATATACCTGAAAAGATGAAAAATCTTTTGTGTCAGTAGCTGATAAGTAACAATCCCTACATGTTCTCGATTCTGTCTCACTCGTATAACCCATACACACTTGGCAAATTGCATGATCTGCTTGACTTTTAATTTGACTTATCATGTGATCATCAATGATTTGTTCTGCCGCTGGATTCATTGTTGTAATAGTTCCCATCTGATCAAAGAAAAAGATGAGATCCGTACTATGTTCAAAGAGCTTAGTCATCAGATTGGATAGGTCATCATTTGTAGAAATATTCATTTGTAACTCCTTCACTCTGTTAACGTGGTTGCTTCTTCTTCAACCTTTTTCAACATTTGTGAAATGCCACCCTCATTCATGAGATTTGGTGCACGATAGCCGGCAAGCATCACACCAATTACTCGATCGTTTTGCCATAACGGGATGGCTCCGATACTCTTTAAGTTTTCCAAAAAGAGTATTGGATAGTTAAACAGTTCGTTCTTACGAGCAAAAGTTGACACATCTTTAATCAAACAGGGCTTTCCCGTTTTAAATACTTCTCCTGCAATCCCTTTACCTGTTTGCAAGACAATGTTCTTTAATCGATCGTTCACTTGTCCCATTGTATATCTCCACTTTAAAACATATTGCTTCTCGGCTGATTCTACTAGAGCGATAGCGACAAGGTCACACGATAACTCATCTTGTATACGTCTTAACAAGGAACTGTATACCATTTTTTCAGTCATATTTTGAATCTCCCTCTAAGATAGAATAGCCTACCTTACAATTTATGCTTTCTATAAAGAATATAACTTCTTCCAATGTAATTCAATGGTACGCTCCAAACGTGAACGAGTCTAGTAAAAGGCCAAAAAGCAAAGATACCAAACCCTGCTATAATGTGAAATTTAAAAGATAGAGGCACCTCTTGCATGAGAACTCCATCTGGATTAAACAAAAACAACCCTCTAAACCAAATGGATATGGTGCTCCTGTAATCAAAATCAGGCTGTACGGCATTCGTAACAAGTGTTGAGTACATACCCAGTATAATGATAAGTAACAACAGACTGTTTACAGCAAGATCAGAGAATGAACTTAATTTTCGTACTGATTTCTTTGAGTATCTGCGTAAAGTTAAGATAAACATTCCAATCAGTGTAACAAACCCAAACAGTCCTCCTATATATATTGCACCGATATGATAGATGTGGTCATTTACACCGATAGCTTGCATCCATTCTCTAGGAACAAATAATCCACCAACATGACCGAATATAACTGGAATAATTCCAATATGAAAAAGCAAACTTCCAATCATCAATTGTCTCTTCTCAATAAACTCACTAGACTTAGCCGTCCAGTGAAACCGGTCATACCGATACCTAATGATATGACCAAAAAAGAATACTGCCAGACAAAGATAAGGATAAATCACCCAAAGAAATTGGTTAAGTGCGCTCATGGTTGGATGCCTCCACCTGGATACAAGATTTAAAGCATTCTCGTAACCCTTGAATTAAATAATAATAAGGACTGTCTTGTTTTTTTAGTGATTGGCTTAAATGAAAGGTACCATCCTCCAGAACGGCTAAAAGAAGCCCTAAAAACTTTGTAGACCATAGCTTTTGATCCCAATTCGCCACATAGAAAAACTCACAAATGAGGGGAAGGTAGTCCGATAATTCCGTTGTTTCCATATCAAGCTCAAACATCTCATAAATTGCTTTGATTTGTGCTAGCATCTGCCCTCGTTCTTTTCCATCTTCAAATTTGTGATACGTCATAAATAGCGTGTTGTTTTTTTCAAAATCAAATGTAGCTGTATACATCTCTTGAATTTCATCAAGGCTATACTGATGCATAAGAGACCAGTACGTTTGTATAGAAAAAATGGAAGGATGATTCTCATCAAATGCTTCTTCCAGCAAAGAAGGGTGAAAATCTATCTTGTCTGGATAGATTAGATGTCTGCTAAAAAATGCAAAGGACGTCTTATATGTGGCTAAACGCTGTAAATCAATCACGCCAGATCCCTCCATAGAAGTTCTCACCGTATGCTCTGTCTTGAGTAGAAGATTTTGGACTTATCTCAGATTCAATTAATGAAGCAGGCCCACACCCAGAGCATCCTCCTGATTCATTTCCCCATCCTCCCATGCCATGCTGATCAAAACCTTCCATCCCTTGTGCACGGTATGGGTTAGAAGCATGATTCTCCTTGTGAGAGCTCGGTATCACAAAACGGTCCTCATACTTTGCGATCGCAAGTAATCGATACATCTCTTCTGTCTGCTCCGGTGTCATTCCTAAACGATTCAACTGACTAGTATCAAATGAAGCACCTGTTGTTTTAGCTCTCATATAAGATCTCATCATTGCCATTCGTTGAAGAGACTGCTTGACCGTTTTTGTATCACCGGCGGTTAGCATATTTGCTAAATACTGTATGGGTGTTCTCATTTCATCAACAGCCGGAAACAATAAGTCTGGATTCTGAATCGAATTCTTACCTTCAAAGTAATTCATAATCGGACTAAGTGGTGGTACATACCAGACCATTGGAAGTGTACGGTACTCTGGATGTAACGGGAAGGCCAGCTGGTGTTCAATCGCTAACTTATAAATAGGCGATTGCTGCGCGGCTTCAATCCAATCTTCTGAGATCCCGTCTTTTTTTGCTTGCTTAATCATTTCTGGATCATTTGGATTAATGAATAAATCACATTGAGCCTGATACAATGCTTGTTCATCTTCTATAGAAGCTACTTCAGAAACACGATCAGCATCATATAATAAGACGCCTAGATACCGAATACGGCCAGTGCAGGTTTCGGAGCAAACGGTAGGCATTCCTGCTTCCACTCTAGGAAAACAAAAGGTACATTTCTCTGCCTTATTTGTTTGCCAGTTAAAGTAAACCTTCTTATATGGACATCCAGTCATACAATAACGCCAACCGCGACAAGCATCCTGGTCAACTAAAACAATGCCGTCTTCATCTCGTTTGTACATAGCTCCCGATGGACAGGATGCTACACAGCTAGGATTTAAGCAGTGCTCACACAGTCTTGGCAGATACATCATAAAAGACTTTTCAAAATTAAATTTGATCTCTTCTTCGATCTTCTTGATGTTCGGATCCTCTGGACCAGTTATATGAGCACCAGCCAGGTCATCTTCCCAGTTCGGTCCCCACTTAGGTTCCATTTTTTCCCCAGTAACAGCAGAGTGGGCCCTCGCTACAGGAGAATGCTTTTTCTCACCTGTGTTTGTTAAGTGCTCGTAGTTGTATGTCCACGGCTCATAGTAGTCTTTCATTTCTGGCATATCCGGGTTATAGAAGATCTTACCCAGCGCAACTTTTGAAAGAGTGTTACCTGACTTTAGTTCAAGCTTCCCTTTCCGTAGTTGCCATCCTCCTTTATACTGCTCCTGATCCTCCCACCTTTTCGGATATCCGATACCTGGCTTTGTTTCTACATTATTAAACCAGACATATTCCGCACCTTTTCTATTCGTCCAGGTTGTTTTACACGTTACACTACACGTATGACAGCCGATGCACTTGTCCAAATTCATCACCATTGCGACTTGTGCCTTAATCTTCAAGCCAATCAACCTCCTTCATTTTACGTACTGCCACATACACATCTCTTTGGTTTCCAATTGGACCATAGTAATTAAACCCATAGCTTAATTGAGCATACCCTCCAACCATCTGTGTTGGTTTAAGATGAATACGTGTTGGGGCATTATGACTACCGCCGCGAGTATCTGTAATACCAGAGCCAGGTACTTGAATATGCTTATCCTGGGCATGATACATGAACATGGTTCCTCTTGGCATCCGATGACTCACAACGGCTCTCGCCGTTACCACGCCATTCCGGTTATACACTTCAAGCCAATCATTATCCTCAATATCGTGTGCCTTAGCATCCTCATTACTAATCCAAACTGTTGGACCTCCACGAAATAGAGTTAGCATATGCTGATTGTCCTGGTACGTGGAGTGAATGTTCCACTTTCCATGAGGAGTTAGATAACGTAATACTAATGTGTCTACTCCACCTTTTACTTTCTTGTCACTTGTGCCAAAAACCATTGGTGGAAGCGTTGGTTTATAAATAGGCAATGACTCTCCGTATTGAAGAAAGACCTCGTGATCAATATAAAAATGCTGACGGCCCGTTAACGTACGAAAAGGTACAAGTCTCTCAATGCTTGTTGTAAAAGGAGAATACCTGCGCCCTAGCTTATTTGATCCACTAAACACAGGCGTTGGAATCACTTCTCTCGGCTGTACAGTAATGTTTTGGAACGTAATTTTCTCAGCTGCACGATCACTGGAGATATCCTTTAAAGGAACCCCTGAATCTCGTTCTGCTTCAACATATGCCTTTTGTGAGACACGACCGTTTGTAGCAGAAGAGAGGTGGAGCATTGTATCGGCTGCATTACGAGCAGTCTCAAGCTTAGGTAAACCGCTCTTAATTGAATCTCCTCCATGTGTACCATTCATCTGCTTTAACTCCTCATACTCATCAGAAACGGAGAAGCTTACTCCATGCGCGCCAACCTTTCCTTTTGCTAGATTTGGACCAAGTGTTGTGAATTTATCGGAGATTTTAGTGTAATCACGCTCGACAATGGAGAAGTTCGGCATTGTTTTCCCGGGAATTGCATCTATCTCGCCCTTTGTCCAGTCCTTCACAAGACCCATTGGCTGTGAGATTTCACTCTGTGTGTCATGAGCCAATGGTGTGGTGACGACATCTTTATATACACCAGGTAATTCATCTTCAGCCATCTTAGAGAAGGTTTCTGCAAGCTTTTTATAAATATCCCAGTCAGACTTTGACTCCCAAAGCGGATTAACCGCTGGATTAAACGGGTGCACAAATGGATGCATATCTGTTGAAGATAAATCTGTCTTTTCATACCAAGTTGCTGCTGGTAGGACAATATCTGCATAGAGAGGAGTAGAGGTCATCCGAAAATCAAGAGCAACCATTAAGTCTAGCTTTCCTTCCACATCATCTCTCCACTTTATTTCTTCTGGCCTCTCCCTCGTATTCGGCTCCGCAAGTAACCCATCTGATGTCCCAAGTAAATGCTTCATAAAGTATTCCTGACCTTTAGCTGAACTCGATATAAGATTAGACCTCCAAATAAATAATGAACGTGGGAAGTTCACAGCTGCACCTGGGTCTTCAATAGAGAATGAGGTATTTCTGGATTTCACTTGTTCTACTGTGTAATCGATAATTGATTGATTTGATTTTATACCTTTTTTAGCTGCGTCCTCCGCAAAAGTCAAACTGTTCTTGTTGAACTGCGGATAGGAAGGCAACCACCCAAGCCTTGCAGCCAGAACATTGTAATCAGCAGGATGCTGATAATGAAGCTTACCCGCAGTAGGTGACTTTAACGACTCCGTCCCACTATCTTCATACCGCCATTGTTCTGTCGCAAAATAAAAGAAAGATGTTGCGTTTTGCTGTCTAGCTGTTGCTTGCCAGTCTTTTGCAAATGCAATCGTTGACCAACCTTCAATTGGACGACACTTCTCTTGCCCAACGTAGTGAGCCCAACCTCCTCCATTGACCCCTTCAGATGCCGTTAGCATGACAAGATTTAAGATGGAACGATAGATGGTATCACTATTAAACCAATGATTAATGCCCGCCCCCATAATAATCATGGATCTGCCGCCCGTATCTAAAGCATTCTGAGCGAATTCCTGTGCAATTTGGACAACCACAGATGCCTTAACACTCGTAATCTTTTCTTGCCAGGCAGGCGTATAAATTGAAGTCGCGTCATAATAATTTTCGGCATTGTATTCACTCTCTTTCCGCGCCACCCCGTATTGACTCATCATTAAGTCATAAACTGTTGCGACATAACGAACTGTACCATCAGTAAGAGTGACCTGCTTTGCAGGGATCATTCGTTTGAAGACACCGTTTCCTGCGTTATCAAAATATGGAAAAACGATTTCTACCCATCTTTCTTGATGACCTTCTACACTTAATGCTGGCTTTATAATGGTTCCATCTTCATTTTCTAGCTTCAAATTCCAGTTACCTTTTTTCTCCCATCTTTGACCCATAGTCCCATTTGGAACGATCTCTTTATCAGTTGCCTCATCGAAAATAACGGGCTTCCAATCAGCATGGTCAGCTTCTGTTCCTAGATCACTTGCCCGTAAGAACCGCCCACCTTTATATGAACCTTCATGCCTATCAAGAAGAATGAGAAACGGCATGTCTGTATACTGCTTCGCGTAGTTTGTAAACATAGGTTCTTGCCTTTTTTGATAGAATTCGTCCAAAATTACATGTGTCATTGCTTGAGCCAACGCTGCATCAGTTCCTGGATTTGGAGCTAGCCAGTTATCAGCAAACTTAACATTTTCAGCATGGTCGGGAGCCACTGATACTACTTTCGTTCCCTTATAACGAACCTCTGTCATAAAATGAGCATCAGGCGTTCTCGTTAACGGTACATTTGAACCCCACATCATCAGATACCCTGCGTTATACCAGTCAGAGGATTCGGGTACGTCGGTTTGCTCACCCCAAATCTGTGGTGAAGCAGGTGGAAGATCTGCGTACCAATCATAGAAACTGAGCATTTGTCCTCCTAAAAGGGATAAGAACCTTGCTCCTGACGCATAACTGACCATCGACATGGCAGGAATGGGTGTAAACCCAGCAATTCGATCTGGTCCATAAGTTTGAATGGTATAGATAAGTTGCGCTGAAATCAGTTCAAGCGCGTCATCCCATTTCACACGAATATGACCGCCCTTCCCTCTGGCCTGTTTATACTGCTGAGCTTTCTCAGGTGACTCTACAATACTCGCCCAAGCTCGCACTGGAGATGAATAGGTCTTCCTTGCTTCCTTCCAAAGTCTCCATAGCTTCCCTCTCATGTATGGATACTTGACACGTAATGGACTGTACTCATACCACGAGAATGAGGCTCCCCTTGGACATCCTCTTGGCTCAAATTCCGGCATATCTGGACCACAGGAAGGATAATCAATTTGTTGATTCTCCCAGGTAATAATCCCGTTTTTAACGAACACCTTCCAGCTACATGATCCCGTACAATTCACTCCATGTGTTGTACGAATCACTTTATCGTGTGACCATCTTTGACGGTACATATTCTCCCAATCTCTATTTTTCTCTTCAAGAATAGACCAATTGTTTGAATAGCTTTCTTTAGGTTTAAAGAAGTTTAACCCCATTTTTCGTTTCATATCGCTCTCACTCCTTAGGTTCAGTCACACATGGAAGAAGCCTGTTTACAGTATCTGATCATATCTCTATTATGAATTTGCCCCGAGATCTTTCACATTAGGGAATCGCCTATAGCACATGTGCAAATGCCCTAAGTTCAAGTATTGACAATCTTACTCCTTCGTTATATGGTTATACACACAACCAACTAACCATCATAGTATATAACAGGAGGTGCTTACATTGTGCGTTCGAAATTAGATGAGAATCGACCGATCTTTCAGCAGATAAAGGAAATGATCGAAGAAGATATTGTTGAGGGCATTCTTCCTGAGGGAGAGAAAGCACCTTCCACGAACCAACTTGTGGCGTATTACAAAATCAATCCTCAAACCGTACTTAAGGGCGTCAATGAGTTAGTGGACAACGGGATTCTATTTAAGAAAAGAGGGGTCGGAATGTTTGTTGCAGAAGGGGCACGTGAGAAGTTACGAAGCATGAGAAAGCGTACGTTCCAAGAAGAATATGTGTGGAGCATGCTGCAGGAAGCGAACCGACTTGGCATCTCTGAGCAGGAAATTAAATCAATGATGGACGACTTAAAAGGGAGGAACGATCATGACTGAACCTACTATAAAAGCAAATAATCTTTCTCTTACCATTGGTTCAAAATTGATTCTCAAGGATCTATCATTTGAACTTAGTGGCCACAAAATTATTGGTCTGCTTGGACGCAATTCTGCAGGCAAAACGTCCTTACTTTCATTGCTCGCTTCTTACCGGCAGCAGACGGCTGGCACTCTTCAATTAAACAACCAAGACATCTTTGATCACTCTCTCGCGATGGAACAGATATCGTTTATCAAAGAAGAATCCTTTGAATATGAGTACGACAAAGTTAAAAAGTGGCTAAACGATCGCAAAGATTTTCGACCAAACTTTGATGAAGACTATGCAAACCATTTAATGAAACGATTTAAGATTCCGATGAACCAAAAGGTATATAACCTGTCTCGTGGTATGAAATCCGCCCTAACTGTGACATTAGGTCTTGCCAGTCGTTGTCCGATTACGATATTTGATGAGGCCTATCTTGGGATGGATGCACCTGCCAGGGAGATCTTTTATGAGGAAGTGTTAAGGGATTACATGGAGCATCCACGAATGATTATTCTTTCTACACATTTAATCTCTGAAATGGATGCGTTGTTTGAGGAAGTAGTAATTATAAAAGAAGGAGCCTTACTCCTACACAAACATACAGAAGAGTTTTTAACAGAAGGTCTCTCTGTAACTGGAACAGCAGAACGTGTGGATGCATGGACAGCTGGCCTAACCACTCTAAAGGAACAATCGCTTGGCCATACAAAATCTACTATGGTATATGGTTCAATCACACCAGAAAAACGAAAAGCGGCTTCTGAAGCTGGGTTAGAGCTTGGCCCTGTCACATTGCAAGATCTATTTATTCATTTAACAGAAGAAGGAGTTGAATCAGAATGAATGCGAAGGCAAAGCTGATCTGTCGGAAATTCAATTCATTCTATACTCAATGGACAATTGGTTTCTTCGTTACCTTAATCGTAGTCCATTTCCTTGCCATTATTTTCGCTGCAACAACCGTCTGGTCATTTTACGACACAAGCAGTCAAGCTACACAATTTTATATGTTAATCCTTGGCATCATGAATATGGGTTTGCTTTCTTATGGTGTTTCGAATGGGATCTCGAGAAAAGATTATTTTGTCGGGGTTTCTGCTTCAGCCGTTTTGTATAGCATAATGTTATCGGCTATTACATTAATCACTACCTTCCTTTTTGAAGACATGCTTTTTCCGCAGCTTGGATTAGACACAGGTGGATCTATCTCTATTACGTTCGCATTATTCCTTTCTCTACTTTTACGTTTTCTTTTGTACTATTTCCTTGGCTGGTTGATCATGGCCGCATTCCATAGATATCATTGGATCTTTGGAGCTGTATTTATAGGAATAGCCATCGTTGTTGTTGCCTTTCATGATTATCTTCTAGGTGAAAATGAATCAACAGTCTTGAATTTCTTACCTGTTGTTGATCTCTCTCCGTTCATCTCTCTACCTTTAATCGCATTACTTGTACTCGGAACGATGACATTCGTACGGAAAATGACAAAGGATGTACATGTGAAGATTTAAAAGAACATTAAATTTTGCTATTCCTTGCTTTTAGACAATATTAGTCAAGATGCACCCTATCTAATCATATTTTTGTATGAGACAATTGGGTTACAGCTAACGAAGGCTGTATGAGGGAGTTGATCCGTTTGTATCGAATTGTACGTACATTTGACGGTGAAACGAAAACCTTAAAGGCACCGAACAGCCATTTGGACAAATCCTTTACGGAATTCGTCGAGGCAGAACGACTAATGAAAAAATTAAATAACTACTCTAAGCCAGGCTATTATTGGTCTGTCGAAGAGGTTTCATAGAAAAAAGCGAATAGGTGGCTGCCTATTCGCTTTTTTTGGTGTTCTAGATAAAAAGAAGCCTCCGTTAACAAATAACGAAGGCTTCTTCAATCCATTGGCTTACAGATATGCCCTGTACATCAATGGTTTATTACATCATTCCAGGCATTCCGCCCATTCCACCCATACCGCCCATGTCAGGCATTCCGCCGCCAGCGTTTTCTTCTGGCTTATCAGCGATTACAGCTTCTGTTGTAAGAAGCATTGCAGATACGCTTGATGCGTTTTGAAGTGCAGAACGAGTTACTTTAACTGGATCAAGGATACCAGAGTCAACCATGTTTACATATTCACCAGTTGCTGCGTTGAAGCCAATTCCAACTTCTTCGCCTTTAAGGCGCTCAACGATAACAGATCCTTCAAGACCAGCGTTGTGAGCGATTTGACGAACTGGCTCTTCTAGAGCACGGATCACGATATTCACACCCGTTGCTTCGTCTCCCTCTGCATCTACTGCTTGAACAGCTTTAAGTACGTTAACAAGTGCAGTACCACCACCTGCTACGATTCCTTCTTCAACTGCTGCACGAGTAGAGTTTAGAGCATCTTCAATACGAAGCTTACGCTCTTTCATTTCTGTTTCAGTTGCCGCACCCACTTTAAGAACAGCTACTCCGCCTGCAAGCTTAGCAAGACGCTCTTGAAGTTTTTCTTTGTCAAAGTCAGATGTTGTTTCTTCTAGCTGAGCTTTGATTTGGTTTACGCGGCTAGCGATTTGGTCTGCTTGACCAGCACCTTCAACGATTGTTGTGTTTTCTTTTGTCACAACAACCTTGCTTGCGCGACCAAGTTGAGAAATGTTTGCTGATTTAAGGTCAAGACCTAGATCTTCAGTGATCACTTCTCCACCCGTTAGGATTGAGATGTCTTCAAGCATTGCTTTACGACGATCTCCGAAACCTGGAGCTTTAACAGCTACTGCATTAAATGTTCCACGAAGCTTGTTCACAACTAGAGTTGCTAGTGCTTCACCTTCAACATCCTCAGCAATAATTAAGATTGGACGGCTTTGTTGTACCACTTGCTCAAGAACAGGTAGTACTTCTTGAATGTTACCGATTTTCTTATCTGTAATAAGGATGTACGGATTTTCAAGAACAGCTTCCATTTTATCAGAGTCAGTTACCATGTAAGGTGAAGAGTAGCCACGGTCAAATTGCATACCTTCTACAACTTCAAGCTCTGTAGAGAATCCTTTTGATTCTTCGATTGTAATAACGCCATCGTTACCAACACGCTCCATTGCTTCTGCAATGATTTGGCCTACTTCGTTATCGCCAGAAGAGATCGCTGCCACTTGTGCAATGGATTCTTTTCCTTCAATTGGTTTAGCAATCTTCTGAAGCTCTTGAACCGCTGCAGCTGTTGCTTTTTCAATTCCTTTACGGATTACCATTGGGTTTGCACCAGATGTTACGTTTTTAAGTCCTTCACGGATCATCGCTTGAGCAAGAACCGTTGCAGTTGTTGTACCATCACCAGCGATATCGTTGGTTTTGCTAGCAACTTCAGCAACAAGCTTCGAACCCATGTTTTCGAATGCATCTTCAAGCTCGATTTCTTTTGCAATCGTTACACCATCATTAGTGATAAGTGGAGAACCGAATTTCTTCTCAAGAACCACGTTACGTCCCTTTGGTCCAAGCGTTACTTTAACAGCGTTTGCAAGTGCGTCTACTCCGCGAAGCATGGAACGACGAGCATCTTCACTAAACTTGATATCTTTAGCCATTTTGTCAGCCTCCTAAATTAAAATCGTAAATATGTGCTCTTTATTAGCCAATTACAGCAAGAATGTCGCTCTCGCGTAAAATTAAATAGTCTTTTCCTTCATATTTCACTTCTGTGCCTGCATATTTTGAGAAGATTACAGAATCGCCTTCTTTAAGCTCAAGCGCTACACGCTCGCCATTATCTGTTACACGACCTGCTCCTACAGCAACAATCTTACCTTCTTGTGGTTTTTCTTTTGCTGAATCCGGTAATACGATTCCGCTTGCTGTTGTTTCCTCTGTTTCGATTTGCTCTAAAACAATACGATCACCTAATGGTTTTAACAAGGAAAACACCCTCCCTTTACGTACTATGTAGTAGTCTTTTATTAGCACTCGATTGGTGTGAGTGCTAACACATTTATTATGATAATCATTCCAGCAATCTTTTGCAAGTCATTTACTCGATTTTTTTTGTCGAAATCCTTCTATCTTTGCCCAACTTCTTATACCCTGTATTTCTTTATTCTATTCGGCATATTCATAAGGCATCCCTTCTGATTTTCTGCACAGACTATGATAAAATAAACAGATGATTAAACCACAAAAAAGGAGCAATTGTTTTGAACATTAGGTATTGGTTTATTCTTGTAACCTTCATAGCCATGCTCTTTGGCGCTGTTCCTTTCGTGTTTCTTTTTCAAGCACTTGGGATAACAGAAGCTAATGTGTTAATTGGATATTCAACTGTTGCAAGCTACGTAATAGGTACGTTAATTATTTTCTTATTGTTGTTGCCTGATATGCGTCAAGGAAATCTTGATCGTGATCGTTCAGGTGTAGGGATGACCATCGTATGGTCAATCACCGGTGTAGTTCTTGTCTTTGTCGCTCAGTACGCCGCCGCTTTAATTGAGATCTTTGTTTTTGGCATTGAAGCAGGATCGGACAATACTGAATCACTTGTGCAACTAAGCAGAGCCGTGCCACTAATGATGGTTGTCATTGCGATACTCGGTCCAATTATTGAGGAAATTGTGTTCCGAAAAGTTCTATTTGGTTCGTTACATAAGAAGATGAACTTTTTCTTTGCAAGTACCATTAGCTCATTAATCTTCGCAGCAGCACACTGGGATTTTGAGCATTTGCTCGTTTACCTTGCTATGGGCTATGCCTTTGCTTTCTTGTATGTCATCAGTAAACGAATTATTGTTCCAATCATTGCGCACATTTCATTAAATTCATTTGTTGTCCTTATACAAGTGGTATTCTACGATGAAATTCAACGTATTCTCGAGCAAGCTGAACAACTATCTAATCTTGACGCATCCGTGATCTTGCGTTTGATTGGAGGGTAATATGAGAGGTTTTTCTCCAATCTTTGTTGCAACCTTTTATATTCTACTTGGAGTGTTTATAACCATTCTAACTTCAAACAGCGTTAGTCGAAACGGTTGGACCTTTATTAATGTGTTGCTAGCTGCTTTAGCGGCCTATGATTTTTATATGGCTTTCCGTTTCCTTATCCTCAGAAAGACCATCAAAAACATGCAAAAGAAAGATTAATTCAAAATCATACATAAAAGCCCTTTTCCAAAGTGGAGATGGGCTTTTTTGTTATAGTTCATCGTATGCGATTTTTGTTTTCTTTTTTGATAATTCATTTATAACAATAGACCAATTATTCATCAGATGTTCTCTATGAGTAGACTCCCGTTCTCTTGTTGGTTCCTCCGTTATTTCATCTTTAAATACAAGTGTTTGTGTACTTACTGCCTCAGTAGAAGCCGCTCTTTGTTGTTGTGAATGTTCATTTATTTGATATGAAGATGTATACTCATCAGATTGCACACTGGTGGTTACAGGCTCACTACTAATTGAACCAATCAAACAGACCATAAAAAAAAGCGGAATCCAAACGTGAAGTTTATTCATCGCTCATTCCTCCAAATGTATTATCATGATTTTATATACCCTCCCACATTTTTTCAAAACATCTTTTATTATTTCATATAGAAAAGAGAGCGGGACATAACTTGAATGTAGCGGGTAAAAAACGAATATAGCAAATAATCCGCTAAAGAAGAGTCCCTCGCACCCGCCGGGAACGGCCTCAGCCTACCCGCCGAAAGGACGCCGCTGCAGTGTCTTCACCACGTTCTGTTCCGTAGGAGTCTCGGGTTCTCCTTCCGCTGTTTTTCTAAAAACCACGAATGGCGAATGATTCATAATCTAATCATTCGCCATTCTCTCATTAATTTTTAGTTTTGTGCCGGTTTAAACAATTAAGCCGGTTGTCCAGCTCTAGTGTCTAGACGATCTATATGCTTATCTTTTTTGTTCCATTTTCGTTTTATAAATGGGAGGATGTATCGATCTAATCCAAACCTACCTGCATTCACTCCCGCTACTAAAATAATGAATCCGAGTACGATCATGATCGGGTTCACAGATACAGTTCCCGCTAGTAAAAATGATAGATTCATCACGATTCCGAAGAATGCAGCCGCAGTAGTTAAAAATCCTAAGATTAATCCAAGACCTACTAAAATTTCTCCCCAAGCAACAACAGTGCTAAAGAGTCCTTCATATGGTAATGCGACATTCTCAAGAAAGCTCACATAGAATGGATACACGACTTCTTCACCTTTTACTACAGGATTGGTCACAGCTGCTTGCAAAAATCCTCCTGCAGAAAATTCTCCAGTTACTTTTCCAAGACCTGAAGTTAACCAGGTCCACCCTAGATACAAACGTAAGAATGCCAGTATTCCAGAAGCCCATTTACTTTCTCTTAAAAATCGAATAAACATATGAATTCCTCCTTGTTTTGTATTATGTGAAGTGTTTCACATTCTCTTTCTACTCATAGTATAAGCGATTTCATTTGATTTGTGTGGGTCTGGAGAAGAATGACAAACTTTGTTCATAATTTCACAAACTATTTTAAGGTAAGGAGCTAGACTTAAAAACAAAAAGACTGATCATCCTATTTAAGGATGATCAGTCTCATACAGATTATTTCTCAGCCAACGCTTGAGCAAGTGTAGATTTAATTCGAATCTGATCGAATGAAAGTCCTAATTGAACGGCTGTTTGTGCAATTTCAGGGCGGATACCAGATAATGTGGTTCTTACTCCGATAATGGACAAAGCAGAGATTAATTGAAAGATTTCATTCGCAACCATTGTATCAATGATCACAACTCCAGATAAGTCTAGATACAAGTGATCTACGCCCTTTTCTGCACATTGTGCAAGCGTATTTTCTAGAATAGATTTTGCACGAGCCGTGTCAATATCTCCTACAAGTGGCAGGAGTGCACTGCTATTTTGTAGAAGAATAACAGGGGAACTAAGTTCGTTAATCATTTCCTTCTGCGCTTCTAATTGAACGGTTGTATTTGTATCAATCTTCTTAATAAAATGTTGAATTGTGAAATCAAGAGTTTTGACAACTTGATGTTTCCATTCGTCGTGCTGTTCTTTTGTTACCTCAACTGAACTCTTTTCAACAAACTTCTCAATGTATGACAGAAAAATATCTCTCGTCCGAACAAACTCACGAAACATTTGATTTAGAGGTGTTTGTAGATGAGCCCGATCACTTCCAATGTCACCAATCCAGCTTAGGATACGGTTGTGTACTTCAGAAGTTGGTGTGATAAAAAGACGAGTCAGATTCTTTATGTATTCTTCATTTTGCTGCATAAGCTTATAGATGGAATCGGCATCCTTTACCGAATAGACAGAATCTACATCATCTTCTTCAAGCGTTTTAAACCATGTCTCAGTCACTTCTTTAGTTCGCTCTTGCAAAAATTCATATAATGATTGATTGACTGTATTCATGGCTAATCACATCTCCATATCGTTTCTATTTTTAATCTGATTGCTTCTTTTCGGCTACGTCTTCAGTTAATTTGTACTTACGATAGGTCAGCTTAGAAAGCCAAATACTAAATTCGTAGAGTAACAGTAACGGAACGGTTACCATTAAATGTGAAAATAAATCTGGTGGTGTTATAAACCCAGCAATGACTAATAAGACAAAGTAAGCATACTTGCGGATTGTACGTAAAAAGTCAGGTGTAAGTAGACCAATTCTCGTTAAAAACATCACAACAACAGGCAATTGGAATAACGCACCAAACGGTAAAATTAATTGAAAGAGAAAAGCAAAGTATTCATTGATTCCATATTGCTCTGTTATATTTAACCGATCCGCCATGGTAGACATAAACGAAAGGATAAATGGAAACAAAACAAAATAAGCAAATGCAACGCCAACTAAAAACAATACAAAGGCGATAGGAATATAAGCAAGTGTAGCCTTTTGTTCCTTTTCATGCAAGCCTGGCTTCACGAAAGCCCAAAGCTGATAAAGAACCACTGGAAAGATTAAGACCAATCCAATCGCTAACGTGAATGTCATAAAAATACGAAGTGGATCCGTCATCTTAAAAGCGTTCATTGGTAAATCGCGTGCTTCAGGTGTTTGCTGTAGTAACGTGATGAGGGGTGATGAAATAAAGAATCCGATTATTAGCGCCACAATAAAAAAGGCGAGGACGACAAAGAGTCTTCGCCTTAATTCTTCAAGGTGGGCCCATATGGACATGTCCTGTTCTTTCATATAAGATCCATCCTTAGATTAAGCTTGGTCTTTCTCACGTTTCTTTTCTTCTTCATCATCTGCAAGACCTTTTGTTGCATTTTTGAATTCTCTTAAGCTAGAGCCAAATGCTTTTCCAAGCTCCGGCAGCTTCTTAGGCCCAAATATTAATAAAGCAACAATTGCTATTAAAATGATACTCCATGGTCCCATTTGCATAACTATTTCATCCTCCTTATTCTGGTGAATCGAGTGGGTAGTGCTTTAAAAAGTAAACAAGCGCTTGCAATTCAACTGCAAGGTCAATGTGGTGAACGCGCACTGAGTCTGGAACGGTTAGTCTAGCAGGCGTGAAGTTCAGAATGGCCTTCACTCCGGAAGCAACAAGCCTGTCCGCAATCTTCTGAGCGACTGTCGCTGGTACTGTTAAAATGGCTACCGTGATTTCTTTTGTATGCTTTTCCTCAAAGTCGTTAAGGTCGTAGATTTCTACGCCTCCAACATCTGTTCCTATTTTATCTGGGTCAACATCAAAAGCCATCTCAATTTGAGTATTATTATTTTTAAAAAAGTTATAGTGTAGAAATGCTGTGCCTAAATTCCCGACTCCAACCAGCATTACCTTCGTTAAATCATCTTGGTCTAATGTTTCGCGAAAGAATGATAACAAATAATTTACATTATAACCATATCCCTTCTTTCCTAATGCACCAAAATACGAAAAATCTCGTCTAATTGTTGCAGAATCCACTTTAACCGCTTCGCTCAATTCTGTAGATGACACTCGTTGTTTCCCTGAAGCGTGTAAGTTCTCCAAAAACCGATAATAAAGCGGAAGTCTTTTAGCTGTTGCTTGTGGTATCTTCATGTGTTCTGACTTCATTACGTTCCTCCCGAGACTGTTCATCTCTTTTAGAAGAGAGAACTACATCCATTGTACACTATTTTTCTGCGAATGTAAGGGTTCGCATGAGAAGTATTCATAAGTTGTTACGATGTTTGATTATACGTTACACTAGAGAAAAAGAACTGTACACGGGAAGGACTTATTATGATTGTTTTACAATGTATAAATGTATCGAAAGCCTTTGTGGCTGACCCTGTTTTAGAGAATGTAAAGCTTGAGGTTCAAACAGGTGATAGATTGGCTCTCGTTGGGCGAAATGGCGCAGGTAAATCTACGCTTCTTAAAATCATTGCAGGGGAATATCAGCCCGACTCAGGACAAATTATGATTCCAAAAGGCATACGTGTTGGTTACCTTGAACAGCATAGTGGCCTTGCATCTGAACGTTCCATTTGGGATGAGATGCTTACCGTTTTTGAACCCCTTCGGCAAATGGAGAAGCGATTAAGAGAACTAGAGTCGCTTATGTCGGATCCATCAGTCCTATCAGATGAGACAAGCTATAACAAATTAATTAAGGAATACGATGAACTACAATTAACGTTTAAGGATCAAGGCGGATATCAATATGAAGCAGACATTCGCAGTATCTTGTCAGGACTTCATTTTTCTAGCTTTGATTACACAACAAGTATCGCAACACTGAGTGGTGGACAACGTACAAGACTAGCACTGGCCAAGCTCCTTTTACAAAAACCAGATTTGTTAATTCTAGATGAACCTACCAACCACTTAGATATCGACACTTTATCCTGGCTTGAGCAATTTTTAACAGGATACAAAGGTGCCATTCTACTTGTTTCCCATGACCGATACTTTCTTGATCAAATTGTTACAGGTGTTGTGGAGCTTTCCAGACAAAAGTCGATCCGCTATCCTGGAAACTACAGCTTCTATTTAGATGAGAAAGCGGCGCGTTATGAGCAAGAATTAAAGCAATTTGAGAAACAGCAATCAGAAGTAGCTAAGCTTGAGGACTTTATTGCTCGTAACCTTGTTCGAGCTTCAACTACCAAGCGAGCCCAAAGTCGGCGAAAGCAGCTAGAGAAGATGGATAGACTTGATCGTCCAGCTGGTTCTGAGAAATCTGCCTCATTCTCTTTTGACATTGAGCGCCAAAGCGGAAACGAAGTTCTTCGTGTGAACGATTTAAGCTTATCCTTTTCTGGACAAACCATTCTAGATCACCTGCAGCTTGAGTTAAACCGCGGAGAAAATGTTGCCTTAATCGGTCCAAACGGTGCCGGGAAGTCCACACTATTAAAAGCGATTATGAACAAGCTTGTGCCAGACTCTGGTACGGTTCGCTTTGGCTCTCACGTGACGATTGGTTACTACGATCAGGTTCAAGCCGAGCTTCATTCAAATAAGACGGTTTTACATGAACTATGGGATGAGCATAGACTGACTCCTGAAAAGGAAATCCGTACTGTTTTGGGGAATTTTCTATTTAGCGGGGATGATGTGTTAAAGCCTGTCACAGCTTTAAGTGGTGGGGAAAAAGCACGCCTTGCGCTTGCAAAGCTAATGATGCAAAAGGCGAATGTACTTCTGCTAGATGAGCCTACCAACCACCTTGATCTTGATTCAAAGGAAATTCTTGAGGCGGCACTCATCGACTATCCAGGCACATTATTATTCGTTTCACATGACCGCTACTTTTTAAATCGTTTAACCACTCGAACCGTTGAGTTAGCTGATGGGAAAACGACTTCATTTTTAGGTGACTACGATTATTACCTAGAAAAAAAAGAAGAACAACGACAATTCGAGCAACTGAGAGAACAAACTAATAGTATACAATCATCAAACGATGTTCATACAACAAAACAAAACTACTCACAGGATAAAGAAGCGAAAAAACAGGAACGTCAACGTGTTCGCCGAATTGAGGCCATTGAAGCGGAAATGGCTGAACTTGAAGAGAAGATTCAGCAATATGAAACAGATCTATGCGATCCAGACGTTTTCGCGGATCACGTCCGTGCTACAGAGCTCCAAGGCTCTATCAACAGTGCCAACGAGACACTTGAGGCACTCATGGAAGAATGGGAAACCCTTCAAGTAGAAGAATAGGTACGATCTAAACAAAACAGACTACTGATTCCAGATGATCAGTAGTCTGTTTGCTCTATTTGTCTCCAATAAAAATAAATCGACACAACACAAAACATAGAGGTTGCCGCTGCAACAACACCTGAATCATTTATTAAAAGTAGAATAACGGACCCTATCACTCCTGTTTTAATAAACACCTGCTTCCCTTCGTCTGCCCATCGATCAAGTCTTCTCCAGAGAATGAGCCCGGCTAAAAGATAACTAATGACGAGTAGTTGCGTCCAGTTTGAATGCTTAAAGAGCTTAACATTCATTTCTACTTTTCTGGCAATGGTATCTATAATATATGAAGCGTCTCCTGCAAGTAATCGTTCATAGGCTACTCCAATATGAGACGAATGACTAGCAGCCTGCAGAGCATATAGAAGGAATAAGGCACCTACACCACTTCCGATAAGAATAAAAATGACCTTCTTCTTACTCACTTTGATCGGAATTGCCCACATAAGCCAGAAGAAGCTAGCCAAGCAAGCAGAAAGAAAGCCACCTGCATTTGCACCAAGCTGTGAGTGCCCTAAGAAAAGGAGATGGCCTGAAATCAATACAATCGATGTCGCCCATCTTAGCCAGGTTATTCGGATATTTACTAGATAGACGGTAATCACAAACACAAAGATGATATAAATTCCCACATATTCATTTCCTATCCCGTAAAACCGTGCACCGATTAACGGATCATACCCTAAGTAAGAATGGGATAAAAGTGTTGAGCCTGTCACAAGATCGACGCTGAGTGCTATAACCGTAACTAGTGCCGTGAACAGAATTCCCCAGCTTCGTAGCAGCCTAACACTCCCTCCCCACAACAAAGAACAACAAAAGAGTAGCACAAAAAATCCCGCAGCAGACGAGGTTGATTCAAGCTTAGCTAATAATAAAAACCATAGAGGAGAGCTTAAGGCAGATAAAAGAAGGATTTCTAAAAACGTTTTTTGTGTTTGCTTTTCCCTACCGAACCACGTCCATCCACTTACTCCAAGCAGCAAAATGGCTAAGCTTGTTACATAAACGGATAAAACCCAAGCTCTCGTTTTAAACACATGGAATGACTCTTCCACTCGCTCAATTAATTGGTTGGGATCATTGATTTCATTCGTGATTCTTTTTAAAGGAAACCCTTGATCATAATCTGTGGACAAAAGCCCCATACGCTCGATCAAGCTTGGCGCTACATCCACATTACTTAGCACATCCGTTCTTCTTGTTGTATCAGAGAATAGTGCGCCTCCCTCTCCATTACTAGTCCATTCATAAATGGGGGCAAGCTGCTTCTTGTCCGAATACGCTTCTTTATGAACAAAAGGAGAGATTAACCACATATCAGGATGTACCTTTCGGACGTTTACTATAAATGCTTCCAGCTCTCGCAGTGCCTGTTCTCGTTGCTTTTCATATACGACATCGGTCATTTGATTTTTCAACGTGAACAACCGGTACAGGTCTCCCCACTCAACCACGATAAGTGAGTTTACTTCAGATCTCTTCGCTATTTCATCAAGCATCCACTCGGCATTCATTTTCACACCATACGCTCTTGTGGTATCCTTCATCACACTTTCTTTCAAGGATCCCTCTGTCATCCCTTTGCTAGTCATCGTAAGAAACGGCGCAAAGCGATGGAATTGATCTGTATCACTTGTTCCCATAACAAATGTACGGTTTCCTGCATCTAAAAGCCTGTCTCCAACCATTCCAAAACGTGCTTTATGATGAGTGTCTTGATTTTTTTTATGTAGTTCTTGAATCTGTGGATAAACGATCCCGTCAACTACAAGGTTACCAGTAAGCTGTGTGTACCGATCTCCAGCAAGTTGCCCTTCCATTTCTTCTTCAAATTCGTAAGGCGTCGTATGCGGAATGGCTGCTGACCTTCTCCCGGCTGAGAGCGTAAGCATACTACCCAGTTCAGAGTGTAGTCCAGCTGATTTTGTATTCATTGCCCCTGAATAGGCACCAGACCATAAAGCCTCATCCCCATGATCTAGAAACCACTCCGCTTCTTCAAAGCTCATACCCGGCACGATAATGATGACTTGATCCTTATGTGCAAGACGCACATCATCCGCTTTGGCCTCTGTCCAATTAGGGCAGGCACTCACTACCAACATGATGAAGAAAACGAATAAAGACCACCTGATGTATTTTGCACTATTTTCTGACATATCCACATTATCCACACACATTTCCACAGGAGATAGCGTTCATCGAGCATTCATTACTCTCTTTTTACATGATCATAACGTTCTTATTATTTCCTTTACAATCCTTACGCACAACATTATCCACATTACTCACATGTTGTGGATAATGTTATGCACAACTTACTTTCTTTTTATATAGTGTGCCACGTAACAGATGTTTTCATAAAAAAAGAACCAAAAAGAATGTAATCTCTTTGGTTCCAACGATTATAGGTCCATTCCTGGGCGACCATTGAGATCCCATCCAGCAAATGATTGCTTCTCTAATTGATAAAAAGCTGCTGCACCAATCATGGCAGCATTGTCTGTACATAATGAAAGAGGAGGAATAGACAGCTTGATCGATTCACTAAACTCTTTTTCAAGTGCTGCACGTAGCCCTTTATTCGCAGCAACTCCACCTGCAACAACTAATTGCTTCACCTCATACCGATCTACAGCTTTTCTTGTTTTCGTTACTAACACATCAATGACACTTTCTTGAAAACTAGCTGCTAAATTCGGTATGTTCGGCTCATCACCACGTTGCTTCTGGTTGTGAACCACATTTAACACATGTGATTTCAGACCACTGAAGCTAAAGTCTAATGAATCAGGCTCTAACCAAGAGCGTGGGAAATCCATTTCTGCAGATCCGGTATGAGCTAGACGATCAATATGAGGACCTCCTGGATAAGGTAGGCCGAGCGTTCTCGCTACTTTATCGTATGCTTCACCAACAGCATCATCTCGCGTCATCCCAATCGTTTCAAATTGCCCATCTTGTTCCATATAAATTAATTCTGTATGCCCACCTGACACCACAAGCGCCATTAAGGGAAATTGCATTGGCTGAACAAGCTGATTGGCATAAATATGCCCCGCGATGTGATGGACGCCGATTAGCGGTAAACCATGCGCAAATGCCATAGCCTTTGCCGCATGTACACCAATTAATAACGCCCCTACAAGTCCCGGACCTTCTGTAACCGCCACTGCATCTAACTCATCAGGACGAACCTCTGCTTCAGCTAACGCTTGCTCAATAATCCGTGTTACCTGCTCCACATGATGACGCGATGCTACTTCTGGCACAACGCCACCAAAACGCTTATGACTCTCAATTTGGGAGGCCACGACATTACTTCGAATCACTGTGCCATTTTCAATAACAGATGCCGCTGTTTCATCACAGCTTGTTTCAATTGCTAAAATTCGTTTAATCTTTGTCATATTAGAAATCCACCCACATAACCCATGCGTCCTCCGCATTGTCTTGATAGTAGTTTTTTCGTATGCCGCCTTTTTTCATCCCAAACTTTTGATATAAGCTCTGGGCGACGACATTTGATTCTCTTACTTCTAACGAAACCTTCGTCCCGCCCATTCCTTTTATTAAGGTAATGGCTGCACCTAGGAGCTCTTCGCCTCTTTTCTTTCCGCGTGCGGAAGAATGAATGGCGATGTTGGTAATTTGTGCTTCTCCAGCTATTAACCAAAATCCACAATAACCAACAATATGTCCCTCTAACTCATACACAATATAATGCGCATAATGATTAAGCGTTAATTCATTCTCGAAGATCTCTTTTGTCCACGGTGACGTAAATGCATCTAACTCCACTTCCAGCACCTGGTCAATATCATCATGAGTCATGAACCGGATGGGACCCTCACTCATTGACTTTCCCTCTTTGTGCTTCTTCCCACTTTGCTTCAGCCTCTGACAGCTGAAGATAATTTGGAACAAGAGTATGAACATCTTGAACCGGTTGTTTCGCCTCACCTAAAGCGGCAAGCTCACTTGGTCTTGGCAGTTGCTTGGAGGGTGGAGCAAAGTGAGCGAGGGCTCCAAGCTTCTCTTGAATGACATCCTTATGTATAGAAATGTCTGAACCCGTAAATAAAACCGGTTTTCCTTGTTCTACTAAGTCCTCAAGCAGTTGATCACGTTCAATTAATTGCTCGTCCCCTTGTAGAGATAGGTCTCCATTTTCAAGACTTGAGTAACAAGCGGTGTACACTCGATTACGTCTGGCATCAATAATTGGACAAACCGTTCCTTGAAAATAGCGCCCCTGCTGTGCCATAGCCTCAAGACTCGACACTCCAACTAACGGAATATCTAGAGTCCAAGCTAACGTCTTGGCTGTAGTTACACCAATTCGAACACCTGTATAAGAACCCGGTCCAACAGCAACCACAATTCTTGAGATGTCTTTTGGGGTTAGATCAAGCTCAGCTAGTACATTATTCACAGCAGGCATTAATCTAAGCGAGTGGTTCTTTTTCATATGAGTCGTGAGTTCTGCTGCAACCTGTCCATCCTTTAATACAGCCACTCCGAGCACATATGAAGATGTATCTAATGCTAACGTTATTCCCATTCTGCTAACTCCTTACAAAGCTGTTCAAAGTGTTCACCGTGCGGTTCAAACAGCAAATATCTTTTTTCTTCTCCCACGTGACGAATGGTAATATCTAATCGCTTGTCAGGCAGTTGATCTGCAATCTTTGAAGCCCATTCCACAACCGTGATGCCTTCTCCATAAAAGTATTCGTCTAAGCCAATATCCTCTTCACTCTCTTCATCTAAACGGTACACATCCATATGATAAAAAGCAAGACGGCCTTCGTATTCTTTTATAATGGTAAAAGTCGGGCTGTTTACAACCTTCTTTACACCAAGTCCTTTTGCTAGCCCCTTCGAAAAGTGAGTTTTACCGGCTCCAAGGTCACCTTCAAGCGTAATGACATCACCTGGCCCAACAAGCATGGCTAATTTCTCCGCAAGCACCATCGTCTCAAGTGGAGAATGAACCTGCTTTTTGTACCTGCCCATTGCTTCATCATTTTTTAAAATGGTTGAACCCTCCCTTCTGTAAAGGTTTACTTTGATCCTTATCCATAATATAAACCAAATGCTCGGCTTTTTCTTTCACTTCGCCAATCTGATGAATGTGAATACCTGATTTTAGAGCATTCCCTGCGAACGATGAAAATGCTGTTTCTTCTATTGTACCAATCAATTGAAAGTCCTCTCCACCATTAAACGCAAACGCAAGCTTCTGCTCTTCATTGAACTTATTAAGCGCTGGATGAAAAGGAATTTGGTCAGCTTGAAGATATATGGATACCTTACTTGCCTCAGCAAGCTCACTCGCTTCGCTCGCTACACCATCACTAATATCATTTAAAGATATCCTCGCTTTGGTTTCCGCACATAACCGGCCTGCTCCAACTTGCGGCTCTGGTTGTTGGTGCATGAGAACAAGCTCAGCCTCTGACTTATTAAACGAAGCATGCCGCCCCTTTTCTAAGAGCAGCTCAAGTCCTGCAGCAGAGCTCCCGACCGTTCCCGTAACAAATACGACATCTCCAGGAGCAGCTTTACTTCGATACAAAGAAACCGTTTCTTCCACCTGACCGATGGCCGTAACCGTAATGACGAGTGCTTCCTTAGCAGACACCGTATCTCCACCAATTAAATCCATCTTAAACTGGTTCGCGAGTTCCTGCATTCCTTTGTATAAGTCGCTTACTTCTTCATCTTCCCAAACAGAAGGAATGGCAATCGATACTAAGTAAAAGCGAGGCACAGCTCCCATTGCGGCCAAATCACTGACGTTAATCGCGAGAGCCTTCCTGCCAATTTGAAATGGAGATAATGTATCTTTTGTAAAATGCACGCCTTCAATCATCGTATCCACACAAACAACCTCACGCATGCCTTCAGTTGATGCATAAACTGCAGCGTCATCACCAATCCCCATTACTAATGAAGGTTGATGATGTGATGCCGGTTTAATCTGATCAATAAATTCAAATTCGTCCTTCACGTAAAGGGCCTCCCCTTATCACTCATTCACCTATCCAGTTTAGCTGATTTTCATAAAAGATGCGAATGGCTACTCCATGCAAAAAAACCGAAGCTTTCGCCTCGGTTTTTCTTATTTCAGTATTGCGGGGGAAGGATTTGAACCTTCGACCTTCGGGTTATGAGCCCGACGAGCTACCAGACTGCTCCACCCCGCGTCGCTATATAAATGTGTATATCATCAGTATGACCAAAATCGTTATGTTCATACCGTTTCTGTGACACAAGATATATCTTAACATGGTATTCAATATAGTGCAACTATAAATTTTGAACAAATTTCAAACAAAATGATTGCTTTTTTTATTTAATAGGAGTATGATTCATTTCATAGATTGAAAGATATGAATTTTTTGTGACAATTTCGTCTTAAAAAAGGAGAGAATAATAATGTCTGAATTTAAAAGTGCATGTCGTACAATGCTTCTTACTCCTGTTGCTCTAGGTCTAACACTATTACTATTGCCTGTGTTACTTCTGACCGATGTACCGATCCTGACTCACTTTATTGAGTTTATTAATCATAACGATCGCTAAGTGCGATTTCTTTTAAGCCTCCTGGGAAACTCCCTGGAGGCTTTTTCAATTTAAATAGAAACCAATAAGATAAAAAAGAATACAACCAAGTATGCTCCCGCTCATGTAAATCAAAAGTGATTTCCATCTTTTTTGCATAAAAAGCTCCATCGCCTCCACGCTGAAGGTCGAAAAGGTTGTAAAGGCACCTAGAAAACCAGTTGTTAAGATCAATCTGATGTTTTCCAGATCCATTCGAAGATGAGCCTGAACATACCCCAGTAAAAAAGCACCGAGTAGATTAATGATCATAATCGGAAGAGGCACCGTTGTCCGCCAAGCTAAGCGGCCTATCCAAATACTTAGCAGATACCGACTTAGTGCTCCCATCCCGCCAGCACATGCAATATAAGCTGAAATCATGTCCTCATCCTCATTTCCGCCAACCTTTTTCCTAACACGACGCCAAGACATGCCGCAAAAATCCCACCTACTACACTAATTAAAACGTACAGAATGGCTGTACTTTGAGAAGTTTCCGCTAAATGTACACTTTCAGCAGCAAACGTTGACATGGTTGTATACCCTCCACATAAGCCTGTCCCAAGTCCAAACTTTAGCCATTGACGACTAGATCTTATAAAATACCAGCCTGTGATGAAGCCTAGCAACAAACTACCTGTACCATTCACAAATAAAGTAGCATTAAAAACGTTTTGACCTGTAATTAACAAAGAAGTGAGATACCTAAAATACGTTCCTATGGCACCACCAACAAAAACAGCCATCATTATTCTCCAGTGCACCATTCCTCACCACTCTTCTTTTCTGTATACTAAACACATTGACTAAACGGTTCATTTATTGAGGTATGAATGCATACGCAAGAAGCATACCCTATATATGTACAAACTTTTTCTGGGGTGATTAAAATGGATATATTATTAATTAAACTTGTTGCTTCCCTATTATCAGGGTTTCTTATTGGGGTCGACCGACAAATTAAACATAAACCACTTGGACTTAAGACGAGCATGGTTATCTGCATAGCCAGCTGCTTAATGACCATTGTTTCCATTGAAGCAGTGGCTAAGTACGCATCTGATCATACACCAAATATGGATCCAATGCGACTTGCTGCTCAAGTGGTAAGTGGTGTCGGCTTCCTTGGCGCTGGTGTCATATTACGAAGAAGCAATGATGTGATCTCCGGTCTAACTACAGCCGCCATGATCTGGGCAGCATCTGGACTTGGTATTGCGATCGGCGCTGGCTTTTATATCGAGGCAACCTTTGCCGTAATTCTTATCCTTATTGCTATTAATGTTATACCCGCTATCCTTACTGCAGTAGGACCTACTTCCTTAAGTTCAAAGGATGTCCACACTCGGATTGTGATCACGCCAGAAGGGCAAATGAGCAGTATCATTGACGCATTACAGGTACGAGGAACAACGATAAAGGAGAGACGTATGAAACAACTTACCGTGCGAGATGTCCAAATTAAAGACCTAACAAGTGGGAATCAACAAATGGATATCACACTCTCCATTCCAAAGTCAATGTATATCACTGATATCTATTATCTCATTAAAGATATTGATCATGTTCAAACAGTAGATGTTGAAAAAAGATAGTGCCCCGTACCCAAAAACTAGATATACTGTAAGTAGACATCTAGCGATAGGACGGATAGCAAAATGGAATTTGTAAAAGAGTTAATTGCCCAGTATGGATACTTTGGCATTTTCGTTGCATTAGTTGGAGGCATTGTGGGTCTACCCATCCCCGACGAATTGCTGCTTATAACTGTTGGATATTTTACTCACTCAGGTGAGTTGAACCTATACCTTGCATTGCTTATTTCTTTACTAGGCTCAATCATCGGAATCTCAATTAGCTATTTCTTAGGAAAGAAACTCGGCCTGCCTTTTTTGATGACACATGGTTCAAAATTCTTTCTGTCTCACAGGAAAATAGACCGAGCTCAAGTCTTGTTTCAAAAGTATGGTACCTTTATTCTCGTAATTGGATATTTTATTCCAGGCGTAAGACACCTAACAGGTTACATTGCAGGAATATCAAATCTGCCTTATAAAAGGTTTTCATTGTATGCGTATAGTGGCGCTTTTATTTGGGTTCATACGTTTATATTCGCGGGAAATCATATGAGGTGGGATTGGCAGAAATTAAGTGATTCCATCATTGCTCACAAGTTTTTAGTAGGCAGTATGATTGCTTTTATTATTTTATTTGTAGTCGCTTGCTATATACTGTTTCACACTGTAAAACGGCGCCGAAAACTCCGTAGAAAATATCAGCATAATTGATAACAGAACTCACTGATTGAGAATATACAAACCAATTAAATACATGAGTGCATATTAAATTAGACTCATTCTTATTAAACAGGTCAATCCTTATTGACCTGTTCTTTGTGCTACGATACACTTAAGCTATGACGTTGTTTTAACTCGAGAGGAGCTTACCCATGCTACCAGATGATTTAACAAGAGCTTTAAATAAACAAGTAAATTTTGAATTGTACGCAGCTCATTCCTATACTGCAATTGCTGCCTATTTTGCAAACCTAGGTTTTAAAGGATTTAAGAATTTTTTCCTTGTACAAGCGGATGAGGAACGATTTCATGCAATGAAAATTTATAACTTCTTAGTGGATGTGGGTGAACGAGTCACCATCGAAACACTGGAACAACCAAAGAATCTGTTCCAATCCCCTTTAGAGGCAATCGAACACTCCTTAGCTCAAGAAAAAGATGTAACAAAAGCCATTTATAAAATCGCTGACCTAGCAACAGACCATAAAGAACACGCAACAATCGCTTTGATGAATTGGTTTGTAGAAGAACAAGTTGAAGAAGAAAGTATGTTTCGTGACATGATTGCCAAGGTGAGTCGAATTGATGTCGACAGCAGTGCCTTCGTAATGATGGATGCAGAACTCGGCAAACGATCATTTGATCCAGAAGAAGAGCATTAAGAAAAAGAACAGGACAAGTGATGTCCTGTTCTTTTTCTATTAAATGTATTGATCAAAAAATGCCAATACTCGTTCACTGACTGTGATCTGATTTGCCTTCTTGGAGAAGCCATGACCTTCATCCTCAAACACCAGATATTCCACTTCGGTCCCTTGCGCCCTCAAAGATTCTACAATTTGATCAGACTCTGCTTTTACAACACGTGGATCATTTGCTCCTTGGATAACCAGCATCGGTTTTGTCATTGTAGACAAATACGTAATCGGAGAGTCCCTTGTAAAGCGCTCCTTGTCCTCAACCGGATCCCCTATCCATATCTTCATAATTGGCTTCCAGAACTCCGGTACACTCTCGTAGAAACTAAATAAATTAGACACACCAAAGATATCAACAACTGCCTTAAAGTAGTCTGGGTGGCGTCCATGAAGCAATAAGGCCATGTATCCGCCGTAGCTTCCGCCCATAAGTAATACCTTATCCTTGTCTACGTATCCTTGTTCAATCATATAATCTACACACGCAATGTTATCAAGTCGCGGTCCGTAGCCCCAGTCACCTTCAACCATTTTCAGGAACGCAGCACCGTAGTCACTAGATCCCCTGAAGTTCGGTGCAACGATATTATAGCCTGAGTATACTAAATGCTGAAACATCGCTCTAAAGAATTTCCCTTCAGATGCCTGGGGTCCACCATGTGGCCAAAGAATCAAATGTTTATTATCTACTTCAGGTCTTGCTTTAAAATACAACGTCTCAATTTCAAGGCCATCAAAGGACTTGTATGTAAGGACTTCAGGCTCAGACAATTGATCATGGGCAATCCCTGGAACCTGAATCTGTGTCAGAGCGTCCCATTCCTGACCTTTCTTATAGACATACAAATTAACTGGTGAAGTTGCCGTTCCTCCCGAGAGATACACTGTTCCTTTTTCACTTATAACGACCTTTGAAATACTCGTCACTGGAATCGTTAATTCTGTGAGCTCCTGCTTTTCTATTACGTATTGATAAAGCTTGTCCATCACACCAATCGTCGCAGGTACATAGAGGATTCCCTGATCACGATCAAGTTTAATGGATCGCAGCTCCGTTCGTTCTACCTCTGCTACTTTTTTCATTTCCTTTGTTTCTATATTATAAGAAGCTAAATAATAAAAATCAGCTTGATAATTAGTTGTAAAATAAATAAACGTATCGTTCAGAAAGGCAACCTTACCAAAAGTGTAAGATAGCTCAGGTTGATCTACAAGTGGGATTAATTCATTTCCATCTAATAAGTAAGGAACCGAATGTGAGTTTGCAAACATACGTCCTACAACAAGCTTAGACCCGTCCGCATTTTTTGCTGCTAAAAAAGTTGGCGCAACTTCACCCTCATGAAGGACCTTCACCTCTCCAGTTTCAAGGTGATAAGCATTCGTATTTAAATACGTCTCATTTTCATCAGTTGTATTATAGAAGAGCGTTGTACCATCCTCAGAAAGCCCACTCAGCATATGACGTTGACCTTCTTTTGTCACAAGTGGCTTTAACACCCCACCATTACGAGGTAATACATAAATTTGAGTGTTCTCATCTCCATCATGATCAAACGATGCAATGATAAATGAACCATCCTTGCTATACGTTAAATCATAACAACTCTGACCGATGGAAGTCAGTTTATAAGGAAAACGAGAATCTGTGTTCATCCCCCATAGTTCGAATACTCCACTCAAATTTGCCGAAAAGATAACCTGATCCTCCTCCGGACTGACTGCAAATACTCCGATCTCAATTAATTCATAGAACTGTCTCGCTTCTGGATGATCAAACGTAATCATAGCATTCTCCTTAGTGTATGTAAGATTGGAAGTCTTTCCCTTCTTCCTATTCTAGCATAGTTAAAAGCAATGAATGATCATTTCACAAAAAATTTAGACAATAACATACAAAAAGATCGCGCATTTCCTATTGAAATGCGCGATCTTAATGCCCGGCAACGTTCTACTCTCGCAGGGGGAAGCCCCCAACTACCATTGACGCAGAAGAGCTTAACGGCCGTGTTCGGCATGGGAACGGGTGTGACCTCTTCGCTATTGCCACCGGACTGTATGTGAGTTTCTCTAACACATGAATTAGAATAACATGTCTAAAGACACGATGCAACACATTTCGCGAAATTTGTCGTATATTTTTTAGAATTGATTTTTGAGTGAGGTGGTATGCGCAGTTGTATGATTTGTTGAGCTAATTTTCTAGATTTCTGTAACGTTGATCTCGTGTTAAGATTCTATTTATGTACTTAGCGAGTTGCTCTGTATAGAGGAAAGCAAAGCTTCTTGGTAAGTTGTTCTTTCTTCTTTGTATTGCCCCTACTCTTCTTACTATGACGGGGTGCTTCTTAGTACAAGAAGCTTCCTTCTTAATAAAGTTGATTTGCTTCTTGGTATCAGGGGGTGCTTCTTAATTAAAGGTACTGTGGGCTTGGTATATTTGTCATTTTCCTTGGTAAAAGACGCGCAATCTTGGTTAATCTTTTCTCTTTCTTGATATTGAGAGTGTGGTCTTACTCTTTTCATTAGTCTTCTTGGTATTGTGCTTTTCCTTGATAAAAAGGTCTTTCTTCATGGTTTTGCTCGTAATCTTCTTATTATAGTGGGGTGCTTCTTGGTACAAGAAGCTTCCTTCTTATTAATCTCGGCTTGCCCCTTGGTATCGTGGACTCATTCTTGATTGAATGTGCTGGGGGCTTGATTTTGTCTGCATCTTCCTTTGTAACGGCCCAGAGTTCTTAGTGCTTCTTCTTCTCATCTTGGTTCTTTGGCTAT
This sequence comes from Alkalihalobacillus sp. FSL W8-0930, assembly GCA_037965595.1. NCBI lineage: Bacteria > Bacillati > Bacillota > Bacilli > Caryophanales > Bacillaceae > Alkalihalobacillus > Alkalihalobacillus sp. FSL W8-0930. The sequence goes on along the minus strand of CP150183.1, from coordinate 825,812 downwards.
TTCTCTGCTCTTCTGTCTTCAATGAAAACCACAAAAAAACCTCTCATCATAAGATGAAAGGTTTTTAATCAGTGCCCGGCAACGTTCTACTCTCGCAGGGGGAAGCCCCCAACTACCATTGACGCAGAAGAGCTTAACGGCCGTGTTCGGCATGGGAACGGGTGTGACCTCTTCGCTATTGCCACCGGACTCATTGAAAGAAAATGATTCCTTCAAAACTAAATCGTGCTCACACAGTCATACACCAAATTGGATAAGTCCTCGACCGATTAGTATCTGTCCGCTCCATGTGTCGCCACACTTCCACTCCAGACCTATCAACCTCATCATCTCTAAGGGGTCTTACTAGCTTACGCTATGGGAAATCTCATCTTGAGGGGGGCTTCATGCTTAGATGCTTTCAGCACTTATCCCGTCCACACGTAGCTACCCAGCGATGCTCCTGGCGGAACAACTGGTACACCAGCGGTGTGTCCATCCCGGTCCTCTCGTACTAAGGACAGCTCCTCTCAAATTTCCTGCGCCCGCGACGGATAGGGACCGAACTGTCTCACGACGTTCTGAACCCAGCTCGCGTGCCGCTTTAATGGGCGAACAGCCCAACCCTTGGGACCTACTTCAGCCCCAGGATGCGACGAGCCGACATCGAGGTGCCAAACCTCCCCGTCGATATGGACTCTTGGGGGAGATAAGCCTGTTATCCCCAGGGTAGCTTTTATCCGTTGAGCGACGGCCCTTCCATTCGGCACCGCCGGATCACTAAGCCCGACTTTCGTCCCTGCTCGACTTGTAGGTCTCGCAGTCAAGCTCCCTTATGCCTTTGCACTCTTCGAATGATTTCCAACCATTCTGAGGGAACCTTTGGGCGCCTCCGTTACTGTTTAGGAGGCGACCGCCCCAGTCAAACTGCCCACCTGACAATGTCCCTGACCCGGATCACGGGTCGAGGTTAGAATGTCAGCACCGTCAGGGTAGTATCCCACCAATGCCTCCACCGAAGCTGGCGCTCCGGTTTCAAAGGCTCCTACCTATCCTGTACAAACGATACCAACATCCACTATCAGGCTACAGTAAAGCTCCATGGGGTCTTTCCGTCCTGTCGCGGGTAACCTGCATCTTCACAGGTACTATAATTTCACCGGGTCTCTCGTTGAGACAGTATCCAAATCGTTACACCATTCGTGCGGGTCGGAACTTACCCGACAAGGAATTTCGCTACCTTAGGACCGTTATAGTTACGGCCGCCGTTTACTGGGGCTTCAATTCAGAGCTTCTCCCGAAGGATAACCCCTCCTCTTAACCTTCCAGCACCGGGCAGGTGTCAGCCCCTATACTTCGCCTTGCGGCTTCGCAGAGACCTGTGTTTTTGCTAAACAGTCGCTTGGATCTTTTCACTGCGGCTCTCTCGGGCTTGCACCCTAATAGAGCACCCCTTCTCCCGAAGTTACGGGGTCATTTTGCCGAGTTCCTTAACGAGAGTTCTCCCGCGCGTCTTAGAATTCTCTTCTCGCCTACCTGTGTCGGTTTGCGGTACGGGCACCTTCCACCTCGCTAGAGGCTTTTCTAGGCAGCGGAGGATCAGGGACTTCGGTACTAAATTTCCCTCGCTATCACTGCTCAGCCGAACGGAAAGCGGATTTGCCTACTTTCCAGCCTAACAGCTTAGACGCGCATATCCATCAGCGCGCTCACCCTACCTTTCTGCGTCCCCCCATTACTCAAACGGTGGAGAGGTGGTACAGGAATATCAACCTGTTGTCCATCGCCTACGCTTTTCAGCCTCGGCTTAGGTCCCGACTGACCCTGAGCGGACGAGCCTTCCTCAGGAAACCTTGGGCTTTCGACGGAGGGGATTCTCACCCCTCTTTTCGCTACTCATACCGGCATTCTCACTTCCAAGCACTCCACTAGTCCTCACGATCTAGCTTCGCTGTCCTTGGAACGCTCCCCTACCACGAACACCTAAGGTGTTCATCCATAGCTTCGGTGATACGTTTAGCCCCGTTACATTTTCGGCGCAGAGTCACTCGACCAGTGAGCTATTACGCACTCTTTAAATGGTGGCTGCTTCTAAGCCAACATCCTGGTTGTCTGGGCAACTCCACATCCTTTGCCACTTAACGTATACTTTGGGACCTTAGCTGATGGTCTGGGCTGTTTCCCTCTTGACTACGGATCTTAGCACTCGCAGTCTGACTCCCGAGGATAAGTACTTGGCATTCGGAGTTTGACTGAATTCGGTAATCCTGTGGGGACCCCTCGTCCAATCAGTGCTCTACCTCCAAGACTCTTCCCTCGAGGCTAGCCCTAAAGCTATTTCGGGGAGAACCAGCTATTTCCGAGTTCGATTGGCATTTCACCCCTACCCACACCTCATCCCCGCATTTTTCAACATGCGTGGGTTCGGGCCTCCATTCAGTGTTACCTGAACTTCACCCTGGACATGGGTAGATCACTCGGTTTCGGGTCTACGACGGCGTACTCAATTCGCCCTATTCAGACTCGCTTTCGCTACGGCTCCGCCTCATCAGCTTAACCTTGCACGACATCGTAACTCGCCGGTTCATTCTACAAAAGGCACGCCATCACCCGTTAATGGGCTCTGACTAGTTGTAGGCACACGGTTTCAGGATCTCTTTCACTCCCCTTCCGGGGTGCTTTTCACCTTTCCCTCACGGTACTGGTTCACTATCGGTCACTAGGGAGTATTTAGCCTTGGGAGATGGTCCTCCCGGATTCCGACGGGGTTTCACGTGTCCCGCCGTACTCAGGATACACTCCGGAGGAAACGAAGTTTCGGCTACGGGGTTGTTACCCTCTTTGACGCATCTTTCCAGATGCTTCACCTACTCCGTTTCTTTGTAACTCCAATGGAATGTCCTACAACCCCTGAAGGCAAGCCTTCAGGTTTGGGCTGTTTCCGTTTCGCTCGCCGCTACTCAGGAAATCGATTTTTCTTTCTCTTCCTCCGGGTACTTAGATGTTTCAGTTCCCCGGGTCTGCCTCCTCGTATCCTATGTATTCAGATACGGGTACCATTCGATTAAAAATGGTGGGTTCCCCCATTCGGATATCCTCGGATCAAAGCTCACTTACAGCTCCCCGAGGCGTTTCGCCGTTCGTCGCGTCCTTCTTCGGCTCCTAGTGCCAAGGCATTCACCGTGCGCCCTTCATAACTTAACCAAGTTGACTTCAGAACATCGCAAGATGTCATTCATCAAGTATGGTGTATATAGACTCGCTTTCATCTAACGATGATTGCGTTGTGTGTGTTTTGCATTGCACGATTTAGTTTTCAAAGAACCAGCTCCAAGACACAAAAAAAGACGTTCGATGACTCTTATTTTGTTCTAAAGAGATAATGGTGGAGCCTAGCGGGATCGAACCGCTGACCTCCTGCGTGCAAGGCAGGCGCTCTCCCAGCTGAGCTAAGGCCCCTTTATTACTTTTTAAAAATGGTGGGCCTGAGTGGACTCGAACCACCGACCTCACGCTTATCAGGCGTGCGCTCTAACCAGCTGAGCTACAGGCCCCCAATTGGGGTAATACATTGAATGAATAAGTTCATTCAAAACCGAACAAAAGCCAAAGCGTATTCACATCAGATAAACTGTGTGATCGACTAGAAGTAAAACTCCCTAGAAAGGAGGTGATCCAGCCGCACCTTCCGATACGGCTACCTTGTTACGACTTCACCCCAATCATCTGTCCCACCTTCGGCGGCTGGCTCCAAAAGGTTACCTCACCGACTTCGGGTGTTACAAACTCTCGTGGTGTGACGGGCGGTGTGTACAAGGCCCGGGAACGTATTCACCGCGGCATGCTGATCCGCGATTACTAGCAATTCCAGCTTCATGCAGGCGAGTTGCAGCCTACAATCCGAACTGAGAATGGCTTTATGGGATTGGCTTCACCTCGCGGCTTCGCAACCCTTTGTACCATCCATTGTAGCACGTGTGTAGCCCAGGTCATAAGGGGCATGATGATTTGACGTCATCCCCACCTTCCTCCGGTTTGTCACCGGCAGTCACCTTAGAGTGCCCAACTGAATGCTGGCAACTAAGGTCAAGGGTTGCGCTCGTTGCGGGACTTAACCCAACATCTCACGACACGAGCTGACGACAACCATGCACCACCTGTCACTTTGCCCCCGAAGGGGAAGCTCTGTCTCCAGAGTGGTCAAAGGATGTCAAGACCTGGTAAGGTTCTTCGCGTTGCTTCGAATTAAACCACATGCTCCACTGCTTGTGCGGGCCCCCGTCAATTCCTTTGAGTTTCAGCCTTGCGGCCGTACTCCCCAGGCGGAGTGCTTAATGTGTTAACTTCGGCACTACGGGCATCGAAACCCCTAACACCTAGCACTCATCGTTTACGGCGTGGACTACCAGGGTATCTAATCCTGTTTGCTCCCCACGCTTTCGCGCCTCAGCGTCAGTTACAGACCAGAGAGTCGCCTTCGCCACTGGTGTTCCTCCACATATCTACGCATTTCACCGCTACACGTGGAATTCCACTCTCCTCTTCTGTACTCAAGCCTCCCAGTTTCCAATGGCCGCTTGCGGTTGAGCCGCAAGATTTCACATCAGACTTAAAAGGCCGCCTGCGCGCGCTTTACGCCCAATAATTCCGGACAACGCTTGCCACCTACGTATTACCGCGGCTGCTGGCACGTAGTTAGCCGTGGCTTTCTGATGAGGTACCGTCAAGGTACCGCCCTATTCGAACGGTACGTGTTCTTCCCTCATAACAGAGCTTTACGAGCCGAAACCCTTCATCACTCACGCGGCGTTGCTCCGTCAGACTTTCGTCCATTGCGGAAGATTCCCTACTGCTGCCTCCCGTAGGAGTCTGGGCCGTGTCTCAGTCCCAGTGTGGCCGATCACCCTCTCAGGTCGGCTACGCATCGTCGCCTTGGGGAGCCGTTACCTCTCCAACTAGCTAATGCGCCGCGGGCCCATCTCATCGTGAGAGCAAGAAGCCCTCTTTTAATCCGGCACCAGGAGGTGCTAGATGTTATCCGGTATTAGCCCCGGTTTCCCGGAGTTATCCCAGTCGATAAGGTAGGTTGCCCACGTGTTACTCACCCGTCCGCCGCTAACGTTTTTGAAGCAAGCTTCAAAAACGTCCGCTCGACTTGCATGTATTAGGCACGCCGCCAGCGTTCGTCCTGAGCCAGGATCAAACTCTCCATAAAAGTGGTGAGTTGATTGCTCAACTGCTGGCGTTGATGTTACCATCAACTTTCCAATTGCGTAGCTTACACTACGACTTTTTTATACTTATGAGATATCTTGTATCTCTTCGTACGCTTGGCTTTTGTTCAGTTTTCAAAGAACTTGTCTGTCGTTTGTTTATCTTAGCGACTTTTATATGTTATCAAACAATGTTTTGTTTGTCAACAACTTTTTTTGGTGGGCCTGAGTGGACTCGAACCACCGACCTCACGCTTATCAGGCGTGCGCTCTAACCAGCTGAGCTACAGGCCCAAAAAAAGACATAAAAAAAGCACGTTCTGCCAAATATATAATTTGGAGCGGGTGATGAGAATCGAACTCACATCATCAGCTTGGAAGGCTGAGGTTTTACCACTAAACTACACCCGCATGTTATAAAAATGATGATCGGGAAGACAGGATTTGAACCTGCGACCCCTTGGTCCCAAACCAAGTGCTCTACCAAGCTGAGCTACTTCCCGAAGTCTATGTAATAGAAAATGATAAGCGCGCCCGAGAGGATTCGAACCTCTAACCGCTTGATTCGTAGTCAAGTACTCTATCCAGTTGAGCTACGGGCGCATGCAATGAAGTAATCATCGTGCAACCTGTTTAAGAACTGTTGTTATCGCGTCGCTCTTAACGACAAGTAATAATATATCATGTTCATTTAAAAGCGGCAATAGTTTTTTTAAAAAAACTTTCAACTTTTTAAAAGTCTATGAATTCAAATAACTTAAGTATATAGCGCCTCCCTTAAAAGGCGCTATATACAAGGCTTTCTACACTTCATTCATGAAAGTCTGTTCCTGAATTTACACGAGCGACATATCCAGCACGAATAACAAAGTCACCAAAGTGCTCCCCGTCTTCGCGATGTTTTGCAAAATCTGAAAGGATTGGCTTAAGTTCATTCAGAATCTCGGCTTCTCCAATATTCTCACGATACAATTTGCTTAGTCGGTCTCCAGCAAATCCTGCCCCTAGATAAACATTGTATTTACCTGGCGCTTTACCGATAAAGCCAATTTCACCGAGTGCTGCCCGCGAGCATCCATTCGGACAGCCCGCCATCCTTATAATGATTTCTTCATCTCTTAAACCGGATTCTTCTAATAAGACATCAATCTTAGTAATTAATTCAGGCAAATACCTCTCTGATTCAGCCATTGCCATTCCACAGGTTGGTAGTGCAACACAGGACATAGAATTCCTACGCAGAGCAGAATACTCTTTGCCATCTGTTAAGCCATACTTTTCAACCAGCTCATTTATTTTACGCTTTTTCTGAATTGTTACATTGCTGATCACTAGATTTTGGTTAGGACTTATCCGAAAATCTCCCGTATGAATCGCTGCAATCTCTCGTAAACCTGTCATAAGTGGATAATCTTCCGTATCTACAATTCGTCCATTCTGAATAAATAATGTTAGATGCCACTTATTGTTTGTACCTTTTACCCAGCCATAGCGGTCACCGTTGTGCTCAAAATGATACTCACGCTCTGTCTCAAGCTCCCAGCCCAAACGATCAGTTAACTCTTGTTTTACCCAATCTAGACCTCTTGAATCAATTGTATACTTAAATCTTGCATATTTTCGAATAGACCTGTTTCCATAGTCTCGTTGAATCGTAATAATTTTCTCTGCTACATCAAGTAGCTGGTCTGGTGTACAGAAGCCAATAACACGCGAAAGTTGAGGATATGTATTAGTGTCTCCGTGTGTCATACCCATTCCGCCACCTACTGCAACGTTGAATCCTTTTAGTTGTCCATCTTCTACAATTGCAATAAAACCAAGATCTTGAGAATAGACATCCACATCATTTGAAGGTGGAATCGCAATACCTATCTTAAATTTTCTTGGCAAGTAGTACTTTCCATACATAGGCTCTTGTTCTTCATCAGCTGAGCTGTCTACTACCTTCTCTTCATCTAACCAGATTTCGTGGTACGCTCTAGTGCGAGGAGAAAGATAGTCACTTAACTTACGTGCCCAATCATATACTTCTCCATGGATTTCAGATTGATATGGGTTTGGATTGCTCATGACATTCCGGTTCACGTCTCCACATGCTGCTAGTGTATCCATAAGCGAATCATTAATCTCTTTAATGCTTTTTTTCATATTCCATTTAAGGATGCCGTGCATTTGAAACGCCTGTCGAGTCGTTAACTTTAACGTTCCGTTCCCGTACTTTCTAGCTAAACGATCCATTGTTAGCCACTGGTCTGGAGTTGCTACTCCACCTGGGGCTCTTACTCGAACCATGAATTGATACGCCGGCTCTAACTTTTGCTTACGGCGCTCGTTACGCAAATCCCGATCATCTTGAAGGTAACTGCCGTGAAACTTCATTAAGCGGTTATCCCAATCAGGAATTCCTGCTGAAAGAGGACTCTCCAATGTTTCAGCCAGGGAACCACGTAAATACTGGCTTTCATCCTTAATCTGCTCTACATCACTTGGTGGGCCTGCTTGTGCGTGAATTTTATCTACCTTAACCATGATATTCTCCTTTCACCCTCTTAATAGACATCTCTCTGATAACGTTTCTGTTGTTGCATGTCTCCAAGATACGATTCTGCTTGGTCAGAGGATAATCCACCTTCAGTCTGTAAAATGGACAAAAGCGTTGCATGTACGTCATGGGCCATATGTGCTTCATCTCCACACACATAAACCACAGCGCCTGCTTCTAGCCATTCAAAAAGCTCTTTCTTGTGTTCAAGCATTTTGTGTTGAACGTATACCTTCTGTTCCTGATCTCTTGAAAAAGCAACATCTAGCTTTGTTAATACACCATCTTCTATCCATTTCAGCCATTCTGTTTGATAAAGAAAATCAGTCATAAAGTGCTGTTCGCCAAAGAATAACCATGACTTCCCTGACACATCACGTTCTTCACGTTCTTGAATAAATGAACGGAATGGTGCAACCCCAGTACCTGGGCCTACCATAATAACCGGTGTTTGCTCATCGGCAGGTAGTTTAAAGTTCTGGTTACGTTGTATGAAAACCGGAACGGTATCACCAGGCTCTAAGCGTTCAGCGCATTGCACGGAACAAACGCCAGCTCGATCTCTGCCGTGTGATTCATATCGAAGGGCACCAATTGTAAGGTGAACTTCGTCAGGACTTGCTTCATAGCTACTCGCAATCGAATAGAGACGAGGCGGGATTTTTCGTAATATAGAAGTAAATTCGATCTCATCCGCTTGAATGGGACCATAATCATTCACCAAATCAATTAGATCTCGCCCAGATAAATACGTTCTTAATGCATCCGCATTTTCAGGGTCTAGTAAACGTTTAAATTCTTCATTCGTTACAAACGGAACGAACTTCTCTAATAAAGGCTTTGAAAGAACGGTTATTTCATAATGTCTGCTAAATGCTTCTTTTAATGAAAGAAGATCACCTTGTTTGTTGATTTGAATGGATAATTCCGGATTATAACCGGTTACCCGTAAGAGCTCATCAACAATAGACTTGTCATTTGTAGGAAAAATGCCAAGGCTATCGCCCGGCTCATAAGTTAAACCTGATCCCTCTAGTGAGAGTTCGATATGTCTTGTTTCTTTATTTGATCCACGACCATTAAGGTTAAGATTTTCTAATACTTCTGCGTGGAATGGATTAGTTCTTGAATACGATGTTTGCTCGGTGCTTTGTGTTTGAGTATCACTAAGAGCAGCACTCCCCACAGAGCTCGATTCTGTAAGATCACTAATTCCTCTTAACACACCTTCAAACCATTCCTCTGCATCATCTGTGAAATCAACATCACAATCTACTCGAGGATATAGCCTCTTTCCACCGAGCTCTTCTAGCCGTTGGTCAATGTCCTTTCCTGTTTTGCAGAAGAATTCATAGGAGGTATCCCCTAATGCAAGAACAGAATAATGCAAATTTTCTAGCTTGGGAGCTTTTCTTCCATTAAGGAACTCAATAAAAGATAACGCATTATCCGGTGGGTCCCCCTCACCATGAGTGCTTGCAACCAGTAATAAGTTTGATAGATTCTTCAACTCTTTTGGCTTATACTCACTCATCGAAGAAACAGTAACATTAAATCCTTTGCTTTCTAGCTTTAGTCCGAACTCTTCCGATAAGCTCTGGCCGTTCCCTGTTTGCGACCCGTATAGGATCGTTATTTCCTTAGATACAGGAGCCACATCTGCTTGTTGTGTGGGTTGTTGCGTTACAGGCTCAATCGTACTGGCCGTTGTTTGGCTAGCCGCTAAAAAACCACTAATCCAAATCTTTTGCTCTGTTGTTAATGTAGGTACTAATTGATTCAATAAATCAACTTGCTCTTGAGAAAAAGGACTATTCTGAATATGAAGTTGCAACGATTTCCACCTCACAAAAAAGATAATCTACAATCATCTTATTATTAGTTGAAATTACTATGTACTTTCCCATATTAATCTACTACTTTATCCTAACTTTATAATTCCTATGTGTCAAATAGGTTTTAAGTTTTTAACGCAAAAAAGAACGCACCTATAAATGGCGCGTTTTCATCTTATTGCGAGGTAATTATTTTATCAATGACGCCATATTCAAGTGCTTCTTCTGAAGTCATAAAGTAATCGCGATCCATGTCTTTAGATACCTTTTCTTTTGCTTGCCCCGTCTGTAGCGCTATAAACTCTTCTAGCTGCTCTCGAAGCTTTATAATACGCCGAGCACTGATTTCAATATCAGCTGCTTGACCCTGCGCACCTCCTAAAGGTTGATGAATCATAATTTCACTATTCGGAAGCGCCATTCGTTTTCCTTTCGCTCCAGCAGTTAGGAGGATTGCACCCATTGAGGCAGCCATACCTATACAAATGGTTTGCACGTTGGGTTTAATTAAATTCATTGTATCAAGAATAGCCATTCCGGCTGAGGTTGAACCTCCAGGACTATTAATATAGAGAGAAATATCTTTTTGGGGATCTTCTGCGGCAAGAAATAATAACTGTGCAACGATACTATTTGCAATCGGGTCATTCACCTCTGAACCAAGAAAGACAACTCGGTCTTTAAGTAATCGTGAATAGATATCATACGTTCTTTCCCCTTGGTTTGTTTTTTCAACAACATACGGAACCGCATTCGTCATGGTAAATTCCCCCTTCATCTAAGCAACCATCTGAAGACAACTTGAAAATGATGTAGGTGCCATTGTTGGTTTTTTTCTTTGTTCATTCTCTGCAAGATAAAGTCGAAGTAATGTATTCACATCTCCATTTGCTAAAATCGTCCGATACTGCGACACGACATCTTCCTTTATCTCACGCTCATCATTAAAAAAATCAGCATGAACTCTCTTCCTCCCTCTGTGTAAGCTCGATTTAATGGACCCTTCAGACATTCCGAGAACACGAGCTGTTTCTTTTAACGAAAAGCCTAACGCTTCAACAAGTAAAAATACTGTTCGTTGCTTTGGTGTGCAGGATTTTAGCAATTGTTCAATTGCTTCATCAGCAATGCCAATTGTCGGACTAGCTTCGCCTGAAATTTCGTCCTTATGCTCCGTCAGCACTTCTTCAATCTTCTTTTTGCGTAAGCGATCCGTCCATGTATTCGAAGCGATCTTGTGTAAGTAAGCTTTGGAAACGGGCACTTGCTTATGGAGTGAATAACGATACAACTTTTCTAATGTTTCTTGCATCAGATCCTCAGCGTCCCATTTCGTGTAGGCAATGTAGTGACAGTATCTCTCTAATGACTTTAGGTGCGGAGAAACCACTTCTTCAAAGTTTTCATTAACTGAAGTACCTTGAACCATTGAGCGCATGTCTACCTCCATTTCTTTGACTTCACTTATATAAACGAAAAAACCGTTCATTAAGATACGGTTTTTCAAAAAAGAATAAAATAAGTTTACTTCTGTGCCATTGTGGCCTTCTCGGCAATATCCCCAATCATCTGGGACTGTAGGTATTCATCCATCTTTTTCTCGGAATTCATCATCACGTCTTCGATTAAACATCCAGGCTTATTACTTTCACAGCCTTTAAATAAGGGAGCATTCCCTTCGATTGCTTGGATAATCTCCAGAAACGAGATCGAATATTTGTCTCGACTCAGACGGTATCCCCCTTGAGCACCGGAATGAGATTCAATAAGCCCCTGCTTTGTTAGCTTAGTTAAAATCTTTGAGAGATAAGATGAAGATACTCCTTGATGATCTGCTAATTCTTGAACACCAATGATTGGATTTTCGTCCTGCGAAGCCAAATATAACATCGTATGTAAAGCATAGTTTGTTCCCTTTGAATAATTCATTCAATCACCCGGCATCTTAATGTAGTTAAGGTTATTATCTCAATTGACATTCGCAAGCGTCAATAAACAGTCTCTTTGTATTTGCTTTTTTCAATCATCCCTTCTATTATAGATATAGAGTATCTATAATGGAGACGAAAGAAGGCGACAAGATGCAACCCAACTATATTGTTGATTGTGCAATCATTGGAGGCGGTCCAGCTGGCCTTAGTTCAGCTCTCGTGCTAGGAAGATCCCGTAGAGACGTTCTTCTATTTGATGATGCAACAAATCGTAATCAAGTGACACATGAATCTCATGGATTTCTCACAAGGGACGGTACAACCCCCTCCGAGCTTCGGAGACTCGGACGAGAAGATGTAACAGCGTACTCCTCCGTTAATATTATTGAACAGACCGTTTCATCCATCGCTCCAGCTAATGATGATTCTTTTTTTACCATTACTACATCTGATGCTAAACGCTATTATGCGAAGAAATTAATTCTCGCCGTCGGTTTTAAAGAGTCTCTCCCTTCTATAGAAGGAATACACCATTTTTACGGAAAAAGTGTATTTAATTGTCCGTATTGTGATGGATGGGAACTCAGAGATCAGCCTTTGATTATTATTAATGATACGGAGCATGCCAGTCATATGGCGAAGGTTCTCTATAATTGGTCAAAGGATTTAGTGTTAGCGACAAATGGTTCCGACTTTGATATAGAGCCTGAAGTAATACAGAAGCTTAAGGAAAAGGGTATTACCATTCAGACCCAAAAAATCGTCCAGCTCTCTGGAGAAAATGGACAGCTCTCAAGCGTAACATTTGAAGATGGAACAAAGCTTGATCGTTCTGGTGGATTTGTAGCGCCTACGTTTATATTTAATCCACTTAGAGAAAAGATGAATTTTGAATTGACTGAGCACGGGGCTCTGGTCATTGATGATTTCGGACGCACATCTATTAAAAACATCTATGCAGCAGGAGATGCGATCAGTCCTGCCTATTCGCAGCTTATTGTGTCAGCAGCATCGGGTCATAAGGCAGGGATTGGGGTGAATGCAGATTTAACTGAAGAATTATTTGCTTAACATACAAAAAAAGATGACGACTCCTAAAATGGAATTCGTCATCTTTCTTTTTATCCAATTAACACATGATCCTCGGGATACCCAAGCTTTGACTTACGCTTTTTCTCCGCTAATGCATAAGCAAGCGTCAGGGGGCCTAAACGTCCAATAAACATAGTGACTGTCACAATTGCTTTTCCGGGCTCAGTCAGTTCACTTGTGAGTCCCATTGAGAGACCAGCTGTACTGAATGCTGAAGTCGCTTCAAAAAGAACCTCCATAAAATGTTCTTCATAAATTCCCTCTGTTACAGTCAGGAGCAAAGCAACGATAAGCACACATAGAATGGAGCTCATGACCACCGCAAGTGCACGCATGATCACATCCGTTGAGATCTTACGTTCAAATGCATGGATTTGGCCACCACCACGGAAAGTATTAATCGTCGCTAAAATTAATACAAAGAATGTTGTTGTTTTAATTCCGCCTCCGGTCCCTCCAGAAGAAGCACCGATAAACATCAGTATAATTAATACAAGCTGAGAAGCTGAAAGCATTGAACTGATATCTATTGTGTTAAAACCGGCACTCCTGGCTGTCGCACTTTGGAAGAATCCTGACCAGATCCGTTCAGATACACTTAATTGACCGAATGTATGAGGGTTTAAGGTCTCCAATGCAAACAAAAGAACAAACCCCACCAGGAGTAAGCTGCCTGAACTTACTAACACAATTTTTGTGTGCAAGGATAAAGGCTTCCACTTTCGTTTTCGAATCAATTCAACAATGACGATATACCCTAATCCCCCACTTACAAGTAACCAAATGATTGTAAGATTCACAACCGGATCGTTTACGTATTCAGAGAGACTATCCGACCATAACGCGAATCCAGCATTGTTAAACGCCGAGATCGAATGAAATATCGCGTTGTATAATGCATCTGAAAAACCCATATCTCCCGTCCAGCGTAAGGTTAAAACCGCTACTGCCACCATCTCAAAAGCAAAAGCAATACAAACAATGTATAGACATAGCTTTACTAAACCAGAAGAAGACTTGGATTGAGTGGTTTGCTGAATGATTAATCGTTGTCTTAATCCTATTCGTTTACCGAGCAAAATGGCTATGATTACTCCCATAGTCATAAACCCAAGTCCACCAATTTGAATGAGAACAGCTATAATAACTTGACCAAAAGTAGAAAACACAGTGCCGGTGTCTACAACTGCAAGTCCATTTACACAGACGGCAGAGGTTGCTGTAAATAATGCATCTACTAAACCAATCGACAGTCCGCTAGCGGATGAAACTGGTAAAGCTAATAATATTGCTCCGATTAAAATAAGAAAAAGAAAGACGAGCATCACGAATTGAGGTGGGCTCATCTTGTTTGTCATCTGAGAAAGTTTAACCTTCAATGCATTCTTTTGATGGATATGGGGCTCCATGTTATTCATACTTACGTTCCAGTGCACTTATATCTTCATTCGCTCCAATAATAAGTAGCGTATCACCTGTCCGAATCTTATCTTCTGCTAGCGGTGAAATATTCATCCCATCTGCTGATTTGATGGCCATAATATTCACACCATATTTGGCACGGACATCAAGCTCTTGAATCGTATATCCGTTCATCATAGCCGGTGCATTAAGCTCAACTAAGTTATAGTCAGGAGACAATTCAATATAATCAATTAAGTTATTTGAGCTTAATTGCCTACCTAAGCGAATACCCATGTCTCGTTCTGGATAGACCACTTGATCCGCACCTATTTTGGTTAAAACCTTCCCGTACATGATATTTTTTGCCTTCACCGTAACCTTTGGAATATTCATTTCTTTCAGCAGAAGTGTTGTTAGAATACTTGATTGAAGATTCTCACCGATCGCAACAATCGCATGACTAAAGTTCCCAACTCCAAGTTCTTTTAATACCTCTTCATCCGTTGAATCGGCTTGAATGGCATGTGTAGCAATGGATGACATACTTTGAACCAAATCAATATCTTTATCTACAGCTAGAACCTCGTGCCCTGCCTCAACTAATGTCTGAGTCAAACTACTGCCAAAGCGCCCTAGACCGATTACGATAAATTGTTTTTTCAAGAATTTCTCCTCCTACACATCCCTTGTTCCTTGTTATCTACTTGAAGGAACGATATGCAAATCAATGTCACCCATCTTACTCACTAGACGATTAATGAAATCTCCTTTTTTAAGAAGCTCCCATCTTGATTTACTGCATTCACTGATCACTAGCTGTGTGATTTTATTCTCACGTGCCTGATCTAAAATAATTTGCGGAAGCTTATCCTGTCCGTTATACGTTTGAAAGATCGAGTTCATACGTTCATCATCGACCAAATCCTGACAGCCTAATCGTGATAACTGATCTTTACAGCGTTCCTCATCTTCAGACTGCCCACTCAAATACAATATATATAAAGGAGAATCAAACATTTGCGAAAGCTGGACCCCTCTTTGTACAAGAGGATCCCCATTCTGATTCTCTGAAATATGGCATACCATAATTTTTTCTTCCATGTTCATTTCTACATACCCTCCTAAGGTTGTTTAACAGCACAAAAAAACTCCAAGAAAAGAGAGCATCATCTAGGAGCTTTTAGCTTCAGCATAGATCGTTCTCTCTCAAATACGCATACGAGGTTAGCTGACGGATTCGGACTTGAGAGTGCCCGTTATTCCTTACT
Source organism: Alkalihalobacillus sp. FSL W8-0930 (assembly GCA_037965595.1). Lineage (NCBI taxonomy): Bacteria > Bacillati > Bacillota > Bacilli > Caryophanales > Bacillaceae > Alkalihalobacillus > Alkalihalobacillus sp. FSL W8-0930. The sequence continues at coordinate 810,545 of CP150183.1, read as the reverse complement.
CAAAGGTAAGAAATAATTAACCCCAGAGTTTACAAACTCAATGGTTCCCCCGTTATTTCGGTTGAAATATTCTGCGCTTTTCTTTTATTTCTAAAGCTGATCATACGCCTCTTGTTCAAAGAAATAAAGCCTTTTTTTTATTTTTTTCAAAGAAACTTTTAGGAGTATTATGTACAATGATAAGTATACTTATATCTGTATATTTTTAGGAGGAGTAATATGATGATCAAAATCGAGCCAATCGGCGTAGTAGCAAGCGAAAGAAGCGAAGTTAAAGATGACCATTGGGGATCAGTCCAATCAAAGATTGTGGTTAATCATTCATTTTCAGAAGAATCTTTATTTGAGATTGAATCCTTCTCTCATGTAGAAGTGATCTTTTATTTCCATGAAGTGGAGGAGGAAAAGATTATTACGGGTGCGAGACACCCACGAAATAATGAGGCCTATCCCTTAACAGGAATCTTTGCGCAGCGAGGTAAAAACAGACCAAACCGTTTAGGACTGACGACCGCTCGTATGATCAAAAGAGAGGGGCTCACACTGATTGTCGAAAACTTGGATTGTATAGATGGGACACCTGTCCTCGACATTAAGCCCGTTATGAAAGAATTTCTCCCAAAAGGAACAATCACGCAACCGACATGGTCTCATGAGCTAATGAAGCATTATTGGTAGCCTTACACAAACAATCCGCCAAGTAATGGCATCGCAATTAAGATCAGCAGTGTGATGAGACTAGAAGATAACGCCCACTTCTTTATACTTGGTTCAAGTCCAAACAATGTATCCAGGATGCCGTTTAGAATGAATACAATCAAATACGTCCCACCAAGGATTATAAGCATGTAAGGTAGATAATCAATCATTGTGGTCACTCCCTTTATGACAGTTTTACCCATTGTATCACATGAAGTAGCTGGCGGACGACCTTACATAGCCAAAAAAAGCCCGAGAATTTGTCTCCAATTCTCAGGCTTTTATCTTTTTATTCGACATACGTTTTACTTGTTGCTCTTCGGATTAAGTGGTGATCAACAATTAAGCCTTTTGGTGGCGTTTTAGGATCAAGAATCCTTTGGCGAACCATTTGAGCCGCTTTATAGCCTAATTCAAAAATACGGATATCTAACGTTGTAAGTGGTGGAGTAGAGAGCTTTGACATTAAGACATTATTAAAACTCACGACTGACATGTCATCTGGCACAGAGATATTCATACTGAATAACATTCGAAGAACACCCAGCGCCATTAAATCGTCGGTAACAATCATGGCCGATGGTGGTGTTTTTCTCGACATTAATTCAATAACAGCCTTCTCCCCGCCCTCAAAAATCTCATCATGATAGACCATTAGTGATTCATCAAGTTCAATCTCAGCCTCTTCTAACGCATTACAGTAGCCACTTTTGCGATCAATCGTTACAAACGCATCGCTTCTACCACCAATAAAAGCAATTCGTTTATGCTTTAGGAGCAATAAATACTCTGTCATCATCTTCGCTGCTTGAACATTATCATTGTTTACAAAAGAAACCGATTCCCTCAGCTGCTCTGCCGGTTGCCCTACAATTACAAACGGAAAAGACTTTTCCAGAAGAAAATCAATGACCGGGTCATCAATCGTTGAATACAGCAAAATGAGCCCATCTACACGACGACTATGTACCATATCCTTCACTTCATCTAAAATCGCTTGCTCCGTTTGACTTGTAGACAAATATAGCCCATATCTTTTTTCATTCGCTTCAGCCGTGATGCCACGTAAAACTTCAGGAAAGAAAGGATTTTGGAATGGTGCATAGCTTGCACTCGGCATAATTACTCCGATTACATTTGTGCGGTTATTGACTAGATTTCTCGCGTTAACATTCGGATAATAACCGAGCTCCTCCATCACACTTCTTACTTTTTCCTTTGTCTTCATGCTGATGTTTGGATTGTTTGCAATGACTCTTGAAACGGTAGAAGGAGCGACATTTGCGCGTTTGGCAACGTCTTTTATAGTTATTGTCATCGTGCTTCCATCCTTTATAAGCAGGCATTAATTATACACTCTTTTATCATGACAATGAGCACTTCATTTGTCTAGAGTGATTGGTAAACTCTTGCTTCGTACGGTTGGAGTTGATCACTTACTTCTATGTCGTAGTTACTCAACACACATGTACCTAATGAGAGTGGCTCGAGCACTTTCATTTTTTCTGAGAGATTTACGATAACCGTAAAGCTGGCACCTTCACCTATTCGTTTATACATGAAGATTTGTTCATCCCGAGCATTTCGTAGTTCATAGACCCCGTCGATAAATGTTTGATGCATCTTTCTAAGCTTGATCATTTCACGGTAATAATTGAGTATGGACGAGTCATCTTCCTCCTGATCCTTCACATTAATCTGTTTATAATTTGGGTTCACCTTCATCCACGTTTGTTCACCGGTACTGAATCCCCCGTGTAATTCGTCTGTCCACTGCATAGGGGTACGTGAATTATCCCTTCCTTGGCTCCAGACCACCTGCATCACATCCTCATGAGACTTGCCCTTTGACCGCTCTTGCTTATAATAATTACGCATCGATACATCATCATAATCATCAATAGATGGGAATTGAACGTTGGTCATGCCTAGCTCCTGTCCTTGATAAATAAAAGGCGTGCCTTTCATAAAGAAATAAAGTGTACCTAGTGCTTTTGCACACACATTCCAATAATTCGTATCATTTCCCCATGATGAGACAGATCGAGGCTGATCGTGATTTTCAATAAAGAGAGCATTCCAGCCAACTCCTTCAAGTCCGTATTGCCATTTAGAAAGAGCTTCCTTTAGCGCCTGCACATCAAGGGTTTGGCTTGAATCTTTACTCCAAAGACCGAGATGTTCAAATTGAAAAACCATGTTAAACACCCCATCCTCTTCGCCGACCCACGCGCGAACGTCGTCAGGTTCCTCCATGCTAACGCCGTTTGCTTCACCCACTGTCATCACATCATATTGATCGAGTGTGTGTTGCTTCATTTCCTGTAAAAAGGTTTGAATCCCAGGACGATTCATGTGCCCATCAAAAGACTCAATATAAGGTTCAGCTTCGCTCTTATTAGGTATATCCGGTAATCCTTCTACTTTTTTAATATGACTAATGGCATCTACCCGAAATCCATCAATTCCCATATCAAGCCACCAGTTCATCGTATCGTACAACTGATGGCGTACGTCTGGATTCTCCCAGTTTAAGTCCGGCTGTTTCTTTGAGAAGATGTGGAGGTAATATTGCTCTGTTTCTTCGTCCCACTCCCAGGCCGAGCCATTAAAGATCGATGCCCAATTATTCGGTTCGGATCCATCCTCTTTTGCGTCTCTCCAAATGTACCAATCTCGTTTTTCACTTGTGGTGGATGATCTTGATTCAACAAACCATTCATGCTCATCTGAAGTATGATTAATCACCAAATCAATGATCATCTTCATATCACGCTTATGCACTTCTTCTAGCAATTGATCAAAATCATCCATCGTTCCGAACTCTGTCATGATTGCTTTATAGTCTCGTATATCGTATCCATTATCATCATTAGGTGAATCATACATAGGACTCATCCAGATCACATCAATCCCCATCCATTTTAAGTAATCGAGTTTCTCGATGACTCCCTGTAAATCCCCAATCCCATCTCCATTTGAATCATAAAAACTTCTCGGATAAATCTGATAGCATACAGCTTCTTTCCACCATTGGTTTTTCATCTCTATTAACCCCATTTTCTAAGCGTTTTAACCCTTCGTTGCTCCAGAGGAAAGGCCTGAAATTAAGTATCGTTGTAAGAACAAGAAGACAATCGAAATCGGAATCGCAATCAAAACGGTTCCCGCCGCGAATCGTGTAAAGTTATTAGCAAACTGGTCACTTACAAAGTTAAATAAACCAAGCGCCAACGTATAATTTTCTGGACTCCGCAAAACAATTCGCGGAAGGATAAAGTCCATTAATGGAGACATAAAATTAAACAACGCTACAACAGCAAGGATTGGTTTAGCTAATGGCAGCATGATTGTAAAGAAGATCCGAAAGTGACCCGCTCCATCTAGCTTGGCGGATTCGTCTAGCTCTTTTGGAATCGTGTCAAAGTATCCTTTTACCAGAAAAGCGTTCATAGGAATGGCCCCGCCTACATAGATCAACACCAATCCAAACAATGAATTAAGCAGTCCAATTGTATTTAAGAGAACGTAGATTGCGACCATCGCCATAATAACCGGGAAGATTTGCAGGACTAAAAAGAAATACAAGCCATTTTTTCTACCCACAAACTTATATCTTGAAAAAGCATACGATGTTAAACAAACGATGATCGTCGCTGAGATCGATGTAGCAAATGCGACAATGAGTGAATTCTTATACCATTGAACGTAGTTACTTTGTTCATCAAAGAAAAGCCATTTGTAATGCTCAAGAGACCAGTTTTCCGGAATAATGCTTGAGCTATATAGGTTGGTTCCTTCATTTAAAGAAAGTCCGATTGTCCATAGCAATGGATAACCAATGACAACAAACATAAATGCGATGAAGAGATAGATGAACCCTACTTCTATCCGCGATCTTGTTTTTTGTTTCATATTCGTTACTCCCCTTCCTTAAATGAACGACTTTTACGAAATTGAAAAATAGCAAACACAGCCACGATTAAACCAATAATGATTGAGATTGCAGCCGCCATACTGTACTGAGAGTTTTCAAAGGCTAGGCTGTAAACCCAGGATATGAGGATATCTGTTCCACCTGCATTTTGTCCTCTAACTGGGGGTCCACCCTCGTTAAATAGATAGATAATATTGAAGTTATTAAAGTTCCCTGCATATTGCATGATTAATAATGGTGCCGTTGCAAACAAAACGTGTGGCAAAGTAATAAAACGAAACTTTTGAATTCGACTTGCCCCGTCCATGTCCGCAGCTTCATACCAGTCATCAGATACGCTTTGTAAGACTCCCGTAAATAAAGCAAACACAAACGGGAATCCAAGCCATGTCTGGATTAAAATCAAGGCGATTTTCGCCCAGAATGGATCTGTCATCCACGGAATGGTTGTATTAAATAACGGTTCTAGGAGGTCACGGTTAATGGCGCCAAAGCCGTCGTTGAATAACGCTGCAAAGATTAGGATCGTTACAAAACTTGGAACTGCCCAAGGCAAGATCAATACTGTTCGAATCAATCGTTTAAATTTAACCCGCTTGTCATTCACCATGACTGCAAGAAGCATGGCAAGGACGATTTGTGAAGTTGTCGCAATGGCTGTCCACACAATGGTCCAGGAAAGCACAGAGAAAAATGTATTCCGCCAAATTGGGATCGTTGCCAGATCGATAAAGTTCTGAATCCCTACCCAATCCAATACATTTCTTGGGGGTGCATTAAATAAGTTGTAATTCGTAAATGCAAGAACAATCATAAAGAGTAATGGAAAGATAACCGCAATAAACAACAGGATTAGACCCGGTGTAATCAGAACATACGGAAAGCTTTTATCCCAAGAGTGTCTGAATCCATCTCTTAGACTTAAAGGCTCATGCCCCTGCTGTCTGCTCCTAGCAATCTTGCGCGCATCTCTTATATTTAATATGTAAAAGAGAGCTGCAAACACGGTCAGGAATACAGCTACGATCCCTTGTCCGATTAACGTTCTAGAATCATCAACCCCTGGTAAGGTTCCAAGTGTGGCAAGTCCCCAAAAACCAATGTTAAGAATGTCATAGAAGACAATCCCAAAGGCTGCGGCTAGCACAAAGAAACAGATTCCCTTCACTCGTTGCTTATTATAAAGTTGCCCTAAACCCGGTATGATCGACAGTAATCCCGCTGTTCGGATAGAATTTGAATTCTTTATATGAGGTGAATTGTGAACTGGTTTCACTCCTCACCACCTCCCATGATCTCAATTTCGTCTTCAATCATATCCTGTGTTTCAACAAGCACTTCCTCGGCATCATCGCCATTACTGATGAAGATTAATGCATCCCCGAGTGGTTCCCAGACAGCAGAAACGGCTGGTACGTTTGGCATAAATGTTGCATACTCTAGCTGCTCAATAAACGCATCATAGACCTCATCTTCAAGATCAATGTCGCTACGAGCAGGAATTTCTTGTGCATAGTCAAAGAAAATTTCTGAGCTTTCCTTACTTGTCATAAACAATGCAAGCTCTTTTGCCCAGTTGATATGCTCACTGTACTCATTCACCATCCATCCCTTTACTCCGGCGAAGGATTCAAGTCTCTCTCCATTAATCATTGGAAGTGGAGCTGTACGTAATTGATCTCCTAGCGCATTACGATACTCATTTATACTCCAAGGACCAGACACAACTGCACCCACATTTCCTTGTAAGAACAATCCGTTCATAATGTCTCCGTTTAAGTTAGAAGGAAGATATCCTTTTTCATACCAGGAGCGGATTAACTCAGTTCCTTGAACCGTACCTTGATTGGCTATTCCGATATCTTCTACATCGTATACTCCTTGATCTTCGCCGAAGAAGTATCCTCCGTAAGCCGCCAAAAATGGATAGGCGAAAAAGGCATTTTGTGCTTCTAGGAGAAATCCATATTGATCACTTGATGCATCTGTTAATTCCTCGCCAACTTGCTCAAGCGCTTCAATCGTTTCCGGTGCTTCGGGAATTAGATCCGCATTGTACATCAGAGCGTATGTTTCAACCGATGCCGGAATCCCTACTTGAACTCCGTTGTAACTCAACGCTTCTAACGATCCATCAATGTATCCTTCCTTTTGTTCATCTGTTAACTCAATCTCTGCAGCCACTCCTTGAAGATAGGCGTTACCTGTCATATCATGTGGTTGAAAAAACAAGTCAGGTCCTCTACCTGAAGGGGCGTCGAGTGACATCGCTTCCAATTGATCGAACAACCCAAACGGAACAAGCTGTACCTCAATTCCTGTTTCTTCTGTAAATTGCTCAGCGATTACTTTGTAAGCTTGTAGGTACGTTTCCGTGTCGTGTACCCAAACCCTTAACGAATCTGGTTTATTCTCTTCTGTTGCTGGTTCTGGCTGCAACTGTTCCAGAACCCCACTTCGATCTGGTCCACAAGCCATTAAAGTAAAAGAAAGACCAATCACAGCAGGCCACATAAATCTCTTTCTTTTTGTCATGTCCCTTCCCCCTCTAGTATATAGTTACATTCAGAACACTTACGCAAACGTTTGCACAAAAAGATAAATGTAAAACTCTTTACTTCACAAACAGTATAATTTGAACCTTACTATTTAGCAATAGTTTTTAAGAAAACGCTTGCATTTTTTCGTTGACAGCTTAAAAGTCATCCTCTACACTTTAGCTATCTTATGAATACAGGAGGTCCCGTTTATGATCCTATCTTCTATTATTCATCAACAAACACACGCTGAAATCTATTCCCCATCAGACAAGTCTATCACCATTCGTATAAAAACAGCTTTAGGTGATGTTCAGCAGATTACACTGTTATATGGTGATCCATATATCTGGGCTGAAGGAAAATGGCAGGTTACACAAAGTGCTATGTCACGGGTAGGCAGCGATGGAATACATGATTATTGGTCGGTCACCATTCACTTACCCCACTCACGATTGCGATATGGATTCTTACTTCAAGCTGATGACCAGTCTATTGTTTATACTGAACGAGGTTTCACTCAAGAGATTCCTGAACATGTAGCACCTTTCTTTTGTCTTCCCTACCTTCATACGAATGAACAGTTTACTTCTCCAGACTGGGTGAGTAATACGGTGTGGTATCAAATTTTCCCGGAACGGTTTGCGAACGGCGATCCTTCTATTAATCCAGAAAAGACGCTGGAATGGGGCAGCGAAAAACCAAAGGTGAACTCTTTCTTTGGTGGTGATTTAAAAGGAGTATATGACCATTTGGATCACTTAAACTCTCTCGGGATCACAGGCATCTATTTCACTCCTATTTTTAAGGCGTTCTCCAATCATAAGTACGATACCATTGATTATATGGAGATTGATCCACAATTTGGTGATGATCAAATGCTAAAAACCCTGATCCAAGCTTGTCATGAGCGGGGCATTCGGATCATGCTTGATGCGGTGTTTAACCACAGTGGGTACCATTTTGCCCCTTTTCAAGATGTCCTAAAAAATGGTGAGCAATCTCCATATAAGGATTGGTTTCACCCACATAGCTTTCCATTACGTCCTACAGACAAACAGCCAAACTACGAAACCTTTGCTTTTGAAGGGACGATGCCAAAACTCAATACGGCGAATCCAGAAGTCAAAGAATACCTACTTCAAGTGGCACGTTATTGGACTCAACACTTTGACATTGATGGCTGGCGTTTGGATGTGGCAAATGAAGTGGACCACTCATTCTGGAGAGAATTTAGGCAGACGGTTAAAGCCATAAATCCTGAAGTCTATATATTAGGTGAGATCTGGCATCAGGCCTCTCCTTGGCTACAAGGGGATCAATTCGATGCGGTTATGAACTATCCATTAACAGATGCAATACAAGGATTTATTTTAAAAAATCACTCAACGACTTCCTTCAAAGAATCAGTGACTAGGCACTTGTTCAGCTATCCGCAGACTGTTAATCACGTTCAGTTCAATTTACTTGGTTCCCATGATACAGCACGTGTTTTAACAGAAAGCAAGGGCAACAAACAACGTGTGATGCTTCAATATTTAATGCTCTTTTCCATGCCAGGTTCACCTTGCATTTACTACGGAGATGAGATTGGCATGACAGGAGGTAATGATCCTGGCTGCCGGGAATGTATGGTCTGGGATGAAGACAAACAAGACCTTGAATTGTTCTCCTTTATAAAAACATTAATATCCTGGCGCAAACAGCTCCTACCCATGGGTTCAGTTGATTCGATTGAATTTTATGAATCAGGTGACGATGATGTATTGATTTATTCAACACATAGCAACAATGACATGCTTGTCTATGTCATTAATCGAAAAAACTCTTCCGTCCAAATTTCTGTTCCAAATCAATTGCTACACCACGGCTTCATTGATGTTTTAACAAATACACAACTCCATCATCAAGAACCCTTGCAAATAAAACAAGAAAGTTTTCGCATGTTTAAAATAGACAAACCTACGCTAATCACTACGTAAGTCGTATTACTTTTTACTTACTAATAAAAAGGATATAATAACCATGTACTTAGTACACACTATATATTACATATTAGCTGAAGGGCGCGTGACACCATGAAAACATTTCCAGTATTAGAAGGTAAAGTAGCTATAATCACGGGAGCAGCAATGGGTATGGGACAAGCAACAGCTCAGTTATTTGCAGAAGCTGGAGCAAAAGTTGTCGTAGCAGACTTTAACGAAGAGAAAGGGAAAGAAGTGACAGCTGCGATTAATGAAAATGGCGGAACAGCCTTTTTCCATAAGGTTGATGTATCAAAATCTGAACAAGTAAAACAGCTTGTTGAAGCAACAGTTAACAAATTTGGTCGTCTTGATGTTGCAGTAAATAACGCTGCCATTACTCCAGATGATCGTCCGGTATCTGACTTTGATGAAGAGTATTGGGACAAGTTGATGAACGTTGACCTTAAGGGAACAGCTCTTTGTATGAAATATGAGCTTCAACAAATGATCAAACAAGGTGAAGGCGGCTCAATTGTTAATATTTCGTCAGTAAGTGGATACCGCCCACAGCCAAATAACGCGACTTATGTAGCTGCTAAACATGGTGTGAACGGTCTGACTAAAACAGCTGCACTTGAAAATGGTGATAAAAATATCCGAGTGAACCAAGTAGCTCCTGGAGCCATTGATACTCCAATGCTACGTGCCGCACTTGAACAATTTGGTCATACAGAAGAAGAGTACGCTCCACAATTAAGCTTGCTTAATCGTTTTGGATCACCTCGTGAGGTTGCACAAGCATCATTATGGCTTGCATCTGATCAGGCTTCTTATATCACAGGTACAACCATTCATGCAGATGCTGGTTATACTAGTCGATAATGTATTAAATCAAAAAAAGCCTGAGAGTCTCTTGACTCTCAGGCTTTATCCTGGCTTATCGCTGCTCTCTTGCATATACACTCATTGCCTCGCGCATAAATGCGGCAAGGCCCTCGCCAAACTGATCAATATTTTCTTTAAACCGATCATCAGCGACATACATCTCTCCGAGTCCAGCAAAAGCATCAAGCGAATAGGTCCCAATCTTATTCAAGAACGTGAACCATTTATTGATTGCCTCCTGTGCTTCCTTACTTGTCGGATCTAGATGACGGATAGCCGCAAGCTCGCGATAAATGTGGTTCATTTCTTCGCCCATCTCTTTTTCATTTCCAGCAACATTGGCTGTTGCTTTATCAACAACATCGTCACCCCAACGGTCTCTCGCCTCTTGCTCATGTTTATTCCATCCTGAAAAATCAAACCCAGCAAACTTTTCTTGATTAGACATCTGAATCTCACCCTTCTTAAATCTGAGCGTCTTATCGATCGTACAAATCATCTCATCAAGTTGATTTCTTTTATCACTCAGCATAGAGCGATGACTTTGTAACGCTTCTACCTGATCGAATGAAGGACGACTCATGATTTCTTTGATTTTTTTTAGAGGGACATCGAGTTCTCTGTAAAAGAGAATCTGCTGTAAGTCATCAAGATTGCGTTCAGAGTATAAACGATAGCCTGAATCGGTCACCTCATCCGGACAAAGCAAACCGATCTCATCATAGTGATGTAGTGTGCGCACACTAATCCCCACCAGATTGGCTACCTCTTTTATCTTTAGCAACTAGCTCACCTCCCTCAAAAATCACTCTAAGCTATCACGTAACGTGAGAGTCAACTGTTTTTCTAATCAATGAGTTCTTTATTTTTCGTGTAGGATCTTTTAAGAGAAGTGTAGTTTAGGACGTATAAGAGCATCGAAGCAACCAAAGCTATAACTATGGTCGGCAACAAATTATCAAAATGTGAGAGCAGAGATATCATTAAGAAAATGACAAAGAAACCGATCGACTGTTTAAAAAGCTTCCTCTGTTGTTTCTTAAAGTGATTAGGTTCAATGACATCTGCAAATTCAATACCTGATAGACTGTATCGTAGTGTTGTGTATGTTGCATACAAGCCAAACCCGATAAGCACTACAAGCTGTCCTGTCAAATTCTGCGAAGGAATTAGTCTACTAATAAGTAGGGCACCAACAAAATAAAGAAGCAACAGAACGCCACCTTCAGCTAAGAAATAAATAACTCTCTCTCGTTTGTATTCATCATCTGGTAAGAAAATTGAAAGCCACGACTTCATTTGTCTACCTCCCAAAATAATTGATCCAACGTCTTATCAAGCTTCATGGCAATGGCCATACACAGCTGTAAACTTGGGTTGTACTTCCCTTTTTCAATCAAACCAATTGTCTGTCTTGTTACCTTTACTGCCTTGGCAAGTTGTTCCTGCGTTAACGATTGTTCTATCCGAGCGACCCTAACGTTGTTTCGCATCATTCCTCACTCCACAAAAAAGCAATATATACCTTACATAATGTAAAGTATATATTGCAATGTTAGATAGGTCAAATGCAGTTATTGTTTCTTGGTCAATGTGACGATTGAGATTCCCTCTGGCGTCACATGTTCTTCTATTTGGGTAAAGCCATTCCTACGATACGCTTGAACAGCCGGTGCGTTTAACTTTGCAGTTGAGACTTTTATTTGAGTTTGATCTTTATAAAGAGTATTCACGTAGTTTATTAACGAAGTAGCAATCCCTTTTCTAAAGTGTCCAGGATCAACCATTAATCTTGTTATGACAATCGTAGAACCTTGAGCTTGAATGGAGATAACGGCTACTAATTCCTCTTTTTCGTAGACCCCATAGAAAAGATCGAGACTCTTTACATAATCTTCAACCGTTTCTTGAAGTGGAGGAAACGTACGTACGCCAATCAGGCTTGCTTCTACTTGGTATGATTTCATTTGAAGGTTCCAGACATTTATCATTATGGTTGAGTTGTTCATGTTTAATTGCTTAATCATTTGAGTCCTTTCATCAGCGAACCCCACTTTGTTTCCATTGTTATTATTCTTACAATGGTTCTTACCCTTTCACTTCCCACCCATCTCATTACTCTCATCCAAATACTCCACTAGCTCAGCAGTACTACGAAACACCCGATCTCCCTCCACTGTAAGCGTTGGTTGATATTCTGGCAGCCAGTGCACTTCACCTGTTTGCACCTGCGCACGATGCCCTGCTATCAGATCGGCATCGCTATCGCCAAGGTAGATCGCGCCGTCCTTGTGAGAATCTAGCTTTTGAAGAGCGAGCTTAATGCCTTCTGGGTCTGGTTTTGGTTTGGTCACGTCATCTCCTGAGATCAACACATCAAAATAGGAATGCATGTCCAGTGCTTGAAGGGAAATTTCTAAGCTTCGTTTAGCCTTGCCTGTTATAACTCCAAGTTGATATCCATCAGCCAACAACGTTTCCAACAAAACCTGAATATCCCCATTCTTCTCAACAAGCTTGGTATGGTGCTCAGAGTAACTTGCGTAGTAACATTCGATCGCAGCTTCTACGTCAGGATGCTTCAGCTGATTCCGTATAATTCCCGTCTCAGATGGGCCAAACATTTTAACAATATCTTTGTCAGTAAGCTCCACTGCATCAAACGAGCGAAACACGTCTTGAAATGCTTTAAAACAGACGGGTAATGTATTGGCGAGTGTTCCATCAAAATCAAATAGAATCGTCTTCATTCAGGCACTCCTTCTATACTATTGAGTTTATTGGCATAGTCCTAATACATATCTAACACAAATTCTTCCCAATATCCTTCAAGTCGCAGCTTTTCCTCCAACGTCCAACCTGAAGCTTCAAGTAAATAGGCTTTCAACTCATCAGCTTTTTGATATGAAGCTTGTTTAGCGTATTCTCTGGCTAGCTCAATGTAGATTCTTGCCTTTACCGATACATTGCCAAACGGATCATAATACGAGTCCATTCGGTTACTCGTTGGATTAAATGTCTGAAACAAGAAGCGCTTCTCCCATCCAATTCCATCAGCCAACTCCTTATACTCTTTTATTACATCTGTTGGTTGTAGTTCCTCTGTTAATGTTGCTAGTCTTAATTGATAAAGCTTTTTCTCAAAAATCTGCTCTCTTGGTAATTTTTCTAGCACATCCCTCAGCCAGTTCACTTCTATGTCGTATTGAGATTGAAGTCCTAACAGATTAAACGCCAAGATGAAGGATGCGTCCTTTGATTCGAATTGGTTTTTAATCTCTGATTCTGTTGGATATCCATAGGTAGAAGGTGGAACAAGCTCAATCTCATTGTTTTCAACTAGAATTTGTTCAATATCTGGCTTATGCAGGTGTCCAACAACAATTAGTACTGTTTTTCCTCGTGCCTCGTGTGCAATATGCTTAATACGCATAGCTTGCATATACGTTCGGTACAAAAAAAATCGTCTTGGAAAATCCGCTTCTCCCCTCTTTTCCTCAAACTCTCCATTAATCAAATCAACTGACTCTTTTTTCTCAGAAAAGAAAAAATCATCTTCATACGTAAACGGGCTTGGAAAGAATATAAATGGTTTAAATGTTGAATGAGAACGACTAAAAGGGAGCTGCTCACTATCTGCTACTCCCCAAGCTAGTTTTTGTTCTTCCATTGATGGATTCCAATCAAATGGTCGAACGGTACATTGTTTCTTTTCTGCATAAGGTATAATAATATGTTGCTGTTCATGAGTAAATTCGTAGAAATCTGATCTCAAAAAGGCCGCTGGCTCCCGTTCCACACCAATCACATCAGGTTGAACCCTGTCAAAAAAAGCGCGATAGACTGCCGGTTGACAAGCCTTAGAGACAAGTTGATTGGCATGCCCGACTCCTAAAATCACCACTTTGGTTTTATCGTCGGAATTAGACACCATTCCATACCTCTTCCGCTTCTTCCATGACACGTTCAATCAACTCTCCAGCTGTTTGAACGGTTGCAAGCATTGGACTTTGACCAGACCATAGGGACATGTATTCGCGATTCTTCTGCTTCATCGATTCCTGACGAATGGACTTAGTGAGTATGTGTTGAATAGGAAACGCCGGTAGGTCCTCCTCGTGTTTTTGCATGACTCGAATAAACGTATTGTTGATTCCTCTCGCTTTTTTCCCGGAGAACACACTTGTTAAAATGGTTTGACTATCGGTTGCTTTTGTAATGGCTTTTTTATGAATATCTGAGGCTCCACTTTCTGTGCATGTTAAAAAGGCTGTTCCCATTTGAACGGCATCCGCCCCTAAGCATCTGGCAGCCATCAGTGCACGTCCATCCATAATTCCACCGGCTGCAATAATCGGAATATGAATGAGACGAATGGCTTGAGGGATCAGTGCCATCAAGCCAATCAAGCCTTCTTCCTCTGTATGTAGAAATGTGCCTCTATGTCCTCCTGCTTCACTTCCTTGCAGGATCACCATATCAAGCCCTGCTCGTTCAATCTCAATGGCTTCTTTTACAGTGGTCGCTGTGCCGATAACCACGATATTGTGTCGCTTTAAACGCTCAATAATCGAGTGCGAAGGGATACCAAAAGTAAAGGTACATACTGGAACACGCTCTTCAATGATGACATCAATTAAAGCTTGATACGTTCGAAAATCTTCCTCTGACTTGGGTAAGGAAACCTCTTCCTGCTCAATCTCTAAACTTTGATGGATTGGATGTAGTAATGTCTTGGATGTATGTAAGGCACAGTCTTCAACTTGATAGGTAGAAGGGACAAAAACATTGACTCCAAACCAGTGGTCCGTTTTCTTTTTGACTTCTTGAATGTGTTCACGAAGAGCTTCAGGTGTCAGATATCCTGCAGCAATCGTTCCAAGGCCCCCATGGTTGGAAACGGCTGCCGTTAGTTCAGGTGTAGAAATCCCACCTGCCATTGGAGCTTGAATGATGGGATGCGTGAGTTGAAGACGTTTATAAATACTTTCTTTCTTCATTTTAGGCTCCCCCTTTGTCTCTGTTGTTTTGTATCAATTATGTCGTCTGTTCAGTACCGATTGAATAAAAGCTGATTTTCCACTCGTATATTGCTCTCGATTATAAGTAAACTGAGAAGCTAACTTCTTCTTTAACTCGGCATACTCTTTGACGAGTGTAGGAGTGCTACGCAGGGCATCTCGAAAAGAGATATGCTCGTCCCATTTCTCTGAATCTTCTTCAACGATATGGAGATGAGCCACTCGTTTATTGTTATGTAATTTGATAAAGTACTTCCGCCATTCTTCTTCGCCTTCTAAAGCCGGGATGTGAATCCAACTGTTTTTCTGCAAAATGTCAATAATCTGATCTATCTTGCTAAAATCCTTTACCTTTGCCATCAAATCAATGACTGGCTTTGCTGCTAATCCAGGTACAGCCGTGCTCCCGATATGTTCAATTTCTACTAAATGACCGTAACGCAGAAGCTCAAACAAATGGTCCTTCTCTGCTTGAGCTTTGATCTGCCAGTAATCCTTTGGATCTTCGATTATAATTGGTTCCTTTTTCCGATCGAAGGACGGATCCATTAGTTTCCCCACTTAGAGATTTCAAGTGGTTGAAAGGTTTCCAACCTGTGTAACAAGTCCGTTGCATTTGTCTCGGAAATAATCAGATCCTGATAAGCCGGTCTCATAAATCCTTGCTCAACTGTATGATTCATCATTTGTAGCAGTGGCTGATAAAAGTTATTTACATTTAAGAAGCTACACGGCTTAGAATGATAGCCTAACTGCGACCACGTAAAGACTTCAAACCATTCTTCTAAAGTTCCCGCCCCTCCAGGTAATGCAATAAAGGCATCAGACAAATCAGCCATCATCGCTTTTCGTTCGTGCATCGTTTTCACGACATGCTGCTCTGTTAATCCGCTATGAGCAAGTTCAACATTCATTAATTTCTCCGGTATCACTCCGATCACTTCACCACCAGCTGCCAAGCATGCGTTCGCAACCGCACCCATGCAGCCTACTTGAGCGCCTCCATAGACAAGACCAATCCCTCTATTTGCAAGCAATGTCCCTAATTTGCTTGCCTCCTCCATGTAAACCGGATCCGTCCCGGTACTTGATCCGCAGAATACTGCAATACGTTTTAACTGTGTCATAGAATTCTCCCCTTTTTCACACAAATCTATCTATTCTATAAGTATTCAATAACTGGTTTTAACTTTCAACCGAAAACTCATTTTCTTTTTTCAAAGGTTTCGAAAAGAAAGAAACCCCTGATAGCGCCTTACAGCCGTCCTAAGGGTTTTACTTTCTTTTAAAGTTATTAAATGGTTTTCTTTTGCAACGTCTTAATAATCTCATTCGTCACTTCCGTTGTTGAATGACCTCCGCCAATGTCTGGCGTAATGATTCCCTTACTCGTTACCTGTTCAATCGAGTGTAGTAAATGTTCACCCAGCTCGGTTTCCCCGTGATGATCAAGTAACATTTTAGCAGTCCAGATTTGCCCAATTGGATTAGCAATGCCCTTACCTATGATATCAGGTGCAGATCCATGAACGGGCTCAAACATCGATGGATACTTACCGTTTAAGTTGATGTTTGCTGCAGGAGCGACGCCAATACTCCCCATAATCGCTGCACCAATATCGGTTAAAATGTCTCCAAATAAATTAGAGGCTACGATAACATCAAACTTCTCAGGTCGTGTGACAAAGAAAGCAGCTAGGGCATCAATATGCTGTGATTCTGTTTGTATCGATGGGTAGTCCCGACTAACCTCCTGGAACACCTCGTCCCAAAATGGCATGGAGTACACAATCCCGTTCGACTTTGTTGCGCTAGTCACATGTCCGCGTCTTGATTTGGCTAGCTCAAAGGCATAACGCATAGCGCGTTCGGTGCCTCGTCTGGAGAAAACTGCATTTTGGATGGCAATCTCGTCCTCTCCTTGATGGATTCTTCCACCAATGGAGCTGTATTCACCCTCGCTATTTTCTCTAACAACTAACAGATCAAAATCCTTAGGGTTCACAAGTGGGGACCTCACTCCGTCGAGTACTTTAGCTGGTCTAACATTAATCACTTGCTCAAACTCACGGCGAATGTTGATAAGTAGTCCCCATAATGATACGTGATCCGGAACAAGATTCTGGTTCCCCACCGCCCCTAGAAAAATAGAATCAAAGTCCTTTAATTGCTCTAAGCCATCTTCAGGCATCATTGTTCCGTGTTCTAGATAATATTCACAGCTCCAAGGAAAGGAGGAAAATTGAAACTCAATCCCACCATGCAATTCAGATACCGCTTTCAATACTCTTTGTGCTTCAGGCACAACTTCTTTTCCGACTCCGTCTCCAGGAATGCTTGCGATCGTAAGCTTCTTCATCATTCTCCACTCCTTTTTCATTTCTTTTGTTCTATTGTACTACTAGACCTTCTCTTATCTCAAACGATGTCACTGAAAGAAGAGGCCGAGACATAACATTGATGAAGCGAGTCAAAAACGAATAGATCAAAAAATCCGCTCTGGGAAAATCCCTCGCTTTCCACGGGAACGGCCTCAGCCCCCTCCGCGGAAAGGGCGCCGCTACAGTGTCTTCACCGCGTCCTGTTCCGTAGGAGTCTCGGGTTCTCCCTCCGCTAGTTTTATTAAAACCAAGAATGGCGAATGATTCTACAATCGAATCATCCGCCATTTTCTAATTGATTTTAGTTATGTCCCAGCCTCTTATAGGAGCCAGCTTATTCCTTACTTATCTTTTTCATTTCATCAGCAACAAATTGAACCTGCGTTCCGACAACAACTTGAACGCTGGTTTTCCCTGTAACGATGAATCCTGATACGCCATGGATGGCTTTTAGTTTTGATGAGTCAATGATTGAGGGATCTTCTACTTCTAGCCTTAGTCTCGTGACACAATTATCAATCGAGGTGACGTTGCTCTGTCCACCTAATTCCTCGTAAATCCTTGTAGCCATTTCGTTAAATGATTGGTTTCGGTCAGTAGAAGGTTCTTCTGTAGGAGCCACATCTTCTACTTCCTCTTCTTCTCTACCAGGCGTTTTAATATCAAATTTTAAAATTAGGAATTTAAAAATAAAGTAGTATAACAAGAAGAAGAAAAGACCTTGAAGCAGTAACATATACGGTTGGTTGGCCATCGGTAATCGTGAGCTTAAGACAAAATCAATTAATCCCGCACTAAACCCAAATCCAGCTGTCCATTCAAAGGACGCTGCAATGGCAAAAGACAATCCTGTTAAGAGTGCATGGACAACATATAACAATGGCGCAACAAACATAAAGGCAAATTCAACTGGCTCAGTTACTCCAGTTAAGAAAGCTGCAAACCCGCCAGCTAGCATAAGTGAAGCGACAACCTTTTTCTTGTTTGTTTTAGCAGTATGGTACATCGCTAGACCAGCTGCAGGTATCCCAAACATCATAATTGGGAAAAATCCCGCTTGGTACATACCTGTAACACCCTTCACTCCTGTACCGGACCAAAAGTTTCCGATGTCATTGATCCCAGCAAGGTCAAACCAGAAGACACCATTCAACGCGTGATGTAGCCCAATGGGAATGAGCAGTCTGTTTACAAAACCATAAATACCTGCACCCACTGCTCCTAATGTACTTATAGACTCTCCAAAAGCAACGAGTCCGTTGTAAACAGTTGGCCATGCCATATAAAAAAATACAGATGCAAGAATCATAACAGCTGATGTGAGAATCGGAACCAATCGCTTCCCACTAAAAAATGCAAGGGCACTTGGTAGTTGAACATGGCTAAAACGATTAAACATAATAGAAGCAATGATTCCTGATATAATACCGATGAATACATTTTCAATATTACCAAAAGCCATATTCACGTTCTCTACTTCAATTCCTTGAATTAACGCTACAGATTCTGTTGAAAGCAATGTTGTAATGACCAAATAGGCAACCAGTCCACTAAGTGCAGCAGCCCCGTCTTTTTGTTTCGACATTCCTAAAGCGACACCCACTGCAAATAAAATAGGAATATGCTCAATAATAGATTCACCAGCTATAATTAAAAAGGCCGCAAACACATTTTCAGAGCCCCATCCAGTTGGATCAATCCAATATCCAATTCCCATTAAAATGGCGGCAGCTGGAAGGACGGCTACCGGCAGCATTAAAGAACGCCCTATTCTTTGAAGATAATTCATCATCGCAGTATCTCCTTCAATTCTTTTTTTACATTCTACCTCACTCATAAATTATAACTATGTTATGTTTAAAAGGGATATCTCTTAACAATACTAAAAGCTTGAAACAAATAAAATGGTTTCCTCTCATTGATCCTTTTTATTTTTAGATTATGGAAAATAAGGAGACATGTATGATGCAACAAACTCAAAAACCGATCATCCTAAAAGGAATGAATGTCTACACTGAAGACGGAATCATCCAATCCGGTTACTTGCTAATCGAGAACCAACGTATTGCAGCATTTGGCTCAATCAATGAGTTAGATTTGCTTTCTACTGATGTTCAACTGATTGAACTCCCATCTGATTACAAGTTGATACCTGGTTTCATCGATATTCATATCCACGGTGCATATGGTGCAGATGCAATGGATGCGACCTCTGAAGCCTTGCAGACCCTTGCAATAAATCTTCCAAAGGAAGGAACAACCAGCTTCCTTGCAACAACAATGACACAAAGTTCTCCGGCCATTGAGGCGGCTCTGTTCCATGTCGGTGAATATATTCACTCCTATCAACAACCTGGCCAGGCTGAAATTCTTGGAATCCACCTTGAAGGCCCCTTTGTAAATCCTGTTAAAGCGGGAGCACAGCCAGTTGAACATATCGTTCCACCAAGTATAGATACATTTAAAAAATGGCATTCTCTATCAAGAAACTCTATTAAAATCGTTACGTTAGCTCCTGAGATGGAAGGTGGCTTAGAGTTAGTTACTTACCTAAACGAACAAAAGATTAATCCATCAATCGGCCATTCAAATGCTACATACGATGAGGTTGATGAAGCGATGGAGAAAGGCGCTAGTCAGGTGACTCATCTTTTTAATCAGATGAGTGGAGTTCACCACCGAGAGCCTGGTGTTGTAGGAGCCTCGTTCCTACACGATTCACTTAAAGCAGAGTTGATTGTAGATGGAATTCATGTTCGGCCTGAGATTGTGAAGTTAGCCTTTAAACAGAAAGGTTCTGAGGGGTTACTACTTATCACGGATGCGATGAGAGCCAAGGGATTGCCGGACGGATCATATGATTTGGGAGGTCAATCTGTCAATGTGAAGGAAGGAGAAGCCTTGTTAAGTGATGGAACGTTAGCAGGAAGTGTGGTCACATTCAATCAAGCGCTTAAAAATATGATGAATTTTTCTGGATGCTCTTTAGAAGAGGCTGTACAAATGGCGTCTGTAAATCCAGCAAAGCAAGCAAACGTTTACGATCAAAAGGGAAGTATTTCTGTTGGGAAAGATGCAGACCTTGTTATTTTAGGTCAATCAAATGAAGTCGTTATGACTTTTTGCCAGGGCAAATGTGCGTATGTACAAGAAGGAGGAATTACGGGTGCAAATCATTAAAGCACGGGATTACGAGGATATGAGTGTAAAAGCTGCAGCGTATGTACTCAGGCATTTAAAACAGAACCCTGCTATAAATATTGGCTTTGCAACAGGAGGAACACCAGTTGGTCTATATGAGCAATTAGTAGAAGATCACAAAAAAAACCAAACGTCATATCAAGAAGTCACGTCATTTAATTTAGACGAATACATTGGTCTCTCATATGACCACCCCAAAAGCTACCACACCTATATGAGAGAGCAGCTTTTCGAACACATTGATATACGGGACGAGCGGGTTTTCATACCAGAAAGTAATATCAAGGAACCAGAAGTCGCATGTGCAGCTTACGAAGATGCTCTCTATTCTCATGGGGGAATTGATATACAAATTCTTGGGATTGGAAGTAATGGACATATTGGCTTTAACGAGCCGGGAACTGATTTTCAGTCCACCACTCATATTGTAAAGCTTGAGGAAACAACTCGTAAGGCAAACGCACGATTCTTCAACATTCTTGCAGAGGTTCCGACCCACGCCATTACGATGGGTATCGCAAGTATCATGAGAAGCAAAGAAATTCTGTTGTTAATCTCTGGTCAGAGCAAGAAGGATGCCTTGCACCACCTTTTACACGGAGAAGAAACAGAAGCTGTTCCTGCATCCATTTTAAAACGACACCCGCGCGTCACAGTCATTGCCGATGCTGCTGCTCGTGGTGAGTAAGGTGACTAGTTAAACCAGCCTTTTTCTTTTGAATGTGTCACTGCTTCGATGCGATTTTTTACATCTAGCTTTTCTAAAATAACAGAGACGTAATTTCTCACCGTTCCGAGCTTGAGGTCAAGTTCGGCAGATATTTCTTTTGTGCTTTTTCCTTCTGCAATTAATGAAAGAACTTCTTTCTCTCGTTCAGTTAACGGATTTGTCTCGCGAAAGACGTCATCCATTAATTCAGGCGCATACACACGCTTCCCTATAACTACGTGTCGAATGGCCTGAGCAAGCTCGTCGCTTGAGCTATCTTTTAGTAAATAGGCACTTACGCCCGCTTGAAGAGCACGTTGAAAATACCCGGACCGTGCAAACGTCGTAAGAATAACAACCTTCGTATCAAATTCAAGAAGCTTTAATTCTTCCGCAGCTTCAAGCCCTGTTTTTGTCGGCATTTCAATATCCATGATGCACACATCCGGCTGGTGCTGACTCACAAAATCAACGGCTTCTTGTCCTGTCTTTCCTTTCCCAACAATCTTCATATCATCTTCAAGGTTTAGCAATGCTTCAAGTGCACCAAGCAACAGCTGTTGGTCTTCGGCTATATAGATTGTTATCATGAATTCCCATCCTTGTAGATTATTTTAATATCATATGGCACTTGAATTCGAAGCTCTGTTCCATTTTCAGAGTTAATTTCAAGGCTGCCATCTACAAATTCCAAGCGCTCTCTCATCCCTACAAGGCCATTACCCTTCTCAAGATCATTCTCTGTCTTTTTAAATGTCCCGTTATCTCTTACAATCAGGAGAAGTTGGCCTTGATTCGTCTGAATAGACGCTTCGCAGCTTGTTGCGTTACTATGCTTCACCACATTTGTGACAGCTTCCTTTAAACACATGGCTAAGATGTTCTCCGTAATTAATTGGATGTTAGATACTAGATCTGTGTCTTCCTCATGCCAGCTCCAGTCGATGTGCGCAGCTTTTAGCATCTGAGCTGATAACATTCGTTCATCCCTTAATCGAAGGCCCTTCATCGATGAAACTAACTTTCTTACTTCATTTAATGAGGATCTGGCTGTTTGCTGGACCTCTTTAATTTCTATTGCAGCTTGTTCCGGATCTTTGTAGATCAACTTTCGGGCTAGCTCACTCTTAAGTCCAATCATAGAAAGGCTTTGCCCAAGTGTGTCATGCAAATCTCTTGCAATTCGTTGACGTTCCTTAACCTTGATTAGCTCAGATAATTGCTCATTCGCATTCTCAAGCTTATGCTCAAGCACATCACGCTCGTTTTTATTATGTGTGCTGAACGGCAGAAGGATAACACTAATCCAGGCAATAATAACAAATGCCAGCTGTGGTAAAAATAAGCTTGGTTCATTAATAATTCCATAGTTAATCGCAAATGATGTAGCGACTAAGTGAATAAAGTATAACAAATAAAACGATCGCTTGTCCCTTATATTACCAATAAAGTAAGCGATGAAAAAGGCAAAAAAGGTGTAGCCGAATAAAAGAATGGTCGAGGTCGAGATACCCATTAAAAGAAAGAGCCATACATAGACAAGCCATCCCTTAGAAAGAAAGGCAATTCGATAGAAGATGAAAAAGCTAACGACTAGGATGACACTTGAAATGATATCTACTTCAAATGAAAATTGAAAAATAAAATAGAACGGAAGAACAAAGAATACCGCCCAGATATAAGGCGATATTCCACTATAGGTATGAAGATTAAATTTCTGCATTTTTTCTAGCATAGTAATCATCCTATCATGTTAGAGAACGGTTCACTGTACTCTGAGAAACTTGTTTTAGTACATTATAACCAACAAATCGTTTTTCTTCTGTATCCCAGAGTCTGAATTTTAAAGAAGTGAGACTCGTTCGTAAAGTGATCGTTGGAATATTTTTTAATTGCTCGGTCTTATTGTGAGCCTCTGCTAACTTATAGTTCGGAATTCTTGGGCTAAGATGATGCACATGGTGATAGCCAATATTCCCAGTTAGCCACTGCAATAGTGGAGGTAGTTTGTAGTATGAGCTTCCTTCAACAGCCGCTTTTACATAATCCCAATTTTCGTCTTCCTCAAAGTACGTATCTTCAAAGGTATGTTGTACGTAGAAAAGCCAAATGCCTAGCATCCCAGAAATAAAGAAGATTGGAAGTTGGATCATTAGAAACGCCTGCCAGCCAACAAGCAGACACGTACCAGTAGCTAAAAAGACAATACATAGGTTTGTTACATAGGTGTTGATCCGCTCTTTGCGCGGTGCTTCTTTTCGATTAAATCGATTCTTAAGTAAGAATAAATAAACAGGTCCAAGTCCAAACATCACCAATGGATTACGATACAGTCGATACATCAACTTCTCTCTTTTAGAAGCTTCCTGATACTCACTAATCGTCATTACCCAGATGTCACCAGTTCCGCGTTTGTCTAGGTTACTGCTTGTTGCATGATGAATCGAATGATCCCGCTTCCATTGTAGATAAGGAAACAGCGTCAAGACACCTGTTAGCGTTCCAAGAATATGATTCACTTGTTTGTTTTTAAAAAACGATCCATGACAACAATCATGAAAAATAATAAAGATTCGAATGAGAAATCCAGCTGCCACTACAATAAGTGGAAGCGATAGAAGATACGAAACCTCCATTAAGAAGTATGCGCCTACCCATAAAGCAATAAATGGGATAAATGTATTCATTAGTTGTATAATACTACTTTTATTCTCACCTTTAGCATATTGAAGTACTTGTTGTGTTAACTTTTTTGTTTTTTGAATGTGGTCAGTGTGAGTCATATATCAGTCTCCTCCGTCACTTACTTATAACGTAACTATAAGTGCATTCGGGAAAAAGCGTAAGTAGTACTTATCATATGAGCCGTATGACAAATGTCATATGGTTAAACTCGACTAAACTTAAACGTGTTGATGTATCGGCGGTTTTGGCCTGCGTACAAGCTCTCCATTACAGTTAGGACAAATATTCTTAACTTCGCTTGTACAATCTTTGCAGTACGTACATTCATGTACACAAATGTAGGCAATCAAATGATCTTTAAGCGCTTTGTTACAGCGTTCACAGCTTTTTCTCATCTCTAAACCCATCCACTCTTCCCCCCTCTAAATATACGAAAAAGAATCGCACAATGAGTTGGCGACTCTTTTTAGTTAAACCATTCTTCTTTTAAGACACCGTAGCGAATGGAATCATAATACTCGCCTTGATACAATCGACAGTTTCGAAGTTTTGCTTCGAGTGTCATCCCCAGCTTCTCTCCGAGCCTCATCATTCGCTTGTTTCCTGACCAGGTTGTGAAACCTACTCTAACCAATGACAGAGTCTCAAATAAATGCGTAATCCAGGCTTTAAAACATGGCGTTCCGTACTGCTTATTCCATAGAGTAGAATCATAGATAATAATTCCTGCCTCAAGCCAATTAGACGGCTTATGCTCCCAGTAGTAAGAAACCGTGCCAATTAAACGCCGATTCTCAAATATTCCGTACACATCTTCCTGCTCAAGATAATGAGTACTTACCTTCTTCATGAAGTCCTCGTATGTAATAGCTTGATGCTCATAGTAAGGAGCATCCCACTTCTTCCATTCTGGATTCTTATCCTTATAAGCAAGCGCCCAAAACGGATGCATATCTTCATCCTTTAAGGGTTTCAAGGTTAAACGATCATTAACGATGATCAAGCTCTCACCTCCACGCTCTACTTGGTTAAATATACCAGTAGTCTAACATATATGAATAGAGATACCTAGTCTTTTTTCTCTGGTTCTGTATGGTCAGAGCGTTCTTCTTGATCTCGATCACGATTTTCAATCGTCTCCTCCTGTTGTTCTGTATAGCCTTTGTTTGATTCACTATCAGAAGATGATTGGTTATGAGAGGGGTCTGTGTGGTCTTCCCTTGTCTCTTGGTCACGGTCACGGTTCTCGATCGTTTCTTCCTGAGCTTCAGTATATCCTTCTTTTTCGGAATTCTTAGCAGAGTCTTCTTCAGATTTGTTCTCTTGTTCTTCTTTCTCTTTCTCGAGTCTTGCTTTTTTGTAATCAGAGCGCTCTCCATGCCAGATTAAATCAAAGATCGCCCGTCCATTTGTTGGCTGCCCATCTGGTAAATAAACCGGAATCACATCAAAGAAGATATAATAGAAGATGTAAAAGAGGAATGTACTCCAAAACACGTTTGATTCAATGACACCATTTGCTAGCATCATATTTATTGCAAGCCCTAGGAGAAGGGGACCGATGATGGGTGATGCATAAATAAACCCATGCCAAAAACGATTCTTTGGATTCAGTTCCTCGTACTCGATCCAACTATACATAAAGAAATATCTTCTTACTTCAATTGTTGGCAATGAAAATAAGATTGGTCCGCTTCCAACAATCAATTTCTTTTCTTTGGCACCGAGGATTGTAACAGCTAAATAGTAACCTGATTCTCTTATGACTGACGTAATCGGAAGGATCACAATCGCTGCAACTATTAATCTAAATAAATCATATAAGCCAAACATACAGATTCCTTTCTAGAAGTCTCTTCTATAGATAGTCGAATAACATCGCTCACACTTTTTATAGTTCTGTTCATTAATGAGCTTCTGAACATACGCCTCACTATGAGTACTTTCTCTGCTTTCAAGTGTCGTCGTATGAAATGCACAAGAATCACGGACGAAGGAGGACCTGTGTATAAGTTTCTGCGTTGTATCAATTAGATATTTCATAGTAATGTTCCCCTTTCTTCATAAAAAAAAACCGAAAAGGAGAATTCTCCCTTTCGGCTTACGTTCAGCACTAATTGTCTGAATCGTTGCTACCTTGATTTTGAATTGGCTTTAAAATAAATACAATATAACTTATATCTTCAATGAAATCCCAGTCAACAAAGATGTCCATGATTTCAGCATTCAACATATCGTTAAAGTCTCCGGTTTCGAGAAGACTCTTTTCTAAATGACGTTTCGTTAGTTTTAGTGGCTCGATGAAGCCTCCACGAATCAGTTCTTTTTCAATACGAACCAGAATTCCCTCGCGTCTTACAATCAATGTTCGATCATTCAGATAACACGAATTGACTGCATCTGGTAATTTTTCAGCCTGTTTGCTCACCTGTTCAATTTCTCTATGGATGGCGGCTTTATTTGGATAGTCCTCCAGCATGTGAGCGGCTTGATCCTTGTTATCATCAATCACACCAATAATAATTCCAGAGCGATTATGTAAAGACCAATCGTAGTATAACTCTGATACTTTCAGATTATGATTAGCATAGAGTGTAGCTTTGATTTCAGGAAGAAGTTCATTCATCAATAGATCTCTAATCTCTTCCACCTTTAAATCTTTGTTTTGAGCCATTAAGACACGTTCCATTGGTGAGAGGAATTCTCTTAAATGCATCGTAATAAAGGGTTCTTTAATCGATACGTACACAGAGGATGGACCTTTACCAAAGTTATCTCTTAACAATTTGCCTACAAAACTAGACATTTCAGCTTGAATGGTTCTCTTATTCATTTTTGACCTTCCTTTTAGAGACAAGAACATTCATTTTTCTCGTCCACATTTAGTATACTAGTCATCGTTTCATAATGAAAGGGGTTCACTGGAACGTATGAGGACGCGACTTCGTTAAGATGTTTAATACCCCTATTCCGTCAACTTATTCCTAAACTAGATTGAATTATGTAAAAAACCTCAGGACATGTTAAGGGTATCCTGAGGAAGCTTCTTCTATCCATTCTATTTTCTTGGAAACCCATTAAAGATCTCACCAAACTTCATGTGATAAATGTCATTAACCACTGAATTTACTTTTCCTTTTTCAGATAAATGCCCCTCAAGCACAATCTCCACTCGTTGATTGTTATCAACTAAAACGGCTTGAACAACCAGAGCATCTAATAAAATACCGGTAATTACAGCGATTTGTTGTGGAGACAAACTATAATTTGAAAACATGCCGTCATATTGATTGTTGTCCTTACCCATTCACTAAGCCCTCCACTTAAGTTGATATGATCTCATCACTTCCTAAAGTTGAATCAGATCGACCAGCGCCGATACTAAACAAGATAAAAATAATGACTACGATAAAAAACAACGCTCCTGATTTGAAGGAATGTCCCATTCATGTTCCCCCTACTTTATATAGCCTTATGTACCATATGATGCTGACATTGAATGGTGACACTTTGACGAAAAAACAAATTTCCAGATAAATATTAAAAATTCAGTTTGATATAAAATCTCACGGGGAATGGCAATCATAAGAACATTTAGGAGGAGATCACTTTTGGAAGCCATCAAAGAAAGAAAGAAGCTTCGTGACACATTATTAGAGGGTTTGTATCAGCATCATTTTAATCACACGGGACAACCGATGACGATTACTGTCACTGATACAAAGGTTGAGGAAGAACTAGCTTATAAGTATCTTGAAGACAAAGGCCTGATCCATACAGAAAGACAAGGCCGCGATAACCTATGCCTAGAGATTACAACAGCTGGTATCGATCATGTGGAAAGCAGCATAGAAACAAACTAATGACAAAAAGCCCCTGCTCACTAAAAACAGTGAGCAGGGGCTTTTCTTATTTTATCATTCAAGCATTTCCTGTACTTCTGTAATGATCTCATAAGCTCCGTCTGACAGGTTTGAACAAACAATAATGTTCACACCAGATTGAGGGAAGAACGCTGCCCTGAAGTTAACACCTGGGTCATAACCCATCATGATGTGGCGACGAATGATGGATTGATCTACCTCCATATAGTGACCATATCCATAAAAGAATCCATCGTCTTCCTCCACGTGAGGAGTCAGAAAGCGCTTGGTTGCTTCTTCGCTTAAAAGCTTATAACCTACAATTGCATCCCAAAAGATTTGCATATCCCCTGCCGTGACAAACACGCCACCATCAGAAGCGCTTTTAGCCGGCAAACTATAGACATTGGTACGATAGCCACCGTCTGGCTTTTCAATATATCCTAAAGCCGTCCGTTCTGGTAATGAGTCAAGTTCAAAGTAACCCGAATCGTTCATACCTAGAGGATCAAAGATCTGTTTTTGAACAAATTGATCAAACGGAACCCCACTTACTTTCTCTACTACAAGTCCAAGCAGAATATACCCTGCATTATTGTAGTGAAATTGTGTGCCAGGCTCTGACCTCATCTTCTCATCCTGAAATAATGGAAGAAAGTCGCTTAACTCTCGAATAAGATACATCGGGTGTTTCACCCAAAGCTCTTCGAAATCATCCATTACATCTTCATCAAAATAATCCGGCACTCCGGATGTATGAGTAAGTAATTGATGAATGGTGATTGTTTGATCAAAGTGTGGAAACGAGTGGTCTACAAGATCAATGAATCGATCGTCTGGCGTCAGTTTCCCCTGATCCATCAACAAGCTAATAGCTGCAGCTGTGATCGGTTTTGATCCAGATGCTATACCATAGCGTGTTTGGTCTGTGTTTGGTATCTTCTCCGCACGATTTAACCAACCATAGCTCTTTGTCCACGTATCCGTTTTTGTCTTTACTAACACAGTACCTGAAAATTCAATCTCTTTTTGCTTTGCGTCTACCTTTGTTTCTAGCATTTTTTTATCCATAATCACATTCTCCTCATTTATCTTTTTTGATTAAATTCTTATCAATACAGAGTCAAAAAAGATAAATCAGTAAAGCGTTCACATTTGATGGATTCCGAACATGTGACACCCCTCCTTTTTGTTAGTATAGCATGAAGGCATTTAATGTCATTGATTGTTTTGTAGATTCACAGAAATAAAAGCAGAGAATTCAATTATTTCTGGTTTTCCTACGGTTTCGTCAATCGTTAAACGAAGCCTATTGGTCTCAATTGCTTGAAATCTGTGTATTCGCTTATGTCCAATGGCTGACCCTTTAGTTACAGTATGCCAGGTCTCATGAAGCAAGGCTTCGACTTTATATGACCGGATTCTTTCACCTATTCGGATCTCTTCCTTAAGAATTACTGCACCTATTTTACTGTCTTTACCAAGCTCAAGTGTTAGCTCGTACCCACTGCCTGAGGATGAAGCTACTGGCTTCGTATAAGCTTGGTTGATCTTAGTTTTCCATTCATTAAGACGTTCAATATCTACTTCAGGGATAAGTCCATGATGATCTGGGGCCACGTTTAATAATAGATTTGCTCCTCGCCCAACAGACTTCTCATAAATCTCTAACAAATTACCAACTGATCTCAATCTCTCCTCATCATGCTCATGCCAGAACCAATGATCTCCTCTAATTGGCACATCACACTCCGCTGGTAGCCATTCAGGAGTTCCAGGCAACCAGGTTGATTCTTCTTTTGAGAACAAACTTATTTTAGAAGTTTGTCTTGAGTTCCAGCAAGGGTCTGGAGCAATGCCATCTTCATTTCCAGCCCATCTGATTGTTGGCTGGCCCATATTAAAAATCATTGCATCAGACTGATATTTCTTCACAGTTCCAATAATTCGTTCCCAGTTATATTCTCGCCCTTCAGAACCGGCACCATCAAACCATACTTCAATAATAGGTCCATACTTTGTGAGTAACTCCGTTAGCTGTTTACAATAAAACGAATCATAGGCATCTTTATCTTTATAGCAAGGCTCATGTCGATCCCAAGGAGAGATATAGAGTCCAAAGGGCATTCCAAGTTGCTCACACGCATTTGCGCATTCTCTCACTACGTCCCCTTCTCCATTCTTCCAAGGGCTGCTTTTCACTGAGTAATTGGTTGTTTCTGTTTGCCATAAACAAAACCCATCATGATGCTTTGCCGTTAGCATAAAGTACTTAAAACCCAAATCCTTGGCTACTTTGACCCATTGCTTAGCATCTAAGGAGGTGGGATTGAAGACCTGTGGGGAATCGGTTCCGTCTCCCCACTCCTGATTTAAGAATGTATTTAAGCCAAAGTGAACAAATAGTCCAAGCTCTAAGTTTTGCCAAGCTACCTGTTGTGGCGAAGGAATTGCTAGATCAAGATTACTCATCAGGCTGCCTCCTTATCCAATTAAACGTCTGTAGAAATGCTTTAAAATTGAATCTCTGCACCTGTTTTACTAGAGTCATAGATAGCGGTCAAAATCTTCATGATCTCAACACCATCCTCAACGGGGCTAATTGTTTCTTGCTTCCCTTGTACACACTCTACAAAGTGATTAATCTCATCTTGAAAGCCTTTTGCAAAATCAAATGTCCGACTATCCATTTGAGGAACCAAATTTAACATTGTATTGTGCTTCTCAGTAGCAATTTCGAGAGCTGGCTCAATCTGAGCTCCGCCTCGCTCACCAAATAAATGAATCTCCATCTTCTCTTCTTTAGCATGAAGTGTAAAACTAACGTCAACCATTAACGAAGCTCCATTTTCAAATCGAATCAGTGTATTAGCTAAGTCCTCTACATCATTCTTATTCGAATCAAAGTCTGCAGCTTTGTAATAAGATTTGTTTTGGATGTTGGCCCTGTTCCCCAACTTGTTGTATGTGTTGCCAGTCACTGATTTAACCTTTGGTTTACCCATTAAATACCAACAAAGGTCAATGACGTGAACACCTAAATCAATTAACGGACCGCCTCCAGATCGTTCCTGGTCGGCAAACCAACCACCAGGATTGCCTAAGACTCGTAAGCATGAAGCCTTTGCATAATAAATATCTCCTAAATCACCAGCATCAATAAACGTTTTTAATACCTGAGTATTTGATGCAAAACGTCGCACAAAACCAACTTGAAGTGTCTTCCTATTACTTTCATTCACAGCTTTTTGTATGGCTTCTGCTTCTTCTACGGTTTTGCATAATGGCTTTTCAACCAACACATGTTTATCGGCTTTTAATGCACTAATAGCAATTTCTGCATGAGAGTTGTTCCATGTACAAATACTGACCGCATCCAGCTCATCTAAAGCTAACAGCTCGTGATAATCAGTCATAACATGTTGTGCCCCATATTTGATTGCCTTTTCCTCTGCTCTTAACTGATTGAGGTCACATACGGCATAAATTTCTACTTGAGAATTTGTGGCATATGAATCAAAGTGCATATCAGAAATCGAGCCTGCTCCGATAATCCCAATCTTAATGACACTCATCCTATGTACACCCCTTCTTTTTCATTCGGTAACTCATACCACATATTCTTCACGTTATTAAGAGATATCGCCGCAGCCTTCTTACATTCCTCTAGTCCTTCAAACTCTATTGAGATGAAACCATCGTAACCTGAGCGCTTTATTACGTTTAAGACATCTCTCAAGCAAATATCCCCGTGTCCTGTAATCGCACCTCTTAGGTAGTTTTGATTCGTTGTCTGGAACCATCCTTCTCCCGGATTAAACTCTGATGCCTTACGTACATAAAAGTCTTTTACATGGATCATCGAGGCCAAATGAACGGTATTTGATACGGCTGCATAAGGACTCTCATCAACACAAAGGAAGTTCCCCGTATCCAGTGTTAATTTGAAATTTTCTCGGTTTACTTCAGAAATGAATCGTTTAACCCGATCGCTTGATTGAATATAAAATCCATGATTTTCAATACTTGTTGTTATTCCATAGTCAGAGGCATAGTCAGCAATAATCTGGCAGCCTTCAATTAAGGTCGGCAAATCTTTTTCAAATTGCTCAATCGTAGCCTGTACGGGTGGTTTAAAGGATACGTCATGCCTCATCTTCTTCACACCAAGTCGATTAGCAATGTCTACCTGTTCCTTCACTCTTTTTATTTCTTCCTCAAACGCATGCCTTGATTCTTTTAAGAAATCCGCTCCTATCGCATAATTTGAAAGATCAATTTTGCATGCTTTTGCCTTCGCAACGATCTCATCAATTAAATGTTCAGACTCCGTTAGATTAAAACCAATCGGAACAATTTCTACATGCTCCCCCCCTTGTTCAGCTGTCCAATCGATTACGTCAACAATTGACAGTTCATTAGACTGGATAGCACCTACTAAACTATAGGAACTCATGCCTAGCTTCATGTTTTAACCTCCTATCATATTAAGTTAATACGTAATCCGATTTAGCTTTATTGATTGTTTTTCTTGGTCAGATTGATATGCTGCTTTCACAACCTCTAACGTTCTTAACCCATCCTCCCCACTGATAAAGGGAGCCCTATCATTTTTCACACAGTCAATAAAATCATCCACTAGTAATTCATCCATATCAGCTGCCCAAGACTTTCGCTCTATTCGATTGATTTCATCATTATATAAAACAGAGTGCTGTTTTAAGGCATCAACTGAGAGGACCCCTTTTGTTCCTATAATTTCTAACGTAACATCTCCCCATGTTGGAAATGACTTAGGTCTTGACCAGCTTGGGTCTATGGTAACGACAACTCCCGACTCCATCTCCAGCTGTACCAAACCACAATCTTCAACCTCTATCTCATAAAAACGACGGTCAAATTCAGCGTATACAGAGGCCACCTCGTCCTTCAGGGTCCATCTAAGAAGATCCATTAAATGAACAATATGGTCCGTTGCTGCACCTCCGCCCGATTGATCTTTTTCAACAAACCATCCACCTGGCATTTGACCATGGTTGGTCGCATTCACTGCGAGAACATCTCCAATTTCCCCGCTACCTATCATCGCGTTCATTTCTTGGATAGGCTCGGAGAAACGTACTGGATAAGCAACTTGTAAAGTTACTTGATGCTGTTCGCACGTTTGAATCATATCAATAGCATCAGACAGTTCCGTTGCAATTGGCTTTTCACACAGAATATGCTTTCGGTACTCTGCTGCTTTGATCACATGTTCACGGTGATTTACGTTTTCCGAACAGATAATAACAGCATCAATATTTGATGAAAGCAATTCATCTAGAGAGGCGTAGAATGTGGATTGAAATTCATTCGCTTTCGCTTGGCCTCGTTCACTATTCGCATCCCAAATCCCAGCTAATTCTGCTTCTTTATGGTTATTTAAAGCTGCTGCATAACTATTTGCATGCATATGTGCGAAGCTGATTATACCGACCTTCAACTTATTCACCCCTCACTTCAATTGGTTGACTTAACCGTACGGATTCTTTTGTCGCCTCGAGAATCCTGAGCGCATGCAATATGGATTCACTCTGATAAGACATGTTTTGTTCCTTACTTATGGCTAAAGCAAGGTATGATAGCTCACGGTTTACATTTTCACGAGAATCATTTAATTCTCCCGTATGGAACACTCTAATGGGTGAGGCGTTCTCACTATGAAAACTCAGCATGCCTTTGTTTCCGGTTAATTCAAATGATTGCATCTCTTCGGAATCTATTAAGCACAGATCTAAATGAACAAAAGAATCATTTACCAACCTTAACGAAATGGAATAGTATTCAATCGATCCGTTATCAGAAAGGTCTTTCCGAACTTGCTTAGCCATTACTCGTTTTACAGCGCCAAATGTTTCTGAAATCCATTCAAATTGTCCAATTGCCAATCTCTCGAAGGCATTAGACGATTTTTTGCGAACTGAAATTCGTTGTACACCTGGGTTTCCTAGAGCTCCTTTTTGCACCTCTGTTTGAGCTTGCATACGTTCAGGCAGAAAATGAACAGTATCACGATTTATCACTTTCACACCATTCCTGGTTGCTTTTTTTAGAAGGGATTTGGTTGCTGCTTCTGTTTCAGCAATTGGATAACATGTTAACACACTGATTTCTTCATCAATAAGTGCATGTAACACCTTTTCTTTTCCCTTATCTAAAATACAGAGATCAACAAATTGAACACGTTTTGAACGGAGAATTGAAATGAATTCCTGCATAGCCTGAGTACTACTCTCCTCCCCTTGAAAAGAGAACGTCTCAGCAACTTGAATCTCTTTATAATGAGACCAATAGTCTCGTAAAGAATCGAGGTTCTTAGCTTCAGTCATAATTGCGATTTGCATTAGGCACTTCACCTCTTCTTCTGTGATAGTAGAGTTACAGCTCTTCCCATAATCTTTTTAAGTTATCAAGACCAATGCGCGTTCCTAGTCGACATTCTTCCATACCTTCAAATTCTAACGTTAAAAAGCCGTCATAACCCGATTGTTTAATTCGTTTTAACAGCTCTCTAACAGGGAGGTCCCCCTGACCAAATATAGCTCCTCTTAGATTGTTATCATTTGCCGTCTTAAACCACTTTCCAGAACCAGGGTCCTCATAACTAGGTCGTATATAAAAATCCTTCACATGCACAAGCGAAGCGTATGGTAGATTTTTAGTCACCCCAACTAGAGGATCTTCATCGACACACATAAAGTTTCCAATGTCGAGCGTGGTTTTAAAGTTTGGTTTGTTAACTGCTTGTAAGACCCGCTGCACTCTATCACTATGTTGAACAGCCATCCCATGATTCTCGATTGTTGTTGTAATAGAGAATGTTGCTGCATAATCTGCAATTCGCTGACTTCCTTCTACCATACGTGGAAGGTTTCTCTCAAAATACTCAATCGTCCTTTTTTCAGGTGGCAACGTAAAGGCTGTGACATCATGTCTTAAATGCCTAATATTCATAGAGTGCAAGAGATCAACGTGCTTTTTTACTCGATCTATTTCTTGCTCAAACTCTTCCTCTGTATCCTTAACAAAATCAGCAGGCATTGAGTAGCTTGATAGCAAAAGACCTAACTCTTCCGCTTTCTCCCGTACTTTAGCTGCAAGAGATTCGTTATCTACAAGTGTAAAACCGTACGGGACGATTTCAACGTGTTCGCCACCGTGATCAGCCGTCCATTGCAAGACATCAAGTATATCCATCTCACCAGACTCAATTGCTTCTAATAAGCTGTACGTGCTAATTCCTGCTTTCATTTAAAGATCCCCCATTCATTTCTGATTTAAGTGATCGCTTGAGCGGACTTCCTTTTACTGCATATCCACAATAGGACATTAGAAATTCACTATACATGGAGTTTGCCCATGCAAACCAAGGCCGGGTAAACCTTTCAGGGTTATTCACATCAAAACCTTCGTGCATTAAGCCTTCATTCGCATCCGTTGTTTTAAATAACGAGAGAATGTAGTCTTTCTCCCTTTGATCAGTCGTAGTCATACCTTGAATAGCGAGTGAAATGTGCCAAATATATTGATCAGGGGTATGCGGGCTCCCTATTCCTTTTGCAGCAGTTCCTTCAAAGTAATAAGGATTTTCCTTACTTAAAATAAATGCTCTTGTATTTAGATAAATGGGATCATCAAACGCACAATAACCTAGGTAAGGAATAGACAGTAAACTTGGAACATTGGCATCATCCATTAGGTTTACATGACCAAGACCATCTACTTCATATGCATAAATGGTTCCGTACGTAGGATGATGAACTGTCCCATGCGTTTGAATTCCTTGATCCATTTCATTTGCTAGTTCAATAGCCTCAGCCGCTAACCG
Organism: Alkalihalobacillus sp. FSL W8-0930; assembly: GCA_037965595.1. NCBI lineage: Bacteria > Bacillati > Bacillota > Bacilli > Caryophanales > Bacillaceae > Alkalihalobacillus > Alkalihalobacillus sp. FSL W8-0930. The sequence goes on along the minus strand of CP150183.1, from coordinate 774,790 downwards.
TTCATCTTCTAAGACCTCTTTTGCTAGTTCATGCAAATGTTTTAAAACGACAACTGCAAACATATTAGAAGGGATTAAATAGCCATATGTACACGCGTCATCACTTGGTCGAAACCCACTCCAGGTCATACCTGTGTAAGCTACCGGAGTTCCTTTTCCTTGATGAGACAGTGTGTCTTGGGCAGGACAGTTATCACGTTCAAAATAATACGGGGATTTTTCTTGATGGTGTTGTTCTGTTTGCCATACAGATAAGATCTTTTGAATAGCGTCTAAGAACTCTTTATTGAGATGCGTCGTTCTTCCAGTTGATTTCCAAAATAAATAAGCTAACTGAATGGGATAGCATAGTGAATCAACTTCATATTTTCTTTCCCATATTAAAGGGGTCATTTCTGTACGATCCTCATGATACCGGTTACCATTGTAATCTTCGTTAAACGCATTTGCATAAGGATCATGATTAATATACATGCATTGCTTTAGGATTAACCCTTCGATTAAATCGGCAATGTCAGGATCTTGTTCTGCTAAAAGAAGGTAAGGTCGAACTTGAGCACTTGAATCTCTTAACCACATAGCAGGAATATCACCTGTAATAACAAATGTGGACCCGTCCTTTTGTTTCCTGATGGTTGTATCATATGTGTTAACAAAGCAGCGACTAAATAGCTCTTGCGCTTTTTCATCTGAAGTAAAGTGCTTTTTCATTTCTTCGATGTAGCTTGTCATTGATTTAGGGACTTGTTTCTCCATAGTCAAACCCGCCTCTCTTTTAGCAAAAAGTAATATTGTAACTGCTTACAATTTTAAATTGGAGAAGGGGGTTCTTCAATATGTTGGTTTGAATATTCTCTGTCTCATTCATTGTTTAAAACTCTGCTTTAGCCTATTCTACAGTGCGGTTCTCTCAGAAAATATGTTAAATCAGTAACGATATGTTTCTTATCTCCATATTCTTTTTTGATCTTACAATAGCTTATTTATGAAGTTTTCGATATTGACCAGGTGTGACTCCTTCAATTTTTTTAAATTTGCGGATGAAATTAGCTACATCCTTGTATCCAACTTGATCCACAATTTCTTTAATTGGCTGATCTGTTTTTGTTAACTGATTTTTCACATGCTGAATTCTCAGATCTTGTATGAATTGAGTAAAAGTAACGCCCGTTTGTTCTTTAATAAAACGGCTCAGGTAAGACACAGATAGATAAAAGTGATTGGCTACAAACTCTAACGAGATCTCATAGGATGTATAGTTTTTTCTAATGAATAAAAGAAGCTCATCTCTAAGCTTGGAATTGTGACTATCCTTCTTTTGTTCGACTTCTTCACAGATCATTTCAACAATATTCATTAGTTGGCTCTTAAGATCCTCTATTGATTGAAATTCAACGAGTTGATTTAAATCAATGAACTGATCTTGGCATCCAATTTCTGAGATTGTTTTTAGGGTAGTATTAACAAGATCGAAGCAAATGCACTTGATTTCATGTATTGAATGATTCTTTTGTTCTAAAACATTAAATATGTCTCCCAGCATTTCATGGGCAACCGCCACATCGCCTTGTTTTAAGCTCTGAACGAATTTAATTTGCTCTTCTTTGAAATATCCAATAAGCGGATGTGATTGTTCTCCAATATCTTTAAAAAATAGAATACTGCCAAGAGGTTTCGTAAATTTGTACTCAGCAGTAGCAAGCGCTTCAATGTAGGATCGATTTACCTTTTCCAACGAGCGATAGGACTGCCCTACACAGATTGTAGGGAGCTTTTCAAAATTTTGCTTTACGAGTGTCTGTATGATTGTTACTTGTTGTTCGATTAAAGAATGAATATCCGGTATGGTGCTGGCTGAAGTACTCACTAAGATTGCAATGGAATCAGAGTAAAGGAGGTCTACTGCATACACTTTTGAGTTAGCTAAGTGGATCTCTTGAAGCTTTTTAATGAGGTGATCTTTCTCACCAATACTTTCTTCGCAAAACGAGCCTGCCTCAAAATGTAATATAGCCACAAAGTGTTGTCCTTCATCAATGGAGATATCTAACGATTCCATCACTGCCGCCAATTCATTATGATGATTAAAGGATCCTCTTAGTAATCTAAGTAGAAACTGCTCCTTCGCAAAAGGTTGATGTAAGAAAACCGTCTCATTTAATAGTTCATGATGTTCATATAATGTTGTAAAAGATCTTCCGATTGTTTCTAATTCATTCTCATTGTTATTTACGTCAGTGGAGGAGGGTGCATTTTCCCCTCTTTTTGCAATATCAGATAAAGCTCTAATTGGCTTATATTGATTTTTCCCTAAGATCACAGCTAAAACCAAACCAACAATAAATAATCCGACTAGAAAAAACGCAACAATGTATTTCATACTAGATAACTTACTAAATAATTGATTGGGATCCATAACCGTTACAAACGTCCAGCCACTCATACCCGATTGAACAGAAACGGTTGAATACTCCTTACCGTTTAACCCAATCGTGTCGATCCCATTTGCATTGTTTAACAAAGAAATTACATTCGAAGCACTGATTGAATCATCAAGGATCGTAGAAGCAATCACTTGCCCCCCTTCATCGAAGACATATACATTGCCTTCCATTTCCCCAAGAATGTTTTGAATCATGCTTATAAGTGTGGATTCTTCAATAAAGTACATAGCGGTGCCATATGGAGTAACTGAATTCAATTTAACGGGCAGATAATACACAATTAAATTCTCATGCGTCTCTGAATTAATTTCCAGTTCATCAATTGTCCGAATTAGAGGTAGGTCTGTATTCAAATCCATAAGTATATTTTCTTTACCTAACCTCTCCAATTGTTTGCTATTCTGCACTAATGCATCAATTGAATATAAACCATTTGTAGAATATAACGTTTCATCGTTATAAAAATAAATAAATAATTCTTCAATAATCGCGCTGTTTGCTTTGTACTTCTTTAATTCATTAATCGCTTCTCCACCATAATATCCATGATCCATCATATAAGGAGTCAATCTCGGATCAAATGAAATACGAGTTGTAATCGTCTCAAGTTCGGACAACCGGTCATCCGTTAAATTTCTCACTTGTTCTAAATTATAGATATTTGAGCTCTCTATTTCTTCTCGTAAGCTCGAGACAGCATTGATATAAATAACAACGCTCATCACGACAAATGGCACTAGGAAAATAAGAAGGTAGGAGATGATATATTTATAAAGTAGCTTGGATCTATTTTTCGATTTCCGAAGCATCCTTTCCCCTCCTACCAGTGATTAGCTAAAAAAAACAATATCCTATTAATGAAAACCCTTACATATAGTATTAAGTATACCTCTTTCCGATTAATTTTTGAACTTTTTTGTCACTCTACGACTGTAAGTTCAAGTTGAGTAGTTGACTCTAAGCTTCCACCAACCATTACATGGAAAACACCAGGCTCTATTACTTCTTTCATTTGGTGATTCCATAAAGACAAATCTTCTTTGCCTATATCTAAAGAGACCGTTTTCCTTTCGCCTGGTGAGAGCATGAGTTTCTTAAACCCTCTTAAGACTTTTGTTCTTCTAGTCACAGTTGCTTCTACATCTCTAATATATAGCTGAACTACTTCAGCTCCATCTACCGATCCAGTGTTTATTATATCAATATAAATGAAAATACGTTTTCCGTTGTTAAGTTCATTAACAGTAATTTTTTCTTTGGACAAGTAAGCCAGTTGATAGTCAAACGTTGTATAGCTGAGCCCATACCCAAATGAAAAGAGTGGCGCACGCTCCATGTCAAGATACCTAAGCTGGCTACTCTGTTCCTTAGCATTATAGTAAACAGGCAGCTGAGCGCTTGACCGTGGTATAGAAACAGATAATTTCCCACTTGGATTGACATCTCCAAATATCACTTCACTGATTGCCGTTCCACCTTCTTGACCTGGATACCACCCACAAATGATCGCCTGGCAATGCTCTAGAATTGGAGTAATCGCATGAGGTCTCCCTTGTATTAACACGGCAATAACTGGCGTACCAGTTTGGGAAAGTTCATAAATCAATCTCTCCTGTAACCCTCCTAGCGTAAGATCTGCAACATCAACCCCCTCTCCACAATCCATATCTGAGGGGTTCCCCGATACAATGGCTGCACCGTTGATATCGAAATTGATGTCAAAATTTCTAGCACTACTGCCCCCAATGACTGCTACCACCACATCAGCTTCCCTTGCAAGTTGAATCGCTTCTTCAAAGCCTTCTTCAGACGTTCCCCTTACACTACAGCCTTTTGCATAGGAAACATTACCTTCACTTTGATTAAAGATTCCTTCTAAGATTGTTTTTCCTTTGTTTGGAGCTTGAATGGCCGTATAGTCTCCTAGCTGGTGATAGATTTGATCTGCATTTGGCCCAACGACAGCTATTTTTTTCGTTTTTCGGTTTAATGGTAAAATCTGATCTTGGTTCTTTAACAGAACAATCGATTCACGAGCTACTTGCAGGTTCACCTTTTTAAATTCATCACTTCCTACCACTACCTTTGTGTTGTTCGTCTCAGAGAATGTTTGATCCATCAACCCTAGAGAAAACTTCAAGGTTAATACTCTGCGTACCGCTTCATCAACATATTGTTCCTCGACAAAACCTCTCTTCACAGCACCTGCTAATTGAGTAAAAGAAACATCCCAAAGACTTAAATCGACCCCAGACTGGAGAGCTAACGCACCCGATTTCTCATAGCTCCCAGTCATCAGATTTAATCGGTCTACAGCTGTTCCATCAGCCATGACAATCCCTTTAAAACCCCATTCCTCACGAAGGATCTCTGTAAGCAATCTAGCATTGGCATGACAAGGAACTCCATCAATCTCATTATAGGCAGCCATACACCCTAAAGCTCCTGCCTCTACCCCCGCCTTCATACCAGACAAATGGATTTCGCGTAGTTCTCGTTCACCGATCGCAACTGTTCCTGCGTTTAATCCACCTTCACCAGCTCCTTGAGCAGCGAAATGCTTTAAAACGGCTGCGATTCTAGGGTATTCCTCTTTATCAGTTCTTCCTTGAAGTCCTGTAACAGCTGCCGTTGTCATTTTAGAAGCTAAATAAGGGTCTTCACTATAGCATTCCTCAGATCGACCCCATCGTGGATCTCTTAGCAAATCTAAAGTTGAAATTAATCCAATGTGCGCTCCTCTTGATTGAATCTCTAAAGCCACATGTTGGTAAGCCTGTTCCATCAGTTCGGGATTCCATGTAGATCCAACTCCTATGTTTGTTGGAATCACTGTTCCATCTAAAGCCTGATGTCCATGTGGACACTCTTCTGAAAGTAATACTGGTATACCAAGTCTTGTATGTTCTTTAACGTACTGCTGGATCATATTAGAAACCTTCACATTATCTTCTGTAGGAATGCCATTCTCATAGGTTACAGCTGACCAAGGATCTGATCGAAACAGACCGTACAATGCGCCCATCCCTTTCCCTAGGGCTACATGCTCTTTAAATGCTTCTGTTAATTCAATGCCGTTTTCTGTTTTCCTATAAGCATCCCAACCATACATCTTTTGATTCAGCTGTCCTACCTTTTCCTCCAACGTCATATGCTCCAATAAGTCTTCAACGCGTTCATTGATTGGTAAACGACTATCTTTATACTTCATTTTCTATTCACCTCTGCTTCAAAAGGTAGTTATTCAAATACAACGGTTTTCACTTCAAACGGTGCTAAGGAATAGCGATCTGATATTATTTCTTGTGGCTTCTCTTCCAACAAATTCGTTTCATATGCTTTTCCTTCTAAGAAATCAGAGTGAATTGTAAACGATTCTCTACTCCCACTAGACTCATAAAGTCTTAACGCGATCCCTTTTCCGTTTTCAGATTGTTTCACTGTATCGATAATTCCATGAGTAGTATCCGTTTGAATGAAGCTTTTTTGTGATGGTAAAGAACCCTTATGACAATCTGTGTGATAGATTGATATGGGATGATTGAGCTCATATCCCTTTCTTGTCACGTTTGCTTCAATCCAATTTCCCTGATGAGGACAAAGCGAATACGTAAAGTGGTGTTCTCCTTGGTCTGCTGTTGGATCTGGCCATTTAGGTGCTCTCAGAAGTGAAAGACGTATTGTTTTCCCTTTCACATCGTAGCCATACTTACAATCATTTAAGAGACTTACGCCATAGGCTCCTTCGGACAAATCTGCAAACCTGTGACCACACACCTCAAATTGTGCATGCTCCCAACTAGTATTTGTATGTGTTGCTCGTTCAATAGCTCCAAACGGGATTTCATATGTCGCTTTTGTCGTTTGAATATCAACAGGAAAAGCAACCTTCAAAAGCTTATGTGTTTCTTTCCATTCAACCTTTGTTTGAAAATCAATTCTTGATGAATGATGATAAAAGATGACGTCCTGCCAGATGTTAGATCCAGAAACGGTCCAGTGGAAACGTAGCACATCCTTAGTTTCCCCTTTAAGTGCTACCTCAACGGAACGTAGCTTTGGCTTGTTAGCTTCTTGACTATTGAAATTAGGATCAATATCCCAAGCATCCCAATACGTTGGTTGGTCATGAAACAGCTGGAACTGGTTTGCTAGCTCTCCTTTTAGGAGAACCTCTCTACTCGCTGATTTATCATATAATCTAGAAATTTCACCATTAGCGTTCCATTCAATCCGGTAATATGATGTTTCCCAACTTCCATTAAAGACAGAAGAATGATCATCATTTGTTAGTTTGTTTTGAGTAGAGCGTAACCACACTGTTTTGTAGCCCATCTGTGGAATCTTTAAAGCAACAAATGATAATTGAATGTCATCCTCGCTTTTAAAAACCAGATCACTTTTTAAAACTTGATCGTTTTCATCGTAAACTGAAAGATTTAAAAGCTCTCTTCCCCCTCTTAGTTCAATGACCTCGTCTCGGTCCCAAGATAAACTATTGAACAATACATACGGCTGTCCTTCTCCCTCCGTATTCATTTCCTTGGCAATATTGGACATAGCTTCATCTTTTACTTCTTGACCAATAGAGAAGACTTCTTTATAATCTTCCTCTGATTTCACGTATACCTCCGGGATCGATGTACCCGGGATAATGTCGTGGAATTGATTGAATAATAGAAGCTTCCAGCCTTCTTTTAATGTTCTTGCGTCATCTTTACAAATAGCTACTGGTGCTAAAATGGACCATATTTCAGCCTCTCGATACAAGACTTCCGCTTTCCGGTTCCAGCGTTTATTCTTCGCATGAGTCGTATACGTTCCACGATGTAATTCTAGATATAGGTCTCCTACCCATTTTGGTAGACTAGAACTCACTTCCTCAGCTCTATTAAAAAATTCGCGAGCCGAACTATTTATTTGTAAGGGTAATCCAGGTAGATTGTCAGAACGCTTGACGTACTCAAGCATTTCTTTTGTTACTCCACCTCCACCGTCACCGTGCCCGTATAAAAGCATTTGTTCAGGGAGTTCGTTCTTCTGCTTAAAGCTATCCCAGTGTTCTTTTATTTCTTTTGGGTGAGTATATTCGTTAATTCCATGATTTAGGTAAGAAAGAATGGAAGTGCCATCAATGCCCTCCCAATGAAACAAATCGTATGGGAATGGGTTCGTATCATTCCAGTTCATTTTTGTTGTCATAAAGTAATTCATACCTGATTTCTTTAGCAGTTGAGGAAGTGATGCGCAATAGCCAAATGTATCTGGCAACCATTCAATTGTTGGTCTTACATTAAATTCATCCTTAAAAAACTCCATCCCATAGATGAGCTGACGCACCAATGATTCACCGGAAGGAATATTTAAATCTGGCTCTACCCACATTCCACCGACAATTTCCCACCGGCCATCTTCCACATGTTTTTTCACACGTTTATAGAGCTCCGGAAAGTAGGTCTTAACATATTCATAGGCTTGTGGCTGACTTTGGGCATATGTAAAGTTGCTATATTGATCAAGCAGCGTGCTCATAGTTGAAAAGGTACGACTTGTTTTTCGCACCGCTTCCTTCATTGGCCATAACCAGGCTAAGTCAATATGGGACTGACCGACCATATGCATCGTCCCACGGTCATTTAAATCTAATGTTTTAATAGACTGAAGAAAGTTCTTTTTCTGTTCTTCAATTAATTTTGGCTGATGTAGTAAGTTTTCCTTTGAAGTGTTTTGAATCCAGTCATTTAATTTCATTAACTCGCCTAGCAATGTTTGTTTTGTTAACCCCTCATCGGGAAGTAACATGGCAGACTCATAATATACTTTCATTGTGTAATATAAATCCTCAAGTGCTTTATTTGGTTGTACCCATTTACTTTCTAACAAATAAAGTGGAGCAGGATCGAATTCTGCAGGTTCATTTTGAAAATTAAGCTGATCCACTACTTGAGCTGTAGGATTAAAAAGCTCAATATTTAAATGATATGATTTTTGTTTTGGTAAAGGAATATAGCTACGATTTCGATCAATGCCGTGATAAGGAACCCCGTTCAGGTAAACTAACCCTTCATGATTGGTCGGAATTCCATGTTGCCCCACTTTAAATTCAATGCCATACTCTCCATCAAATGATGGCGGAGCAGTGAGTTCATTCTCTATAAATAGGGTCTCCCCCGATTCAATTAGCTTATCCCCCACTTTTATCGTAAATGGGTTTGGATCCTTAAACTCATATTCTCCAGGTTGTTTATAATAAGCACGCGTTGCTTTCCAGTCTTCTGTTTTCTCTGTTCGGGTATTAACTAGCGCACCGACATACTGAATACATCTTCTTATTTGTTGCACAAGAAACAGCTCCTCTTCTCATGTTGTATCGTTACGTTAATTTGAAGGCATATGCATAAGATTTATCCAATTCTTTTGTGTCTGAAGGTAGGTTCAGATGAATTCCTTCACTCGTTTGCTTAAATGGAAGGGCCAGATTCGGATATATGAGTTCTACATGCTGTACTTCATTAAAATAAGGAAGGATGAACTCTTCTGTAGTAGGCTCTTTTTCATTCTGCAAATAAAAGGCATAGATTGCGCTTCCCTTCTGCGTAAACGCAAATCCATCTTTGAAGTAAGGTGCTACTGGTCTAGTCCCATAGATTCCTTCCCCGTAAGTAGATAACCAGAATCCAAGCTCATTCATACTGGATAAGGCTCCTCGTGGCAGTCTTCCATCTGGCTGTGGTGCTACGTTAAGGGCCAGATTTCCTCCTTTTGCAACAACTTCTAACAATAAGTGAACAAGCTCTCTCCCTGATTTATAGGTATCCTCATATCGAAAAGAGAACGCACTTCCCATTGTGATACATGCTTCCCACGGTACATGCATCACCTCTGATGGAACGATTTGTTCAGGAGTAATGATGTTCTCATACGTACCACCTACCGTTCGATCAGCAGCAAGTAACCAAGGCTGCGTTTCTCTCGCGCGTTCTACCACTTCACCTAACCGGATATCCTGGTTATTGTCAGCAGAGACCCACCCTGCGTCTAGCCACAAGACTTCAATTCTTCCGTAGCTTGTTAACAATTCGTTCATTTGCTCATGAGTAAACTGGACAAAATCTTCCCATAGCTCTTGATGCTCTAATGGGTTATAACTGGGTCCACGCCACATATGTGTCCCTCTTTGCATGTCCTTGGCCCAATAGGTTGGTACATGCCAGTCAGCTTTTGAAAAATAAGCAGAGATCGGAAGACCCTTTGCTCTAAAGGCATCAAAGAGTTCCTTACAAATATCTGCTTTAGGGTGTGTATGAAATGGACACTCGCTTCCTGTAATCTTGTACTCTGTTGTTTGCGTATCCCACATGGCGAATCCATCATGATGCTTTGTTGTGAACACTAAATATTTAAAGCCGTTTTCACTTGCGACATCAGCCCACTTCTCTGGTTCAAACCGAACCGGGTTAAATGTTTTGTTTAGACTCACATACTGTTGCTTAAATACTTCGCTATTTGATTCCCAATCAATCTCATCTCTTGACCACTCTGCATCCTCGTCACTTAACGCCCACGATTCAACAACACCTAGTTGAGAGTAGGGTCCCCAATGCATCATAATTCCTAGTTTTTGATCCTTAAACCATTCGATTTGTTCTAGAAGAGCTTTCTCCTGCGGCTTCACCCATCTGTGTTCATTTGTATAAGAATGAACACCTTCATCTATTTTGAAAGACTGTTCTTCTTTATTCATATAATCCTCCTTCTTAAATTCAATTGGAAAAAGCTCGTATTCTACTTAACTTCAAGTATGATACGAGCTTCCTCTCATCAAATTAACTGCTTGCCCAACGATCGTAAGCCTCTTGATAGATTTCAACATATTTTTCAATATTCATGCTTTCAATGGTCTCTACGTAGTTATCCCAATTTGATAATGGCTCAACTCCAGTGATAAATCGAGCTTCTAATTGTTCAACGTATGACTTAAGGTCGACTTCAATCGTGTTCACGATTTCCTGTTCTTCATTGGTTAAATACAATAACGGAATCGGCACTTCTCCAAATGCATCAACCTTTTCTGCTGTTTCATCATCTAAAAACTGATCAAACTCAGATACTTCATCATCTGCATAGCGCATAACAAGTGTTGGTGTTGGAATGCCGTATGCCGGAGTTAACGTTCCACGATATTCCTCTGTACTTTCATATCCTGCCGGTAGATCTAACTCAACCTTATTGCCACTATCATCTATCTCATATAGATAACCTTCTGGGCCTCTGTTTAGATACTCAGATCCTTCTTCTGAATAGAAATAGTCTACCCAGCGAATAGATGCCTCTGGATGTTCATTAGAACTCGTAATAGAGAAGGTTCCTCTTGAGATTCCAGGATTGATTGGAATAAGTGGCTCATCCGTAATTGGACTAGATAGAGGATGAAACATTGGATTGTTCATCGATTCTTCCTCTGTTTCACCAGTTGTGAAGAAAGAGAACCAGTCAGGGAATAGACCCAATTTATTCTCTTGGCCTTTGGCCTTTTTCTGCTCATCAGATTGTGAGAAGGTTTCTGGATCTAGTAGCCCTTCCTCATATAGCTTGTTCATGTATGCTAGATATTCTTTGTAATTCTCGGAACTAGGAGCATAACGAATCTCACCGTTAATCTCTTCTACTCCCCAATCCTTCATGCCAAATGCAGCTAAAAACGCTTTGCGCGTGCTATTCATTTGAACATCAAGTAATGGAATCTCGTCCGCTTCGCCGTTTCCATTTGGATCCTCTTCTTTAAATCGAACTAGCAAATCATAAAGTTCATCTGTTGTTTTCGGTAGTTCTTCAACATCTAATGCATCGAGCCAAGCGCCGTTGTACCACATTGGAACAGCCCATCCAGCGTTTGGGTGCTGATTAATGGCAGGAAGCGAATAGATGTGTCCATCCACTGTAGTAATGGACTTAGCAACCTCCGGATTTTCATCTAGGAGTTTTTGGATATTAGGTGCATACTCGGCAATAAGGTCTTCTAATGGAATTAAGATTCCTTGTCTTCCGTAATCTACTTCCATACCAGGCGTTAAATTACCACTACCAGCTCCATAAATAATGTCGGCTACATCTCCACTAGCAAAAGCTAAGTTGAGTCTAGTTCCAAAATCACTCATCGGAGGCGTAGTATAATCAAATTTAATATTCGTTAACTCACTATACTCGGTAAGTGTAGGCATATCCTTCCACTCGGCCATTCCGGTACCAGGAGCCATTAATGAGAGTGTTATTTCTTCATCAACAATCGGAAAACCTTCCTTGTTGATCTCAACATCTGAACTAGATGGTGACGAGCTATCCGTAGTAGCATCATCTGAACTACATGCCGCTATTAAACCTAGACAACCAACTGCAGTTAAGGAAAGCGCTAACGATTTTTTCATCCTACTAACCCCTCTCGTTTTTAGGTGAAACTCTAATTAGTCATACCGGCCCTTTCCCTACTCACCCCCAATTTAGCTTAAAAAAGGCTCATCCTTTTAAAGAACCTATCATTACACCTTTAACAAAAAAACGTTGTAAGAAAGGGTATACAATGATGATAGGCAATGTAGAAACAATCATCACTCCGTATTTCACAATCGCAGCAAGCTGTTGTTTACTATGAAGCGCTTCTGCCATTTCGCCAGTTATCTGAGTATTATTTGATGACAACTCATTAAGGACAAGGATTTCTCTTAGTACCATTTGAAGCGGATACAAATTACGGTCCGATAAGTAGATTAATGCGTTAAAGTAACCATTCCAATGACCAACACCATAAAACAAAGCCATAACTGCGATGATTGGGGCAGAAAGAGGTAATATTATTTTCATGAACATCTTAAAATTTGAGGCTCCATCAATGGTTGCAGCTTCTTCCAATCCTTTTGGTATTGTTGATTGGAAAAACACTCTGGCAATAATGATATTCCATACAGCTGCTGCATTTGGTAAGACCATCGCCCATACTGTATCAATTAAGCCTAAGTCCCTTACTACGAGGTATGTCGGAATCAACCCACCACTAAAGAACATCGTTAAAACAAACATACCGGTAAAGAAACCTCTCCCAAAGAAATCCTTACGTGATAGGGCATAAGCAGCAGGAATAGTCACCAGCAGGTTAATTAACGTTCCAAGTACTGTATAAAAAATTGTGTTTAAATACCCTCTCCAAATTTGACTGTTTTGAAAGATCATTTCATATCCGGCAAACGTAATATCAACGGGATAAAGCCACATCTGTCCACTATTCACTGATGCAGGACTACTAATTGAAGCACTAATGATGTAGATGAGAGGATATAAAACGGCAATCAAAGCAAGTGTCAGACAAAGATAAACAAATCCTTTAAACAGCTTATCTACCTTTGTTTCTTGTATTGATGATGTGTTCATATAGCTCCCCCTTTACCATAAGCTTGTTTCACTTGTTTTTCTTGCAATTTGATTTACAACAATCAATAAAATTGCGTTAATGACTGCATTAAATAGACCAACTGCGGCTGCAAAACTATACTGAGCATCTAAAAGACCAGCCTTATATACAAATGTAGCAATGACATTTGAAGACTCTAGATTCAGAGGGTTTTGGAATAACAAAATTTTCTCAAAACCTAGTGCCATAATATTTCCAACGTTCATGATGAGAAGAATCACCATCGTTGGAAAGATAAATGGAATATTGATATGCCATATTCGTTGCAAGCGATTTGCACCTTCAACAACGGCGGACTCATGATGTTGTGGATCTACACCTGATAAGGCTGCTAAGTAGATGATGGTACCCCAACCAGTACTTTGCCACACACCAGAAAATACATAGACTGTCTTAAACCATGCAGGATCTGTCATAAACGCAATCGGTTCGAAACCCATCAACTGAATACCATGATTGATAATTCCAGTTACTGGTGATAAAAAGGCAATGACCATTCCTGCGATAACTACAACAGATATAAAGTGAGGAGCGTAGGTTACAGTTTGTACAGTTCGTTTAAAGAAGCTATCTTTTACTTCATTTAACAGAAGTGCCAATATGATTGGTAAAGGAAATCCAACAATTAACTCATAAACACTAAGTCCGAGGGTATTTTTAATTAGATCCCAAAAATAGTACGATTCAAAAAAACGAGTAAAATGCTTGAATCCAACCCAGTCACTTCCGGTTATCCCTGCAACGGGAGTGAAATCCTTGAACGCAATCTGCAGTCCGTACAAGGGCATATAATGAAAAATAAGAAAGTAAAGAAAAGCGGGTAAGATGAATATGTAAAGCTGCCAGTTCTGTAGAATCTTTTTTGTCTTTTTATTGTTCACTTTTTTAGGTGGAATTGTAGAAGGTGTCTTTTCTACAGGGAGCGTTTTTGAATGTAGTTTCATTGAATACCTCCTTCTCTTAAATTGCTCCAATCGTAGCACTGGAAGAGAAATAGTATCAATATGTTGTTTTCAAAAAATTGACACAATGGTGCAAACAAACAATGAAATCGCTTACATTAATTAGGCTTACTTATCTCTGAATATGTTCTTCTTGATGGAATGTGTATGTTATGACATCCCTTCAAGCATGTCATATACAAGCATTTCTGAAGTAATATTTAAAAAGAAGCTACCCGTGTAGCTTCTTAAGAATCTTACTATTTTGAATCTGAAATCGTGTTGTTTAGAACATGTAATTTCTTTTCTTCAACTAATAAACAAGCGCGATAAGAGAACCATACAATCGGGGTAAAGATTATTGAAGATCCCGCAAAGATGAAAAGAACCGGCATAAAGCTAAAGAGAAAATACAAAACGAAAAGACTGAGAACGATCGCGATAGTTTCCATCGGTCTTGCTAATGCAATAAATAATGATTGTTTAAAGTAGGAGAGTAAAGTTAACTCATACCTGACGAATATGGTGAACATATAAATGACTGTAATGAGGTAGACGAAGCAGATGAAAAGAATGACAGCATGTAAGTAAAATGATTGAATCATTTCTTCTGAGATTTTTAGATCAATATATAGAAACAATCCAACTCCCATCGAGACCAAACCCAATACGTTGGATTTCTTAAATTGTGCCTTATAGGTCGAATAGAACTGTTTAAATATAGGAAAGTCAAAATCTTTATCGTACCATTTATGAACGACTGAACATAGGGCCATCGTTGCCGGCGTGATACCTAGAACGACCAAACCAGCAAGCGTGAATACAACCCACAATATGTGAAGATACATAACCATAGCTAACCAATTACTACATTCATAAAGAACTTTTATGATATTCATTGGCTTACACCTCTCATAAAGAAGATTATAAATCTAGTTGTTATCACTAAAAAGACTAATCAAATTTCCATCTGGATCAGTAATAATGGCATAGCGCTGTCCCCACAACGCATCCCACGGCTCTTTATAGCTAGTGTAACCTTGCTCCATAACACTTTTATATAAATCATCTAAGGACTTCGCATCCTCACATACAAAAGCTAACTCAATCCGATGACCTGTTGGCTCTTCCCACGACCCATAGACAGATGTTGCTACCTCCACTGTATCAAAGGCAAGTCTTACTCCATCTTGATTTACTTCTACATGGGCCTGGTTGTCCATTTCTGATGCGATTTCAAATCCTAATGTTCGATAGAAATCAAGCGCCCGCTTCATATCCTTAACAACAATACCTACCATATCCAGTTTTATTGGCACATCCATTCACTCCTATTCTTATAGAAAATAATCCCGTACTTCCTTCCAATTGTTTACTCTAATTACACCTGTCTCATGTATGTTGTGAGGAGCGGTATAAAGTATTCCTTGTCCTTCAAAGGTTTTAAAATGCTTTGAGTTATCATCAATCAGATAGTCAGCTCGGATAATGCTTTTCTTTCCGCAAAAGACAATGTTCAGATCGCTTAGAAAAGGAAAGTGCTCCTTCAACCATTCGTATTTAGCTGTAAAAGAAGTTGGATATTCCATGGCTGCGGTTGTTATGTAGACTTCATACGTTTGGGTTAATTCTTCAATGACTTCCTGACTATCCTTCATCACTGCAAGATCCCGGAAAAATGTAGGGTCTTTAATGTAGCCTTTAATCTTGTCTTCAAGTTCTGGTCTTAGTGACTCTAACGTGCATCCATGTAAGTCTTCAATCTTAATCTCGTCATTATACTCTTTGTTGTATAAAGACAAATGTTTCGGGATAAAGTCAGCCATCACTTCATCCATATCAATGGCAATTCGTTTTTTCATTTCATTCACTTCCTGTTTCTTTAGTTGCTTACCTTAGTGTATCAAAATGTAACAAAGAAAGGGTGCTCTGCTCGATTTAAACTTTTTTCAATTCGTTCTTTGAAGTTTTTCCACTTAACCATCGTTAGTGCCTGCTCTAAAGGGAAAAATGCGACTTCATCGCTTTCATTTGATGGTCGGCACTCTCCTCCTATAGGCTTTCCTAAAAATAGTGTATTACAGATACACCCTTCAACATTTTGATAAATGCCACAGAATCCAGTAATTTCAATGATAATTCCACTCTCTTCTTCCGTTTCTCGAATGGCTGCGTATTCAATGGATTCGCCTTCCTCCACTTGACCACCTGGCATCTCCCATCCCCTATGTGGATTCTTAACGAGTAGTAACTCATTTTGATCATTTAAGACAATGGCTGCAGCTGAGACAATGTGTTTCGGTACACTCATTTGATCACTCCTTTTAACAAGCATTCGATAGACTCGGCAAGATTCCTTTAAAAAAGGTGGGACATAACATTAATACGGATGGCAAAAAACGAATGGCGAATGATTCGATCGTAGAATCATTCGCCGTTTTTTAATTGATTTTTAGTTTTGTCTCTGCCTTTTCTTATTTCCAGTTTGTAAAATAGTTCTTCAGCTTTCTCATTGACTGATTCCACTGATCTTTTATTGAGGTATCTTCTTCTCGTTTCTTAAGCTCCTGATACGTAGCAAATCCAATCAGAATGGCTCCCCCTGCCATAAGATACACCCACCAAGGGACACTTGCCCAAAATGTTCTCGTGGCATAAAGAGTGTTTACGAGTAATGCAACAACACCCGTTATAAAATAGGCAGCGTATTTCAAATAAAAGCCAGCGAGTATGGCGAGAACGGCAAGAATGCTTAAGGTTAAGCTGCCATAAAGTGTTTGATTGGCAAGCGTTGATAAACTCATCACAATAAACCCTAGGATGACAGTGACCATCTCAACAGGTGGTCTCCATGAGTAATCTTTGGCAACCATTCGAAGGAGAATGCTCACAAGAAGCATACATGGAACCGTATAGATAAAGACCATATACTCATCTGCAATTGGAAGAAGCGTCAGGAACAGCGAGTACGGATAGTAAAATCCGATTAACAGCGTAGCCGCCTTCACAAAGCGAACTCCCTTGTTTGGCTCTTTGATAAAGAGCAGAACGAGATACGCAAACAGTATGGTTGCAAGCGTAAGCTCCACAGCTGTTCCAATCGTTTGATCACCACGAAGCTGCAAACTCGCAAATAGGATCAGTAGCGTACTTATGATTTGATAGCTGTTTACTCGTTTGCTTGAAATGAAGGACCAGCCTACGTAATAAACACCTGTTGCTTTCCCTGCAAACGCTAAGGCGACGAGTAAAATAACAGTTAGAAGCGTGTTTTCATTTCCGAAAAGAACGACGAGTGAAGCGAACGCATATGGGATTGCAGTGTAGTTTCCTTTTTTAAGCTTCTCTTCAAGGTAATAAATACTTGCAATACTTACCGCAAAAACAATCGCTATTTTTATGATCCCATACGTTGTCGCTTCCCAAAGAAGTAATGAAATAGGATAGAGATTCAGTAAGACCAACCCAACCACGATTCCTTTTCTTTGATAGGACAGTGGTTTCCAAAGCATACACAGAAGGATGATTCCCCCTGTAAGCAGTAAGCTGTCTGCCCCTGTAACCACCGGTAGCTCAAGAAACCAAATCAAGTTGTGGACCAATAGGAAGATTCCCGCACATAAGCTTTGAGCAAGACGCCACGCTCGTTTCTTTGAACGAATGACTTCTACAATAAAGAAAACAAATGGTACGAGTAATCCATGAACATTTAAATCACTGACGAAGATGAAAAGTGTATAGAAAAGGCCCACGGTAAAAAGGAGAATGTGACCTGTCACATAGAACAAGGTTCCTCCCAGTGAGGTGCTTCGCTTGATCCCTTTTCCGATCCATATGAAGACGCCGCCTGAAAGGAGAAGAATGGCCCAGAAGCCTACTGTCGTTTCAGCAAGCACTGTATTCAGTAAGCTCATATACGTAAGTAGCGCAAAAGCAAGAACACCTGCGTAATATCCTGATTCCTTAAATATAACAACAGCAGCTACCAGGAAGTAAAGAACTCCAGCAAGCAGATAGCCAGTTAGAACAATAGGGTATTCATTAGCGAATACAAGATAATGATACAGGATCGTCATGAGAACGATAAGATAGAGTAAGCCACCAGAAGCATATGAAACAATGGCTGTCTGCATACCTTGCCATTTTTTGTAGGCGAAGTGTAAGCCTGAAAGTAAACCTGCACCTACTATAAAGTGAACCGTTGTATCAAGTGGAGCAAGATAGATGCTTTCACTTGCTCTGGCAAAATAAGATGTAATTACCGCAAAGAATAAGACAATGACTCCACTTACACTTAACACACGCTGATACGCTTTTACTTCATACCTAAACAAAACAGTGACAAATATGGCTAAACCGAGTAAAACCCCAGTCAGTAGCCACCATTCTAAAAAGACAGCAAGCTCCAAAGAAATCATTCCGAGTGACATTGCAGAAATGAGCTTAATTGGATGGCGAATCAACCTCGTATCTAACTTACGTAGGAAGATTGTCGCTACATAAAGAACCACAAAGAGCGCAACATACATCAGTACTTTAGTACTGATAGAGTTAAGATATTTACTGAGTAAATACCAGATTGAATAACTGGCTAACAAATAACCAAAGAACAAGGTCACTCGTTGTTTAGCTAACCACCCAGCCGAAATCAGAAGTACCACTGTCCCACAAATGGTTATGCCGTACAAGTTAGGAGAAAAATACTCGTCAAGGAGCATTAGTTGACTAAAGATATGTGTGAAAAAGATCGTAACAAAAAAGATAATCTGAATCGGCATATACAATAAGGCGTCCCCGGTTTTCTTCTTCTCTATCTGATAAACCGCCAGTAGGATCGTCGGCAACACTAACGTAAGTAAGGCATTATACCAGTCATATTCATTCGCGTTCCAGAAGATAAAGCCCGTTACACCTATGCTAAAGGTTAAAACGGCAGGGATAGAGAGAATTCTGTACACAGGCTGCTTTAAGGCGAACCAATAATAAAGAATCCCAAGTAACGCATAGTTACCAAAGCCAGCACGGCTCCAGTTAAATAAGATAAATTGAATAAAGGTCGCGAGAATGATCTGCGCGAGTATAAACCATGGTAGATACACACGATACGACTGCAACGCAGATAACCCCATTGCCTTGTTCCAAACAAGCAGTTGAGCAAACACAAAGATTGCTAGTATGAGTACATACGTCTCAATCGTGGATGAAATAAATCCAGCCGTATACAACATACTTGAAGCGGTCGCGAGAAGTGCAACAATCTGAAATGTACGGTTTGCTTCTATGCTATATAAAAACGCGTAAAGTACAGCACACGTAAGAGATGAAAGAGCTGCAAATAACAAACTTCCCTCTCCGCCCATTGATAAGTAGTCACCAAAGATTCCGTAGTAGCTAATGGAGAAAAACACGATCGGAACAAAAAAGGCAAACAGCATGAGAAAAGCAAGCATCGTTTGTTTAATGTTAAGACGATGAGCCACATAGCTCATTCCTGCAAACAATACGGCAATGCCACTAATTAAGAAAACCTTTGTTACTGGAGCAAGTACTAGCCAATTGGTTAATGCAAGCAGCACACCTCCCAAGAGCAACAACGCGACCCCAGACGTCAGAATATATGTTAAGCGACGTTTACGGTTTTCCTCAGGAGTACGCTGTTTTTTGACAATGGTTGGACGAACAGGCTGTGTTTGAACTGGTTTTTTAAGTGCGAGAGGCTCTTGCTCTTGCGTTTCGGCCGTCGTAGCTTCAGATAGCTGTAGCTCCTTCTCTGCAATCTCAGCTGCTTTTTGTTGAGCAAGCTCTTCTTTTTCTCGCTCCTCTAAAGCCAGAAGCTTTGCATCAAACCCCTTCTTCACCGCCTCATACGTAGACACATCAATATAATCCTCTTCCGCGAGTAAGAGCACCTCATCGATGGCCTGATCGATCTTGATAGATGCTTTCCGATTCTTTTCTTTCAAATGAACACCCCCTAATTCCTCATTCTTACTGATTAGTTTATACCTAATGTTAGTACCAGGTTATGAATGTTTGTTATTTTACACAAAGTTCGTTGAGATGAGCGCTGTGGTCGGGTATTACTTCCTTTCTACTGCGACACATTCTAGACATTCCAACCGCTGTAGCTTTGCGAATGCCTTTAAATTCGTCATACCATTAAGCTCTCCTGCATGAACGAATAGAGCTACCTTTTCATCTGATTGAAGCTCTTTTTTACAGCTAGAGCATTGTAACTTTTTTCTATTAAAGAACATGCTATCCCCCCTTAACTATCTATAGATGAATTAGAAGAAACAACGTATAGGGTGTGACTAGAAAGACTGCCGTGTAAAGGCCTGGCGTATATGTTTTGGCTACACATGTTTGGATGAGATGGATAAGGTTATGTACACATACAATCCATAGAAATAACTGAAAACCCATTTCAACACCAGGCACAAAAGAATATTCTACCCGCATGAAGACAACCACTGATACAAAAAGAAAGATGACAACGTCTCTTTTAGCAAACTCATTAGATCGAATATCCCAGAAGGTCCAGATTCGTTTGGTCCATTTTGATCGGAGAAGCCTTTTTCGTTTCTCTGCCCAGTGCTCGACCGTGATGATTTCTTCAAAGTCATGAACCATAAAGACTACGATAAATAACCATAAAAATGTTGTTTCAATCACGTACTGACCTCCATTTTATACAGATATCCGCTAGAAATGATCTTCATTCACACTAATTTTAGAAAAAGTTAAGAAATAAAATAGATCCTGTACACAAGCGTATACAGGATCTATTGGTTCAAGCTTCCTTCTTCCATTTGTAAATTAGTACATCAACATTCTCACCTTTAAGCGTAATTTGTTCTTCTTGTTGAAGGGTTGCTCCCATTTTTTCATAGAAAACTTTTGATTGATTATTAGCTAAGACCTCGACGTAGATGGTTGTGCAGCCTAATGTATAGAGGTCTTCTAAAATTTGATTGGTTAGACGAGCGCCAATTCCTTTTCCTTGTTCTTCTTTAAAAAGGTAAACAGTCGTTAAGTCCCCTACATTCTCATCTTTACTTTTATCACGCTTTTCCCCTGAGGCAATACCAATGATTTGACCATCTTCGTCCTCAGCTACATAAATGATCGCTCGTTCGTTCTGAATATTGTTCTCCCATAGCTTTGTTCGATCATCATATGAAAGATTCTCCAACATTTCATCGGGTAGTAACCCTTTGTATGTAGTACGCCAGCTATCGACATGGACCTTTGCCATAGCAGGCGCATCTTTTATAACGGCCTTTCGAATAGACATCGTACACCCTCTTTTCTCTACGATTTATCGCTTAATGACTAACATCGTATGCGCATTTCTATGAAACTCATACGTTGTTCGGACTTCCGAGACTGAATATCCTTCTTCAATTAACGTTGCTTTTACTTGATCTAAAGCAGCATATCTCGCGCCTTCAAGATCAACTAAAGGAAAAAGCCTCAATTCTTTTTTGGTGACACGGAGCAATTCTTTGATTGTTTTAAGGTGAAATGCCTGATCCAGTCGATCACTATACATAAATAAAAAATGGGCCGAGAGCGTTAGATCAAATTGTTGGTCTGCAAAAGGGAGAACCGGAAGCATGGCTGACACATATCGCTCAGGATACGTCCTCATATGATCTGTACAGTCTGCGAGCGCCGCAAGACGGTGCTCTTTCACATCCTCTACATTTTTAAAGTAGTCCCATAGATACTTGTCCTCTGCTTTCGATAACCCCTTCATCGCATACTCAACGTCTTCTAGTCCCTTCTCGTGCAGAGACTGCATCGAATGAGTGTAAGCCATGTCACATGCCGTTACATCTACACCTTTGGAATGGGCATGCGCTGTAAACGAGCACGCCCCGGCCGGACAATCAAGCACTTTTTTACCTTGTAAATCCTGCTCATTCAACCCAAATATGTTCATATATTCATGAAACGTTCTTCCAATAAAAATGACTCGATCTAACTCTAAATAATGACTCGTCTCTGCTCTGCTCATCCTCGCTCACCTCTCTATTTGCTTACCTATAAAACTCAAACACACTCATAAGAATGATTAATACCACAATAAAGATTATTGATAACATATACATGATCTTCTCTTTTACGGTTGACCTTGTTTTGCGCCAATTTAAAATCATAAATAACATGGCGATTCCTGCAATCCCTGTGAACACTCCATTTATCACGAGTTGAGGCATGATCTCTGAATACGCCCGCGAGGCATTCATTAGCATACGAATAACTAGGATTAGAAGATTAATAATTAACACTGTTCCGCTTAAGGCAAGAACTCCATGTGCCATTGATATTCCCGAACTTGGACGTTTGCTTTTATTTCTAATTACTTTTATTAATAGGATAATCGGAATCAAGAGGAAATAGAGCGCAATTCCAACTGCAAGGACTCCATATATCCATAGATATGGCATACCCTTACCAGGTGGAAACGGTTCATAATCTGATATCGATGTTGAGATTCGATCAACAACCCCATTCTCCATCTGCACAAATAGCTGACCCATCGCATGGAATACAAGGTCCCCCTCCACTAACTTATAGGTATGAGGACTTGTTTGCAGGTAGGTTGCAGAAAAACCGGCATAGTGCACCTCAACTTGATTTTCTTCTGAGGACTTAATAGTAAGTGGCATAAGATCAAAATATAAGCTTATAAAGCTATGTTGAGGTCTGCGAGTAGCAATGAACGATCCTTCGATTGTAGGTGGTAAATCTTGTGCTCCTACGTCCTGTTGTACGCTTTCTGCTCCAACAAGTAGCTCTGTTAAACCATAGTTAATCTCCATTTCGCCTGCTTGGTTTGTCATCACAACCACTGCAAATTCTTCTTCTGGCACTAGATGAACATGACTGGAGAAAGAGTTTGTGTTACCTCCGTGATACAGGCCACGCGCGGCCCCTGTATACTCCCACAAGCCATGAGCAATTCCATTAACCGATTCATCGGCTGTATAGCTCTGTGACAGAAATGTATGAAGCGTTTCTTGTTCGTGGAACAACGGCGACGATTTCCCCTCGTGTGGCAATAAGGCATGAATAAAAGTAGATAAGTCACTTGCCGTCCCGTTCACACCACCACTTGGATACATCGACATGTAAAACCAATCTGACTCAACAAACGTAGAAGGATTAGCTAACAGATACCCCTTTGCTTTTTGGTCTTTTAGCTCTTCCTTGCCAAGAAACGTTGGATGAATCGCTGTGTGATTCATCTTCAGAGGTTCAAAGATTTCGTTCTCTACATACTCATAAAAAGGCTCACCTGTTACCTGTTCAACAATAAACGCAGCAAGGGCTGTTGAGAAATTTGAATACGCTACGACTTCTCCTGGCGTATACACTTGATGTGGCTCTGCAATCTTTAGCCCTTCCTCAAGCGTCGTCACATGTTCAGGTGTAGGAAATCCAAGATCAAACACATTGTCTTCAAATCCAGCCGTGTGGTGCATTAAATCTAGAAATGTAATGGGTTCTTCTTTACTCAATTTTGTAAGAAACCCATCAGGTAAATAGGGCTCGATATCATCTGATAGATCCAATTGTCCTTGCTCAGCAAGCTGCATTAATGAAATCCAAACGAGAAGCTTACTGACTGATCCCCATTCCATGATGGTCTCAGTTGGACTCATCGCAACATTTTGTTCAATATCAGCGAGGCCGTATCCTTTTGAAAAGACGACTTCGTGATTCTTGATCACTTGAATACTCGCTCCAGCCGTTGTATTACCTACCCATTCATCTACATACTCATCAATGGTTGCTTCAATGTCTGAGACTGGAATGCCAGACGGTGTTTCTTGCCCAGAAGCATAAGTCTGCAGAGGATACAGGAAAAAGGATAACCACAAAATGATGATTAAGGCCATACCTTTGTTTGTCTTCACTAAGCTCTCTCACTTTCTATAATGTCATCATCCATGGGCGTTCCCCCTTATCTATCTATATATTTGACTAATAAATGGTTAATACCTGCTTTTTAACAGAGATTTCGACAAACAAAAAAATATGGGTCAGAACAGTAATTGACTTAAAATGACACGAACATAGCAATACAACCGCTACAGGTGAATCCCTCGCTTGTTTTGTTAAAAAACACAAATGGCGAATGATTCAATAATTGAACCATTCGCCATTTGCTTGTTTAGGTATAGTTATGTCCAGCCTCATAACTCACCTTTTATTGAGCTGTAAATCCACCATCAATTGGGATTACTGCACCATTGATATACTTCGCTTCACCATTTAATAAGAAGCAAACAAGCTCTGCTACTTCTTCAGGCTTCCCAAGGCGTCTTTGTGGAATAGCAGCTAAGACACTTTCCACTTGTTCAGGATTAGCCTTACGATACTCAGCTACCATTGGTGTTTCTGTTGTACCTGGTGAGATGGCATTCACTTGGATTCCTTCTCGCGCATATTCAACAGCAATCGTTTTTGTAATCCCAACGATTCCGTGCTTAGTTGCAGAGTACGATCCCACTGTTTCCTGTCCGACAAGTCCTGCTGTAGAAGAGGTGTTAACGATGGAGCCTCCACCATTTTTAAGCATCACTTCAAGCACATATTTTAACCCGTACAATGCACCATGCAGGTTAATTCCAAGTACAAGGTCAATTTCCTCAATAGTATTTTCCACAAATCGTTTGCCGGGACCTGAAATACCCGCATTATTATAAAACATATCAATCGTTCCAAATGCTTTTACGGTTTCGTCAACATACCGTTTAACGTCTTCCGCTTTACTAACATCGGCTTGCACAAATATTGCCTCTGCGCCTTGTTCCTTTACAAGATCAACAGTTTCATGACCTGGCCCTTCAGCTAGATCTACTACAGCAACATTTACTCCCTGACTTGCAAGCTTCACAGCCACTGCACGTCCAAGTCCATTGCCTCCACCTGTTACGATTGCAACCTTTTTACTCACTGCTTTCACCTCATAGAATTCGATATTCAGAACAACATTTATTATACTCTCATTGCTTTTAGATTACTCTTTTAATGCTTCGATGCTATCTGCTTTACTCCCTACTTGTTCGTACCCTACTCCACTTTTATTCGTTGATTGAATGGAATGATATAGTTCCTCGTCAATAAAATGTAGTGCTGTTCCGTCGTTTATTCCATAGCCTTCAAGCATTTTGCCATCATTAATATACCGTTCATAAGCAGGACGTCTTTTTTCCTCTCCATCATAATGCGGACAAACACTTCCTTTTAACAAGCCTAATCCGTTGATTGGGTAAAGTGGACCGTTTAACGGATCGGTTAAACCTTGTTCAAACCAGCAAATGGCGCCGGCACTTAAACCGGCGCAGATCAAACCCCTTTGATAGGCTTGTACAAGAATCTTATCTAAACCCCACTCCTTCCACAGCACCATCATGTTCCGAGTACTTCCCCCACCTACATACACAATATCCTGCTCAAGCACAAAATCTTCGAGGTCATTGAAGTTTGCATCAAATAAAGATAAGTGAACCGGTGTGCACGGCTTCTCTTTGAAAGCACGATAAAAGCGTGTGATGTATCCGTCCTGATCGCCGCCGGCTGTAGGGATGAAGCAGATCTTAGGCTTGGCTTTGTTTGCTTGTGCCAAGATATAGTCATCAAGCGTTGAATTGTCAGGTTCCATAGAGAACCCTCCCCCTCCAAGCGCAATGACCTGCCTCATGATTTAGATACTCTTTTGTTTGTTTCGATGCCAAATCCAAAAACAGATGTGACCATGATAAAAAAGAACAGAATCTCAATTATTGGATCCGCTCGCCATGAGCCAATGAAATACATAAACACAAGAATGACAAACAGAACGGAAGCGATTCCTTGCATAATAAAAGACAAATTCTTCATTTATATTCCTCCCATATATAAAACCTCTATTACTTCCTTCTATTTAACTTGAAAAAAACCTTCCAATAAATAGAGAGCAGATTCCTTGTCTCACATGGAAAACTTCGCTACGCTCAAGTATGAAACCTAATAGGAGAGGAATGAATGAACATGACAACATCTACTGAGAAAAAACAAGAAATTATAGATGCCTTTCACTTCAGGCATGCGACAAAATCATTTGACTCAAGCAAAAGAATATCTGATTCAGACTTTGAATTTATTTTGGAAACGGGAAGACTTTCTCCGAGTTCTGTCGGATACGAGCCTTGGAAGTTCTTAGTTGTTCAAAATCCAGATTTGCGAGCAAAACTAAAAGAAGTCTCATCTGGTGCACGTGGACAGTTAGATACCGCTAGCCACTTTGTTGTTATTCTTGCACATAAGAATGCGCGCTACGATTCAGATTATGTCTATAACATTCATAAACACGTGAAGCAGGTTCCAGAAAAGATGATTCAAGACATACTCCCACGTTATAAGGCATTTCAAGACGATGCACAGAATTTGTTTGAATCTGAACGCTCTCTTTTTGATTGGGCGAGCAAACAAACGTATATCGCTCTTGCTAATATGATGACCTCCGCTGCACAAATTGGGATTGATTCATGTCCAATTGAAGGATATCTTCCAGATGCCGTAAACAAGATTCTAGCAGACGAAGGCATTGATACGGATACATGGAACGTTTCTGTTATGGCCGCCTTCGGTTATAGAGAAACGGAACCAGCTAGAGAGAAAACAAGACAACCACTTAATGACATTGTGAAGTGGATATAACAAAAAGCCGTACACATCAAGATAATGTGTACGGCTTTTACTAATTAGTACAGTGTTTGAACGGACTCTCTCGTGTATGGAACTGCTTGTTCTAACTCATCATCCTTTAATTTTCTTGCCCATTCTGGATCGGCTAACAGTGCTCGTCCAACGGCTACTAGATCAAACTCATCGTCTGCCAGCTTCTCAACTAATTTGTTGATATTTTCTGTTACACTCGTTTCATGCGAAGTACCTTGTTCATCTCTGAAGGCATAATCGAGCCCTAATGATCCAACTGTGATTGTTGGTTTGCCTGTTAACTTTTTCGTCCAGGCAGCCAAATTTAACGAGTCTGATTCCTCTTTGAACTCCGCTTCCCAGAAGCGTCTTGTTGATGCATGGAATACATCCACACCCGCTTCGGATAATGGTTCTAGAATTTGATTAAGCTCCCGAGAGGAATGAGCTAGCTTTGCATCATAGTCTCCCAGCTTCCATTGCGAGAAGCGGAATACAATAAGGAACTCCGGGCCTACGGCTTCTCGGCATGCTTCCACCACTTCTTTGGCAAAGGTTGTCCGCTCTTTTAAGTCTCCCCCATAGCGGTCAGTTCTCTTATTCGTTTTCTCCCATAAGAATTGATCAATTAAATACCCATGTGCCCCATGAATTTCAATTCCATCAAATCCAATTGCTTTTGCATTCGAAGCAGCTTGAGCGTAAGCCTGAACAAGATCTTGAATCTCTTCTTCCGTTAACGGTTCAGTGACTTCATTCCCCTCTAGATCTAACCCAGATGGACTCACTGGTAACGCCTCTTTATTTGGATGTTCACCTTTTTTACGAGCTCCGCCAACATGCCAAATTTGAGGAATGATCATGCCACCAGCTTCATGTACTTCGTCAACAACCTTCTTCCAGCCTGCAAGAGCATCATCCCCGTAGAAACGCGGGATGTCCTGATGACTAACAGCTGACGGATGAGGAATAGCTGTCCCTTCCGTAATGATTAAACCTACGCCATTTTCTGATCGTCTTCGGTAATATGCAGCGACCTTATCATTCGGCACCCCATTTGGTGAGAAAGCTCGTGTCATCGGTGCCATCGCAATCCGATTGGGGATGATGACATTTTTTAATGACACAGGATGAAACATAGTATCTATTCCTTTTATTTGACTCATCACTCTATACCTCCAAAAAAATAATTAGTTGTCCTACTATAATCGTGAACATGAAGTTTGTCTAACAGGTTGCTCATGGTTCTATACCCTATATGAAAAACCGTATCCTCCATGGACACGGTTTGCTTGTAAAAGCTTCTATCTAGACATACTTTAAACTGACTACTGTCCAGAAGACAGTGAATATCAGGGTGATTCCAACGAGTACAGAAAGCTTAGCTGGTTTGGACCAAGACTTAAACCAACCCCATCTTTTTTGATCTTGTCTGAAATCCAACACATCTGCAAAAATAACGATCGCAACGAGTAACCCGGCAAGAATCAGTTGAACCACAACACTCACTCCTTCTTGTGGATAATTGTACCTTTAGTGTACATAAACCCCATAATTATTGCAATTATGTGGAGGGATTGTTCGTAAAAAATATAATTTGATAGATCGTACGCCTTATCAATTGATAAGTTTTTTTGATCGTGATATAACCCTATTAGACAATCGACTTATCAACTGATAAGGATTATAAATTAAAAGGAGAAAACCATGCGAAGTGCACTGACAAATATCGTACATGCAATTGTTAGTAAGAAAGGCCGATGGATTACAATCGGGGTTTGGATTTTAGCTATTATAGCGTTTCAGCTTTTACTTCCTCCATCAGGAGATTACACGGATGACACAATTGAACCGTTATCTGATGATCAGCCTTCCATGCAAGCAGCAAGCATTATGGAAGAATACTTTCCAAATAACGACGGGTTACCGGGATTAATTACATGGTACCGAGAATCTGGTTTAGAAGAAGAGGACTTAGCTGCTATTCAAGAGCTTTCACAAAGTATGACTGATAATGAAGTGGACGCCCAGGAAATGGCTATTCCTTATCAGGATTTCCCTCTCCCTGCATTGCAGGAAATGATTTCAGAGGATGGAACAACCTTTATTCAAACTATTCTCTTTAAAAGTTATGCCTCAGCTGAAGAAACAAAAGCAGGACTCACTGAAATTGAAGAAAGAGCTACAGACATTCTATCGGATAATCCGTTTAGTGCTGCACTCGATTCAGACGAACTCGTTTCACGTGCCACTGGCCCAGCTGGAATTAGCGTTGACGCGACGGAATTATTTGCGGACGCCGATGTAACCTTATTAATCGGGACCGTTTTACTCGTTCTAGTAATTCTTTTACTGATCTACCGTTCGCCTATCCTTCCGCTTATTCCGCTACTAGCCGTAGGGGCTGCATATGCAGTAGCTACTCCGATCCTCGGATGGCTAGCGAAAGAAGGAATCATATCATATGATTCACAGGGTATTGCGATTATGACTGTACTACTATTTGGAGCAGGAACGGATTATTGCTTATTCTTAATTGCTCGTTTCCGCCTATTCTTATATGAAGAAAAGAGCAAAATGAAGGCCATTCGTTTAGCATTATCCGATATGGCTGGTGTGATTGGAATCAGTGGATTAACGGTTGTAGCTGCATTAATGTCACTGCTCATTTCAAAATACGCAACCATCACAAACTTTGCTGTACCATTTGGTGTATCAATCTTTATCATGATGATTTCTTCATTAACACTCGTACCAGCACTACTCAGTGTCATCGGTCGCACAGCCTTCTTCCCATTTGTTCCTAGAACAGTAGAAATGGAAGAAAAACGTGCGAAACAGAAGAACAAAAAAGTGAAAAAACACAAGCAATCAACATTCTGGCATCGAGTTGGTGAGTTTGCTGCATTTAAACCGATTCGAACAATGATTGTGACGATGGTTCTTTTACTCGGTAGCTCATTATTCATCATTCAGATCGATTTTTCATATGACACATTGTCTTCATTCCCTGAAGATACACCGTCTCGTGAAGGCTTCTCCATTATCAGTGAAGGATTTGGGTCAGGAGACTTAGCACCTGTTAAAGTTGTTTTTGATACAGCAGAAGAAGATATTGATCTAACAGAAGATCTGGCAAATCTAAATGGTGTAGCAAAAGTTGAAGAGCCTGAAGTAAGTGAAGTAAATGAAAATATTGTGATGTACCAGTTGGAATTAGATCAAAATCCATATAGCAATGAGGCGATGGATGATCTAGAATCCATTCAAGCAGGTGTAGCAAATATAAAAGATGACTATGAACTAAATGATGTGTGGGTTGCTGGTCAAACAGCTGAGCAAATCGATCAACGCTCAGTGATTGAAAATGACCAAACAAACATCATCATCCTAGTTGTTGTGGTGGTATCTATCTTACTTCTCATCTACCTACGTTCCATTACAGCAATGATTTATCTTGTTGGAACGGTATTAATTTCCTTCACAAGTGCATTAGGTTTAGGTTGGGCCATTCTTCATTATGGCTTCGATGTCCCATCGATCTCAGCCTTGATCCCAATCTACGCCTTTGTATTTATCGCAGCACTTGGTGAAGACTACAACATCCTCATGATCTCAAATATTTGGGAGAAAAAGCGTGGTCGTCCACTCAAAGCGGCTATCACAGAAGGTGTCGGTCAAAGTGGTGGAGTCATCACCTCAGCAGGGATTATCCTTGCAGGAACCTTTGCTGTCCTTGTTACGCTTCCTATTCAAGTGCTCGTACAATTTGGTTTAATTACAGCGATTGGTGTTTTACTTGATACCTTTATTGTAAGACCATTACTTGTACCAGCAATCACAAGTCTGCTTGGAAAATGGGCATTCTGGCCATCTAAGCAAATGGAAGAAAAGTCAGAGTCAGTGGAAACAGAGAAATAAAACGTTTTAACAAGTGAGGCGGATGATCCGCCTCACTTGTTTTTTGTTTCATCACGAAACGTGCCTTGGTGAAAATACAACTGCCACCTTCCGTCTATATGCTTCCAAACAGAGCTGCGTAATGTCCACTGATCTTTTGTACGATTTTGAATATGATAAGTCGTTAACACCACATCATCAGTTGCTAGATTACATTTGAAGTGATGCATGACCAGACGATCTTGGCTTACACTTTCTTCAAGACATTTTTTCTTTCCAAAAGATCTTCCCGAACTGCCAAATTCAACAAACGCATCAGCTAATATCATACTGAGTTTCTCTGGAGATTTTCGGACGTCTGGTTGTAAATGACTTTCTTCAAGTTCTCGAAACTGCTGAATCTTTTCTCCTTCTTCAAGCTGAACAACCATGGTTAAAGACGTTCCTTCCATCGCCACTTGAACAAACCCTAAACTTGCATAAAGCTCTACAGCAGCTTGATTGTCGGGATCTACACTTAACGAAAGTGCCTTAAACTGATCGTCTCTAGCCTGCTTCATGATTTGAACCATTAGCGCTCTACCAACGCCTTTTCCACGCGCTCCTTTCGTTAAAGCAATACCAAGCTCTGGAGTCTGCTCGTCCACATAGCCATACCCAGCTTCATCCCCTTGTAGTAATCGAAACCAGACTGCTCCTAGCTTTTTTTCCTCTTTACTTACAGCGACTAAAGCACAGTCACCTGGTTTTCCCCAGTTTGTATGGTACTTAAGTAGATTCTGAGAATTTAGAAGCTCCTCAAGTGGTGGCTTCTTTGATTCCTCAATGAAGATTGATTCGTAAAACATTTCTTTTAAAAAGTAATGTTCGGATGAATGGAGTGGGCGAATTGCGTACATGTGATGCCTCCTTATGAGTTAAAATCGCGTGCGAGTAAACTGTAAATAAGCGAGTCTCTCCAGCCGTCTGCAAGAAGTAGATCTTCTCGCAACCTTCCTTCCCATACCATCTCCACTTTCTGCATTACTCGTTCTGACCCTTTGTTCCGTGGGTCACATTTGGCATAGATTCGGTTGAGGTTCAGTTGGGAGAATCCGAAGGTAAGCATCAGCCTTACTGCTTCCGATGCGTATCCGCTTCCCCAATAATTGGGATGAATAATATAGGATAGCTCTGCAGCTTGGTGTTGAGTATCTCTTATAGTTAATTCAACAGAGCCTATCAGTATATTGGTCTCTTTTTCAATGATGGCAAAAGCGAACTGAGATCTAGGCTCTAGTAACGATATCCTTATTCTTTCAGCTAAAAAAAGTTGCGAGTCGACCTCGCTTTGAGGGTTCCAGACTTGATACCTGCTCACTTCAGGACGTTTCGCATAGGCGTGAATTGACTCCCAATCAGAGTAGGAGAGTTCACGTAAAGTTAGGCGCGAAGACTTTAGGGTTTTCATCATTCTTCTATTAGATAAATCTTCATCCGTAAATTGAGACGTATAGACATCGAGTTCAGGAGAAGCAAACCAATCATTTTCTTGCTTTTCCTTTGTCGCTTTAATGGTATGAATTACACTATTCTCAGACAGATAGATGTTATGAGGAACCATTGGACTGACAGTAATTCCTTCCCCTTCTTCTAATATGGTTAGGTGAAATGTATTTGTAGAAGAACATTCAGCATAAGCAATCCATCCACTTTGTACTACGTACCATTCTGTAACCCCTTTATGGTAATGACTGTTTTGCCATCCAGGGTCAGTAGCTTCTGTACGGCAATAGGAACTTCCGTCTACATGGTTCAGTCTAAATCGATGCTCGCCATTCTCCATCCTCTCATGGTTGGTTTCCACCCCGAATGCCTTTGCTTCGTGATCTGATAGCTTCACGTGCTACACCTTCTTTATAAAAACTTTTTGATTCCGAACATGCTCATAACCGAGGTTTAAGTAAAACGTGTGGGCCTCTGCTCGTTGTTCACCAGAACGCAGCCTCACCTCATCTATCTTATTTGCTTTAGCCCATTCTTCACATGCTTGTATGAGCTTAAACCCTACTCCTGATCTCCTATTGTTTTTCTGAACAACGATCCCACCAATTTCGGCATACTCGAGTTCAATTAAACGCTTTATGTAAATATGTGCCCAGCCTGAGAGTTCGTTTTTATTTTCAAATACAAATAACGCATGATCAGTTGAATGGAGAAGGTGAGTGAGTCTTTCTTTGGCAGTCTCTAGACCAATGTTATAGTCTAATTGCAAAGTTAGCTGGGCAATGGATGGAGCGTCATCTAATGTGGCAAGTCGAATCATAGCTTCCCTCCCTGATTTTTAAACAAATAGCGTATTCCTTTTCCAGCCATTGGCTCATAGATGTACCGAGGCAACACATGAAGATGTGCATGAAAGAGATGCTGCCCTGCTACCTTTCCACAGTTCCATCCAATGTTGTATCCATCCGGTTTGACCGTTTCATCTAGCCAATCTTTAACCAATATGAGAAGAGAGAAGGTATCGTTCCATTCCTCATTTGTTAAGTCAAACGTGTTGTTTCGATGCTGCTTCGGCACAATGACACCCGCTCCATTCAAAGCTGCACCTTCCTTTTGAGCAGAACACAATTGCAAAAACAGACATGTCTCATTACTCATCACAACCCGTTGATCCCTATCAAGCTCTGGATAACAAAACACACAATCATCCACCACGGGCAATCCCCCTTCATTTCACTCCTTATCCCTTCTACATTCCATCTGATTTCTCCTATTAAAAAACAAAAACAACCCACCATTGGTGAGTTGAAAGAGTGATTCTATATGAGTTTATAATATAAATTGGTTGCTTCAAGCTCGCCTTTTTCATTACTCGCAAAGTCAGGAATCGTTCCTGCTACCTCATAGCCCAAGCTGATATAAAGTTTATTTGAAGGATCTCCTTCTCTTGTATCTAAAACCAGTAAACTTCTATTGTGTTGTTTCGCAACGTTTTCTAGTTCAATCATTAATTTTTTTGCCGCTCCTAGTCGTCTAGCACCCGGGTGGACCATAAGCTTGCAGACTTCTGCGCGATGGCTTCCATTTGATTTACTGATTAGTTCAAGACTGACGGTGCCAATAAGGCGTTGCTCCTTGAATGCCCCTAATGTAACTCGATATTCGTTCGGGTGATAATCGTTCCAAAATGCTCGTGCCTCTTCCTCATGCATTGGCAAATGAAAACCAATCGAAGCTCCTTGATTAACTGTCTCTATGAGTAGGGAGCAAAGCTCAGATTTATAAGGTTGAATCGTATCTAATTGTTTAATTCGTACACTCATCATGCACCTCCATCCTTAGTTTACTGGTTTTCGTTTCTTCCTTACATTGCTGTGTGAGTTTTCCTCACAAAAAAAAGACCTTTTTAAAAGGCCTTTCTAAAACTTCTGCTCGTTTTTAGGAATATGATCATCCAAGTGCTTGGTTTCGTTTTTTTGTTTCTTTATATAGAAAAACGACCAATAGAAGGAAGCAACCACACCAGGTAGCACGGTAACTAAGAAGGTTGTTCCTACTGATAGATCGGCTATTAAACCGTCTGGCCAAATCGATTCGATCAAGAATAATACACCGGAGCCAATGAGTCCCGTAATTGCCCCTCCACCAATCGCAAAGAGAATGGTAATCCATATTTTTTTCCCTGTGTTCATTTTTTATCATCCTTCATTTCTGACTTGTCTGAAGTTGCATCAGCATGTCTCTCATTTATATGAATATAAAGTACTGTTCCCACTTGAGCGAAAAGAGAAACCCTTCTAGATAAAATTACACAATGCAAAAAGACCAGATGTAGGATCTGGTCTTAACTCTACTTATTTTCACGTTCGTGTTCAGGCTCCGGATGAATGAATACTTCAGAATGAGGAAACTCTTCTTCAATCTTTCCTTCCATCCGGTCACAAAGATCATGAACATCCCCCATGTTCGCATCAGATGGTACGACCAAATGAAAATCAATGTATTCCTGTGGTCCAGAGCGTCTTGTTCTAAAATTGTGAACTTCTAAGTACTCATCTTTAAAGCTTTCAATTATTTTAAGTACGGCAGATTCCTCGCTCTCAGTTAAGCGTGAATCAATAAGTGGCGGAAAGGTTTCTTTCATTAACTTAAAAGCCTCAATCATTATATAAACAGCGAGAACCATCCCAATAATCGAATCAAGAATATACCAACCAGTTAATGTAACTAAGAGTAAACTGACGGCAACCCCAAGAGAGGTGTACACATCAGTGAG
Source organism: Alkalihalobacillus sp. FSL W8-0930 (assembly GCA_037965595.1). Taxonomy (NCBI): domain Bacteria; kingdom Bacillati; phylum Bacillota; class Bacilli; order Caryophanales; family Bacillaceae; genus Alkalihalobacillus; species Alkalihalobacillus sp. FSL W8-0930. The sequence goes on along the minus strand of CP150183.1, from coordinate 740,065 downwards.
TAAATGCAGCGCGTTTGATTTCATCGCAACCGAATGGACCCGATCTGCTTCCTTCCGAACAATCTTTGAGACAATAAAGTTTATTGTCGCACCAATCACCATTACAAGTACCCCAAGCAAAGGAAGCTGCAGTGGCTCTGGATGAATGATCTTATGAACACATTCATAAATAATCCAAATCCCTGCAACAAAGATCAAGATCGTCTCAATCGTACCAGACAGATTCTCAACCTTTCCATGTCCATAAGGATGCACAGAATCTGCAGGCTTCTTTGAAATACGGACGGAAAAAAAGGCAATTAACGATGCCATTAAATCAAGAGATGAATGAATCGCCTCCGAAAGCACGGCCACCGATCCCGTGATCAAACCAACTACAATCTTCAATGCCACAACAAATGTATTACTCATCACCGATAAAAACGCTATTCTACTGGTCCTCAAGATCTCACCCTCTTTACATGCTGTCACATACCTCCTTATAGTCTATCCGACAGAATCTCATCTAATTCCTTTATAAGTGATTAGTGCAGTTCGTTTGTGTCTTTGTTGATTCTTTTTTCTAATTGATGATTCTCTCCTCTCTTTGTTGATTCTTTCCTCTCTTTGTTGATTCCAGCTCCTCTTCGTCGATTTTTTCCTCTCTTTGTTGATTCCAGCTCCTCTTCGTCGATTTTTTCCTCTCTTTGTTGATTTCAGCTCCTCTTCGTCGATTTTTTCCTCTCTTTGTTGATTTCAGCTCCTCTTTGTTGATTCTTTCTTCTCTTTGTTAATTCCAGCTGCTCTTTGTTGATTCTTTCTTCTCTTTGTTGATTCCAACTGCTCTCTGTTGATTCTTTCCTCTCTTCGTTGATTCCCAGCGCATCATCGTCGATTCCCGCACCATCATTACCCCTGCGGTAACAAATAAAAGCCGCCTCCACACTGGAGACAGCTCTTCAATCCACATTCATTACTCCCCACTCCGAACCCAAACCATCATCTCACCCTCACCGCGGTTCGCCCACGCATAATAAGGAATCGCGGTAAATGTCGTTTCACTTTTCTTTAGTTTCGAACGCTTCATATATAGCGCCTGACCCGCATCACTCGCGACCTCAGTTCGCTTCGCCTTCCCACTTAGAACCATGATTCCATTCAAAAGTTCTTCTTCAAAATGCTCTTCAATCAACCCATCGCCATCAATCTCAAGACTTGATAAGTTCGCACCGTTGTCCGCTTGCTCTAAACAATACACCACTGGACCGCGTTGCAGCGCAACCTTTCCAGCGTTTGCCAATGCATCAAGATGCGCCATCATACGCTCAATTTCCATTGGGATGTCGAGGTCTACCTCATCCCCTTGATTCCACAAGCGAGTGATATACGCGTATCCTTTATCCACTTGAGTATTCGCTTCTTCCCCATTTACCTTAATTGAAAAGGACCTGGCCCATCCCGGTACTCTGAAAGCAAGTGTTCCTTCAACACTTCGTTCTGGATTCACAGTGAAATGAACATCCCCACTCCACGGGAAATTTGAGTTCTGAGCTACCTCTAACTTAGTTCCACTTAATGTAAATGTTGTTTCGCTTCCGATGTACAGGTGGACAAATCCGATGTGATCGCGAACGGAATACACATACGATCCGATTGATGCAATTAAGCGAGCAATGTTTGGTGGACAGCAGGCGCATCCAAACCAAGGCTGTCGTTCTGCTTTAACATGCTTATAGTCATGCCGATGATTTGCTTGCTTCGGCCAAACCTCAAGTGGATTAACATAAAAGAATTTAGTCCCATCAAGTTGAATGCCACTAATGGTACCGTTATAGATAGCCCGTTCAATGACATCTCCGTACACACCATCAGGCTCAAGTGCAAGCATCTTCTTCGCCCAAAAAACGAGACCAATCGAGGCACATGTTTCCGTATAGGCGAGGTCATTCGGCAGGTCATAATCAAAACTAAATGCTTCGCCAAATTCAGCTGAACCAATACCTGCTGTGAGATACATTTGTTTTTGTGTGACATTCTCCCACAGCATTTTGCACGTTTTCTTCAGGCTGTCATCATCTAGCTCATTTGCTAAATCAGCCATCGCCGTGTACATGTAGACCGCACGAACCGCATGCCCCGTCGCTGTTTCCTGCTCTCGCACGGGTAGGTGAGACTGTGAATAACTGTAGCTGTCATGGAACCAGCGATGTGGTTTGTCTCCACGCTTCTCGGCTTCAAGATTAAAGTAATGTGGCTGTTCCCCGCGAATATCAATAAAGAACTGCGCAAGCTTTAAATACCTCGTTTCTTCAGTCACACGGTATAACTTAATTAACGCGAGCTCCATTTCCTGGTGGCCGTCATACCCACGGATCTGGTCTTCTCCATAGCCAAAAACTGTATCAACGTAATCGACAAAACGACACATGATATCCAGTAGCTTCTTCTTACCTGTTGCCTCGTAATAGGCAACAGCCGCTTCGATGAAATGCCCCCCTACATACAATTCATGATTATCTCGCAAATTTGTCCAGCGTTTCCCTGGTTCTTTTACGGTGTAATACGTATTAAGATAGCCATCAGGCTGTTGCGCTCTTCCAATCAAATCAATGACTTCATCGCATGTCTTCTCAAGCTCTAGATCACGCTCCGTCTCTAGAGAATAGGCAACTGCTTCGATCCACTTTGCAATATCACTATCCTGAAAAACAAACCCATGAAACTCTCCTTCTTCTTCGCCTGCTGCAATTCTGAAATTCTTTATCGCGTGACTCGGCGCAGCACCCTCTATTTGATCGTTTAGTGCCTGCCACTGATAGGGAATGACCTTTTCCCGTACCAATGATTGATACCTTCCCCAAAATGAATCGGTAAGCTTAACCTGCTGCTTTGATTGAACTGTCATAATCATCCTCCTTTTATGTAATCGCTTACAATAGACTTTACCAAATCTTTTCTTCCTTGTCGGTAGCACATCATATACAATAGGTGGACTTTTTCACATATTTTTTATACGCTCAAAGAAATAAGTGATTGGGGAGATTTGATGACTGCGCATTATTTAACGATTCAAGCAACGAAACCTGTTCAATTTGCGTCATGTGGACGAGTGGAAACCTCTCAGCCCTTTCGTCATCCAACACGAACACTCGACAGCTATGTCCTTTTAATTGGACTTCAAGGGACACTTGAGATCCAACAAGAAAACCAAGTTTATGTGCTAACAAAGGGAACTACGCTTCTATTAAAAAAAGGCATCCAGCACATCGGGTTTTCTCATAGTCTTTCGCCTCTTTCCTACTACTGGTTTCACTTTTATTTAGATGATAATCTTGCTAGCTACAGTTCAATTGAGCATATGAAGGAGCAGCTGGCAAGTATGATTCAAGAGCCTACGAGTCAGGCGTTTAGTCCAACGATCTATATTCCTACCTACTCGAAACCGCCGAGTATTGAACGGCTTAACATTCTATTTAATCAACTGTTAGATCTTTCTCAAGCTGGAGCGCATGCATATCTTGCCTCAAGCTACCTCATGACATCGTTACTCATAGAGTTGTCTAATCAGACGATTGACTCTCACAAGCAAAAGAAGCGTCCACTTGATCATGAACTTGCACATATCATCGAATGGATTCGTGTAAATGATGATAAAGAGCAATCAGTCCAAGGAATTTCCGAGCACTTTCATTACAATCCTAATTATTTATCAAGACAGTTTAAAACAAAGATTGGGATGTCGTTACAACGTTATATTAATCTTGTTAAAATAACAAAAGCAAAAGACCTTCTCTCAAGTACGAGGAAAAGTATACGAGAGATCTCCCTATCCATAGGGATTGAAGATGAAAAATACTTCATGCGATTATTTAAAAAAACCGAGGGCATGACGCCATCGGAATTCAGAAAAGCATTTTACCGCATTCGGTTAACAGAGCTAGATCACGCGTTGGAGGACAAGCATCTTGAGTAAATTGGAGAAGTTCCAAACTATTTTTATCATCGTATCCATCATACTCGGCCTGAGCTTTGGACAGGTATCTGTTATCGCTCAACATTCCGGGGCATTCATTCTTCCTTTTTTACTTCTGATGCTTTATGGATTGTTTTTAACGATTCCTTTTCATGAATTAAAAAGGGCTTTTGGCCATCTTCCTTTTTTGGGGACAAGTTTGGGGATGAACTTCATCTGGACACCAATCCTTGCCTGGGGATTGGGCTATCTTTTTTTATCAGACCATCCTGCTCTGTGGATTGGATTCATCATGCTAATGGTTACACCATGTACAGATTGGTATTTGATCTTTACATCGATTGCCAAAGGGAATGTGACTCTGGCAGCTTCGGTTCTACCTGTTAACCTCATTCTACAAGTCTTGTTATTGCCTATGTACTTGTTGATTTTTGCAGGAACAGAAGGAGCCATCTCCCTTTCAACGATTCTTGAAAGTGTTCTGCTTGTTTTTATCTTGCCTTTTACATTAGCTCAGCTCACTCGTTTTCTGTTTAAACATCGACAAGGGATCGTTGAAAAACGAATCGTTCCTTTTTTCTCTTCTTCACAGCTGTTGTGGTTATGCTTAGCAATCGTTGCGATGTTTGCATCTCAAGGAACGTATTTGTGGACAAACTTGGATGTCTTATCCCTTTTATTTATCCCTATTCTCCTCTACTTTTTAATAAATGCCATTCTTGCCCAATATGTTGCGAGGCAGATGAAAATGAGTCAAAAGGATACGGTAAGTCTGCTCTTTACTACTCTTGCTCGCAACTCTCCCGTTGCGCTTGCTGTTGCGATTACGGCCTTTCCGGATCAACCAGTGATTGCTCTTGCCCTTGTCATTGGTCCACTTATCGAACTGCCTGTTTTAGCTCTAGTCGCCCAGCTTTTACTTCGAATCAAAAAATAGGAGCACCCATGTCCCAGTGCTCCTAATCCCTTAACTTTTTCTGAAGGTTGCCGTAGCCAATGCACACAGTTCGCCCGATTCATTTAGTAGCTTTCCTTCCGTTGTCATCATTGACCTTGATTCATGAACAATCTCAGCTTCCACACGCACCCTCTCTTCTTTTGCTTGGGCTAGATAATGAATATTTAAATTAGTGGTCACCATCTTAGCATCTGAGTGAGCCGCCATAACGAGGATTCCCATCGCACTATCAAGCATCGTCGCATGAACACCCCCGTGAAGAATCCCGATTAAATTTAAATGATGCGGCTCCACGTTGAGTTCAACAATGACGCGTTGCTCGCCAAGTTCAATCATCTCACAGCCCACATATCCCCAAAACGTCTTCTCGGCAAGTGATGTGGCTTTTTCTAGAAAAGCTTCTGATGCGCGAGACATGGCTCTCCACTCCTTTCCCTTTACGCGTTTTGCTGCTTGTTTTGCTCTTCTTCTACTACTTTACGACGCAACGTTTTTCCGATTAACGTCTTAGGTAAAGACTCCCGTACTTCGTAGCTTCGCGGAACCTTAAAGGCTGCGAGCCTCTCACGGCAAAACCGGTCGAGCTCCTCTTCATCCACCTTGGCACCATCCTTTAAGACGAGAAATGCCTTCACCGTCTCCCCACGGTATTCATCAGGAATACCTGCTACCACAGCGTCCATCACGGCCGGATGCTCAAACAAAACCTCTTCAACCTCTCGAGGATAAATATTAAATCCGCCTGCAATGATGATGTCTTTCTTGCGATCCATGATATAGAAGAAACCATCCTCATCATATTGAGCCATATCTCCTGTATAAAGCCAGCCATCCTTGAGCGTTCGTGCCGTTTCTTCCTCTGCATTCCAGTAGCCTTTCATCACCTGGGGACCTTTTACAATGAGTTCTCCAATTTCACCAACATCCATTTCTTCACCCGTATCTGATTGGACAACTTTTGCCTCTGTATCAGGAAATGGAATTCCAATTGAGCCAAGCTTCCGTTTATCCCATATATTATTCGCATGTGTCACAGGGGACGTCTCTGTTAATCCGTACCCTTCCGTCAGCTTCCCACCTGTAATGACTTCAAATTGCTCCTGTACCTCACCAGGTAATGGCGCTGCCCCACTAATGCAAATATTAATTGAAGACAAATCATATTGACGAAGCGAAGGATGATGAAGCAAGGCAATATACATCGTAGGCGCACCTGGAAAAACTGTTGGCTTCTTCTTCTGGATCACTTTTAAAGTAGCTTCCGCATCAAATTTTGGTAAGAGCACAATCATCCCAGCTTGTAGCATAGCCAGATTCATCAGCACGGTCATACCGAATACGTGAAAAAAAGGTAAAGCCGCTAGATACCGTTCCTCGCCTTCCTTTGTTTGATACGACCAGGCCTTCGTTTGATGAGTATTGGCAATCAAATTGTAGTGGGTTAACATGACTCCTTTTGATACTCCCGTTGTACCACCGGTGTATTGAAGTAAGGCTAAGTCTTTCTCTGGGTCCACTTCAACGAGAACCGGTGAGCTTGTCGATTTGGCCAGTAGCTCCTTAAATGAATGTTTGGAGTCTGAATAATCCACTTTCATAGTTAAGCCATCCTTCTTGAGTGTAAGCGGATACAGTAAGTTCTTTGGAAAAGGCAGGTAATCTTTGATCGAAGTGAAGATCGTGTGTTTCACACTTGTTTTCCCTATCACATTCCCTGCGCGCCTTCCTAAGATATCTAACGTAATTAGGAATGTTGAGCCAGAATCATTTAACTGATGCTCCATTTCCCTCTCCGTATATAACGGATTCGTTTGGACAACGATGGCGCCGGTGAGCAGGGAACCATAGTAGGCAATGACTGCTTGTGGACAGTTGGGTAGCATAATCGCTACCCGGTCCCCCTTTTTTACGCCGAGCGACTGTAACCCATTGGCCAGCCGATACGTAGCATCTAATAATTCCTTATACTTAACCGTTTTCCCGAGAAAAAACAACGCATCACTCTCTGGATACTTTCTGGCGCTATCGAGCAAAAAGTGAGCCAAATGCTGCTTTGGATACTCATACGTTGGTTGAACTTGTTTTGGATAGTGGGTTAACCAAATTCTGTCCTGCATGATCAACACCCCTTTTTGGTGTTTTGCTCAAACATTACACAACATACTTCTTTGCATACGCGACTTTTTCGGCGATTTGGCGTTTTTTTGCTGTGGCATTAATTGGTGTTCTGCGTCCTAATTTCTTAAGAATCGAAGCTTGTGTACGCAGCATGTCACCAGACTCCATCGAAGCGAGAGACTCTTTGGCAAGCAACTCAATTTGATCGAATGCTTCATGGACAGCAATTTCTGTCATCGCAATGGCTGTTGCTGCTTTTTCTTCTCCTCTTTGATCAATGAATTGCTTCGTGCGGGCATACGCACTTTCCACTACGTAGATCTGAATCATCATGTCTGCCAGGTTGCTAAGGAGCTCCTGTTCACGCTCAAGCTCAAGCTGGTATTTTTGAACCGCCTGACCTCCTATTAATAAGAACATTTTCTTAGCCATTTCGATCAAATGAGCTTCCTGCTCTAGCGTTTGATCAAATGTTTGACCTGGGACCATCGATAACAGCTCGGATTGAAGAGCTTGAGCTTTTTCCATAAGCGGAAGCTGCCCCTTCATCGCACGTTTGATTAAGGTACCCGGAATTAACAGGCGATTAATCTCGTTTGTCCCTTCAAAAATACGATTGATACGCGAGTCACGGTAAATACGCTCTACTTTGTATTCTTGAATATAACCGTACCCTCCATGAATTTGAACACCTTCATCTGCAATCGAGTCCAACGCTTCTGAGCTAAATACTTTGTTAATCGAGCACTCCAAGGCATATTCAGCGATCGCTTTTGCCGAGACAACACCTGCATCAGGTTTACTGAAATCAATATCCTTCATCGCCTCATCCATTATCCCTGCTGTACGATACACCATACTTTCAAGCAAATAGGTCTTCACATTCATCTCAGCGAGCTTTTTAGCGACTAATGGAAATGAAGCAATTGGGCGACCAAATTGGGTCCGCTCGTTTGCATAGTCAGCAGATAGCTCAATCGTTTCCTTTGCTGCGCCTACACTTCCAGCAGCTAACTTAAACCGGCCAATGTTCAAAATGTTAAACGCAATTAAATGACCTTTTCCCACCTCCCATAACAAATTGTCAGATGGTACCTTTACATCCTCTAGAATCAACGGGCACGTAGATGAGCCCTTAATCCCCATTTTCTTTTCCTCGGGTCCAATGCTCACCCCGTCCATCGTGCGCTCTACAATGAATGTGCTGAACGCCTCGCCATCGACCTTGGCATACACAATAAAAATGTCTGCGAAAGCTGCATTGGTGATAAACTGCTTTGTACCATTTAAAGTGTAATGCGTGCCGTCTTCTGATAACACCGCATTGGCCTTTGCCCCTTGTGCGTCCGAACCAGATGATGGCTCTGTTAAACAATAAGCAGCAATCTTGCGTCCAGCCGCTAAATCCGGCAGGTAGCGTTTCTTTTGTTCTTCTGTTCCAAAGTATACGATGGGGAGCGTGCCGATTCCTACATGTGCTCCAACGGATAGGGCAAAGGATGAAGCCTTGGATAACCGTTCATTAATAAGCGTCGAACTGACCTTATCTAGCTCCATGCCGTCGTACATCTCAGGAACATCGGCGCCAAGTAAACCTAGATCGCCAGCCTTTCGAATTAAATCTACAGTTAGTTTGTAATCAAGACCCTCTAGCTGTTCATCGTGTGGAAGAACCTCACGCTCCACAAAATCCTTTGTCGTATCAGCAATCATTCGTTGTTCATCTGTTAATTGATCAGGGGTTACAACCGTTTGATAATCAACTTCTTCAATGATAAATCCGCCGCCAGTCACTGATTTCAGCATCACAGACACCCTCCTAGATTTTGATTACATTATGTTGCATGAATTTCAAATACACCCGCTGCTCCCATTCCTCCACCGATGCACATCGAGACCACACCATACCCGCCGCCACGACGTCCTAACTCATGGTGCAACGTAGATGTTAACTTCGCTCCCGTACAGCCAAGTGGATGACCAAGGGCAATCGCTCCACCGTTCACGTTTACTTTATCTTCATCAAGTTTAAGCTCTCGAATGATGTGCAAGCATTGAGAAGCAAAAGCCTCATTGATCTCAAATAAATCAACATCCGCTTGAGTGATGCCTGCCATAGCTAGGGCCTTTGGAATAGCCTTCACTGGACCAACACCCATAATTTCAGGCTCCACACCGGCTACGGCAAATGACTTAAATGTCGCAAGAGGGGTTAAACCCAAAGACTCTGCCTTCTCCTTACTCATCACAACACAGGCTGCCGCTCCATCACTCATTTGCGAAGAGTTCCCTGCTGTGACAGACCCTCCTTGTTTAAAAGCAGGCTTAAGGGAAGCCAGAATATCACTTGTTGTGTCACCTCGAATGCCTTCGTCCTGATCAAAGGTATAGGACTCTTCCCACCGTTTACCATCCTCTGTTACACCACTTTTAGATGTGTGAACAGCAATAATTTCATCCTTAAAGAAGCCATTTACATGAGCTTCATACGCTTTTTGATGACTCTTGGCTGCAAATGCATCCTGATCTTCTCTCGATACATTAAACTGGCTCGCCACTTCTTCAGCTGTGAAGCCCATTCCCATGTAAGCTTCAGGCAGCTCTTCGGCAATCGTTGGATGAGGCGAAAAGTGAAAGCCTGTCATCGGTACGTGACTCATGCTTTCTACTCCTCCAGCAATGACAACCTCCGCGTGCCCTAGCATGACTCGCTCTGCAGCAAACGCAATGGATTGAAGGCCCGATGAACAAAATCGATTAATTGTGAGTGCCGGAGTCGTAACAGGAAAGCCCGCATACAAGGAAATAATTCGTGCAACGTTTAGACCTTGTTCTCCCTCAGGCATTGCGCAGCCCAAGATGACATCCTCAACATCCTCTTTTTTAAGCCCAGGTGCCCGGTCGATTACAGCATCAAGCACAGCTTTGCCCAAATCCTCCACTCTTGTTTCGGCTAAGCTTCCTTTTTTTGCTCGCCCAGACGCCGTTCTAGCTGTTGAAACAATCACTGCTTCTCTCATATCATTCACCTCTCCTCTAATTGCGTAGTGGTTTTCCTTTGCTTAACATGTGCTGCATTCTCTGCTGTGTTTTCGGCTCGCCACACAGGCTGAGAAAGGCTTCGCGCTCCAAATCTAGCATGTATTGCTCGCTCACGAGTGTCCCTTTAGGCACATCACCACCAGCTAAGACATGGGCAAGCTTCCCTGCAATGAACACATCATGATCGCTTGCATACCCTGCCATTTGCATTTGTCTGGCTCCAAGCTTCATAATCGCTTTTCCCTCACGACCAGTTACTCGAATCTTCTCGCGGCCTTTAGGTTGATATCCGTTCGCAAGCTTTCGTGCTGCTTGTTTTGCTTCATAAATAAGATGTCCTTCATTCATCACAAATCCGTCTGCCTCACGCATGTATCCTAGTTTCTTTGCATGTTCGGCACTCGTTGAAACCTTAGCCGTCGCAATCGTCTCAAAAACACGATTCACATCTGCTTGAATGTCACGATCACTCGGAGCCGACTCTGGACTTAAGCGAAGCATATACTCCTTACATCCGCCTCCAGCTGGAATGAGACCTACGCCCACTTCTACAAGTCCATAATACGTTTCTGCTGAAGCGACGACTTTGTCTGCTGGTAAGCAAACCTCCACGCCCCCGCCCAGTGCCATCCGATGAGGTGCTGCGATCACTGGTTTTTCAAAGTGCTTTAAGTTATACATGGTGTTCTGGAACATGCGAATGATTTGATCAACCTCATCCCACTCCTCGTCCTGTGCTTCCATAAGTAGAATCATGAGATTGGCGCCAACACAGAAGTTCCGGCCTTGATTGGCAATGACAAGTCCATCAAACTGGTTTTTCACCTCTTCTGTGGATTGCTGAATCATCGTTAGAATGTCTGCACCTATCGCATTGTTTGGCGAATGAAACTCCAAACAGGCAATGCCGTCTCCAATATCAATTAGACTTGCTCCACTGTTTGAGCGCACAACCTTGTTCTGAGCTTTAAGGCGCGCAAGACTAATTTCTTCAGGTGCGGTTTCTAGCTTCTTGTACTCACCACTTGAGATATAGAAACGATCTCCTTCTTTTTGCTCATAAAATGACGTGTGACCATCTGCAATCCAATCCGTTACCCAAGCAGGGACAGATAATCCCTCTGCTTCCATCCGCTTAACCGATTTTTCAAGACCAATAGCATCCCATGTTTCAAATGGACCAAGCTCCCAGTTAAAGCCCCATTTCATTGCTTCATCAATTTCTACAATGGAGTCAGCAATTTCACCTACTTTTTCCGCAGAATAGATCAGCATCTGTTTCGTTACGTTCCAGGCAAGCTCGGAAAATCGGTCTCCACCCGTTAGCAGGGCTTTTAGTTTTTTGGGTGTGCCTTTTGCAAGCTTTGCGGTTTCTAGGGACGCACCCTTTGGTTTCGCTAATGGCTCATAATCGTACGTTTTCAGGTTCAGAGAAAGAATTTGTTTCCCCTTCTCCGTTTTCATTTTTTTGTAGAAGCCTTGACCTGCCTTTTCCCCAATCCAGCCTTTTTCCACCATGTCATGAAGAAGCTGTGGCACGTTAAAAATCTCTTTTTCCTCAGGGTCTTCAAGTTTTGCATAGACATTGTTTGAAACAAAATAGAAAGTATCAATCCCCACTAAATCAAGCGTGCGGAATGTGGCACTTTTCGGTCTGCCCATTGCAGGCCCAGTCACCGCATCAACTTCTTCAATGGTGTAGCCATTTTTAATCATTTCTTGTAGCGTGATCAGCATCCCATGCGTTCCAATTCGGTTTGCAATAAAGTTAGGCGTATCCTTACAACGCACAACTTTTTTTCCTAATGTTTTTTCAGAGAAGCGGGTCATCTGATCCAAGATTTCCGGCTTCGTATATTTGCCCGGTATTACCTCAAGTAGCTTCATATACCGTGGCGGATTAAAAAAATGCGTTCCGAGAAAATGCTCTTGAAACTCCTCGCTACATTCTGAAACCATCTCGTTAATGGAGATCCCTGACGTATTCGAACTAACAATGGTGCCGATCTCCCAAACCTCGCTTATTCGTTGATAAAGCTGCTGCTTGATTTCCAGGTTTTCAACAACAACCTCAATCACCCAATCAACTTCTTTAATGCGGTTTAGATCGTCCTCAAGATTTAAAGGCGTAATGAGTCTGGCTGAATGCTGATCAAAAAAGGGAGCGGGGTTTTGCTTTTTGAGCTTTTTAATCGCAGAGATGGCTAATTGATTCCGGTTTTCTTGGTCGGCGTCTTTTGGAACGATATCCATCAAAAGCGTTGGGATGCCTGCATTTGCAAGATGTGCCGCAATGCTTGCGCCCATCACACCAGAACCAATAACAGCTGCTTTTTTGATTTGATCGTGCATGTATGTCGCCTCCTATTCAATATGATTTGGCGTTTCACCAAACACCGCAAGATCGAGAATCTCGGCAATATCCTTGGTTTTTACTGTTTCGACTTCGGTTGATTTTGTTCCATCTGCTAGCATAGTAAGACAGAATGGACACGCGCTGCTGATTACACTCGGATTCACTTCCAGCGCCTGCTCTGTGCGAGCAATGTTGACTCTCTTGCCTGCGTCCTCTTCCATCCACATCATTCCACCTCCAGCGCCGCAGCACATCCCATTTTCACGACTTCTCGTCATTTCAACTAATTCAACGCCTGGTATAGCCCTAAGAATGTCCCTCGGCTGATCATAGACATTGTTGTAACGTCCAAGATAACAGGAATCATGATACGTAATTCGTTCGTTCATTTCATATGTGGGCACGAGCCTTTTTTCTTTGACAAGCTGATCTAGAAGCTCCGTATGATGCAAGACTTCAACATCTTTAAGCCCAAAGTCCGGATATTCATTTTTAAATGTATTAAATGTATGCGGACAGGCTGTCACGATTTTTTTGACATTGTATTTTTCAAAGATTGAGATGTTCTCCATACAGAGCTCCTGGAAAAGCAGTTCATTCCCCATTCGTCTTGGCGTGTCCCCTGAATTCTTTTCTTCATTACCTAGAATGGCAAAGTTTACGCCTGCTTTGTTTAACAACCTTGTGAAGGACTTAGAGATTTTCATGCTGCGGTTATCATAGGACCCCATCGACCCCACAAAATACAGAATCTCGAAATCGGGATTCTCCTTCACCGTAGGCACATGACTTACATCCTCTTCTTCCTTCCAATCCGCTCGACTGTTTCGATTAATCCCCCATGGATTGCTTTGTCTCTCGATGTTTTGCATGGCTCGCTGACCGTCTGTTGGTACACTACCTTCCATTAAGACAAGATGGCGTCTCAGATCAATAACTTTATCGACATGCTCGTTCCCAACTGGGCATTGATCCTCACAATTGCGACATGTCGTGCATGCCCAGATCTCTTCTTCAGTCATTACATCTCCAATTAAGTTCAGCTCATCGACTGGCTTATCCGTTGTAGCCCACATTTGTTTTTGCATTGCGAGCGTAGGTTCAATGGATGTCGTTGGCCCACCGCTCCAGTCATAACCTTGTGCGCTGCTTGCTTGAACACCATGTGTTGCAGGCTGCGGAAAAGCAAATGCGGGAGTCCAAGGCGTTTTTCGAGTCACTGCCCCTTTTTCCGTCAAATGATCACGAAGCTTCACAATCAGATGCATTGGAGACAAGAGCTTCCCTGTATTTGATGCTGGACAAACATTCGTACAACGCCCACATTCAACACAGGCATAATAATCAAGCATTTGCTTTTGGGTAAAATCCTCGATCTTTCCAACCCCAAACGATTCAGCATCCTCATCTTCCAGGTCCAGCTTTTCTAGCCTGCCAACCGAATCTGTTCGCCCTAAGAAAATATTGATTGGCGCAACAATTAAGTGAAAGTGCTTGGATTGTGGAACATAGATGAGAAAGCTTAAGAGAATAAGTAAGTGAATCCACCAGAATGCGTAGAATCCAATGGCCCCCACCGTCGTTCCAAGCCCTTGGAATGGTGCGGCGATGAATGATGTGATTGGTGCAAACCAGGAAGCTTCTAAGCTATGAAACACTCGTTCAAAAGCAAGCGTTCCAAGAACCGAGATCATTAACGAAACAATTAAGAAAATCACAATACTCGGCTTCCAGCCTTTTTTCAGCCTTGGCAGTTTTTCACCATAGCGACGGTACGCTGCATACCCAATCGCAAGCAGAATGAGAAATACTGTTATTTCTTGAGTCAAAACAAAGACGTCGTACCCTGGGATTGGCAATCCTTCAAACCCAAAACCTTTGACTATGATATCCAGAGCGCCAAACTGAAGGATGATAAACCCGTAAAAGACGACAAGATGCATAATTCCGCTTTTAGGGTCTTTCATTAGCTTTGTCTGACCAAACACTTGCACAAAAAAGATTTTCAACCGCGTACCTAATTCTTGATCTAGCTTTTTTGGTTGACCCATTTTCACATTGAGATATCGGTTGTACATAATCATTAAAAAGATATACAAACTGAAACCGTTTACAATAAGAAATGATAAAAATTGGATCCACGCAAGCATTCTGAATCAGTCCTCTCATGGATGTTCCATACGACTAGCTGCCTTACCACCAAGATATTACCTCCCCTCTACAAAAAGACTACAAAAATCGCGTGTTCACTCGTTGACAGAAGGTTGAAATTCGACTAAGATGATTAAAAATGAATGAGTATTCATTCACTATTACATGAAGCTTAACACCGAGGTGGAACGATGACAAGTAGAAAAAAAGAAAAATATCACCAGATTCTTGAAGCTGCGATTACCGTTTTTGCGGAAAATGGCTATCATAAGTCACAAGTTTCAAAGATTGCAAAAGAAGCAGGCGTTGCCGATGGAACGATCTATCTTTATTTTAAAAACAAAGAAGACATCTTAATTTCTTTATTTCGCGAAAAGCTTGGCGAGCTTGTCGAGAAATTTCAAACGAGCCTCGAGCATATAACAAATGCAGAGGACGCCATTCGCACAATCTGTCGCATTCACTACACAGAACTTGAAGCAGATGTTGATTTTGCCTACGTCACTCAAATCGAGCTAAGACAAAGCAATATGGACATGCGAGTAGCCATTGGGCAAGTGGTAAAGCCTTATATCCAGCTTCTAGAAAGTGTGATCAAGCAGGGCATTGAATCAGGGTCATTCCGAAAAGATCTTGATACAAAATTAACACGCCTCCTGCTTTTTGGAGCGATGGATGAAGTTGTCACTACCTGGCTCATCTCAGGACAAAAGTTCTCTCTCTCAGATCAGGTAGACAAAACGGTTGAGTTTTTTCTAAAAGGATTACAGGCACACTCATAAATCTTTTATTTTGAAAGGAGAATGATTGATGAATATTTATGTTCTGTTAAAACAAACCTTTGATACAGAAGAAACGATCACAATTGAAAAAGGCACCATCTCAGAGGATGGTGTCCAGTTTGTCATCAACCCCTACGATGAATACGCAGTGGAGGAAGCGATTCAGCTTCGAGATCAAACAAATGGAAGCGTTTACGTCATTTCAGTTGGTCCGGAGCGTAGTGCCGAGGCTCTGAGAACAGCACTTGCGATGGGAGCAGATGAAGCGATCCTCATCCATGATGACCGCATTGGCACAGACGAAGCCTCTGTATCAAAGGTGCTTGCTGCCTACTTAGGTGATCAAGCCTATGACGTCATTTTAGGTGGATATTTTTCCGTGGATAACGGGGCTGGTCAAGTAGGAATTCGTTTAGCGAAGCTCCTGAACATTCCACATGTTGGCTCCATTACAGAGTTAACTGTTGATGCGGGGACGGCTATGGTGAAGCGTGATGCCGAGGGAGATACAGAAGAAATTGAAGTCTCCTTGCCTGCCTTGCTTACTGCTCAACAAGGACTCAACGAACCGCGTTACCCTAGCTTGCCAGGCATTATGAAAGCAAAGAAAAAGCCATTCACCACACTTAATCTAGATGATCTATCTATCTCAGAAGATGCACTCGTTTCAAAGACCACACGACTTGATCTCTCGTTACCTGAAAAGCGACAGGCTGGGCAAAAGCTCACCGGTGAGCCAAGCGAACAAGTGAAGGAATTAGTCTCTCAGTTAAAAAGCAAAACCAATCTTTTTTAAGGAGGAGATCATATGACAAACCAAGTGCTGGTACTCGCAGAACATCAGAATGGCAACCTTAAACAAGTGACGTATGAAGCAATCGAAGCAGCTCGTTTAGCTACTGCCGGAGAGATTTCCGTTCACCTAGCAGTTGTAGGACACGAGCTACAAGAAGTGACGGAGCAACTAAAAAATAGTGGTGCGGCTACCATTTATACCTTAGACCATGAAGACTGTAAGCATTATAATCCGGAAGTGTATGCAGCCGTTCTTATGGAGCTCATTGAGAAATCAGGTGCAGACGGTGTTGTGTTTGGTCATACAACCGTTGGCCGGGACGTCGCTCCCCTCATTGCTGCGAAGCTGGATGCGGGACAAATTTCTGACGTCATCGCGATTGAACAATCAGGAGATCAAGTCAGTTTTACAAGACCGATCTACGCTGGAAAAGCCTTTGAACAAAAAACCTTCCGCAGCACCCCTTGGGTACTGACGATTCGCCCAAATAATATCCCGGCAGCTGGTGAATCGGATGTAGAGAGCGAGATCGTGGAGGTTAAATATACCCCGCCTAGCACACTCCGCACCGTGATTAAACATGTTGTCCAGAAGTCAACCGGCACCATCGACCTTGCTGAAGCAAAAGTCGTCATTGCCGGTGGCCGCGGAGTTAAAAGCAGTGACGGTTTCAAGCCACTAGAAGAGCTCGCCGAAGTACTCGGAGGCGCGGTCGGTGCCTCGCGTGGCGCCTGCGATGCCGACTACTGCGATTACGCGCTGCAAATCGGTCAAACCGGTAAAGTCGTGACGCCCGAAGTCTATATCGCCTGCGGAATCAGTGGCGCCATCCAGCACGTAGCCGGCATGAGTCAATCCCGTTTGATCATTGCAATTAACAAAGATCCAGAAGCACCAATCTTTAAAATTGCGGATTACGGAATTGTTGGGGATCTGTTTGAGGTGGTGCCGTTGCTGACAGAGGAGTTTCGTGCGGTGTTGTCGATGAAGAGTTGAATGGGAGTGGGGAGCGCCACCTTGACAGGGTGGCGCTCATTTTTTTGTGTAGAGATGTTGCGATGTAATTGAAGGTTGAGCCGTTGTATTTGCTCTTTTCACGATGTATTTTCCGCTGAGCCGTTGTATTCATCTGTTTCTCGATGTATTTTCCGCTGAACCGTTGTATTCGCTCTTTTCTCGCTGTATTTTCTACTGAACCGTTGTATTCGCTCTTTTCTCGCTGTATTTTCCGCTGAACCGATGTATTCGCTCTTTTCTCGCTGTATTCTCCGCTGAGCCGTTGTATTCGCTTTTTTCTCGCTGTATTTTCCGCTGAGCCGATGTATTCGTCTTTTTCTCGATGTATTTTCTACTGAACCGTTGTATTCGCTCTTTTCTCGCTGTATTTTCTACTGAACCGTTGTATTCGCTCTTTTCTCGCTGTATTCTCCGCTGAGCCGATGTATTCGTCTTTTTCTCGCTGTATTTTCTGCTGAACCGATGTATTTGTTCTATTCTCGATGTATTTTACGCTGGACCGATGTATTCGCCGCAGAGTCGATGTATTTACCTCAATCCTCTTACTTACTACCTCTCCACCCCTACTTACTCCCCCTGCTCGCGCAACCAATCCTTCATACTTATCACTCTAGCGAACTCCTCATGCAAGGTTGCTAGTGTCAGGTTGTGCACTAGATCGGCATTATACGTAATCCCCTTGTGATCCGTTAGCTCAAACGCAGCTGTTGCATCTGCTATGAGCGTTGTATCAAATCCTAGATTCCCGCTCATTCTTGTTGTTGTTGAGACACAGTGCGGAGTAGTTAAGCCAACGATCACTACTTGCTCAATGTTCAGTTCTTTTAAACGTTCTTCTAATCCTGTCCCGATAAATGCACTGTTCACCTTTTTTTGAATGACTGCCTCGTGAGCCAGAGGCGTAGCCACTTCTTTGAATTCGACTCCTTCTTTCTCTATAAAAAAGCGAGAATTCGAATTAGTGGATACGTGTTGAATATTCCCCTTTTCTTCGGAAACGCTCAAGAATCTGAGCGATATTCTCCTCTGCTTCAGGATGATTACGCTCTCCCCACTCTTTGTCTTCAAATGCTTTCTGCACATCAATCACAAGCAAAGCTCTACTCACCATGTCAACTCCCTTCTATACTCAACAAACGGCCACTCCTCACCTGCCGCATTCACGTATGTCTCCTCGCTCACGCTTCCTTGAATAAACCCATTCCGTTCTAGCACCTTATGTGAGGCAAAATGATTTGATGTTGTTTTCGCTTCAAGTATCCGCACATTCGGTAATAACTTCGCCTCATCAATTAACAGCTTCAGCGCTATTGTGGCAAGGCCCTGGCCCGCAACGCTACGTGCCATGCGATAACCAACAGCCCCTACACCCTCCACATTAATATCCACAATGTTTATCCTACCTACAATCTCTCCCGTCTCATCTTTCACTAAATAAAAATAAGAACGCTTTTCGTCCTGCTCCTTCAACAACCCACGGTGACTCTCGCAGAAATTCTCATATTGATAATAGTCATCCCCACGCCCAGGAACCATCTTTTCAAAATACTCACGGTTCTCAAGTTCAAATTGATAGAGCGCCGGTCCGTCTTGTTCGGTTAACAACGAAATATAGATAAGCTCCTTCACAAGCTCAAGCTCATCAAACAACGGAATTCCGTTCTCCCCAATAAGAGGAATCTCCGGTTTTTGTTTTCTCGCTTCAGTCACTGCGTCCTTCATAACACGTGCCAAGCGATACCCTCTCTTTTGATAGAACCCCAGCGCCTTCATATTATCGTTTGTTGTAATGAGTTTTATTTCATTACAGGTTCGCTTCACTTCAAACTCAACTGCTTCAAGTAAAGCTGAGCCAATTCCTTTCCCTTCATCTAAGCTGTCTAAAGAGATCACTTCGCACACTCTATCTATCTCTGTATATGTAATAAGACCTCTAATCTCATCTTTATCATTGCATACAATGAACCCATCTAACTCCTTGCAATCATACACTCCACTTGAGGTAACCATTTCGCAAGAACCCCAATTCGAGATAAAAAACTGTTCAACGTTGTGACGTTGTTTTTCGGTTATTTTATGGACATTCATCTTGATGCCTCCCTCTGCTAATTTATTCTACTCCTTATTGGGTAATTATGGTATAGTGAACGCATACAAATATTGAAAAGGCGTGGTAGTATGGATATCTGGTTTGCAATTGGAGCCGTTGGATTTGCTTATTTTATTGGAGATGGATTGAAACATTTTAAACAATGCAAACCAAAAAGTGAGAACTATAGTGATTTTTTAGATGATGAAATCTGGGGTACACCCAAACTCGTTAAAGAAAGCAAAATCCACGATTACACAGGCCTTTCAAAGGAGGATGCAACGTCTCTTGTAAAGGATTATCCGTCAGTTCCTCACATAAAAGTTAACGGTCAAATCTATTTCCCTTTGAAAAAACTAAAGGCTTGGATCGACAACCTTCCAAATGAATCATGATGTTTTAAAATCTCCTGTACCGGTAATGGCATACATATAGGACATGAATGACTAGGAGGTTTTACACATGAACAAGGTGAAAGAGTTAGAGGTAGGCAATCACTATAAGGCTGCAGACATTGATCAGTTTCTTTCAACATCGGATGTGGTGATTCTCTCTTCAAATGAAAGTGATGTATTTTCTCATCCGGAGCGCGAGTATAAAGTGGTTCAGATGTTTGAAGGATTGTTTGAGCATTCCTCAAATGACGGGGAAAAGTATTATCGAAAGAAGCCAGCATATGTGCTAGACAAAGTCTAAGCTAAACCACAAGAAACCCTCAACCATGAGTTGAGGGTTATTTATTTGTTTTTAAATTTGGTTCGATCATTGGCATCATTAAATGATCAGCAATGTTTTCGATGTAGGATCGGTCATACGGTTTTCGCACGAGAAACAACCGATAGACGATGAGAGCGGGACCGACATCAGCTAGCAAATCTAGCTTATCAGAGTGCAAGTTATGGTTTTCTTTTAGATAAGGCTCAATCATTTTCCATAGTGCGGCTCTTAACTTACGATAAAAATCGTTGTGTAACCCTTGCTCTAGTTCTTTATTATGAGGCATTGCCGAACCAATCGCTGTCATGGCTTGTTGATAGACTTCATGCTCTTCTCGGAAGCAAAAGCATAGCAAGTCAATTAACTGTTCCCGTAGCTCTTTTGTCTGGTCGATTTCATCTATAATCGATTCAAATGGACTGATAGAGGATACGGCATGGATGACAAGCTCCTCTTTTGATGCCCACCTACG
This sequence comes from Alkalihalobacillus sp. FSL W8-0930, assembly GCA_037965595.1. Lineage (NCBI taxonomy): Bacteria > Bacillati > Bacillota > Bacilli > Caryophanales > Bacillaceae > Alkalihalobacillus > Alkalihalobacillus sp. FSL W8-0930. The sequence goes on along the minus strand of CP150183.1, from coordinate 719,615 downwards.
ATATATGGTTGCTTTGCCTACCTTTGCATGGTGTGCAATCGCTTCAATTGTTAATGCATCAAACCCAACCTCTGCCAGAAGCTCTAAGGTCGTCTGAACGATGACCTCGTTACGGGATAAATCCATCGGTCTACCACGTTTCGTTTCTTCATCCTGTTGCGGCTTAACGGAATCACTCATGATAAATTTCCCCCTTATGAGCTTACCTGTGGTTCCATCATACCAGTAATTTTCTTTTTTTAAAATAAAAAACGAAACGATTGCGTTTCGTTTCTTCTGGTGGTACGATACGTTAGGAAACGATACCGTTTCGTAAATGAATTGATGTATGGGGAGGAATGTATGTGGACGTAGGACATACAGAAGTAAGTGCAAAAAAAGAGATGCCTGAGATAAAGGTCGTACCGCTTTTAGCTGTATTGCTTTCAGGCGCATTTGTTGCCATCTTAAATGAAACGATTTTAAACGTCGCATTAAATGCCATTACGGAGGACTTTAATGTTGCGTATAGTACGGTTCAGTGGTTAGTCACTGGTTATATGCTGATCATCGGAACACTGATTCCGATCTCAGCCTATTTTATGCAGCGTTTTACAACGCGTCAGCTATTTATCACAGCGATGTCGTTATTTACACTTGGGACCGTGATATCAGGATTTAGCCCAGTGTTCTCTATCTTACTTGTCGGACGACTCGTTCAAGCGGTCGCAACTGCGATTATGATTCCGCTACTTACAAACGTCATCCTATCTGTTATCCCGATCGAGCGTCGCGGTGCAGCCATGGGTATGGTTGGTCTCGTTATTATGTTTGCACCAGCCATTGGTCCAACTGTATCAGGATTAATAGTAGAGAGCTTGTCTTGGCGTTGGTTGTTCTTTATCGTTATACCAATTGCGATCTTCTCACTTCTTTTCGGAATGAAAGTCTTAAAGAATGTGACAGAGGTTTCAAAGCCAAGTCTAGATATTCTTTCTTTTATTCTATCAACACTTGGATTCGGTGGAATTGTTTATGGATTTAGCGCTGCCGGGAAAGGTGACGCTAGCTTCACTGATCCTGTTGTCTTCACTTGTTTAATCGTTGGGTTTGTATCACTTGGTTTATTCAGCTGGAGACAGCTACGTCTAGAGAAGCCAATGCTTGATATTCGCGTGTTCCGCTATCCAATGTTCTTAGTGGGATTACTCCTTGTTATGCTTGTGATGATGACGATGTTTGCAATGATGCTTGTCTTGCCGTTATACATGCAGGGCGCTCTAGCCTTATCTGCTGTAACTGCCGGACTTGTTATGCTTCCTGGTGGATTAATTAACGGAGCGATGTCACCAATTATGGGACGCCTATTTGATAAATTTGGGCCTCGCCCAATTCTAATTCCAGGTACGATCCTTTTAGCAATCTCTGTTTTTACATTCCGTTTTACCACTCCAGGTGTTCCTGTGTGGATCATCGTGCTTCAGCACACGTTCTTAATGATCTCAGTGGCAATGATTATGATGCCTGCACAAACAAACGGTTTGAATCAATTACCGACAAAGCTTTATCCACACGGTACGGCCATTGCTAATACGCTAATGCAGGTATCTGGTGCCATTGGTGCAGCTCTGTTTATTGCTGTTATGGAGAATGGACAGCAAAACTTCCTTGCTGATATTGCGAATCCTACTGATGCAGATACAATTGATGCTATGACGTACGGTTCACAGTTAAGCTTCTCTACAGGCCTTTATTTTGCATGTGCTGCTGTGATCTTAGCACTGCTTGTTCGTCGCAGTAAGCAAAGCGAATTAAAATAAATGCAAGATTGACAAATGATGTAATACGTTTTACGATAGTCATCGAACAGAATAAAGGATCGTTAGGTGAGGCTCCTGTGTTGGAGATACGCTGCTGCCCGGAAACATCGAAAGACGCCAACGGGTCAACAGGAACCATCGAGATAAGGTGGTTTTTAACGTAGCTGGTATTATCCTATGCCACACAGTGCTAAAGCTCTACGAATGAGGTCTGCAATCATGTTGGATTAGATGTACCCGTATGCGTATTAAGCATGCTCTAACCGCTATTTTTTAAAGGTATCTTCATTCGTTGAAGGTACCTTTTTTCTGTTTCCGAGTCTCGAGAGGAGGAAACAACATGCAAGCAATGACACTCAAATCAATGATGAGCACCACCTTTTTAACGTATGTAGATACGCTCTCTGTAGAGGACGTTCTACACCGACTGAAGACAACAGAATCTCCTTCCACATCGTCAAATTTATACGTGGTGAACGAAGACGAAAAATTAGTAGGTACCCTGTCGTTTAAAGATCTTATCACCTCAGATCATCATCTATTAATCTCAGACATTATGTACTCACCTTGTTTATCTATAGGGCTGCATGAAGATTTGAATCAAATAACAGAGCAGATCAGAGACACCAATGAACATGCGATGCCTGTCCTTAATGAAAGAAATCATATCGTTGGCGTTATCACCACAAACGAATTGCAAAGAGCAATTGACGTATCCATCAAACCAACACAAGAAGAATTAAGCACGGACCTCGCCCTCTCTCCCATAGCCGGGGCAGGTAAACGAACGCCTTGGTTAATCTTATTAATGATCATCGGTTTGTTGACGGGCGGTGTTATCAAACACTTTGAACAGGCACTTGAATCTGTCGTACTACTAGCCATCTTTATCCCTTTAGTCATGGGATCTGCCGGTAACATTGGGACACAGTCCTTAGCCCTTGTTGTGAGAGGGTTATCTTCAGAAACTCTCAGTCGTAGAGCAATCATAACGATATTAAAAAAACAGCTTGGTACAGGAATTCTTACAGGTCTGGCATGTGGAGTCTTTATTTCGCTACTCATTCCACTGCTTCCTTACTTCGGTGGCAGCTGGCTCATTGGAGGTATTGTTGGAGTGGCCATATCGTTGTCGTTATCGATTACATGTTTACTTGGTGCCGTTGTTCCTTTACTACTCTATCAGCTTAAAATGGATCCGGCTTTTGCATCCGGTCCTTGTGTCACAGCCATTAGCGATATTCTTAGCTTATTTATTTATTTTTATATTGCAAGTTCTCTACTCGATTACTTATAAAAAAAGGCGGGCACCTTGATTCGGTGTCCGCCCTCCTTATTAATCTACAAGCTTCTTATGTTCAATGGCTTTACGTAAGCTTGAATACACTTTCCCTTCAACCTTAATTCCGAGATTCACCATCGTTTGTGCAACCTCTGGGCGCACCCCGCTCAGAACCGAATCAATGCCAATTAACTTTAATGAAGACATCACTTTAAAGATTTGCCCGGCCACCATCGTATCGACTACGCTGACACCGGAAAGATCAATAATGATTCGACTAAGCTTTAATTCAGCGCCTTGATCCAAAGCGTTTAACAAAAGGTATTGTGCCCGGTTTGTATCAATCTCCCCAATAAGCGGAATAACGCCGGTATCCTTCGTGAGTTGAACAACAGGTACGGAGAGCTCATCAATCGCATACTTTGCTACTTCAATGGTTCGATGAAATTCTTCCATATATGACCGGCTAACAATCTGCACAGCTTGGTCAACAACCGCATCAAATTCAGAGATAATGGAGTAAAACTCATTAATGCTTAGTTCTTGACGAATTGCTTCATCTCTCACAATTTCACCAATGCTGTTTCGGTAAAAAGAAATCTCATGCAAGCCGACGTCTAAAGGGAACTTTAACTGAACAAGTAAGCCTGATACTTCTTTGCCCCACTCTTCAATATCATGGCTCGAAGAATCTGGAGAGGTCATAATTGAATTAGCATAAACCTCAATCAGTTGTTTTCTCCAAGGAGATAGTTGCATCGTTAATGTATTATCACTAACAACTGAGTGCCCCTGTGGCATTGAGATTAGCTCATCCTTTTGCTTCAAGATCTCGTCTTTTATAGCCTGGAAGTTCTCATTTGAACCCTGCATGTATAAAACTCCTAAATGATTAGACTTTTAACTCTTCCCTAACTGTAACATTGATTCATTGAATATCAATGAATAACCTAGACTGAATGAGGATCGATCTTTTTAAATCTCTGAACAACAGCAAGTAATACAAAGGCAAACAAAATAATGGAGAAGACCCAATAGTAGGCGAGCAGTACATTTCCAGACTCCACGGCAATGTAAATGCTTGTTGGGATGGTTCGTGTGATTCCCGCAATACTCCCGGCAAACATTAACGTGGCCCCAAACTCTCCAAGCGCTCGAGCAAAGCCCAGCATATAAGCCGAAACAACCTGTCGCCACGTCATTGGAAGCGTCACATGATAAAATACCTTCCATTCGCTCGCCCCCATCTGTCTCGCCGCTTGCTCAAGCTCATCCTCAACTGCCTCAAACCCGTTAATCAGCATTTGATAAATTAACGGAAATGCCACTACAGTAGCTGCTATAACAGCCGCTAAATAGGAGAAGACAATGCTCTGATTAAATGCGGCTTCAAACCATTGACCAAGTGGGCTTCTCCTCCCAAAAATCACAAGCAGTCCAAATCCAATGACAGTTGGTGGCAGAACTAACGGAAGCATAAGGATTGTCTCTACAATAATTTTTCCTTTAAAGGTTCGTTTCTTTAACCACCAAGCGAAAAGGACGGCTAAAAGAAATGCGAGAATGCTGGCAACCATGACAACTCTCAATGAGACAATAATGGGGGTCCAAAACTCTTCTCCCATTCCTATTCTCCTCTTCTGAATCCATACGATTCAAATACATTCAGTGCTTCTTCTGTTTGTAAGTAATCATAAAAGTCTACGGCTGGCTCTTTATTCGCTGCTTCTTTTAAGAGACCAATTGGGTAGTGAATAGGGTCATGAGTATCTTCAGGTATGATGTCAATAAGCTCTACACTTGATGATGTTCGTGCATTCGTTTCATACACAAGGCCTGCATCTGCATTTCCTGTTTCTACATAAGTAAGAACCTGACGGACATCCGATCCGTAAATCAAGCGGTCTTCTACCTCGTCCCACAGGCTGAGCGATTCTAGGGCTTGCTTTGAGTATCTTCCTGCTGGTACGCTTTCAGGTTGTCCAATGGAGATCTTCTTTAGCTGTTCATTTGAGAGATCTTGAACGTCTTGTAATGAGTCCGTAACCTCCGGAGTAGCAATGAGGACAAGTCGGTTCATCAGCAGATTAGAAGACTCTTCGATTTCATCATTCTCCATTAATTGATTCATATCAGTGGCTGAAGCAGAAAGAAACAAATCTGCTGGAGCACCTTGTGTAATTTGTTCTCGGAGCTTTCCAGAAGATCCGTAATTTATCACAAGCTTTACATGATGTTCCTCTTCATATGTAGGCTTCATTTCCTCAAGTGCATCTGTTAAACTTGCCGCTGCCATCACGTGGATCTCTTCTGACTGCGGGGAATCAGCATTTGCTCCACAACCAGCAAGCATCATCGTAAGCACTAGAGCTCCCATGGTTTTCTTCATTCGTACCACTTCCAAGCTTTAATTTGTTCTGTTTATTATAAAGTAAACGGCATAAGAAGGAAATTCATCTTATACAAAATCAATTCAGTTGACAGTTTTATGTTTATCGATTATTATTTGATACGTCAATGATTGACCCATCAAACAATTTTGGAGGTGAACGCTTTTGCGGGATCATGAATCCACTCAAGCCAGGGCACTGTTTCGATTTAACGAAATTAATAAGCGACTGATGCCAAAGTTTGAGCGTTGTACAGGGATTAGCCAGTCTCGTCTTGAAGTTATTCATGCCATTTATGAAGCAACCGAATTAAGCCAAAAAGAACTACAGCAGCGCGTTAATATTGACAATGCTGCAATCACCCGTCACCTCAAGCAGCTTGAAGAAAAGGGCATGGTCACCAGGCGTAAATCTGAAGAAGATAACCGTGTCACCTTTGTTAAGATGACAGAAGAAGGCCTGCGCCGTGTTCACTCTTATTGTGATGAACGAACTCATTTTACAGAGCAACTGTTCCGGGGGCTTTCAGAACAAGACTGCCTCACACTAGATCAGCTATTAAGCCAGATCCAAGAAAATATTGATTCAATCGAAAAAAAGGAGAAATAAATCATGCAACCAACAAAGTCAAATGACTTTAATGAAATCGTTCTAGGTCGCCGTTCCATCCGTTCGTACGACCAAAGTGTAAAAATTAGCCGAGACGAATTAAGCGAAATCATCGCTGAAGCTTCAAAGGCTCCGTCTTCTGTGAATCTTCAGCCTTGGCGTTTTGTAGTGATTGATACACCAGAAGGAAAAGAAACTCTAACTCCACTTGCAAAATTCAACAAAACTCAAGTGGAAACATCTTCAGCAGTCATTGCTGTTTTTGCAGATATGCAAAGCCAAGAGTACCTTGAAGGCATCCTTACAACAGCTGTTGAAAAAGGATTTATGCCTCAAGAAGTGAAAGACCGTCAAATGAAAACTGTTGCTGGACTACTAGCTGGGATGAGCTATGATCAGTTAAAAGAAATGAACGTCATTGATGCGAGCCTAATCTCCATGCAGCTCATGCTTGTTGCCCGCGCACACGGGTATGATACAAATCCAATGGGTGGATATGAAAAAGGCAAAATTGCCGAAGCATTTAACATGGATAAAGAACGCTACTATCCGGTAATGCTACTGTCTATCGGAAAAGCAAACGAAGAAGGCTACTCTTCTTCACGTCTAGATGTCAATCAAATTGTAGAATGGAGATAACAAACATGATTATTACACACGTACGTTTTCAAATTAAACCAGAAAAAGAAGAAGGCTTCTTAGCGCTCATGCACAACCTCGTAGCAGAAACTCGTAAAGAAGAAGGCAATATTTCATATGAGCTAATGAAAAGCACAGAAGAAGAGCATACCTACTCCATGATCGAAACATGGAAAGACGAAGAAGCAACGAAGATTCATAACGCGAGCGAGCATTTCACTGCGTTTTTAAAAGAAATCCCTGAATTCTTAGCTGGACCTGCTGAAGCAAAAGCATTCGCTGGAGAACAATTGGAACTATAGTTAATGTTTGAGAATGCCCGGTTGAATCCGGGCATTTTTTTGTTGAGATCGATTGAACGGATGTATCTGTGCTCCAGCCCGATGTATTTGCCCTTTCCTCGATGTATTTCTACTCCAGTCCGTTGTATTTCCCTTTTCCTCGATGTATTTCTGCTCTAGACCGATGTATTTGCTCTTTCCCGGATGTATTTCTGCTCTAACCCGATGTATTTGCCCTTGTCCGGATGTATTTCTGCTCTAGCCCGATGTATTTCCCTTTTCTCCGATGTATTGCTGCTCCAACCCGTTGTATTTGCTCATTTCCCGATGTATATCAGTCTATCCTCTTGATTATCCAACGCCTACATAAAAAGAGAGGATCATCACCTGATCCTCTCCCCCTCCCGTCCTACTTCACAACCAGCCCCAGCATTCTCGCAAAGGCAAGTGCCTGCCACTCTGATACGATGCAGCCTTTTAAGTCCTCGAGTGAAACAACTAAGGAATCGAATTGCGATGTACTTAGATCAATTCCTTTTAGTTTCGTACGGTCAAAGCTTACACCATCAAGCTTACTTTCCGTATATTTAACCTCTTTCAGTTTACATTGGAAGAAATCAGCACTTGTCAGATTACACGCTTGGAAAGCCACTTTCTCCATTTTTGAATCACCGAATTGGCTAAGGTTTAATAAGCATTCATCAAATGTGACATGTCCGAACCGCCCATCCGATAAGTCCGCACCCATGAACTTACAATTTTTAAATGTGACGCGGTGGATACTCGCTTCGCTTAAGTCTGAATTCGAGAAATCACAGTGTTCAAACTGTACATCTGTTAGATCAATTCGTTGAAAGCGATTGTTCTGAAACGAACACTTTGAAATGATCATGTTTGATAAATGAACTCGGTCTATTGTTTCATTTTCAAAAATGGATCCAGAGATATTCATTTGGCTTAGATATGGATCTTCGTCATCAAAGATCTGGCGGAAATCTCCCGTGATCAATCGCTCTGATATGTTTGGTTTTTTCATTTTCAAGATGTAACACCTACTCTAGTTTTTGTATTCATCTTAAGTATACCATCCCCTTGTCAACCTCCCTCCTGTTGACAATAGACGAAAATCGATATAGACTTTCGATATCGAAATTAGAAATAAGGGGACGAAAACATGGAAGGACGAGTCATTCGAAAATTATTTTTAGGGTTCATCCAGATTCATATCCTTCACCACGCAAAAGAGCACCCGGTGTACGGTGTGTGGATGGTTGAAGAACTGAAGGAGCACGGATACGAGATCAGTAGTGGGACTCTCTATCCAATCTTACACAGCATGGAATCAGATGGACTCCTAACGAGAGAAGACCGCAATGTGGAGGGGAAAATTAGAAAATATTACTCCACCACAAAACAAGGGGAAGACGTACTAGTTGAAGCACGAAACAAGGCGTATGAATTATTTAAGGAAATCAAAGAGTAACGTAGGAGGCGAACATGACCTATTTTCAAAGACTACTTGAGATTTTAGTCGTGTCAACTAAACTTGGACTCACTTCATTTGGAGGGCCGATCGCGCATTTGGGGTACTTTCGAGAAGAATATGTAAACAAGCGTAAGTGGCTCACTGACAAGGCTTATGCAGACTTAGTGGCTCTCTGTCAGTTCCTCCCTGGTCCGGCAAGCAGCCAGGTTGGGATCGGGATCGGTGTGTCTCGCGCGGGGACACTTGGAGGGTTCATTTCATTCATTGGCTTCACCATGCCTTCTGTTCTTGCACTCATCCTATTCGTTTTTCTCGCTAATCAATTTAACGTTATGGACGCCGGCTTTATCCAAGGATTAAAGCTGACGGCAGTAGCGGTTGTCGCCCATGCGATCATCGGTATGGCTGCCAACCTGGCTCCTGACCTAAAGCGAAAGACAATTGTCTTGTTCTCACTTCTCGCCACATTACTTATTCCGCATGTTCTTACTCAGGTGAGTGTAATCGTGATCGCCGGTTTCATTGGATGGGTTCTATTTAAAGGCATCCAAACAACTCAAACGGAATCCTTTTCCATTCCACTTTCTAAAAAGGTTGGAGCCGTATGCTTAGCTCTCTTTTTTATTTTACTAGTTGGACTCCCTTTTCTCGCTACATGGATGTCCTCTACATGGGTTAGCATGATTGATAGCTTTTACCGTTCAGGCTCTCTCGTATTTGGAGGGGGGCATGTTGTTCTTCCATTACTTGAAAGAGAGTTTGTGCCAACCGGTCTTATAAGTGAAGAATCCTTCCTTGCAGGCTACGGCGCCGCACAGGCGGTTCCGGGTCCACTCTTTACATTTGCGGCGTACATAGGTGCGGATATTGCTGGTTGGACAGGCGGATTCATCGCAACGGCTGCCATTTTCCTACCTGCTTTTCTCTTAATCTTTGGTACACTACCATTCTGGTCGTCTCTAAGCCAACATAAACAAATGAAGGCCGCGCTACTCGGGGTAAATGCTGCAGTGGTTGGTATTTTAATATCTGCTTTTTACCAACCAATTTGGCTAAGTGCCATTGGCTCAACCTTAGACTTTGCGCTTGCAGCTCTCCTGTTCTTTATGCTTGCTTACTGGAAGCTGCCTCCTTGGACCGTTGTTGTTGCTGGAGCCATTGGTGGTCAGCTGTTGACCTTATTATAATCAAAAATCCCGTCCAGGAATGGATGGGATTTTTCATATTATTCTATATGACTCTTGCGCTCACTTTCCGGTTCTAGGTGAATGAGAATCTCTGCTTGATGAAACTCTTCAACAATTCGTTCTTCCATTCTGTCACATAAATGATGCAAGGTTTCTATGCTTTCATGTGATGACACAACGAGATGAAAGTCAATATACGCTTGAGCTCCGGCACGTCTTGTCCGAAAATCATGCACTTCAATATATTCCTCATCAAACGTTTCAATAATATCTAAGATCTGTTCTTCTTCCTCTTTTGACAACCGGGCATCAAGTAATGGAGGAAAGGCTTCCTTCATGAGCTTCACAGCTTCTACCATAATATAAATAGCTAGAACAATTCCAATGATCGGATCTAGAAAATACCAACCTGTAATCGCAACGATCAAAAGACCAATGGCTACCCCAAGTGACGTATATACATCTGTTAAAAGATGAAACGCATTTGATTTCATGGCTACAGATTGGACGCGGTCTGCTTCTTTTTTAACAACCTTTGAAACGATGAAATTAACAGTCGCTCCAACAAGCATCACTAGAATCGCAAGCATTGGCATCTGTATATCCTCTGGATGCAAAAGCTTATGGATACATTCATAAATAACCCAAATGCCTGCTACAAAAATGAGCAAGGTTTCGATCGTACCTGAAATGTTCTCTACTTTTCCATGGCCAAATGGATGCTCTGAATCAGCGGGCTTGCCAGAAATTCTTACAGAAACAAACGCAATAATAGAGGCCAGCATGTCCAATGAGGAGTGGATCGCCTCAGAAATAACGGCAACAGAGCCAGTCATGATACCCACAATAAATTTTAAAGTAAGAACGGACCCATTACTAATAACAGATAAAAGCGCGATGGAAGATGTTCGATTCATTAGATTCCCTCTTTGTGTTAAAGTCGAATCACATCGTACCACAGCCACTTTGAGTGGGTCTATAGCAATATTCTAACCCGAGTAAACATCTTTAAGCTATGCAAAAAAGAATTGCCTAAGGGAAATTCTTTTAGCGCATAGCCTTATTTATGGATCAGTTCAGGAATCAATTCTACTCTCCACTTTTCCTCCACTAACTCTTTGTTCGACTTGAGGTCAACCCAACTTTCAATAAGGGAAAAACCATTTTTTTGATAGAGCATGCGTGCACTCACAAGCTCCTGATTGGTGAAAAGGATGATTGATTTATAGTGCTGATCGATACAAAATTGAATCGCTGTTTGAATGAGTTTCTGGCCGTACCCCTTCCCTCTTAAGGATGGGTCCATTAAAAATAAACCTAATTGAGCGGTCTCATCATCTACCTCATTAATAGCTATTGAGCCCTTATTTTCCCCGTCTACTTCGACAATCCAAATGGACTCACGAGGGAGGTTTCGCGCAAGAAAGCCTTTCACCTTATGTTGAATAAAGGCCTTAAACGTTTCATCATACTGAAACTCCTGATGATACAACTCATAATGCGAATCTACAATAAATGAAAGATCGTGCTTGGTATATGTGCGAATCATAATGTACTCCTACTGATTATGTTTTTACTTCTTCTTCTTTAAGTCTTGAATTTCCTGCTGTAGTGCAGCAAGCTGGTTTTGAATCGCCGTCATATCCTGCTGTTGCGTTTCGTCCGCAAGCGCCTGGTTCGCCTCATCCACCTCAATTTGCTCTAAATCAATCGCCACACCAAGGGTTGCAATTGCATCGCCAATCGTCACTAAAATACTTCCAACATAGGCAAGCCGCGTCCCAAAATTAGGAGGATATCGACTCACTATTTCTTGTTTTTGCCCGTTGTATCTCTTCATAAGTAGCGCCCCTTAACATTAGTTTAATATTGTATGCGGGACATAACTTAAAAGAGATGCAGAGATTATGAATTAGGCAGGTGCCAGAGCCTAGAACATAAATTCTTCCTCATTGGAGAATTCAATAAGGAATGGATACAAGCTGATAAGTAGTAAGAACAAGCTAGGATAGATGAACAGAATAAGCATTACTGGAACTTGTAGCATTGTCACAATAGGTAACATGAGAGGAAAAATAAAACCTAATAGTCCGCTTTTCTTCTTCGATCGCTTCGTCACAAATTGTTCCTTCTCACACTTTGGACAAGGCATACCCGGACTAATTGTAAATGAACGCTTTAATGTCTGCCACCAAGTCCACTGTGCTCCACAATGATTGCATGTAGGCATATCTCGAATCACTCCTTATTGAAAATGTGTTGTCCACTGTAAGAAATACTCTTGAACGATGCGATCTTTTTCAACGTTTTCAGTAAACGCGGGAAAAATGTAAAGTAAATGAACAACTAAATAAAAAACTGGCTCTAATTTTTGAATGGTGTGAAACTCTTCTTTTAACTGAGATTCAGAACCATACTCTGTCCAAAAATCTAGATAATAACAAAGTAATTCCTCCGCTGCTGCCTCAGAAAAAATGCTCATCACTTCATCGAATAGCTGAACAACACTTAAAAAGGGATGCGTAATGGAACTGTCAGACCAGTCGATTATATAAGGGATGTTCTGCTCAACGATGACATTTCCTCCAAATAGATCACCATGATCAAGTGAAAGTGGCATTTTCCTTAAAAGTATTTGTACCGTAGCCTGAACTGCAGGTATGGTCGAGGAAATGAGCTGATATTCATTTGAAGGGATCTCTTTTTCTAACATTCGCATGGCTATACATAAAGATTGTTCGCTTAATACCTCAGTCAAAGGTCGAACTGGTACTTCCACTTGAGTTAGCAGATCTCCTGATACGTATCTTTTCTGAACAGAAGCCATCCTCCTAACCGTCTCTTTCCAATGGTTAAATTGCCTTGAGTATCCTAGTAACGTACCTTTTAACCCTTTCATTACGTACATCGAAACATCTTTATGTATAGACAAGATTTGAGGGGCGTAATCACCTAGTTGACTATGAACAAACGGTTCATGTTTAAATAGCTCAGGGGCCGCTTTAATATAATAATTATCTGTTTCCGTCTCTACCTGATAAAGTGAACACTTCCCCCAATTCCGGTTCTGTGTGATCTTGAGATTCATTTCCGTTAAAGTATGGCTCATCCAATCCTCAACGCACTCTCTCCATCCATATCGCATCCATGGTACGTTGGAAGGTTGACTAGCTAACCAGAGATCAAGAATCCACTGCTGGTCTTGTGCCAAGAAGGTTCTATTCTCTTGGCATGCGGGAGGTGCCCATACCATGTTTTGATCATCTTCTAAAACCGGAGTAAGCAGTTCTACTTCGTACACTCTTTGAGTAGGACCCTGATCAAGACATCTGACCACATTTGTTTGTAGTTGATACTCATTAAAGAGATAGTCATTGATGACTGTGGTCTCAGCGATATGAAACGGTTTTGTAATAAAGGAAGGAAGAAATATCTGCGTTTTTTCTTTCATAAAAAGCATACGATCTTGTGTCAAGTTATAAAGCAACAAGTGAATATTCACAAAAACCTCCTCAAATCACAATAACAACCACTATAAACAACACAATTGTTAACCCAACCTGCGTAATAGCTAACTTTGCATATTCCAATTGACGGTCCTTTTCCTGATTTTCCTTCAGTTTTCTCAGCAAAGCGCGTTCCCTGATCAAACAAAGAACATTAAGGAACAATAAGAAAAGAAACGGAATCCAAAATCCATGATCAACAAATAATCGGAAACTTAATAGTATGGTTAATCCGAGAAAAACATATGAATACCAAATTCTCATGGTTTCCTCCTTCTCATTTGTTCCACCTCTTTCTAGCCTACCATCTTTCTCCAATTAGCTTCAATACTAAAATGACAGGACATTCCAATTGAAAAAGGACACCTCACAGCGCCCCCTTCTCCCTTCTCTATTCAGTTGCAGCAAGCAGCAACACCCAGTCTGTAAAGTCGGAAGTCTTTGGTGGTGGATGGAACGTTACGACATCATTTAACGAATAGAGACCAGTATAGCTTCTGCTGCCATTCACAGGGTCAATCCAATAGACTTTGTAATTCATAGTTGTTTCGGGTTTATGAAGTGAGAAGCTTTTACCACTGTACGTATACACAACAAGATGCTGGTCACTTCCAAAGGCTAAGACTTTATCTTCCTTTGGCTCCGACGCTTCCTCTGGATACAATATCGATTGAATCTGTTCACATTCTTGAAATTGAATCTCAAGCATCAACTCTTTTAGATATTGCATTTGGCTGCCTCCACTTGCATGTAGCGCCTCAGCCCACGTCGCATTCACCCCGTACTCTGACTTATACCCTGCCCCGTTAAACTGAAAGATGGCATTATGTCCATAGGTGTGCCCAAACGCTCCAGATAGTACAGACCAATATGCATATCTACGTGTGTGATGCGCCTGCCAATAAGGTTCGGAGGAATCATGTAACCCCTGTGGAATTTGTTCATATGAGGGCTCCCCATCAATTACAGGCTTGGTCGGAGCTTTTTCAAGGTCATGCAACACATACTGCCAATTATCTTCACCGTACCAAGGCTCCTGTGCATATGCGTCGTCCCACGACTGGAGTGCGGGTTGATCGTATCTGCGATGACCTGATTGGAACATGTTAATATCAAGCCACTCCTTATCATGAAACCAATACGAGGATGACGTCCGCCCAAAGGGATGATAGCCAACCAACATGTCCGGCATACTTGCCTTCAGCTTTTGGCCAAATACATTCCAAAGCTTAGGTTCAAGGTCTCCCCTTGTATCTCCACCTAGTAACCAGAGAATATTCGGTTTATCTTTGAATGTTTCAGCTAAGAAATCCGCATATGCCTCTACATTACGTTCATGTAGAAAGCCCTTTTTAGCCACCTTTCCCCATACAGGTAAAAGCGCGAAGTACAAGCCTTCACTAGCTGCAAAATCAACAAGCTCCACCACTCGCTTCCAATATGAATCATTCTCAGGAGCAATGGTTTTTAACACATCTTCGTTCTCGATTTGTTGATGACTGACAGGGTCCTCCTTATGCGCCACGTTGATGAGAATAGACTGAATCACATTAAAACCCTTTTCTTTTCGATTGATTAGGTACGTTTTTGCATGATGGATGGATAACCGTTGAAAAAGCGTCCAAGCAGTATCCCCTAACCAGAAAAATGGTTGGTCCCCATTGACTAGATAGGTTTGATTGGGATGGACAGCGAGCTTCCCAGCTTCCCATGGTTTAGTCAGTGTAATCTCCCCCTCTGAACTCAAGATTATAAAAACGCTTACAATTCATGTACTACCTTCTCTTTTTCTTTTCTGACTCCTTCATAAAATGAAAAAACCGTACTCGTTTGAATAAACAAGTACGGCGTTTTGGCGTTTATTTATGACCAACGATCTGATGTGGCATATAGCACTCTTCCAGATAAGCTATATCTTCTGGTAAAAGCTCAACCTCAAGCGCTCCGACTGCATCCACTAGATGCTGCTCCTTTGTCGCCCCAATAATAGGTGCAGTAACAGCTTCCTTCTGTAGCAGCCAAGCAATGGCAATGCGAGAACGAGGCACCCCATATTTAAGTGCAAGATCCGCCACTCTCTCCACGATGATTTGATCTGTGGCTACCGTTCCATCGTACTTGGACTTTTGTACTTGATCGGATTGCGAGCGCTTTGTAGATACGGTTACATCACGGGTTAAGCGTCCCGAGGCAAGTGGACTATATGGAGTAACCCCTATCCCTTCTTCCACACAAAGCGGCAGCATTTCTCTCTCTTCCTCCCGGTAAATAAGGTTCAAGTGATTCTGCATGGAAACAAATCGTGTCCATCCATTTTTCTCCGCGACATGTAATGCCTTTTGGAATTGCCAAGCATACATGGCAGATGCCCCGATATATCTTGCTTTTCCTAATTTCACGACGTCGTGTAACGCCTCCATGGTTTCTTCAATCGGTGTGTGCTCATCCCACCGATGAATAATGTACAAATCAACGTAATCCGTTTCTAGTCGTTTAAGACTATTATCAATCTCATTCATGATGGCTTTTCTTGACAGTCCAGATCCGTTTGGGCCATCGTGCATCTTCCCATGAACTTTTGTTGCAAGAACAATCTCCTCACGACGAGCTAGTTCCTTTAACGCTCTTCCGACATACTCTTCACTTGTACCGAGCGAATACACATTGGCCGTATCAAAAAAGTTGATTCCCAAATCGAGTGCTTTTTTAATCACACTACGAGAATCTGATTCTTTTAGCACCCAATCATGAATCCATTTGGTAGAATCACCAAATCCCATACAGCCTAAACATAAGCGAGAAACATCTAAACCTGTCTTACCCAGTTTGACATACTCCATTCTACTCACCTATCCTTTCTAGCATTTATCTAAGTATGACATGATTTACTAAGAACTCTTAACCTAAAGCTATTCTGTTCTTGCCTATTCCTCTTACATTGCTTCCATGTACCTTCTTTTCAACGTATACTTCTTAGTAAAAAGGAGAATAAAAACATGTGTGATTCGCAACTCACTAGGCTTAGACATTTTGTCATTAAACATTTAATGACAGATGGAGTACATAAAACCGTGATCCCATCACTATCTCTCATTCGCGAATCTGAGCCCACCCAACCCATTCCACGAGTAAACGAACCTTCGTTTTGTCTTGTCCTGCAAGGTCAAAAAGAAATGAACATGGGCAGTCAGCACTTCTCATATCGTGCTGGCGATTACATTGTGGGTGCCTTTGATTTGCCTGTTATTGGACAGGTAGTCCATGCAACAAAAGATCTACCCTATATAGCAATTAAGATTGAATTTACGTTGGCAGAGATTTTTGAGTTAATGGATCAGTCAGAGCAAACACGAACGTTAAAGGGAAAAGAAACGAATCGCGCGATGTTTGTGAAGCAAATCAACCATCCATTAGTCGATGCTCTGACCAGACTTACTTTTTTACTTAAGGATCCTTCTCACATTACAGGACTCGCGCCAATTCTAAAGAAAGAAATCATGTATTGGCTTTTAGATAGTTCACATGGGACGATGTTAAAACAAATGGTCGTAGAAGGAAGCCTTGCTTTTAGGATGAAGGAGGTGATTACATACTTATTACGTACGTACGATCAACCAATGAAAGTGGAGGAATTAGCAACCATAGCAAATGTAAGCACGTCTACCTTACATAAGCAATTTAAAGAAGTAACAGCTATGAGTCCAATACAATATCAAAAGCAGTTAAGATTAAATGAAGCGAGACGTCTGTTATTAACTGAGACAGCAGATATAGCAAGCATCGCCTACAAAGTAGGCTACGAAAGCCCGTCCCAATTCAGCAGAGAGTACACTCGATTATTTAAAAAGACCCCTAGTCAGGAAATGAAATCCTAGCCTTAAGGGTCTTTCGTTCTCTTTCTATTCATCCTTCAACCCTTTTCCATCTAGAATATGTTGGACATATTTTTCAATTCTCGTCACTCTAGTCTTGGCTTGTTTCGCTTGTGAGAAGTACAATAGATATGCCCGCTGGCGTCCTGGCGTCAACTTTTTAAAGGCTTCTTCTAGGTCTGGATTCTCATCAAACTTCTGCTCGAGCTCTAAAGGAATTGTCTTTTCTGTATCGAGATTTAATTCCACTTTTAATCCGGCCTTTTCTACTTCAATCACCTGATTTATGTACGCGATGATCTTTTCTCTGTTCTTTTCAACCTCTTGTAGATCTTTAAACCGTATCTGCCTGGCTGCTTGTACATTTTCTGTTTGTTGAACAAGTAGTCCATCTGTATCTGTAAGCAGGGCTCCTTTCATGAATAGGAGAGCACAATACTCTTTGAATCCATGAATCAACACGACATTTTTTCCGTTCACTGTATAACAAGGGTTACCCCACTTAAACTCTTCAACAACTTCAGCTGTACAAACGATGTGGCGAAGTGCGGTAAACTCTTCCTTCCATTTATTTTCCCTTTCTAAAAAAGCATCTACCTTTGAGTTTTGATTCATTACAATTCCTCCTTGTTCAATCATTCCTATTATACGTTTGATAATCTGTCTACAAACAAATGACTTAAATTAATAAAGATTTCATAAAGAATGATGTACATTTCTATTTGAATCTATAAATGTGATATAATGAGCAATAACAATATCACATAAAGTGAAAGATAGGAGATAACCGTTATGAAAGATGAAACAAAATTTATCCTTCATTTGGTTCTTGTCGCATTTTCCATTCTTATTATATCAATGGTTCAGCTTAGTATTATTCCTCTAGAGAAAGCACAAAATGTAGTGTTTACAGGAATCCTGATAGGGGCATTATCTACTCGACAATTATACAAATTATTTAAAAAAGACCAAAACCGCACTAGCTCTACGGACTAGTACGGTTTTTTTACTTGTTGTACGAACGAATAAATGCTAAAAACGCTTGTACCTGAGGGAATGACCCGGCATATTCTGAATAGCTTACCCACGTTTTCCGAATGATTTGTTCATCTTCATTTGATAACAAGGTCACATGATAATCTGATAGGTCTAAGTCACCTACAGCAAGCTCCGGCAGAACAGTGGCTCCAATTCCGTGTTTCAGCAGCTGTTTAGAGGTTTCCATCTGATCAACCTTAACTTTCGTTGACACATGTTGCTCTGGATGCTGAATAAACCATTGGTTAACAATCGTTTGGAAACTTGAATCTGTTTGAAATTCGATTAATACATTTGATTGCGCCTCTACCTTCCTCAATAAATACAATCTCTCTTCTAACAGAAGAAATGAATGAGTCTTTGGTTTGTTTCCTCGAGTAATGAATACATGAAATCCCTCATGCTGCCCAATTACTTCACTTGATAATCCAGTAAAAAGCTCAATATTTACTTTTGGATAGTTCGTAATAAAATCACCCAGCACAGCTGGAAGATAATACTGGCCAATCGTTGAAGAAACACCCAATGATAACGTACCTTCAACCGTACCTGACTCCATCGATAATGCATTCATAACCTGGTCCGTCTCATTCATCATGTTTCTAGAGAATGAAATGACCTTCTCTCCATTCGGCGTTGGGATTAGCTTTTTAGGTGTACGAATAAACAACGGCTTTCCCCAATAGGCTTCGATACTTTTAAGTCGTTGACTAACTGCAGGCTGTGATATTAAAAGCGCTTTAGATGCTTCTTTAATCGTACCAGCTTCTGATAACGCAACAATTAATTGATGATCGTCTACCTTCATACTCAGTCCACCCTTACTATAAGTTTTTCTTATTAAAATGAAGAAGATTTTTGTCTTTTTCTTATTCTATCGCTTTTGATAAGATGAGACTATACCTACATAGAAAGAAGGAGAGAAACATGAAGATCTTTGATGCCCATCTACATATTATTGATAGACGTTTTCCTATTTACGAGAATCAAGGATTTACACCGGACTCTTATACAGCAGAAGACTACTCCGTTGATGCCAAGAGATTATCTATCACGAATGGCGCGATTGTATCTGGCTCCTTCCAAAAATTTGACCAGACGTATTTAAAGGAATCCCTTAAACAATTAGGCAGTGGGTTTGTTGGTGTCACTCAATTACCTTACACAACAAGCGATGAAGAAATCATTGAGTTAAATGAAGCTGGTGTGAGAGGGTTACGCTTTAATGTAAACAGAGGAGGTTCAGAAGATCTATCAAAATTGGAAGCCTTCTCAAATCGAGTGTATGACTTAGTCGGTTGGCATACGGAGTTATACATCAATTCTGCAAGATTAGCGGACATTTACGATGCGCTTACAACATTACCTGCCGTCTCCATTGATCACCTCGGATTATCTAAATCAGGTTCAGACGATTTATTAAAGCTTGTCTCTCATGGTGTAAAAGTAAAAGCAACGGGGTTTAGCCGATTAGATTTTGATGCAGCCGAAATGATTCAAGACATCTATCGAATCAATAATGATGCCTTAATGTTTGGAACGGATCTACCATCTACCCGTGCACCAAGACCCTTCCAGGATTCAGACATCGATCTTGTGAAAAAGTGTTTGAAGGATGAAGAAGCGATTCATAAAGTGCTGTATCAAAACGCAATGGATTGGTACTTCCGCGGAAATAAAAGTTAAGTGGAGGACGATGGTTATGAATGTTAGAAAAGCAACCAAACAGGATCTACCAGAAATTGTTCGAATGTTAGCAGACGACGTCTTAGGCTCCAAACGAGAATCATACCAGGACCCTTTGCCAAGTGAATATGACGAAGCATTTAATGCAATAGAGGAACAAAAAGGAAATTGTATTCTAGTTGCCGTGGAAGAGGAAGAACTTCTTGGGTTTCTGCAGCTCACCATCATTCCCGGTCTATCGCGAATGGGGATGAAGCGCGCACAAATTGAAGGTGTTCGTGTCGACGAAAAGCATAGAGGCAAGCGCATTGGCGAAAAGCTTTTTGAAGATGCATTTGAACGTGCAAAAGAAGCAAATTGCAGCATGGTGCAACTAACCACGGATAAAACACGAAAAGACGCCCACCGTTTTTATGAGCGCCTTGGGTTTGAAGCGAGTCATGATGGGATGAAGCGGATGCTTTAACGCGCGTGCTCACTCAACGGTCCAACCCATTTCATTCAACACTTCCAATTCATCTTGAGGAAGGTCTTCCACTGTGCCTTCCTCAATTAATTCGAGGTCATAGACCGTTGTCCGACCAGGGTAACTCTCGGCGATCTCACTAATCGTCACACGGATAAAATCCCCACTTGAAAGATCATCAAAAATCTCCTCGTCGCCTGTTTGATTTCCCATTGAAACTGCACCAGTATTGCCACTCAATATGAGCTGACTATCTGAACCAGACTTTAACAGCCTACCCTCCATTTCATAACGTACCCTTTTAGCTTCGTTCGGATCCGAGCACCCAAAGCATACCATTAATAAAACACTTCCTAGAACAACGATCCCGGTCCTGCTCATCATAACTATCCCCTTTACACGTCTTTTAAAAATACTTTCCAAAGAAACGGACATCTTATAGATAAGACGATCTCTAGGAGGGTAATTGATGGATCTACCTACAATTCAAACAAATATCTGGGATGCCGTACTTGCTGTGCCTGTTGTCTTAATTGTTACGGAACTTATTAAATGGATGACTCGCATCCCTCACAAATATATTCCCACCGTCGCAACTGTGCTTGGCGTGTTGATCTCTGTATTTTACAGTCACCGGCATGACTTACCGGCCGGACTCTTTATGGGATTCTTTTACGGGAATGCAGCCGTCGGAACATATGCGGGCATGAAGACAGCTTTAACCGCTTATCGAAAAAGCGATGCCACGTACGAATAATCGTTTAGTTGGTATGTGAACGGGTGCGTTTGCTGTAATATGCGAACACAAAATATCCAATGAGCATACCAAATGCAGCACCTAAGCTAATGTCGTATACGAACTCACTACTTATGATCCCAACAACCATTCCTATTCCTGCGCCTGCAATCATCCCTAATGGAATTGCGCTATCTATGAGTACTTGTTTTCGTTTAGATTTAAATTTGGCCATTGACCCTTTTTTATGCATAGATTTGAGACGGTTAATAATAAACAATACGATGATTCCAACGATCAGAAGCGGACCAACCGCTTGCAGGATATCCATAAGTGTCATCTCCTTTTTGTTGATTTTTTCATGCTATACTCAATGTAGGTTTTAGCAAATCTCAAATGAGGACTGATACATATCTTATTTATTCTCGTTTTTGCCTTGGTTTTTGTGGGTGCTTTTTTGCAAAGTATTAGTGGAATTGGAACAGGGTTAGTTGTGGTTTCCGTATTACCTCTGTTTATGACAGTCAAAGACACAACCTTAATCATATTAACGATCTTAATATTTGGTGGTGTGACAGCTGTAATTAAATATTACAAATATATTGAGTGGAAGAAAATTACCGAGTTTATAATCTACGTAATCATCGGTCGACTCATCGCCTTTTTTATACTTTCAAATTACGGTGAAATGGATGCGATTAAAGTATGGCTTGGTGGCTTTTTGTTCATCGTGGCCCTTTATCAGCTTCTGCTTCCAAGGTTTTCAAAGAAAGAGACAGCAACAAGAAAGTCCCCAAAGCGATGGGTTAGCTTCATTCTTGGAATTCTTGCTGGGATTGTGGGAGGCATGTTTGGCATTGGAGGCATTTTTATTGCTACGTTTTTCATCATGCTTTATCCAAACCAACGCTTTTCCTATATTGTTAGTATACAAGTTTCAGCTATTATCTCCAGTATTTTTTCAATTAGTCTTCATGCAGCAAATGGAGATATTGAAACCTCCTTGCTGCCATTTCTCATAGTAGGTATTATTGCGGTAATCTTAGGGACTGTTGTTGGTTTTAAATCACTTGATAAAGCAAAACCTCAAGCGACTAAGAGGAACCTGCTGATTCTTATTTTAATTGCTTCATTGAACCTTATGTTATTTTCGTAAATGGGCTTTGGTAAGATAAGCTTAGGTGGTTTATAACCTAGATGTTTGCCAATCTACTATCTGACCTCTGTAATGAGATTCATGAGTGAGTGTATGAGTAAATAGCCATACTCGGCTAGCTCACCACTATCAATACATCCTTAAAAGAACAATTTATCAATTTTAGGCTTTATTGTAAACAAGTGCTTTTAAGTTAAGCGTTTAACAAAAGACTAAAACGGGTATTAATGAATTGAACTTTATAAAGGAGTGGTACATTTTTATGGTAGGTAAAAAGAAACTATTATCCGGTGCGCTAATCACTGCAGCTGTGGCGTTAACAGCCTGTGGAGGTGACGAAACGGGTGAAGGCGGCACGATTACGTTAGGTCATACTACATATTCTGATGGAACGGCCTTTGCTTACGTATGGAAACAGCTACTTGAAGAAGAAGGATACGATGTTAATATTACAACGTTTGAAAAGGCATTCTTATTTGAAGGAACCATTAACGGAGATTTAGATGTAGCATTTCCAGCATGGTTACCTTTTACCGATGAAGCCTATGTTACATTGGATTCAGATGAAATGGAATTAACAGAGGACCATCTTTTATATGAAGGTGCACATAATGGGTTAGTTGTCCCTACTTATATGGAAGATATTAATTCGATAGAAGATCTGCCTGATGCCATTGATCAATTTAATGGAGAAATAGCTGGAATCGATCCCGGTTCCTCACTTATGCAAATCATGAATAACGACATTATCCCTCACTATCAATTAGATTCGTACGAACTCACTAACTCATCTGAACAAGCGATGATGCAACAGCTTGATACAGCTTATCAAAACCAAGAACCTGTGGTTGTGACTCTTTGGAGCCCGCATTATGCATTTGAGGATTATGACTTGAAATACTTAGAAGACCCAGATAATGTGTTTGGCGATCCAGATAGCATTTATTATATGGGACGTAACGGATTCTCAGAAGATTTTCCAAAGGCCGACAGTTGGCTGAAGAACAGTTTCTTTGAAGAGAATCAATTAGCTGAGCTTCTTTCCCTTAGACAGGAATTAGGTGATGAAGAGGAAGCAGCGGCTGAATGGATCGAAAACAATCGTGAACTAACGGATAGTTGGTTGGATAATTAATAGAAAGCCAAAGGGTATTTATCCTTTGGCTTTTTCATAATGAGAATTTGTAATTAAAATTTTAAATAAGAGGTTTAAAAGAAATTGAAAAAGGGTAATGACTTTTTAGATCTTACGAAAAGGTGCGATGAAATGCTGAATCAAAATGATGACCTTTTATTTACCCAAGAAATCAAAAAGCTCAAAGAAGACATGCTTTATGCAATCGATGAGACACTCAAAATAAACATTCAAAAAGATATTAGTTACTTAGAAAGAGTTCTAAATACTGAAACAAGAAATTGTATTTCATTACCTAATGCTTATTTAAACTGTTGATCCAGCCACTGTGAAATCTTCCTACTGATCACGAGTGACACAACTAAGACGGCAAAGAATGTAAGAAGACTTAATATGATTGTAAGCTGTCTATTTTCAAAGAACAGATCAAGGATATTCGTAGCAATGAGAAAAAGAATAAGAAACACACCAACATAGACAAACCTTTGGCTAGCTCAACAATTTTTTTCAAGCTAATCACCCTTCCTTCAATCACCTACGAATCCCTTGCCTTTTTTAAACCAAAATAAGCAAATACGATACTCAGCCAATACGTCCAAGCCTTCAAATATGTCTCAATATCATCCGGATGATGTTTAAGGCAAGCTGCTAGCCTAAGATACAATCCTATTAATACACTTCCATATAAAAGATATGGATCTTTTTTGTGGTCTTCATTGAGAAAAGATACTACACCATCTAGGGTTTCCTTAGTCAAGTCTTCAGGAGTTGAACAAAAAGCGTAGATCAGATCATACAAAGGATCTCCAAACACAGGAGTCGGATCAATCACTCCGCTTAATTGGTTTTCTGAGAAAATAAAATTATGAAAGCCTAAGTCCCCATGAATAACATACGGAGTCACTCCACTAGAAACCTCCTGCACAAGATCCTTAACAGCTTGGTGGTCATTTGACTTTAATCGAGAACCTATTAGAATACTTGCTTCTGCCACTTCATTTAAGAGAAATGCTTGCCACGTATAAACCGGTTCATCTACCCATCCCCACACTCCATCATTATGACCAGGAGTATAGTGGTTGATGACTTCCTCAACTAATACCTCGAGAACCTCCCTCTTTTTAATAGACTGGTCCGCGACGGTTCCCTTCATATATGAATACACCATATAGTCATAAGTAGGAGAAATGTATAATACCCTCGGAAAGAGCTTTAGTGAGTGATACATCTGGAAAAACTCATATTCTACTTTTATCATCTGAGGAAGATTTGATTTTATAACATATGTATCATCCAAAACATAAACCTTACTCATCGTCCCTCCAGTTGGCTGTACTATAGTAGTAGGGAAGGTTTTAATCACATTCTCTTTAAGTAACTCACCAACAATCAGTTGTACATCCAATCTTACGCCTCCTTATATAAAAAGCACCAAAGCCTTAGTTAGCTTTGATGCAAAGGGAATCCTTTAAAGGCCAACTTGAGTAACAGCGTGACTCGCATGCTCGGAGCTAAATCCTTCAAAAACCAATTGATCGATTAATTCTTGTCTAGAGAACGAGGAATAATCGAGATAGTTTTGCGCCATTTTTACAGCTTGCTCCTGCCAATCGGGAGACACACGTTCAACAGCATGTGATGCATGCTCCTGACTAAACCCTTCAAACACAAGCTGCTCTACCAGGCCAGACTTTGAAAAAGCCGTATAGTCTAGGTAGTTCCCAGCCATGTCGATGGCTTGTTCTTGCCAGTCTACACTTATTAACTCGACTGCTTCATTTGCTTCATCCTGGCTAAATCCTTCAAATTTAAGCTGTTCAACCAGACCCGACTTTGAAAAGGCTGTGTAATTAAGATAGTTTTCAGCCGTTTCTATGGCTTGATTTTGAGAGAATGTTGTCTGGCTCTTTTCTTCCTCTTCAGCCTTCCGTTCTTCTTCCTCTTTTTTAGCCTGCTCTTCTGCTTCTTTTTCTTCGGCTTCTTTCTTTGCTAGATCTTCTGCTTCCTTCTCCTCCTGCTCTTTCTTAGCAAGCTCTTCTGCTTCTTTTTCTTCCTGCTCTTTCTTAGCAAGTTCTTCTTCTGCTTTTGCTTTTTCTGCTTCTTCTTTTGCCTCTTCTTCCTTCTGCTTCTCTTCGGTTGCAATTGCTTGTTCTTCTTTCTCTACATGTTCCTCTGTTTCTTTTTCATCTACCTTTGTTTCTTTATCTTCCTCTTTCTTTCCTTCTTGTTCCTTGTCTTTCTCCTCTTCTTTAGCGTCTACCTTTGACTCGACTTCTTCCTCAACCTCAATAATCTCCGACTCAGCTGCCACTCCTTCTGTGAAAGAAGCCCCTATAGTAGCTATGCCAGCTCCGAGCCCAAAGAATAGAACTGCACCTAAGCTAATCCCAGATCCAATCAGGTATTTACCTCGGTTGCCCGAGAAACTTAATACAAATAAGACGATCATCACAATCATCGATAGTAGCATGACGAATAAAAGAAAAGCTGCCACCTACATCTCTCCCTTAACAGTTCTCACAGAAATCACAGAGCCATGTCTAGGACCCTCCGGTAACTGCACACTCGAAGTGATATCGGTCCAATGCTTTAAGTCTGTTGATTCAAGGATCTCATAACCTGGTTTTCGGAATGGGTCAACAAACATGATCCATTTCTCATAATTGTTTGATTGAACCGAGAAAACCGTTGGACCTTCTGTTAGCTCAGACGTTAACAGGTCAGAGATTTGATGAAAGACCTTTTTTCCGTTCTTAGTGGAAAATGGACATGACCGAATTGCTTTGAACTCTGTTCCTGGGTCATTTAACCCTCGTTCGTCTTTAAAGAACAAGTAGTGCTTCTGCTCATGTGTTGTAATAACTGTTGCATCAATCACATTGTAACCAGGATCAAAGAAGAGCTCAGGCTCTGAATAATGTATGAAGTCGGACGTAGTTACAGACCAAATTCGATGATCGCGTTCCTTTTCTCCTACGGTAGACGACCAAATCAAACGATAAAGCTGGTCATCCACATCAAAATAAGCCTCTGGTGCCCAGCAGTTTTTTGTTTGAGGAACGTTCTCCATGACAGGAAGTAATCGTTCATCACTCCAATCCACCAGATTCTCAGAACGTGCATACCCAATACTCTGACTGTTCCATCCGTTTGTCCATAGTAAATGATAGATGCCTTCATGATCTTGAATGATAAAAGGATCGCGCATCGTTTTTGTCCCTACGGAGGAAGCAAAAAGTGGCTCCCCATGATTCATGTCCTCCCATTCAAGTCCATTATCACTCGTTGCCAAAAATAATTTCTCTTCCCCTGTTTTGAAATAACTGAATATGTACATAAGCTCCTCCTTCATCAAAATTGAATATCCAGACTTGTTACCCTATAATAAGATCGTACGTTCCCAACAAGCTTAAAGGAGTTTAATCAATCATGAATATGTTTTTGTCTTCTTCCTTTGTCGATGTATTAGATTTATTTAAAACATCTACCTCTGAGCAATTGGTTGGTAAGAGTGTCACCTTCATTCCAACGGCAAGCTATGTTGAAGAAATAACTCATTATGTTGATGCAGCGAAGTCAGCATTTACCTCCCTTGGAATCACGGTAGACAAGTTAGATGTATCAACCGCACCATTTTCAGCCATTCGAGAAACGTTAAACAAAAATGACTACATCTATGTATCTGGAGGCAATACTTTTTTCCTTTTGCAAGAACTGCGGAAGTCCGGCGCTGATCAATTAATCATTGAACAGATCCAGAAAGGGAAACTTTATATCGGTGAATCAGCTGGATCCATTATTATGGCACCGAGCATTACTTACATCGAACATATGGATGACAAAGCTAAAGGTACTAGTCTCAGTGATCATAAAGGACTTGGTTTGATCCAAGGCTATCCAGTTCCACATGTTGGACACGCTTATTTTAATGAGTCAGTAGAACAGATTATAGAAAAGTACCAATCCACCTTAAATCTCCTGCCCATCTCAAACAAACAAGCGATCTTTGTTACCGAAGCAGATGTCATTATTAAAGGGTAAGACACACCTTACCCTATTCAACTTCAATTGGATCTTGTAAAATCGCTGTCATATCTTCAGGTCTGAGGTGCCAAAAGCTGTTTGACAGCTAACTAGGAATAACACGACAAGGCATACAGATATCACTTTCTTAACATGCACGTTCAAAAAAACACCTCGTAGTTATGGAGCAAAGTCCATCACTCCTGTTAAGATTAAGACAAACACTAAGATCAAAAACAAAGGAAAGGATAGAGACAAGACAAGTGCAACAATTGGAATGAATTTTCTAGAACTCCTTATCAAAGCAATGATTGAAAGAATGGCTCCAACCGGTGTTAAGACAAAGATGATATAATCACCAACTAACGAGCCAATCATGACCACTCTTGTAAAAGGTACAAAGGTTAAAAAAAAGCAAACGATGCCTATGAGTAAGGCAGAGTATTTAATCCAGTTCAGAGAAGATGCATGTTCCGTCATTTAACGACATCCTTCCTTATAAGCATTCGATTCTCAACGCTTAATTCCTTCTACCGCTAACAAATACATCGTTTGAGACTTGGCACTTCGGGTCACCCACTCCCTATAATCTCTTTCAGCAATCGCTCGCTCCTCTTCCTTTATATATTGATCCATCACCATTTGCCTGCCTCTACCTGCCATGACATCGGCCCAAATTCCCGCCCGTTGGTCAAAATTCGTATCATAATGAACTGTTTCTTCATGCTGGGCTGTTACATTTGTGTGTGTAAGCCCCGCTTCGTGAAATAAGCTCTGCATATGATCAGCGATTGCATTATCCATTCCTGCATCGGCTCGCCATTTTAGAAATGACGAATAGAAATCATTTGTACTCTTTGGAGGTAATGGGTCCCAGATTATTTTCTCGTGATTGTAATCTAATACGATCACCCTTCCACCCACTTTTGTAGCCAGGACCATTTGTCTTAATGCTTCTAAGGGGTTAGCTAACCATTGTAAAACCCTTGAACATGTCACAAGATCAAATGAATTCTCCTTATTTAAGTGATAAATCGTTCTCTCTTCGAACTGTACATTGGGTACATCTGCATGTATTGTACGTGCCTTCTCAATGAACGATGGATTGTTATCCATCCCTACAACCCTGCCTTTTTCTCCAACAGCAATCGCGATATCTTTTGTGATGGCACCAGTCCCACATCCAATATCAAGAACAGTCATCCCAGGCTCAAGTCGTTCGGCCAGCTGTTTATGGGCTGTTTGTAATGTTCGTCTATCTAAGATACTGGACTGATTTCCATATATACTTGCTCTTTGGTCTGCTATATGATTGTTCATGTGATCCCTCCTCAAAGCTTATGATCTATATATACTTATATGGACCGTACTTCAATCCCTGCTTAAAGAAAAATAAGAAATAAGAAGCTTACACCAAGAACTCTGCACAAATAACCAAGAGTGCAGAGACGTTAGCCAGAAGAACAAGATATGTACCAAGCCCGGAGCCCATCCCATCAAGAAACAGTCCCCGATACCAAGAAGAAACTGGAACTTGGCAAGAGCACACCTACGATACTAAGAACCCCAGCGTTCATACCAAGCTCAAACCACCCCACACCAAGGAAAACCAAACACTTACAAAGAAACATCACCCTTCTAACCCACTAAAAATCAAAGAGGACCAAAGCTATTTGAGCTTTGATCCCTCTAAAGGGAATACATTTCAAAAACAAGCGCACGTGCGTTGGCCATTTCAACTCGGACAACGGTTGAATCCTGCTCTTTTACCCCTGCCAGTAGTTTCTGGGTGCTTTCATATAGTGCCTCATATTCTGCCTCATCTCCAACAAGCTGCAGCTTCCACTTATTTTGATCGTACGTTTCTTGAAATTGGACCGCATACTGATCAAGCTGTTCCCAATCAGACTGATCCAATGCTTCTTCTATTTGATCTAACACTTCATAAAACGCATGACTTCCAACAACATTTCCACAACTTGATAATAGCAAAATTATAATTAGACTAATTCCCATCTTTCTTATCATTAAAGGCCTCCTCATCATTCGCATATGGAGGTTATTATTACCTAATACTAAGAAAAGATTGCATCTTACTTGAAATGGAGACTCATTCTATGCCTGAACTTGTTTTAGTCTTAATCCGCTCCATTGTATCCTTTCTTCTGTTAATGATGATGGCTCGTCTAATGGGCAAAAAACAAATATCACAGCTTACGTTCTTTGATTACTGTGTGGGCATTACCATTGGATCCATTGCTGCAACCATGTCTGTGGATCAAAATGTAAAGATTTCAAACGGGTTAATGGCGCTGCTCATCTGGGGTTTGTTCCCAAGTATTTTAGCGTTTGTTAGCTTAAAATCAAGATGGTTTACCAAAATCATTGATGGCAGCCCGGCCATTCTTATTCAAGATGGGTCCATCCTTGAACACAACATGAAGAAAAACCTATTGTCTGCAGATGAATTGATGCTTCTCCTCCGAGAAAAAGGAACCTTTAACATATCAGATGTTGAGATGGCCGTCTTAGAAACCAATGGCCAGCTTAGTATTTTATTAAAATCAGACCAACAGCCTTTAACACCCCATACCTCTGGTGTATCCGTTCAAATGGTGCATGGACCTAGAGTGTTGATTATGGATGGAAAGCTTTTAAGAAAAGGATTAGAAGAACATGGTTACACAGAAGAATGGTTGCTCGGTGAAATTAAAAAGCAAGGAGCGACTGAGATTAAAGACGTCTTCCTTGCTCAAGTAGATTCGTTTGGTAAAATGTATGTGGATTTGTATGAGAGGGATTAGTATTAATAGATATTCATGTAACCTGTTCAGCCTCACCCTCAACTTCATTTTCAACATGAAATGTACGATATGATGGTAACAACAGATAAATGACTCCTACAGCAAGGATTGACGTCATTCCACCGAGCATTGTAGCACTTCTTGGGGAGAGCGCCGTTCCTACTGCCCCAGCACGAAAGTCGCCTAGTTGAGGTCCGCCAAATCCGAGAAGGTACTCCACCGAATTCACTCTTGAGCGTAAGTGATCTGGAGTGGTATGGACAACAATGGTTTGATTTAAGACAACCATGAGCGAGTCCGCTGCACCTGAGAGCATTAAGAAGAATAATGGCAAGAAAATTACTGAATTGACACTTAGTCCAAAACACATGATTGATACAGCATAGGAAAAAGCTAATATAATAACTGCTCTTCCTTCTCTTTTTACTTTCGTGAGCTGACCTGAGCAGATGGATCCAAGAAATCCACCTAAGGCTGGCGCAGCCATAAAGTAACCTAGAATGGTTGGATCATCACTAAAATACAGGGCTGTGATCGCTGGAAAAAGTGCGGTTGAGGTCCCCAAAAGTGTAACGCTCATATCCGTAAAGAAAGCCCCTTTAATTCGTTGGTTCTTTACTATGAATCTTATCCCCTCAGCAATCATTCCAATGGATGGCTTGGCTGACCCACCTTCTGGAAGCATCGGAGGTAACCGGAACACCCCATATAAAGCAGCTATGTATGACAAAGCATTAATCAAATAATTAATATTCATCGACCAAAGGGAAGTAATGAATCCAGCTGTGACCGGTCCCAGCACCCCGCAGAATGTCATAAATACCATGTTCAGTACTGCTGCTGATCGAAACTGATTCTTGGGTAGAAGCCTTGGCATAAAGGTTGCTCTTGCGGGAGCATTAATCGAGGTTAATAGGGATTGCATCGCAAGTAGCCCGTATAAGATCCATACCTGTTCATTCTGCAAGGAAGATTGAATAAAATAAATGGAAGCCACCACGATCTGACCGATTGTTGTAGACAAAACGAGTTTTCTTCGATCAAATGAATCACCCAAACTTCCTGCAAATAGTACAAACAAAAGAGATGGGATCGCAATAAATAATCCAGCAGCTCCAACAGCTATTGAGCTTTGAGTAATGCTATAAATTTGATACATCACCGCATATGCAGCCATATATCCACCAAACGTGGAGATACCTTCCCCCAACCACAATCGTCTAAATTCAGGTGACTGCTTTAAAGGTGTGACATCCACGAAAAATTTAGAGCCCATAGCTTCCCTCCTATTGCGAGTTTAGATGCATCCATTCTCTGCCAGTGCTTTTAAATACAGCTGAAACTCGTGATTATGTATGTCGTCTGACACCATTCCACCTACTCCCACT
This sequence comes from Alkalihalobacillus sp. FSL W8-0930, assembly GCA_037965595.1. Lineage (NCBI taxonomy): Bacteria > Bacillati > Bacillota > Bacilli > Caryophanales > Bacillaceae > Alkalihalobacillus > Alkalihalobacillus sp. FSL W8-0930. The sequence continues at coordinate 688,132 of CP150183.1, read as the reverse complement.
TGTGCATGTAAATAAGAAACGAGTATGCTTGCAAATCCATATACTTTAAAATTAGACACGGTCCTCTCTGATTCCTTCTCCAGCAATATAGATACTCTTGTACCCGTATTATGTTGATGAATCAGTTTGTTATATACGCGCGCCTCTGAATCAGTAGCTTTTAGTTGAAACCCGATATGCTCAAGGTAATTCCTCGTTTTTATGATTAAAGAATCATTAAATACATCTCTATCTTCTTCTGTTTGTATCGTGGGAAGGATTCTCTTATCTGTAATGGTTAACAGCTTATAGATAGATGTCTCATCAACTTCTTCATCATGTAGATAGTCCTGGCTACTAATGGACGTAAGAGGAATTTCAAACGCATGAAATGTTGAAGTAAGAGCTTCTTCTACTTCATAGGTACTCATAATCATAGGATTTGATTGGCTATACCTTGTCACCAAGTCGAAGTTATACATTTAGAGATCCTCTACTTTATTTTCCACTTGGAGAGTAATATATTTCTCTGTCCACATTTGCGTACTGACAATGAGTTCTTCTTCTACGTTTTGAAAGATAAATGCAGATCCAATCTTCTCTTTATAATCCCAGCCTTTGGATTCTATAAATTGTACGACTTTTTTATCTGCATTTGCGTAGCCCTCATACCTATCACTCTCTGTGAGGTACCACGTGTAGTCCTCTAATTCTGCTATCTTCGCAACATCTTCTTCTGAACGATCAAACTGTGCAACGACCGTACGCGCAGATAAATTCGATACCGGGAACATTGGGTAAAAATAATAGGTTCTAGTTACAAATAGATATACCGCTAATCCTAATACAGCCAAACTAAATAGAATTCCAACCTTTTTCATCATAACACTCCTTTTAAAGTTTCAACCTTTTTTTCTATATTACACCATTTATTCACTCTCATTTCTTAATTGTTTCTTAAGCCTTTCTATACAAACATAAAGAACCAAAGCCCGAGAGAGCCTTGGTTCTTTATGTATGGACCTACTTACCAAATCAACAGAACACCCATCAATATCACAACTGTTGCAAGCATCCTCGTCACAACAGTTGTATTCAACCTTTTAGAAATAAAGGCTCCTAGCTGAGACCCTATTAGCACACCAATTCCAGACCAGGCAAGTACAGTCCAATCAATACTTCCTTTTAGTAATGGAGGAATCGATCCAATGGATGAATAGATCATTAACGCGAAAATAGAAGTAGCTGTTGCTAGATGAATCCGTAATCCAAACACATAGATTAAGATAGGAACTACAATAAAGCCTCCACCAATTCCAAAAAAGGACGAAATAGTTCCGACTCCGACTCCAATGAGCGGAAGAATTAATTGTTGTTTCTCTTTACTTATAACTAGAGAATTCTGTTCAGTTGGTGCCCTGAAGATCTGAAAGAAACCTAATCCTAAAAGCATCAAAGCAAAGATCTTATAAAATGTTGCTTCCGGCACAAAAGAGATCAGAGTGTTTCCCAAAAACGTTCCGGGTATTGCTCCTATTGCTACAAGCAGTCCGATTTTATAATTGACTCTTTTTTGTTTGATATAAGAGAATACTCCAGACAAGCTACTAATTAACACAATAAGTAACCCCGTACCTGCAGCTTCTGCAGGCGTTATATCGTAAAATAGTAACAGCAGTGGAACAAATATAAATCCTCCTCCTGCACCAATAATTACTCCATATGAACTCGCAATAAGTCCTAAAAGAATTAGTAATATAACTGTCATCTTCTCGCCCTCCAACACTTCCTATATTACAGGGAATAAAGAAGTGAAAGAGCGAGAAGCGAGAGGATATATAGCCTATAACATTTTGGCATAGGTAGGTAATCTGATCGGATTAACCTTCGTTTAGATCGTTTGTAAGATTTCGGAAACAATGGCCTCAAACGTTTCGAGTGCCGGTTTCTCAAATCTCAAAGGTTTCTTCACCCTCCAGAAGGGTCGCTCGATTTTGCAGTTGGCGAGTGGAACATTCACAAGAAGTCCATGATCGATCTCATGTCTGACCGCATAGTAGGAGGCAAACCCATATCCTAAACCTGATTGAATGGCATTTTTCACGGCTTGATTTGTATTTAACTCTAAATGAGGTGTGACGTCATACTCGTTATATCGTTCTTTCAATTTTCGTTCGACAATTCGCCGCGTAGAGGATTTGGACTCGCGAGCGATATATTTTTCGTTCATTAGCTCTTTAATATACACACTTGAACGTTCTGCCCACGGGTGAGCAGGGCCAACAACTAATTGAACGTTATCATATGAAATGACTTGTTTCATTAACCGCTGATCTGTTAATTCTCCTTCGATAAAAGCCACATCTAATTGTTGATTATCGAGCTGTCTAAGAATCGTACGAGTATTATTAATTTCGAGATGGATGACCGAATCTGGGTATGCCTGTTGATACCTCGCGAGCACGGAAGGCATAATATATTCGCCAATCGTGTAGGAAGCACCTACAATCAATTGCTTCTGAATGCCCGTTTCAAGGTAACGAACGGCTTCAAGTGAATTGTAGTATTCGCCTAAAATCCTTTTTGCGTGTGCATATAATTCATGACCCGTAGAAGTTGGCGAGACGCTTCCATTTGTACGATGTAAAAGAAGCGAACCATAATGATCTTCAAGCGAGTTCATATATTTGGTTACAGATGGTTGAGTGATATAAGCTCGCCTTCCAGCTGCGCTCAAACTTCCTTCTTCCACGATATAGCAGAAAAGCTCTAACCATTTTAAATTCATCTGGACTCACCTTCTTAATGCTTTCATGTGTTTTCTTTATTGTACATGAAATGCCTTACAATAGAAAAAAGCACCGAAAACCGAGATGGTTTTGGTGCTTACTTGCTACGGAGTAAGTTCTACGGGTACTTCTTTGCTCATCTTATATTGCATACGTGTATACTCAACAAATTTCTCAAACTGCTCCGTATACATAAGTTTATAGCTCCACTTGAATGTTTTAGTAAGAATAGAATAATACATATTACTTGGGATAAGTGCCACTTCAACCTTAAAATGAGTCTGGTTGCCATCTTCAATTAACTGATACCGAGTAAAACCTACACCTTCTTTTGTGCTTGTTTTTACTTCTGCAGCATATGGCGGTTGAAATTTAGTATATTCTCCTTCAAGCTCGATAATCTTCTTTCCTACCTTTTGTTTCGTAATAAAAATGGCTCCTTCTTTTAAATCTCGCTCATCCCCGTCATACACATTCTCAACGATAAAATCATTCCACTCCAGAACATGTTTATCTTCGTTTAAACAGGTGAAAACAAAATCCACCGGAACATCAATTGTGTCATCAAAAGTAAAACAAATCATTTCTTTCATCTCTCGACTCCTACTATTCTCTAATATCTCGATACACGACCCTCGTATGACAAATCAAATCGTGTAAACTCTTTTTGTCTTCTCTGAATGCCACCATTAGGTATCCAATATAAAAAATCAAGGCTGAAAGAAAGTAAGCAAAGAAACGGCCAATGGAGCGACCAATGCCAATTCTCTCTCCATCTTCCTTTACAACTTGTATCCCTAAAATAATCTTCCCTGGCGTACCCTTAAAACGACTCGCTGTAAGATAGATGACTCCTATTACAGAATACATAAGCTGAAATATAAAAGCTGAAGTCGAATCTTCAAGACTATTAGGAGCATCCTGAAAGATAATAGATAAAATAATGCTAATGACAGCAACAATGATGCTATCAATAAATGTTGCAAAAAATCGTACCCAAAAACCCGCTGGCTTCTGTCTCATCCATTCCCATCTCCAAGTTTAATTAAGTGTGAGTTTTGTACTATCTTTCTTATCGTACTAAATCATTATAAACTTTTTATAAAAACACCAGACTTTATAATAACTTTATAACTTACACTCAGTCTTTTAGATACAATAGATACGATTAGTAAAAAACAAGGAGGATCTATGAAAAAGCAAAAGAAAAAGCGCGAGTACATAGATTGGATCGGACTACTGTTTGAAATTTTATTATATTTCCCTCGCCTTATCGTTGGTTTAGTCAAAGGACTATTTCATCTTTAATGCGTGAAGCTCTTATACACCAGTCTCTTTAAATCGCTTGATTCGCTCAGCAATCTCATCTCTCACACGTTGGAAGAATGCCCACTTTTCTTCCTCTGTTCCTGTAGCTTTAGCAGGATCATCAAATCCCCAATGCGCTCTTCTGACATGCGCGGGTGTTGTAGGACATTTGTCTGCTGCATCACCGCATAAGGTCACTACAAAATCTGCGTTGTTTATAAGCTCAGAATCAATTGTATCCGAGGTTTGATTTAAGATATCGATTCCTACTTCCTTCATCGCTTTTACTGCATTCGGATTCAAACCATGCGCCTCAATCCCTGCGCTGAATACGTTCCATTCATCAGCTAGATATTCCTTAGCCCACCCTTCAGCCATTTGGCTTCTACATGAGTTACCTGTACAAAGAAAATAAATACTTTTTTTCGTCATCGTTACATGCTCCTTTATTTAAGAAATAATAAGTAACCATAGGTATAAACCCATTAGTGTGATAAACAAGACGGGCAGGGTAATGATTACACCTGTTTTAAAATACGTTCCCCACGAAATCTTTACTCCCTTTTGAGTTAACACATGGAGCCACAACAACGTAGCAAGTGAACCAATCGGCGTAATTTTGGGTCCAAGGTCTGCACCAATAACATTTGCATAAATTAAACCTTCTCTTATGATGCCTGTCGTTTCGGTATTCCCTATTGCAATCGCATCAATTAATACGGTAGGCATGTTGTTCATGACAGAGGAAAGAACGGCAGCTAAGAATCCCATGCCCATCGTTGCTAGGAAAAGTCCCTGATCTGCAGCCACTTGGACTACATTTGACAGCAGATCTGTAAGTCCCACATTACGAAGCCCATAGACCACGACATACATACCAATCGAGAAAAACACAATATTCCACGGTGCACCGCTTACGACTTTTTTCGTTTCAACCGCTTTGCTTTTACTCGCAAATCCTAAGAAAACAAGTGCAATCACTCCCGCAATAACGGATACAGGGATATGTACGAATTCACTTACTAAATAACCAATAAGCAACAAGGCTAAGATAAGCCATGATAGGCGAAACATCTTATGATCTTTAATAACCTCGGCCGGCTCCTGTAGCTCCGAATGATCGTATCGTTTTGGAATGTCTTTTCTGAAATAAAGATAGAGAACAAGAACACTTGCTAGAAGGGAAAAGATGTTTGGCACAATCATGCGTGATGCGTATTCAACAAATCCAATGCCAAAATAATCAGCAGATACGATATTGACAAGATTACTCACGACGAGCGGTAAAGAGGTCGTATCCGCGATAAAACCACTTGCGATAATAAATGGAAACACCATCTTCTCATTAAACTTTAGAGAACGTACCATGGATAAGACGATGGGAGTCAAGATGAGTGCCGCCCCGTCATTTGCAAAAAAGGCTGCGACCACAGATCCTAATAAACAAACATAGATAAACATAAGCACTGCATTTCCCTTTGCCATTCGGGCCATATGTAAGGCCGACCACTCAAACAATCCAATCTCATCAAGTATTAAGGAAATAAGAATAATGGCGATAAAGGTTAAGGTCGCATTCCATACAATACTCGTTACGTCCATCACATCAGTGAATGATACAACACCTACTAGAAGAGCAAGAATCGCTCCTCCACATGCCGACCAGCCAATATTTAAATTTCTAGGCTGCCAAATGACAAAAACTAACGTTAAAACAAAGATAGCTGAAGCTAAAATCACCGAACTCAAAGTAAACGTTCCCCTCTCATCACTTTACATCCTCTTTCGTATAAAAATATTCCCACTCAATTCCATTTGGATCAGTTACCCAGAATTTATCCTGAATGGCATGACAGCAATTCACATCCATTTCTTCTCTTGCAAAGAAACCTTCCTTTTCTAATCTTGTTTTATGGAAAAGTACATCTTCTACAGAATGAACTTGAACACCTAAATGATTAATCTGATTTCCTTCGAACTTCTCTTCTTCCTTTAATGTCAGGTTCAAAGCAGGAGATTCAGTTAGAAACTTTACGTAGTTTTCTTTTTCTTTTACTGGAGTAACTCCCAGAAAACGCTCGTAAAACGTCTTACTTTCTTCTAAATTTTTAACATGTAAACCAATGTGAACATAAGTCATGTTATTCGCCCCTTCTAACATCAATTTTTTTTGATTAATAAGTTAAAAAAGCCATTAATTTGACGGCTTTAATACGCAACACAATTGTTCTGATAAGAGTTGATCCATGACATGTTTGTTCACAGCATAATAACTCCATGTCCCCTTTGTTTCTTTTGTAAGTAAGTCCGCATTCATTAGGATCTTTAAATGATAGGACAATTTCGACTGAGGCATATTCATATCCTCAACTAAATCACACACGCAGGTTTGCCCTTTTGTACTCAATAAATGAAGCAGCTGAATTCGTTTCTTATCCGCTAAAGCTTTGAATTGTGTTTCGAGTACATCAAAATCATACTCTTTCGGTTCACAACCTTGAGACTGCATGCTTTCACCTCTTTAATCAACTTTTTTTGATTAATTAAAGTGTATAGGATTAGAGATGATTAATCAAGAAAATTTGATTTATTGATTACATTAGATCCATTATGAGAGTTTGGATTTCATTAGATAGACTTATCACATTGGAAAAGGGAAGACCAATGAAGCCAGAGTACATTAGTCCCTTATTCAACATGTTTCATTGATTTTAGTTCTTCCACCGAAGTAGATAACAGAAACAAAAGATTACATGACTCACACAGCTTACCCCTAGTAGGAACATTGCGGCTGGCCAATCCGTGTAAAACCGACCTTCACTAATAAACAGTAAACAAATGAATCCACTTACGAAACCTGCTAGTAGATAAGCAAGAGGTCGTATCACTTTATATCTGTTTCGTATCCATCTAATACAAAAGTGAGACAATGGAATGAATATGAAAAATGCCGGTGATGCATAATAGAGAAAAATGATTAGGAAGGTAAAGTCAAAGTCACCAGCTACAAGTAACAGGAGACATATAAGGAGTATGAGTAAGATATAAGAAGTGAGAAAAGCAATAAAAAACCTCAAATGAGTACCTCCCCAGACTAAGAATGCTTCACGTGAACCAACTGAAATGTCTGGCACACCAGAGTCATCGCTTCATGAAACTCGATCTTTGCTTCGCGACACTTCTCATAGAAAAATTTTCTATGAATCTCGTACCAATTCTCATAAGTACCATCACCTTCAGCTACTGCAAACCCTTCGGTAACTTTGTTCATGGGTACCATTTCAACCTTAGTTAATTGAATAATAGCTCGTGGATTATCTTTACTATCAAGAATAATGCTGTAATCTCCTGGTTGAGGCGTTCTTTTATTTTCAATGGTATAAAAAATTGCACCGTAACATGTCGCTGTCTTTACACCGTTTATAACCAACTCAAGTAAGTGATCTGGTTGATCACCGAATTGACCCGCTTCCACTACTTTTCCGGTAAGATTTTCACTCTCCCAGAAGTTATGCCAATATTGAGTAGCTAGTTCGTTCAACGTAGATCCCCCCTTCTAGAGAATCATTCGACGCTCCTTCATATACTTCCTTTAAATCGTTACGATCCTTAATCCAATCACAGCAATGATGATCAGACTCAAGAAGAACATCCGCTTGGCATCTTTTGATTCGTTATAAAATAACATCCCCAGTAAAACACTCCCTACTGTCCCCATCCCAGTCCACACAGCATAAGCTACACCGAGTGGGATGTGCTCCATGGCCATTCCCAAGAGTGCTAAGCTAATAGAAAATCCAAAGATCATAAATAGAATACCCATTATTTTCTCACCTTTGACTAACCTTTGTATTCCATTCACACCAACAACCTCGAGTAATCCTGCGATAATAAGTATGACCCAGCTCATCCTCTATCTACCTCCCTCTTCTCTGTTGTAGCAAACTTTAGGCCAATGACTCCCGTAATTAACAAGGCGATAAATAGAATGAGTCCAACATTCACACCTGCTCCAAAATAGAAGATATCGACTATAACCGTACCAACTGTCCCTAATCCCACGAATACAGCATACACGGTACTAGTAGGTAATCTGGTAGAGGCTACAATCAACAAACCAAAACTGAAGACGATAGCGATGATCGTTAATAACCACGCTACAGATGAATCTGCATATTTTAACCCAGTTGCCCAACCAACCTCAAAAACTGCTGCAATAATAACCAATATCCACTGAACATTTTTCATCATCAATTCCTCCTTATATATAAAAAAGCCCGGGAGATGACACAACTAGGTTGCGTCTCTCCCGGGCTTTTATCCCTCCGTGTACAAAGACAAATCTTTGCGCTTCCTCTTGGTCCAGTCCTTTACAATAAAGCGGAACCCTAGGAAGTCTTAGTTATATGATTTAACTTAAAGGTTATGATAAAGTTACAAGTAATTTTGATTTTATCTTATCACATCGGGTTCAAATTTCAAGTTTAGAGACAAACACTGTTTCCTTTTTATTGATCTCTTGCTCAATCAAACTTATTTTAAAATAGATTATTTTTCAAACATATTTTCAACTAAATCATTAATAGATGACCTTTTTGTTGCTTACACTTCTTTAATTGCCGTTTTTATATCTTCTTTTGCTTTTTCTATTACTTGTTCTTCTTGATCTTCTGTCCACAAATTTTGCTTTTGGAGAAATACTCTAAATCGATGAAGAGGCTCTCTTTTTATCCATTCAGATTCAGAATCCTTTGATCTGTAAAGTTCAGGATTATCTCCAGACATCGAGTGAGGACCATATCGATAGGTCACAGCTTCAATAAGTGTCGGTTCATTTAACGAGATCGCTCGTTTTCTAGCTTCCAACGTTACCGCATATGTAGCTAATACATCCATCCCATCCACTCTTACTCCTTTAATTCCTGCTGCTACAGCTTTTTGAGCTATTGTTTGTGCAGCAGTTTGTTTCTCGTATGGAGTAGAGATTGCGTACTGATTGTTCTGGACAATAACAACTGTTGGCGTCTTAAATGCACCTGCAAAGTTTAATCCTTCGTAAAAATCACCTTGTGATGAGCCCCCATCTCCTGTGTAGGTTAGTACAATATTTTCTTTTCTCTTTTTCTTTAACCCTAATCCCACACCAGCTGCCTGAACAATCTGAGCTCCAATTATAATTTGAGGAGGTGTTACGTTTACATTATCAGGCATCTGACCGCCTTGATGATGTCCTTTGGACCAGAGAAATATCTGAGACATAGGTACACCATGGTATAGGATTTGCGGTAAATCACGGTAACCAGGCAAGATCCAATCATCTTTTTCTAACACATATTGACTGCCTATCATACTCGCTTCCTGTCCAGCAACTGGAGCATAAAATCCTAACCTACCCTGCTTACTCAATGAAACACATCTTTCATCAAATATGCGTACATAAACCATCCTCTCCATAAGTGTAATAAGCTGCTCTTTAGTTAGATCCGGCATTAACTCAGAGTTCGTTACCTCACCTGTCCTGTCTAATACTTGGTTTAATTTAAATTCATTAATCTCATCATATTGCTCCATGCCTCAGCCTCCCTATTTATAATATAAAAATTACGATCGTTATATAAAATAGTATATATAGGCCGCTTTTTTGTCAATGCTTTTAGGATTGAATAATAATTATGTGATGTTATGATCTTAATTGGGGGATGAATACATGACTCTTGAAAAGCAAATCATATTTCTTTTAAATAAATTTAATACTCTAGAGAGCAAAATAATTGTATCTGCTCTCTTAAACCAAGGGTTTACCAAACAGTCGATAAGAAATGCATTAGCAAAAATGAAACAACTTGAATACGTCTATACAGAAAAACGAGGAATATATAGCCCAACAAAAAAAGGATTGTCGCTTTTTTTAGAGACAAATCCTAAGCCTAATTTTTATTATAATAAATGGGATGGTCAATGGCTTATAGTCCTAATAGGTATACCTGAAGCACAGCGGAAAAAACGAGATAGCTTTCGCACTTTTTTAATTAACGGAGGGTTCGGACACCTTTATAATAACGTCTATGTATATCCTTGGGATATCAGCGAAAAGATTATAGACACAATTGATACGTTAGAAATAGAAAATTACGTAACTATTGTCAGAAGTAATGATTTTCTATTTAATAAGATAACCGAAGAGGGATTCTCTGGGGCCAATTCGATCAGAAGAGTGTGGGATCTGGATCATATATCTTCTATGTATTCTGAACAACTAAAACTTGTAAACAATTTAAAAGATGAACTTATTAATTTTACAAGTCAGTCACATGTTGATGATCAATTTCTCATTTCCCAGCTACTAAAGTTAACTACGATAAAAGAAGAATTATTAGATAAAGATCCGATGTTACCTCCTGACTTTCTTCCCGGAAGCTGGATGGGAGGAGATGTCTTAGCACTCATTGAAGATCTGCTCCACACACTAACATCCCTCTTGCAAGCAAATAACTTTAAGACGAATTATTAAACAAGCACCAAAGCTCTAACAGCCTTGGTGCTTTTCGTAAGATTAAATTAAGTGATACTTTTTAAAACTATTTAATATCCCGTCTTCATCTGGACTACCTGTTACATCATCAGCTACGTCCATAACAGCTCTCTTCGCATTCCCCATCGCAATTCCATGATTCACAAATTGAAGCATCTCAATATCATTAAGTCCATCCCCATAGCCGAATGTGTTCTCTTTATCAATGTTTAGATGTTTGATTAACTTCTCAATGGCTGTGGCCTTGTGGATCCCTTGAAGAGATAACTCCCCACTATTTTCTCCAAACATTGGAACAGTGCTAGGGATCACAGTAAAATGAGATTGGAAGTAATTCTTTATCTCATCAAATGGAATATCTGATCCTAAGAAAGAGATTTTGTTAATGTCATCTCTAACTAAATCCTCTCCTTCAATTAATACATCATAGAAAGGCTGCAAGCCATTCTTAATTTCATCTTCAGAGTCTGGGTTCTCTTTAATAAATTGATCAATAATTAATTGTAGATGACTCTTGCAATTGATACTCGCAAACAACCCACCATTTGATTCTAAATAGAAATCGATCTCATGCTTATTAAAGAAATCCACTAATAATTGAACCTGTTCTTTTTGGATACGTTCATGCAGCAAGACTTCGTTCCCGTGTTCAATATAGCCACCTGCTGCTCCAATAATTCCATCAAATCCTACATCAAGAATGTCCGGATATATTTCTGCGATCGATCGACCTGTACAGATAAATACAAGATTCCCCTTGTTTCTAGCTGCTTGGATCGCATGTCTAGCAGACTCTGGAATGACACCATTATCATTTACTAATGTTCCGTCAATATCAACAAATATTGCTTTATTCACATTCTGCACCCGCTTTGTTCTATCGTGTAGTTTGAAGCTACTTGTATTTTATCTTACTAAGGAATGGACTGCACGTTCTATTAAACTCGTTCAGATATCCCCAAATCATACTTTTGCAGTATAATTATACTTGAAGATAAAGCTTCTTTGTTTCGAGCGATCTCTGTTGGATCAGCTGTTGTTGCTATCTTTCTTTTTATAGAAACCTGAAAAAATAAAAAAGCGCATTAGTTATAGTCTAATGCGCTTTTTATAGGAAAGAAGGTACTAAGGATGAGTTGTGCATGTACGACACTTAAAGCATTAAAAGTAGAAGCAGATGTGGGTGCTGATCCACTTTGGTGTAAAATTTGTGGGTTTAATCTCGAGTGTACTGAGTTCAATCTATCTACTTCTTTAGCCGAAGAGCTTGGGGCATGGGCTGAACTCTACGGAAAATGGATTGATTGGGATTCAGATGCACTAATCCCAAATGGAATCGAGATGGAGGATAATCATAATAAGGCTGGTGTACAGTTAACAAAGAGATTAAAAGAAGAGTTGAGTGGACTTTATACAATTACATTTATTCCTTCGAGCATGGCTAGAGTGTACGCCAATAAGAGATGATCTTGCTATTCAGATACGTTCAACGACATCCGTACTGTTTTCAGAATATGTCCGTCAAAGACATCATCAAAGGTATCCACCACTATAAAACCCTTTTTTTCGTAAAAGCTTTTCCCCTTTACGTTATCAGACTCGACTTCAACAAATACCTGGTTAGGCTTTAATTGCTTACATCCATATGCAAGTAAGGCTGATCCTAGTCCCTTTTTTTGATAGGCTGGATGTAAGTAGATTGCAGCAAGGTCCACGTCCCCGTTCTCTTTTTTATTCGAAAAATTAGCAAACCCGAGCACTTGATTATCCACCTTCGCTACATAAAAGGGGGACCGCTCCAGTCTCATAAGCAAAACGTCCTCATTGTACGCTTCACTGAGAAATTTTGTTCTAACTTCAACAGGGATTATGCCATCATACGTATCGTGCCAGCTAAGCTCGGCAATATTCTTTACTTCTTTAATATCACTTGGTTTCATTATGGATATATTCATTAGATGCCTCCATTGGTAGCTATTAGTCTGTTATATATTTTAACTTTTGATTCTTCCTGTAGTGCATCTAAATTCGTCTTAAGATTAAATTGAACATGATCATTAGCATGTCTAGGAATGATGTGAAAATGAACATGTTTGATGTCTTGCTCTGCATGTTCTCCATTATCTTGGAGTATAGAATAATCCGAGCAAACTCCTGCTTTCACTAAAAGAGTAGCAGCACCTATGACTGATTGCATCAGCTCGCTCGCAATCTTTGCATCATCCAATTGATCAAGTGTTTCCACATGCTTATTTGGTACGACAAGCATGTGACCGTCTGCGATTGGATTACTGTCTAAAAAAGCAGTCGTATTCTTCGTTTGATTAATCATATATGAATTGACCTTCTTATGAACAATGTCACAAAATACGCAATCGTTGTCCTCCATTGCCCCTCCTTGTCGTGCACTCACTATGTTTGTTTTTTTCTTTTAGAAACGATCGTCCAAATTAAAAAGACAATCATTGCAATCGTATAGATTACGAATACAATCAACATCCTCACATGACTCGGTAACGTAAGCATAAAGATTAAATTCACTAAAAATACAGGTAACATGATCATGATGAATCTTCTACTACTATCTTTCGAGATCGGCATCATAGAAACCTCCTAACATTTTCTGGTTGCTTATGCCTGCATCATTAGACACAAGTTAGGGTACATACCTATTCACGTATTTCCTCTACTAAGCTGTTAAAAGCTTCTCTATCAACTACCTGCCGAATATCCGGCCCTAAGAAGTCGTCATGATTTACTGGTTCAATCGATGTTAATTCTTCATCTTCTATTTTTCTTTTAAGAACGTCTCCATCAATATGATACGTTCCAAGTTCTTCACCGTAAATCCAATAATCAGCCATACTTCCGCTCGTGGTCTGACGTAGAAGGAGAAGATAGGTGTCACCTGCCTCGAAGATCTGATTTTGATTAAAAAGCACTCTATCCGATCCTGATTGCAAAAACGTTATCTCCCCTTCTGCTTCCCCGACTAGAGTCTGCACCACTTTTGCACTGTGCTTGGTCTTACACATATTTTCAAAAACCGTCTCATTATCCAGAATTTCAACTTCTGCAATAAGATCCGCTTGCTTCACAGAGTCTGTAAAAGGAATCCATTCAAGCGATGCCTCAATAGCTCCGTACTGTCTACACTCTCCTGGTTCTAATGTTCTAAATCCACAACCTCCACCGATGAGCATGACAAACAATACCATGATATATTTCTTCATCGTGCCCTCCTTATCGTAATCTACCTTTCATTATAGTTTAAATTTTGAAAAATTATCCTTTTTCTTTTCTACAAAAAAAGCACACTAGTCGTTAAACTAGTATGCTTCTATTTCTCTATTATACGTTGAATAATCCACCATCAATTGTGTATGAAGACGAAGTAACGTAAGCAGCTTCATCTGATAATAGGAATGCAATCAGGTTTGCAACTTCATCCGGCTCACCGTACCGTTTCATTGGAACGGCATCGTTGTATGCATGTTTAGCAGCCTCTGCATCCTCTGAAACATTTGCTTCAATATTACGCATCATTTGAGTGTTAATCACCCCAGGGTTTACTGTGTTCACACGAACATTATGAGCAGCTGATTCTAAGGCAGCTACTTTGTTAATCCCCATCACAGCATGTTTTGAAGAATTATACAATCCCATAGTTGGCGCTCCTGTTAATCCAGCTACAGAAGACGTATTTACAATGGAACCAGCCTGTTGTTGTTTCATGACCGGCAACACGTATTTTAAACCAAACAAGACACCTTTTACATTAATTCCGTATACGAAATCAAACTCTTTTTCAGTAATTTCTTCAATTGGCTTAGCTGGTCCTTCTACACCTGCGTTATTCACAAAGCCATCAATGCGACCAAATGTAGCCACTGTGTGTTCAACGTAGTGTTTCACGCTCTCTTCACTAGATACGTCAGCCTGTACAACAAGGCTATTCTTTTCAGTTAAAGATAGCTCAGACTGGACTGCCTCGATTGCTTCTTTATTTAAATCAACCAATACAACCTTAGCTCCCCCAGCAGATACTTTCTTTACAACTTCTTTCCCGATGCCGCCTGCTGCACCTGTCACGATAATTACTTTATCTTTAAAGTTCATAACTGAATCCCCCTATATATCTATTTAATTGAGATCACTCTCGAATTAATACATATAGTATAGATCCATCTTTACATTTTAAGAAGTACGCACTTATATGTGGTATAGTATCTAAAAAGATACTTAAAGGTCTTATTAGCTTAAATTGTTTCTCAAAAGTTTAGATAATAATAAATATCCGCATTTCCTCTTTCAGATGTAAATTCGTAATCTCTTGTGTTTAACCCTCCTATTTCAAATCCATACTTCAGATAAAAACGATTTGCAGCTAGATTATAGGCTTGGGCGATTGTACTTAAGCCCTTACAATTCTTTTCTTTAGCTAGGTTAATCGCAAAATCAAGCATCTGTTTAGATATGCCTCTACCTCGATGGCTCGCCTTTACCTTGAGATCACTTAGATAACAGTATTTATTCCATCCCATTTCAAATACCGCCAAACCAACACATTCATCTTGTTCATATGCAGCTATGGCAAACCCCTTTTGATTGATGTTCTCAAGTGAGTAGTTTTCTTCTGGAAACGTTTTCTCCTTCGGATTCTCAAAGACTCGCTCGTGATACTCCCATTGATCCCCCGGCCTCGTTACAACTAAATCACCAACTAACTGAAACGGTTCATTTGGTAAGTTCAAACTCTCTTTCGTTTCTTCTGTGACTTGTACAATTTTCAATGGTAATCCCCCATTCGTATAAGTAAGATTGGTTCTAGTATACTCAATTTCATAAAAAAGAACGTCATCCACTTACGTGTGAATGACGTTTTATATGCGTATCATTATCATCTCAATGTTGTACGATTTAACTATCGTACAAGTAAATATACGTGCTTCAAATGACCTTCGCCACACCCTTAATTTGGTCTGATCGTACTCTTCTTGCAGCAAGCACACTTAAGATATCCTGCTTGTACATAAACCCCTTTGCGATTGCATAAGAGGTAATATCGTTTGGATTTTCTAAGAAAGAGGATGAGCCAAAGTAATAATTTTGTCCGCTAGTAAACTTAATAGAATAGAAGAATATGGTAGTCGCTCCTTACTGTATAGTATTCAAGTTCAACTGATATTGTTTATCAAAATCTTTATACCCATTTTTCTAAAGTTCAAACCTGAAATCCAGATAAAAATCTCTTCAACTAGTTTTTTTGTGTCAGTTATTCTGGTTGGTCAACGACCCATCCCATTTCTTGGAGACGATCTAACGTTTTATTTGGTACTTCATTCAGTTCCCCTTCCTCTATTAATGTACAAGATGCAACATTTGCAGAGGCAGGTTCACTGTCATTCACTGCGTTCGCATTGATTGCGATCTTGTCACCAACCTTAACGTCCTTACATGCCTCACCTTGATCGAGTTCACTTTCCATAACCGTAATTCCTTGATCATTAACCAAAATACTTTGACCATCAGCTAACTTCAAGAATCTTCCTTCAATCCTAGTATTCATTTCCTTCTGATCATCTAATGTACACCCCAACAAAGTGAACAGGGACGAAACACTTAATAAATACATTAGAAGTTTTGCCATATCCTCACCCCAGCTTATACATATGGATTCATTCTAATCGTATATAATTTATAGGTGTGTCATTTTGAAATTTCATTAAGGTTTCGTTAAATTACAAACGTTCATATAGATTTGATGAAAACTGTGAGAGGAGACTCTTCTCCAATTGTAAAAAATGATACGAATTCAAATTGATTTTCACCTGATTCACTAGATTATACCCACAAATAATGAGATGAGTATGGGGAGAAACATCTTCATGACTGAAGTGATTAATGCCCAACCAATCAATTCTATATCCAATCAATTTTTGCAAATCATCCATACTCATTCTTATGAACTGTTTTATAGATTCTTCGTCATAACCCGAAACCTCTTTATTAAAATGAATAACGATCCGATAGCCACAGTCATTTCCCTTTGAAGGAAGGCTACTCATTACCTTAATAAATCGAGTCTTTGATGTTTGGTTGTGCTCATGATCAAAATAAGGGGTATTACCCGAGACCTTTTTTCCTATATATGTGATATGACCTTTTAATTGTGTTAAAGGAATGACGTGACTTCTCTTAAATAGTATGTGTTCGATCTTTACTAGCATTCTGATCATCTCCTTTATAAAACGCAAAAAGCCCATCACCAAATGGACATAATCATCCCCTGGTGACAGGCTCCTCCTATAAACAATTCCTATTAAATTTTTGTAGTACGTTTAGTATACATCAAAATGAAATGCTCGTATATGGAATATGATTCAAGCGATCTAGAGGAGATGATCTTACAACGCTTCAGATATCGAGCTTATTTCTTCATAGCTAAAAGAACGGATAACGTCATTTCTTCTTTAAAAACACCTGACTCATCTATAGCAAGTAACTCTTCTCTAAGATGCTTTTCAAATTGATCCTTTTTCTCTCCAAGAAACCTGTGTGTCCCATAGGAAGTTGAATAAAGGTTGCCAATGATCGAGTCAATTGACCAAACATGCTCATAACTAGGTAATTGATATTCTTCTAATAGAAATGGTGAGTTTAGAACAACTTCTTGATGACTTAGAGTTGGGTGCGTATAGGTTGTATTCCCTGCTCTTCTTTCTTCCCCATACCACTCTCTTACAACTTCATTTAGCTTCTTCTGCCAAGGCAAACATTCAGTATTTGGTGAGTAACAATCGATGATTGCAACTCCTCCATGATCTGGTAACAGTTCGTATAAGGTTACAAGTGTCTCTTCTCGATTCAGCCAATGAAAGGCCTTAGCAATCGTTACAAGAGTAAAACTCTCTTGGTTCCTATTCTGATAGTTTTTCAAGGAGGCGTTAAAAAACTCAATATTATCTACTCTTAATTCTTCACAAAGACGCTTGGCCACAAGCAGCATCTCAGGATCGGTATCTATAGCAACGATCCTCTCAAACCAGTCTGCAAATCTCACTGTTAATTGACCAGTCCCACAACCTATATCAAGCATCTTCTCTTTACCGTTCAACTTGAACGTCTCAATTAAAAACCGGATTAAAGTGGGCGGATACATAGGTCTGTACTTTGAATAATATGTAGCGGTCCCTTTAAATAAATCGTCTCCATACTGATTCATCAACAATATTCACCTCTATTCACTCATTTAAAATTTTCTTTATTTCCGATAAGGAAAAATATAATACCCTCCGAAAAAACCTCCTAAGGCAAAACCAACAACACCCTGCCAGTAGAATTCCCCTCCCAGTATAAATCCTATTAACGTCATGATGGCAGCCGAACTTAACGAAATGAAGAATGCTCTTTTTAAACGTCTGCTCATTATATGACCTCCAATGTAATACGAACTGTTAGTCTAAAAAACTCCTCATAAATAAAATCTACCCTGTAGCTTGCTTATAAAACAATACAAAAAGCGAACTAAGCAGTTTCCAGTTCGCTTTTACTCAATCTATTTATTTCGGTTCAATAGTTTCCAAGAACCCCACTCTATCTTTGTCACTCTTATACGAAACAAAATATTCTTCATTTACTTCTACGAGATTAAATACATTCTCATCTACTTCTAGTGTATAAACCTCGTCACCTTGATTTTTAACTTTTATGTAAGAGTTCCCTTCATCCTCAAATCTTTCTGTTATTTCCACCATTGCAGCTCCACTTACATCATATTGGCATGCAACCAACATGAGAATCGGTAAAATAAAACTTATCTTTTTTAACACGTTTTGAAACCCCCAGACATAATGAAAAGTACCATTATATCTTAATTTCAACTGGAACTAAAAGATCATATGTTAATAGCTACTGAGAGTTATCAAAACTACTATCATTCAGCACTAATAGCGATAGTAAACACACCGATAACCGTTTCCCCATCTGACTCGTATAAAGGAATGTCTGTATCTTGATTCCTTTCTCGTTCCGCTTGCTTTGCTAACGCTTCTTCAGGTGATTTCGGTACCTCGGCTCCTCCAGTGACCCTGTCTAAATCTACTTTTTTTACATATCCTTCTGTTCCATCTACTCCATAGCCTGGATTAGATCAGGCTCATCTGCTGAAGATGCAGCATATAACGCCGATCGATACGTTTCTCCTGCATCGTTTAATGAATAATCAGATATTTCATCCTCGCCAAGTGCTGTTTGAAGTGAAAGCACACCTATTAAGGAGCCAACAGAAAATAAAGTGAATACTAATGTTTTCTTTAACATATAAAACCCTCCTTTACTCCATGCATAACGCTTACTTTTATTATAGAGGTTGTTGTGAAATTCATTTTTAGGATACAGCATCTATATTACTGGCCTGCTGTCGATACTCCTCTATTTCCTCCTGCGTCAAGATAAATGATAAAACATTAGGTTCAGTAAAAGACAAGATCTTTCCTTCATAAATAAACTCACCGAGCCACTCACCTTCTAGATAAAATTCTGCCTGTTCTTGATTTGCATCAATGATTTCCCCTGCACTTTGTTGCCAATTCATTCCGCCTCTCCCAGTCCTTACAGCATCAACACCAGCTACTACCATACCATCACGATCTGAATAAAAGTTAATGGTTGTCAACAGATTATATACATCGACTTCCTCTCCTTTTGTCCCCAGATATAGACGATAGGAATCTACGGGTATTTCCTCTTCGTCACCTGTTCGAACTGACTCTAAAAGAGCATCCCCAAGATAATGACTTGTATGCCCTTCTTGTTGCTCTTCTTCTTTGAACATTTTGACGTAGGTTAATAGCGTTTCAACCTCATCTCTATCAAACGTAGGAATAGTTTCTGGATCTCGATCTCCGATTTCATTGATTTGCATCTCAATTCCATATTTCTGTTCCAGTTCTTCCACTTCATTCTCAAGTTGATTGCAGCCGAATAGACCAATACTAAACAATAGAAATGATAAATTTTTTAATGGCTTTTTCATATCGTTGCCCCCTTGATGACTATACATCTCTATGAACAACCATACCCAAATTTTTCAAATTGATAACTTCATTTAGTGACAAGTTCGTTTATTAACTCTTTAAATTTAAAAATTACTCCACTTCAAACTCTGCATCAATGACTCTGCTTACATCTACTATCTTTTTAAATTGATTAAATAACTCACCAATCCTGTTGTCTTGATTCACTTTTAGTATGGTCTCTTCATAATGTAGACTTCGTTCTCCTTTATGTCATAACTCCTCATACAAGCTCCAAGGTTTCCTTTTTTAGGATTGTGCTTTAATGTTTTGTCTTCTATAGCGCCATACTCTTTGTAAATATTCGCTGCTTTATGATTAACCTTTAATAATTCCTCTACATACTTTTGCTGCACTGGATATAAATGAAGAACTAGATACATTGGTTTTATTTACCATACGTTTCATTAGTCATATCAATGATTCTTAGAGGATTACTGTCGATATCATTAAAAATAGCATACCTTCCCGGCGGTATATCACATGGTTCTTTAATGAAATCGAGGGTTGATTGATTCTCTTCATAGAACTTGTTAACGTCGTCTACGATAAAAACGCCTCCTGCTGGTACATTTTCACCCGTTTCAACCATTAATTGAACCTCATTGTTTCCCTCAATTTTTAGTGCGACTGTATGACTTCCTTCTCTCCAAGCTTCTTCCAATCCCAGTTGTTCACGATAAAAAGAGAGCGCCCTTTTTAAGTCTGTTGTCGGATGGCATAAAAAAGCAAGTCTCATTAACAAATTCCTCCTATTGAGTACATAATTAGATTACGTAAATCATAATCATTTTACGTATGTATGTCAATATGTTACAATCGTTTCTATGAAAGAATATATCCCACTACCAGGAAGCACAAAAGAAAAGATATTATCGAGTGCATTAGAGACTTTTACTAAGCAAAGATTTGAAGATACGAATATTCATGAGATAGCCAAAAACGCAAACGTAACAACTGGAGCGATCTATCATCACTTTGGGTCGAAATCAAAACTTCTAGATATCATTAAAAGAGAGGTAGAACAAAGGATCGTCGACAGAATGGAAGGAGTCATTGAATTATTTGATACGCCTTTTGAAAAAATCGAAGCTGCTTTAAAAACAGGGTTAGACTTTGTGATTAAAAAGGATATGGCTAACTTATTTACTGATTCTCTAAGCCTTGAAGCGAACAAAGTCTATCTATTTATTGAGGACTTGTGTGGAGAAACGAAGATAAACGGGTTAGGACCGGTGATTTATTCAGCCTGGATTTCAATCGTTGATTCTATCATTAACCGTAGATTAACGATTGAGGAAGGCAAGAACCTACTATCTTGGTTAGTAAAGAAGAACTGAATGTCAGTTCTTTTTTTGTGCATGAAAGAGGTATAATGAAGTTAACATTCTAAACACAACACTGGATAGATAAACGATTTAACACTTAGAGGTGATTACAATAAAGAAGAAACAGAATAGATTCAAACGGATATCCATTTTACTTGTTCTATTATTCCTAATTAACTATGTAACTATTGGATTTTTCGGGATTATATCGTCGAATGTTTATGTAGAATTCTCATTTTGGACCACTTTATCTGTGGGTGCTTTTATTATGTCGATATTTTCTATTTTTATAGAAAAGAAAATAGTATCCGGTCTGATCACATTAATGTTCTCATCTTTTTTCATTCTCTTTACGGTTTTCGCTTTTTTGTTACCTGAAGCCGGAATACCTCCACTAATTGAATTCTAATAGTTACATACCCAACCATACATTCGGTCATTAACCCCTTGCTAAAGAACCCTTCAATCTAAATAAAAAAACATTGTCTGTAATAGACAATGTTAACGATTTCCCCAATAAAGTAAAATAAGTACTGATATAAGAGGCAGAACATACATTAAAACTACCCCAGTAACGAAAAACTTTTAATGGAATGCGATTAAAACGCAAATTAACCAAATGGGAATAGCAAGTAATGCTTCAGGATTAACATTGGTGTCGTCGGTGTAATTCTCCCCTATAGCACCTCCCGCAAAGAACGTAACAAAAAGTAAGGCAATGATTCCGCTTGGGAATGCATTAATGGCTGCGTATTTCTTGTGAGTACTTATTGATCTTCACTCCCTGTTTCTTTTTACCCATACCTTTTCAAGATGTTTCTCCCTTAATATCACGACTGACCCTATCGTTATGATTAATAACCCAACTAAACCCAAAATCAGTGATATCAATAGTATGCCTATCCCTCCCCAAGTGTTATCAGATCCAGTTGGATAATAATACACAACAAAGAGTAGCAGCGCTAAACTGACTACTATTGTCATAAATCCACTTAAGATTAACGGTTTGGACTTCATCATCAACCTCCTATAAATTCCCTTGTTTTAAATTACCCGATAGCATATATTGTAAAACAATCCGAAATCGACTTAGAATTAACTAAATAAGTTAGATTTAAGTTAGAATACTTACTTATCCACAAGTTTCTTATCAACACCTGATGTACATGCTGTAACACAAATTAATGATTTTAAATATTAAAAGCACCAAAGCTCGGAATGCCTTGGTACTATGGATAATTTCTTATAATATTTAATTCATTTTAATTACCTTTCATGTCCATTCTAAGAGAGTTTCTTAATCGCATGAATAGACTGATCTTGTACGATTCCTGTACCTACAAAACCAATGGAAGCGTACAATCTTTTTGCAGCGACATTACTCTTATGATAAAAGAGGCCTACATTTTTTGCTTCTCCGTATGGCATAGCTTCTATATCTGCCAACATCTTTTTAAGGGCAAGCTTGCCATATCCTTTTCCCTGAAAATCTTCGCCAATCATAAAGTGCCAAACAAAATAGGTTTTTTGTTTGTAATAACCTTCATTTTGAAAAGATTCATGATCAATCGTATCATAAATATACATCAAAAAACCCACTACGATTTCGTCAGCATAAATAGCAAACGGAGTCGCTGGTATTCCATCTGCGTTTAATACGTATGCATCTGCAATACTTCTAAGGTTATTCGTCTCTATAAAAGCTTTCTGATCTTCTCCAACATCAAGTGCTGTCACTTCATCTATGTTATCCACAGTTACTTTACGCAATTCAATCATCTTTGGTCTCCTATTCTAAATGGATGAGCGATACGATACGTTCCCACCTACTAGTATTTCATCCTCTTCATATGTCATCAGGATATCCTCCTAGTGATTAAATATAAAATGTAAAAAAACATTTATTTGAAGACATTAACTAAAGTTTTCTACAGATCTCCTTTAAAACCTTTTTATAAAAGCAGCCCTTAAAGTCCCAAATCTCATATCAGACATTAAATTTAATCCTTGACTACCTTTTACCCTAATGCTAGGATAAAAAAGTCCTAAGGTTAGGATAAATTAAATGAATTGATTATAGGAGTGAATGTAAATGACAATTTTGTCTATTATTCTTCAAGGGGTATTGGGGTTAGGGTTTTTAATGTTTGGATTTATGAAGTTCGGTTCAAAGCAGATGGTTGATGATTTTGGTCGATACGGTTATTCGGGAGGCTTTAGAATCTTTACTGGGCTGGTTGAGGTTGTTGCTGCAATCATCTTAATCGTAGGGATCTGGAATACTCAGTTAGCAGCTTGGGGTGGATTATTAGTTGTTGTAACAATGCTTGGTGCGATATTCACACACATCAAAATAAAAGATTCCGCGAGTCAACTCATGATGCCTATCGTATTATTTGTTCTTGGTCTAATTGTCTTACTACTTAATGTTGGATCATTGGTATAAAAACAAATGAGCGTGTCTAATGAATATAAGAATTGTTAAACCTGAAGATCAAGGCAATGGGCAGTTTGATCATGGAAAAATAACCGAACAGAAACCGATTGGCTTTTCTGGAGAGGGTTCAGTCATTAATCGGTTAGGACCTTTATTCTACTGGGCATGGGCAAAATCTGATGGAGAAGGTGGCGTTGGGTTTCATCCTCATCAAGGCTTTGAGATCGTAAGTTATTCAATTAAGGGCAAAATGCGTCATCAAGACACACTTGGTACGGATAGCATCATGGATGAAGGCGGCGCGCAAGTTATGCAAACAGGCTCTGGTATACAGCATGCCGAATCTGTTCTAGAACCAGCAGAGGGATTCCAAATTTGGTTTGAACCACACTTAAGCCAAGCAATACAAAGAACACCGACTTACGCAAATTATGTACATGAAGATTTTCCAATCACAACAGAAAAAGATGTAACAATTAAGACAATCATTGGTGCTCAGTCACCCATCAATCTCGTTACAGATGTTAAGATGTATGATATTGAAGTCAAGAGTGGTGCTGTTTACTCGCACACGCTTTCACCTAATCGCACATTAGCTGGACTAGCAATTAGAGGGAATGGTGGTATGATTAATGATCTAGGGGATTCATTTGAGAATAAGGATTTTTTCATCATTCAATCAGAGAAGGATGAAACATACACATTTAAGACTAACGAAAAAGCACTTCGCATGGTATTGATAGAAATTCCGACCGAAGTCGATTATCCTCTATATAGAAAACCTAGATAACCTTATACCTATAGGAGGTTGACAATGGAAGATCAGAATAATGTCGACTTAAAAGTGATTCGTGTGTGGATGAAAGCTTCAAAAGCTGTTTTTGATAACATCCAAAAGGATATCGAACGTCATAAAATTAGTAATGAAAACTTTGTTGTTCTTGAATTACTTTACAGTAAAGGATCTCACCCGGTTCAAAAAATCAGTGAGATTCTCTCTATCCCAAGTGGTAGCATCACCTATGTCGTTAATAAGCTAGAGAAAAAGGGATTAGTAGAAAGACAAACCAACCCTAACGACAAAAGAACATTTGATGTCATGCTAACAAAAGAAGGCAAAGCCTTATTTGATGACATCTTCCCACAACACAAAGCAACCATCTCTGAAAACCTTTCATTCATAACTGATGAAGAAAAAAACGAACTGATTGACCTGTTAAAGAGAATTGGGATGGGTGCAGAGAAGTTGGATAAGTGAATGTGATCTTAAACTAAAAAACGAAACTAGAAGCTACTTAATTGTAGCTTTTTTTGATTTCTTAGTTGAAACAACCTACTATCAATATGGATTAGCATCATAAGATCTTAATGCCTCTGGAAACATATCTTTATCCAAACACTATATAAACCATATATACAATTTTCTCGTTGCTTTTACCTTCTTACTAATTTCGTCTTTATCAACTATTTGCATATTTTCGTCATCTACTAAATCTTTCATATGAACTACTTCAATAGACTGCAATTCTTTCGTATTTAAGAATATTGTATATTAAGGTAAAATATAGATTGTAATCTATTACATATGTTAAGGAGAGAATGCACCATGAACTACGAACCGGCAGGCTTTTGGATTAGAGCTATGGCTGCAATAATTGATGGGTTAATAATGGGAGTAATTGGTGTACTATTAATGTTCGTTCTTGAAGCTCCATCAATTAATTTTGAGGATTCTACAACATTAGATATCTTCATACTTATTTATTCTGCAGTATTCATCGTCATCTTTACTGCAAGCAAACTTAAGGCTTCTCCTGGAAAACTAATATTAGGTATTCAAGTACTAACCCTTGATAACAAACAAATTGGTATTGGCAGATCCATTGGTCGATACTTCGCTTACATGATCTCTACGTTTACTTTAATGATCGGTTATCTCATGGCTGGTTTTACTAAAGATAAGAAAGCCTTACATGACCTCATTTGTGGTACTCGTGTAGTGCACAAACAGAAATAAACTCAAAGCTCTCAACCTATATTGAGGGCTTTTTATTTAGATTATGGACTCTTTACAACGCTATATTTTCGTCCCTAGTGAAATTAGAACCCTAGTTGCTTATGCATCCCCCTTCTTAAGCTCTTTTGTCTCGGCAAATTCTTCTTGGTCATAACAGGCAATCAAAAAAACGACGTGACCACGTCGTTAGTTAAGTAAGTATTTCTTTAGATGAGCTGCTCTTATTTGATCGATGTCTCTAAACAGCATGAAATAAAAGATTCCTATAAAACTAAATAACCAAAGGTCACTATTAATTAAGGCAAAGATAAGTGTAGCGATTGAAAGAATGAGCATTGGATACATCGCTATCAGAGCAGCAGTAATATGCACTTTAAATTCTTTATTAGGTGCCATCTTTATTTACTCCCCTTTAAGTAACTTTTATATAGTATATCATGATCAAGTTAAATAATATCTAAAATTCCCAATTAAAGTATATCAAGGTTCTCAGTAGCTAATCTTGTTACTGTTCTCACATAGAAGAAGGATATACTAGTTATAAACTGGTACATGGGACACCTGATCTGGCTTGGAAAATTCACAAAAAATATGGACGACATTCTTATGAACTTCCTTAAATCTCGTAATGTGTTTAAAAACTTCTAATAAATTCATCTTTTTGATATAATTAGAAAGTGAAAGTTAAATTGAAAGGCATGGTCATTATAAAAAGATTAAAATTTAGATTTCTTACTGTTTTCCCTTTATTAATTCTTTTGTTAATTGCAAAGAATGTTTTCAACTTTTCTAGTACCACTTTCTCAGTTTGCATGATAATTATTATTGTGGTTTTTTGGATAGTGGAAATTATAGTATTTGAGAAAGAAAATGAATAGCTACGTTAGCTTTAAATCGTACTCATAACTAATCTAAGGAGCTACTCATAATGAAGGAGCAGAATTTATTTAGAAACGTCTTAATCACTTTATTAATTGGTATGCCGCTTAGCATCCTTCCCTCCTTGATGGATTTACCAACAATACTGGTATTCATCCTTGTACCAATTGGAGTCATACTTAACTTTATTGGAATAGCATCATCAATCTTACTGATTCAACATGGAGCTGTTGCAAAGAAGTAAAGAATGAAGTTATCTTTTCTAGTAATCTAACATTATTACATCCCCCCTATTAGATAAGAGGGGGGTTTCAATAATCTGATTGATTATAACCTCAAGATTTTCAGAATTTATATGCTTTTGTTCCGAGTATCATACCAGTTGAGGATCTTGTAAACCAAAAAAATTATAATAAACAAACCAATTACAAATGGAATTATTAACATATTAAGTAATAGAAATTCATAGATAATATCAGATGTTTCGCTTGAGTTATTGAAATATCTATAAACCTGAGTAAATAAAACATAAATAAATGCTAACAGAAAAGTTGTAATTATAGCAGATACTATTGTCAAAAAAAATTGTTTAAATAGATTGCTCTTCATTGTGTCACTCCATTCACTAAAGCTCATCTTTAGAGACTATAAATAGTAATTTAATGATTAAAACATAACATAACCGACTTACTCCATACTCTTGAAGGTATGATCCATTCCAGCTTCTAGAATCCTCTTTTATCAATTCAATCATCTTAATACATGCAGAGAGCTACTTTTCCTTATGGTACGGTTAAAAGAAACCTAGCAAGTAAATCACTCACTAGGTTAATGAATCTCATTAAATCATACTGTTCTATTAAAGAATATCGACTTCTTCTATTACTAAACTATCTCCAAGTAGTTCTTTCTTTACAAAATCCTCACTTGTCCATTTTTCTTGTCCAAATAATATTAGACCTTGTAAATCATGCGTAAAGCTAAAACATGGAATTTCGAGGTCTTGGTCCGCAAATAGTACAATTTGATTTTTAATTGTAATATGAACTTTTTGGTCTGACTTAGTGATAGTGTTAAACAAAGAATCCATGCCTGATTGATAAAAAAACTTTAATGAAGACTTTAATTCATCTCGATTACAGATATTTAAACAGTAGAGCTTTTTTTCATATGACTCACATAAGACCATAAAGTTAATCTTATTATTAAGAAGCTCCTCATCAATCTCCTGATAAAGCTCTACATATAACTTTATAGGATAACTATCATTACTAGATTCTATTAGCTTAGTTAGCATATTGTCATAATAATACTCCGAAGAGACATCATTACTCCTATAAGAAGAAAGCTCAATAAAGTTATTTTGAGAAGTCTTAATTGGAAAGTTAAATAGTGAATCTAAACTAGACCGCTTATACTGATAAATAGAGACATACAAGATCTCACCCCATAAAAAATAGCATTTACCTTTTTGAACATTATAATCCTTAGGAATTGTTGAGCAAAGTAAATAATGTTGACTCATATCTGGTGCTATATAAAAATGCAAAGTACTGAATGCAAAAACCGAACATTACAGATTTTCGTTTTCATGCACCAAAACATGCGTGGAAAGAATGTGGAAAGAATTTTGGATACTCTCCAGTTTTAGAACGCAAAAAAAATAGCACCAAAGCTCCGAAAGCCTTGCTACTACTCGATTTCACCTATATGCGGTTGAGAGGACTCGAACCTCCACGAGTTTAACCTCACTAGGCCCTCAATGACGAGAAAGGGTAATAAGAGTTACAAAACCTTTGTATAGGTACATCTTTTTGTTTTAATTCCATATCTTTATTAATATTTCTTTCTTTAATGGAGTAAATATGGAGACTCTTTTGTCAATTACAAATGAGCAATTATATTATCAATTAATGAGTTATTCGTGCACGTGTTTATAGACTACTTTTAGTATTTCCTACACGCCTATTCACATTAAGTTGATGCCTTAGGTTTAATGGTTTTTCTAGAGGAACTGTTCAATTCAAACTATCTAAGAAAAAAGGTCAAGCTAATTAGTTTGACCTTTTTTTATAATTCTACTGCTTTAACAATGCTTAGCTTTTAAAATCCCTGTACTTATAGTATTCGGTTAAGAGGCTACAAGCCTCACTAAGGCATCAATTCCATGGAAACGTGCTATCTCCTGTAAATACGCATACGACTTGCACTCACTTGCGCCCACGAGAATCTCAGATTATAACTTAAATAACGTTCAAATTAGATTTTTTATTTTTTTCTTAATTGATAGGCAAGAGTGAAGCAGATGAACGTAAATGAGCCAATAACCCCATATCTTGCAATATTCAGAATGACTTTTCCAACAGGATAATGATCTAAAACACTGATATATGGATCACTTTGAACATTATCAATAAATACAGTTGGTATAAATAAACTGATACCTACTCCAATAAAAAAACCTAATAAACCAAATTTAAGAACGTTACCCCAGTTCATTTATTTTCCCTCGTATCTTATTTATAATTTTGAGACCACTCTACAAACGCTCCGCTTTTAGCAGGTTGCGACCAACTACCAGTATATTTCTTGTTTTTCTTGTTACTTTTATAAGCTGACCATGTTCCAGTGTCACGAAAAGGCGTTACATAGTATATAGTAGTATTAAATTTTGAATTTTTGTCTGGTCCAGTAAATTTTCTACTAACAGTAATTGTTTTACTTTTTGTACTTTCCATACCTGAAGTAAGACTTCCACTAAGCCCTGAAGGAAATGAGCCTCCACCCGATATAGAAACAGTTCTCTTATTTGATATACTAAAACTAGAAGTCAATGTCGTTGTTGCTCCTCTTGGCACACTTATAATTTCTTTAGCATATCCATTTACTTTAGAGCCTGTAACCTTTTTTGTGACATTCCAAGTAGCTGCTGCCATTAAATTAAAAGTATTATCGTTATCAATGTTACTAATTTCGTCAAAGTATTCTTCATCAACTTCATCAACTTCATCAACTTCATCAACTTCATCAACTTCATCAACTTCATCGCCATCATCAATACTATGGATCGTAACACTGTCGCTCTCATCGTTTAAGTCTGCACTTTGATCAACGATTGTCTGCAACATTGAATCAGTAATTTGATCAATATCAATATTTTCTTCAAAATTAACTTCAATCTCATTATCAAACTTATTAACTATTATTACTGAGTCATTCTCCTCAGCATTAGCATACCCCATAGGTATAGCTGTTACAAGTGCCACCAACAAAGCTCCTAGATACTTTTTCATTATTATCCTCCATAATATTCAATTTTATGTAAAATACTTCAACAAATGAAATATATTAATATATAGTAAGGTGTTAGTCTATGGTTATTAGTAATTATTTATAGAAATTTTATAAATAAAACTAGACTTTGTATTCTCACTATTCTTAATACCGAATAAACTTTATCATAAAAAAGTACAAAAGCTCTTAAAGCCTTGGTACTTGTACTCTGATATACTGTTGAGAGGAGTCAAACCTCCACGATTTTTATCTCACTAAGCCCTCAATGACGTGGAAACGTGTTATCTCTTGCAATCACGCATACTACTTACACCCACTTACACCTATTTCACATAAAATCATTCATTTTCAGAAATTGTGGTGAAGATTTGGTGAAGTTAAAATCCCCTTATCCTTAGCCAATTGGAGAACCTTTATACTGGTACCCCACTCATAAATCCCGAATAACAATTTAAGATACACATATTTTATTCGTTTTCTGTTAATCTCATTAGGATTAATATAATGATTAACTATTGTATACTTGTAACAATCAGACTGAATGATTAGAATTAAGCATGGATAAATTCAGATCTACAGAATGAAAACTATTAAATTGGAGGCAATCACTATGAATAAAAAAGATGATACGTATAATTTAATTCTCGATCAGTCGTTATTTTTATTTAATACGAAAGGAATTCACCAAACATCCATTCAAGATATTATGGATATTACTTCATTACCTAAGGGAGCTATATATCGGAGATTTAAAAATAAAAACGATATTGCTTTAGCTGCTTATGAGAAAGCAGGATTGATCATTTGGTCGTATATGAAAGAAGCGATTAAAGGAAAAAGCACTGCAACGAAAAAAATTATTGCACTATCAGAAATTTACTTAGATGCCGTCCACAATCCCCCAATTGAAGGAGGTTGTCCATTGCTTAATACTGCTGTTGAAAGTGACTCCACTTTTCCTGAATTAAAACAACTCATGTCGATGGCTTTTCAAGAAATGATTCAATTTGTATCAGGAATTATTAGCGAAGGAAAAGATAGTGGAGAATTTTTGCAGGAAACAGACCCTGATTCACTAGCATCTTATATTCTATCTTCAATGGAAGGTGCCATAATGACTAGCAGGTTAACGTTAAATAATGAACACATTTATTCAAACATAAAGTATGTGAAGGTTCTTTTAAATGGTTTCACAAAAAAATAAAAAATATAAAAACATTGTATTACCTGTAGTTATATTGTTATAATCAAATCGGACCGGACGGTTCGGTCTAAAATTATCTACTAACGAGGTGCCATAATGAATATTCAAATTGTCTTGTTTGAAGGTGTAGATTTATTAGACGCCATTGCTCCCTACGAAGTTTTTAGTGCAGCTGCAATGTATACTTCGGAGGATATCATGGTTGAGTTTGTCGGAGCTGATGATAAAGAACACGTGTTAAGTGGAATTAACGATTATCCTCTCACTGTGAGCCATAAACTGGATTTATCAAAAAAAGGTATCGTTTTAATCCCTGGTGCTTCTGGGAGTGTAAATGAAAATGATCCAGATTCTGTTCCGATGAAATTAAAGAGAGCTTCTGAAACAGGACTGAGAGAACAAATAATCGAAGCTATTAATGATCCCGAAATGTTAGTGACATCTGTTTGTGGCGGTTCATTAATTATGGCTATGTCTGGAGTACTGGAAGGTCGTTATGTCGTTACCCATTATATGGGAATGGACTTATTATCTGCTACTGGAGCCATTCCAATAAATGCAAGAGTAGTAGATGATGGAGATATCATATCAGGTGCTGGGGTAACTTCCGGATTGGATTTAGCGATTTATGTAGTTGAACGAGAACTTGGCCCACGCATTGCACACGAAGTTGAACAATTCTTTCAATACGAAAAAAGAGGTACTGTATGGAAAAATGAAGGAGTCGAACCAATTTTATCAGAGACCCCAAAAGAAGAAAGTGTCTTTCATCAAGAAGAGAAAACCGAAAATCTAGATCAACACGATCTTTTAGGTGATTGGGAAGTGTCGATATCAACACCTGTCGGTAAAATGCAGCTTATCTATACATTTATAAATAAAGACGGAGTATTAACTGGTACAGCCACTGACCGTTCAGATAAAGCGAATGTATCACTTCTCGAAGATGTTCAAGTAAGTAAAGAAAGTATAACTTGGACACAAAAAGTCAAAAAGCCAATGTCGTTAAAACTAAAATTCGAGGTACACAAAGTAGAGAATCAATTAAAAGGAGTAGCGAAAGCCGGACTCATTTCTTCTAAGGTTATCGCAAAACGAGTTTAATGATTCGGAATAGATGGGATTTTCATATATGAAGAGAAAAACAATCATTATTACCTTATCTGTTATATCTTTTATGTGGATTCTTCATACAGTATCAAAAAACTTTCTAGTTGACCCAGAATTCACAACCTTTTTAGGAAATAAAGATGCTACTTTGTCCAACGTGAACCTTTGGAAGATTATGATACAAATTCATATTATTTTAGCCGTTGTCGCTTTAATGACGGGCCCACTAGGATTATCAAAACGAATAAGAAACAAAAGACCAACCATTCACCGTTGGAATGGCAGGATATATATTCTTTCAATACTATTAAACATGATACCAGGATATTATGTATCTTTCTTTGCCAACGGTGGCTTCCTTAGTATTATAGGTTTTCTTATTCTAAACACACTTTGGCTAATGACTACAATCAATGGGTATCTCTATATTATAAAGAAACAAATCAGTCAACATAGAAATTGGATGATTCGAAGCTTTATGTTAACTTACGCTAACTTGACAATATATATTGTCGTAGCTATTTCTCATAATGCGTTGGGATTCGATTATGGACATGCTTACACCCTAGCTGTATGGTTGTCATTTACAGTTAACTTGATCATTGCAGAAATTATAATCAAGAAGATTAAAATATAAATGAGAATGAGGTATTTCTCAATGGACTTTTTACAGGCAATCTAGATCTATTTTAGAAAATGCATCTAAGTTCAAAGATATTCATTGTAATTCATTTCTCAGGTCTTATATTGTATTTCAAATATGTATAAGACAAAAAGCCACTCACTATTGGATATCGAGTGGCTTATCTATATCAATGTACAGAGGGTAAGCTTTATGTTCCCAAAACCTACTAATATAATCCAAAATTAAATACCATCATTGTTATATGATGGTATTTAAAAGATTTTCATGATTTTCTAACTCTAATTCCCACTGCTCATTCACAAGTTCTTGTCCCCACATGTATTGTTGGTTTGCTTTTTTTAACTCAAATCCGAATTTATTATATAAATTCCGAGCCGTCTTCAGTTGACTTACTGTTTCTAAAGACACTTTCTCATATTGCATGTCTCGGCAATAACTAAGCAATGTTTGTACTAATTTTGTTCCTACTCCTTTCCCACGAACAGAGGTATCAACAATGAACCATCTTAATTGAGCTATTGTATCATTTTCTTTGACTAAACCTATGCATCCAGCAAATTCTCCGTCTACTTCTGCAATCCATATCTTTTCAATATCTACTTTAAAAGTACTATGGAGATACTTTAAAAATTCTTCATTAAATCCACAGTTATCTGCATAGAAACTTCTTTGTTTTTCAATCATTTTCTCCTTATCATCATCTGTATAATGATCTCTTATAGCAACGACCGATTCAATTTCATGATGCTGTTTGGTTAATATATTTTCAATTGTCACCATTGATTCCAAAAGCTTTTGTTGGTCTCTCAAATTAATATGTTTAAAAAGTTGTATTACTTGTTGATTCGTTTTTACTTCTAAACGCTGGTACATATCATGACCCACTGGTGTCAAATGAAGAAAGAAAACACGGCTATCATTTTCGCATTTTTCCTTGTAGATTATATTCTTATTTTCAAAACTCTTTAATACTCTACTCACATAACCCTTATCTAACTGTAATTTTTCTTGTAACACTTTTGCAGTACATTTATTTTTGTCTTTGATTTCGAATAACATTCTTATCTCTGTTAAAGTTAAAGTGTTATCATACACATGTTGATTGAGTAAACTCTGGTAGTTTAGGTAAAAACGATTGAATCTTCTAATTCCGTCAATTGTAGAAAGATTAGGTTCTGACATGATTAAAAACTCCTATATTCATCAATTTAGTTGACAAAAGCAACTTTTTTAAAATTATAGATGAATTAGTTGAAAAAGGCAACTATTCTCTGGTGTTGTACATATGGTCAGGCTAAATAAAACCATTATGAGGAACTTTTTAAGTAGCCACTAATCTTAACCGTCCGCTCACTTCCCTATATATCCCCCAAAAAAATAACCAAAGCTCTTAAAGCTTTGGTACTAGTGGTATGTAGTTAAGAGGAATCGAACCACCATGAGTTTAACCTCACTAGGCCCTCAAATTTGTGTATAGGTGATAATGGGTTTATTCTCTATATATTATCCATAAATAAATATATATTTACCGCTACTTTATTAAAATTAAATATACTATGGAAAGGTATCGGAAAGAAACCATTTAATTATTACCGAACATTTATACTTAAAAAATATAAAGTATTCGTTTATCCACCTCTCTTATACAAGCCAAATTGTACAACATGATATAATTAAAATTATATTCGCAACACTATGCAGTTTAATTGGGTTAATTACTTAAAATTTTAGCGCATAAGGACGGGGTTTAAATGATCATTTCTGCTACAAGTGCGAGACTTATAACTAATTTAAGTTCTTTAAAATTAAGAATTGCCTTAAACAGTCAAATAAAACAAAGTGACCTTTTAGAATGGGGTAAAATCATTAAGAAATCTCAGATTTACAATAAATTAGATACTATTCATTCTATCAACAATAGGTTGACAACTGAACAAGATTTTTTAATAGGTTCAGTATACCTTGATTCAATAAGAACCGCGACAATCAATTTCACCGTATATCTAGAAGCTTTCTTAAAAGAGTCTTTAAACTCATGCATGAAAAATAATTATTCATTATTAAATAAGGGTCTATCCGATAAAAAAATAACTTTTACTGCAAATGATATTGTTACTTTTAATGATATAGAGGATATTAGAGAAAAATACATTAATAAGGTAACTGACTATAAGACTTTAGGTATGCTGTGGCATAAAAAATATAAAAATTACAGTAATTTTATAGGTTTACCAAAAGAATTTTCTTCTGACAAGCTTCATAAGCAACTTGAAGCACTTTGGAAGTTAAGAAATGATTTTACTCATAGTAATAATTATGTTCAGGAGTTATTAATAAACGAGAAGAGATATGTAATATCTTCAAAAATGGATCAGGAAGATTATTATATATTCGTTGAATTTTTTGTGAATATCGTTGATGAAACAATAAATTTTTTACTTAAAGTGGACGCTAAAATTCGTGAGAAGTGGTCAATATCAACAGAAGAACTAACTTGATAATGAGGAGCTTTACCTTCTACGATTTCTAATGTTATTTGAAACATAATTAATAAAAAACCATGACATAATGCCATGGTAGTTATTTTTCATATTATAAATTAACAGGCATTTCTCCTATTAAAACTTTCTTTAATATAATCTGTTTTTGAGGCTCTGACAAACTACTTTGATTAATGAACTTTGGATTTTCATAAAAATAAGTATATATTTCATCGAGAATACTGCCACATAGTTTAGGTGAAATTTCTAATGTATTAAGACTTATTTTCTCGCCATCAAAAACTGCTTTTAAAAACCTGTTTTGTGCAAAGCCATTTGATAATAAGAGATCAAATAATATTTCACCCTTATAATAAGATTTCTTTAATTCGTTTTCAACCTCAATTATATTAGAAAGAGGACTAACATATGAAGTTGCTACAATAATTTTACGCTGATCGCTTTTCAAGTCTAAAACGTTGTATAGCTTCATATGTTAATCACTCCCTTAAGCAATTTTAATAGTTAGAGACTCTTCAATTCTTGCTGAAGTTTCTATTATCATATTCAATGCTTCATCTTTTGTACCAACTAATTTCATACCTAACAAAATCTGTGTAGCATGGAACATTTCATGTCGATTTTTACGTAAAAAGTCATAACATTGGATTATAGTTTCTTTAGCTTCTTCAGGCATACTTGTAATTTCTGTATTAACGCTTTCTACGATATCATCTCTTACAATAAATATCGGTCTTGTGGAATCAGGATTACTGGAATCATTGATGTATCTAAAACCTTTTTTATCGTTTATGTTTATTCCATAGTCTAAACATACTTTCTTTATTCTATACTCTAATACCCTAATTATGGGCATAACACACGCAGCATAATCACTGAGTTCTCTTTTTTCTTCAACTAATGAAAAGCTATCTTTAATTAGACCTTTTAATACAGGTTCTAAAAGGTTCCAACCGTTAGGAAAGTTTGTATTTATATGTTGTTGCACTTTTACATCTAATGTAGGTTCATTAAACTCGGTCTCTGAAATATTATTCTGCAATGTCAACAAATATGATTTTATTATAGCATAAAGTTTCATAAACAAGCCTTGATATAACATTTTACTTTTTGAAGTGAAATAAGTCAAAGTAGCAGAATCACCAAAATCAGTACTTATCTTTATTATTATGCCATTTTGTCCCTTATCATCAGGCTCTGTAACATTAATATTAGGTAACGTGCCTAATAAGTCAATAATAGAATTGAAAAATTCCTTTGACATTTGAGCACTAAAAGATCCACTTCTAACATCTTTATATTCCACAGCATTTACAATTATTTGTTCTAATTCTTTACCATGTTCACAGCTAGCAAGTATAGTAGTACCTTTCTTTTTCGTGTAATAAACTGATAAGATAAATCTCACTTCATCTTTCTCAATAAAGTATTTATAAAAACCTTGAGAATCATTTATTAACTCCATACTATATGAATTAGAATTATCGATAATTATTCTTTCTAACTGTCCCTTGTTAATGTATATATTTTTAGCCACTAGAATTTCCCCTTTCAGATTTCATATCTCATAACTTCCACTGTTCCTAAAGCTTCCACTTTAAAAAGTATTTGTTTATTATCGAAATCAAAAACTGTTATAAATCCTTCAATATCTTTCATTTTTAATCCTTTTTCTTTACATAATGATTTAAAAATATCATATAATCTATCATTATCATAAACTTCATCTTCTACAAGAAGGTTTAAACTAACTCTTTTTTTTGTGGACTTCAAATCATTAAAAATATCAATTTGGTTTTTCTCACCCTTAATTGATACTTCTTGTAGCAATTGAACTTGGTGTCTAGGTTCGTTGTTCTTAATAGCTTCTTTTGCTAATAAATCTACTTCTTCATTATATTTAACTCCAGAGTGAGCTTTCACTTTATTAAATGTTATTTCAATATTTAATCTCATCTCGTCTATAAACTTCACATAATCTTGAGTAAAAAAATTCTTAGCCTTCCAATTAC
This sequence comes from Alkalihalobacillus sp. FSL W8-0930, assembly GCA_037965595.1. Classification (NCBI taxonomy): domain Bacteria; kingdom Bacillati; phylum Bacillota; class Bacilli; order Caryophanales; family Bacillaceae; genus Alkalihalobacillus; species Alkalihalobacillus sp. FSL W8-0930. The sequence goes on along the minus strand of CP150183.1, from coordinate 651,019 downwards.
CATTTGCCCATTCTTCAATACCCGCATAATCATAATAAATTTCTATTGACTTAGCTCCATTCTCTAAAGACAATTTTATTGAATGCATAGCGGCTCTAAGTTCCCCTGCCACATTTCTTAAACTAATATGGGAACTATTAGAGTCAGTGTAGGCAAAGTTAGTCTTAACGTTATCTTTTGTAATAAGAATACCAGCATAACTATACATTTTTTTACTGTGATCATAACTTCCATCAATATAGGCTATAACATCGGGTATTCTACTTACTTTCTTATCGTTTGATGAGATATTTTTTGATGATATACCTTCATTTAAGAATTCTTTCGCTGCTAAATATGTATTAAAAGATTTATAAACAGCATTAGGATAACCACTTACTTGTACTTTGCACTCTTCCCAATTACTAAAAACACCAATTTTTCTTCCCTTTTTAACAGCATAATACTTAGACACTTTTCATCCTCCCTTCATCTACAAGAAAATTCTTAGTCAATCTACTATAATTAAAATCATACTAAAATACCCACTACTTTTTACTTATTATAAACTATTAATTGTCATTTGTCCTACTTTTTCCTGTGATAACTTAGCATATAAACAATAATAAATACATGTTTCGACATATTTTTCAAATAAAATCATGTAGTATAGCACTAATGAATCACCCCAGTTAGGAGGTAATATAATGATAAAGGATAATTACGAAAATGGCGGAGCTGAAGCAATCAAAGGTTTCAACTATCAAAAAGCTAATTTGATTCTTTTAGCTATCAATAACTTTCATAAAGATAACTTTAGAATTTATATTGAATCGGATGATGATATAGTTGCGGAGGATACTGATTACCGTGCACTAATCCAGGTTAAGAAACAGAAACATACCTTTAAAACCATTACAACAAAGCCTAAAAATAACACTGAAGATAAAGAGTTAAAAGAGTCAATACTCGAAAAAAATTTAAGATCTGGTTTATCAGATGATACATATAAATTAATAGTTCAAGAATTCGGATCTACTGATTCTAAAAAACTTGTTAAAAAGAAACCAGGAACTATCTGTACAGAAATGTATGCATTAAATGCAGATGCAAAAAAAAACATAATTGCGTTATTGCCAAATGACATAGCAAAAAGGATTAATAAGTTTTTCATTATAATCCCTCCTATAAGTACTAATTTAATAGAAGCCGAAAAATACCTTATTGGTTCTCTCGGTGATAATGATATATCCGTTGATAATAAAAGAGGAAGAAATATAATAGCAGAATTATCTTTGACCATTGATCAAAAAGCTGAGGAAATTCTAAGTGAAGGTGTTAATAAAGAAATAAAATCTATTACTGCTGAATACCTCAAACAACTTTTTATTACTTGTAAATCATTAGATGGATTTGACAATATTCTAGACTCGTTAAATTATAACCATGCCGCTAATTTAAAAATAAAAAAAGAACGATTAAAAATAGAATTGAACAAATCTAGTTTAAAAGAAGAAATGAAAGAGTTTTTAAGAGCTCATTTTCAAACACCAATGTATTTATTTGAAACGAATACAGACGTAATAAATAGGTTAATTAAAAATTTCGAAGCAAAGGAACCTGATCTTTTTATACTTATATCTGTCGGAGTAGAGAGTCTTAGCGAGTTAGGAGATGATTTTTAAAATGATTATAAATTATATCATTATTTATGATTACATTAACCAGAAAATTAATAAGTACAATTTCACTGATCAAACAAATATTTTAGTAAGTGAAACTAATACCATTGGAAAATCAAGTTTAATGAAATCCATTTATTATTGCTTGGGTTTTAACATTAAAGTTTGGCCTACTGGGTGGGATTCTAAACAAATGGTTTTTCAAATTAAAGTGTCAAAAAATAATCGAACCCATTTGATTACTAGACAAAAAGATTTATTTTATATAGACGAACAAAATGAAATTCTAACAGAAAAGGAATTTTCTTTATGGTTGCAAGAGTTTATTTCCTTAAACATAAAATTAAAAGATAAGAAAAGTAAATCTTTAGTTGATGTGTATTCAAGTGAAGTTTTACTACCGTTTTATATTGATCAAGATAAATCTTGGAATGGTTTCATTTTTAGTAAAACCTCTGACTCCTTTTCTCGATATAGCAATACAGTGACCAGTGTTATAGATTTCTTTTTTGGCATTAATAATAATAAAATAGTTAATTTAGAAATAGAAAAGAACAATTTAGAAGGAAATCTTAATAATGTCACTAAGAAAATTGAAGCTTTCGCACTCCTTCAGAATGAAAATTTACAGTTTACACCACCTGTATATAAAATAGATCACAACGAAAATATTCAAAGTGATACTATATTAAATTCAGATCAAATTAATTACCATTTAAGCAAGATAAACAACATTAGTAACAATATCTCAGAGATAAATCGAGATCAATTGAGTATAGAAACTAAAATTAATAACGCTAACAGAGAAATAAGCGAACTTACTAAATTAAAACAAGAATATCGAAAGAAATTTATAGAAATTAAACACGTTTGTGTTCACTGTAACTCAAAACTTACTAAAGAACAGTCCTTAACAAGATTAAAATTAAGAAATAATAACCTTGAAATAAATGAGCAATTAGATTTAAACAAGAAATCTAAGAAGAATTATGAATTGAAATTGAAAGAGATAATTGAAAGAAAGAACAATCTATTATTAGAAGGTTCTAGATTAGAGGACATCACAGAAAAAAATAAACAATACACTGATTTAAATTATTATATAGAAGATAGAGTTAAACAAGAATTCAATAATAAGTATTTTAAAATTGAACAAGAATTAGTTTACGATAAAAACGAATTGATATCTAATATCAGTAACCTCAGAAAAGATATTATTAAGGAGAAAAAAAGAGGCTCTGAACTAAAGAAAACCATAAAAAAAAGCTACGATGAATTGATCAATGAGTACGAGAGGTTCTTTAAGGATATTAAACTTGATGATATCAAATTTTATACTTTCAAAGAAGTTACAGGTAGTGGAATTGACTCAAATAAAAAAATGTTAGCACTGTATACTCTATATGCAAATTTAATAAGTCAATTCTCTCCGTACAATCTACCATTTGCAATGGATTCATTTATAAAGAATGAAACTGCTATTAACTTAAAGCAACAAATGTTTAGTTTTCTATCAAAATACTATTTGTCTATTAATAATCAAGTCTTCTTTTCAATTATTAAGGAGAATATACAGTATATTAATAATACTGAGGATTACAATTTCATAAATTTAGATAAGCCCATTTTACAAGATATTAATGAGGATAATAGATCTCTATTAAACTCGCTTTACATATTAGACATGAATTAATCTCAGTTAAAAGCCAAATAAAAAAGAGTATTTGGCTTTTATTTATACATCTAGTTTTCTACTACTTTTTGTATTAGGTTTCAAACTTCTTCTCCTAATTGTTCTTGATATTCAGGCGTCTTACCTATCATTGCTTGCCCTTCAAATTGTTCAAGTTTATTCCAACTTTCACCTGCTCGTTCATAATAGTATTTATTCCCTTCTCTCATATCGTTCTCAGGATCATAAAATGAAAGAAAGATATACTTACCATTATCATGTACAACGATATTACCATTTTCTCTTTTCTCATACTCATAGGTACTGGAAAACGTTCCATTTCTAGTATCATGATGAAATTCGATAACATCATCAATAGCTTGGTCATACTCCCCATTACCGCACGCAATCAATAGTAAGGTCAATGGAATCATCCATAAAGTAAGTCTTAACTTCTTCACGTATATCCCTCCTTTTTACCATATAATTTCCTATTATCTTTTATCTTACCGATCATTGACTGTTTTTTCAAGCTAGTATTGAGTAAACGAAAATTCATGCACTTTCCAGTCCCCTTCTTGTTCAATCATATTTAGTTTCATAATCGTTTGCGCTCGACTATCTACATCGTTAAACGAAATTCGATTTGTAAATAAGACAAGTAATTCTTGACGATCCTTTAATGATTGACCGAAATAAATTGATAAATCTTCGACGCTAGAGGAAACGTGTAAATTTTCATTCCCTTCTAGTCCCTCATGGGTATTAAACTGTAATTGACTTAACACTTCTTTTGTGACATAAGATTCCACGTTCTCTTTCACAGGTTGATCTTCATAATCAAAATAACCTTCAATAAATGTCTGGGCAGACGTTTTCGCTTCTTCATAAAAAGATGGCACGACGATTTCTTGATCTTCGGCATGACTTTCTTCTATTAATACCTGATTTTCATTTTTCAAATGGCTGTTCTGAATCAGTAAATAGACCACCAGTGCGCCTGTTAGTATAGACCCTGCAATCAGTTGCTTTTTCATTTTTTCTACCTCCTATAATCCAAGCGTTTTTCTTGGATCTTTTTTCGCATGATGCGGTTGCCCTAACTCGGTCATATGTTCTAAATGAAGATGATTCCCTGTACTTGATCCTGTTGTTCCACACTTTCCAACCGCATCCCTTTGATTCACAGATTGACCATTTCGTACACCAATGGATGTCAGATGAGCGTATCGGCTAAACTCATTGTCACCATGCTTCACCGTGACATAATTTCCGTATCCAATGTTACTATGAATCGCTTCAACGACTTTGCCATCTTTCACACTTAAGATATCGTCAGATGGTGTACATCCAAAATCTAACCCACCATGAAACGAATTGACTTCCCCTGTGATCGGGTGTGTACGTGGACCAAATTCACTGGTTATACGTATCTCTTTTAATGGCAGCGTCCATTCAGAATTTCCTCCCCTTGCATAGTCAGGTTCATTCGTATCTAAATATCTGTACACATTGTCAATGTAATTGGGATCGCCATAGACATTCCACCCTAACCGTTGTTTCATATGATCGGAAAATTGCTGTGCTAAAGGTTGACTATATTCCCCGTTGTTATGTTCCTTCGCATAATCAATAAAACCATGTCCCATATTGTAACTTTGTAACGCTAGTTTTGTATCACCGCCCGCTGATTCTAAAACGGTTGAAAAATAGTAAACCCCTTGCTGAATCGATTCTTCGGGATCAGTGATCGTATTAACAGGCAATCCTAGACTTTCTGAACTCTGCATAACGTCTGCTAATCGTCCTCCACTTTCTTGCATGGTCATTGCCATTAAGATTTCAGTATGATCTTCAATTCCATTTTCCTTGGCGTATTTTTCAAAGAAAGGTCGATACCGCTCAATCTCAAGACTAACGCCATTAAATCGATAGTCACCGTCATAGGTGAATTCTTCATCTCTCATATCTTCGTTTGCACTTGAATCATTCTCACCAGTAATGGTCATCATAATTCCTAAAAATAATAGACCCATACCGACAACGGGTATAAGAAACAGACAACCTAGTTTTTTCATGTCACTTCTCCTTTCCTACAAAAAAAGGACATCCTAAGATGTCCTACCCTCTACGACTATGGCGATCTTTTTCTTTTTCAATGGCGTGTAACGCTTGTTGTGATCGTTCGTTAGTACTTTTTCTCTCAATTGTTGAAGAAGATTGGTTTCGTTTCTCACGTTGAGAGCTTCCCTCGGAGTCTGTTTCCTTCTTAACAGATTGAGAAGGTTGTTTCGTTTGATCGTGTTTCGGATGAAGACCTTTATTTTGCTTCGTCACTTGTGGTTGATTGGTAGAATGATTAGTGGTTGTTCTAGCTTGTGAATGGTTAGAGAACGTTTGAACCGAAGGTTTAGAATCTCTTTCTCTTTCTTTCGGCTGTAATGATTCTTCTAAATGCTTTGTACGTGTTCCCTTCGATTTTACTTCTCTTTGAGTAGGTGTTTTTATCTCACGTTCCTTCGGCTTTAAAGCATCTTGATGAATTTGGCTCGTTCTATTTTGTTTCGTTTCTTTTGATGGTTGTTTATGAGACGAATCTCCTTTTTGTACACTACGCAACGCCTTATGATCTTCTAAGTTCGTAACGGTGTTTGCTTTTCGTCCTTGTTGTTCCTGTGCTTGTAACCCTTTTTGATCTTCCTTCGACTGTTGTTTACTTCGTGTTGTATGAGGTGTTTGTAGGTTCTGCTTTGTGGCTCGGCGGTCAGTCATCTCTTTCTCTGACATAGGAGCTAAAGCGTGTTGTTGATCCTGACCCTGTTTCGCTTTTCGTTTTTCCTCCTTCTGTTCTTTCTTCGGCTCGGCTCTTGTTTGCTTCCCTTGTTGTGGTGTACGTTCGTTATTCGTTTTTACGAATGCTGTGCTTCCTGATGTTGGGGTTTCCTGATGATCTTTTGTCTGCGCCGTGCGATCCTCTTTCGCCACCCCTTTCTTCCCTGTGGAAGTTGCCTGTTCCCTTGTGGCAGTTGGCGCATTCACACTGGAAGAAGGCGAAACTTCTTGTCCTGCCTGCTTAGAGGAAGCTAATCGTAAGCCTGCCATCTTTGATTGCAACGGTTGTAACGCAGGATTGACGACATCACGTTGAACATTCTTTACCATGTTATTATCAACGGATTGAACCTTACCAGCCGTGATAAAATTAACAAGCGAATCACGTTTCTTAATCATTAAGAAAAAGAGAATGATCATAGAAAACAGATTCACTAAATACATCGCAAAGCCATTCGGTGGTAAAAGGGTATCCACGATGAAACATAGAAGATAGACGAAAAGCACCAGAATACCAAGCAACGCTTTAATTAAAAATACACTTAAGAGTTTTCCAATGGCTTTAAACCCAGAATTAGCGAAGGTAGGAATGTAAGCCATAATAAACGCAAATGGCAACGCAAACGTTAACGCTAAGGCAAGAATCTCTAAGATAAGATTTAAAAAGGGTAAAAGGAAGAATGGAACACCTATACCAATCGCACCAACTAAAACAAGTAGCGATACACCTAATTGTGAAAATACATTTCCTGATCCTAAGTTATCATTGTTTAACTCACTAATTTCGCCATCTACATATACATCTCGATCTTTCATTCCATCACTCGTTAACTCAAAAGCTAACAATCGATCCACCCGATTATATTGCCCTTCGCCCGGAAGTTTGGACGGTTCAGCGTCATGGTTATTCACTGAATTCTCGCTTGTCGTGCCATAATTCGCAATGAGATAAGGTTTCTTCACCGCTAAATCAAAATAGATATTTCGCATGACGGACACTGTACCATTGAGCCTATCTTCTTCGTCAATGTTTTCTGTATCGGCATACACGCCATCCCCGTTCGCAATGGTAATCAGACCGTTCCCTGCTTCTAGTAGATACCCCTGCGCTTCAACCGATACCGCATTCATGCTTTTCAGAAGATACCCTGCATTCATCATCCAGTACCCTCCGACTACTAAGACAAGAAGTAATAAAAGAAATCGTCTAACCGCTTCTTTGATAGTTCCACGTACAATACATAAATAAATCATGTATCCAATGGCGATGATGAAGAATAATTCTCCAAAATATTTTTGCAACGTGTCATAAACCGTAGACGTTACGCCCGTTAATAGATCAGCAAATTTTTCAATCGGTTCAAGCGAATACATAATTTCCATCGATTTATCAACAGCTTGAACTACAAACGTACCAATGGTAAAACTTAAATTCGCAAAACCTACAAATGCTCCCCGTAGGGTATGACTACGATCTTCATTATTCGCAAAATATCGATTTAAGGGGTAACGTTTGATGTCTAACTCGACGCCCCCTTTTTTTTCGATATTCACATCGGACATATTTTCTGACCCTTGCGGTGGTTCTTCTTCATCTTCGGCATACGTTACACCTAACGTTGCGAACACAAGAAAAAGGGGAAGCAATATCGCCCCCCCTAACAATAGTAGTTTTCGTTTCACATTAATCCTCCTTTCTAATCGATCCGTGTCAGGAGATAAAAGTCATATTTCACGTGGTGTAATTCCTCTTTACTTAATCGCTGATACTCTTGATAACGGTCATACAGCTTAAAACATATCGCTCGTTGAAAACGATTCTGTTTAAAGCGAATCCTATTAACTGGAACGGGAAAGCCGAGTAATTCTTCAAGCACTCTTGATGACGCTTCATGCCCCACGTAGCTTTCATAGTCGGTTTCATGATCAAACATGATTTTCCTCGCTTCAAGCAGCGTGATCTTCTCCGCTTTGTAATACCCTTGATTGGTTACAACCATTGAATTTAAAATCGCCAATTTCATCTGTTTCATTCACCTCATTTCTATAGATATTTTTCCTCGGCCACGGCTACTTTTGATTCTTCGACCGTTTCTAATGCGCCCTGCCATTCTTCAAAGAGACATTCAATGCTGATTTTAGCTGTACGTCCATAGTAATCTTTAAATAGGCATTGTCCTTGAAACATGTTATCCATCATTTCGATGTTTTCTTCGCTTGGCTCCATATTCATCCATTTGAGTACGTCTTCACGTTCGTTTGGTTCGTCAAAAGCAAACGCTACACCAAAATTCCCTGATTCTTCTTCACTTAATGCGTCCTTAGTCGTCTGTGTAATGAGAACTAACGCATTTTCATAACTTCGTCCGACTCGTCTCATTTGCTTCTCGACTTTCTTCCCTTGCTTACTCGATGTAAAGACCCATGCTTCATCAATAAATTCAATCGTTCGTTCACTCTTATCCATGCCAAATAACTCACAAAACTTGCCAAGCGCAAACATGACCGCACTCGATTTTAATTGTGAGTTCGTGTAACTTTCAATCGGATCGGTTGCGTCAGGTAAATCCAAATGTTCAACCTCGATGATGTTAATACGATCTGTCAGCGATAACGCTTCATTTGATCCATCATGCACACATAATTTTAAAATACTATCCGCCACGACCTCATGTAGAAAGTCTCCTGCTTTCTGAACAATCGGTTCTTCATGTTCTCTCATAAGTTCGATGATCTGCATTGATCCCACTTGTTCTTCTTGTTGTCTTCGTTCGATGACTTTGGCTATGGCTTGCAAGAATGCGGTATGAATATCATCCTTCCCCTTAAAGTCATAGACTTGGGAGAAAATGACCTGTACCATTTCTTTCGCTTGCATGGGTGGAAGAAAGACAATCGGATCAAGCGAACCCCAATTCTCTTTATTCTCTGAATCCAACGTCGTGAAGTGAAATCGTTCAAGGTGTTCCGCAAACAGTGGGTAATCCTTCTGCACTTGCGGATTTTTCATCACCTTATTAATCCATTTCCTTAACTCTTTCTTTGGATCAATATAGAGTGACCGCACATTCAACATACTCACATATAAGAAAAGGAGTTTCGCTAGAAACGATTTTCCTGTTCCTGTATCACCTGTGATGAGTACGTGTGGCGATCGTGTTTTTGATCCTCGTAATTGTTGATTCGCTAGAAACATGTGATAGAGGACAGGAAAACGGCTTGAATGAATCGCACTCGATAAGTCCGTATGTTTAGCAAAAGGATCAATCCATCCGATGAAGAAGCCAACTTTTGAACCGATGTCAGCTGTGACCCCGAATAAACCTTCGGCTAATCCATCTTGTGTCGTTTTCTGTATCCAATTTCGGCTCGTTGCGTCCAGTCGCTCCCCTGGTAGGAATTTATAGAATAAAGGTAGTTGATCGGCTACAGGTAGTCGGCACGTGATTCCTGCTGACTTCATATGACGGATCACTAATTTCGCTCGTTTCTTACACTCTTTTTTACTCTCACCTGTAATGACAATCACCGATAGCCAGTTCATCATGTTCACATCATCATTTTTGATTTCATCCCTCAAATGTTTCACAAGGTATGAACTGGTACTGACGGAAGAATCGGTTTCTTCTCCCACCTGATTTTGTTCGTTGCTCGTTTCTTTTAGTTGTTGATTCTTCATGTTTAAATCCATCTTCGTTTTTGATTTACCTTCGGCTTGAATTTTCATTTGCACTTCTACAGGAAAAGGAAGCGTTTGTGCTTCATAAAACAATTCACTCTCTGCCATGTTATGTCGAAATTCGTCGACAACTACAAAGGAGGTATAGGCTTCATCAAATTCTCCATTCAATTTCAGTACACCAGTGGACGTGGGATCAATCAATGCGTCGGTAATGGCATTCACGCTTGTTTTATCCATTTCTTCATCGACCTGATGGTCAATTCCTCGAATGAAGTTATAGCGATTCACATAGATCAATTCTTCTTCTGACAGTCTGACACCACCAACCATCATCATCACGTTTGCCATCGTTTCTTCGGCTTCTTTAAATTGTTTAAAAAAGGATTCGGATACGTCCTGTTCCCACCCTAATAAATTGATGATGGTATCAGTCGCCGTTGAAAACATCGACATCATATTTTCTTTTAAATCAGCGTCCACGTTGACCAAATCAGACCGTAAGCGAACACCGATAATAAAGTCATTTTTTGTGACATTGCCTAATCGCTGATTTAACATGCGCTGGGTTTCTTCGGTGTAATACATGGCCATTTCTTTTGAATCGTCCGCTAAATCATCATTCAGATCATCAAACTTTTCTTCTAGTTGATAATCTTGTGGGTACATCATCAAGTGAACATCTTTATATTCGGTTACTTCTTCAAAGTAGGCTTTCCAGTTCTTTTTATAGCGGTTGACGACTTTCTTATTTTGCATGGGAATGGATTGACTCTTGACTCGATAATACCCCCACACGTCGCCCGTTTTCGTCAATAGTAAGTTCTTCCGTAGCGTCTTCATCGGTGTTTTTAACATACTCATAGTTGGATTGCACCACCTTTACACAGGGTTTAAATGTTTGCGGTTCATCCATCCATTGCACTTCATGATCTTGGCAGAACCGCTTTTTTGGTAACTTAATTTGCAGATAATATCGTGCGACATCTAAAAAATAGAGATAAAGGTTTTTCCCTTCGGGTTTAATTTTAGTCACTAAAACCGTTAATCCGATAGGAATACCAATTAAGAAAACGAGAAAGCTTTTCCCAAACGCATGAGGGAATCCCATGCGAATGAGTAAGCCTAATCCTAGGACGATAAAGAAGAATAAAAAAAAGTTGATTACGTGAATCAACTGAAAGGCAACAGGTAAGCTATATTCTTTTGTTAGCTGTTGAACCTGTTTCGGTTCTCTCATGGCTTTTCGGTAATTAAATACATATCTCATGTCGTTCACACTCCTTAGAATGTATCAATGAAGGCTTGCACCCACGCACTTACTCGTGACCAATTTTGAACTACAAAAGTAACAACCCCACCAAGAATCATGGTCATGACAATTCCACCAAATTTAAAGCGAGCAAAGTGTTTCGCCACCATGAAGAAGACGAGTAAACTAATCAATTGAAGAATAACAGTTAATCCCCAATTCTCAACTACATTTAATGTCGGTAAATCATCTGGTACATTCGAGTTCGCTAATACAACTAGTTCCGTTAATTTCATTTCAATCACTCCTATGTTTTATTGGTATTCCAAGGTTTCAATAAAGAAATTTCCTTCATGACGTTGGAGATCTAATTCCATATTCACCACGTGCGGAATATTTGTTTCGACACCTCTAAACAAGACTGTCACGAATACCTGATAGCCTTCTTCTTTTTCAACGATATGGGTACTCGTTAGTTCATCTAATTCAAACGCTCCATTCAAACTCGTTGGCTCTTTCATCATGTACGCTAATTCCTCTTTCGGCTCGGACGCATACCGAGTAAAGAAGGTATTTAAAAACGTATGAATTGGTTCAGTGTCTTCCCCTGTATAGGCTTCGGCTCTTTCTTCTTCTTCCTGATCAATCACTCCTTTCACGGTTGGTACTTCGGAGAAGTACGGCACACCTGATACGGCAAATTGATTTTCTTGCGATTGAACAGGAATGCTTAATAGTAAGGTTTGATCCGTTTCTTCTGTTTCTGTCACTATTTCGGTTTCAGGTTCTCTATCTTCATCATCATTTTCTTCTTGTTCAACTTCCACTTCTTTTTCATGGTGAATGCGATTCGTGAATGTTACCTTGTACTGAAACAACGTTTCATTTTCTTGTTCGTCTTGCACATCAAAAAGCGAATAACTTTTTAACACTCGATCTCCTTGAATACCTGACAATTGATAGAACTCATTTCGTTCATTCAGAAAGGTTTCTGAATGAATCATGTATTCTCTTAGATTCTGTTTACGTATTTCGATCGCTTCATTCTTATTCGTTACGTTGATATAGGTTGGAATGAACCCCGATAGAAACTGTTCGGCTAACGGCTGCGACATGGTTTCCTTAACTTCGGTTTCCTTTTCATTCAACATAGCGTTTGTTATATTTAATCCTGATCTTGTATTGACCGATAGTAGGATTGTAAGGATGGATAGAACAACGATTGATCCTAAAAGTGACCAAACAGCTAAAGCAGTCCTTTTTGAATGATCCTTCTTCATTGGACTTTTTCGCTTCTGTGGAATTTTAATTTTTTGTGTTCGACCTTTAATTCGTTTAAATATATTCATTGATAAACTCCTTCCTGTTCGCAGATTTGTTTGAAATGGGTTAAAAGGGTACTTGAATTTGAGACAACTTAATTTAAGAGGTGTGGAAATTGGTTAATCAGAATGATGATCTCTTATTTACAGAAGAGATTAAAAGGCTAAAGAAAGACCTTTTATACGCCGTTGACAACAACTTAAAAGTGGAAATACAAAAAGATATTCAGTTTTTAGAAACTGTCTTAACAAACCATAGTAGATTGCTTACCATCTTTTAGCGTTCATTGATGTAACGTAAAAAAGATGTTACCTTTTGTAACACCTTCCGAGGTGAAGCATCTTTGAGATACACTTTTTCATGTTTTCGGTCGCCATTAGGCAAGTAAGATACTTTATAAAAGGTATACCGATAAGTGGTATACCCTTTTTTACGTTCTCCCTCCACTACTAACATAGTCAATCGACTTAACTCTTTAACATAAACAACAGATCCCCTTCCCACCGTAAAACCTAACTCTAAGAAACGTTCATCCATCGTTTTATATTGTGTGAGCATAAAAAATACCACTATCCTTTATCTGTAGTGGTTACGTCTTGAAACAAGATATATTTCAGTCCTTCTGATTCTTCTTGATATGGTTCGTCTTCATCTTCATGAACGATAAAGTGTGCGGTGATGTTTTTCAACACATTATCCACAACCATTTTCACATCAATGACGAACTGTTCATACACACCTTTTGCAATATATTGTACGTGTTCTTTCATTCGTTCAATTAACTGTTCAGCCACCTCTAGGATACCTTGATTATCTAATTGATCCTCTAGGTTCGAACGATTGAGTAAGATCACATTATTCATATATTCATCATCCTTTCATAATTTACTTTCTTGGAAAGTGTTCGACTAGATGGTTCTGAAAGTATAATTCAATCACTCCTTCATCTTTCAATTCCAATACAGTAAAAAAGAAATCCTAACTCCCTTCTGTCTCTCGACTGTATTCATCCAAATGAACATGTATTTGTTCTCCTATTTCAGTGTGGCGTGTAAACTCAGCCAACTGATCAAAGATCGGTTCCCATTGGCGTTGAATATTTTTTCTAATCAATAGTTCATTCAACATTGATTCCTTGACCACATCTATGAACATCATACATTTGTCTTCTTGATTCGAATTAGATTCGATGTGCAGACACTTGATACAATAAAAATCATGACAAGACTAATGATTCCCCCGAGAATTACCTGTTCTTCAATCGAGATATACATCACAGTAAAAGCTATAAAAGTAGTCACTATAAAGAAGCTAACTAGTAAAAGAGATGAAAGGATCGTTCTTATCAAAGAAATAACCTCCTTATTTAAATTAAAGTCTGTTTTCTTATAAGAAGATGTTTCAAATATTTCTCAAAAGGGTATTAAGGTTTGTGTTCAAAATTAAAGACCTACTAAAAGAGAGGGGGATAGCATCTCAGTATCAGAAGAAGCCATTACATATTATTTTGATCATCAATTTCACAGTCCCTAGATTTCGAATAGCATAATTTGCTATCACTCAAAGCTTTTTAACAAACAGTCAGTATATAAATTATTTGAAATAAGGGTGTTGTACATGAAATCAGTAGAAATATCGAATATGATGTTTGAAGATCTAACTTCGCTAACCTCCAGAATATACAATAAAACTCACCTTGCAGATAATGACCTTTTAGAGAACCTATCAGAAAAAGAAGAAACATTACATTGGACACTATTAAATGAAATCTTATTACAAATTAAATTAACCCTTACAGATGAATCACAACAAGGAGAATCTTTTACCTTAGATTTTGATATTTTAGACGAAGCAGCAGAACTCGGAATGGGTATTTTTGATCTTATAGAACTTTTAAGTAATTATCGATATGAGTTACTTCTTGCATATCAAGAAACCTGTGAAGAAAGTAACTTCCATTCTAAAGATTGTAATAGACTCTCAAACAAAACTATACGTATCTTTGATGAAGCCATCTTACAAACAAGCATTAAATATACCAAACGTCATGAGAATCACTTATCACTTGCTGAAGAAGAGATTTTATCTCTATCAGCTCCTATCGTTCCTATAAAAGAGGATGTTTCAGTCATTCCTTTAGTAGGTTCTTTGAACAGTCAAAGATTAGATACAATTTTTAATGTTACTCTACCTAATGTTGCTGAAGCCGAAGTTCAAACACTCATCTTAGATTTCTCAGGAATTTACTCATTTGATACGTTCGTAGCAGGTAAGATTTTTGATATCAGTAAAACCTTGAAAATCTTAGGTGTAGATTCTGTAATTACAGGATTAAGACCTGAATTAGCTCAAACGATTGTTCAACTCGGGCTTAAACTTAACACCTTTACTATCTACAAAGATGTAAAAACTGCATTACGAAATGTTTGACTCCTAACCCATACAGAAATGTGTGGGTTTTTCTTAATAATAAAACCTTGGACGCTGTCCAAACCTGCAAGCTAATTTAGCTTGACCAAAAGTTTATATCATCCCCCATCCCCCAATCTTGGGGGCGACCCTAGCCGGTAGGCGAACAAAAAAAAGTGTTTTTTTGTTAGGCCAAGAGGGTGTATTACCGATACTCTATCAACTCCTTAAATTCCTTTCACGTTGTTTCAGTCAGACATTTACCGTTGACAGATACCATATGCAGAGCCTTGATTTATGCGTGTACCATATCTTTGACTTCGCCCAACCATACATCAAGCATTTTTTCTTGTTTCTTGGTCAATTCAGCATTCGTCACCATATCAGATAGCTGATTCGTACCGAGTACCTGATCTGCTTCAACAACCATTTTCATGGATGGTGCACATGAATTATTTAACCAGCGCTTGGTTTTCTCATAAAATTCTTCTTCGGGATTCATCAACAGGCTTAAACGCCCAAAGTCACCGATAAAATCCTGCCAAAATTGGCTCGTTTCCCATTTGGAACGTGGTTTCTCTTCATCCTTATCCGCAAAGCGAATATAGTTATTCACCACTTGCATAGCGATATCTAAAAACTGATTCGTTTTCATTAGTGAAAGAATCGCTTTTTGTGCTCGTTCATTCTTCATCCGCAGTTCATATCGATTCCAGTCGTCCATATCTTCAATAGGTAGATCATATTTTTCAGCCTGTTCATAATTCTTCTCATAGAAACAAAGGTATGTTTCTGACTTTTTCGAGCCAAAATATAGGGTTGTTCCTCCGTTTGAGCCATCCTTTATACTGACAGAACCATTAAAATCCGATTTCCTAAACCTTGATATGGCTTCGCCATGTTGAACCTTTTCAAGCAAATAAGGGACAGTGAAATAGGTCTTCCGATCATCAATCGCAATATCTACCCGACTAAACTTGCCATTTAAATTTAAGCAATCTTGAAAGAAATCAAACCATGTCTTATTCCGAGCTTTTAAGAATGTCTCAAATTGCCTGCACCCTTTCCCCGACATTTCGACGAGTATCCCTCGGCTATCGCCTGGCTTCGAGTAGAAGACTTTGATTTGATCTAGCTGAAAGGTTCCAATGTAGCCGTAAAAGCCTGATTCTAATTCCTGCATGTACGCTTTCTTTAGATGAACCACCTTTTCGAGGATTAAATCAACATCTTGTGTTTTGAAAGACACTCTAAGGTAATCCATCATAGCGCTTAACTCATGTTCCACTCCGTTCACCTCTGTTTCTTATTTTTAATTACTACCCCCCTGTTAGCTAGGGGGGGTTAGTTCAGTAGGTCACTCGCTGCGCTCATTCCCTACGCTTGTTTCCGAGGCTGTCGCTACGTTGCCACTGGCGACTGCCGTCGCCGACGCGCCAACCTCTCCAACGGACGCTTGCTCTATCTCCTTCATAAAATCATAACCCTTAGGTACAAATGGACTGTAAAACTCCATAATGGTAGATGTACCACTATCCGCATAGCCACGCCCTTGAACACTCTTATTAATAAAGGTTTTATCCGAATCACCAAACATCATCCCGTAACCTGTCTCCGACATTCTGCCTAACGTCACTCGGAAATTAAACTGGTCACGTATCCCATCGGCTAGATACTTAGCGTCAGGTCGTTGCGCTCCAAGTACTAAAAAATAACCCATCTGCCGACCAAGCATAACGAGTTGTTTCATATATCCCATAGCTTCCTGTCTTTCGGTATGGTCCAATAAATCCATGAATGCAACATATTCATCAAAGAAAATGAAAACAGGTGGCAAGCCTAAGTAAGCATAGTTTTCACCCGTTCGATACTCGGGCATGTTTTTCATGTCCTCGGAACGTTTCATCATTCCTTCGACTGACTTTCTAAGCGTCATAAGAATCCCTGTAGACTTTGAAAAGACCGTACCTTTTGGCAATACCGCTTCTAAGTCAGCCAAGTCAGCATTTTTAGGATCAAGTATTTTAATTTCAGCATTTGATTTAATCACCGCTTGTATAATCGTTAAGATAAAGTAAGTCTTCCCTCCACCTGTTCCACCTGCGATCAGCATGTGCGGAAGTTTATCAAACGACCAATACACGCCATCCATCAACTTCATAGATCCGTTCTGAACGGTCACTTCCTGTATTGGAATCCGTTTCTTACTAGCGTCGTACAATAACTTGAATACCACAAAGTTTTCTTCCACTTCACGGTCTACGAGATCACAAAAAAGACCACTCTCTAAATCCTTCCCTAGGTTTAGATAACGGTCTTGAAATCGGCTCATATCCATCGAAATTCTGATATAGATATGACCATTCTTTTTCTTATAATAGGCTCTTGGAAAGTAAGTAATTTTATTTTTACTCACCTGTTTCTCTGACCATTGCGATTCACTTTGTATACGTTGTTCTTCTACAAAGCGATTTGAAAAGAACATTCTAGTAATCTTTTGTCTGTGCCATATACTTTTATATTTCTCATGAAAAAGAAGATAAGCAATGATCACAGCTACCAATCCAATAAAAAACGACACCCCTGCCCCTCTTGCAATCAATAACCAATTCCAATCGCTTAGTTGAGTAAACACTTGATACTGCTTAATGTCTAACCAATCAATGATAGGAAAGTGTTTACGAAAACTAACATACATTCCTAAAAGGAAAATAGGAATGAACACTATTAATATCGCATTCCGCACACCATTCTTCATATGTGGTAAGATTCTATGCCCTCGATATTTCCAGAGTTTATTCTTAATAGTATCTACTCCTTCCAATTATCTACTTATTTCTTTTACTTCTTACAATTTTTTTGATAACATGAAATCCACCGAACATTATGAATAAACAAACCACAAAGAATGTATTAAAGAGAATATCGAAAAATAGCCATCCTGTCCTCATGTAAACATCCTTTCATAGAGAGAGTGAGCTAATATTGGAGAATATCTTTAACCTATACAACAAGTATAGTTTTTTCATTATATTACTATTGATAATCAGCAATATTTTATTTTCAGTCAGCACTAACATACCATTTGATTTTTTTACTTCCTTCATAAAAATATTACCTAACACAGTCGTTGAACATTTCTCAAATAACAATATAACCACTTATGACTGGCTAAATATATTCATAGTAGTAGCTGCTTTAACTGGATTCACAGCATTATGGCATTTCTTTTACCATAGATATTACATCAAAAAAATAACAAATCTAGAGGATGAAGGTAAAGTGAAAAGAAGTAACCATTATCCTAAATTTCACATGGACTCTATTCACGGGTTTATGTCAGATTTAACAACAATCTTTCTATTGACTTATGGTTTACTGCTAAATAGCGGATTGCTCAACATTCATCAAGTGTCTAAATTTTTTTTAGACCACTTGCGTGATTCATTCTTCATCATGTTATTTGTGATAATTGGTGTATTTAATTCACTTTTTATTTGTGCGGTATTACTAATTAGCTTTTTGGGAACCGCACACAGTAAAAAAAATTAGAGCGCACTATAGAAATAATGCGCTCCGAGATAACATTTATTTTTTATCTGCCCCTGCTCCAACTGGTTCTTTGTTATCCTGTGGTTTCTTATCAAAGCCTTTTTGTCCCAATGGTTTAATATCTTCCGCAACAATCGTATAGATGATATTTGCAAAAGTTCCATTCACTTGTGCTCTAGCTGTGATTCTAGGATGAACCAGTTCAACTTCACTCATAAAATCATATTCTTTTAGATCAATATAATCAGGTAGCGTGACTTCAATCTGCCCCTGTTGAATACTTGAACCCAAGTTATAGATTCTCGATTCCAACTTATCTGTGCGTTCACCTTTTTCACGGTCATAATACATTCTTTCTCTTGCTAACCCCATAAACACTAGCGTCCCAAATGTCTCTGTTTGATCCGGTTTAATTCCTGCTTTTAAATTCATATACAATTCCTCTTTTCGTTAAATTAGTTTTGTGTTTTCTCTTCGTCCATTTTCAACAGTTCAACTCAATCTATAAAAAGAAAAATCGCTCCGGTTCTGTATCCATCATGGCGCTTATCAGTCGCCTTCTTTGCGACCTAGTAGGTCAAAGCTATGACCATCAGCACGAATATTCGTTCCTGCTACAGCATTTTAACAAGTGTTAGCTGTGTCCACTTAATACTCACGAACGTGACATTTTAAGTAGAGTACGCTATAATAAACTTTCCACAGTTTTATTAGGGCGTATCTGACTTTGTCAGGTGCGCTTTCTTTCTATATGTAATTATCAAGGTACTCTCAACCCTTCCTGGTATTTAAGCTCTCCTATAAGTGGTTTATCTTCACACTCAATGTTTACCCTCAAATACTGATATTTCTTTTCTCCCTAGCTTATAGTTCTTTGAAATCCTTCTGTATGAGACACCATGTTCAAGCAATTTTTGTATGACTTTCTTTGAAATAGGCTGTTTCATATAGTGGTTTATCTTCACAGTATGTAAGGCCAGTTTCATTCTTGCTTGCCAGTCACCTTCCATCTTTTTCGCAAGTGGGATAGCTTCTTGCATCAATGTCTGCATCTCAACAAACTGCATTTAACCCACCTTACCTTTATAAACATATCTTTCTTCAAACTTAGACTTACTCACTTTTCCTCTGATAACCATATACCCTTCTTGTTTTAATTCTCTATTTAATTGCCTAATCACTTCGTAAGCTTTTGCTTCCTTTACATGTAGAATCTGTTGAACATCTTTAGGTGTTAAAAACTCACTCATTTAAATCACCTCTTTATAAAGTTTAATTGCTTATACTTAATATAATTGATCATAGTGTGTAAGTCAACACTTAGTGTAATATTAAATTATTTATTTTGGTTTCGACTAAGTGAGTATAAAAACATTATAAGACTAACTTATACTTTATTGACTTTTTGGCTAAAGTAAGGATATTTGGTTAGCTTGTTGGTATGATGTTATTAATAAACTTTAAGTGGAATAGGTGAAATTATGACTTTAGGACAACGTCTTAAAATTGCTAGAATTAAGTCTAACCTCAAACAAAATGAAGCAGCTAGTAAAATTAATATTTCAGGAAACGTATTGTCTACTTACGAACGTGATATTAGAGACCCTGACACACAGACCTTAAAAAAATTAGCCGAGCTATACAATGTATCAGCTGATTTCCTTTTAGATATCAATTCAGAGGATACAAGAGAATTTGATCTTAGTAGTCCTTTAGACAAGGCATTCAATGATGTATTAACAGAATTAAGCTATAAAGACCTTAAGTTTCTTTCTAATGGAGAAATTGATGATGAGACTGCACAGTTAGTCAAAGTAGCTCTTAAAAATGGTGTGAATTTTGTAGAAGAGTATTTATCCGCTAAAGATAACAAGAAAAAGTAAATTTCCAGTTATTTTGTAGGACTACCTTACTGTTTATCGATTTTTGTGAAACAATATGGATAATCACCCCGTATTTTAGAAAAACAATGCTTTTATTGTAATTTCTATAAATACAGAAGAGGGTGGTTTTCTTGTTGTCAGAAGATGAAATCTTTCTAGAATGTGAATCAGTTACAACAACATTAGGTACTAGTAACCCTTGGGAAATTTGCGATAAGCTTAATATCTTCATCCTCTATAGTGAGCTAGGAAAAGTTGAATGCATGTCACAAGTACATAATGGATTTTTTGTGATACATGTTTCTAAGTTTTTTTCTGACATTCAATTCTTCCTAGCTCATGAGCTAGGTCATTATTTTTTACACAGGGATAATGACTTTTTTAAACTAATTAATTGCACATTGTTTTTAGGGAGTGATGAAAATGTAGAAGCTGACTTGTTTGCAGAAAAACTTCTGACATGCTTTCATACTTAAAAATCTGTTTAGGAGGTATTAATATGCCAATCAAACCGACTGACAATGGCAAGTTTAAAGTTGATGTTAGTTTAGGAGAAGATCCAGTTACTGGTCGCAGAAGAAGAAAAATTAAAGTGTTTAACACTAGAAAGGAAGCGGAAAAATACGAAGATGAATTGCATCATATCTATAATACAAAGCAAATTTTTGGAGAACGTAATTTAAGTTTTTCTTTAGTCAGAGATCTGTACCTTGAAGATTGCAAAATACATTCGAAACAAAGCACCTTTTCAATGATCCGTTATGTTGTGGGGAAACATATTACTCCTTACTGGGAGAATAGTTTCTTACGAGGTATCACAACAAGAGATGTGAGGAAATTTCAGGAGAAACTTATTGCTTCTCAGATGGCTAACAAGTCCATTAATAACATTATGATTATACTTAAATGTATTTTCAGAAAAGCTGTTGAAGAGAATGCCATGTCATTTAATCCATCTGATAACGTTAAGAACCTCAGAAAGACCACTAAACAAATGAAGTTTTGGACACCTGATGAGTTTAAACAATTCTTGTCTTTGATCGAAGAAGAAGATTTCCTTTTTAGAGCTTTCTATTCCACAGCTTATTTAACTGGTATGAGATGTGGTGAAATGCTTGCCTTGAATTGGACTGACATTGATCCATATAGACGTGAGATAAATGTCTATAAGTCTTTATCTTATAATAGAAGCGAACTGGTGATAGCTGAACCTAAAACAAGGAGCTCTATTAGACGTATAAGTGTAAATAGTAAGCTTCTTTTATTACTTGATGAATGGAAAGAAAAGCAAAAGTACCTTTTTGATAGGCTAAGAATGACTCACACTGATCAAACACATATCTTCCAGTACAAAGACGTCCCTCCTACTAAAGATCGTTTCAGTAGGAAAATAAAGTTGATATGTAAAGATAGTGACTTAGATCCAATTAGGCTGCATGATTTACGTCATTCTCATGTCGCTTTGCTAATACATCAAAAAGAGGATTATGCTACGATAAAAGAAAGGTTAGGACATGCTTCAATCAAGACTACAATCGATGTTTATGGTCACCTTTATCCTAACAAACAACAAGAAACAGCAGATAGACTCGATGAACTGTTTTAACTGGTCAAAATACATTGTAAAATAAAGATAACCAAATTTGAAATCGTCTTGAAAGGATTGATCTCATGGAAGCAACTTTAGCAACTTTATTTTCAACACTGATTATAGCTATGACAATTTTCTTTATAGTTAAGGTACTGAAAATAGCTTATAAGAAAAATGAAATTACAATACGCAAGTTCATTGTCATAACATCTTCATCTATAATGGCTGGAATTGCGTTGTCATTTTTACTGTTTTACACGTATCAAAATTTGTTTGACTATTTTCTTTAAAATATCGCTAAATGGCTAAAACCGAACATTACAGATTTTCGTTATCATGCACCAAAACATGTGTGGAAAGAATGCGGAAAGAATTTTTGATACTCTCCAGTTTTAGAACGCAAAAAAAATAGCACCAAAGCTCCGAAAGCCTTGCTACTACTCGATTTCACCTATATGCGGTTGAGAGGACTCGAACCTCCACGAGTTTAACCTCACTAGGCCCTCAACCTAGCGCGTCTGCCATTCCGCCACAACCGCTCGTTGTTGCATAAAAAAAAGCACTTTGTGAAAAGTGCGGGTGAAGGGACTTGAACCCCCACGTCATAAGACACTAGATCCTAAATCTAGCGCGTCTGCCAATTCCGCCACACCCGCGTATTTAGATAATAAGATAATGGCGGTCCGGACGGGACTCGAACCCGCGACCTCCTGCGTGACAGGCAGGCATTCTAACCAACTGAACTACCGGACCAATATTTATTTCAAGAAAAAATGGTGGAGGATGACGGGCTCGAACCGCCGACCCTCTGCTTGTAAGGCAGATGCTCTCCCAGCTGAGCTAATCCTCCATTTTGGCTGCGAATAACCTTCGAATCTCTTCGTCCATTTCGTTATTTTCAGTCAGTCACGTACTAAGGTACGCTCCTTCCTTCAAAAACTCATGTCCTCGACCTTCTCGCTTCTTCTTGCCAAACCAGGAAATATAATTGTGACAACCTTCGAATCTCTTCGGTTGGTTTCACAGAAATGGTGACCCGTACGGGATTCGAACCCGTGATACCGCCGTGAAAGGGCGGTGTCTTAACCACTTGACCAACGGGCCTAAAAAATGGCGGAGAAGGAGGGATTTGAACCCTCGCGCCGCTTACACGACCTACACCCTTAGCAGGGGCGCCCCTTCAGCCACTTGGGTACTTCTCCGTGGCTCCACAGGTAGGACTCGAACCTACGACCGATCGGTTAACAGCCGATTGCTCTACCACTGAGCTACTGTGGAATATGTAACATGCTTGTCGTTTTGGCGACTTCTATAATATATCACAGACAAGTGGTCCAAGCAATATCTTTTTTAAACTTTTTTTAATTTCCCTCTACATTTTCCGCAGGCATAACGCGCGGTGTTGACTCTGCGTTTGCGTGTGTAGGTTTGTGTGCAGTTTGTGCATATGTAGGTATGCAGCTGTTTCGGGGTATTTTGCGCGCCTTCAATGACCTGGCAATGTCTTAGCCCTCCTACTTGGGCCAGGAGCTGTTTAAAGTCCTGATCCTTATGCTGGTAGCCTCTTTTTAAAATATGTAGGTGGTAATGGCACAGCTCGTGTTTGATGATGCCAATGAGCTCTTCTTCCCCAAAGGCTTCAAGCATCTTAGGATTGATTTCAATGTCATGTGAGCGTAAGAAGTACCTTCCTCCGGTCGTTCGGAGTCTTGGGTTAAAGCGGGCTTTGTGCAGAAAGGGTCGTTTGAAGTATGTGTTAGACAGGTCTTCAACGAGCTGCTGCAGGTCTTGCTCGCGCATGTGATTTCAATCCTTTCTTCTCTTTGTTTGTCTTTTAGGAAACACTGACAAACTCCATTGCATATAGTAGATAATATTATCATATGAACGAAGGAGTTGGCGAATCGTGCCTAACTGGTTAAAGAAGCAACTGAAACGTGCATTCGTCGAGAAGAACAAGTATCAGCTCCGCGTGTTGAACCAGTGCTGGTTTTATTATCAACAAAAGGACGGGGAGAAACAGAAATAGAAAAATGGCGAATGATTCGGTTGCAGAATCATTCGCCATTTCTAATTTTATCTGAACAAGCGGAGGGAGAACCCGAGACTCCTACGGAACAGAACGCGGTGAAGACACTGTAGCGGTGCCCTTTCCGCAAAAGGGGCTGAGGCCGTTCCCGTGGAAAGCGAGGGATTCTCCTGTAGCGGATTTGGTGCTATCTTCGTGTTTAACTCGTTACATATAAGTTATGCCTCGGCCTCTTTCATTTCCTTATGAAGAAAGGGTCTGATTTTCTGGTGGGAGCATCGTTAAAGCGATTCTTCCTTTTTGTACATCTACAGATGAGACCCAGACGGTGACGATATCTCCGACTGCAACAACATCCATTGGATTTTTCACAAAACGTTTTGTGAGCTTCGAAATGTGGACGAGTCCATCTTGTTTAACGCCGATGTCCACAAAGGCACCAAAGTCAACAACGTTACGGACGGTTCCTTCAAGCTCCATCCCTGGCTCCAGGTCTTCCATCTTTAAGACGTCTTGCTTTAGAAGTGGCTTGGCTACTTCATCACGTGGGTCACGTGTTGGGCGGATAAAGGCATCAATGATATCCTGTAAGGTTGGAAGACCAATGTTCAACTCTTCTGCCAAGGATTGAACGTTCATTGCCTGTAGTCGCTCCTTCGCCACGTCTGTGCCAATGTCTGTCGCCGGAATGGCTGCTTTCTCCAGGATGGACGCTGCAACCTTGTAGCTCTCTGGGTGAATACCCGTGGCGTCAAGTGGCTGCTTACCATTTTGAATACGCAGGAACCCAATACACTGTTCGTATGTTTTGGCGCCAAGACGTGGGATTTTCTTTAATTCTGCTCGGCTATTAAAGCGGCCTTCTTCATCACGCTTTTTGATGATATTGTTGGCTACTGTTTTAGATAAGCCTGCTACGTATTGCAGGAGCGCAGCGGATGCGGTGTTCACATTCACCCCTACTCGGTTTACTACGGTTTCGACAACAAAGGATAGGGACTCTGTTAGTTTCTTTTGAGACACATCATGCTGGTATTGACCAACACCGACTGATTTCGGATCAATTTTGACAAGCTCTGCCAGTGGGTCCTGAAGTCTGCGGGCAATCGAGATGGCACTGCGCTCTTCTACCTGCAGATCCGGGAATTCTTCACGCCCATTGTCCGAAGCTGAGTACACACTCGCTCCAGCTTCATTTACGATCACGTAAAAGACTTCATCTTCTACCTCACGAATCGTATCTGCGATGAATTGCTCCGTTTCTCTGGATGCCGTTCCATTTCCGATGGCAATGACGTTTACACCAAACTGCTTAATAAGCTGTTTCACCACTTTGGATGATTGTTCTACTTGGGATTTGGGTGGTGTTGGATAAATCACTCGAATATCCAGTACCTTCCCTGTATGGTCCACGACGGCCAGCTTACAGCCTGTCCGGTACGCTGGGTCAACTCCAAGGACAATTTGCTGCTTCATCGGTGGCTGAAGCAATAGATTACGCAGGTTCTCAGCGAAGATATGAATGGCCTGCTCTTCTCCTGCCTCGTTCAATTCATTACGCACTTCTCGTTCAATTGATGGCTGGATTAGACGTTTGTAGCTGTCTTGGACTGCAACTTCTACATAAGGAACTGCTTTTGAACCAAATGAACGAATCGTTTTACGAACAAGCTCACTTGTTAATCGATCATCTGGAGCACTCACACGTACTTTAAGAATGCCTTCCTTCTCCCCACGGTTTACAGCTAACACACGGTGAGGCGCAATCGATTTAAGTGGTTCGGAATAATCGTAATACATCTCGAACACACCTTTTTCATCTGCTTCCTGATTCTTCACTTCAGCTACTAAGTTACCTTCTTTAATCGTTTTGGTCCGAATAAGACTTCTGAGGTCTGCGTCATCTGCAACCCACTCAGCGATAATGTCCTGCGCCCCTTCAAGTGCGGCTTCCACTGTTTCAATTTCATGCTCTTCAGATATGTATGTCTTTGCTTCATCTGTTGGCTCACCGCTTTTTGGTAAGGCAAATAACCATTCTGCTAGTGGTTCTAGCCCTTTTTCCTTCGCAACGGTTGCTCTAGTGCGGCGTTTTTGCTTATATGGTCTGTATAAGTCTTCGATGATTTGTAATTTATCCGCTGCTTCAATGGCTTGGCGTAATTCATCTGTAAGCTTCTCTTGTGCATCAATGAGGCGAATGACCTCTGCTTTGCGGTCGGTTAATTGGTTGACATAAGTCCAACGCTCAGCAAGTTCTTTCAGCTGAACTTCATCCATTCCACCTGTCATTTCTTTACGATATCTCGCTATAAACGGGACAGTATTCCCTTCGTCCATCATGGCAATCACTTGTTTGACGTGTGCTACTTTTACTGTTAATTCTGTGGCAATCTGCTGCATCATTGATTCCTTTGACTCTTCCATGATCTCGCCCTCCTTTGTTTCCATAAAACTATTCTATCATAGACTTCGACAGCAAATAAAATAAGCCTTCCACCTCATCAAGCGGTGAAAAGCTTATTTTAATTTCCCTATTAACAAAGTGACATCATCATTATCTACATATTTGGCTGCATCGAATATTCGATTATTGTTTTCACTTAAGCTGTTGATCTCAAGTAGGGTTAATTTCGGAGGAGGACTTGCCACACCATCTGAATAGAGGATAAAGATCGTTCCTTCATCGTAATGGTATTGACTTTCTTGTATCTTTTCATTTCGACCACACAAGTATCCTCTTCTCGAAATCGGTTGAACGGCTGTTCCATTCGGATTATACATCGTAAATCCGATGTTACCCATGTTGCTGTAACTGATCTTGCGTTCTTTCAAATCCAGCTTAACAACCGTTAAAACTGCACCACGCTTGTTGAGTAATGCTTGGTTACACCTCTCAACAATCTCTTTTACGGGTAAATGGTGATCAAGATTCACGACTTCAGCTGCAGCTTGTGCTGATTCGCTTGCCCCTTCTCCACTTCCTAAACCGTCAATGACGGCACATACCACATAATCCTCTGTATTAATAACAGTATGAGCATCTCCACAATACTCTCCGTTATTCTTTGATCGTTCTAAGACAGCGACTTCAATGTGATGATCTTGCGTATACATAACCATTACAAAATCTCAGACGGTTCCACGCGAATCGATTCTCTTAGTTTTTCCAATGCACGTCGTTGAAGTCTTGATACATGCATCTGTGAGATTCCTAAGCGCTCTCCCGCTTCCTTTTGACTATAGTTATCGTAATATGTGTATTGAAGAATTAATTTTTCCCGTTCATTTAACACTTGGAATGCTTTTTCTAGAAGCATCTGCTGATCGGTTTGCTCATAGCCACTATCTTCTTTACCAACTAGGTCAAGCAGAGTAACCTCTCCACCTTCTTGGTCCGCTTCAAGCGCACGGTTAACTGATAGAGCTTGATAGCTCTTGCTCATCTCCATGGTTTCTAGAATTTCCTCTTCCGATACATTTAGGAAATCTGAGATCTCATGTAATTGAGGTGAACGTTGTAATTCAGATGTGAGCGTATCTACTGCTTTTTTGATCTTAGGTCCGAGCTCCTTAATTCGACGAGGAACGTGTACACTCCATGTCTTATCACGAATAAACCGCTTAATTTCACCAACGATTGTCGGCACAGCAAAGGATTCAAAGCTACGACCAAATTCTCCGTCAAACCGTTGCAATGCAGCAAGTAAGCCGACCATACCAACTTGGAATAAATCCTCATCATGCTCTCTGCCCTTTGAGAATTTCCTTGATAGAGAACGAACTAAAGCTTCATAGTGCTTGACCAGCTTCAGTTGGACATCATCGTTACGGGTTTCTTGAAACTCTTTAATCCATCCGTAAACCTTATCCTTGTTCTGACTGTAGTGATGAGATTCCGTCGACATGTTCTTCCACCTCATTTTTCCGTAGAAACTTTGTCATCATCAGTACCACACCGGCTTCATCGTGAATCTGTACTTTATCCATAAGGGTACTAATGAGGAATAAACCAAGTCCACCTTCTTTCATATCACCGATTGGCTGTTTGGAATCAACAGGTCCGAGCTTCCCTTGCAGCTCTTTGCTATCGAAGCTTTGACCTTCGTCCGCGATGATGATTTCAATTCGATCTTCATATAAGTCACAGGCAATCTTAACGTTGCCACCATCTTCATACGCATGACTTACAGCGTTTGTACACGCTTCAGCCACTGCGATCTTCATATCCTCAATATCGTCATAAGAAAAACCTAACCGATTGGCAATTCCCGAAATGGTCAGGCGTACAACACCGACGTACTCCGCTTTCGCAGGAATACTCATTTCAATATGGTCTACTTGATGTTCATTCATTTCGCTTCTTCCCCCCGATCAACGATGTTCATCACTTCATCTAGACCTGTAATGACAAAAAGACGCTTGATGCGCTCTGACATACCAACCAATGTCAACGTGCTGTCGTTTGAGTCAGATGCCTTAAGAACGCCAACAAATACTCCTAAACCCGTACTATCTATATATTGTACCTCAGATAAGTCCACCACAATTTCTGCTCCCGACCCTTCAGTAAGCGGAATAAGGGTTTCCTTTAACTTTGGTGCTGTATACGTATCAATTTCTCCAGTGAGAAAAACATTCTTTTGACTTTCTAATTCCTCAACTCGTATATCCAAATTCAATGTAGCAACCTCCTTGAGTTAGAACCGTCTCGACTTTGTGTCTAGTATTCAATGTACCTTGTTTACCACAAAGCGCTGTTCTTTAAACCTGTCTTCTTAAAATGATTAAGGTTAAATCATCTCTTAATGTAAAATCCTGTAGCTTGCTTAGTTCACGATACACATTTTCAGCTAATTCCTGAGCCTCAAGATTCTTTGATTTGCGAATCAGATCCACAATTTCCTCACGCTCAAGAAACTCTTCTCCCATCCGGCACTCCGTTACACCATCGGTTAAAAGGATTACCATATCTCCAATGTCCAGCTGTTTCACATATTCTTGATACGTTGCCTTTTTTGAGACTCCAAGAACTAAACCCTTTGCGCTTAAATCCTCAAACGAGTCATTTTTGGCATTATAGAAGAAACCAGGCTCATGCCCAGCACCAGAATAAGTAAATTCGTGAGCTTGAACATTGTAGTAACCGTACATCATCGTCACAAACATACTGTCATCTACATTTTGCTCAACGACTCGATTTAAATTCTCTAAAAGAGCACTTGGATTCAACTGCTGCTCAGGAAGGCTGTCCATGGCATACTTGATCATGGACATACATAGGGCTGCAGGCACACCTTTTCCGATAATATCGGCAATGGCTAATCCAATACTTCCATTTTGATCCATTACATAGTGATAGTAATCACCGCTCATTTTCTTAGCGGGTACACTCACAATTCCTATATCTAACCCTTTTACAGAGACCTCTTCACGAGGCAGGAGTGTTTGTTGCATTTTTGCTGCAACATCAATCTCTGCCTCGAGCTCTTGCTGACGATCTCTTAAAATTTGATGCTCCCGGTATGCCATTCCATAGCCCATCATGGCTTCTAAAAGAAAATCAAAGGATGCCTGAATGTCATGAGGTAGCTCTGGATAGAGCTGATCCATAATGGAGCGATGCAGGCTTACAAGCTCTTCCGGAGAAGTCTTGTGCTCAAGCAATGTTCGCGTAAACTGCTGAGCTTCGTATAGAACATGCTCGCTCCCTGTATTTAAATAAGACTCTAAAATCTTTTTATAGGACGTTTCGATATTGTTGTCTGTGTAATTCATAGTGCATTGTCGTCCTCCTTAGCGGAGCCATTTAGTTGCCGTAATGGTTGTCCCTTTATCTACTTCAGATTCAATATTAAAATCATCCATTAATCGTTTTACACCAGGGAGACCCGCTCCAAGTCCACTTGAAGTTGTGAACCCATCTACCATGACCTGTCTTAAGTCTGGTATTCCTGGTCCTAAGTCCGATGCAATAATTTTAATTCCTTTTTTCGTTCCGAATTTTCCTTTATCTTCAACGATCTCGATCTTAATTTCTCCACGTTGTGCGTAAAGGTAGATGTTACGAGCAAGCTCTGAGATGGCTGTCGTAATTCGAGCCTGATCTACATTTCCAAAACCAAGCTCCTTCGAAAGGGTTCTTCCTGCCTGTCTTGCAGCAACAATTCCCCATTCATTTTTTACTTCAACACAGGATTGGGTTTCCATCATCTAACCCTCCAGTTCCTGTTGCAATTTCTCTAAACCTTGTTCCAAATCTAGTGCGGTTGATACATCCTCGAGTTTGATTCCCATGTCAATTAATGTAATGGCAACAGCAGGTCTAATCCCCGTTAGAACAACCTTTGCTCCCATAAGGCTCGACATATCGACCACATCACCTAAAACTTTCGCAATAAATGAGTCGATCATATCAACTGACGTAAGGTCAATGACTACGCCTGATGACCCTTCTTGATGAATTTTATTGAGAAGGTCTTCTTGAAATTGAAGAGCCGTTTGGTCATCTAATTCAGTTTGTATACTAATTAGTAAATATTCTCCAAGTTTTAAAATTGGAATTCTCATAACCCCTATACCTCCAGCTTACAACTCAATCTTATTTTGATTACACATTTCAAGCGCTTTTTGCATTCCCTTTTGTAGCGTACTCTTTGTTGGGAATTTCGTTAGGTCAATGCCTAGATTAACAATGGTTTGTGCGATCTCAGGGCGAATACCCACAAGAATCGACGTTGCTCCAACAAGTCTTACCGCTTCAGAGGCTTCAATAATATGGTGAGCCACCATCGTATCTACAATAGGCACCCCTGTAATATCAATTAAAACAACCTTTGAACGATTTTTAATGACTCCATTTAATAAGTTTTCCATGATTAACTTCGCTCGAGTCGTATCAATACTGCCGATTAGAGGCATAACCGTTATTCCTTCAAATACAGGAATAAGAGGTGCCGATAATTCTAGTAATGATAGCTTCTGCATTTCTAATGTATCTTCCCACGATTCAATGTACTTAGATACAAGAAAATTATTCATGTTGTCGATCCATTCGTTCAGTTCACTATAAATATCTAAGACATCCGCCTCATCTGGTGGAACATCTTTAAGCTGTTGGTGAAACGCTTTTCTAAGGCCCTGAAGTGCTTTTGTAAAGTAAGTCAGTGACCGTCCCGATTGAATATACTGCTCGGTGAATTGCCTTAACCCTTCTAAAGAGTCCTCTTCATTCAGCCTAGCTGTTTGAAGAATTAAGGTCATATATTCTTGATTTGTGTGTTCTACAGCTTTTTCAAGTGAAGCTTTGATTTCTCCCTCACTGCGTAAAGCTGATAACTGCTGATCCCATTGGTTGATAATTCGCTCTTGATGCTTGTGTAAATAGGAAAGTGCGGTCGATTGCATAGAATATCCTCCAAATATAGTCTCTATCCTCATTATTCCATGAGTTTGCATTTGTTGCAAAGAGAAACTACCCTAAATTCTATCAATTTGCTCTAAACAATAAAAAATCCCCACTATCTTAAAAGGGGGATTTAAAATGGTCAGATCAAAAATCAACTAAACCTAAACTTATAAATAATGCCTCATTGACTGAATTCATCATGTTTTCATCAAGATGCGTAATCTTATCTGTTAAACGTTGTTTATCTATTGTACGTAATTGTTCTAATAAAATAACCGAATCACGGTCAAATCCATACCTTTTCGCATTAATTTCAACGTGAGTCGGTAATTTAGCTTTTTGAATTTGCGCTGTAATTGCCGCAACAATTACAGTAGGACTGAAACGGTTTCCAATATCATTTTGAATGATTAAAACAGGCCTGACACCGCCCTGTTCGGAACCTACCACCGGTGAGAGGTCCGCAAAATATACGTCTCCTCTTTTCACAATCAAATGCTACACCCCACTTACTAAACGAACAAGGGTTAGATCCGCTTCCTCCTCCGCAAGAAAAGCCTCTGATGCAATTGTCAGATTAATTTTTGCCATCTCCATGTAACCTTGCTGCATCGATTCGCGAATTTGGGATTGTTGTTTTTCCATAATATACGTTTTGGTTGCTCTAGAGATAAATTCACTTCTGTTAAGGTTTTCCTGTTCTAACAATGCATCCACCTCGTTTAACAATTGTTGGGGTAACGTAACGGTAATATCCTTAAATTGTTGATCCTTCATAAAACGTATCAACCTCCACCATAAAACGCCTTGTACAAAAATCACTCTGCCGTTCGACGGTAACAAGCTTACTGCTTTTACCTTTTCTACTCAAGATTTATCATAGCATTGGAGTGTATGGATTGCAAAGAGGTTTTTGGGAAGGTTTTTAAGATATTCTTGTTAGAAATCATTCCCTACCGAGTTTTGGCTATACATTTTCTTTAAATTTGGTTCTTAACAGAGACTAACTTCCCATCTTTAAAGTAGTGTCTTGGCACTCGTTTACTAATGATACAAGGGATTTCATAATTAATGGTATCAAGCCTTCGTGCGACTGTGTCCATTGAAATTTCCTTGCCATGGTCCTGTCCAATTAATGTGACAATCGTACCTTCTTCTTTTATTGAATTTAACCGGATCATACATTGGTCCATGCAAATCCTTCCAACAAAAGGCAGCTCTTCACCATCCACTAAAACGGTCCCTCCGTTCGTTGAATGGGCTCTGATCCATCCATCGGCATAGCCAATAGGCAGGGTTCCGATCCATTCATCCGTTTCAGTTACATATGTGGCGCCGTAGCTTATGGCCTTTCCTCCCACTAGCTTCTTTACTTGAGCAAGCCTTGTTTTGAGCTCGAATGCCGGCTCTAGTGGAAACGGGAGCTGATCCTGAATCTCAGGGGATGGACTTAAGCCATACATAGAGATCCCAAATCGCACCATATTAAAGGCACGCCCCGGAAAACGCAACGCTGCTGCACTATTAGCACAATGTATCAACGGAATAGACAGATTCTCTTCCTCTACCTGTTGGATATATTGCTGAAACTGTTGAAATTGCTCCTGATAATAGGTGGTATCCAGCTCATCTGCTGTTGCAAAATGAGTGAACATTCCTTCCAGATGAAACGTATTTGACTCGCGAATGATCAGCGCCATTTCTTTTACTTCTAATGAGTCTGTTATTCCCAAACGCCCCATTCCGGTATCACACTTCACGTGAATGGTTAAAGGATTTGATGGGTCCAAAAGATCCTTTGCACTAACAAGCCATTCTTTTGCAAACACCGTCACAGCTATATGATGCTTCGCAGCCACAGCCGCATCGGTTGGCCTGACGCGTCCAAGTACAAGAATTGGTTCTGTTATTCCAGCCTCGCGCAATTCAAGGGCCTCATCTAATATGGCTACACCTAAATAGGTTGCGCCGCTAGCGATCGCTGCTTTTGCCACAGGCACTGCGCCGTGACCATAGCCATCTGCTTTTACCACTGCCATAATGGTTGTCTGTTGATTTTGATAAACATGCGCCAGGGAGCGCACATTTTGTTCAATAGCGGAAAGATTAACTTCCACCCATGTATCACGATAATAGGAATCCATTTGTTCAGCTTGCATCTCGGTCACTCTCCATTTATCATTCATCATTTTGGATAATCTGATTATGAATGGCTCGATTGTAACCTGTCAATTTATGATTGACTCGATATCCTTTTTATATAAGTTGGCAGCAGCTCCGCGATCTGTACAGGGCGGACTACATGCTGATGTTCCCCTAGATCTCTGCCTATGAGCGAATGGATGTAAACAGCTGAGACTAGACCTTCTACCTTGTCACGCGATTGCGCACATAGCCCGGCAATGATCCCTGTTAGGCAGTCACCCATCCCTCCAGTAGCCATGGCTGATGATCCTTGAATATTTAAAAAGAATTCTTGTTCTGTATAGATGCGAGTTCGGTCTCCTTTTAGGACAACCGTTGCGTGAAGCTGTTCAGCCCACTCCTGATTCCGTTCGTCGGTTTGTTTTTCTGGCTCTAAGTCTGTTATTCTCTGCCATTCACCAGCATGAGGGGTTAGGATCACCTTTGGAGTACGCAGCTTGCTTTTTTCACGAGCAAGTAAGGTTAATGCGTCCGCATCAAGGATAAGGAGTTGATCTTCTCTTATGCTCGCTAGAACAAGTCGAAACACGTTCACCGCGCGTTCGTGTAACCCTAGTCCAGGCCCTATTGCAATCACCGTACTCTTCTTCACTTGCTCACTTATACCCGTTAAGTCATGTAGAGGTAAAGCCATCGCTTCAGGCACTCTCGTATGAAGAGCCACATGATGCTCGACATCTGTTGCAACAGTCGTTAAGCCTGCACCTGATTGAACCGCGGCTTCTGCCGACATAATGATTGAGCCGCCCATCCCTGCACTCCCGCCAATTAATAAAACCTGACCATAATCTCTATTTGTTGTATCCTGGTCACCCTCTCGACTTGGCATCCACCCTCTAATCAATTCTTCATTGACTGTTCTCATCTTGTCATCCCTCTGAAATAAATAATAACCATTCATACCCGAAAGTCCAGTTGGACTAACCTAAACAAAAAAGACGCACATTCCAATAGGTTGGAATATACGTCATCACTTGCTTGATTCAATGATTTATTTTTCAGTTGTTCCGTAAACTGAGCGGGCAACACTTGCCATTTCTTCTGCCCCGAGATCAGAGGAAGCAAGATAGAACTCAGACCCACCATGAGACCAGATTAATGCATCTCCTGTTTGTACACCAATCGTAAATCCTAGGTCAACCGGCTGTCCTTCAGCCATGTTTGTAAATGTGGTAGAAGCTGGGACGGCATCTGCTTGGGACTGAATCAATGTAAACGATTTGTCTCCAGTGTATTCCTGAACATAACTAGTTCCATCTTCAGTTTCTACTTCTATTGAAGCAGAAGCACTTGTTCCATCAGGCACGTACATTGGGTACAAAATCTCCATCTCATCTTCTTGACCGCTAGCGAGTGTCGGCTCAGACAATTGTGCACCCGTCATGTTCCGTTCCATTTCAAAATCATCATCATTAAACGTCGCGTTTTTATCAAACTCTGTAAAATCAAGTGTGACTAGTGGAGATTGCTCGTTATCTAGAATCTCTACTTTTACTGGGCTTAGATCTTTTTTGTTTAATTGAATTTGTTGCTTGTTTAAATTCTTGTTTTGATAATTGGTTGCTGTTTCAAATGTGTAATGATCCTCATCTTGAGAGAAGACGCGCTCTTGATCTGTTAAGATATCAGCCACTAAAGACTCATATAAATAACTTTGGCTTGTTGTTTTTGGCCAATCACTTTGGAAACGGAAGCTTTTATTTAATGCAGGTGTTAATACAAAGACCCCATCATCATTACGCAGGATAATTTGACTTTGATCCTTGTCCTTGTTGTTGAGCATCACTCTGTAGAACCCTTCCTTCTGATACCAGACCTCTACATCATAGGTTTGAGGTTCATTGCCCGTCTCAAGCTGCATTGTCGCCTTTGCTTTATACCCTGTTAACTCCTCAAGTGTTGTTCCCAAATCCTCTAAGACGTCCTCTTGTGTTTTCTCACCACAACCAGCAAGCACGATCATCATTAACACGCTCACCAGGAAGAACCAGCTAACTCGTTTCATCCTTCACCCCTCCATCTCATTTTGCCGCTAATTAGAGAAACGACCGTCTAATTGACGAGCTATTTCCCTTCGCACTACAACTATATGAGACAACCTAAGTGAATATGCAGACGAGTCCTAAAGCTTGATTCAGAAAGATTTCGCTTCTATAATTACCTGTGCAACCGCATATGCTTGACTATGTGAAATGGATAAGTGAATGATTTCATGAATGGGCCCGGTCATCGTCGGCTTACCAGTGGAAGCATTTAAGATTTCAACATCCATCCATGATACCTCTTTTATGCCAGAAGCTTTTACAAAAGCCTCTTTTGCAGCAAACCGTCCTGCTACATATTCTATTTTTCTTGAATCAGACATGGTTTGAAGTGCAGCTCGTTCCTGTGTTGTTAAGATACGCTCGACAAATCGGGCATTTCGTTTCATCGCCCGTTCAATCCGCGAAAGCTCAATAATATCAACACCTATTCCGTGAATCATGTTAAAAAACCTCAATTCTATTGATCATTTATTCATTTTAAAAGGAGGGC
Organism: Alkalihalobacillus sp. FSL W8-0930; assembly: GCA_037965595.1. Taxonomy (NCBI): domain Bacteria; kingdom Bacillati; phylum Bacillota; class Bacilli; order Caryophanales; family Bacillaceae; genus Alkalihalobacillus; species Alkalihalobacillus sp. FSL W8-0930. The sequence continues at coordinate 614,988 of CP150183.1, read as the reverse complement.
ACCGATGTTCATACGCAACGAAAGCTTTTATTCATTTAGAAAAAATTATCCTGTTGTCACGATCTTAGTTGCCATTCATTTGGTTTTGTTTTTATGGGTCAACTTCTTTCCATATGGAAATCAGGTATTCTACTTTTTGATCGGAAGTAACCTTCAAGTGATGTTTGGAGAATTTTGGCGACTTATTACACCGATCTTCTTACATCAGGGTTTAATGCACGTGGTGTTTAATTCATTTTCCCTTGTGATCTTCGGCCCGGCCATTGAACGGATACTCGGAACCGTAAAGTTTACAGCCGTTTATTTACTATCTGGAATTCTTGCGAATATCGCCACGTATTACTTAGGCGCCATTACGTATCTTCATTTAGGGGCATCTGGTGCCATCTTTGGGTTGTTTGGCGTACTTGTTTATATGATATGGGCCCGCAAAGACCTCATTGACCGTGCAAATTCTCAACTTGTTATAACCATCACCATTATTGCGTTAGTTATGACGTTTGTAAACCCAGGTATCAACATCCTTGCCCACCTATTTGGATTTCTTGCTGGTATGGCTCTTGCTCCCCTTTTCACAATTGGAGCCAAGCCTTATCAAGCGAGACATTACAATCGACACGTGCATGATAGCGAGGAGCCTAGCTTTAACCCAAACCGCTGGGCCAATCAAAAAAAGAAAAAGCAAAAGAAGAAAATCATCTGGATTGTCGTCGCAGTCATTGTTGTGGGATTAATGATTCTACGTTTTATGGAGTAAGGTTTAATGGAACATAACTAAAAATGAATTAAAGGATGGGGAATGATTCGACGGCTGAATCATTCCCCATTTATATTTTCCTAAAACAAGCGGAAGGAGAACCCGACACTCCTACGGAACAGAACGCGGTGAAGACACTGTAGCGGTGCCTTTTCCGCGAAAGGGGCTGAGGCCGTTCCCGTGGAAAGGGAGGGATTCTCCTGAAGCGGATTTGTTGCTATGTTCGTGTTTATAACAAACCTTATTGTTTAGTTCTCCCTATGTTACTCTTTCTAATTACGTATAATCCTCTCATGTCTTAGCCATACTATTATTAGAATATTACCAATTTAAACCGAGATACAATTGACAATGATTATCATCCTCTAGTATACTTACGCTAGAATGATACGGCGAAGGAGGAGCTTTCGTGAAAAAAGTAACTGTTCACGCTCTGAAGGATATCCACACTGTACTTACAAACAAACGTAAAGTCGGTGGTGCCATTGAGGCTAAATCGATTCGATTGCGTTCTGGAGAAGAATTTCAACACCCGGTGTTTACAAGCATTGAACAAACACGTGGTGTCTATCAGTCCGTTGGTTTCATGACGAATGACGGTGAGCGACTCATTGTTAACATTGATGAAATTTCCATAATGAAGAACCTAGAGCATAAGTTAATTTGCCAATTAGAAAATTCTCATGCTAAAACATACCTGCTAACAGATACACTACAATACTTAGAACGACTGTGTGAGGTAAACGAAGGTTGTCTTACGTCTCCGTTTAAACGTGAGGTGGAAGGACTTGCTTGTGATATCGGTGCAAAACATCTTGAAGAGAATGGCTACACAGACTTCGTGATCTATGCTGAACCGGACCATAACATTATTTCCATTAATCAAAAAAGCATGCTGGCTTAGGCCGCATGCTTTTTCTTTTTTGTATATTATTCTTTTTCTTGGCTTTCTAACGTACAAATCGCGGATGGTCTCTTAATACGAAGAGCCAATGTTTCATAAACACGGAACGGATGGTTCATGACTTCTTCACCAAGGTACGCTGTTTCAAAATCCTCAGATACAGCAAGGTCAAAGTTATGCTGCCCTGTATTCACAAGAACGCCTGTCTTGCCTTTTAATACTGGGGATTGGAATACACCAGCCGTTGCAATTTCACGAACATGCTCAATTTCAAGTACGTTTGTTTCTTTATGAACACGGTGTAGGATCGCATATAGCTCAGGTGAAAGCACAAGTGCATATGGTCCATGATGTCCAAGCTCCATTAGCTTACTTCTAGCTTCAACAATATCCTGGAAGGCATGTCCAGATTCGTACCAGCTTTCGGTAACATGTGACAAGCGACCTTTCACATTCATTAGCCCAGGAATATCAAATTCCTTTGAACCATGGAAAATCATTTGGTCTTCCAGATAGGCAACCTGGCGAGCTGCGTTTGCTGCACCGGAGAAATCAACCGGGATGTTTAATGTTTTTGCTTGCTCAACGTCTCTCCAATATAGGACAAAGTCTTTGTAAATAAGAGGGATTGTGTGGCTCACGCGCTTTGTTGACTCAGCAATCTCTTCATTTAATCCCTGATGATCCATAATGGCTTCGTGGTCATCTAGATATACATCTGTATGGATTGTCTGTACGCCTCTTCCTAGCGGTCCATGTAAGCTAATAAATTTGCGACCCACTAATTGGCTTTTAGCCATATCTGCAACCACTTGATCTAAGTGATTAAATTCACTTTCATTTAAAGGTGCATCTGGATATCTTGATGCTTTACTCATTGCACTCACTCTCCTTTTTTCGTCTTACAATAGACTTCCAACTGAGAAAGCCGGTCTCTCTAAATCATTTGACTGCGTTGATTCTTCTTCGGTAAACGTAGTCGGTTCCACCCAATTGCTTTGGATCTCCTCTAAAATCGTTTGAAGTTCATCAACTTGTGTTTGTACACTTTCTTGCATCTTATCTAATTCATTCTCTTCTGTCTCGTAATCCAATACGCGTGCATCCTCCACATGTTGACTAAATGCCTGAAGGGCAAATCGTTCAAGCTGGAGATCTGCATACAACCCAATAAGTTCATGCTGTGCCAGATCCTTATGTGAATCTGCTTCGAGCCACTCATTAAGCTTTCGTAAAGTCTGTTTAATTCGTTTTTTTCTGGCGTATTCTATGCCTAATGCTTTACGCACAAGCATACGTTCATAGTCGTTGCTAGGGTTAGTGGTTTTTGGTTCAAGAATTTGAATATACCTTTTAACCTCTTTTTTCATTGCGGTAAAAAGATCATGAAGCACGTTCAGTGTCTTCTCCATGGGTCTCCACCTCGTTTCTTTAACTATTCCCATAGTATCACAATTCTCAATTAAAAAGAAACCCTTTTTATAATCATTATAAAGAAGGATTCTCATTTACGATTATTTCTTACTCATTGGACAGCCAGCCTCACACCCGCCTATGGCTTTATAAATAGAACACCACGAGCGTTTTGCATAACATACAGGCACATCCTGCTCCATGGCTTTTTTCTTTAAAACGGTCGTTAGGTTATGATTGATAAAGTCTGTTAATACTAGAATCATATCAATGTCTGCGGGGATCTCACGTTTCACCATTTTTGTCTTTCTTCCGCTTATATGTAGAATGTTCGCAAACCCCATGTCCTCAAGCTTCTTTGGAATGGAACCTAAATGATCAGCTCCTACAATCATTAGAGACGTCATGTCATACCCTCACCTTCATTTGATAATAATTCTCACTATCATCTTAATTGAAATCGATTCTCATTGTCAACTAATTTTATGAGAATATTCTGTTTCAGGTTACATCCCTCAAGGAAAAGGGAATAATGAGAGGAGATAATATCCGGTTTACTTGCTGTGTTTTTTTCTGTAAAGTAATTAGGATGAGTATGGAGGTGCATAGAAATGATCGCTAACATGACAGAAGACCAACTTCTCGTTTTGGTTATTAAATATATTCGAGAGGCCAAACGACACTCATTACAGGAACTATTAGATGAACTACACCCCTATGATGTAGCGATAATCTACCGTTCTCTCCCGGTCAAACATCATCACAAATTTCTAACATTTTTGAACCCCGATCAAATTGCCGACTTAATTGAGGAACTTGAAACAGAGTACCAAGTAGAGATCCTTCAGAAGCTCGGTGTTGAAGAATCATCAAAAGTAATGGATTTAATGGAAAATGATGAATTAGCCGATTTATTGAACGAGCTTTCCGTGGAACGCATTCAAGAGTTCCTAGATGTAATGAAAAAGGAAGATTCCATAAAAATTCGCTCACTCATGAGTTATCCAGCTGAAACAGCCGGAGGATTGATGACGAACGAATTTATTTGGATTCACGCCAATCAAACCGTTAGACAAGCGGTTGATAAACTAAAGGATTACGCGAGCTTCTCAGAAAACATTTATTATTTATACGTCATTAATGAAGCGAAGAAATTAGTTGGCGTTGTTTCCTATCGCGACCTATTAATTGCGGATATCAATGAAGTCATCGAAGATATCATGTTTACGCGTACAGTCGCAGTGAAGGTAACCGATGATCAGGAGCAGGTCGCAAACATCATTGAACGGTATGACTTTATTGCGGTTCCAGTTGTTGATGATGAAGACACGTTACTTGGTATTATCACCGTTGATGATGCTCTAGACGTTGTCATTCGGGAGGCAAACGAAGATATTGAAAAGCTTTCCGCGTCAGGAAATATCGATTTTTCGACTAAAGCATGGACAGCCTCTATCAGACGACTTCCATGGCTGATTCTGCTCTTATTAATTGGACTTGTATCAGGTAGTATTATGAATTACTTTGAAGCCACGCTTGCCCAGGTTGTTGCTCTTGTGTTCTTTATGCCGATGATTGCGGGAATGACCGGTAATACCGGCACTCAATCTCTTGCTGTGGTTGTACGAGGAATTTCCCAGAACACCATTGATAAAAAAGTAGTGACGAATCTTATTCTCAGGGAATTTCGCGTAAGTTTAATTATTGGTGTCACGTGCGGAACCTTGATTACACTCATAGCGTTCTTATGGATTGGTGATCCTTCTCTAGGTATGGTTGTCGGTGTGTCCCTGTTCTGTACGTTAATTATTGGAACACTTGCTGGGACAATCATCCCTCTTATTCTTCACCGATTTGGAGTGGATCCAGCTGTTGCTTCAGGACCTTTAATTACTACTTTAAATGATATCTTTTCGTTACTAATTTATTTTGGTATTGCAACGGCGTTTTTGACGAATTTAACATAAAAAAATGCGAAGATCCTATGTGGGATCTTCGCATTTTTTCATTTTTTGTGATCTGACTCATACTGCTTGGACCATCCGCATATAAGTGAAAGAGCTTGTCAATCGGATATCTCAAGTTGGGTGTGATGCGAAAAATGGTTCGTTATGTACTGACACTTTTGATTGGGTGTTTATTAATTAGTATCGGGATTAATTTCTTTTTTACGATGTATCATCTACTAGATGGTGGGATTATAGGAATTGGCTTAATCGCCCATTATCTTTGGAATACACCAGTTGGAATAACCATTCTGGTCGTGAGTATTCCAATTTACATCTTTGCATGGTTTTACTTCCGTTCATTTTTTTACAATAGCCTTGCAGGTGTCATTGTTTCTTCTTTCTTAATTGATTGGGTCTCTCTTTATTCTCCTGATCTCGCTATCCTTGGTCCACTTCCAAGTGCAATTACCGGCGGTCTTTTACTCGGCATTGGGGCAGGAATCATGTTTCGAATGGATATTAGTACAGGCGGCTTTGACTTATTGGCACAAATGATTGCTACAAAGGTCCCTTACAATGTAGGAGTGCTTATCATCTTTTTTGATATGCTCGCTGTTGTAGCTGGTCTATCCATTGTTACGATTGAAGAAATCGTATTATCAACGATTGCTGTCATATCAACCGGCGTTGCAACAATTGTTGTCACAAGTTGTCCGATGCCTCAATTTCTCTATCCAGCCGACAAATTCCCCGGGAAATGAGCTGGCGAAATATAAGAACCTGTTATTAGATCGTGGCTTTTCCTGTCACAAACCAGTACGAGATTCCATATACAAACGCTACTGCAGCTATAATAATAAACAGGGTTTTATTTGATAGTCGTTTTTTCACGTGTTGAAGCCTCCCTTGTTTTTCTTTCTCTTATTATACGACCGTTTTTGGAAATAAACTAGAATAGAAAAAAGAACCTAGGAAATGACGATCCCTAGGTTCTTTGCATTACTTTGAAAGCTTCGCTGCAACGTTTGCTACTCTTTCTCCTAATCTCTTCGCCATCGTTAATTCTCTCTCATCAAGGCCATTACTTCCATCTGGTCCAGCTACGGTTGATACGCCGTAAGGACTGCCTCCAATTCCATCTGTTGTTAACTGTTCCTGGTTCTCTCCGTATGGAAGACCTACATAGATTAGTCCAAAATGTAGTAATGGGACAAGTGAAGTTAAAATTGTTGTTTCCTGTCCTCCGTGGATTGAGCCCGTACTTGTAAAAACGGATGTAACACGTCCTTCAAGCGAACCATTTGCCCAAAGGCCTCCTGCAGAGTCTAAGAACTGCTTCGCCTGTGCCGGCATATTTCCGTACCTGGTTGGGAAGCCCCAAATGATTCCGTCAGCCCATACTAGATCATCATGCGTTGCCTCCTCTATACGATCTTGAGCTTTTTGTGCCTCTACGTAAGCATCCTGTGCAGACATCGCTTCTTTTACTTCCTTAAATTCAGGAATCTTCACTAAACGTACCTCTGCCCCCTCTACTCTGCTTGCACCCTCTTCCACTGCCTTTGCAAGCTGAAAGACATGACCGTAAGATGAGTAATAAGGTATCAATATTTTTGTCATTTAAACATTCCTCCTAATTTTTATGTAGCTTGTTTTCTATACCTTCAAGAAGAAATTTCAAACCTCAAATGATAGATTTATAGAGAGTAAACGGATACAATAAAAAGTTAACGGGGTTTTTATCTTGCTTAATGATCCAAGTCCGTTCAATTTACGTATGCTTAATGAAAGGAAGTCTAACAATTACGGTGTTGTATTAATGCAGGTTACCTATGGAGAGACTTTCTAATACAAGGGAGCAGCGTACAAAGGAGTTATACATGCCACATCTTACCGACGAACAATTATATCAACAAATTGTTCAGCATGATAAGAAGGCTCTTGAGGAGCTGTATGATCGGTATGAACGAATTTTATTTTCATTCATTTATCGATTTACAAAGGACGAGGGATTAACTGAAGAATTGATGCAGGATCTTTTTATGAAGCTTTGGCAAAATAAAGCCAATTATGATCTAGGTAAAGGAAAGTTCTCCTCTTGGCTTTTGACCGTCGCTAGAAACGCAGCCATTGATCAGATTAGAAAGAAAAAGGTAACGGAAGTGGAGTTTCAGGACCGAGACGCTGAGCCAGATCTAGAAATACCAGAGAAAGTTGTTGTTCTTAAAGAAGAAAGCCAGACCATCCAAAAAGCTCTGGCCCATTTACCAGAAGAACAACAGCATGTAGTTAAGTTATTTTACTTTGACGGAGAACCACAAAGGAACATAGCAAAGATTTGCAAGATTCCCCTTGGAACTGTTAAAGGCAGGCTACGTTTAGCACTAACCCAACTACGTAAGACTCTTAACAGGAAGGGTGAAAGAGGCGATATCTATGAGTGATAACAAATGCATAAACTTACTTGACTATTTTAATGATCACCTTGATCCAAAAGAGAAAGAAGAATTTGAACTCCATTTATTAGAATGCGAAGAGTGCCAGCAGCAGTTACAGGAGCTCTTTGAATTTAATAATGATATATCTGAACATTCAACACAGCACACACCGCCTAGTGGCATGAAGAAACGAATTCTAGGATCGATTGTTGAAGATGAGAAACCATCTACAACCGAAAAGAAGCCAGAGAATGATGTTATTACTCCAATTAACACACCAACTAAAAAGAAAAATAAATGGAAGCCATGGGCTCAGATTATTGCAGCCGGTTTAATCGCTTCGATCGGAATAAACATCTATACGATAAATCAATTAAATGATTCGCAATCAGAACTTGCTAATACAGAACTAGAGCGCGACCTTTTAGCTAGCCAAATAAATGATGCAGAACAACCGCCTTCATCTGGAACGGCGCAGATCGAACAAGTGATCACTTCAACCTCTCTCCTTTCTGAAAGTGAAGAAAATGAGCATGTTGGTCAGGCCTCCATTGTTCAACAAGAAGATGGCTACAAATTAATTGTACAGGTCGAACAAATGCCTGAACCTGTGGATTCAGAGGTCTATCAAATTTGGTTATTCCAAGATGAAACACCATTACCCTCAGGCTCCTTTACAACAAATGAACAAGGAGAAGGTGCCATCGTATATGACCTTGATTCCGATACGAATATTGAAGACTTATTCGAGGCTATCGCGATCACACTTGAACCCGAGCCAGACAACCTCTTGCCAGAAGGACCGATTGTCACTCTTTCAGAGCTATACTGATAGATTTAAAAATCACCGTGAGGGCGGGACATAATATTAATGTAGCGAGTAAAACACGAATTTAGCAAATAACCCGCTACAGGAGAATCCCTCCGCTTGTTCAAATTAAATCACGAAAGGCGAATGATTCTGTAATCGAATCATTCGCCTTTTCAAATTGATTTTTAGTTATCCCCCAGCCTGATTTACTTTACTCTACGTTTATATTTTCAAATGAAAAGGTAAAGACTAATACGAATCAGTTTAGAGGAGTGTTTTCATGTCCAGTCAAAAAGATATCCAACAAAAACAGGAACAAATGAAGAACAAGCCAGCACAAACACAGTCTGTTCAACCAGGATTTGAAAGTGAAATGAAGCCGGAGCCCCTTTACGATGATCCATCGTACACAGGAAGTTCTAAGTTAAAAGGGAAAACGGCGTTAATTACTGGTGGGGACAGCGGAATTGGGAGAGCTGTCGCGATTCTTTTTGCAAAAGAAGGTGCAAACGTCAGTATCATCTATTTGAATGAACATGAAGACGCTAAGAAAACAAAGCAATTAGTAGAGGAGCACGGTGCCTCTTGCCTTCTAGTGAGTGGAGACGTAGGTGAAGAAACGTTTTGTCACGATGCTGTGAAGAAAACGGTAGATGAATTTGGGCAGCTTGATATTCTTGTTAACAACGCAGCAGAGCAGCATTATCAAGAAAAAATTGAGGACATCTCTGCCTCTCAGCTTCAACGGACATTCCAGACAAATATCTACTCATACTTTTACTTCATCCAGGCCGCGATGCCACATCTAAAAGAAGGCAGCTCGATCATTAATTCTGCATCCATTGTCGCGTATAAAGGGAATCCTGTTCTCATGGATTATGCCGCAACAAAAGGAGCCATTGTCGCTCTCACCCGCTCTCTTGCCACAAACTTAGTGGAAAAAGGCATTCGCGTAAACGGCGTGGCTCCAGGTCCTATTTGGACACCACTGATTCCTGCTTCCTTCCCTGGTGAAGATGTGGCACAGTTCGGCGATCAATCTCCAATGAAGCGCGCTGGACAACCTGCAGAGCTCGCCCCAGCTTATGTCTATCTCGCTTCAAGTGACTCATCCTACGTTTCAGGACAGATGATTCATGTAAATGGCGGAAGTGTCATTAACGGTTAATGTTTGAAAGGCCTCTGACTCTTGTTCAGAGGCCTTTTTCGTATGAATAATTTTTTTATAAACATTCTCATGTTTAACACACCTACTTTAAAGGAATGAAATCCTTGTAGTACATATTTTATATACTAGGAGATGATTTTTTGAATGGTGTAACTGACTCGTTTAGAAACATGTTTGACCAGATTGTATCCAACATTCCAAACGTGGTGTATGCATTATTGCTCTTATTGCTTGCATTTGCAGTAGCGACGATTGTGAAGGGAATATTGGAAAAAGGGCTTAAGAAACTGGGAGTTCAACGACTTCTAGCAAGAGGAAGAGTCGTTCCAACTGAGGAAAAGGGCCTCGACACGTTAAAATCATTAGCCACCATTGCTTATTACTTAGTTTTCATATTATTTATTCCGAGTATACTTGACGCGTTGAACATGAACTCTGTTTCTCAACCCATTTCAAGTATGATGCAAAAGTTTCTTGCATTCTTGCCTAACTTGTTTGCTGCCGCAATTATCTTAACGATCGGGATTATCGTAATCAGGTTTGTTCGCAACCTTGTCTACAATCTTTTAAATGGCTTACAGATTGATCGCTTTTTTAATAAAATTTATGTAGGGAAGCAAGAGCAACCTCCAAAGGAAACTCTTTCTACCGTCCTTTCAAACATTGTGATGTTTGTTCTTCTTGTCCCAGTCATTACGATTGCACTTGAAGCATTAAATATCCAAATGATTTCTCAACCGATCGTGTCTGTTCTTGATCGAGTGATTGGAATGATCCCTAACATCTTTGTTGCTATTGTTCTAGTGATTGTTGGTTATTATCTTGCTCGCTTTGTATCTGGCCTGCTAGTAAGTCTTTTAAACCGCACAGGCATTAACTCCATCTATGGATACTTTGGCTTCAGACCAACAAGTGATGGAACACCACGTTTCCAGCTTGCCGAGATCCTTGGACAGATTGTAAAAGTTCTCATCATTCTGTTCTTTACAGTAGAGGCATTAAATGTTCTGAGATTAAACGTATTAAACCAGATTGGAAATGCAATCATCGTTTACTTACCAATGCTCGTGAGTGCACTGTTGATTTTAGGACTTGGATTAGTAGCCGCAAACCTTCTTCAGCAACTGATTGCTCGTTACACTGGAAGCTCATTCTCTGCAAACATTGTAAAGTACGTCATTATCCTGTTTGCTGTTTTTATGACACTTGATCAATTAGGATTTGCTACATCCATTGTAAATCTAGCGTTCTTACTTATTCTTGGTAGCTTAGCTGTTGCCTTTGCTATTGCATTTGGTATTGGCGGTCGCGAGTTTGCAAAACGTCAGCTTTCTAAATTCGAGAATAAGCTTGAGAGTAAAGATTCTCCTAAATCTCAAGATCAAGAACCACCTCATCCAATGAATTAAAAACAGTTAGTGAAGGGTCCCATTCTTTGGCCCTTCACTTTTTTATATGTAAAAAAACCACCACGATACTCATATCGTGGTGGCTCATTTTATGCGGCATCTTCTTCATCTGGTTCGGTTTCGTTATCTTCTTGTGAATCAAAGAATCGGAATAAATCTCCATAAATAATGCGATCGGAGTGTTCAAGGTCTTGCAGCCCTTTTTCCACATATGGCTCACATGATTCAGCTTCAATCTCTTCTCCATCTTTGTTATAGCACGTACCGTTTGTGTAAACGATATCGTCCGTAATCACACTTCCATTACGTAATACGGCCATAGATTCATTTTCAGGTGAGAAAAGGTCCGTTCCGAATTGGATGTCGTTTCTTGTGCTATGACCTAACAGGTGCATCAGTGTAGGTTTCACATCGATTTGGCCTCCAACTGTATCAATGGTTTCATGCTTGTCGTGTCCAGGAATATGAACGATCATTGGTACACGTTGAAGCTGAACGGTATCAAAAGGAGTGATTTCATCCTTATCAAGATACATACTCATTGCTTTATTGTGGTTCTCAGAGATTCCATAATGGTCACCATATAAAATGAAGATTGTATCATCATATAGGTCAGCTTCCTTCATCTCTTCAAAGAAGCGCTCTAACGCATGGTCCATGTAACGAACCGTTGGGAAGAAACGGTTCAGTGTTCCACTATTGGAATCATACTCATCAATCATTTTGTCTTCCTCATCTAGTTCAAATGGGAAATGATTGGTTAAGGTAATGAACTTAGTATAAAAAGGTTTAGGCTGTGATTGTAGAAGATCAATGGACTGTTCGAAGAAATCAACGTCCTTCAGACCCCAACCTACTGAATTTTCTTCATTTACTTCATAGCTATTCACATCAAAGAATTGATCGTAACCCAGTGATTGATACATGATATCGCGGTTCCAGAAGCTTTTGTTGTTCGCATGCATAACGGAACTGTACATGCCTTTATCACTTAGAAGCTCTGGAAGTGCATTGTACTCATTGCCACCATGTGTGAAGAAGACCGAACCACTGTCTCGGCCAAACATAGAATTCTCTACAATAAACTCAGAATCCGATGTTTTTCCTTGCGCCGTTTGATGATAGAAATTCTCGAAATAATAACTATCTTCAATTAAGTCGTTTAAGAATGGGGTTACTTCTTCTCCATTCACTGTGTTATTAATGACAAATGTTTGTAATGATTCAAGTGAAATCATCACAACGTTTTTGCCTTCAGCAATTCCAAAGAGTTCTGGATCCGGCTCTTTATGGTTAGCTTGAGCGTAATTCTTCACTTCTACAATATCTGAACTATCAGCGAACACACGCTGCGCGCGAGACTGTGATTGGATATATCCATCATAAACGTGATAGTTTAATAGTCCGATGTTTTTAACGAGTAACTCACGGTCAAACGATCTAGACAACAGCTGTGGGCGTTCCGCTTGTGCAATCGATAAGTTAGCTAAAAAAAGCACAACAGCCAGTGACATGAGGATGACCGGTTCACGCTTTAAGCGACGAACGGCTGGTACACGTTTTGTCACGATGAGTAATGTCAGGATAAGAATATCTGCGACGATTAATAAATCACCCAAATGCATTAATCCTACAATACTTGTTCCAAGATCATTTAAGTTACTTGTTTGAAATAGGACCGGTAACGTTAAGAAATCTGTGAAAAATCGGTAGTATAACAAGTTAAAGTATAAAACTAGAGTAGCAATGATACTGAAAGCAACAATCATGATGTTGCGAAGTCGGTGCTTAAACATCAGAGCGATTGCAAAGAATAGTACAGCAGAGCTTAAAGGATTAATAATCAATATAAACTCCTGAAGCATATTATCTGCTGAGATGTTAAACCCAACTTTATAAAGAATATATGATTTAATTGTTAACATGAATACAGCTAACCAATACAACTTTAATCGGCTTAGCGCAGACTTTACTTTTTCCATAAGACTTGGTGCTCCTCTCTTTCATTTCAAGAAATTAGCGCGTTAATCGGTTGCACTTCTTTAGACATACTTGATTCTCTATTCCACCAAAAAAAGAGTTCAAACCATTTCATATACATCAAAAGATGATTATATCAAATTCAGTGCCTAAACTAAACTACTTTTTTCGTAGAATAAGAGTAGAAAACAAATCACCTGTGTAAATACACTGTTAAGAAGTATACGGTATAACCCGCTTAAAAGTTACGAATATGTAAAAATAAATAAGAATACGTTAAAATAAAAAAACCATCTGTTTTTTTCGACAGATGGTTCAGCAAAATCCTTATGATTTTGACAGTTCAGGTGGGATAAACCCTATACTTTCTAAGCCTTGAGCTAAGGTTCCAAACGTTTGTACTTTCATGAAACTCGTACGCAGACGATTAATCTTCATTGCGAGATCCGGTCTAATTCCAGTGAACATGGTTTTAACTCCTATTAGCTTAAGCATATGAGCCAGCCTTAACAGTTGTTCACTTGTGTCTTCATCTAAACTAATGATCCCTGATACATCAATGAGTAAATAATGTAATTCCAGCTTATTGCTAAGAGTCATCACCTTATCAACGATCGATTCCATCCGTAGCGATGTAATACTTCCAATGACAGGTAAGACACCAATTCCTTTTGCAACAGGTACAAGTGGAGCAGATAAGTCAGAAAGCTGTTCGTGAGCATATTCTAGATCCAGCACATATGTTAATAACGAAGCCATTGTTCGGAAAAGCTCTATATCATTTTCCGAAAACCCAATGATTTCATTATCTAAGCCACAGATCGTGCCATATACCCCTCCACACCCATCGTAGATTGGAATCCCAATGAAACTTCCTGTACCTAACTGTTTAACTGGATCTAGGAGACAAGCCTCTTCATCATCATTTAAGCTTGGAATGACTAATACCCTCTCACCGTAATCCACACTTAGCTTGCAAAGAGTTTGGTTGTAATCCAATTCCTCTCCCACACGTAAGAGAACTTCATCTTTATTAATCGCATGCATGATGCGGTTTGTTTTTTTATCATTTTTAGCTATAAACAGAGTATTAACGTGTATCTGATGACTTAACAAAAGTAGTACCTGTGTAGCTACTTCTTCAAAGTCTTGAAAGTTCTTTATGTTTAGTGTTTGATTTTGTTCAGAAAGTTGCATAACCATGTGACTAACCCCCTTTTAAGTACTTCTTTTTAAAGATAATATATTGAATTTATCTAGTAATCAAGTCCTACTATATTCTATTTGCTAAAGGAAGGAAAGCGGAATCCCCTTAATAAGGTTATCAGATGCGAAGAATGAAAAAGAGTGGTACGATGATGGCATTTCATATAGTAGGAGGAAATGCAGATGACGATTAAACTTGGTGTAATCGGAACGAACTTCATAACGGAACGGTTGCTTGACGCGATATCAGAACTGAATGACTATGAGGTTGTAGCTGTTTATTCAAGAACAGAGGAACGAGCAACTGAGTTCGCCCAAAAACACGGTGTAACGTATACATATACTTCGCTTGAGGAGTTGGCAGCAAGTACATATATTAATGCTGTTTATGTTGCTAGCCCCACTTCCCTTCACGCTGATCAGTCCATTCTCATGCTTTCACACGGAAAACATGTGTTGGTTGAAAAGCCAGCTGCTTCAAATTATGAGGAATGGGCTAAAATGACCGAAGCTGCACGTGAGAACGGCGTGGTATTAATGGAAGCAATGAAAACAACACAGCTGCCGAATTTCCTAACGGTAAAAGAGAAGTTAGATACGCTCGGCACCATTCGTTCAGGATTCGCAAACTTCTGTCAGTACTCCTCACGCTATGACGCTTATAAAAATGGAGACATTCAAAATGCCTTTAAGCCAGAGTTCTCAAATGGTTCTTTAATGGATATAGGTGTGTATGGAGTCTATCCAATGATTGCACTGTTCGGTCGCCCAAATGAAGTTCGAGCTCAAGGACATATGCTTGAATCTGGTGTTGATGGCGCTGGTAGCATCTTATTAAAATATGATGAATCTCAGATCATCATTAATCATTCAAAGATCACCCAATCTATCATCCCTTCTGAAATTCAAGGCGAGAATGGAAGTATAGTCATTAAACACTGGAGTGATTTTCATTCTGTCACACACCATGACAGAATCAATAAAACAGAAACATTAATATCAGAAGAACAGCACGAGAATCCGATGTACTATGAGGCCATTGAATTTGCTAAGCTTGTTTCTGATCAGACAATGGAGTCCATAGAAAACAGTCATAAGAATTCAGCCATTACGCTTCAAGTACTGGATGAAGCCCGTAGACAAATCGGTCTCGTCTTCCCAAGTGACCAATAGACGTGTAAATGTCTGAAATGTGGGTATAGCATGAACAACACATACATTTCAGAAAGGAAGCGTGCCTATGTCTACCTTTAAACGCGAGTCTTATTATGTCACATTAGATATGGCGATGATGTCCATAAATAAAGAGAAAATGCCTGATAACACGATTCAATATCAAATTTACGCGACAGACAAAGAAAAGGAACAGCTTGCCGGCTTGCTAGAGCGAGTGAAATCTGAGGACTTTGATCAAAATCAAGTGTTTAAAAATCCGTTTGATGAAAAAGCTGCTGATCAAGAGAAAGACCAAACTCAAAATGACCTAAGGGAGGTGTACCAGATGGTCTACGATCTTGGCACACTTGAAACGAAGGAAATTGTAGCAGATATCATGCCTTAAAGGCTATCTACTGGCGAATCTTAAACATTTGAGATTCGCCAATTTTTATTAATCCCCCTTTCGTATAAATAAAATGATGAACGATAGACAACCTCTAAATGTAAGCGTTCACTTAAAGGGATAAACATGGTATAGTGAACGTAACATGTTAGTAGACGTCTCTCGTTTATACGTTGCATACATTTTTGAATTCGCACCTTAAACCAATAGGGGGTTTGATACATGGATATGCGTGGACCAATGGGAGGTTTGCAAAAGATTGCTGAATGGATTACTCGTATGGCTTACCTTAATTTACTTTGGCTTGGCTTCACATTAGCTGGCCTTATTCTATTCACTATCTTTCCTGCGACATTTGCAATGTTTGCCGTTCTTAGAAAATGGATCATGGGTGAATCAGATCTTCCTGTATTTAAAACATTCTTTTCCTATTTAAAACAAGACTTCATTCGGGCTAATCTTATCGGATTGGTTTTAATCGTTATTGGCTTTATCTTGTATGTCGATCTTCAGTTTCTCCTTACCTTCTCAGGTCAAGGAGTAGTCGCTTACTTCTATTACCCGGTTCTTTTTGTGACGTTACTTGTTGCGCTTGGAACATTGTTCGTCTTTCCTGTTTACGTGCATTACGAATTAAACATCCGCCAAGTATTCAAAACAGCCTTTTTCTTAATGGCTGTGAACCCTTTGCTGTCCATCCTTATGATTGTTGCACTCGGAACCACTTTTTACGCGATGATGTCATTCCCAGCTACTGTGATCTTTTTTGGAGTAAGTGTTCCAGCTTATCTCATTATGAGAATCTCCTACGGAATTATTGAATTAGCACGTATGAAACAGCAAGCACGCGACGAAAAAGCTGCTAATAAGAAGGAAACCTCTCATGCTTCTGGCATGTAAGGTTTCTTTTTTTGTTACATTTTAACTAGCAATTGGAAAATAAAGAATATTTGTCATACTATATTCTTATTCTTCGCAATTCTTGAAACTTTTTTGTTTGTAATTGGGTATATACATAGTAGATCAAAACATTTCCTAAGGAGGAATATACTATGAAAGAAGCAAACAAAGACATTACAGACAATAAGCTGGTTTCCATCGTTGCCTACTTACCGATTTTATTTTTGATCCCATTATTTGTTGCAAAGGATTCTCCTTTCGCCAGATTCCATACGAATCAAGGTGTGCTTGTTACGATTGTGTGGGCAGTAGGTTTCTTCCTTCTCGAAATACTTCCTGGCCTAATCAGTACTCTTTTAACCCCTCTCTTCGGAATACTGATGCTTGTTCTATTTATCCTTGGTGTAGTGAATGTAGCTAATGGACAAACAAAGCCACTTCCTGTTATTGGCGAGACTCAGATTATTAAGTAATCGTTATTATTAAGTAATCGTAAGAGCGAGTGACCCTTAAACTGGTCACTCGTTTTTTAATTGTTAAGGGCACAACTCTTGTAATCTAACTCTATATGTAATAATATCCGATTATACTTATTGGTTTTAATTACAATTCTTTTGGGTATACACCATATCGTCTTGTTTTTATATTTTCATCATTTTGAACGGAGGTTATTCATTTATGGCTCAGTCCTCATCAACAGATATTCCAAGCAATTGGAATCAGCGATCTACAACCGTTAAGGGCCCGCTTCAATCCATACAAACGCCGTACGTCATTCTTGGGTTACTTGCTATTATTGCTTTATTCACAACAACCGTACTTGTTGTTGATTGGGTGCAAGGGTTCTTATTTCTCATTGGCCTTGCTTTAGGGATGGCCTTATTATATGCACGCTTCGGATTTACGTCTGCATTCCGTCGACTGGTTTCGGTGGGTAATGTGCAAGGTCTTCAAGCTCATATGTTAATGCTTGCCGTGGCAACAACATTGTTTGCCCTTATCTTCTCATCTGGCTTTAGCTTCACAGGCATTGAACCAACGGGTTATGTATCACCAGTTGGGATAAGTTTATTAGTTGGTGCATTCATGTTCGGAATTGGTATGCAGTTAGGGAGTGGCTGTGCATCTGGAACACTCTATTCCGTTGGGGGAGGTTCTTCCTCAATGATTGTCACACTTTTCTTTTTCATTGTCGGTTCTGTCATTGGTGCGTATCACATGGCATATTGGCAAACGACTCCTCAGCTTGAACCAATCTCCCTTGCTGAGACAACCGGTTTTGGTTTCTTTGGTGGCTGGGCTCTGCAAATGGGTCTCTTCGCACTGATTTATTTTGGGACCGTGATGTTTGCTAAGTGGAAGAATCCTCCTAAAATGAAGCCACTAACAACGACATCGGGCTTCAAAAAGATCCTGCGTGGTGCATGGCCTTTATTTTCCGCGGCCATTGTTCTTGCTGTGCTGAACGCACTTGTATTAGCTGTGCGTGGAACTCCTTGGGGGATTACTTCAGCCTTTGCACTTTGGGGAGGAAAGGCTCTAGACTTTGTTGGTGTCGATGTCGCTTCGTGGGATTATTTCACAGGAGCAAATGCTGAGGCATTATCAAGCACAGTCTTAGCGGATTCAACAAGTGTTTTAAACTTTGGTATTATGCTTGGTGCGTTTGTTTCAGCGGCATTGCAGGGAACATTCCGACCTAAACGTGTAAAGCCTGGGGTTGTCGGTGCATCTGTGATCGGTGGACTCCTTATGGGCTATGGTGCACGACTCGCTTACGGCTGTAATATTGGCGCTTATTTCGGCGGGATTGCTTCATTTAGCCTACATGGCTGGGTCTGGGCTGTGATGGCGATACTTGGAACAGCTCTAGCATTATATATTCGCCCGCTATTTGGGTTATCCAACCCGAAACCAAAGGATTCATTATGTTAACATAGATAGAAAAAAGGACTAGCTTGGGAGCTAGTCCTTTTCATATGTTACGCCGAAGCGTGCGTGATTCTTCTACGAGCAAAAAGGAATACACCGAGTGCCGTGATCAGTCCACCAGCTACAACTAGCATCGGATTGTTTGAGGCTGTATCCGGTAATGCTCCACCTTCCATTTCATCAAGCATTTGCGCATTATCACGCACGTCCGCTGGTACTTCAATCGAATCTACACCGTTAAAGTTATGAACATCCATCTCAATCTTTTGAGTCATGTTGGTTGTTTCCCCTTCAACCTCCATATCCATATCAAGGTGCATCGTTAAATTTGTCATATAATGAGTATCTTTTTCAATCGTCATCTCATATTTGACATCATTATACGTGATGTCTGCCATCAATTCTTCCATCATCATGTCCTCATCCTGCCCCATAGACATGTCCATCCATTCTTTCATTGCTTCTTCTAAATCTTGCCCATCACCTTCATAAGTCAATATGTACGAATCTCCGTTGTCCTCTACACTCATGTCGTCCCCAAATAACTCAGCTTGCTCCACCTGATCACTTGCCATGGCCCATTCCATTAATTCATCCAAACCATCTGATAATTCCATTGGAAGCTTAACCCACTCTCCATCAGCCGTTTCCTGGTAAAAGCCTTCCTCTGTCCAATACGTCTCTAATGTCTCTTCTTCACCTGCCATTGAAGTTGTAACTGTTTGGTGCATCGCAAATGGCTCTAATATGACATCTTCTTTTGAGTCCATTTTAATGGTGACTTCTTCACCCATTCCCATCATGGTCATTTCAATATGCGTTTCACTTGAGTAGCTCTCAAGCTCAAGCATGGCTTCGTTCGATTTCTTTAAGATGGAAGTTGCACTTTCATCCTCATTAGCAAGTGCTTGATACGGAAGTGCAAGCGTGAACAGGGCGACAAGACAAATCGGTGTAGCTAACTTTTTTTGCATAAAAAAACTCCTTCTCAATTTGGGTTTGAGAGATTCGTATGCTGTATGTAGTTGGCGCAGATATTTTCTATATATTTGAATCGTTTACTTGTCCCTCCTGCTTTGTCTACCCTTGTCATATTCTAGTTAAACCGCTTTCTTTTATATGATAAGATAAAGTGAGTAAAGGAGAGGATACAGGTGATTCGACTAGATTCTATTAAAAATAGTAAGAGTCTTTCAGTGTTTCTTTCGCAGTGTCAACAGCACTCATCTAAGCATATTGGCTACATTGGAACAGAAGCAAAAGAAATCCAACAGTCGCTTGAAAACGAATTCTCAGATCTCCCGTTGGAGGATTCAGCTCTAGGAATCTTTATGAATGAAGAATTAATTGGGTTTCTTGGCTTTGATCTTGATAAAGACGATCGATCTGCGGAGATATGGGGACCATACTTTAAAAATCATTGGAATGAGGATCTGGCGTTTGAGCTCTGGAAAGGTTTAATCGACCACGTCCCTATGTCGATCGAAGAGTACTCATTTTTTATAAATAGTTCGAATAAAGATACTGTTCATTTTGCCAAAACGCTTGGCGCTACATTTCAGGGAAATCACCTTATTCTTACATTGGATCGTTCATTTTATGAGCCACAGGAAGCTCCCTCTGAAATTAAACCATTTGAACTTATCCATAAGGATGCCTTTATAGCTCTTCATCAGACTCATTTTCCAGGAGCTTACTTAACAGCTGACGAGATGATCGAATCCATTGATCCAACACATCGCTTATTACTCTATAAGGAAAATGAGAGTGTTATTGGCTATATTTATGCTGAGGTTAGTCCGCAATTCGGTGAGTCAGATATCCATTTCTTTGCGGTGGATGCTGCTAGCCAAGGAAAAGGGGTTGGTACACAGCTGCTACATGCCACAATTTCCTGGATCTTTTCGTTCTCTTCTATTCAAACCATTACCCTTTGTGTGTCTGTGGATTCAGTCGCAGCTATTCATTTATATAAACAAGCACAATTTAAAGAAATCTATGCGCTTTCTGCTTACGATTTAAAATCGTAAAAGAAGAAGTGCCTGAGATATAACTAAAAATCAATTGAAAAATGGCGAAAGACTCAACAAATCTTTCGCCATTCGTATTTTTACAAAACAAGCGGAGGGATAACCCGAGACTCCTGTGGATAAGTACGTGGTGAAGACACTGTAGCGGCGCCTTTTCCGCTGAAGGGGCTGAGGCCGTACCCCATAGCCGTCAAGTTAAGAAAGGAAAAAGAAAGAGCTCATCCTTTCTCTTGTAGTGGATCTAGTATTTTCCATCAGGGTACGTATGGGTAGATTGGCTCTTTTTCTATTTTTTTTTGCACCGGATTCTACCGTTTTACTCCACACGCGCATGTGTTTCATAGGCGATCTGTAAGATGTCATAGGGACTTTGATGGCGGTGGCGATGGTCTTTTCGTCCATGTCGGTAAATGCTCTCGTAGATATTTTCTAGAACGTCTTCTAATGAAGAACGATGATAGAGAGCGTATCCTTTTGACTCTTCTATAGCCCTTTTGGCATGATGGATACACTTGTATTCACTGCCTTCGAGGTGGTGCTTTTGATGAAGATAGAACCGGCATTGAAACGCCACCATCGAGGAAAGCAGAATGTGTATAAGTTTCCCATACATGTGGCAGAGAAACCGATCTGGATTCATCGCGCGCACGTGATCAATGGCGAAAAGGGATTTCCACGTTTTGAAAAGAATCTCGACTTGCCAGCGTAAGGAATACATCGGATACAATGCTTGCACATCCATTTCTTCCTGTGTTAGGTTAGTGGCAAGGATTTGGGTATGATCCTTTTTGTCGGCGGATTGGGTATGACCCCCTTTCCGTCTTCTTTTTCGTAAACCGGCTTTCCTCTTGTTTTGTTGATCCTCTGTCAATCGTTGCACGATGACACGGGTTTGAAGGGTGTTCTTTCCTTTGACCCCTAATTGGATGACCCCATAATCTTTGATCGCTCCCGGTTCTAGCTGCTTCGCATCTTCTTCTGGTTTGATTTGGATTCGTTCCCCTTGATCATCTCTAGTCCAATAGGTCATATTGGCCGGCGTCCGCGTGATATAAGAAGCGCCTGCACGATCGATTTGTTTCAAATGGTCGCCAGAAAAGTAGCCGAGATCACGGATGATCAAATCACCTGGTTGAATCGTATCGGCTAATGCATAGGCGGCGTGATGGTCACTTTCTCTTGAACCGGAAAGTAAGGTATGCAAAAATTTCCCCTCATATAGCTCATACTCTAAATGAATTTTCGCTCCATCTGAAGAAGTACCATCTTTCTTTGGTCGTTCAAATGAAGTCGCATCTAAGATGCGGATCCGAGAAAACGGGGTCTCAGGAAGAGGTGGCATGGCCATCAACTCTTGTTTGGCCGCCAATTGAAAAAACACATGCTTCAAAAAAGCCGCTCCTTTTTCATCGAAGCGTTGATGTAAGGCTTGTTTGGAAAGGTGGGTATTGGATTCACGTGAAAGAGCCCCGCAAAGCTGTGTTAACTCTGTCGCACCGACGGGTTGAGGAAGAAAGGAACAAATACTTAGGAAATCCTCAGGTTTTAATTTCTTTAGACGCTGTACAAACCCAACATCTCGGGCAGATTGGCGAAGGTTCGGTACAGATAAAACGTCCAACACGGTTTTCGCAAACGTACTGAACTCCTCTTTTAAAGACACAAACGATCCCTCCCTAGGACTGGTTAAACCCCCATCCTAACGAAGAATCGTCTATAGTTAAACCGATTTTACTTAACTTGACGGCTATGGGCCGTACCCACGGAAAGGGAGGGATTCCCCTGTAGCGGATATCTTGCTATGTTCGTATTTTACTATCTACATTAATGGTATGACCCAGCGTTTCTATCTTTATCACTCTCCAACAGAGACGGATTCAAATTGCTGTTCAACCATCTCTCTATACACATCATGCGTTTGAATCAACTCATCATGTGTACCAATTCCCGTTGCCCGTCCTTTTTCAAGTACGATTAATCGGTCCGCATGTCTAACGGTGGATAACCTGTGGGCAATCACGAGTGTTGTTCTTCCTTTCATGAGTCCTTGAAGAGCCTCTTGAACCAGGCTTTCCGACGTACTATCTAAGTGAGCGGTTGCCTCATCAAGAAGAAGGAGTTCAGGATCTCGAATGATTGCTCGTGCAATCGCAAGGCGTTGGCGCTGACCGCCAGATACCATAATGCCTCTCTCCCCAACCTGTGTATCATATCCATCAGGTAATCCTTCAATGAATTCTCCTAGATTCGCCTGCTTAATCGCCACGTCAATCTCTTCATCGGTCACTCCATCAAGTCCATAAGACAAATTATCGCGAATAGTCCCGGCCATCATTGGACTTTCTTGAGAAACGTACGCAATCTTGCTGCGCCATTCTCTTAGCCCGAATGCCTGAAGCTCGTTCCCTTCATACGTGAGTGTACCTTGTTGAGGTTGATAAAAGCGTTCAATTAATGAAAAGACAGTCGTTTTACCAGCACCACTCGGGCCAACAAATGCTGTAACCTTCCCTTTTTCAACCGTGAAGGATAACTGATCCAGAATCTGTTTATTCTCTGTATATCCAAACGATACATCCCTAAAGATTAGTCCTTCGCGCGCTTTACTCGTGTCAGTTCTTTCTTGGTTATCGTCAGTTTCCACTACCTCATTCATAATATCTCGAATGCGTTCAGTCGCCCCCATCGCTTTTTGCGATTGTGTAAAAAAGGTGGCCATTTGACTAAACGGAACGATGATTTGAAACATATATAAGATGATAGCAACAAGTGATCCGGCACTTAATGTTCCTTCAGATACTCGGAATCCCCCATATCCAATTAAGAAAACAAGCATGACTAGGTTGACTGTCATCATAAGCGGAGACACAATTGCATTGATCTTGGCTTCTCTTAGTCCGTACGTAAACAGCTTTGTAATTCGTGAGATCCCTTTTTCTTCTTCTTTTGGTTCAGCGAGTGAAGATTTCACCAAACGGATATCAGATAGTACACGTCCAAGATCTCCTTGAAATTCAGCCGTTTCGTCTTGCGTTGCCTTAGATACACGATACATTTTTCGACCTAGTGGCATCAAAATCGCAAATGCAATGGGAATGATCACTAGCATCATTAATGTAATCTTCCAATCAATGATTAATAGTAGGATCACAGAACCAATGATTGAAATGAGGCCAGAGAAAAATGGAATGATTTGCATCACAACAAATTCTTTCACCACGTTTGTATCATTAGTGATGCGGCTCATTGTCTCTCCAGAATTCCGTTTATCAAAAAACGGAATCGGCAGTTTTACAACATGCTTCCACAAATCCTCGCGCAGCTTCGCAATCATATGTTGACCCACACGTGTCATCATATAGATCGAGAAACCTGACATAACCGCTTGAGCTAGAAATACGGCCACAAGCCCTGCTACAAGTCCCATAGATATTGTGGTAACAGACAAGATATCCACAAGCTGCATCGTTAATAGTGGGACAAGTAAGGAAAGAATCGTTTCTCCTAATCCTAGTACGATGGCACCCCCCATTAGCCAGTAGGAAGGGCGATAATTCATTAACAGCTGCCAAAATTCTTTCCATTTAGGTCGCTGGTTCGTCGCTTGCTCTGTTTGCTTCATTTTTTTGCATCTCCTTTTGCATATCCATTAAATAGCGTTCAATCTCTTCACTTACCTGATCCATAAGAAAGGGCGGGGCATCTTTTATTTTTTCAGCATTCGTTTCAAGCTCATTCAACATCTCCTTAGTAAATAAGGAAGAAATGGATGAAGAGAGCTCGAGTACCTTGCTTTGAGCTTGAACGCTTGTCGGGCTATCCGTTTTCACTATGTTAACCAACCCGCTCAATAGCAACCAATACTGTTTTTGTGTTTCAAGTGAAAAGAGTACATCTACAAGATCTTGTGATAAGAAGGTTGATAACCACTGCTTTCGCTCTTCACCTTGTTGAAACGTGTGTATAAATGAAAGAATGACGTCTGCATCAATCTCAACTTCACTATTCACAACCTCTTCAACTGTCTCCAACGATTCAATAACCTTTTGTAAACTTTTTTGCTTCTCTACAAGTAGACGTTTTTGAAACGAAATGGTTTCAGTTAAATTCAAATCCTCATCATGTATAAAATCGGCAATTTGATCGAGCGTATAATTTAAATACTTAAATGTAATGATCTTTTGAAAAAGAAACAGATCTTCCTTCCCATACAAACGGTGCCCCTGCTCATTAAATGAAGAAGGCACTAAGAGCTTTTTCTTATGATAGAACCGTAATGTCCTTACCGTTGTTCCTGTTAACTTAGCAAACTCTCCTATCGTATAACGTTTCTCCATCGTAAGCTCCTCTCATCTATCTAGAGTATAGCCTGTGACGTTACGTCATGCGCAAGAAAAACCTGCAAAAACAATAATTCCAATATTACCGAATATAATATTCTAAATATATTGAATATATAAGTCTAGCCTATTATAATGGATCTATAATGGAAGATAAAGGAGATTAACACATGAATATTCTTGATTAGGGAAAGCTACTCCATTGAATTTAAACACTCTCTTTTGTGGGAAGCGGCTCTCGGAATTGCCGCCATTACACACAAGAAGATTACTCATTCCCTGACAGAGCAAGATTTTTTTGATCCTATTTATCAGGATGTCATTTCGATCCAACTAAAAACAGAATTGGATACTGTACACACTCGTAATACATGGAAAGCATTGCTACAGCTACTGCACTATCTAGATGACCATTCGTTAGAATCCTTTCAAACATTTGTCCATTCTCTTAATGAAAGTGAGCTACGAAGATATTGTCTCCCTTATCTGAATCAAAAACTAGAAGAGACTGTAAGATTGGCAGCGCGCGGCGATGCAAAAGCCGTTAAAACAATTGCCGCAGCCAATCAACATATCGCATTCATGCCTGATTACATTGAGTACATCTGCACAACCGAAATAGATCCGTTAAAGGAACACCTCATTTCAGTGATGACTGGCTGGTTTGAGGAGCTCATTCACCCACAGCAGCACGCATTACAGGACATGCTGTGTCGAGACATCGAACTAAAAAGTGCGAAACAAAAGACGTACCCTTCTCTGGACGCGTTCGTTCAGTATGTAACGGACGGAGTTGATTACTCTCCTGAACCATCTGTTACAAAGGTTGTTCTCATTCCACATTTTTCGTATCGACCTTGGACAATTGTTGCTGATCTTAAGGGCACAAAAGTGTTTTACTATCCGATTGCTAATGCAAGCATTAATCCTTTCGATCCTCTTATCCCAGATAAAAAGCTTGCCTTAACGTATAAAGCGTTAGGAGATGAAGCTCGTTTAAAAATGGTCAAACTTTTGTATTCAGGAGACAAAAGCCTACAGGAACTAGCGTCTCTATTGGATATGCCAAAATCAACACTTCATCATCATCTCACTCAATTGCGATCAGCAAGACTTGTGTTAACTACGAAAAATAAATACAGCTTAAACAAAACAAAGCTCGCAGATATCGATCGAGGTCTTACGGATTATTTAAATGAAGGGTGGAATGAGAGTGAGTGAGGTTATACAATCGTTACATAAAAATCGCTCGTTCTATTGGCTGATGGGAGGCAACCTTGCCTCCTTTGCAGGTGCTCAAATTTACCTGATTGCTCTCCCTCTTGTTGTTTTATCACTAACGGGTTCAGCTGTTGCTATGGGGACAATTGCTGCTGTTGGACAAGCCACGGTTTGGTTTATGCCTTTAATTGGACCATTCATTGATCGGTACCACAGAAGAACGTTATTGCTCTTGAGTGACTTCACGAGGGCAGTGATTCTTTTAATACTGAGTGTGCTTTATGTAATAGATATGCTGCATTTTCTTACATTGGTTGTTGCTTCAATTCTCATCGGCTTATGCACACAGATCTATAATACGGCACAGTTTGCCGTGATTCCCTCTATTGTGAAGAAGGAAGACCTCCCTCTAGCCAATACAGTAGAGTCAAGCCTCTACCATACAACCATTTTAATTGGACCCACTCTCGGGGGACTTCTTATTGCTTTTGTTCATCCTGGCATCGGATTAATGGCAAACAGTATTGGATTCTTTTTAGCTTTCTTGACCCTATTTTTTATTAACGTTCCACCGCCAACAAAACAACCTGCCACTCGTGGATTTTTTCAAGATGTAAGAGAAGGGTTCCGATTTATTTATAAGGAGAAGCTCCTTCTTTTAACGAACATCGGTAGTGGCCTTATTAGTTTTGGAGTGACATTTTCGCTCACGCTACTCGTCTTTCATCTTCAATCAACAGTCGGTTTGACTCCACTTCAAATCGGATGGATTCTCTCATTTGGAGGAGCGGCTGCCATTGCTGGTTCATTTTTATCCATTGGCATTAGAAAGGTAGCTAGTCAACGAGCGATCCTCTTTGTAGGATACTTTGGTGGAGGAGCTTCTCTCATCTGGCTCGGTTTTGCGGAATCATTTGTAACCTTGCTCATTGCAAATGCCATTGGAACCTTTTGTGCTGCGTCCTTTAATCCTGTTGTGAAAACGATTCGGCAGAAGTTAACACCCTCTCATATGCTTGGTAGAGTTCAAGCAAGTAGCCGATTTATCACAATGGCTCTTCTTCCGTTAGCTGCTTTTATTGCTGGCGTATTGGGAGATGCTTTAGACACACATCGCACCATTGCCATTGGTGGGATGATCGCAACCTGCTCAGTGCTTATCTTTTTCCATCGTGAGATGCTTAGATTACGCGTGGTCTTGTAGACGGGAAAGGCCAGGACAAAAAAAGGGCGAATGATTCGATCGTCGAATCATTCGCCCTTTTCTAATTGAATTTTAGTTGAATACTTTTTCTATCACTCTTAACCTAAAATCTCTTTCAGGTTACGAATACTAATCTCTACACTCTCAAGTGGTGGTCTTTGGCAGACGTCTTGTTCAACAATAAGACGCTTGGCCCCGGCCTCTTGAACGGCTGTAACAATTCCTTTAATATCAAGTGTTCCCTCGCCCACTTCAGCAAATGTACGGTCTGACGTATCTGCCATATCTTTAATATGTGCAAGTGGTAATCTTCCTTTGTACCTTGCTGCATATTCTACAGCTGAAATCCCTGCGTATTCTGCCCAGTAAGTATCTAACTCTACTTGTACTAGCTCAGCGTCTGTTTGAGAAAAGATGATATCCAGACCGAATTCCCCGTCATATTTTTCATATTCAAAATCATGGTTGTGGTAACAAAGAGTCATGCCAGCTTCTTTCACTTTTTCACCATAGTGATTCAATTGTTCAGCTAGCTTCACATAGTCATCCTTACTCGTTCTACGTTCTGGGACAAGATATGGAATAACCATCGTTTCTACACCCAGTTCTTTGTGATAAGCAATGATCTCGTCCGCATTATCTTCAAGAAGCTCGATTCCAACGTGGCTTGAAAAAGGCTTTAGGTCAAGCTCTTCTAAAAAGGCTTTGAGTTCAGAGGCTTCATAGCCACCGAATCCGGCAAATTCCACGCCATCGTAACCAAGCTCCTTTACCTTTTTAAGTGTTCCTAGAAAATCCTCTTTTGTTTCATTTCTTAGTGTAAACAACTGCAAAGCGATCGGTAACTGTGCCATGTTCATCATCCTCTCAGAACTAGTTTACTTTCACAAATGCACGTGTACTTGCAGACTCTAATGCAGCAAGGACCACATTCAACGATTTCAATCCTTCTTCGCCACTAATTACGGGCTCCGTTCCATTTACAATGCCATCGAGGAATGCATCAATGACTCCACTTGAAGACTGTCCGCCCTCTTCATTGGTTGCGATGGCTCCAACTGAATATCGTTCAACCGTTCCATCTGTTAAACGAACTACAACCTGCTCATCTGCGTTGTCTATAATTTCAAGCACACCATTCTCGCAGTAGATACTCGTTGTGTTATCTTCACCTTTGTAATACGTCCAGCTGGCTGCCATTGTCCCTATGGCGCCGCTCTGCATACGCAATAGGCATGTTGCGTTGTCATCTACATCGCCTTGCTTATCAAGGGTTTCAACAAATGCAGCAACCTCAGAGACTTCCTCATCAAACAACCAGCGAATTAAGTCAATTTTGTGTACACCTAAATCACCCATCGCACCAACAAATGCTTTGGATTTATCGAAGAACCAGCTTGTATCACCCTGTACACTCCAAGCATCTGGTCCACCATGACCAAACGTCGTTTTAAACGTAAGCACTTTACCTAAGCGCCCTGATGCTAACACTTCTTTTGCTTTTACGTGAGGTGGCATGAGTCGCTGATTGTGCCCAATCATCAGCTGGACGTTGTTGTCAGCTGCGGCTTGAATCATGGCCTCGGCTTCTTCAAGAGAAGTTGCCATTGGCTTTTCACATAAAACGTGCGCTCCTGCTTTCGCTGCCGCAATTGATACTTTCGCATGATCCGCATTTTGTGTGCAGACACTTACTACATCAACCTCTTCATTTGCTAAAAGCTCCTCGTAGCTTGTGTAGGCTTTTCCACCATATTGTTCGACATTCGCTTCTGCCAGTTCGATTGTAAAATCACAAAAGGCTACAAATTCAACATCTTCTCTGCTTGCGTATTCTGGAATGTGACGATACTTAGCGATACTTCCATTTCCTACTACAGCTACTTTTATTTTTTTCATGATTGTACCCCTCTCACCTTGGTTAAATTCTATAGCCACCACATGTCTGGTACTGGATCTTTAATTAATACTTGCTGAAGATTGCTGACTGCTCGACTGAATCCTTCATCAATGGACATTAGTCCATCCTCGTGCTCGATGCTGACAGCCCCGTCATATCCGACTGTGCGCAGTGCACTTATGATATCTGACCATACCTTCAGATCATGGCCATAGCCAACTGAGCGGAAGATCCAGGCACGATCCTGCATATTCGCATACGATTGCATATCAAGCAGTCCGTGCATATTCACATTTTCCTGGTCAATATATGTGTCCTTCGCATGGAAGAAGTGGATGGCATTGCGCTTTCCAAGAATTTTAATGGCAGCTATGGGATCGATCCCTTGCCACCATAAATGACTAGGATCCACGTTGGCTCCGATTACCTCACCCACTGCATCACGAAGCTTTAACAAGGTTGCTGGGGTATGTACTAAAAACCCTCCGTGCAACTCAAGTGCAATCTTCACATTGTGGTCACTTGCAAACTTACCTGCTTCCTTCCAATATGGAATCAGCTTCTCTTCCCATTGCCATTTTAAAATCTCAGCATGCTCGTTAGGCCACGGTGCAACTGGCCAGCTTGGTGCTTTTGCTCCTTCATACGCACCAGGTGTACCTGAGAACGTTGTCACAACCTCTACACCTAACTTATTTGCTAAGCGAACGGTATCAAGAAATTCCTGATGGCACTTGTCAGCAAACTCCTTGTCAGGTGTAATGGGATTCCCGTGGACGCTTAAGCTGCTAATCGTCAGCCCTCTGCTCTCCACTGCGTGCTGGAACGCTTTTAGCTTCGATTCATCTGCTAAAAGTTCAGCCGGATTACAATGGGCATTACCAGGATAGCCTCCTGTTCCAATTTCTACGGTTTCAAGTCCTAGGCTTTTAATATGATCTAGCATTTCTTCAAATGGTTTATCAGCAAACAATACGGCGAAAACTCCTAGTTTCATATAATCTCCTCCTTAGTTTGATTCAACGGGCGCGGGGCGCTCACATTGACTTTGCATGGCATAATGCTGATTCGTCGCGGATGCTGTGTAGAAACCATGCATCGCTTCAAGTACATGATAGCCCATCTCACCAGATGCTCTAGTTGGACTTCCTGTGACAACAGCACGTGCCATATCCTTTAAGCCAAGACCTCGTTCATTCTCAGTGTGTCCGTGAGTCAAAGCAAGCTCAGTCCACTCGAGTTCTCCTGCTTTTTTAATATAGACTGGCCCACCAAACGTGTTTGGATCTGGTACTCTTAATGTTCCTTCTGTTCCATAGATTTCGATCCAAGGTAATGTAGCTCCCCAGACATCAAAGCTCATAATTAATGTTCCAACTGCACCATCTTCAAAGTCAATGACGCCAGTTACATGTGTTGGCGTATTCACTGGAATGACTTCACCGTTACGCTCTGGACTTGTCGCAATTCGTTCTTTTAATGCAGACTGGGCTGAACCCGTCACTCGGCGGAATGGACCAATTAGATGAATGAGTGCTGTTAAGTAATACGGTCCCATATCAAAAAGCGGACCTGCGCCTTCCTGATAGTAGAAGTATGGATTTGGGTGCCAGCTTTCAGGACCATGTGACATCATAAATGCCGTCGCTGCCACTGGCTTACCAATTGAGCCTTCATCAATAATCTTGCGGCAGGTCTGTAAGCCACCACCTAAGAATGTATCTGGTGCCACACCAACTTGAAGGCCTTTCTCTTTGGCAAGCTGCAGGATTTGATCAGCGTCCTGCAATGAAATAGACAACGGTTTCTCAAGAAACACATGCTTGCCACCTTCTAATGCTTTGAGTGACACTTCAGCGTGCGCCGCTGGAATGGTTAAGTTTAAAACCATATCAATATCAGGATCTGCGTAAAGCTCATCTGGCGTTAAGACTTTTTGAATATTGTAAGCTTTTGCTTTTTCTCTTGCTGCTTGTTCATTTAAATCACTGACAGCCGCAATTTCAATAAACTCATCTGAGACACAATTTTGCAGATAAATATCACTAATTGTGCCGCAGCCTACAATTCCTACTCTGGCTTTCTGCATCGAACTCACTCTCCTTTAAAAAGAATCAACCGCTTAAAGAAACTCAAATCATCGTTTCATGTATACGCTATCATTCTACCTGTTTTCGTTCTGAATGTATAATATTTTTAATGATTCATTGAAGGTTTCTTTTTAACTTTTGATTGCTCCCTCTGTAATACCCGCGATCACTTGCTTGCTGAATAGTAAAAAGATCACCAACAAAGGCAATGTTGCTAAGAACGTTCCGTTTAAAACCATACTATAATCCTGAGCATAGGTTCCATTTAATGTCTTAAGCGCAACTTGAATGGTATGAACACTACGATCCTTAAGCACAACAAGCGGCCAAAGAAAGTCATTCCACACATTCATATACGTAATTAAACCAAGAGTGGCGAGTGCCGGACGAAGGATAGGAAGAACAACTGTCCAGTACAAGCGAAAGTTTGAACATCCGTCCATTCTTCCTGCATCAATTAATTCATTTGGAACGGCTGTTGAGATATATTGTCTCATCCAAAAGACTCCAAATGCATTTACCATTGCTGGAACAATTAAAGCCGTTAACGTGTTAATCCAGCCGAGCTGACTCACGATCATATATGAAGGAATGAGACCTAGTTGAGCGGGCACCATCATGGTGGCAAGCACAAAGATAAACAGGCCATTCTTCCCTCTAAATTTCAGCTTCGCAAATGCAAAACCTGCTAACGAACAGAAAAACAAAACAGATATCGTAATAAGACTCGCTACTATAAAAGTGTTAAATAACGCCTGCAAGAAATTAATGTTCGTAAACACTTTACCGGCATTTACGAAAAATTCCGTTCCAGGCATGATGGCAGGTGGAAATTGACTAACCGCAGATGTGTGATTTGAACCAATGACAAACATCCAATATAAGGGGAAAAGCGCACACAGACTAAAGAAAACAAGTGCGCTGTATATACCGATTCTACCCATACTAAATGGCTTGCTACCCACTTCTCTCATAAGACTCACATCCTTAATCAGCAGATTTAATTTTGCGCGTCACAAATAGATTCAGTAACGAGAACAGAACAATGATCAAGAATAACAGCCATGCAATGGCAGACGCATATCCAAACGAATTTCTTAGAAACGCTTCTTCATATAAATATAGAGTTAATGTAAGACCTTGATTCACAGCTCCGCCGCCCATACCTGAGAACGTCTGAGGTTCAGCAAAGATTTGCATTCCACCAATGGTTGATAAGATAACGGTAAAGATGATCATTGGTCGAATCATGGGAATGGTAACAAACAAAAATTGTTGTATTTTGTTTGCTCCATCTATCGTTGCTGCTTCATAAAGATCCTTTGGAATACTTTGCAGCGCAGCCAAGTAAATAATGGAGTTATAACCGACCCATCGCCAGATAACCATGGTTGAAATCGCGACATGTGTGCCAAGAACAGACGCTTTCCAATTTATTGGTTCAACACCAACAAGGGAAAGAAGATAATTGATAATTCCATAATGCTGACCAAAGATTGCATCAAATACAATGGCAACCGCGACAACTGAGGTGATGTTTGGAAGAAATACAGCTAGTCTAAAAAAATGTCGACCTTTGAGTAACGCTTGATTTAAAACAAATGCCAGCACAAGTGCAAGTGTCAGCTGTGGAATAGTTGACATGACCCAGATACTCATGGTGTTTCCAAGAGCTTTCCAAAACAGTGGATCAGTTAGGAGCCATTGATAGTTCGTTAAACCCACAAACTCCTTTGTTCCAAGAATGTCCCATTTATGAAATGAGATATAGGCCGTAAACAAAATCGGAAACACACCAAAGACTGCAAATAATAGAAAAAAAGGTGAGATGTATAAATAAGCCGAGATATGATCTTTTTTACTTTGAGTTAGTAGCTTCTTAGGTTTCTTTACAGAACTCTCCTTCATCACTTGCCCCCTTACTTTATATGAGGATGCCGCCTTTGTACGGCACCCTATAAAGGTTGTGATTACCTGCCAATTTCTCGTTCTAAGCTTTTCATTGCTGCATCCCAACTTGATTCTGGAGTATCCTGACCATCCTGAACCCTTGTCACAGCATCTCCAAGAATCTTCTCAATTTGAATCGATTCTGGCCCTTCAAGAATTGGAGTTACTCGTTCTGCCGCTTCGGAATAAATCTTCCCTACTGGTGCATCATTAAAATACTCACTTGTATAATTTACTAGTTCTTCAGAGTCATAGACAGAAGGCGTAGATGGGAAATTTCCAAGTTCTCTGAAGACAGTTAATTGTTGTTCTGGAGCCAAGACCCATTCAATTAAGTCATACGCTTCTTGTGGATGCTTTGATTCCTTTGGTACCGTCAGAAACGATCCACCCATATTCCCTGACCCTTCTGGAATTTGTGTAATATCCCAAAGGCCCGCTGCATCTGGTGCACTTTCTTGAATTTGTGTCATTCTCCATGCAGGAGCAACAACCGTTGCAAAATCCCCATTTACAAGTCCTGCAGACCATTCTGTGCTTCCGTCTTCCATATTGGTTGTTAGACCCTTATCAATCATTTCCATAGCATAGTCATATGCCCGCGTAATTGCTGGATTATCTTGAACAATGATGTTTCCTTCCGCATCAAAGTACTTCGCATCCCCCTGCCCTTCCATCACTGCATACATGTTCCCTGGATTCGGCAGGAATGCTTTACCTGTTTTTTCTTTTACTATTTCACCTGCTGCAATAAAATCATCCCATGTTTGTAATTGTTCAGCGACTTCTTCTCTGTCCGTTGGGAGGCCTGATTCTTCAAATAAATCCACTCGATATGCAAGTGCCTGAGGTCCAATATCCGTAGGAAGCCCAAGCAGATATTCTCCATCAATAGACAACGCCTGCTGCCACTTCCAATCCAAGTAATCTCCTTCTGCCTCTGCTCCTCCATAATCAAATAAATTATGAAAATGATCTGGGTTTGCCTTCATTCTATCGATTCCTTTTACCTCAACAGCCGAAATGTCTGGGGCCCCACTCCCTGCGGCAAGTGCGGTCGTTAAGTTCGTATGCACATCGTTGAAATCAGCAATCTGGATGTTTACCTTGATATCATGTTCTTCTGCATATTGCTCAATTAAGCTTTCAATGCCCATTGATTTCCAAAGCCAAATGGTTAACTCAACTTGTCCATCCTCTACCTTCTCTTCTCCTCCACCACAGGCTGACATCATTAATACTGAAGCTGCACATGCTGAACCAATCACCCATTTACGCCACACTCTATCCATCTTGTTGTCCCCCTTCAATAAAGTAAGCGCTTACATAATTCTATTCTACGCACGGATGAACAAAATATGATTACGTTCTACTTTTTGTTTAGTGGGAAAACTTTACTTATTGATTGTTAAGACTGAACTAGATTAATAAATAAAAGAGGGCAGGACATGACTTAACTTAAATGTAGGGAGTAAAACACGAATGCTGCAAATAATCCGCTACAGTAGAATCCCTCGCACCCACAAGAACGGCCTCAGCCCCTTTCGCGGGAAAAACGCCGCTACAGTGTCTTCACCGCGTTCTGTTCCGCAGGAGTCTCGGGTTCTCCCTCCGCTTGTTCAAATAAAAGCACTAAAGGCGAATGATTCTGCAATCGAATCATTCGCCTTTTCAAAGTGAGTTGTTATGTCCCAGCCTCTTCTACTAAAAACTATTAACGCTTTACTACCATCACACCTTTTCACAGATCAAGAGAAACCGATGCTGCGCGACATCAATATATCCTTCTTTCTTCATGCGAAGGTAGATTTGATACAGGTCATCCTGATGGTCTTCTTGCTTCCATCCTTCAAGCTGCCAAGGGATTGCCTTTAAGTAGTACAGAAGTGCACCCAGATCATAAAAACGTTGAGTTGGATATTCTTCTTTAGCTGTGATCACACGGAACCCTGCTTCCTTTAACTCGGTTTCAGCCTTCTTCAGGCTCCAGCCCTCGTATGACACAGGAACATCAAACCATTCATTGATCTCGCGGCAGTCGTCTCCTCCTACTTGCTGAGTGATAAAGGTTCCGCCTGTTTTTAGAATACGCTTTACTTCATTAACATCAAATGAATCATGTTTATTAATAATTAAATCAAATTCCTCGTCCTCTAAAGGAAGGTCATGATCTTCTGTAAAAGGCAAAACCGTAACTCCTAAAGGCTCTAATCTTTTCTTCGCTACGGGAACATTAGGTTTATACCCTTCCGTTGCTTTTATATGTGGGGGGTAAGGTCTAAGATAGCTAAGTAACTCGCCCCCACCTGTTCCCATATCAAGCATACTAGTGGCAGTAGCCATATGTCTCTTAACGATACTCCCGTATGACCATGTAAGAAGGGAGGTTGAGATTCGTCCCGTTTCGGACACGTATGAAAAGTCCCACCCTTCAAATGCTTCATCCGTTGCTTTTAATTGATTAAGAAAATCCTGCTCCATTTGTATCCTCCTCTAGCGTAGCCAAAAATTGTGCCATTTCCTTATGCCCTGAAAGAACATACACCGTGTGCTTGTCAGAGCTCTCTTCAAAATGCTTTAACTTTTGCTTCATCTTCTTTTGTCTTGGATAATAGGTTTTAATGATAAACCAGATAAAATCGAAATCTATTTTCTCCTTACAACCCTCTGTCAGATCTGGTCTAGACTTTCCGTGGAACATGATTCTTCTCTTAACAACCTGATACAGACACCGCCAAAGAGAACAGTGGATAAACACAATGGTATCCGCTTCACTTAAACGAATGTCCATTGATGCATTATAGTTTCCTTCTATAATCCATTGTTCCGTTTGCGCTAGCACCCTTTGCTTCTCAATAAATATCTCTTTGTCTTCTTCTATCCAGCCCGGCTTCCAGAACAGTGTGTCCAGATGATGAACTGGTAATTGAAGTACGTTTGATAGCTTTCTTGCAAATGTCGATTTCCCCGCCCCAGCTGAAGAACCAACAACCATAACCTTATTCATGGTGTCTAGTCCCCTTTTTCCATATCATATCCTGTTACTATCTATTAAAACTGAAAAAGATAGGTAAAACAAGTCAGCTAATCAATGATTTTTAATAAGAAGTTAGTAAATTGTAAATTGACTTACAAATCGCCCGGTGATAAAGTGGTACGTATAAATTAACTTTTTACCCGCTTATACTAATCTATTTATACGAATAGGTTAATGCGAGCATCATTTTTTGAAAGCGTTTACCAGACTTGTTTTAGAAAGGAGATTAACAGATGATTGGTCAAAGTAAAAAATGGTTACTGGTCGTAAGCTGCTCTCTCATTCTTTTAACTGCGTGCAACCGCACAGAACTCACAACAAGTGATGGTCGGATTCAACTGAATTACTGGGTATTGTTCGGTGGAGGAGATTTAAGTTACATGCAAGACATTGTTACATCCTTTAATGAATCGCAAGACGATATCTATGTAAACATTATCTTACAGGATTTTGATGATTATTATACGAAACTCGTTACTAGTGTTGCGGCGAACCGTGGACCTGATGTTGCGGTATCACATGCTGCTGTTTTACCGGAACTCGTGAACCAAGGATTAACCGAACCACTGAATGATCTCTCACAGGAGGTTGGACTGGACTTTAATGATTTTTATGAGAATCTTCAAGATGCGATGGAGGTTGAAGGAAGCTTTCATGCGGTTCCTATTGATTCTCACCCTTTCATTCTCTATATTAACACCGAGCTAGCAGAAGAAGCTGGCCTTTTAGATGATGATGGGCAACCGATCATTGAAGAAACACCAGAAGGTTTCTTACACTTTTTCCAAGAAGCCACGGAGGCCTTACCTGACAAGACGGGAATCGCCATTCCAACAGGTGGACTCGATGTGTACCGTTGGTGGTGGATGACCTATTTTCAAATGGGTGGAACACCGATCTTCTCTGATGATTTAACGAATCCGGAAATTACGCTCGATGAAGAGATTGCCGTAGAAGCTGCAGACTATCTCTTACAGTTTTTTGGAGACGTGATACCTATGCATTTAAGTGACCCTTATGAAAACTTTCAATCTGGTAATGCTTTCAGCTTGATGACAGGAGTATGGGGCACGGGTATTTGGGAGGCTGCTGACTTGCCTTTTACAGCGGTTCCATTTCCACAGCTATTTGATGTAGATGCAGCACAGGGTGGTTCGCATACGCTGATCATGCCCATTCACTCTGAAACAACAGATGAACGTCAACGAGCAAAAATGGAGTTTATCCAATACGTTAGTGACAGCGGGCTTGAGTGGGCAAAAGCTGGTCACATCCCTTCTAAGCCTGAGATTGTCGAGTCACAGGAATATCAGGATATGCCCTATCGCTCTGACTACGCATCCATCTCTCCTGATGTTGTGTACACGGATCAAACCATCTATCAAAGTGCTGCAGAAACAGATATGACACGCAGCCTGGATGAAATTATGGCTGGTCGACTTACGCCTGAAGAAGGCATTCAAAAGATGATTAATGACCTTGAAGTGACGATTCGATAAAAATATGTACGCATAAGGAGGTGTGCCCTTTGAACAAGAAATCATGGAAAAACGAATTACGTCCGCTCCCTTTTATTCTTCCTTTCTTTATTGTGTATGTTGCATTTACGGTCTTTCCCATCTTTAAAGGGATGCAGATGAGCTTCTTTAACTGGACACTCATTGAGCAACAGGATTTTATTGGACTCGCACATTATCAGAATGTCTTAACGGATCCGAACTTCTGGGAAGCTTTTGGTAATACCACGCTGTTTGTGGTTTTGTCTACACCAACGATGGTGATCTTAGCCTTATTTCTAGCCTTGCTTGCGAATTTAAATACACGGTTTCGTACATTAATACGTGGGGCCTTTTTTATCCCTAGTATTCTATCAGTCTCTGTTATTTCGTATGTGGCCATCTTCATGCTACAGCCTTATACAGGTGTAGTGAACAACTTAATCCAAGCCTTTGGCATTGATCAGGAGCCTTTTTGGCTTGCAGAGCCATCCCTTGCTTGGGTTAGTATTATTGGCGTGACGTTATGGTGGACGGTCGGGTTTAATATGATTCTATTCCTAACCTCCCTGCAGAATATCCCGGATGATTTATATGAAGCAGCTGAAGTAGATGGTGCTACTCGAATGATGATGTTTTGGAAAATTACGTTACCACAGCTCCTTCCAATTACTCGAGTGATCTTATTACTTCAGGTACTGGCATCCTTTAAGGTATTTGGACAAATTCTTTTAATTACAGGAGGAGGACCTGGTACATCAACACGACCAATCATTCTGTACATCTACGAAATGGGCTTTGAGAGATATGACCTTGGATATGCGGCTGCCATGTCGTACTTGCTGTTTGTTGTCCTACTCCTTCTCTCATTAGTTCAACTACGCCTGGGCGGTAAAGGAGGACGAATGATATGAGTAATCAGCAACAGTCGGCATTATCTCAAAAACGGGATCCGCTTCGATTACCTAAGGTCATACTGGCCTTGTTTATGACCTTCTTATTTTTATTCCCGATCTTTTGGATGATTTTTGTGTCACTCAAGCCCGAAAGTCAGCCTGCTGCCTCTCCGCTTGAGTGGTTCCTTCCTCCTTATACATTTGTGAATTACATTGATGTGATCGGTGGAAGTGATATCTTTTTATGGATCTGGAATAGCTTTTTTGTAGGGATCGTGACTACGATACTAACACTTGTCCTTACTTCACTGGCTGCGTTTGCGTTATCTAAAATGAAATTTCGTTATCGCCGCGCGCTTTTTGTATTCTTTATTGCGGGTTTGATGGTTCCTGGTGAAGCTATGATTATCCCTCTCTATGAGATCATTGGGGCAATGAATTTGTTGGATACCTATAGTGGTTTGATTCTTCCAATGATTGCGGCTCCGCTTGGGGTCATTATCTTGAAAAGCTTCTTTGATGGTGTACCTAATGAAGTGATTGAGAGTGCGCAGATTGATGGCTGCACAGACATTCGTCTTTTCTGGAATATCGTGTTGCCACTAGCCAAGCCGGCACTTGCTGCCATTGGAATTCTAACCTTTATTGGTTCGTGGAATAACTTCCTATGGCCTTACTTGGCGATTATCTCTGAATCTCTTTATACACTTCCAGTAGGAATTCCAATGTTTAACTCGAACTATTCAGAGAGTTACATTCTTCCGATGACGGTGAACGCACTTGCATCCATCCCAGTTATCATCGCTTTCTTGCTTTTTGAGAAACAGATTGTGAAAGGGATCAGCTTTACTGGAATAAAAGGATAACTCATTAAAAAGGAGCGAGCTCATTGACTATGATTCGTACGGAGTATCCAAGACCACATTTCAAACGGCCTAAGTGGACGAATTTAAATGGAGAATGGTTATTTGAATATGATGATCATGCTGTTGGGATCACTGAGAAATGGTACAAGGAGCATTCATTTTCTAAGTCCATCCATGTTCCGTTTGCCTACCAGGCTGCATTAAGCGGCATACATGATAAAACGTTCCATGACCGAGTCTGGTATAAGCGTCAATTCCGCTTACAAAAAGAAAAAAAATCTCTTTATCTCCTTCATTTTGGAGCAGTCGATTACGAGGCTACGATTTGGATAAATGGTCAGCTAGCTGGATTTCATCAAGGGGGTCACACGTCCTTCCAATTGGACGTAACCTCGCTTGTTGACTCTGGTGAGAATGAGGTGGTTGTTCAAGCGGTGGATTCATCTACTGACCTGGATCAGCCACGTGGCAAGCAGTATTGGAAGGAAGAATCAGAAAGCATATTCTATACAAGAACAACAGGCATTTGGCAGACGGTTTGGCTAGAAACCGTGCATGAAAGCCATCTGTCTCACGTGCAATTCACACCTGATATTGATGAGAAGCAAATCAAGCTAGACTATCACGTTCTTGGGGGAGCCACGAATCTTGAGCTTGAGGTCGCCATTTCTTTTAACGGTACAATCATCGTGAACGACCGCATCTCTGTTCTTTCTGAGCAGGGCCAACGACAGTACTCGATTGTTCATCCGGCCACACAGCATGAAGAGTGGCTATGGAGTCCGGAGAATCCCTCCCTCTTTGATGTTACCTTCAAGCTCCATGATGGAGGCCGTGTTGTGGACGAGGTACAAAGTTATTTTGGAATGAGAAAAGTGTCTGTCTCAAATGGTGAGGTTTATTTAAACAACAAACCCTATTATATGAAGCTTGTTTTAGATCAAGGTTACTTTCCAGATGGCATTCTTACAGCTCCATCTGAAGAGAGCTTCATCCAGGATATCAAGCTGACAAAGCAACTGGGCTTTAACGGGGCGAGAAAGCATCAAAAGGTTGAAGATCCACTCTATTACTATTGGGCTGACAGACTTGGACTGCTTGTATGGGGTGAAATGGCTAATAGCTATGCCTATAGTGATCGAGCGGTTAAACGGTTAACCAACGAGTGGCTTGAAGTCATTAAGCGTGATTACAACCATCCTTGTATCGTATCCTGGGTCCCTTTAAATGAAAGCTGGGGTGTCCCGGATTTATTAACAAGTGCCAAGCAGCGTCATCACAGTGCGACCATGTATCATCTAACTAAATCAATTGATCAGACGCGGTTGGTGATGTCAAATGACGGCTGGGAGCATACGCAGTCAGATCTATGTACCATTCACGACTACGAAGCCTCTAAAGCCGTTCTTAAAGAGAGGTATCAGACACTCGAAGGGGCTCTTAGCTTTCTTCCCTCTGGAAAAAAACTCTATGCGCCAGGTTACCAATACTCAGATGTGCCGATACTCGTCACGGAGTTTGGAGGAATCTCGTTTAAACAAAGCGACTGGGACGGCTGGGGATATTCTCATGCAACAAACGAGGAAGAGTTTCTCAAAGGATACACGGCAGTGATCGAAGCATTATACGAATCCCCTCTCGTCAAAGGCTTTTGCTACACACAGCTCACAGACGTAGAACAAGAAATAAACGGGCTCCTAACCTACGACCGAGAGCCAAAAGCAGACATAGAAAAGATTCGGGCGATAACAGTAGGGAAAGATAGAGTCTGAACCATCCTTAAAATTAATCAAAAAGGGCGAGTGATTCATCAATCGAATCACTCGCCCTTTTTTTAGAAAGCATGCCTTTCACATCTCTTCCCGCAAAACAAATGCATGCACCTCATAAAAGCGGACGGCATGGGGCCGACTCCTGAGGGAGAAAAGGGCAAAGGTGAAATGACCTTGGCGTAGCCAGGTTAGTTCAACGCCCTCCCTAGGAAAGCGTGCCCCCATTCCGGTAGCGATGGCCGAAGCTCCATCCCAAAACATCTCTTCCCGCAAAATAAATGCATGCGCCTCATAAAAGCGGACGGCATGGGGGCCGACTCCTATGGGAGGAAAGGGCAGGGGTGAAATGAACCTGGCGTAGCCGGTTTAGTTCAGCGCCCGCCCATGGAAAGCGTGCCCCCATCTCGGTAGCGATGGTCGAAGCTCTAAGCTCAACGTTCTCCCGGATTAATTAGATGATTCATCAATAACCTGCTCCACCCATTCCGTTAACACCGTTCTCGCTTCATCAGTAGCATACGCTTTATTCTTATCCTCATGTAGCTCTGCTTTAAATGCCTCCATGCCTCTTATAATCTGTTTCTTCGATCCACTCTCAGCATGAATTTTCGCCCGATCAATTTCTCTAAATAACGTCTTGGATAAAGGCTCCGTCACATCTCCCGCATCCACAAAAGCCGTTAAAGAAGACTCCAGCTCCCCAAGTGGATCCACCTGCTGCTCCGTCTCTGACACAGGTACATACTCCCAGTCCATATCTGATGCATAATAAAAGCTAGGATAAGAAGGCTGGTTGTACGTGACATTCTGCCATGCAATCCCGGTCCGATACTGTGTATCGTGCATCAGTGTATACAGCTTATGCTCAGTCACCTCTGTACTTGTATAAATTCGAATCGCAGAGCTATCTGTTGTGCGAACAAGAAGCTCCTCTCGAAAATCACCAAAGATATCTGCTACAAGCGAAGGCGTCCCTTTTGTATAGTTGTTTGTGAGGGTCCCTTCTGCAGTAAGAAGTCTGCCTCTTTGCCAATCATCAATCGTTGGTGTCTGATCAATGGAACCATTCACAATTTGAGTAGTAAGATCACCAGACCATTTAATGTTAAAATTTGTGCCAGGCATTCTGTCGCTTAGCTTCTCACCATCAGCCGTCCATAAACCAACGGCCCACGTTTCAAGTCCTCTTGTATTTGGATTCACGTCCCCTACCATACCTCGGCCTGTATCTCTACCTGTGTAACCTCCGTAAAGAACATCACCCGATTCAGCGTCACGCAACGCGTATCCATAAGGAGCCCACTGTCCACCCTCAAATACCATAAAGCTTTCAAGCCCTGGTCGATCTGGATTGACGTCGGCTACATGAAGTGCATCTCCGTGTCCAAGTCTTGCTTCAGACCCAGGATTACCACTTCCAGGAGGGAGCGTATCAAATGAGCTATAGAGAAGAGAGCCATCATGATCTATGGTTGCTCCTCCGTAAATGATTTCGTGTTTTCCATCCCCATCTACATCAGCAACACTTAAGGAATGCGCCCCTTGTGTGGTAATCGTCCCAAATTCCTCATCTGTTCCATCTGTTCCGTGTGGACCATCATTAAATGGGTTGGACATTGGCGTCCAGCCACTGTCTACATACCATTTTTCTTCTATATTCTTCCCATTCCAATCGTATGAAACAAGTGTTGTTCGCGTATAGTACCCTCTCGCAAATACAGCAGAAGGTTTTTCTCCATCTAAATAAGCAACCCCCGCGAGGAACCGATCTACACGATTTCCTGGCTCAATACGTGCCATCGCGTAGTCTCCCCACATTAAGCCATCATCGGATCTACCTGGTTTATAGTGAATGGTTTCTAACTCTTTACCTGACTCTCCTTCAAAGACAGTTAAGTACTCAGGCCCATCAACGATAAAACCTTCGAAATCACGAAGATCATTTCGGCTGCTACGAGAGGGCGCATAATCGTCAATAAAATGATCAACTAACGCTTCTGCATCTTCTTTTGATAGAGGGTACTCATATTGAGGGTCAATCCCAAAGCTTTCTTCCAGTGTCTCTGGCCAATTGCCCGCAACTACTTCCTCATGCTCGTGCCAGCCCATAAACATCTCTACCAAATGCTCGTAGTAATCATCTGAGCTCATACGGTAATCATCTTCATGGCTATAGCCTTCAGCTAGATCTTCTTCCGGCATCGTGATGTACTCTTCTGATTCTACCGTCCCATCATCAGAATACTTAATGATCTTTGTGCCAGGCGCTGTCTTAAACATCATTTCAGCTTTGCCATCACCGTCAAAATCGTAAACTAGAAACTGCGTATAATGTGCACCAGATCGAACATTTACACCTAGATCAATGCGATATAACAACTCCCCACTAAAGGTATACGTATCGATATACGTATTTCCTGTATATCCTTTTTGAGAAACGTCCTTCGAATTAGATGGATCCCATTTCACAATAAATTCGTATTGTCCATCCCCATCCACATCACCTACGCTCATATCATTTGCATGATACGTATAGTGCTCACCAGCTGGCGTTACTCCATCTTCAGGCTTTTGAAGAGGCAGGTCATAATAACCATCAGCCCACGGACTGACCGGCTCACTTTCATCGATCTCAGCGCCTTCTTCAACAGCTTTCACGGTATATTCAGATCCCTCCGTACCGCTAGCATCTAGATAGTTAGTGCTGTCCGTCACTTCAGCAATTTTGTTTCCATCCCGATACACATGGAAGTCTACCCCGGTTAGACCTGTATCTGAATGTCCGGTTGCTTCTTCCTTCATTAATCGCCAGCTAAGAAAAAC
The DNA here is from genome assembly GCA_037965595.1 of Alkalihalobacillus sp. FSL W8-0930. Lineage (NCBI taxonomy): Bacteria > Bacillati > Bacillota > Bacilli > Caryophanales > Bacillaceae > Alkalihalobacillus > Alkalihalobacillus sp. FSL W8-0930. The sequence goes on along the minus strand of CP150183.1, from coordinate 570,935 downwards.
CCCTTCAGATGTTGCAACAGCAACGACTCCACGATCTAGTTCTTCAAGCTGTGGATTAAATTCCTTTTGTATACTCGATCGTACAGTGTTTGACGTCTCTTGTTCGGTTCCATTGATAACTGGAGCTATTTTGAAATAGTGAGGAATATGTGTGGATCGTTCGTAGGTGTAAGTCGTGTCCGTTACATTATCAACTAAGCGGTACTCCATGTTCTCTGTGTCTTTATCGGCCCAGTAAACATTATAAGATTCTGCACCCTTTTCTTTTTCCCAAGACAATTTGACTTCGGTGTCTGTCACTTCTGTTACGGATAATTCATGCATCTTTTCTTCCCCTAACGCTTCATGTACGGATATGTTCCCACATGCCAATACCCCAACCATAAGTCCGACTAAAACCTTCTTACTACGCCTTTTTTTCGACATAGAACTCCTCCTTATGTAATTGATTAAAGCGCTTTCATTATACATGATTTTTCTTAGTAGAAGTTGGATCATTCATACATTCTGAAATTTTCCCAACCTGCATCTACAAATGCTCACGTGTTTCAAAACAGATGAAAGCGGTTATACAGAGTACAAATAAATGATTCATGTGGAAAGGGAGAGTAGAATGTTTATTCAAGCAAAAACCTTAGAAAGCTTTTCAATGAATGCCACAGACGGCGAGCTAGGTTCAATCGATGATCTCTATTTTGAATCCGATACATTTACCCTTCGTTACTTTGTTGGAGATACGCGTACTTGGTTTTTTGGTGGAAAAGTTCTACTAAGTCCTGAATCCGTTACTTCAATTGAACAGGAAAATGAACGAATAGATGTTAATTTAACAAAAGAACAAATTAAAGATAGCCCTAAGCCTTCTGCACACGAACCCGTTTCACGTCAATATGAAGCTGAGCTTCGTGATCATTATGGATGGCGACATTATTGGGGAGCGCCAATAGGTGGAGCAAGCGCGGGACTAGGATCCCCTGGAGCTTACCCTGCGGCACCTGGCATGATGGTGCCACATCCGGTTGCCAATCCTAACCTTAATCGTACAGAAGATGAACAAGATGCAATGACGCAGCAGACAGAACAAAATACGCTGCAAAGTATTAATGATTTGCGCGGGTACAAGATTCATGCCAAGAATGGTGAGGTCGGTAAAGCATTGGACTTTATGTTAAATGAACATGACTGGACAATTAACTACATTATTGTAGATGTTGGTGGAACATTCACACGAGAACCGGTTCCACTCGCGGCTGAATGGATCACAGATATTTCTTGGCAGGATAAAACCATTACCGTAAGCGTTGAAAAAGAATTAATTGAAAGTGCACCTGATTATGAAATTCACGAGCCATTTACAAGAGAACACGAGAGCAGATTATACGCTCACTATGACCGTTCTCCCTATTGGGAAGAGGCTAACTAAATGAAAAGCCGACTGGATCAGCATCCAGTCGGCTTTTTCATTCTTCTTCTTTTCTTGCTTCTGCTTTTTTCTTCTTGTCCATATCTTCTTTTAATTGATCCTGTACACTGTCTTCAGTCATTGGTACACCTGAATGATAAGCTGCACGACTAATTAAATGACCTGCCACTGGTGCTGTTAGAAATACAAACACAATTCCTAGAATCAAACGTACACTTATAAAATCATTTACGAACCAGAAAAATATAAACGTTCCTGTTAATGTAGATAATACTCCAAGTGTCGCACTTTTCGTCCCTGCATGAGAACGGGTGTACACATCAGGTAATCGAATCAGTCCAAACGCACTTATGACACTCATTAATGTTCCAATTAAGATCAGAACGGCTGCAATGATCTCACCTGTCCCGCTTACGCTCAATGACTACACCCCTCTCCAAGAATTTTGAAAAGGCTACAGTTGTAATAAAGGATAAAATTCCAAGTAACAAGATAACCTCTAGAAAAGCCCCTGTATCAAGAGTAATTGAAATAACCGCTACTGCAGAAATTAAGTTAATACCGATTGTATCAAGGGCAATGACTCGATCCGGCATAGAAGGACCTTTAATGACTCTGTATAGCCCGATGCAAATGGATATGGAGAGAAAGATTAAAGCAATGTACCCTACAACTTCTAACATTATCTTGTCACCTCCATAATTGCTTTTTCAAACGTTTCTTTTGCTTTAAGAACCGCATCTCTGGACTCAGGAATGTCCATCGCGTGTATATAGAACACTTTATTGTCTTCTGCAATTTCAAGTACAACGGATCCCGGCGTTAAGGTTAGTAACAATGCAAGCACTGTTACTTCCATGTCGCCTTCAAGCTCCGTCTCGAAGCTAAAAATACCTGGTGTGATATTTAACTTCGGGCGAAGAATTTGTTTGATGATCAGGACACTTGAAATGATAAGCTCCATAATAAACAGGTAGAGCAGGTGAATGATCGAGAAGACTTTTTTAAGGTAAAAAGGTGTTGGAAAAAATCTTCTCATGATAAAGATTAAACTCAACCCAACTAGAAATCCTGTAATAAAGTTTGTAATCTCAAACGAGTCTTGCAAGAACACCCATAGGAGAGCAATGAATATATTTAAAAGTAACTGGATAGACAACTCTTCACCTTCTTTCTTTTAAGCTGGTAGCTTACTGGTTATAGAGAACAGCATCAATATATTTGGAAGGTTCCATTAAAGTCTCTGCAGCTTGCGTGACGTAAGCTGAGATCCCTTCGATTCCTAAACCAAATGCAAGACTTAGTGCAGCTAGGAACACACATGGAATCAGCATGCCCAACTTAAGTGGCTCCATCTCTTCCTTGCCCATAATAGCCTCTCCCCAGAAAGAGTTCTTGAAAATCTTAAGGAGTGAATAAAGAACAAGAATACTTGAGCCTAGCGCAATCGCTGCAAGCACGTAAGATCCTTCCATGATGGCTCCTTGTGTGACAAGAACCTTCCCAATAAATCCACTTAGCGGTGGAATACCAGCTAATGCAAGAACAACAATGAAGAATGTCCAACCGAGTACAGGGAAGTGACGAATCAAACCGCCTATCTCTTTTAACCACTTTTGACCCGTAAGGTAGATCACCGTACCAGCCAACAAGAACAACAAGGCTTTCGCAATCATATCGTGAATCAAGTAATAAATTGCCCCTTCAATCGATGGCATTGTAAAGATCGCCAGTCCAGCAATAATAAATCCAACCGCTACAATTACATTATAGGATACAATTCGCTTAATATCCTGATAAGCAATGGCCCCTATTGCTCCTAGCAGCATGGTCGCGCCCGCCATGATCCCTAGCAATGTATGAGTAATACCGGGCTCATGTGGGAAAATCAACGTAAAGGTTCTAAATAATGCATAGATACCTACTTTCGTTAAAAGAGCACCAAATAGTGCTGCTACAGCAGTTGGTGGAGCTCCATATGCACCAGGCAGCCAGAAGAATAAGAACAACGCAGACTTTAAGCCAAAGACAATGAGGAATAAGATGGCAATCGTTGTTAAAATTCCTCCCTGCTCCGCCTCAGCTACACGCTCAGCCAACTGAGCCATGTTCAGTGTTCCAACAGCCCCGTACAAAAACCCTGCCGAAATAAGGAATAGCATGGAAGAAAGAACATTGATTAATACATATTTTAATGACTCTCTTAACTGAATCTTCTCGCCACCAAGCGCGATTAACACATACGAAGCGAGTAACATCACCTCAAAGCAGACGAATAAGTTAAACAAATCTCCAGTTAAGAATGACCCAATGACACCTGCAAGTAAAAATTGTACAAAGGCATAGAAGTAAAACGTCTCTCGTTTCCTTCCAATTGATGAGAAAGCATAAAATAAGCAAGCAATCGCAACAACTGCAGAGGTTAGTACAAGAATAAGTGCAAACATATCTCCTACAAACACAATTCCAAATGGTGGCTCCCAGCCTCCGAGGTGAATGGTTTGTATTCCCTGAGCCTTAACCTGTTGAATCAGAACAACCGTTACTCCTGCAATCGCAAGTGTAGAAACGATACTCAATACCCGCTGGAATGTAATTTGATGTCTAAAGACAATCATGATAAGTCCCGCAATGACCGGAATGAGCATCGGGAAGATAACAAGATTATTCATCTTTATTCCCCCTTAGCTGATTCATATCATCTGTCCCAAGCTCGGTATATCCTCTGTAAGCTAACACAAGGAAAAATGCCGTTACACCGAAGTTAATAACAATGGCGGTTAGAATCAAAGCTTGAGGCAACGAATCGACAAAAGCATCATTACCTTGATCAAGTAATGGAGCTGCGCCTCCCTTTAATCCTCCCATTGTAATAAGCAGTAAGTGCGCACCATGTGAAAAGACTGCAGTGCCCAGAATGATACGAACAATATTTTTTGATAGAACCATGTAGGTTCCTACCGTGAATAATAATCCAACTAATAACGCCATAAGTGTCTCCATTAATCAACATCCTCACTTATGCTTAGAATAATTGTTAGCGCCGTCCCGATAACAGCTAGAGATACGCCAATTTCAAAGATCGTAACTGTTGTTAGCTCAGTCTCTCCAAAGATCGGAAGGTTAAAGTAATCGAACTCCATATTCAAGAAATTCGTTCCGTAGAATAACGAACTAATACCTGTACAAACAGAAACCAGAACACCAATCCCAGCCATCAGACGGTAGTTAATCGGAATTCCCTTTTCTACAGTCTGTATATCAAAGGCAAGATACAGCAGAACTAAGGCAGATGCGAGCACTAAGCCACCGATAAACCCACCACCGGGCTCATGGTGTCCAGCTAAGAACAAGTAGACACCAAAAGTGAGAATGATAAACGTAGCTATCTTACTGACAGTTTGTAGAATCACATCATTTACTTTCACGTTTATCATTCCCTTCCGACGATTTTAATTTAATCAATGTATAGACTCCGAGTCCTGCAATTGCTAGTACAAGAATTTCAAGCATCGTATCAAATGCACGGAAGTCAGCCAAAATGGCGTTTACGATATTTTTACCACCAGCTAACTTATAGGCATCTTCAAAGTAGCTTGAAATACTATCAAATAATCGATTGCCTTGAATAGACAACATCACAAGCGTCACAATTGTACCGACACCTAGTGAAATCACTAGGTTAAAACCTTTCACCTTTCGAGTCACGTTCTCTTTCTTCCATTCAGGAAGGAAGAAGAAACATAACAGGAACAAGGCAGCTGACACTGTTTCAATTACGAGCTGTGTAAGAGCCAAATCCGGCGCACGGAAGATAACAAAGAAGATGGCAACCATATAACCAAGTACACCATTTAAGATAATGGCAGTTAATCTTGATTTGGCAAAGATGATTCCAACGGCTGCGATGGCAATGATACTAATCAGAATCAATTCGTAGATGTTCACAGGTGCATCATTAGACCTGTCAATCACAAATCCATTTGTAGCAAAGATGACAGTTCCAACTGCCAGAATTAAGAAAGCGAAAATATACAGCAGATAATGTCTTAATGATCCTGTCATATATTTTTCAGTTAGTTTCTCTGAGCCCTTTTCTGAGCCAACAAGAATGGCATTGTATACCGTGTTAAATGACCAGTCTCTTGGGAACAGGCTGTATACACCCTGCCAGCTACGCAGGAATACAAATAACAGGCTTCCTAAGATTACTACAGCTACAGTCATCCAAAGTTCAGGTGCATGCCAGCCATGCCACGCAGAAATTTGAGTGTAATAATTAACATCTTCTATTGGTATTGGCAATACAGCCTCCACACCTGGATTTAAGATGTAATCAGCCATTGTTTGTGGAAAGAAGAAAATGACAACAACAAATGAAACGAGAATACCTGGTGGAATCAACATTCCGATAGGAGCTTCATGTGCGCTTTTCTCAAGTTTCTCCGGATTGTAATTTCCGGTAAACGTTCGGAAGACAAGAATCATACAATAAACAAATGTGAGTACACTTGCTACCCAAGCGATGATTGGAAACATCAGTCCAACCGTTTCCATATGGAAGATGCCAAGATCTGATGCCGTCAGTACAGCAGAGAAGAACATTTCCTTACTCAGGAATCCATTAAACGGTGGCAACCCTGCCATCGCAAAGCTTCCAATCGCAGCAAAGGTAAACGTGATCGGCATAATGGTCATTAAACCGCCAAGTCTACGTATATCTCGGGTCCCTGTTTCATGGTCGACAATTCCAACCACCATAAAGAGAGCACCTTTAAAGGTTGAATGGTTAATTAGATGAAACAACGCTGCAAGGATTGCCATTGATGAATACTCAAACGCTTTGGAATCAGGAGCAAAATAATATGCAGCCGACCCCATTCCAAGCATACTCATAATCATTCCAAGCTGACTGATTGTGGAGTAGGCAAGTAAAGCCTTTAAGTCCGTCTGTCTAACTGCGGTAAAGGAACCCCAGAACAGCGTGACGAGTCCAATCATACTTACGATCCAGAACCAGGTTGCCTCTCCACCAAAAACAGGCGTGAATCTAGCAACAAGATAAATTCCTGCTTTAACCATGGTTGCTGAGTGAAGATACGCACTAACTGGAGTTGGTGCTTCCATCGCATCAGGTAACCAGATATGGAAAGGAAACTGGGCTGATTTCGTAAAGGCTCCAAGTAAGATTAGTAACATGGCTGGAATAAACAAACTAGAGTCAGAAAGTGATCCTACTTCTTCGATAATGTAACGTACACTCCAAGACCCAGTCATTGAATGAAGCATAATAAAACCAGCAAGCATGGAAATTCCACCACTTACGGTGATTAGCATAGATTTTTGGGCACCATAGCGTGATTTATCACGTTGATACCAAAAAGCAATTAATAAGAAGGAAGATACACTTGTTAACTCCCAGAAAAGATAAAGAACCATTAAATTATCAGATAATACAACACCTAACATTGCCCCCATAAATAATAGCAAGTAAATATAGAAATTATGAAGGGCTTCTCTTTTCATGGATAGATAAAAGATTGAATAGGCAATAACAAGCGTTCCCACTCCTGTTATTAGCAAAGCTAGAATTAAGCTTAACCCATCAAGATATGTTGTGAAGTTTATACCGAGGGACGGAATCCAAGAAACCGTATGCATAAACCAACCGCCATTTGCGATATCCGGAATAGAGGTTGTGAGATAAATAAATAATACGAATGGAATCGGTAAGACAAACCAACCTGTGTGAACCGAGGGTACCTTCTTATAAAAGAATGGAATAAAAACAGCGTACAGAATCGGTAGAAATATGGCGAAATTTAACCAGCTCAAAGCATGACCTCCTAGATTTTCGACCAGGACACCTGAATGTTCAGATACTGACGTTTTTTTATATTAATTCCCTCACATCATGATTTCATTTACGATGTGAAGTAGTCCTTGAATTGGATGTAATATAGGTGTATGATGTAAGCAAATAATGGAATTCGCGTGGAAAAGCTAATTTTGACCATTCCAATAGGACTGTGCAAAATTAAGCGCAGTCTACATGAGCATGGTATAGATTACGTGCAGGGATTGCTTTATGAAAGTAGGAGTAACCTAATGACAAGTGGACATACTTGTTACTCAAGTGTAGATGGGAACGTAAACAATACAAAGAACCATTACTCTTCAATGAAAAGTATATAATAAATTTCACATGAATGCACTTCATAGAGACTAGATTTGGGTCATGTCTCAAAATCGTAACAATTTCCCCTAATTTTTGTTTTTTCGACAAACCCATTTCTACGCTTATAATCAGACATTCACCCAGTCAAATTTCCCTCAAAAAAAATCATAAGTTTAAATTGAAATGTTGAATGTTTCAGTATATACTGTGCTAACGCCAAAACATATGCATACGACAACTATTTAAAATAGATTAATTCTTGAAAAGAACAAGGAGAGTATACAATGAAGAAAATTAAAGGAAGAATGGATGAAAGCATATTAGTGTGTGTGTACTACGGACCTAACGGTGAGCGTTTAATCAAGCGTGGCTGTAAAATCGCTAGCATGCTGGATTGTCCACTCTACATCCTAACAATTGATGCACTTCCTTACGATGAATTAGATGCGGAGAAATCCGATTACATTGATCGCTGGAAACAGCTTGCCGAAGAGCACAACGTTGAGGAATTTATCATTCGTGACAATGAAAAGCGTCCAGCTGTAAAAGTTATTGCGGAAATTGCTCGCGAAAAACATATTACACAAATTATTATCGGTCAAACAGCGAAAAGTCGTTGGGAAGAGATTACAAAAGGTTCGTTTATGAATGTGTTGCTTCGTGAAGTTCCGTTTGTTGATTTCCATGTTGTTTCAGTAGACCGTGCTCTTAAGGGCGAGGAAGGCCATTACGAAAAAGGCTGCCGTGCGTATCTGACTAAAGATAACGAAGGTGCTTATCGTTTAAGCTTCTCACATCCAAAAGATGCACTGTTTGAAGGGATTTTCTTTAAAGAGCAAGGAACAGACTTTAACAATGGTGTGTTTAAGTTCATGAACAACAATCAAATGATGCAAGTTCATGTAACAGATGACAGTGTGACAGAGCCAGAAGTTGTGGACTCCTGTACAGAGAAGTTCAAAAAAGAACTTCTTAACAACAAAAACTAAGTAGTAAAAAGCACTCCTCGTTTGAGGGGTGCTTTTTTGTATGACTCTCTTACTTATATACTTTCACTCGTTCTTCAAGTGGTTTAAAGTCCTTATCTCCAGGAGATGCTACTGGTTTTCCGAATGGCATCTGTGCTCTAAGCTTCCAAGTAGACGGTACATTCCACTCTTTTCTCACTTCTTCATCCACAATTGGATTGTAGTGTTGAAGGGACGCTCCAAAGCCTTCTATTTCTAACCCTGTCCACACAGCAAACTGATGCATGCCACTTGTTTGTTCTGACCAAATCGGGAAGTTATCTGCATACAAAGCAAACTGCTCCTGAAGACCCTTTACTATTTCCTCATCTTCAAAAAAGAGTACTGTCCCATACGCATTCCCAAATAAGTCCATTTTCTCTTGTGTCGCAGCAAAATTCTCGGCTGGTACAATCTTCTTCAGTACACCTGTTGTTAACTCCCAGAACTTATCATGATTCTCTCCTAATAAGACAATCACGCGTGTCGTTTGTGAGTTAAATGCTGATGGTACATATTTCACTGCGTGCTCAACGATTTCAGTGATACGCTCGTCCTCAACCACATGCTCTTTACTTACAGCGTAATAAGAACGTCGATCTGCAATTGCTTGAAAAAAGTCTTTATTCATGTTGGGTGCCTCCTATAGATATGATCCGTCCTATTATAGACAGTCAACGGAATTATTATTGTTTGTTAAAGCAACCTTTTTTACTCAAATCTTACGTTCATACCGGAAGGATCTACTACCCAAATGATGGAGCTTTCTTCTTTAAACGGATGATTCGCCTTCTGTAGTCGTCTAACAAGCTGTTCTCTCTCTAGATCGTCTACAAGCTTCACAGTGTAATACGACATGCCTACAGCCGTATCTGGCGTTGGTGTAACACCCTGACCTGCCCAAATATTAAAGCCTAGATGATGGTGGTACCGGCCAGCTGCCATAAATTTAGCGGACATCCGACTGTAATCCCCTACTGTTTCAAAGCCAATTACATCGCGATAAAAGGCCTCAGTCTCTTCTAAATTAGACACATGCATGTGTACGTGCCCTATGATCGTTCCTTGAGGAAGCCCTTTCCTTGAGTGTTCCTCTGCCTCTTGAATTAAGCTCTCTATATTAATCGGATCTGTCGCCATCTTATAGTCGCCATTTTGTTCCACTTCCCATACAGATCGATCGCGGTCCCGATAAATCTCAAGGCCATTACCATCAGGGTCAGCTAAATACAATGCTTCACTTACTAAGTGATCCGCTTGCCCGATTTGAATTCGTTTATCTGCAAAATGATACAGAATGCTTGCAAGGGATGGACGATCCGGAAGCAGAATGGCTACATGATAAAGGCCTGCAGCAGATCGTTCCGGTAAGCGTGTCGCATGTGGAATTTCTTCTAATACAAGAAGAGTATCCCCTTCCTCTACCTTTAAGTAAGCAACCTTACCTTCAATCTGCGCGATTGAAAAACCAATTACTTCCTTATAAAATTGAATGGACTTCTCTAGGTTTGAAACTCGAAGCCTTACATGGCCAAGTGTTGTCTCTGGATGAATACTCATACTATATCTACCTCCTATTTTAATTTCCGATACGTTTAGTATGCTTCATAAAAGATTTTTATAGAAGTAGGCACTTAAAAGTAGTATAGTGTCATTATGGAAACTAAAGGAGGCTACACAATGGAAACGTGCAAAGTAGACACAGCCCTTGAGATTCTTATGGGCAAATGGAAACATAGAATTTTGTTTGAGCTATCTAAAAATGATGTGATGCGTTTTAATGAATTAAAACGTGCGATTCCTGGAATTACTCAAAAGATGCTTACCGCTCAATTACGTGAGCTCGAGCATCACGATATTGTGATCCGTAAGGTCTATGCTCAAATTCCGCCAAAAGTGGAGTACTCCATGACGGAATACGGTAAAAGTCTTCAACCGCTTTTAGATGCCATGCACGAATGGGGAAGCAAACATGCTAAGCATTTGAAAGACCTAGAAGAGAATGAATCCCTTCAAGAACATAATGCATAACCGATAAAGTCGGACTGTCTTTGAAAAGGCAGTCTTTTTTATTTTGATGATTAAGAGTAATTTCACCATTTACTTTAAAAGATCTGATACACTATTAGCGAATGAAGCGTTTACAAAAATGTACGGAATTAAAAGGAGGACATTGAAATGGCTGAATCGTCACGTAAAATCAAATGGGGAATCCTTGGTACTGGTGGAATTGCCGAGAAGTTTGCAACGGACTTAGTTCATGCAGAGAACGGAGAGCTCTATGCAGCTGGCTCCCGCACAAAAGAAAAGGCAGCATCATTCGCTGAGAAATATTCCATTCCGCATGCTTACGGAAGCTATGATGAATTGGTACAGGATCCAGATGTTGAGGCGATCTATGTCGCGACACCTCATCCGTTTCACAAAGAAAATGTGCTAAGCGCTCTTCACGCAGGAAAAGCGGTCCTATGTGAAAAGCCTATGACTGTTAATGCAAAAGAGCTCGAGGAACTAGTGGCAACTGCACGCGAGAAAAACCTATTCCTTATGGAAGCGATGTGGTCACGCTTTTTACCTGCTTTAATAAAAGTACGTGAGTGGATTGATGCTGGAAAAATCGGTGAGGTTAAGATTGTAAAAGCAGAGTTTGGCTTTCACATCGGCTGGGACCCAGAAGGTCGATTGTTAAATCCTGCGCTTGGTGGTGGTGCCCTTCTTGATGCCGGCATTTACCCTGTTTCATTTGCCTCAATGATTTTTGGTCCGAACCCAGAACGACTTTGGACAACGGCTCATATTGGTGAAACAGGTGTGGACGAACATTTCTCTATCCTTCTTGATTACGGTGAAGGAAAAACCGCTTCCCTTCACGGTGGGGTTCGCCTTCATTTACCAAACGATGCTTTTATACACGGTACAAAGGGTTACATTCATGTCCCACAATTCTTGTTTGCTGATCAGGCCACCCTTCATGTGAACGGGGAAGAACCTGAGCTATTCAAGGACAACAGAGCAGATCAAGGCATTTCTGGATACAAGTTCGAAGCAGAAGAAGTAGGACGTGCTCTTCTTGAAGGCAAAAAAGAAAGCTCAGTCATTACACTGGATGAATCACTTGATATTATGCGACTACTTGACCAGGTACGTGCCGAATGGGGTCTTACATACCCGTTTGAAGAGAAGTAAATGATAAAACGCGAATGTAGCTAGTAAGACACGGATATAGCAATAAACCCGCTTCAGGAGAATCCCTCCGCTCGTCTTACTAAATAATCCGAAAAACATGAATGGCGAATGATTCAATCGTAGAATCATTCGCCATTTTTTAATTAATTTTTAGTTCTGTCACAAGCTCTTTTTATGCTCTATTCTTTGGAAACCGCTAGCACCCACCATATCAGTAATGGCTGAAACAATAGCCGAATCCAAAGAATGACTGGATTCGTATAATCATCCCACGGCGCAGGAATTTCCTCAATCGCCATATAAATATTTGCCGGAAAGATTAAGATTAAATAAATGGCCGTGATGATTCCAGTTAGTCGCCGTGTTTTCGGTACAAGCAGAAACACGGCCAATATCCATTCAATAATTCCAGTTACATAGACAATCGGATATTTAAACGGGACCCACTCTGGAAACATCCGCGCAAACCCGTCATCCATGGTAAAGTGACCTATTCCTGCTACAACAAACACGAGTGCAAATGCGTATAAAGCCATTCGTTTCCCCATCTACTTGCTCCCTTCCTCTCTTATTGGAAGGATTCCTCTTTTTTCAGGCTTCAAACTTTTTCACCTAAAAAGAGTCGCTTGATCGGTTACTTTCTCCTGCTTTTAGTGATTTGTTTCCAGCGTTTCTTTTCTTTAATCATCTCTCGCTTATCTGTCTGTCTTTTAGCAAAGGCCTGTTCTTTTAATAGCTTAACGTACCCCTGGTATCGTTGCTCGCTTAGCTCCCCTGTTTGGATTGCCTCCTGCACACGGCACCCTGGCTCGTGATGATGCTTACAATCATTAAACTTACACGAGTCAGCAAGGGCATAAATATCCTCATAGCTTTGTTCCAAGCCAGCTTCAGCACCAAGCAGTTGGATTTCACGCATGCCGGGTGTATCAATAATGGCTGCACCATTTGGTAATAGAAAAAGCTCACGATGTGTGGTCGTGTGTTTTCCACGATCATCAGATAGCCTGGTCTCGTTCACCTTTTGTAACTGATAATCCATAAAAGCATTTGTCAGGCTGGACTTGCCTGCTCCAGATGAGCCAAGTAGCGCAACCGTTTTTCCTTCTTGAAGGTAACCTGAAAGCTGCTCCATTCCTTCTCCAGTTAATGAACTCACTGCATAGATAGGTACACCAGGGCAAGCCCTTTCAAGCTGATCGATTGGCGTTTCAAGGTCTTGGCACAAATCTCGTTTGCTTAAGACAATCACCGGGTTTGCTCCACTCTCATAAGCCAATAACACATAACGCTCCATTCTTCTCGGGTTAAAATCGTTTGTTAAAGCCATAACGAGCATGACCGTATCTACATTTACCGCTACCAATTGCTCTTCAAACGTATAACCAGCTGCTTTGCGACTAAATTGACTCGACCTCTCCAGTACCTTATGAATGATGGCTTTGCCCTCACCCTCTCGCACAGATACGGCCACCCAGTCACCAACCGCAGGAAAGTCCTGTCGATCAAATGCGTCAAATGAAAATTTGCCCGACACTTCACTTAAAAGTTCACCCGAAGCCGTAATCACCCGGTACAAACGTTTATGCTCCAAAATTACTCGTCCAGGAATCCATTCATCCGTTTGAAGCTGCTCCCACTCTTCTTGTCTTTTTGCATTCCAACCATATTTTGTTTCAATCAATTTTGGTCATCTCCTTATAATTGAGCATCAAAAAAAGACCGCGGTTCTCCGCGGTCTTCTCGTACATATACCTGCGGACATTGTCGCAGCCCACCATGTATATACATGCTCAATAAAAAAAGAAATTGATCCGTTAGATGGGCTGCTTTATGAAATTCTGCGTTCCTACATATGCGTTTGCCATAAAGCATCCCTCCTCAAGTTATTTGTTTTATCATACAGTATATGGGTTCTTGAAACAAGCGAAAAAAACAGATTTGTGCTAGTTTTATGAAAAAAGGATGTGGAGCCATGCAAACCGAACAAGTACGAATCTTCAATGAGCAAGGTAAACCAATCGGTGTTAAATCCAGAGCAGATGTTCATAGTAACGGTGATTGGCATGAAACCTTTCATTGCTGGATGATTGGCAAACGAGACCAAACATATTATGTAGACATTCAATTAAGAAGTGCTGATAAAAAGGATTTTCCGTCCATGTACGATATCTCAGCAGCAGGTCACCTGCAGAGTCACGAGGTTAAGGAAAACGGCGTCCGCGAGCTGGAAGAGGAGCTCGGGATTAAAGTCGCTTATGAACACTTATTGCCACTTGGTACGTTTGCTGATGCCATTACGACTCCATCGATTTACGATAATGAGTTCTGTCATGTGTACCTTTGTGAAGCCATCCCAGAATCCGTGTTGCACTATTCCATCCAGGTAGAAGAAATTTCAGGAATGTTCCGTATGAAGTGGTCGGACTTTAAACGTATTTTCTCTACGACCAATGAAGAGGCTCATGCAACTGGTTTCCTGCTAGAAAATAACCAAAAGAGTGTCTCCACTGTATCTATTACTAAAAAGGATTTTGTTCCTCATAGTGATTCGTATGTTCAACATTTCATTCAAGCAGTTGACCGAGTAATTGCTACAGATTAAGATGTTTTGCTCGCAGCCGCTTCCTTTTGAGCCTTTGTTTCGTCGAGCAAATGGCAAGCGGCTAAGTGACCATTTGTCCACTCTTTGAGCTCTGGCTTTGTTTTTGCACAGACGTCCATCGCGTGAACACAGCGCGTCCGAAACACACAGCCACTCGGTGGATCAATGGGACTTGGAAGCTCCCCTCTTAAGATGATTCGCTCACGTTTATCTTCAAGATCCGGATCCGGGATCGGGATCGCTGAAAGGAGTGCTTGTGTGTAAGGGTGAAGCGGATTTGCATAAAGAGAATCACTGCTCGTAAGCTCTACAATTTCCCCTAAATACATCACGGCAATTCGATCACTAATGTGCTTGACCATCGACAGATCATGCGCGATGAATAAGTAGGTCAGCCCTCTTTCTTGCTGCAGCTTCTTTAATAAATTCACAACCTGTGCTTGAATGGATACGTCCAATGCAGAGATCGGTTCATCCGCAATAATGAGTTCTGGTTCAAGGGCTAACGCGCGTGCAATGCCAATGCGCTGTCTTTGCCCTCCACTAAATTCATGCGGATACCTTTGGGCATGCTCTGCATTTAATCCAACCGTCTCAAGAAGTTCATGCACTCGCTCTTTTCTTTTTTTACCTTTATGTAACCCTTGAATATCCATTCCTTCTGCGATACTGTCCATAACAGTCGCACGAGGATTAAGTGAAGCGTATGGATCCTGGAAGATCATTTGAATCTGTCGGGTGAGCTTCTTTTTTTCTGCTTCAGTTGCTCGAAACACATCAATTCCGTTAAATGTCACCTCCCCGGCTGTTTTTTGATATAAGCGAATCAAGGTTCTTCCAAGTGTTGATTTGCCGCACCCGGATTCTCCAACCAGTCCAAAGGTTTCCCCTCTTTTTAAGGAGAAGGAGACATCATTTACTGCCTTTAACGTTTGATTTTTACCAACTGAGAAGTGCTTTTTAAGATGAGTTACAGTTAAGATGTCTTCTGAGCGCTGATCAGACATACCTCGTTCCTCCTTCATTCAAAGGGGACCAATATCTTCTTGAGATGCAGTGTTCTTTCGCATAGATCCCACTGATTGGGATTTCTTCTATCTGTTTGCCTGTGTTTGGCGCATGGATCATTCGACCGTCTCCTGTATACATTGCTACATGATGTACACGTCCCTTGCCCTTTTCATACGCAAAGTAAAGAAGATCCCCAGGCTGCAGGTCATCTGTATTGATCTCCATGCCTTGCTTTGCTTGTTCCGAAGCATCTCTTGGAATCGTTTGATCAAAGGCTCGATGAAGCTGATAGACAAACCCTGAGCAATCAAATCCGAATCCACTCATACCTGCCCATAGATAGGGAAGCCCTCTGAATGTTCTTGCCAGCTCTACAAGCTCCTCACCAGAATCCGGCCATAAGCGATCATCCGGATACACGACTCGAATATCTTCCTTACGCAGCTTCCCTTTACCGATTGGTGTTTGAACAACGACCCAAGCCGCATCAGATTCAATGATTGGAAGACGTGTTTGAAAGCTAATCTCCATTCCAACTTCATGATTCATGTGATAAAGCGTCGTTGTTTTTGCTTGAATAAATGCGTAAGGATAGGTCTCAATCAGATTTGGAATGGCTTCAAGCTGATTTGTAGGCATCCATCCAGGATAACCAAGCTCTGATTTAGCCGTTGGCTGGTCAACCACATGTACCTCTGCCCAACCATTCTCTTCTCTTACTTTTAGAATTTCCTGACCAAACAGTGCTTGCGTTTGTGTTCGATTAGAGGTGCAGAGGTCAAGCCGTTGTTCATGCGTGAGCTGACTCAGCCAATCTTGAATGTGCACAGGGTACTGCAAAGCCGGTTCATCGATCTCTCGGCTGGAATGGGGATCTGTCCAAATGGTTGCGACTGCGGTCCGAACTGCACATCGTTTCATATGAATCACTCTCCTTTTACACCAGGTTCAATTGAGATTCTACGTTCGGTTAAATCAATCGTTGCCATCGCTCCAAGAGGAAATGAAAGAGTAGGCGTACAGTGACCCGCTTGCAAACCAACAATCGCTTGTGTGCCGGCCATTGTTAGATGATGGGTAACAACCTCATCTACGTTTTGTGAATCGGTTCGTTTTAGAGGCTCACATGCGTGAAAGTCTCCAATAATGATACCAGCTGCATCCTGTAGCTTGTTAGCGAGCCTTAACTGATTAAACATACGATCCAGTCTGTACGGTTCCTCTCCTACATCTTCAATAAATAAGAGCTTATCTTTTGTATCTATTTCGTACGGTGTTCCAAGCGAACTAATAATCAGTGAGAGATTCCCTCCAACAATCGGTCCACTCACTTTCCTTTTTTCATTAGGGTTTAAGATAGTGAGATCCGAGATGGCTGTATCATAGGTTATGGTTGTGGGCTTAAACACCTGCTTTAGATAGTTCTCTGTAAAAGGATGAACCTCTCCTCCTAAATCACTACTCATCATTGGTCCATGAAAGGTGATCATTCCGGTTTTTTGATAGATGACTTGATGTAAAAACGTGACATCACTATAACCCCAGAACACTTTTGGATTCGCTTGTATGACGTCAAAATCAAGGAGCTCAACCATTCTTGCTGATCCATACCCCCCATAAACACAAAACACACCTTTAATCTCAGGATCTTGAAACATTTCCATTAGATCGTCCGCCCGGTCCCTATCTCCACCAGCTAAATAACCATCTGTTAAGTGGATAGAGCGTCCTATCTTTACGTTTAATCCATACCCTTCATAAAGCTTGATTCCTTTTTCAAGCTGATTAAGATTCGGAGGACTTGACGGTGCAATTAGCCCAATCGTGTCTCCTGGTTTTAATGATGGTGGCTTCATGTTGTGCCTCCCTCTTCTGTAGAAAAAGGGTCCAGTTTCCCAGACCCTCCTTTAAGAACTATTGCAAATCTGCCCATTTCAGCTCAATGTATCCAACTGGGTGACGAACAATCCCAGTCACTTCATCTGCCTGTAGCAAAGGCTGATTGTAGAAATAGATCGGGAAGATAGGAGCTTCTTCAAGTAGAATCTCTTCTGCCTGATGCATCAGGTCAAATCGAGCTTCTTCATTTGCCTCAGATTTCGCATCAGCAATAAGCTGATCGTACTCTTCCTTACTCCAGCCCGTTCGGTTCATGGAGCTTCCTGTGATAAAGCTTTCCAAGTAATTGATCGGGTCTGCAAAGTCTGCAATAAACGACGAACGTGAGAACTGCATTTCTAAGTTTTGTTGCGCTTCTAAAAACACAT
The DNA here is from genome assembly GCA_037965595.1 of Alkalihalobacillus sp. FSL W8-0930. Taxonomy (NCBI): domain Bacteria; kingdom Bacillati; phylum Bacillota; class Bacilli; order Caryophanales; family Bacillaceae; genus Alkalihalobacillus; species Alkalihalobacillus sp. FSL W8-0930. Next base: position 553,258 of record CP150183.1, on the reverse strand, counting down.
TCCACTCTGTATTTGCTAGAGTTACCTCTACATCAAGATGCTCCTTGTACATATCCTGAAGCACCTCTGCAATCAGCTTATGCTCATCGCTTGTGTTATACGATAACGTAATCTCAGGTAGCTCAGCGTATCCCTCTTCTTCCATTCCTTGCTCTAGTAACGCTTTTGCTTCTTCAGGATCAAAGCTAAGCAGATCACCACCCACATCACGGAAGTCCTGTCCTGATGGTTCTGGAAATCCATATGCGACAAATCCATGCGCTGCGTTTTCTTCACGTTTGGTTACGTAGTCAACAATCTCTTGCTGATCTACAGCCATTGAAAAGGCTTTGCGGATGTTCTGATTTTGGAAAGGCTCCATTTCCGTGTTAAAGCGGTAAAAATACGTACCCGATTGATCTTCAAACTCTACCTCACCATCGGCTATAAGCTGCTCAGCCAGTTCCGTTGGGATAGAAGATGTGTGAAGCTCGCCTGTTTCAAACAGTTGATACTCGGTGTTACGGTCACTGACCATTTCCCAAACCACACCGTCAAGCTTCACATTACCCGCGTCCCAGTATTCAGCACTTTTGTCCATCACTAGATTTGAATTATGGCTCCAGCTTGATAGAGCAAAGGGTCCATTCCCTACAAACGTGTCTGCTTCAGCCGCCCAGTTATCATCAGCCTCTACCGTTTCTTGATGAACCGGGAAAAAGGCTGGATTGGAAATGATACTTAGAAAATAAGCCTGCGGACTGTTTAATGTCACTTCAAGCGTTTTATCATCCAGAGCAGTAACAGCCATATCATCAGCTGAACCCTCTCCACTGTTGTACTCGCTCGCTCCTTCAATTAAGTCTGTTAGAAACGCAGCATCAGCCGCTGTTTCAGGATTAGCAAGACGTTTCCAAGCAAATTCAAAGTCTCCAGCCGTTACTGGTTCACCGTTCGACCAATTGGCCTCCTCACGAATCGTGAACGTGTAAGTCAGGCCATCATCGGATACGTCCCAACTCTCAGCTGTTGCCTCTTCTGGTTCATGTGTATCTCCGAGTCTCGTTAATCCTTCCATTAAGTTATTTAAGATGTTATACGAAACATTATCAAAGGCCTTGGTTGAATCCAGTGAAGTCGGCTCATTTTCGTTGTTCAAACGTAAGATCTTCTCTCCTCCACCTTCATTGTCCGTTGTTTCAGTTTCATCATCTCCACTGTCTCCTCCATCTGTACCTGTCCCTCCCGTAGTGGTACAAGCAGCTAAGACGACCATTAACCCAAGCGCAACAAGCATCATCACTAACCATTTTTTCATACCATGACCTCCTTATAAGATTAAAAGATTAGACGGATTTCTTGTGGAGCGGGAATTCTTTACCTAATGCCTGTTGTGCGCGTTCATCCTGCAACCAACAAGCCACATGGTGTCCCTTTTCAACGTTCATTCGCTGTGGTTCCACTTGCGTACACACATCCATGGCATAGTCACATCGATCAGCAAACGCACATCCCGGTGGTGGCGAAAATAAATCTGGCGGCGTACCTGGAATGGGAACAAGAGGTATACTTCGATCCGCATCCATTCTTGGCACAGAATGGAGTAGTCCACGCGTATACGGATGCTGAGCCTTGTAAAACAATTCTCTGCGATTCCCTTCTTCTACAATCTTGCCTGCGTACATCACATGAATTCGGTCAGCTAATTGCGCCACGACACCTAGGTCATGCGTAATCATAATGATCGCTACACCCAGCTTTCGTTGAATCTCTTTAAAGAGATCTAGAATTTGAGCTTGGATTGTTACGTCTAAGGCTGTGGTTGGTTCATCGGCAATTAAGACCTCTGGATCACACATAAGAGCCATAGCAATCATGATTCGCTGTCTCATTCCGCCACTAAATTGGTGCGGGAATTGCTTTAACCGTTCCTTCGCATTAGAGATTCCTACTAGATCAAGCATTGCTAAAGCTCTCTTTTGGGCTTCTGCTTTTGAGAGTTTCTGATGACTAATTAGTCCTTCAGTAAGCTGATCGCCGATTGTAAGTGTCGGATTCAACGATGTCATTGGATCTTGGAAGATCATCGCCATGTCGTGACCACGGATTGATCTCATTTTCTTATCCGAATAAGAGAGCAGGTTCTCCCCTTTAAAATGAATCGTGCCCTCAGTGATCTTTCCCGGAGGCTCGGCAAGAAGACGCATGATACTTTGTGCCGTCACACTTTTCCCGCACCCGCTTTCTCCTACAATCGCCAGTGTTTCTCCTTTTTTAAGCGTCAGATTCACACCGCGAACCGCATGAACGCGTCCACCATACGTATGAAATGAAACATGCAAATTACGAACGTCTAACAATGGATCGCTCACTACTTATTACCTCCTTAGCTTAGGATCGAGCGCATCCTGCAAACCGTCTCCTAACACATTAAATGCAAACATCGTAATTGATATGAAGAATGCCGGGAAAAACAACCTCCACCATGCTCCTGATGTTAATGTTCCGAGCGCATCTTCAGCCATCACTCCCCAGCTCGCATAAGGAGCTTGCACGCCTAGTCCTAGAAAACTGAGAAAAGCCTCTGCGAATATAGCTGACGGCACGGTTAATGTCATTTGAACAATGATGGCGCCCACTGCATTGGGAAGAAGTGCTCTTCGAATGATATGGCTCGCTTTTCCGCCGAGGGTCCTTGAAGCTAAAACATATTCATTTGTTTTCAGTTGCAGGACCTGCCCTCGAACAATTCGAGCCATTCCTACCCATCCTGTAACGGTTAACGCAACAATGATGGTAAATAAACCTGGTCCCATCACAACCATGAGAAGAATGACAACTAATAGATACGGGAGACCGTATAACACTTCAACGACACGCATCATCGCGTTATCCGTGCGTCCTCCCTTATATCCGGATATCCCACCATAGATAATCCCAATCACACAATCTATTAATGCAGCCATAAACCCAACAAACAAACTAATACGCGCGCCGTACCATGTTCGTGCAAACATATCTCTTCCTAAACTATCTGTACCAAACCAGTGATCCATGGAGGGAGGCTGGTTAGCATTGGTTCGCAACTGCTCCGTTACACTATGCGGACTAATGATCGGTCCGATAATAGCCATCACCACAAGTAGAATCATCATGATGAGCCCCGCCATCGCCAGCTTATTTTTTCGTAGACTTAACCAGGCAGCCTGCCAATAGCTTAAGGAGGGCCGGACGACTCTCTCTGCCTTTTTATGATCCGGTTTTCTTCTTTTAAAGAGTTCATCTGAAACAGGTGAGTTCGTTTGAGGCATAAGCTCACTCCTCCTTCTTATGGAGCTTAATCCGCGGATCAAGGATGCCGTACATGATATCAACAATCAACAGCATAATCATCAAGATTCCACTGTAAAAAATGGTTGTACCCATAATGACGGGATAATCTCGGCTGTTAATACTTTCTACAAAGTAGCGGCCCATTCCAGGAATCGCAAAAATTTTCTCAATGACGAAGCTACCCGTTAAGATGGATGCTACTAATGTTCCAAGGATTGTAACCACAGGAAGCAAAGCATTTCTCAGCGCGTGTTTGACGACAATCTTGAAGGGAGAGATCCCCTTTGCCTTCGCTGTTCGAATATAATCCTGTGTTAATACCTCAACCATACTTGAACGAGTGAGTCTCGCAATAATGGCCATTGGTGTTGTGCCAAGTGCTAAGGCAGGCAGAATCATATGCTTCCAGCTCGCCCACGTGCCGACTGGTAACAGCCGCCATTGACCGGCTACCTGATAGATTAATAGAGTAGCTAGAATAAAATTGGGAACAGAAATCCCGATCACTGCAAAAGTCATCATACCGTAGTCAATTACACCGTTTCGTCTAAGGGCAGCAAGGATCCCAAGTGTAATCCCTGAAATGATGGCAACAACTAATGCAACAATTCCCAGTTCAAGTGAAACGGGAAAGCCACGTGAGATTAACTCATTTACAGTGGTTGGAGATTGTTTAATCGATGGTCCGAAATCAAACTGTGCGAGTGAGACAAGATAATCAACATAGCGCACATATAACGGATCATTCAGCCCAAAGTGCTCTTCCATATTTGCTTGTACCGCTGCATTCGTTGTTTGTTCTGTGTTAAGCGGGGAACCGGGAACGGCGTGCATCAGAATAAATGTTAAGGTGATGATGACCCACATGGTAACAATCATCCCGAGCACTCGTTTTCCAATGTATTTGAGCATGATTCACCTACCTTCTCAGCAGAATGCTGTTCTCATGGCAAGCTCTGTCATAACAAGCATCGCCCTATAGGCTTCTAAGATATCCTTCGCTTCAAAACGAACCGTTGTTGTGCCTTCCTCAATGGTTGCACCTGGCATTAATGCTGCCCATTCTGCTTGACCATAGTTTGCAAATTCAATTCGTAGGACCGGGTGATCTGGTGGGATGAGTGGTTTGACGTTGTGCTGATTATGTAAGGCAAGCTTTGTTTTTTCCCTGAGCAGTTCTCCTGCTTTTTGAGGAGATAAACACAGGGCAGAGGATCTTGATTGTTGTTCTTTTACAACGGCTGTGGTCACATTCGGAATGAGCGCTTCAGCCTCTTTTGCTGTCTCGTCATCTCCACTAACCATTAATACAGGTACACCGTAATACCCTGCGACATACGCATTAAAGCCCATTTCGCCTATTTCGTGATCGTTAATGTACATCGTACGAACACCAAAGATCATCGTATGGCTCATTACTCCTCTTTGAGAGGCACGCGCATGGTATCCAAGAAAAAAAGCTCCGCTAAACGTATCGTTTAACCCTTGAACCATCGAAAATGGCTTCACATCTCCTGTAATTAGCTTTGCTTCCGTATGTAACTCTTCAATTAAAAGGTTGTTCATCTTTGAATGACTATCATTCACGATCACCTCTTTGCCTCCCTGCTTGAAGGCTTCTTCAATCACATGATTTGCTTCAGCCGTCATCAACGACTGTCCACGCCTATAATGTCTGTTTGATGAATCAACAAATTGATCATCTGCGAAACCCGTAATTCCTTCCATATCCACTGATAAATAGAGCTTCATAGCATCCTCCTCGTTGATGAAATTCCATTTAGTTACCTAATTATCAAAGAAATCAGACAAATTGAAAAGCAGTTCGTGAGGTTATATGACAAAAACTAGGGTGTATCATATTTAATGAAAGCGTTTTCTTACATTAGTATACCTGTTCCTTTATTTGGATTTCAATAGAAAAGATATCGATTTAAAAACATAATTGAACCTCGTGTCTCTTATCTTCTTAATTCAACTTTTTATACGTTTGCTACTTGAAGGATTTGGGAAATGATAACCATTAAATGAGGGAGGAGAATATAATGAGTTCTTTACTTAACATAATGAGCACATTTTATTTCGCCTTATTTTTTGGTGCGTTTACTACTGCAGCAAGAATGGGGCTAGGTTCATCCTTGATTGATGCAGGTTCCAAATGGTATTTAATTATGATCTAGTTTGCCATTACAGTTCTTATTAGTGCTTTACTCTTTTTCTTCGTTTTTAATTTAATTAGAAAGCTTTTAGAAAGACCGTCAAGCTCAAGAAGTTAAAAAGAAAATTGAACGAGAGCGGGGCATAACATTACAGCAACGATTAAAACACAAACATAGCAACAAATTCGCTCCAAGAGAAGCCCTCGCTTTCCACGGGAACGGCCTCAGCCCCTTTCGCGGAAAGGGCACCGTTACAGTGTCTTCACCGCGTTCTGTTCCGTAGGAGTCTCGGGTTTTCCTTCCGCTTGTTCTGATAAAATCACGAATGGCGAATGATTCTACAATTGAATCATTCGCCATTCTTAATGATTTTAAGTTACGTCCCAAGCTCTTCTATATTCATTACGAAAAACGGCTCAGCTTAAAGGAGTCGATTGGATGGATTAATGGTTGATCTAATGCCATTTCACTTAAGAGCTTTCCAATCACACTTGCAAATTTGAATCCATGTCCGGAGAATCCTCCTGCAAGAATGATGCGCTCATCAGTTGGGTGCCAATCGATGATAAAGTCTTCATCCGGCGATTGGTCATAAATACAAACGGCACCACGCTTAAGCGCACCCGCTGCTTTTGGAACATGTACATCAAGTAGTTGTCTTAGCTCCGGTTCATCTTCTTCGTACGCACCGAATCTACGATTTAGTTCCTCGGGTTCAACAAGCTGGCCCCCGTCATGTCTGCCAATCTTAAAGCCTGCTCCCTTGTAGTCTGGGAAGGCATAATATAATCCGAATGACGTGTTAAAGACAACACATGGAAAAGAAGACGAATCGAATGCATCCTCTGTTTTAGGCTTGAACCAGGCAATTGTTTTTCGGATCGGCTGGATGGGCATTTTCACTTCTGGCAAAAGCTTGTGAGTCCAAGCACCTGCAGTCACAATGACTTTACCCGCATGAAGTGTACGCTGCTCTGAAACCACGTCTACACCCTCTGCTACTGGATTCACATGTATGACGGATTCATCTTCAAAGATATCTACCCCGAGTTCCAGTGCAAGCTCCTTGTAAGCTTGTACACATTCCTCGCTTAACAAGAAACCAGCTAATGTATCCAGCACTCCTTTAAACGTTTCTGGCAGGGTAATCTCCGGCCATCTGTCATGAATGTCCCTTGCTGTTAACACTTCATGAGGAAGCGAGTGAGTGGTTGAACTATGTAATACTTCATTTAAAAAATCTGATCCTTCTTCTCCCATGAGCAGTGCTCCTGTTTGTACATAAAGAGAACGATTGGATTGTTGCTCAAGCCCCCTCCAAAGCTCGTACGCATGTTTAACAAGTGGCACGTAGCTTTCGCCTTCACTGTATCCAAAGCGCATCATTCTTGTTTGTCCGTGGTGACTCCCTGTTTCATTTGGAATCGTATCACGGTCCAGGACGGCTACTTTACAACCAGATTTAGCTACATAATAGGCCGCAGCAATCCCCATTGAACCTCCACCAATAATGATGACATCATATGATTGATTCATCTTTATCACTTCCTTTGTTGTAGTCTAGCGAATTTTCAATCAAATGGGTAGAGGTGAGAAATTTAAATCTTTCCATTCCCTAAATAAGTGATGTATGATTAGACATCATAACGTATAAAATTTCGATGTAAATCAGGTGAAAGAATGAATAAACAAAATGAGTCCGCTATAGCTGTTTTGCTCGGGGCTGGTGCGTATGTTCTTTGGGGAATTATGCCCTTGTATTGGAAAATGGCTGAGGACGTTTCTTCAGCAGAAATCCTTGCCTACCGTATTATTTGGGCGTTTCTTTTTATGATTATTGCGCTCGCTTTGATGGGTAAGCTAATGGAAGTGATTCAAGAGATAAAGAAGATCTGGAATCATAAGAGAAGTCTTCTCGCTATTTCAGCTGCCTCCGTTTTAATTACAGTGAATTGGTTTATTTTTATTTTCGCGGTGAATAGTGACCGCATTATTGATGCAAGCCTCGGTTATTATATTAATCCCTTGATGAATGTTGTGCTTGCAACTGTCATTTTAAAAGAGAAGCTAGCCAACCTTGAAAAAGTGGCTGTAGCACTCGCTTTTGTTGGAGTCATTGTGTTAACTCTATATTATGGTCACGTACCGTGGGCATCGATTTTACTTGCGATCTCATTTTGCTCGTATGGCTTCATTAAACGCTCCGTCTCAATCCGTCCCTGGACTGGTTTGACGGTTGAGACTTTATTGATGACACCCTTTGCCCTTCTGTTCTTGTTTTTATTACCGGAAGCCTCCTATTTTTCTGAATCGGTTCCGACGATGTTAGTTTTAGCCGGTGCAGGAGTAATCACGGCTGTTCCACTGCTATTATTTGCAGCCGCTGCTCAGAAGCTTAGCTTCACAGTGATCGGATTCTTGCAGTATATCGCTCCGACGTTTATGCTTATCATTGGAGTCTTTCTTTACAAGGAACCATTCTCAAGCATCCAGCTTCTTGCATTTATCTGTATCTGGATTGCTTTGGGCTTGTTCACGTATTCAAAGCTACAAACGAGAAGACGCTTGAAGAAAGTCACACGTGCAACACAACAACCAGCTTAGTGTTTTCATTTGAAAGGAGATTGTTCAAACATGAGTACATTTAGAGGGTACATTGGTACCTACACAAAAGCAGATAGTAAAGGAATTTATACTTTCACACTGGATACGGAAGCGAAGCGCCTCCAAGAGCTTGAGGTGGCTGCAGAGCTAGATAATCCAACATATGTAAATCTTGACGCTGAGCAAACACACCTTTATGCCGTTGTGAAAGCAGGCTCTGAAGGTGGAGTGGCCTCTTATAAGATTGACAAAGATTCAGGTAAGCTCACTCATCTAACAACGGAACTAACAGAAGATGGCTCTCCTTGCCACGTAAGTGTTAACGAGTCTCTAGCGGTGACTGCAAACTACCATAGTGGAAGAATTACAGCATTCCCACTACAAGCAGATGGCAGTGTCGCTCCTGCTTCATCCTATGCACAACACGAAGGGACAGGCCCACACGAACGTCAAGAAAAACCACACGCTCACTTTGCTGGTTTCACTCCTGACAATCAATACGTGATTGCCGTCGATCTTGGAACGGACAAGATCGTGACGTACTCTTATGAAGATGGCAAGCTAACGGAAGCTGGAAGCTACACATGTAACCCAGGTTCTGGTCCAAGACATTTAGCCTTCCATCCAAAAGAAAAGTATGTGTATGTCTTTACTGAACTAAGTAACGAAATCATTACTCTTTCCTATGAAGACGGAATTAACGCATTTAAAGAAGTACAAGTTGTTCCTACATTACCGGATGATTTCCTAGAAAACAGCCAAGGAAGTGCGATCCACATTTCATCTGATGGCCGTTTCGTGTATGCAGCAAACAGAGGTCATGACAGAATCGTCGTGTACGAAGTAAATCCATACTCTGGAGAGCTTTCACTCATCCAACGTGTCCCATCTGCTGGGAACTGGCCAAGAGACTTTGTCCTTGATCCAACGGAAGCCTTTGTCGTTGTTTCAAATGAAGAAACAGGAAATGTTGTACTATTTGAACGCGATCCGGAAAAAGGTACGATTACACAGCTTGATTCAACACTTGAAGTGTCCAAGCCTGTATGTCTTAAATTCTTAAACTAAACGAATGCAACTGGCTTCTATGCAGACACTCTGTATAGAAGCCCATTTTTTGGCCTGAATCTAAAAAGGAGCTACAACATCATGACTCACCAACAAGGTTTATCAAAAAAACATACGATCCTACTTATCATAGGCATTGCAGTGATTGCCTTTAATTTACGTCCTGCCATTACATCGGTTGGACCAGTGATTGGTGAAATCCGCGCAGACTTTGGATTATCCAATGGTGCAGCGGGATTAATTACAACCCTGCCCCTGCTTTCATTTGCTGCCCTTTCACCGCTCACACCAAAGCTTGGTCAAAAGCTTGGCTTTGAAGGCGCCATCGTTGCCGGACTAAGCCTGTTACTGCTTGGAATCCTTTTGCGCGCAACGGGACTTTTATCTTTTCTATTTATCGGAACAGCCTTAGTCGGTGTCGGGATTGCCATTTGTAATGTCCTTTTACCCGGACTTGCAAAGCTTCACTTCCCTTTAAAAGTTGGTTTAATCACCAGTATTTATTCGACACTTATGTCGATCTTTGCTGCACTTGCATCAGGAATCACCGTTCCTATGGCCGATGGCTTAGGCCTCGGCTGGAATACCACATTACTGTTGTGGGGAGCACTCGTTTTACTTGGACTCGCCGTGTGGGTTCCACAGCTTCGTGGCAAAAACAGCGAACCAAAACCAGTTGATGTTCAACCTGTCTCAAGCTCCATGTGGAAATCCTCAATCGCATGGCAGGTCACACTTTTTATGGGATTACAGTCCTTTCTCTTTTACTCCTCTGTGGCATGGTTACCTGAAATCATGCGAAGCCACGGCATGAGTATTGTAACTGCAGGCTGGATGCTATCCATCATGCAATTTGCCGGAGTTCCAGGAAACTTTCTCGCGCCTATCATCGCTGGAAAACTAAAGGATCAACGCGGATTAGTGATTGTGATTAGTATTCTTTATTTTATCGGACTTATAGGGCTCATCTACGGAGGCTCAACGCCGTTCCTAGTCGTGTCCATCTTATTCATGGGACTTGCCTCTGGATCAAGTATCAGTCTCGCCCTTACATTTATCGGATTGCGTAGTGCCAATGCCAAACAAGCATCCAAGCTATCCGGCATGGCTCAATCACTTGGGTACCTGCTTGCCGCATCAGGCCCTATCATAATTGGACTCGTCTTTGACTGGTTCCATAACTGGACCGCACCCTTGCTCATGTTTATGGTTGTCCTCATCGCAATGACAGGCGTTGGCCTTGGTGCCGGACGAAATCTGAATGTCGTGCGTGAGGTTGGGTAGGTTTAGTTTAGTAAGAAGAATGTGTCGAATACATCGGAGTTGAGTGGAATACATCGCGTTGTGGCTTAAATACATCGCGCTTTCACTCAATACATCGGGTTACAGCTCAAATACATCGCGCTTTCACTCAATACATCGGGTTGCGCCCTAAATACATCGCGTTTCTCTGCAATACATCGGGTTGCGCCCTAATTACATCGCGTTTCTCTGCAATACATCGGACTAAGGCCTAATTACATCGCAGTATCTACTCATATTAAAAAACGGACTGATTCACTTCAAGGAATCAGTCCGTTTTTATATCTAATGCTCGATCCAAAATCGCTTGATAGACCGGATGCCAGTTTTTGTAGTAGGAAGAGACCTTATGCGGGCTTACAAACCGACGTTCAGTCGACTCTTCATTTGGATGAAAGGGTTGCAGCTCTTTAATCGTCATCTTATAAAAGACTTGATAGCCAATCTTAGGGTAAGGACTTGTGTCATTCCACAAGTCATTCTCCGTGTGATCAACGATGATAGATCCAAGACATTTAGCCTCTCCTCTGACAGCTGCCTCCTCAAACACCTCTCTGTGAAAACATTGCTCAGGGGTTTCTCCTTCATCTACATGTCCTCCAGGAAAGTCCCAGCCTCTATCTTGCAAATGTACTAACAGCATGTCATCACCTTGAAAGCAAAAACCATGCACACTTGTGACAAGATCTGTTTGTGGAAGAGTCTCACTTGGGTTCCACGTTAGGTTCACCTTTGCGTCTCCCCACTGCACATCGATACTTACCACTGCACTCTCCTCTTTTTGAAAAAAACCATCACAACTCAGTGATGGTCCTTCCTCCTTATTCGCCTAACGCTTCTTCAACAGTTGCGTAGGTGTAGCCTAAGTCACGTGCCACGGCTTCGTATGTGATCTGTCCATTTGCGACATTTAAGCCGAGAGCAAGTGATGGGTTGTCCGTCAATGCTTGCTTGACTCCTTTATCTGCAATTTGCTTTGCGTACGGAATGGTTACGTTTGTTAGTGCAATCGTTGAGGTACGTGGAACGGCTCCAGGCATATTTGCTACTGCGTAGTGAATGACATCATGCTTTGTATAGGTTGGATCGTCATGTGTTGTAATCTTGTCAGCCGTTTCAATGATTCCACCTTGGTCGACAGCGACATCCACAACCACGCTACCTGGCTTCATTGACTTAATCATCTCTTCTGTTACAAGCTTTGGTGCCTTCGCTCCTGGGATGAGAACGGCGCCAACCACAAGATCTGCCTCTCGGACCGCGTCTGCAATGTTCATTGGATTGGACATAATCGTCTGTACATCTCTTCCGAATTGGTCGTCGATTTGACGAAGGCGCTCTGCACTCAGATCAAGCATCGTGACATCCGCACCAAGTCCAACCGCAATCTTAGCTGCATTTGTTCCAACGACACCTGCTCCAATAATAGCTACCTTCCCACGCTTTACACCTGGTACGCCACCTAAAAGAATGCCCTTCCCTCCTTTAGGTTTTTCCAAGAATTGTGCTCCAATCTGAGTGGCCATGCGTCCTGCTACTTCACTCATCGGTGTGAGTAATGGAAGCGTCCGGTTCACCTCAACCGTTTCATACGCAATGGCCGTCACACCACTTTCAGCCAGTGCCTTGGCAAGCTTCGGCTCCGCTGCAAGATGAAGATACGTAAATAAAATCAGTCCTTGGCGGAAGTAACCGTACTCCGATTCAAGCGGCTCCTTCACCTTCAGAATCATCTCGGCTACCTGCCATGTTTCCTCAGGCGTCGCCATGATCGTTGCACCGGCTGTCTTATACTCGTGATCAGTGAAGCCGCTGCCCTCACCTGCTCCCGCTTCGATAAATAATTCGTGTCCGCCATTGACCAGTGTAGATACCCCAGCAGGTGTGATCGCTACTCGGTTTTCGTTATTCTTTACTTCCTTCGGTACCGCAATAATCATATTGACTCCTCCTTCACTCTCTACTATTCCCTTTTTTTAGTATAGTAAAGAGCCGGACAATCTGACATCGTGGGATATGAAGAAAACAACGGCCTCCCTTTGTTGATTTTCACAAAAAGGATTTATGTTACTTTCTTGAGAGGAGCAGATCTAGATACAGCCCCATTCGCTGTGCAGGGTCTTTTAACAAAAAGCGCCCAATGCTCTCAAGGCGTTTGATTCGATAGGTTAGCGTGTTTACGTGTACATGCAGCTGCTTAGCTACTTCATTCGCATTACCATCTTTCTTTAAAAAGAGAATCAACGTTTCATAAAGTTGGGTGCCTTGCTTTTTGTCATATTCCACAATACGTTCGATGCCTGGATGCACCTTTGTTCCTTGTGGAATCTGATCAATGTATTTAAACACACCTAAATCTGAGAAGGTGTGAGCCGTATCAAGCTCTTCCGGATACCTCTTCTTTAAAGAAAGAACTCGTTTTGCTTCCTGGTAGCTTTCTGAAATGTGATCAAAGCCTGTTACATAAGACCCGGAACAGCTCTCCTTCTGTTTAATGACAAACCGCTCCTGAAGCTGCCCTGTTAACTTTTTTAGAAAGTAGTGTCTCGATTGCACGTCTGCTGCCCTCACTAAACAGACAAGCTGATGTTCATCCCAAAGAAACAGAGGAATCGTATCCTGATAAGAAGCCTGAAGCATGTAGTCAATATGACGCCTCGCTTCCTCGTCCTGTTCGTCAAATACAAATAAGCTTACAAATACTTGTTCATCGGGCTGCATTTGCGCAAGATGAAGTTCTGATTGAATGTGCTCTGATTCATCTCCAACTATTAACTGCCAAAGCAATTCCGTTCGGCTTTTATGCGTTTGCTTGCGTTGCCTGCTTAATTTAAGAAGCTCTTGCTTCGCCGTTGCGGCCGCTTCCTTTAACAGGAGGAGATCTGTATCAGATAGCTTTTGTAAATGATCAGATACCCAGATGTACCCGAGCACCTCTTGATGCTTCCAAATCGAGACCGCTACACGGCTTCCAAGATCATACTCCTTCATCTCAGGTACTCGAACGGGTTCTCTCGTCTGATTTAATGCTGGAATGATGCCGTCTTTCCAGAAACGATTAATAAGTCTCTCTGGTACTCTTCTTGAAATGATCGTAGAGATGCGTGCTTTATCCGCCCCATCTCCATGTGTACTATAAGCAAGCAACTGATGATTGGCATCTTCAATCGTTACTGGACAATGTAAATAATAACTAATCATCTCGGCAAACTCTTCTAGAGAGCGAAATGGCTGGCGAAAAACGTGAGAAGTTGTTTGTGTCATAGCATTCCTCGCAATCTTACTGGCTGAAGCGCTTTTTACCTTATTATAACAAGCAGACAACGAGCCTGACTATAGGGTTTAGCCCTTCTCCTTATAAAGCTCGAGTGCTCGCTTGCGCATGGTACTGTGATCAACGATAGGATGCGGGTAGTCCTTCCCAATTTCACAGCCTACTTCCTTCTGAAGATCCTCTGGCATCTTTTCAGGTGAATGAATGTATTTTTTCGGTACATCTTTTAATTCAGGGACATACTTTCGAATAAACTCTCCATCTTGATCAAAGCGTTCTGATTGTCTGGTCGGATTAAAAATGCGGAAGTACGGTGCCGCATCTGTACCTGTAGAAGATGCCCACTGCCACCCTCCAATATTTGAGGCCGGCTCGTAGTCGATTAACTGCTCCTCAAAATAACGCTCACCTTTGCGCCAATCCATCAGCATATCCTTTGTTAGAAAGGATGCTACGGCCATGCGGAGACGGTTATGCATCCATCCAATCTGATTCAACTGTCTCATAGCTCCATCAATGATCGGAAAACCAGTTTCTCCTTTTTTCCATGCTTCAAAAAGCTCATCATCCTGATTCCAATCCATGCCCCGGTACTTTTCAATTAGCTCCTGATCCTTGCTTTCAGGGAATTGATAAAAGACCATATTGTAAAAGTCACGCCAAGCAAGCTCTTGAATATATGTCTCAGGTCCTTGACCGTTTGCTTGATCACCCAACTCATCTAAGATCGTGTAATACACTGTTCTAGCTGAGACGGCTCCTGTGCGCAAGTAAGGTGAAAGCATACTTGTTCCAGCTATAGACGGGTAGTCCCGCTTTTTCTTATAGTCATACATCTTACTATGCGTAAACTCCTCTAATCGTTCGAGTCCATGATCCTCACCTGCATACTTCCATTTACCTGTCTTTGATTCCATTAGCTTTTGATAGGCATTCGCACCACGCTTAAAGGAATCACGTATGTCGATCGCATGCTCCTTCACTTTCTTCAGGTCAACTTTTTGAATAGATGGCTTATCTAGCTGCTGCCACTGCTTATAGTAAGAGGAGAATACTTTATAAAGAGAGCCATCCTGCTTCTTCACTTCAGTCGCCCCATGAATCGTGTGGTCAATACATGGGAAGACACTAATTGAGGTCGACTCAAAATAATCCATTACCTCTTGATCTCTTTTAGCACCTCCACCTGTTTCATCCGCATTGAAATAAAGCTGATCCACATCTGGCAGCTGATTCTGCATCTGATGGAACGCTTCTTCAAAACTTCCTGTAACAAAGTGCACCGGAAATCCTTCCTTCTCACACTTTTCGACATGCTTCATTAATGTCTCATAGTAATAATCATGTCTAGCTGTAAATTTATCGTTTAACGTAGGTTGAATATAAAATAACGCAACTAACGAATCATCCTTCTCAAGTGATGAAAGAGCCTTTGACAGCGCAGTATGATCATGCAAACGTAAATCTCTTCTAAACCAAACAACCGTTGTTCCCATTGTGTCCCCTGCTTTCTAAACCATCGAATCAGTTTTCTTTCTTCTTTACCCATAATATGAGCAGATTAGACTATTTTTACGAACCTGTGGTCCAAATATGTTTCGAATCTGTGAATTAAGGAATGATAGAGGTAAGAAACAAGGAGAGGATGATAAAGATGATTCGCACAATTTTTATGATCGTTGGTGCTATTGTTGTAATCGGTGCTATTCTTTCATTCGTATTTTAATCAACCGTATCTTGCCCTTATATATTTTCAGAAATATTGCGGAGGAACAGCATAGATCAGCTTTTCCTCATAGTAGAAAAAGACGATGACATCCAATTCAATTGGGTCATCGTCTTTTTTGATTCGTGTCCATTATTTGATGGCTAAAGCTCGAATTTAGATGGTTGAGGCTCCATTCCTTCCTTCAACGCTCCAATTCGATTGGTTAATACTCCACTTTCACTGCTAACGCTCCACTCACCTACACACGCGACAAGCTTTCACCTTTCCTCAGAACCTCTACGTCTACTTGCACGGTCTCTGGGTACTTAATGCCTTGTCCGGTGTTCAGGATAACAACGGTTTCTTCTTCGCCAATCCACCCTTTTTGCTTCAGTTCTCTAGCCGCCGCAAAGGCTGCAGCACCTTCTGGGCAAACAAAGGCTCCTTCTGTCCGACCTATGGTTTCAAGCTCTTTAAGCATTGTGGCATCATCTATGGCGACTGCACAGCCATTTGTTTCATAAATGGCATCAAGCACAAGAAAGTCTCCAATGGCTTTTGGTACATTGATTCCAAATGCCTGGGTATAGGCATTCTCAAAGTATTCGGAGGAGCGGCTCTTATCCTGCCATGCCTTAACGATTGGGGCACAGCCTGTAGATTGTACAGCCACCAAACGTGGAAGATTGCCTTCAATCCAACCCATTTCTCTTAGTTCAAGTAATGCCTTATAGATCCCAATTAACCCCACTCCACCGCCTGTTGGGTAAAGAATGACATTAGGCATCGACCAGTTCATTTGTTCAACGAGCTCAAGTCCCATTGTTTTCTTTCCTTCAATGCGATACGGCTCCTTAAGAGTAGAGGCATCATAGATTCCGTGCTCCGCTACAGCTTTAGCCACAACCTGTCCTGCATCACTAATCAGTCCATCAATTAAATGAAGGTCGGCTCCTGCCACGATACACTCCTTGCGTGTGATCTCAGGTGCATCCACCGGCATGACAATGGTCGCTTTGATGTCCGCTCTGGCGGCATAAAGGGACCACGCCGCACCGGCATTGCCGTTGGTTGGCATCGCAATTTGTTTGACGCCAAGCTCCTTTGCTTTTGACACACCAACTGCGGCACCACGAGCTTTAAATGAACCCGTCGGCACCATACCCTCATCCTTCATATATAAGTGAAAGAGTCCCATCTCCCTGCCAAGCTTTGTCATAGGAACAAGTGGAGTCATGCCTTCGCCCAGGCTGACAACCGAGCCCGAATCTTCAACAGGTAACAGCTCATGATATCTCCATAAAGTAAGTTCCCGTTCCATTAGATCTTTTGGATTCATCGCTTCTGATAACGCCTTCAAATCATAACGAACAAGAAGCGGCGAACCACATGAACAGAGATGATGGACCTCCCCTTTTGGATACACTTCATAACATTTTGGACATTCTAGGTGTGACACATAGCTGTACTTCATTCCTAATCCTCCCTAAGCCATCTATTTAGTTGTTCAAAAAAGCTGTACCTGTCGTGTAGACCTAGGTACAGCGGTTACCCTTTAATCGTTTTGTTCCTTTAATTCTTTAATGTCATCTTTAAATTTATTGATACGATCTTCTTTTTCATCATCGTCTAAATCGTCATCTTCTTCAACCTTTTTTATGTCTTTTTCTTTGATTCGTATTTTCAGATCCGTGTTGTTTAATTCATTTGCCTTCTTCCAAGCCTCATCTAAATTATCCTCTTGATAATAGCTTTCAGCAGAAAGCTTCTGTGCTCGCTCACTTTCATTAAGCTCACCCTGGGCAAGTTCATGGACTCTTCCATAATTCTGATCATTCCAGGCTTGTTCCCCTTTAAGTTATTCAGCGTCATCCTTCGCAAATGTCCAGATCGCTTGGTTTTTCGCTCCACCAGCTGCGATCAGTCCTTCACTTACCCTAATGAAGTATTCATCACTTTCATTTTCTTCAAATACCAACTGACCTTTAATCTCTTCTCCACTATCTAGCTGACCTTCTAATGTTTCTACACTATCGTAGTATTTTGAAAAATCAGGAAAACCAGACCCTTCTAGCATTGACGTAATTTCTATTACATCTAACGCCTCTGAAATATCCATCGTTGTATCTGAAAGATTCTTTAATGTAACATTAGTTAAAATAATCTTATCAATCTCAGGCGTTTCTCCATTGATATCATCCATCATTTCAACTGAGTTAACCGTCAACTCAAACATATTTAGTGATGTTTCAATTTGACCTGTATCACCAATACGAAGATCTAGTTGATCCTCCGTTGTTCCTTCACCTAAATTTGGACTTGAATCTTTTTCAGTATCTCCATCATCTGAACTGGAATCTATCTTCTCCGTTAATCCTTCTGAACTCCCCTCGACTTGGCTATTTGCATCGCTTTGTTCAGATCCACTAGTGGTCATGTCCTCTGATGACTGACCTTCATTGTTACCACACGCATTCAGGATACTAACACTTATTAGTAATACGGCAACCCCTGTTTTATTTATTTTCAAGATAATTCTCTCCTTTTTTATGTCTATCTTATTATTGAACTACTTACTCCATTAGACCTTTTAGCGAACCCAGTTTTATCTACAATTTACCAATTACCCCTACAGATAGGTCTAAAACCTAAAATAAGGACAAATCATCGCTTTTCATACTTTAGTCACAAGGATACATTGAGTGACCCACCAGCGGATAAATTGATTTATAATTAAGTAATTAACATATTTTTTAAACGTTTTGTAAAGATTTCATGTGAAACAATGGAAACGATTGACCCTCTCATATATACCGATTATACTGAAAACACTTAATTAAATACTCCAAAGGGGAGTAGCAGTTCAGCAGCTATCGTCATTACAGGGATATTGTCCCTCGGTACTGTTGGCAACATATCATTGTTGTTTGCGAGACCTTTGTCACATTTTCGTGGCAAAGGTCTCTTTTTAGTTGGTAGACCCAAGTCACAGTGGCTTGGGTCTCTTTTATTTGGTTAAGAAAAGACGAGAGGAGAGTCATATATGTCTAAACTTATAAAGCTCTTGGGAAATCCGATGGTGAAAAAGGGGCTAAAAGAAGCTCAAAAACACGTCTTACCTAAGATAAAGCAAGAACTAACAAAACGTAAACAAACGAAAAAGGGGTAGTGTTGTCGATGAGTGAGAAGGCGCAAGTACGTCCAACCTCTGTTTCGCGCCTCGCTGGCAGTGTAACATTTAGTAATAAGGGGAGGCAGACCGTTGTCTTAAATTATGATCAAAGCTTAACCCTCGTTGGTAGTGGGAGAAGCGCTTATGTTTTTAAGCTACCAACTGTTAATCGAGTGTTAAAGGTATTTTATCCACCTTATGAAAAGCTAGCGTACCAAGAAGCAGAAATTTATCAACTGTTAGCTGATACTGCGCATTATCCTGCTTTATATGAGGTTGGCCACGGATATCTTGTGATTGATTATATTAAAGGACAAACCTTTTTCCAATGCTTACTGCACGGAATTCGGGTGAGGACCGAGAATGTAAAATCAGTTGATCAAGCGATTGAGGGGGCGCGTTTGAAGGGATTAAATCCTTCTGATATCCATCTACACAATTTGATGCTGACAGAAGAAGGTTCAGTTAAAGTGATTGATGTTGCCCGTTTCAAACAAAGTAAACAATGCAATCAGTGGAATGATCTAAAATTTGCGTTTAAAGTCTACCGATTTTTTCCAAAAAGAGTACCTAAAGTGCTCCTATCTGCTATAGCTGCTTGTTACAAAGCGATTCGAATCTAATTCCATCCATCTATAACAAAAAGCTAATGACTGCGACCAAGTCATTAGCTTTTTGTAAAAATATTCTTTTTTTATCTTCCTGTTTCAATCGGACTATCTTCATAACTCGTCCAGTCACTCCAGCTACCCGAATAAAGTTTCACGTGTTCAAACCCAGCTTCCCTTAGCGCAAATACATTCGGGCATGCCGTTACGCCTGAACCACAGTAGATGATGATTTCTTTATCCTTTGGTAGGGCTTTGAAATGCTCAACAAGCTCAGCCCCACTTTTCCAATTCCCTGAATGGTCCAGGAGGTCCTCCCAAAAATAATTAAGCGCACCAGGAATATGTCCACTTTTGGCATCAAGTGAATCGGCTCCACCCGCATAACGCTCGGGTGCTCTTGCATCAATGAGTATGGAATCCGTTGATCCAAGTCTCTTCAAGACGTCTTCCCGCGTAACTCTTGCCTCTTTGCGTAAAGTAGGAACAAATGTTTTTTCAGAGTATTTCGGTATGTCAGTTGTTGTAGAGTAACCTGCTTCAACCCAGGCTTCAAATCCACCCTCTAAGATGTAATGTTTGTCGTGTCCCAAGTAATAAAGCTGCCAGCATAATCTGCTTGCAAACGAACCTTTTTTATCATCATAGGCGATCACAATTGTATCTTGATCTATTCCGACTTCGCCTAGTCTTTTAGAGATCTCTTCTGTTTCTGGAATCGGATGTCGTCCTCCGTGTTCTTTTGCCTCGCCTGATAGATCATGACTCATGTGCAGGTAGATGGCTCCTGGGATGTGTGACTCCGCGTATAGTTGTTTTCCTTTATCTGTATCTGACAGAGCATAGCGAACATCAACAATTACAAGATTTGATGTACCTGAATCCATCTGTTTCTTCAACTCTTCTGGCTTCAATCGTTTCATTGTGATTCGCTCCCTTCTTTTAAGCTATCGTATCATATTTCTATTAAAAATAAGGGGCTGGGACAACACAATAAATTAGATTTGAAAACACTAATTCTATAGATATATCCGCTCCGGGAGAAATGCTCGCTTTCCGTGGGTACGGCCCATAGCCGTCAAGTTAAGAAAGGAAAAAGAAAGAGCTCATCCTTTATCTTGTAGTGGATCTAGTATTTTCCATCAGGGTACGTATGGATAGATTGGCTCTTTTTATATTTTTTTGCACCGGATTCTACCGTTTTACTCCATACGCGCATGTGTTTCATAGGCGATCTGTAAGATGTCATAGGGACTTTGATGGCGGTGGCGATGGTCTTTTCGTCCATATCGGTAAATGTTCTCGTAGATATTTTCTAGAACGTCTTCTAATGAAGAACGATGATAGAGAGCGTATCCTTTTGACTCTTCTATAGCCCTTTTGGCATGATGGATACACTTGTATTCACTGCCTTCGAGGTGGTGTTTTTGATGAAGATAGAACCGGCATTGAAACGCCACCATCGAAGAAAGCAGAATGTGTATAAGTTTCCCATACATGTGGCAGAGAAACCGATCTGGATTCATCGCGCGCACGTGATCAATGGCGAAAAGGGATTTCCACGTTTTGAAAAGAATCTCGACTTGCCAGCGTAAGGAATACATCGGATACAATGCTTGCACATCCATTTCTTCCTGTGTTAGGTTAGTGGCAAGGATTTGGGTATGATCCTTTTTGTCGGCGGATTGGGTATGACCCCCTTTCCGTCTTCTTTTTCGTAAACCGGCTTTCCTCTTGTTTTGTTGATCCTCTGTCAATCGTTGCACGATGACACGGGTTTGAAGGGTGTTCTTTCCTTTGACCCCTAATTGGATGACCCCATAATCTTTGATCGCTCCCGGTTCTAGCTGCTTCGCATCTTCTTCTGGTTTGATTTGGATTCGTTCCCCTTGATCATCTCTAGTCCAATAGGTCATATTGGCCGGCGTCCGCGTGATATAAGAAGCGCCTGCACGATCAATTTGTTTCAAATGGTCGCCAGAAAAGTAGCCGAGATCACGGATGATCAAATCTCCTGGCTGGATCGTATCGGCTAATGCATAGGCGGCGTGATGGTCACTTTCTCTTGAACCGCAAAGTAAGGTATGCAAAAATTTCCCCTCATATAGCTCATACTCTAAATGAATTTTCGCTCCATCTGAAGAAGTACCTTCTTTCCTTGGTCGTTCAAATGAAGTCGCATCTAAGATGCGGATCCGAGAAAACGGGGTCTCCGGAAGAGGTGGCATGGCGATGACCTCTTGTTTGCCCGCCAATTGAAAAAACACATGCTTCAAAAAAGCGGCTCCTTTTTCATCGAAGCGTTGGTGTAAGGCTTGTTTGGAGAGCTGGGTATTCGATTCACGCGAAAGAGCTCCACAAAGCTGTGTTAACTCTGTAGAACCCACGGGTTGAGGCAGAAACGCACAAATACTCAAGAAATCCTCAGGTTTTAATTTCTTTAGACGCTGTACAAACCCAACGTCTCGGGCAGATTGGCGAAGGTTCGGTACAGATAAAACGTCCAACACGGTTTTCGCAAACGTACTGAACTCCTCTTTTAAAGACACAAACGATCCCTCCCTAGGACTGGTTAAACCCCCATCCTAACGAAGAATCGTCTATAATTAAACCGATTTTACTTAACTTGACGGCTATGGGGTACGGCCTCAGCCACTTTCGTGGAAACCCACCACTACAGTGTCTTCACCACGTACTGTATCCACAGGAGTCTCGCATTCTCCCTCCGCTTGTTCTGTGTAATAACAAACGACAGTCGATTGTCTCATCAAATCTTCTGTCTTTCTCTCAAGTTGTTTTCTCCCCGTATACTAAAAATCAAGCGACAAATTTCAGTCCGACATATCGATTTCTGCCTTTTTTACGAACCCAGCATATTTGTGCCGTTCGTCCTGCTAGTTCTCGTTCGTTTGTAGATACTTTTACCAACTGGTCCACCCGAAGACTCCGGTTAAGCCGTACGCTACAACCTGCCTCACTGTAATCCAGTACGGTCATTTCTACTGTTTGGCCATCAATGTTTAATTGTCCAGGAAGAGAGACATTTTTGCGGATGGATTGACGATGAAAGCTTGGATCCTCCCTTTTTGTCCGGCGAAGGAACCGGTACATCGCCGTTGTTAAGAGGGCCTTGTCATAATACTTTTCAATCTCTGCATTGACTGGCTCACTGAACAATACACGAATCGTTTCGGCATATTGATCAAGATCCGGATCGATAAATGAAACACCCATTAACAGCTTCCCGTTCTTCTCGTTAATCCATTCCTTTTTTACTGCTAGGCCTTCGACTCCGGCAAAATCGATCACAAAGCTCTGTTCCTTAGATAAATGCTCTTCAAGGGAAAGCGCATCTAACTCAATACGAGCACCACTTTCACTAATATTTAAAATGTTGAACGAGACAGAGGTCTCACTTCCATGAAGAACCCCTTGTAGATCAACGGAAAAGCGCTCTGAGTTCCGATGACGCGGGCGTTCAAACGTAAGAAAGATCGCTAGAATAATAGCTGCTGCGTTATAAAGCACCCAGAAAATATTAATATATAGTACATCCGGGTTAACCGAGTACCTGTCTGGATACACGTAGTAAAGACCCACTTTTACCAAAGCGACAAGAGTGAGTGCCGCTAGAAGCAAGTACGGAATGCTTGTAACCCAAAGAAAACGTCTTTGATTCGTTTGAACACCTTTTC
Organism: Alkalihalobacillus sp. FSL W8-0930; assembly: GCA_037965595.1. Lineage (NCBI taxonomy): Bacteria > Bacillati > Bacillota > Bacilli > Caryophanales > Bacillaceae > Alkalihalobacillus > Alkalihalobacillus sp. FSL W8-0930. The sequence continues at coordinate 530,356 of CP150183.1, read as the reverse complement.
TTGTCACGTTAAATTTAAATTTCTTCTTGAGAAAAATCTCTGATAGTACGGAGATCGCCATATAGGGCGTCATCGCCACTTCATAGACATGACTCCAAAGCACCGTTCGCTTTTTATTGGCAAGGGACTTAAACATCAGCTGTGACGAAATAAAAGCTGGTACCCAGAACCATAATAGCTGGGTGAAGGCGACGTCCAAGCTATAAATATTAAAAACAAGGAACAACAATGGCGCAAGTAGAAACACCATCTTATAAATGCCAAAGAACCAGTAATGAATGCCGTCCATGTACAGAAGCTTCTGCATAAAGCTTAATCCCTTCATCTTTAACGGATTAAACTTACGGATAACCTGAATGTTCCCACGGCACCAGCGATCGCGTTGCTTCAACAGATCAGCATACGTTTCAGGTGACAGACCGACAGCCAATGTTTCATTAATAAAGGCTGTTTTCCGGTTATCTGATTGTAGTAGCATACCCGTTGCCATATCTTCAGTAATGACACCTGTAGCAAAACCACCTACTTCATCAAGGGCTGTTCTGCGAAACAATGCATTACTTCCCACGTACATCGTGGCATTGAACCGGTCTTTTCCTTCTTCTAGCTGACGCATAAAGAAGTCTTGTTCATTAGTAATCTGGTCTTCAAAAAACAAGTTGTACTGAAACGGATCATCATTATAGAACACTTGCGGGGCCTGAACAAACACCATTTCCGGATCAGTAAACTGTCCGAGTGTCCGTTCTAAGAAATTGGCTTGAGGTACCATGTCCGCATCCATTGTCACAACAATTTCCCCGTTTGTTTTGGTAAGCGCGTGATTAAGGTTTCCCGCTTTGGCGTGGCTATTATCTTTCCGATCAATATAGCCAATTCCAAATTCCTCACAAAGCTCACGGACGCTCGCTCTTCTTCCGTCATCACACACATAAATCGAGACTAGATTCTTTGGATAACGGATGAGTGTACACGCAGCAATCGTTCGTTTTAATAGATCCTCAGATTCGTTATACGTAGCAATAAAGATATCTACGGTTGGTAGATTCTCAAATTCAGATAACGGAATATGCTTCCGCTTAAATGGTTTCCACGAAATCACACTAAAGACAATCGACTGAAGAAACCCAGCAACCTCAGTTAGTAAAAGCAAAACACCCGCAATGATGCTAATCGTGTTCATTGTTGGTAGCGTATAAACGGCACGCCAGCCAAGATAGATTGCATTAATGGCTAAAAAGAGTGCGATGAGCACCTGCTTAGACCAGTTATATTTTCTTGATAATATGTAAAAGACTATGAGTACTGCACTGGAAACAATTAACCATGCATATAACGTCACTTCCATCTCTAGCAATTCCCCCTCATAAAGACATATGTCTATTTCACTAGAATATGGATTCATACTATTATCTGGTGACTAAAAAATCAATATAAAATTCACCACAAAATACCGACTTTCACCTATTTTTATCTGGTATCGCTTACATTAGGCTTTATGTAAAATTAATTGTTGAAAGGGGTCGTGTGATCGACTAAACTGATTTCAGTTCAAATAAAGGATGTGGTTAACTTGGAGAAAGAACAGAAATTAAAGCGTACGCTTACGCTGGTTCCGCTTATTGTAATCGGACTAGCCTATATGGATCCGCTTGTTGTATTTGATTCTTATGGAATCGTTGCTCAATTAACGCAAGGACACGTGGCTGCTGCCTACATTTTTACGATTGTAGCACTTTTACTCACCGCATACAGCTACGGAAAAATGGTACAGGCGTATCCAAAAGCGGGCTCAGCGTATACGTATGCGCAGAAAAGCATTCACCCTCATGCCGGCTTCATTGCGGGATGGACCTTATTACTCGATTATCTCTTTTTACCTATGGTGAACTTTGCCATTGGAGCGGCTTATCTAGACGCAGCCTTTCCGTCCGTTCCTCCATTTATATGGGTTTTGATTTTAGCGTTTAGTATTACGATCATTAATGTGTTTGGAATTAAACTAACGGCAAACATCACAGCTATTTTCGTGACCTTTCAAGTGATTGTTGCTCTTGTGTTTGTTGGTTTCATTATTAAAGGTCTCACAGCAGGACTTGGTACAGGAGAGTTACTCTCACCCGTCCCTTTTTACAGTTCTTCACTTGATATGTCACTTATTTTTACGGGAGCATCCATCCTTTGCTTTTCCTTCCTTGGATTTGATGCGATCTCGACCATGTCAGAGGAAACGATCAATCCAAAGAAGAATATCCCCCGTGCCATCTTTTTAGTCGTTCTGATCGGTGGGGTTCTTTTTACCGTAACATCTTATTTTCTGCATCAGGTTTATCCTAACTTTCAAAACTACGCGAATGCAGAAGCTGTCTCTCTTGAAATCGCTGGGTATATCGGCGGAAGCTTCATGCACTCATTATTCTTAGCGGGGACGATGGTTGCGGTTATCTCTTCTTCTCTATCCTCTCATGCAAGTGCATCAAGGCTGTTATTTGCAATGGGGCGAGACGATTCCCTACCAAGACGGTTCTTTGGGTATGTGCATCCTAAGCTTAAGACGCCATTATTTAACGTTTTATTTGTAGGTGCCATTTCAACAACGGCTATCTTTGGTGAGCTTGAGATTATCTATTCCTTCATTAGCTTTGGCGCATTGATCGGCTTTACAAGTGTAAATGCGTCTGTGATTGCACATTATTATATCCGCGGTCAGAATCGAAGCTTCACTCAGACCCTGCGCTACTTAATTGTTCCAGGAGCAGGTGCTGCATTCTGTATCTGGCTACTCGGCAGCATTAGTACAAATGCATTAATCATTGGATCTGCATGGCTTTTACTTGGATTGATTTACTTTATTATTAAAATTCGCCGCAACCCAAATTTTGTGTTGAATTTACAGGAACGATGAGAAAACAGGCTGGGACTTAACATTAATATGGGTAGCTAAACACGAACATAGAAATATATCCGCTACAGGAGAATCCTTCGCTTTCCACGGGAACGGCCTCAGCCCCTTTCGCGGAAAGGACGCCGCTACAGTGTCTTCACCGCGTTCTGTTCCGTAGGAGTCTCAGGTTCTCCTTCCGCTTGTTCAAATAAAATCACGAATGGCGAATGATTATGCAATTGAATCATTCGCCATTTTTCTATTGGTTTTTAGTTATGTTCCAGTCTCTTTTTTCTGCCATGATTTTCATAGAACGTTCAATAGGAATCTCACCTCATATGCGTTACAATAAGTGGAGTTTCGACATCTTCCGTGTAAAGGAGTTTCATAGAATGAAAGGAACAGTAGGCGTACTTCTTTCGTGGAGCTTCATTCTCATTCTTATCTCTCTTTTTTTAGTTATCCTCTATCAAGAGAAGCAGTTAGAAGGCCCACACGAAGCCTTTGCTAAACAAAAGAATGAAGCAGCTGAACCAACAACAGACCTTCATCCGACGGTTGCTGATAAAGTGAACCAATTAGTTGAACAAGCTGAAGAACTGAATATCCAAGTAGTCATTACTGACGACTTTCGCTCAATAGAAGAACAAAATTCCCTATATGATCGTGGTAGAGACGCCAATGGTCAGGTCGTTACAAATGCAAGAGGTGGAGAGTCCTACCACAATTACGGCCTTGCCGTTGACTTTGCCCTCCGTACAAATGATGGAGATGTCATATGGGATATGAACTATGACGGGAATAATAACGGAAAAGCGGATTGGCTGGAAGTCGTGGATTTGGCGAAGGCACTTGGCTTTACCTGGGGTGGAGACTGGTCACGCTTTAAAGATTATCCTCATCTTCAAATGGACTTTGGGTATTCCATTAACGACCTTCAGAATGGGTATTACCCTCCACATGAGTAGAGAGCTTTCTTCATTTTGAGAGCTCTTTTTTTAATGCAGTAATCGTCTGACTTAAATCTCCACGTAGTGTTAAAGTAAACAAAGAATCCATCATTGTCCGCTCTCCATTTAATAAAGCAGCTGGTAACCCACGTTCGTAAACCGCATATTCAGGTAACAGGTTAAATGGACTTACCTGAAGCGATGTGCCCAGTGTCAGAATGAAATCACTTGAATCAATGACCTGCTCTGCCTCACTATGCTTTAAAATTCGATCTCCAAACAAGACGATATCTGGTCGGACGATGGTCTGGCAGCTTTCGTTGTCACATCTCGGGATCTCTTCTTCAACAATTTGCGCAGCCGACTTTTTTGATCCACAAGCAGGACAAGTGGCGGTCCGCAGAGACCCGTGGTATTCAATCACAGAAGAGCTTCGCGCCGCTTGATGAAGCCCGTCCACATTTTGAGTCACCACATACACTTGTTTTTCTTTCTCAAGCTCCTTCAGAAACGTATGAACCAAATTTGGCTTGTAACTCTGCATGAGCTTTATGTGAAAGATTTCCTTATACCGTTTCCAGAAATCAACGGGATCCCGTGAAAAATAACGAGTGGACATATAATATTCCCTTGAACGGTCCTCAGTCCACACACCGCTTGCAGACCGGAAATCAGGAATACCACTGGCAGTGGATACACCAGCTCCTGTCAAGACTGTAATGGCCGATGCTTTTTTGATGAATGCAGCTATTTGTGATACGTCCGACATAGTGGTCCCTCCTATAGAAAACGAATGATTTCCTTATTATATTAAAACAAAAATAAGCTCATATTTCTCTTGTGAAGAGTCTTACTTTTTATGACCTTATCATATTTCCCAACCTCTTTAAAAATTAAATCAAAATACTGCATGCCTAATTCAGAAGGAGGTTAGACCTATCAAATAACCATACAGACACTAGCTTTTCTTAATTTTCCAGTAAGACGATTCATAAGACCGTTTTCACCTAATTATTCCAATATATTTCTTGAACATAAAGGAATAGCTTGCTACAATCGCCTTACATAAGAGATAAGACCTAGTCGCTGACCTTGTTTTTCCCAACAGAAAAACAACATTATCCTCTCCATCAACACGGATTTTGTTTTATAATGAAAACTATAGACATGGGTTGGTGAATCATGGAATTTGGACCAATAATCAAATACTACCGGTTAAAAAGTGGAATTACCCAGGCAGAACTAGCAGATGGTATCTGCTCAATCCCTCACCTATCCAAAATCGAGAACAACGCCTACAGTGTCAACAAAGAAACGGCAGCCATGCTAATGGAACGCCTAGGACTTGATATAAATGATGAGGTTGAGAGGTACGGGGTACTTTCGGAGCAGTTGGAAGAGTTTTCAGATGCAATCTATTATTACGATAAAGAGCGGTCTGACGAACTATGTAAACAGATTGAAAGTGAAGAAAGTTATTATAATCGTACTAATCTCGTAAATCTTTATCATATTAATTTGGGTAGATACTACTTACAAAAGAATAAGAATGATCTAGGTAATGAGCATATTAAAGTTATTGAGAGAAACCGATCAAATCTTACTCCTTTAGAGGATTTACTGTTCCAAAATTTAATTGGTGTTTATCTTGCAGTAGAGGGGAAATACCATGAAGCAATAGAACATTTCCTGAAACTTAAAGCAAATAGTAATAATGTTACCGTACTCGAAATATCGTACAATCTTGCTCTCAACTTCACTAAGTTAGGTCAATACGAAAAATCTATACCTTATGCACAAGAAGCTTTAAGATTATTCAAAGATCGTAATAATTACATCCGAATAATCCATATTCAAATGATTTTAGCAGTTAACTATGAGAATATGCATCTGTTTGCAGAGTCTAAATCTATTTATAGTACTCTCTTAAGAAATGCTCGACTCTTAAATCAAACTGACATCTATCATAAATTACTTCACAACTACTCATTATTATTAAAAACGAACAAAAAGTACGCAAAAGCTAGTGAATATCTTAAAAAGTGCATTGAATATTATAAGAGCCTTCCTGATAGTCAAAGTAAGTACGATGATATGCTTATTTCTTTAACTTCTTTAGTCGAAGTTCTTATTGAAATGAAAATAGAGGATTCAGAGTTACAGATTTACATAGAGGAAATTGATTCTTATATATCTAAATGTTCCTCGAAAATTTATAAACTCCAAGCTAAAAAATTGAAGTATAGTATCTTTGAGAAAGAAAAATATTATTCTTTTCTTGAGAAAGAATATATACACTATTTTCAAAAAAATGATATGTATAGCTATTCCAAACCAGCATTATTGGAGTTAGCAGAATGGCATAGTAATAACAACCGTCATACCTTATCAAATAATTTTTATAAGTTGTACATTCAACTATATTAAGGAGGTGTTAAAAATTGAAAAAAGTTCTTTTAACTAGCTCACTACTAGTAGTTGCTATATTAGCACTTCAAACAGATGTTACACAATTTAATTTAGCATCTTTTGAAACACTTTCTGGTCCCTATCTACCTCCTGTAGCAAAACCAATCTAATGAACAACGATTGAGAAAAAGCACCTCTACGGTTATCAATTTAACCTAGAGGTGCTTTTTCTTTATACTCTCCCTTACCTACCCACTGCCGCCTCTGCATTCACCAATCCACTACCAAAGTATTCTTGGTTTCCAAGTGGTGTGGCTGATGCTTGTAGTGTTTCGCGAATCTCTGTAGCCGTTGCGGATGGGTTTGCTGCTTGTACGAGTGCGGCAACTCCTGCTACGTGTGGAGAGGCCATTGAGGTTCCACTAAGCTCTGCATATTGTCCACCTGGGTACGTGCTCAAGGTGTCGACGCCAGGTGCGGCGATGTTGTTCTCAGGTCCAAAGCTTGAGAAGCTGGCTTTGTTATTTTCTGAATCAACTGCTGCGACAGAAACGACATTCTCATAAGCTGCGGGGAATCCAATTCCTCGTGTTCCTGAATTTCCTGCTGCTGCAATGAGAAGTGTGCCTTGCTCTTCAGCGTAGTCCACCGCTTGTTCAAGTACCGGAGAACCGATTGGACCGCCTAAGCTGAGATTGGCAATATCAATGTCCTGGTTAGCTGCCCACTCAATGCCTGCTGCAATATCGCTTGTATAGCCGTCTCCAAATTGATCCAGCACCTTCACGGCATAAAGGTCTGCCTCTGGAGCAACACCTAGAACTCCAACTGAATTATCAAGCGCAGCCACGGTCCCGGCTACGTGTGTTCCATGCCCATTTAAGTCTTCATAAGAAGGCTCTGAGCTGACAAAGCTTTCCCCGCCTACGATATTTAAATCCTCATGTTGCGCAATCCCTGTATCGATGACAGCTACGGATACACCTGAACCAACGTTCCCTGCTTCATGCACGGCTGGTGCATTGACCTGCGGAATCCCGTATGGAATCTCTTGCATTGTGCTCATCTTGACGTCTTTTTCTACATATTCGATAGAGGCTTCTGCTTCGAGTGCTTCTGCCTCCTCTTCTGTTAATTCTGCATTAATAATGGGTAAATTCTCGTATTCTCTTAAAATATCTACGTCTACTTGGTTTTCAGATGTTTCTGCTTGGGTCGAGAATGTATTCGCATCGGCTTCTTCTTTAAATCCGATTAGATACCTTTCCTTCACATCTTCCGCCCCTGCAATTGCCGGTATTGCTGATAGGGTAACCACTAATGATAGACCAACCGTCCATTTGCGTGCTTGAAACTGCATGAAATCCCTCCTAGATGATTTACCAGAATGTTCTGGCTTGGTACAACCCTAGCAAACATTCTCTACCATGAACATTGGGAAAATACAGGGAGGTTTTTTAATTGAACGATTGAGCTCTCATTCTCTAAGCTGAATGTATTCGTCAATAGACCTAGTTCTTCGGTATCGATCTCATGACTTATCTATGATTCATTGCGGGTGCAATATATGGTAAAATAACGAAATAAAACAGTATAGTGGGAGATAGAATATGAACGAATCTTCGCAAAGTAAACTTGTTGTAGCAGGTTTACTACTAGGGATATTCATGGCAGCCATCGACAACACCATTGTCGCTACAGCAATGGGAACGATTGTGTCTGATCTTGGCAGCTATGAAAAATTTGTATGGGTAACGGCAGGCTATATGGTTGCAGTGATGGCCGGTATGCCGATCTATGGTAAATTATCTGACATGTACGGTCGTAAACGCTTTTTTCTTTTTGGGTTACTCGCTTTTCTCATTGGATCTGTTCTCTGTGGAACAACTACAAGTATGGAACAGCTCATTGCCTATCGAGTGGTTCAAGGGATTGGTGGCGGAGCCTTAATGCCAATTGCTTTCACTATTATCTTTGATTTGTTCCCACCTGAAAAACGAGGAAAAATGACTGGATTATTTGGTGCTGTCTTTGGATTATCAAGTGTTCTCGGGCCATTGCTCGGTGCGTTTATTACAGATGCGTTAAGCTGGCACTGGGTGTTTTATATTAACATCCCAATTGGTGCTGTTGCTTTCTTCCTTATTCTTCGGAACTATCATGAAGAACGAAACACGATTAAGCAAAAAATTGACTGGCTTGGTGCTTCGACATTGGTCATCGCCATCGTCTGTTTGATGTTTGCGCTTGAGTTAGGCGGGAAGTCATTCGCCTGGAGTTCTGCACCAATCATCGGTTTATTTGTCGGGTTTGCGGTCATGTTTACTGCTTTCTTTTTTGCCGAGCGAAAAGCATCCGAACCTATTATTTCGTTCTGGATGTTTAAGAACAGATTATTTGCCACCTCGCAAATTCTAGCTTTCTTATATGGTGGTACGTTTATCATCCTGGCTGTGTTTGTTCCTATCTATGTTCAAGCCGTATACGGAGGTTCAGCCACAAGTGCTGGATTTGTGCTTATGCCGATGATGCTTGGATCGGTTGCAGGAAGCATGGTTGGTGGTATGCTTCAAACGAAGGTTACTTTCAGACGATTAATGGCTGTATCCGTTGCTTTTTTCTTTATTGGAATGTTCCTTTTATCAGGAATGTCTGTTGAAACATCGAGAATTGCTTTAAGCGCCTATATTGCACTTGTTGGGTTTGGCGTCGGGTTCTCCTTTTCATTGCTGCCTGCCGCATCAATCAATGGAATCTCCCCTCGTCATCGTGGATCTGCCAACTCCACCAACTCATTCCTACGTTCATTCGGGATGACAGTGGGCGTTACAATCTATGGAACGATTCAAACAAGTATATTTGCATCAAGAATTAGTGAGTCAAGCGTTGGATCAGACTCTATGAACGAACCAGGTGATATCCAACAAATCTTCCAGCCAGAAACAAGAGGCAGTATTTCACCTGAACTGTTAACACAGCTTACTGAGGCCATGTCTGATTCTGTTACCTTTGTGTTCACACTGGCTCTCATTCCCATTGCGATCGCTGCAGTTACGGTGGCATTTATGGGAAATGAACGTGTATTGACTTCTAAGGAAATGAAAGAGAATGCAAATTAACCAAAGGAACTAATTAAGCATCGGGTGATTCTACCAAGAATCATCCGATGCTTTTTGTTGGATTAAATGTCTCATCCCCTTAAGGTTTTGTAAAAAAGATGAATTAATCTCTATTAATATGGGTAAAGAACAGGTAGTAGATTAAAAGGAGGGTATAAAAGTGACACTTTATGATTTTTTCAAATCCAATGCAGAGTCCATTACTGATGCTTGGTACGCTAGCTTGGATAAGCATAAAGGCGGGGTTTACGGGACAGAGGATCCCGATGAAATTGCTACATTAAAAGAACAGAATTTACGGTTCCATCGTATTTTTATTGAGCTTTTTAATGATGAAAGTGTTTTAGAGGATGAGACATTTAAACAATGGCTTGATGAAGTAACTTCGGATGAAGCACATCTTAATACCCTTCTACCTGAGGTGGTAGAGGAATTTTTAGAAAACCAGCAAATCTATTTGGATTACCTACATACATATTTTCAACATCACAGTGATGACTTTAACTTTAACGATTATCAATCATACATACAAAAAGTCACAGATACCTTTCAACGTGTCGTTGTGCTTTACAGCAAAAAAAACCAGGAAAAGTCAAAGCAGTTTATTTTGGCTCAAACGAATTTGATTAATGAATTGAGTTCACCTGTCATTCAACTAAACCATCATATTTCTTTGCTGCCTCTAGTTGGTGAAATAAATACTGAACGGGCAAAAGTCATTGTCTCAAATACGATAAAGTTTTGTGCAGAGTATGAAGTCGGTTGTTTATTAATTGATCTATCTGGAGTTTCTCACATCGATACCATGGTCGCCAGTCAGTTATCAGAGCTTATTCAAGGTCTTACGCTAATCGGCACACGTACCTCCTTGTCAGGGATTCGCCCGGAGATCGCACAAACAGCGGTTCAGCTCGGCATTAAGTTTACTGGGTTTAACATCTACCCATCCATCGCTCAGGCATTAGCAAACCTTGATTTTAGAACGATCGATGTGTAGCTCCATACCTTCTAAATGAGAGGAAATGCTAGAGGACACCATCATTATCCGGCTTTTCATGATATAGTAGGGTTAAAATAATTTTAACCGAGGTGATTCTGTGCATACTCCAGATTCTCGGGCTCGCTCAGATTGGTCATCATTAAATGGTGTTCAAACTGTAACGATTAGTCCACTTGAGAACACAATTGATCGAGATATCCGTATTCCAGGAAGTAAAAGCTTCACAAATCGCGCCCTCATTATTGCTGCAATGGCGAAAGGTCCTTCCAAGCTTTCAGGTATTTTACGTAGTGATGATTCCTATTGGTGCATTGATACACTAAACAAACTGGGGATTCAAACAAAAGTAGAGGGCGACACGATTGAGATTGAAGGGTGCGCAGGTGATTGGCCAGTAAAAGAAGCTGACCTTTATATCGGGGCAGCTGGGACCACTGCTAGATTTCTTCCAGGTACACTTGCTGCCGCAAAAAGTGGAGAATGGTTTGTTGAAGCAAGTGAACGCATGAGCCAAAGACCTGTTGCATTACTGCTTGAAGGTCTTCGTACATTAGGTGCATCGATTGAATCAGAGGGCTATTACCCACTAAAAGTGAAAGGCCAAGGCCTTAAAGGTGGTCCTGTCACAATCTCTGGTGCACAATCGAGCCAATTTATTAGTGGATTACTGATTGCTAGTCCTTATGCTGAGAACGAAGTCACTGTGACGATTCCAGATCACATTGTTCAACATGCTTATGTAAAGATTACGATTGACCTAATGGAACGTTTTGGCGCAAAGGTTGAAGCAAATGATGAGCTAACAACAATGGTCATCCCTCCTGCCGCATATAATGGTCAAACACTTGATCTAGAAGCAGATGCTTCAACAGCAAGTTATTTTTTCGCTTTAGCTGCTTTAACAAATAGCCGCATTAAAGTAACAAACCTGACGATGGACACAAATCAGCCTGATATCTTTATGGTTGATCTATATGAGAAGATGGGTTGTACCGTAACACGTGGCGAGGACTTTATTGAAGTGCAAGGAACGGATCAGCTTCAGGGCAATTTGGATATCAGTATGAAGGAAATGTCTGATCAGACATTAACGATTGCTGCCCTTGCCCCGTTCGCAACAGGTCCGATTACGTTAAGAGATGTTGAGCATATCCGTCATCATGAATCTGACCGCATTTCAGCTATTTGCGCAGAGTTAACGAAGCTCGGCATAAAAGTTGAAGAATTTAAGGACGGGCTAACGATCTATCCAGGAACACCAAAAGCCGCTGTTCTTGATTCATACGATGATCACCGAGTAGCCATGTCCCTCTCCTTAATTGGACTAAAGGTTCCAGGCATTACGATTAACGATCCCGGCTGTGTATCCAAAACATGTCCAACATACTTTGAGTTATTAAAGGATCTTGGTGTGTCTGTTCAGTTTGATTAATCTCTATAGAGGCTGAAACAAAACTAAAATTAAAAAAGACGGCGAATGATTCAATTGTAGAATCGTTCGCCGTTCTTTTTTTACAAAACAAGCGGAAGGAGAACCCGAGACTCCTGTGGATAAGTACGTGGTGAAGACACTGTAGCGGCGCCCTTACCGCGAAAGGGGCTGAGGCCGTACCCCATAGCCGTCAAGTTAAGTAAAATCGGTTTAACTATAGACGATTCTTCGTTAGGATGGGGGTTTAACCAGTCCTAGGGAGGGATCGTTTGTGTCTTTAAAAGAGGAGTTCAGTACGTTTGCGAAAACCGTGTTGGACGTTTTATCTGTACCGAACCTTCGCCAATCTGCCCGAGATGTTGGGTTTGTACAGCGTCTAAAGAAATTAAAACCTGAGGATTTCCTAAGTATTTGTTCCTTTCTTCCTCAACCCGTCGGTGCGACAGAGTTAACACAGCTTTGCGGGGCTCTTTCACGTGAATCCAATACCCACCTTTCCAAACAAGCCTTACATCAACGCTTCGATGAAAAAGGAGCGGCTTTTTTGAAGCATGTGTTTTTTCAATTGGCGGCCAAACAAGAGTTGATGGCCATGCCACCTCTTCCTGAGACCCCGTTTTCTCGGATCCGCATCTTAGATGCGACTTCATTTGAACGACCAAAGAAAGATGGTACTTCTTCAGATGGAGCGAAAATTCATTTAGAGTATGAGCTATATGAGGGGAAATTTTTGCATACCTTACTTTCCGGTTCAAGAGAAAGTGACCATCACGCCGCCTATGCATTAGCCGATACGATTCAACCAGGTGATTTGATCATCCGTGATCTCGGCTACTTTTCTGGCGACCATTTGAAACAAATCGATCGTGCAGGCGCTTCTTATATCACGCGGACGCCGGCCAATATGACCTATTGGACTAGAGATGATCAAGGGGAACGAATCCAAATCAAACCAGAAGAAGATGCGAAGCAGCTAGAACCGGGAGCGATCAAAGATTATGGGGTCATCCAATTAGGGGTCAAAGGAAAGAACACCCTTCAAACCCGTGTCATCGTGCAACGATTGACAGAGGATCAACAAAACAAGAGGAAAGCCGGTTTACGAAAAAGAAGACGGAAAGGGGGTCATACCCAATCCGCCGACAAAAAGGATCATACCCAAATCCTTGCCACTAACCTAACACAGGAAGAAATGGATGTGCAAGCATTGTATCCGATGTATTCCTTACGCTGGCAAGTCGAGATTCTTTTCAAAACGTGGAAATCCCTTTTCGCCATTGATCACGTGCGCGCGATGAATCCAGATCGGTTTCTCTGCCACATGTATGGGAAACTTATACACATTCTGCTTTCCTCGATGGTGGCGTTTCAATGCCGGTTCTATCTTCATCAAAAGCACCACCTCGAAGGCAGTGAATACAAGTGTATCCATCATGCCAAAAGGGCTATAGAAGAGTCAAAAGGATACGCTCTCTATCATCGTTCTTCATTAGAAGACGTTCTAGAAAATATCTACGAGAGCATTTACCGACATGGACGAAAAGACCATCGCCACCGCCATCAAAGTCCCTATGACATCTTACAGATCGCCTATGAAACACATGCGCGTGTGGAGTAAAACGGTAGAATCCGGTGCAAAAAAAAATAGAAAAAGAGCCAATCTACCCATACGTACCCTGATGGAAAATACTAGATCCACTACAAGAGAAAGGATGAGCTCTTTCTTTTTCCTTTCTTAACTTGACGGCTATGGGCCGTACCCACGGAAAGCGAGGGATTCTCCTGTAGCGGGTAATGTGCTATGTTAGTGTTTTAATATTCGCATTGATGTTATGTCTTATCATCTTTCTTTGTATAGATGGTAAACTAAACAGTATCAATTGCGTAGGAGGTAAGAGAACCGATGATTATCAGAAAGCAAGATAAGAGGTTTGACTGTATCCGTCAGCATGACCACGCCTATATTTCAGGTGAAATTGCAAAACACTGGATCGAACCTGTGTCAACGTCTGCACTGACAGGCATCTATGAGCACGATCGCGCTTGGATTCCTCTCGATGAGAAGGTACGCGCCGCAAATGATCAACAAATGCCATATGACTTTATTTCCTTCCCTATTGAATGGAAGCTTGAGGCTTATACAAGAGGCGTAGATGAAGTCGAGGTTCATTCTCCGTATTCGGCTTTCTTATGTAGTAAACATTATTGTTCCTTTTTCTCAGGTTCCATTACGTCAGAGCCGGGTGTAGCTGCATTTTTGGCACATGAGGAGAAAAGGCAACAATCGATTTTAGATGCTCTTGAAGTTTGTCCCAGTGTAAACGAACGCTCACAGGACTTTACCCTGCTTCAATTCTGTGATGATCTCTCTCTTTACATTTGCATGAACCCACCAGGCATCCCAAAATCTGAGGAAGTATCGTGGTTTAAAAATGGGTTCGCTCAATCATTTTCGTTTGCACCAAAGGGAATCCAAGCTGAGTGGAAAAATGAAAGCGAGATCACATTAGATCCTTTTCCATTTAAAGATTCACTCACTCTCACGTTTTCTGTGTATGAGTTACCTACCGATACTTGGGTAAAAGCGGAACAAGACATTCCACTGGATGCATTGTCTCATCACACGCAAACCGTCACATTAGTTCCCCCTGCCGTTTTATAAGAAAGCTGTGAGTCTTAGCAAGAAAGAAAACCTTATAGTAAGGAAAAATGAGGTTTTATCATGGAACTCAGGCGTCTTATTAAGATCGAACAGCTGTTAACAAGAACCAGGCAGGACATATCAAGGACGATGCAATTCATACCAAGAACCACCCCTTCATATCAAGAACAACTCAACCTCAAGTAAGAACCCACATGCCTTAACCAAGAACCAATACAAAAAACCAAGTGGTCATCAGCCGACGACCACTTGGTTGCTTAAGTACTTTGCTATGAGTTGATTGACAATCTCCGGTTGCTCATGACTGACCCAATGTGTCGCTTCACCAACAAAAGTAAGGGTACCATCCTCGCAATGTTCAATGCTCTTTTTCGCAAGCTTTTTTGATAAGAATGGATCATTGATTCCCCAGATCATCCTAGTTGGAACCGTCACTTTTTCAGGATGAGCGAACCCCTCTGGCAGTCCTGCTCGAATGGCGCGATACCAGTTTAACATAGCCGTCATTGCCCCAGGCTGCGACCACGCTTCTTTGTACTTTTCCAGATCCTCCCTGGTGAACGCATCACCCTTACTTGCAGAGAACTTGATTCCTTTAGCCATTCCTTCATATTGATCTGCAGACAGTAGCTTCTCTGGCCATTCAGGTAGCTGAAAAAAAGCCATATACGAGCTTCGTAACCATTGCAATGGTATCGTTAGCATTGCTTTTGGCATAATGGCCGGATGTGGAATGTTGATTGGGATGAGTGTTTCCACATATTCTGGACGTGTAGATGCTAGGTGCCAGGCAACGGCTCCACCCCAGTCGTGGCCAATCACGTGTGCCTTCTCACGGTTATACAGCTTGATGAGTCCGATCACATCATCTCTTAATGTATCAAGCGTATATTGTTCAATTCCTTCAGGCTTTTGACTTTTGTTAAAGCCTCGTTGATCTGGTACCAGAACACGGTAGCCTGCTTCAGCCAATGGTTTAATTTGATTTCGCCATCCATACCAGAACTCAGGAAACCCGTGTAACAACACGACAAGTGGGCCATTTCTTGGTCCTGCAGTTACTGCATGTAGCGTAATTCCGTTTGTCTTAACCAGTTGAAATTCCAATTCAGTTTCATTCAATCTGAATCACTCCTCTCACAGGCTTGTCCAATACTCAGTGCTCTTCCCTTTCAATCATTCGCTAAAACGTCCTTACTTTCCTTTTAGAGAAAATAATAAGTCCCGGTCAATCTTAGGTACAAGTCCTTCATAAGCAGCTCGAGTTAATAAAGCTTCGATCGCATGGTACCCATCATCTCCAAGATTCTGAGAGAATTCATTTACGTAAAGATTGATATGCTGATTGGCCACATCCTCACTCATCTCTTGTGCATGAGCCATTACATAGTCTTTTGCCGCCTTAGGGTGCTCAAACGCATACTCCACAGATGCTCGAATCCATCTTGTTAATTGCTCTGTGTCCTGTCCACGTCTTGCGATAATGGCACCAAGAGGAATCGGTAATCCCGTATCTTCTTCCCACCATTCGCCCATATCAGCAACAACACTCAGGCCATAATTCTGAAACGTGAATCGTGCCTCATGGATCACGAGCCCTGCATCAATAGTTCCTGCTTGAACAGCTGGCATAATTTCATCAAACGGCATAACAACAATCTCGCCAACTCCACCAGGAACGTTGTCCGCCGCCCATAATCGGAACAATAAATAAGCAGTTGAACGTTCACTTGGCACAGCTACGCGTTTACCAGATAGAGAAGCTGGGTTTTGATCCCCTTTTGTTAACACAAGAGGCCCGCATCCTCTTCCAAGTGCACCTCCGCATGGAATTAATTCATAATCCTCCAACACCCAAGGCAGCGCTGCAAATGAAATCTTCATCACCTCGGGGCCAGTACGATCTGCAGCCAATGTATTCGTAATATCAATATCAGCAAACGTTACATTTAGTTCAGGTGCACCAGGAATCAACCCGTGTGCTAACGCATGGAAAACAAATGTATCATTTGGACAAGGGGAAAATGCTATATTCATGAAAAGACCTCCGTTAATGCACGTCCAACACGTTCAAGTGCTTGTAGTGCTTCTTTTATCTTCCAGGCTTCACGGTTCCGTGGACCAATTTCGTTTGAAATGGCACGAACCTCCAGCACCGGAACTCCTGCTAACTCAGCTGCCGTTGCCACGCCGTGACCTTCCATCGCCTCTGCGGCAGCATGTGGAAAACGTTGTTGTAATTCGCTTGTTGTTTCACTCGTACCTGTTACAGTTGCAAGTGTTAAGATGGGAGCCAAGGTCACGGTTTCACCCATTTCACTAAGCTTCTGTTCAAGATCAGACGAAAAGGGTTGTGCCGTTTGAATAGCTGCTTGTCCCAAGCCTAACTCATCAACGGGCATAAAGCCTTCTTCTGATTCAGAACCGAGATCAGCTACTACTACTTCATTTGCAACAACAATAGAAGTCACAGGAGCTAACTCTTTAAATCCACCTGCAATTCCCGCGTTTATCACATAATGATATGGATGAGTTGCTAGCTCAGTTGCTGTACGCGCAGCCGCTTTAGCCGGTCCCACTCCGGTGAGTGCCACCTTAAATCGTTCAGAACCGTTTAATCCACGTTCTAAAGCTTCCTTCTCTGCTTCAACACTCGTCATAATTAGAATGTCAGGTAAACCCTTCTTATTTTGTTCAGCCATCTATCATTACTCCTTTATTTATCCCAGCAATAACCTCTTCTAGTGTATCGCTTCTTTTAGCCTAATTGCCACTAAATTGATTATGATAAAGAAACAGTTGACAGTTCTCCTGTTCGGATATATGATTTAAATAACTTCATACGGTTTCTTCCAAAGGGGAGTAGCGTCAAGTTTACTTTAAACTTGAAACAAAGTCGTCATTTCGTGGGCTAACGTCCGCCGGCTTTGTTGGCATAGATACATAATGCTCAGCAAGACCTTTGCCAATTACATGGCAGAGGTCTTTTTTCTATTCATTAACCTCTGTTGTGTAGTGGCTCGGTAGAAGCACATCAGAGAGGAGATTATAATATGGATGTGGCCCTACTCTTAGAATACAGTTGGGTTTTACTTGTTTTAATTGCGTTAGAAGGTGTTTTGTCAGCAGACAATGCCTTAGTTCTTGCGATTATGGTTAAGCATTTGCCAGAGGAAGAACGGAAAAAAGCGTTACTTTATGGTTTAGCAGGTGCGTTTGTTTTCCGCTTTGCTTCTTTGTTCTTGATCTCGTTGCTTGTGGATGTTTGGCAAATTCAAGCAATCGGTGCCCTTTACCTATTGTTCATCGCACTGAACCACCTTTTCCGAAAGCATGTGGTTAATAAGCATGGCGGGGCTGATAAGAAAGCGAAAAAGGATCGCAAAAAAGGTGGCTTCTGGCCAACAGTTATTAAAGTTGAACTAGCTGATATTGCTTTTGCTGTTGATTCTATTCTAGCCGCTGTTGCTCTTGCTATGGCACTTACTCCAACCGGCCTTGGTAATGTTGGAAGCTTAGATGTTGGTCAATTCGCTGTTGTCTTTATTGGTGGTCTTGTTGGACTATTGATCATGAGATTTGCAGCAACGAAGTTTGTTGTTCTCTTAGAAAAACGACCTGGTCTTGAAAGTGCAGCCTTTATCATTGTAGGTTGGGTAGGCGTTAAGCTTGTTGTGACCGTACTTGCTCATCCAGAGCTTGCGATCATTGACTCACACTTCCCTCACTCTACAGGTTGGAAAGTATTCTTCTATAGCGTACTTGTGTTGATTGTTCTTGCTGGATGGTTTCTTTCAAAAGAAAAAAGCGCAGAAGAAGTGGAAGAAAAGAAAAAACAGATTAAAGAGAATTTGTAAGACATATATAGCTGTTTCCTCAACATGAGGAAGCAGCTTTTTTTGTCACTCCCACTCAACATGAATGAATTCCTTTTGTTTAGGGCAATTTACTATAAGAATTCTTGCAGAGAGGAGTGAATAATCCATGCGAAAACATCCAAGAAGACTTAAACCCACATTAAATCAGGAGCGTGACCCTGCACCGATTAGGGCAACAGGTAATCTCGATAGTGATCTTGAGTCCTTTAAACGAGTTTTTAATCACCCTGGAGACCTCGCTACTCGACCTTTTGTCTTTCATAAAAAGAAAGGATTAGTTATTTACTTTGAATCATTAATTGATAACAACCTTTTGGAAGAGTCATTTTTCACTCCCCTATCTGAAGAAAGATTTGACGATCGGTACTCTTTAGCGGATATGATCACAGCTCCAAAAAAAGTTGTAAGTGGTGAAATCGCGGAGCAATCAGTCCTATTAACAAAAGGGTATGCGGCCATTCTGTTAGAAGACGATACAGAAATAATCTTTGTAGAGACAGGTTTATACTTTGACCGCAGCGTGGAAGAACCAACTAATGAAAAGATTGTTCGAGGTTCCCATGAAGGATTAGTTGAGAATCTATTTATCAACTTAAACTTGATACGCCGAAGAGCGCAAACACCAGAATTCACAGTGAAGAAAACGACGGTAGGCGATAAACTAAAACGTGATACAGCTATTTTATATATGAATGATCTTGCTGACTCTGAAACGGTAGATCTCATTACCCAACGGATTAATGACATTTCATCAGATCTTGTTCTTTCTCCAGGCTTTATTGCTGAATACATACAAGATGACTCTATCACACCATTTCCACAGGTGTTATTTACAGAACGAACAGATCGAATCATCTCGCATTTACTGGAAGGTCGTATTGTTGTCTTAACAGATGGCAGTCCTTCTGCTTTAATTGCTCCGATATCAATCTTTGCTTTTTTTCAATCACCAGACGATTATAATATTCATTTTATCTTAGGTTCATTTTATCGATTCATTCGGTTTCTTAGTGTAGCTCTAGCAGTCACACTCCCTGCTCTTTACATTTCTGTGGTTGCCTTTAATTATGAAATACTACCAAACCCTTTAATCCTGCCAATTAAAAACTCTCTGGGTAATATTCCATACCCCCCTTTGATTGAAGCATTAATTATGGAATTTACCATTGAATTAATTCGTGAGGCTGGGGTGCGTCTTCCGTCACCAATCGGGCAAACCATTGGTATTGTAGGTGGACTTGTTATTGGGGAAGCTGTTGTAAACGCTGGACTCGTGTCCAATATGGTTATTATCGTGGTTGCACTTACAGCCATCGCATCATTTGTGATCCCTTCAACAGAGATGAACTCAGTGATCCGTGTTCTCAGGTTCCCTTTTATGTTCTTGGCTTCAATATTTGGAATCCTAGGTGTAACTCTTGCATCCATGCTTCTTATGATTCATCTTTGTAAGCTCACGTCATTTGGGCGCCCATATTTATCTCCTATTGCTCCTTTCCGCTTGAAGGACTTAAAGGATACATTTGTTCGAATGCCAGTTTGGTTACTCAACACAAGACCACTGGCAGTAAAACCAAAAGAACTTAAACAACAAGGCTATTCATGGTGGTGGAAGCGTGAAAAAAAACAATAGTATCACACTTGTCCAGTTTTACTGGTTTTTTGTTCAGATACAAATTGCTATCAGTGTATTAATCCTTCCATACAGTATCTACAAAGTGGCTGGAACGGATGGTTGGATCTCTATGGTACTCGCAGGAATCGTTACGCAGATACTGATATTTGTTATTTGGTATCTAGGAAAGAGATACCCTTCCATGACATTTTTTGAACTGCTTGAAGCCCTGCTCGGTAAGTACGTAGGAAAATGTTTATCCATCTTATACATCACATACTTCTTATCACTAACTACCATTGTGTTAATCTTTTTTAACTTTTTAATTTCTGTGTGGGTTTTAAACAAGACACCAGATATTGTAAAAATTCCGTTGTTTGCTTTTGGATGTTTTTATTTACTTCATAGTGATTTGCGTGTTATAGCCAGATTTCTAACAATTGTTGGTCCCGTCGTCCTACTGGTCCCTTTTCTAGCTTGTTATGCATTCTTTGATTCTGAACCTCTTTATCTGCTTCCTGTCTTTAGCTCTAATTTTTTGGACATTTCCCAAGGCGTGTTGACAGGATCCTTAGCGATGCAAGGTTTTTTAATTTTAAGTATTTTGTATCCGTATATTGAGGGGTCGGATAAAGAAAAGTTATTATCAGCTACATATGCAAATATTATGGTGACGGCGATCTATACGTTCACCATCATTGCTTCTTTTGTTTACTTCAGTCCAGGGCAGTTTCTCATTTTGCCAGAACCTCTTTTATACATGGTCAAGACCATTTCTCTTGTAGTAATTGAGAGGATCGATTTAATTTTTATAGCTATCTGGTCCGTCACTGTTCTAGCTACAATTGTTGGTTATTTATACATTATCTCAACTGGTATGGCTACCGTCTTTCAAAAATCGAGTAGCAACCGCTTATGGTTTGATCTACTCTCATGTGTAATTATCACAGTGTTTGCGTTAATTCCACAAAACCTTTTAACCCTTCGAAATTTACTCGCCTACATTGATCGCATCGGAGTGATCTTTGTTGTTGTGATCCCGATTCTGTTACTTCTGTTTGCTATGTTGTTTAAAAGGAGGGAATCAACATGATGCAAAAGCGTACCCTATTCATCGTGATTCTCTCTTTCTTTTTCTTAACAGGATGCTGGGATGAGCAGTTGCTTAAAGACGTGGCACTTATTAATAGCCAAGCGATTGATTACGATTCCGATAATGATACCATCAAATTAACGATTGCTCTTGTAAGTGGAAACTCAAATGAGAAGGTACCGACTAATACGACGATTGTTTCAGCGGAGGGGAAATCAACACGCGATGGCCGAACGGAATTAGATAAAAAGGTTGGAAGTGAATTATTTGCTTCGAAGAACCAAGTGACAATGTTCAGTCGAGAACTCGCAGAAAAAGATATCTATGCTGCACTAGACGGTAATTATCGTTCTCCTCTGAGTGCATTAACGGCTCGTCTCGCTGTGATAGAAGGAGAAGCAGAATCGATCCTTCATGCAGAAACAGAAAATAAACCGTTAATCAGTGATTATTTACGTGACCTTTTAATTAGCGCAGAAGATACCGGTGCCATCCCTTCCGTTAATCTTCAGAACACACTAACAACCCTCTATGATGATGGACAGGATATTGTGATGCCACGATTAAAAACAGTCGAGCAAAAAGCAGGAGCTAAAATTATCGGAACAGCTTTATTTAGTGATCGTCAAATGACAGGTGAATTAGATTCTGAGGAGTCGATCATATTACTTTTACTAGCTAATAATAAACAAGGAGCTCATCGAATGACTCGTAAAGTTCAAACAGATGAAGTGGATCCTTTATATGACTATGTGACGGTTGATGTAGAGAAAATGAAGCGGAATTTAAAAGTATCGAAAAACGAGCTCGGAAATTTTGAAGTTCAAGTTGATCTTGTTTTAAAAATGAATGCAAACGAATATCCGGGTGATGATTTGTACAAAAAGGATGTCATTAAAAGATTAAATACACAACTGTCAGAAGAATTTACAAAGGAAGCCAATATTGTACTCGATAAGATCAAAAAAGCCAATTGCGATTATTTAGCAATAGGCCGCCAGGTAAATGCATTTTATTACTCGGATTGGAAAAATATGAAGTGGAAAGATGTGTACCCAAGCATTGAAATGAAGGCAAATGTTGATGTTGAGATTATCTATCATGGGATTATTAACTAGCTTTTCGCAAGCAAAAAAGACAACACATATGAGGATTTCTTATGTGTTGTCTTTCTATGTCTTCGCCTAATTATTGAACCTCTACATGCAAAGCATTTGGTTTAACCCAGCCTAAGCGTTTGATCAACGTATATAGAGTGAGCGAGATACAAATTGGAACGACCACACCCATTAGTAGGAAGATGGAAAGTCCGGTCCAGCCTTGAGTAGACAATAAGCTTAATGGAGCAATCAATGAATTCATACCTAACCCGGCAAGCTCATACGACGCTTCAAACTGAAACAGAATCGTCGCAATTGGAGCACAGATGATGGATGACACAAATGTTGGAATCACCAATCTCGGATTTTTTACCAAGTTAGGAAATTGAACTTTCGGTGTCACTAAGGACTGTGCCAAGAATCCGCCTAAATCATTTTGTCTAAGCGACATTGCTGTAAATCCAGCAAACTGAGCGGTACATCCAATTAGTGCCGCTGCACTTGAAACGGGATCCATCTGTAAGGCAATGGCTAGAGCTGCTGATGAAGCTGGAGTCATGAGTAACACACTCCAAGCAAGAGCAATAACCATTGAAGCGAGGACAGGCGAGCCTTGAACAGAGCTAGTAATTTCAGCACTCATCGCTGTAAGTAAAGGTGTAGCAACTGCTGCAGCCGCAACACCTGTTATACCTCCTGCAAGGGTTGCAGCAAGAGGAATCGCCATAAGGTCTAGCTTTGTCTTTCCTGTCACTCTTTTTCCAACATAGGTTGCAACGAGCGCGGCGATCAACGCACTCACTGGCTGACCAGTGACCATGACCATACCCGATTCAGTTAACTGCATCGCCCCTCCACCAACCGTACTACAGATTAATGCACTATATATAACAAGCGTATTGCCTCCAAGTTGATAAGCGACTCCTGCTCCAATCGCCGGCGCAAGTAGAACTTTAGCGATACCGCCTATCGTTAGAAAAGCATCCCACCCTAAAAAGTTACCAAACGTTTCAAACAATAATCCAATAGCAAGCGTTACAAGAACTGCATTCGCAACTCCTGCAGATGCCTTATACATTCGATCAATCACATATTCCTTCACGACTACACTCCCCAACCTATCCTTCAAGCATTTTCTCTCTTTTACTAAAACGGTTTAAATCAATAAAGGATCATGATAAAAAATAACCGTTCCGAGCGTCCAAGAACAGATGATACTGCCTTATTTGTCTGTTTATTCAGTTATCATAGCACCAGGTAACAATGTTGTAAATCGTTTTTAGGCTTCCATTTTTATTAAAGCGTTACCATCTTTTGAATATAAAAAATACAGGATGAAAAATGGATTTCACCCTGCACGACGCTAACTTCCCTGTATATAGGAAAAAGCAACTTCTGATGCTTTTTCACCCTCATTGACGGCAAGGTAATGCTTAAAGAGCTTTTTCTCATAATAACAAGCAAGTGTGATGTTTCCACTCTTTCTTAAGTACGGAATAAAGCTTTCATGTAAAAAGGAGTAGTATCGATCCATTTGGTTTTTAATCAAGTACGTTAAAAGCTTAAACTTCATTAAGTCTCCAGCATTTCCAACCTCTTGGGCTAGTTGCGTACCCTCCTTCACTAACTCGTTTAACTGTTGATGGTTGTTGCCATTGGTCATGAGATAACTTGTGTGTATGTACCCAACGAGCGCGGTTAAATAAGTGGGATTATGGCATTGTTTAAAGAGATCAATGGCGGATTTGTAGTAGATATTAGCCTCTCGATTCTTCGAGCGGATAAAATACTCTTGGCCTAAGTTCCCCATGAGAATAGCCTTCTTTTCAACTTCTCCGAATAAGTCACAGCTTCGCATAAGATTCATATATTTTTTCTTCATCTCTTCAACATCTTCTTGAACAATTTGTCCACCTTGCGTTAGGAGGATTAAAGTCTCCGCATCAATAATCTTGCGGAAATGATTCGCTTGTTTAAAGAAGTTCAAGCTGGTTCTAGCATATTCATACGCTTTTACGTAATGGCCAAAACGGTAACACGTGATAGCGAGATGATAGTAGAATTCATTGTTACGATACAGATCTGGTTCAATTTGTTTAAAGTATCCCAAGGCTTTCGAATAATCGCCTGTAAACAAACAATACGCCCCACTCATATGTAAAAAGAGTTGGGTTTCACGTTCCTCTAATACATGCTTCTTTGTCTCAATTTGTGTAAGCATTCGACGTGCTTTTTTTAACTCTCTCTTCGTTAATAAATACCGCACCTGCAACAATTGGTAGTGAAAGGCTAAATCGGAACGCTCTAGTAGTTCATTATTTTCGAGTGCCTGCTTGTATGATTCTGCTTTCTCTCTATCTTGCATAATCATCGTATCATGCCATTGTTTGAGTGTTTCCTTTAATTCCTCAAACTTAAGTACCTCTTGTCCGATATTAACACCAAGTCGTTCACTTAAAAGCTGCGTGATTTCTGTAGAATAATGAGCGGTCCCCCGTTCAATTCGACTCATATGCGCTACAGAACAAATCCCCTTACAGAGCTGCTGCTGTGTAAAATTCTGTTTTTCACGATAATATTTAATGATGAGACCTTCATGCACTGTGCATAACCTACCCTTCTCATTCCAGTTTTTCACAACCGGGACTTACCCGTTTTGATGCCTAATCAAACATGACTTTTGTTACAAAGCGGATAAGGACTTTTTCATTATTTCTCTTTTTTCCCTTCTATTATTTCTAATTATATCAAAATTCAACGTGATTTTTCTATTATTCTCACAAATATCTGAAAGTTCATATTAGTAAAAATCCTGATACTTCGACCCTTCTCCTTATCATTGCCTAAACGCGTCGATCTTTTGTCCTGATTCAGTCCTTGAAATTCCTGCATAATTTGTGTTAATCCCCGAAATGTCTTCATTCACTCTATTATTTCGCTATACTACTCTCCATAACATAAAACTAGTTTTGAGAGGAGCTATGTGATTGAATACAAATCTTAAAAAAAGCAAGCCTTGGAATGTCATGGTCTTATCTGCATTATCTACAACACTTGTGTTTGGAGGGCTTTATACTCCACAACTTGCTAGTGCTGAGGAGAAGGCCGCTTCATTACAAGTGTCAGACGAGATTAACCTGAATAGTGATGAGAAAGTCTCTGTCATTGTTGAACTTGAAGAGCTTCCTGAGCAACTAGCCATAGCAGAAGCCGAGGAAAAAGGAGAAACTCTATCAGAAGCGAGTGCGAAAGCTCAAGTAGAAGCTTCTCAGGATGAGTTTGAGGAGGATTTATCAACGATCGAGTCCTCTTATTCGATTACCCATACGTACCAAACGGTTTTTAATGGTTTTACCATTGAATTACCTGCAAATCAATTAGAAGCACTTAGCGAGGTAGAAGGTGTTAAAAGCGTTTGGGAGAATGATGAAGTTCAATTAATAGACCCCGTACTTGATGAAACCGTATTAGAAGAAGCGATAGAGCCTTACATGGCTGATAGTGTTCCATACTTAGGTGTTGACAGATTACATGTTGAAGGAATAACCGGAGAAGGAGTAAAAGTTGGTGTCATTGATACTGGGGTTGATTATACTCACCCGGATCTTGCCGCTGCTTACAAAGGTGGTTATGACTTCGTTGATAACGACGATGATGCTCAAGAAACAACATATGATGATTGGTTAGCATCTGGAATGCCTGAATTTAATGCGAACGGAAACTCCTATTATACATCTCACGGTACACACGTAGCTGGCACCATTGCTGGTCAAGGCGAGAACGAGTCTGATTACGCAACAACTGGGATTGCACCAGATGCTGATCTTTACTCGTACCGTGTTCTAGGTCCTTACGGATCGGGTTATACAGCAGATGTTCTTGGAGGAATTGAAAAATCGGTTGAAGATGGAATGGATGTTATCAACCTTTCACTAGGTGCAGGTGTTAACGATCCACTTTACCCAACAAGCGTTGCTGTAAATAATGCTGTACTAAGTGGCGTTACAGCTGTTGTATCTGCTGGAAACAGTGGTAGAGATGGAATGTACACTCTTGGTTCACCTGGTACATCTCCACTTGCCATTACTGTTGGTGCAAATGATGTTCCGCTTGTGTTCACTGACTTTACAGGCTATTTAAATGATGATTTCTCTGCTGGACTTGTAAATATTTCAAGTGGCTTTGATACTGACTTTGATGCTTTAGAAGCCGGGGAATATGAGATTGTCTACGCGAATCTAGGTTCTGTTAATGACTTTAATCAAGTAGACGCCCAAGGAAAGGTTGCTCTTGTTGCACGTGGAGATCTTGCTTTTGTTGATAAGATCGCAAACGCTAAAGCCGCTGGTGCTGAGGCCATTATTATTTACAATAACATCGCAGGCGGAGGTCACATCCCTAACTACTTTGGTGAAGGTGTAAACTTTGTCGCTGGATTCTCTTTAACGTATGAAGATGGGATTGCGCTACGTGATGCGATCACAGAAGATAGCACATTTACATTTGGAGATCGTTCTGAATCTCAAACGGCCGGTGGCGTTTTAGCTGATTTCAGCTCGCGTGGACCAGTGAATGGTTCATTTGCTATTAAACCAGAAGTAAGTGCACCAGGTGTTAATACATTATCACCTGTTCCTACTTATATGAATGGACCTGACTATATCGGAGAATACGAATTTGCTTATGGTCGAAAATCGGGCACATCGATGTCAGCTCCACATGTTGCTGGAACGGCTGCCCTACTTCTTGAAGTAAAATCTGAACTGACTCCAGCTGACCTAAAAACAACACTGATGAATACGGCAAACCCTATGAGCCTTGACTACAGTGTATTTGAGATTGGCGCAGGTCAAATTGACCCAGTTGCTGCAATTGAGTCGGAAATGCTGATTCAAGTAAAGGGTGAAACCGAAACATTAAATGAGAACAACGAAGTAACAAAGATTAGAGATCTAACAGGAGCTCTTAACTACGGTGCTCTAGCTACAAATGGCAAAAATGTACGCGAAATTCAATCCGTTACATTTAAAAACACGAGCGCTGAAAAGAAAACATTCACGGTTGAATTTGACCATCATGTTGGATTCCGCGGCTCTAAAGATGCTTCGTTAAATGGTGTAACCGTCCAAGCACCACAGAAGGTTGTGGTTCCTGCTGGGACAACCGTTTCGAAAAACTTCTTCTTTGTTAGCCCTAAAACGGCCGAAGCAGGAGCATATGAAGGCTACATCAACATAACAAACCAAGCAGATGCTGAGGAAAGCTACCGTATTCCATTTGCTGCCGGTATCACTAACTAATATGCATGAACAAGAGAATGGGGAGTGCTTGTGTACAAGCACCCTCCACCATTCTTTTATAGCTGTTGCTCTTACAGACAGGAGGTCCATTTATGTTTAAACGAACAGTTTCGTTCGTTATTAAGTCCTTTGTTGGACTCCTTTGCTTAGGAGTACTGTTTGTCTTTATTCAAAGTCAACAGCAAAGTGAGAGTACTCCCAACCTCTTTGGCTTTTCCGCCCTGACGATACTCTCAAATAGTATGCAGCCTGAGTTTAGTGAGGGTGATGTCATCTTTATAAAACAAACACAGGCAAATGATCTCGAGCAAAACGACATCATTACGTTCGGAACACCTGAAGGTAATCGAGTGACGCATAGAATTACTGAAACAAACAACCAAGAAAATCAGCTCTCCTTCACAACTAAAGGTGATAACAACAACATGGTTGATGCAGAGCCAGTGCAAGAAGGACAAGTGATTGGAAAGGTGCTCTTTTCGATTCCAAAGCTAGGTTTCTTATCAAGATTTCTTTCAGAACCCATTGGCTTTGGACTAATTATTGTTCTTCCACTTGTAGCCTTTGTCGGGATCACCGTCTATGAACGATTATCGAAACCAAAAGCAAACAAAAACGAGGAGGCCATTTAACATGAAAAAGACAAAAAAAGCATTACTCGGAACAGCTGTAGCAGGTGCATTGGTATTAGGAGCAGGGCTTGGTTCATACTCTTGGTTCACATCAGAAATTCAAGCAACCGGTCAACTACAAACGGGTACGCTTGAGATTAATAATGGAAATAACATTGAAGAGAACATCGTTAATTACAGCGGGTTCGCTCCATCTAATCTTGTATTCGGTGACTGGTTAACACTTGAGAACACAGGTAGTATGGATACAAACCTTGAAGTTCAGTTCTCTCATGAGCTTGATAAAAATGTTGATATCTCTTCATTTAAAGTGGGTTACATAGCAATCAAATACACATCTCAGCCAAGTCGTGATGTGCTTGAGGCTAGCCAAATAAAGCTTCAGGAGTTGTTTGATGGTGTTACGAATGAAGTGGAAACTCAAGCAGCGATTGCTGAACTTTCAGAGGGTGCTGAAGTAGTAAGTGGATTAGTGGAAGCTCCTGAATTCAGAGCCTTCAGCGAAGGGGCTGTGAGCAGTGGTGGATTCTTAATTGGTGACGGTGCTCTAACTGGTTCGACAAACGAATTCTGGCAGCTAGATGAATCTCAGTACATCGATCTTAACTTTGGTGTGAAACTAGATGAGAACGCTGGAAACGAATACCAGGGATTAGCTTACTCAGCTACATTAGATGTTGTTGCTAAGCAAATAGACGAAGGCGCAGAAAAATAAGGCACGATAAAGAAAAGCAGAAGCTCTTTTACTGAGAGGCTTCTGCTTTTTATTTATGCCTTCGCGTTACGTGCAACAATATTCTCAAGGACTTTTGCCGTTTGGCGGATATCTTCTTTTGATACATCATAATGCGTAACCAGACGTACAATAGTTGGTGCAAATGGATTCGCGAGTACGCCGTGTTCCTTCAACTTTTCTACAAATTGCTTAGAAGTTAAACCCGTTTCAGACACATCCATCATTAAGATGTTTGTCTCCACTTCAGAAGCCACGTTTAAGCTTGGAATCGATTGAATCTGTTCAGCCAACCATGCTGCGTTCTCGTGATCCTCTTCTAATCGGTCGACCATTTCTGTGAGCGCAACAATACCAGGAGCAGCTAAGACACCCGCTTGGCGCAAACCACCACCTAATCGTTTTCTCCATTTTCTAGCCTTCGCAATAAACTCCGAGCTTCCTGCAATGATGGATCCTACTGGCGCCCCCAATCCTTTCGATAAACAGATCTGAACCGTCGTCACGTATTGCGTGAAATCAGTCATCGGACGTTTTAAAGCAACGGATGCATTCATTAATCTCGCTCCATCCAGATGGATTGGAAGGTTATAACGCGCAGCCACCTCAAAGATTTCCTTCATCTTTTCAGGTGACATAACCGTTCCGCCTGCCCGGTTATGTGTATTCTCTAAACAGATTAATCCCGTTTCGGCTTCATGAATATCTGAGCCACGAATGGCTGCTTCTACATCAACCGCACTCATGATACCCCTTTCCCCTTTTACCGGGAAAGGCTGGATCCCAGCAAAAGCAGAGGTCGCTCCTCCTTCATATCTAAAGATGTGAGACCCTTCCTCTAGAATGATCTCCTGACCAAGTGAACAGTGTACAAGTACAGCAATTTGATTTCCTTGTGTTCCACTCGTGACAAAAAGGGCTTCTTCCTTACCAAGCATCTCAGCTGCAATTTCTTCAAGCTTTTTCATCGTTGGATCATCACGATAAACGTCATCCCCAACCTCCGCTTCAAACATTTCCTGCCTCATCCGATCTGTCAGCTTTGTGACCGTATCACTTCGAAGATCAATCATGTACACAACACTCCTGCCTTCATTATTCTGATTTAAGTATAGCACCGTTCACTCACGTTTTTGAGGCATTTGTCAGATGATTAACAGAACGTTTTTGAATTAGACATGATTGGGCGGCTCCCTATATTTCTTTATTAATTGAATTAGAGTATGATAGAACGAGAAAAAATTCTAATGAAAATGAGTGAACATAGATGATAAATAATCGCTATACCATGCCTGCTGAGTGGGCACATCACGCACGAACGATGATTGCGTGGCCGGTAAAAGATTCAATGGTCTACCCGGACCACTATGCAGAAGTTTGTAACGGGTACGAACAATTAATTACTGCTATCAGCGAGTTTGAGCCCGTCCTCGTTGTGGTCAATCCAGAAGACGAGGAAACCGTTGCTTCTCGCTTTACACATGCTCCCGTTGAACTTGTTTCATTACCACATAATGATGCGTGGTTAAGAGATAACGGACCGACATTTGTTCGCGATGGCGACAATCAACTGGTTGGTATCAACTGGGGATTTAATGCATGGGGAGAGAAATATGAACCGTGGGATCTTGACGATGAAGTTGCGCCTGCCCTTCTTTCTTTTATGAAGGTTCCAGCTGTTGATGC
This sequence comes from Alkalihalobacillus sp. FSL W8-0930, assembly GCA_037965595.1. Classification (NCBI taxonomy): domain Bacteria; kingdom Bacillati; phylum Bacillota; class Bacilli; order Caryophanales; family Bacillaceae; genus Alkalihalobacillus; species Alkalihalobacillus sp. FSL W8-0930. The sequence continues at coordinate 499,863 of CP150183.1, read as the reverse complement.
ACCGCTTATCCTAGAAGGTGGAAGTATTCATGTAGACGGCGAAGGAACATTGCTTACAACAGAAGAATGTTTGCTTAATCCCAACCGTAACCCTGATTTAAGTAAACCTGATGTGGAGGAACACCTACAGCAGCTACTCGGCGTAAGCAAGATTGTTTGGCTTCCTCTTGGACTTGAGGGCGATGAAACAGATGGACATGTGGATAATGTTGCGTGTTTTGCTGCACCAGGTAAAATCTTATTGCAGGTTTGTAACGATCCAAACGACCCAAACTATGAGCGTAGTCAAGAACATCTCCGCATCCTTTCAAACGAAAAAGACGCAGCCGGTCGTTCATTTGAAGTTATTCAGATTGAGCAGCCTCCCTATCGTGAGTTGAACGGGGAGCGCCTTACGTTAAGTTATATTAATTTTTATCTGGTAAACGATGGTTTGATCCTGCCTGTTTTTGGTGGTGACGCAAGTGAGTATGATAAAAAAGCTGAATCAGTTTTACAACAAGCCTTTCCTGATCGTACCATCCGCACCATTGACGGAATGGCTATTATTGCAGAGGGTGGGAATGTGCATTGCACAACCCAACAAGTTCCCTCAGGAGGGAGTTCCAAATGAGTACAATTAAAGTAGCTGCTACACAGATGAGCTGTGATGCAGATGTTCAAACAAATATTGCACGGGCGGACAAGCTTGTGCGAGAAGCTGCAGCAAACGGGGCTAACCTGATTTTGCTACAAGAGCTTTTTGAAACACCTTACTTTTGTCAAAAGGAAAAGCCAGCTTACTACGCTTATGCAACGACACTTGAGGAAAACCCAGCAGTCCAACATTTTCAAAAGCTTGCTAAAGAATTAAGTGTCGTGCTGCCAATTAGCTTCTATGAAAAGAAAAACACGGCACGCTATAACTCTGTCGCCATGATTGATTCAGATGGAACGATACTCGGCATCTATCGTAAAAGTCATATTCCTGATGGACCAGGCTACGAAGAGAAATACTACTTCACTCCGGGTGATACTGGCTTTAAAGTATGGAACACTCGCGTCGGAAAAATTGGCGTAGGCATCTGCTGGGATCAGTGGTTCCCAGAAGCTGCACGCGCAATGGCTCTACAGGGAGCTGAAATTCTGTTATATCCAACAGCGATCGGTTCCGAGCCCGAGGACTCAAGTGTAGATAGCAAGCAGCATTGGCAAACGTGTATGCTTGGTCATGCTGCTACAAACCTTGTTCCAGTGATCGCTTCTAACCGTATTGGAGTAGAGACAGATGAGGATTCAAGCATTACCTTCTACGGATCGTCCTTTATCGCCGGCCCAACCGGAGCCGTCATTGAAGAAGCCAGTCGTGATCAAGAAGAAATCTTGTATGCAGACTTTGATCTAGCACAGCTTGAAGCGCAACGCGTGGAATGGGGTTTGTTCCGCGATCGTCGTCCGGACCTGTACCGCGTGTTAACGACGCATGATGGACATTTGGAATAATTAAATGGGAAGCTTCTTTCTTGATGCTTTGGAGTTTGGTCTTGGTATCGAGGGCGTGCTCTTGGTTGGACATGCTGTGGGCTTGGTGGGATGGCGAAGTTTCTTGGTATCCGGGCTAGGGGTCTTATTGTTCTGAATTTCTTCTTGTTAACGCGCATGGCTCTTGGTATTTGGAGCGTGCTTCTTGGTTTGTTCCCTTTTCCTCTTATTAAAAGAGTGCTTCTTGGTTCAAGAAGCTTCTTTCTTGATGCTTTGGAGATTAGTATTGGTATCGAAGGGGTGCTCTTGCTTGGACATGCTGTGGGCTTGGTGGGATGGCGAAGTTTCTTGGTATCAAGGTTAGGGATCTTGCCATTATGGATTTCTTCTTGGTAACGTGCCCGGATCTTGGTATTCTACTCAGATTTCTTGGTAGGACTTCTCAATCTCTCACTAAATAAAGAACCAGTCGAATTCTCGACTGGTTCTTTTCGTTTTACACAAGTGAATGAATTCCTTTTTCAAGGTCTGAAGCGACTTTTTTAGTCAGTCCTTCGACTTGAGTGAGGTTTTCTCCCCAGATGGCTTCGTTCGCTAACAGCTTGTAGACTGTTTCTTCGAGCGTTGCTTCTTTGGCATCATAAGCTGCCCATACGTCTGATAAGAAGGTTAACGTTTCTTCATTATCACGGATGACGTAACGTGTGCCGTCTCTGTCTCCTGCTAGGAAGGCTCCTTCTTTGCCGACTGGTTTTGTATAGGCAAGGAGTGCAGCTAAACTGAAGGAGAGCTTCTCTGGCAGATCGACAAACTTATTCACGTAAGCGAGTAAGCTTGGCACAACTCTTGTTTTAAATTTATAAAGAGGGTTCATCCCGATATCTGTTAGCTGGTGCTCTAGAAACGGATTACTGAATCGTTCCAGGACAGACGTTGCAAACGCCTCTTTCTCTTCATCGTCCGCATCAACCGTTGGAAGGATTTCATTGAATAGCCCATCCTTCACAAAGGCTGCTAGCTTTTCGTTTGTCATCGATTGATAAACGGTATCTACTCCTGATAAGTAGCAGGCTGCAAACATCATTGTATGTGTCCCGTTTAACAGGCGTACCTTCAGCTCGCGGTATGGAGTCGTGTCGCCCCACTTCACATTTAATCCAGCTTGATCAAATGGAAGCTTTTTCGCCACATGCTCTGGTGCATCGATAACGAACAAGTGATATGGCTCTCCGACTGTTAAAAGAATATCATCATATCCTAGACGTTCTCTGAAGTCTTCTTCCTCCCCACGAGGGAATCCTGTAACAATACGGTCTACAAGTGTATTACAGAAGAGATTTGCTTCTTCTACCCATTGTTTAAAGTCATTTGATAGATTCCAGTCTTTAATGAGTTTTAAGACAATCTCTTTTAATAGATCTCCGTTTCCTTCAACAAGCTCACACGGGATGAGTGTAATCCCCTTTTCTGTATCTCCATCAAAGGCTTTATAGCGTTCGTATAAGAAAGCAACAACTTTTCCAGGAAAGGATAAGGGAGAGCTGCTCTCATCGAAAGCTTCTTGATGATACGTCAGGCCAGCCTCTGTTGTATTAGAGAACATAAATTCAATATGAGGTGATCTAGCAAGCTCGAGTACCTCTGACCAGTTGTTGTAAGGGTCAATTCCTCTTGAGATTGATTGAATGAGCTCGGCACGGTTTACGGTTTCTCCGTTTTCCACTCCTCTTAACACAGAGGTATAGAGTCCATCCTGTGCATTTAGCTTTGGTACAACCTTTCCATGAGGCGTCGGTTGAATGGCCACCACTTTCCCATCGTACAAACCTTTTTCGTTAAGCTGATGAATCATCCAATCGACAAAGCCACGAAGAAAGTTTCCTTCCCCTACTTGAACGATGGTTTCCTTTGGTTGATTTGCTGGTTGATTAACATGTTCACTTGATAGTTTTTTCCACTCCAAACCTCTCACCCTTTCCTTTATAAAATAACTCCATCTTTAAACAACGCAATTTCCTTGAATCCGTGCTTTTCATTGTGTGTTCTCACATCACCAGACGCTAGTTCTAATACGTAATCTAATAATTCATTAGATAAATCATCCATTTTCTTCCCTTGAACCAGTTCACCTGCGTTAAAGTCAATCCAGTTTTTCTTTCTTTCAAAGAGCGGTGTGTTTGTTGACATTTTCACTGTTGGAACAGGTCCGCCAAACGGTGTTCCTCTACCTGTTGTAAAGAGAACAATATGAGCACCTGATGCAGCTAATGCTGTTACGGAGACAAGATCGTTTCCTGGTCCTTGAAGTAGACTAAGACCATTTTTCTTTAAGCGACCACCGTACGGAAGAACGTCTACTACAGGTGCGAATCCACCTTTTTGAACACAGCCCAGAGACTTTTCTTCTAGTGTTGTGATTCCACCTTCTTTGTTACCTGGTGATGGGTTTTCATAGACAACTTGGTCGTGACGAATAAAGTAATCCTTGAATCCGTTTACCATATCAACAATGCCTGTGAACACTTCTTCATCAGCTGCACGATCCATTAGAATTGTTTCTGCTCCGAACATTTCCGGTACTTCTGTTAAGACCGTAGAGCCGCCATGCGAGATTAATTTATCAGAGAAGGTTCCAACAAGTGGGTTCGCTGTAATACCCGATAAACCATCAGAGCCACCGCATTTTAAGCCTACTTTTAGCTTAGATACAGGAATGGATTCTCTTTTAAATGTAGCCGCATAGGTTGCTAATTCTTCAATTAAGTCCATGCCTGCCTCTAGTTCATCTGAAACTTGCTGTACACTTAAAAATTTCACGCGATCTGGATCATAGTCTCCAATGACTTGCTTGAATGCATCAATATAGTTGTTCTCACAGCCGAGTCCGAGTACAAGAACACCCGCTGCATTTGGATGTGCTACTAGATTGCTTAGGATTTTCTGTGTTGCCTGAAGATCGTCCCCTAGCTGTGAGCAGCCGAACGGATGAGGAAAGTGAGAAACAGCGTCTACACCTTCAAAATTCATCTTATCTCCCTGTCTTGCAAGGACTTCAGCCGTTTTATTGATACAGCCAACCGTATTAACAATCCAAATTTCGTTTCGAATACCAACGTCTCCATTTTTACGTACATACCCTTGGAACGTTTTTGGACTTACTTGTTCACTTGTACTTACAGCCACTTCGTTTGGCGTAAACGTGTTGTAATTAAGTGTTCCTTCAAGGGTAGTTTTAATATTATGTGTGTGAATCCAGGCACCTTTTTTAATGTCTGTGGTTGCAAAACCAATTGGAAAACCATACTTGTGTACAGGGCTTCCACTCTTAATATCTTCCCGCGCTACCTTATGCCCTCGTTTTACATCTTCTAGTAGAGTGATTGACTCGTTGTCTAATTGAAGCTGTTCTCCTGCTTGATAATCACGCAAAACAACAACCACGTGATCATGTTCATTTACAATAATATGATCCATCTCTTATTACCCCTTTCAACATATGATCTGAATTTTCCCAAGTTTTTTCTGACAAAATTACGCACATTTCACTTGAATGGAATCGTTTTACGACATTATGATTGATTTATGAAAGCGCTTACTATTAATCTATATTATATCAATACTAAAGGAGGGAAACGGTAGATTTGTTTCATACCAACAAAAAAGAAGAATGGAGTGACCCTGTTGAAAAAAATTAAATTCCTCTCCCCTATTTTTGTACTGGTTATTTTGCTCGGATTGTTTACTCCCTCCAATGCGAAAGCAAACGATGTAGTGACTCAAGCTGAACACCTATTAACTTGGCAAATGGAGCACGGAGGCTGGACAAAAGATTCACCTCATATCTACACTCGCGATTGGGATGGTAGTGAGCCACGATCGGTTTGGATATCTAATGGACAAGAACTTGGAACAGTTGATAATGATGCAACAGTCTCTGAGTTGTTAGTGGTTGCCGAGGCGTATCAACTAACTGGCGATCAGCGTTTCCTAGACAGTGCTAACGCAGCGATTGACTTTTTGTTTAAGCTTCAATATGAAAGTGGTGGAATCACTCAAGTCTATCCCGAACGTGGGACTGGCCCATCTGATAACGTTTGGTATTCAAACTACGTAACGTTTAATGACCAGGCGATGATCAATGTCCTTGAAGTCATGGAGCAAATCGCTAATCAAGAAGCACCGTTTGATGGTGACTTTGGAAGTGATGAGCTACGCGCTGATCTCTTTGACGCCATTGATCTTGGACTAGATTACATTCTCAAGTCTCAAATTGTTGCTCAAGGAAAACCAACTGCATGGGGCCAGCAGCACCATCCTGAAACCTATGAACCTATGCCTGGTAGAGCTTACGAACATGTATCAATCTCTGCCGACGAATCAGTCGGTGTCGTTGAGTGGCTTCAATCACGACCTGACCAAACACCTGAAGTGAAAAATGCGGTTAACAACGCACTAAGATGGTTTGAAAAGGCAAAAGTAAAGAATACGAGATATGAAAGAAGAGTAGAACCTCACTTCTTTAATGAACAAGGTGCACAGACATGGTATAGATTCTACGAGATTGGTACAAATCGCCCTATTTTCTCTGGTAGAGACGGTATTATTCGTCACAAAATCATGGAGATTGAACAAGAAAGACGGTACGGATATGCTTGGGCTGGTAACTGGCCAGAGCGTGTACTTAACAAATAGATTCAAAAAAAGGTCTGTCATTCTTATGTGGCAGACCTTTTTCTTCACTTACCCTAATTCAAAGTAACGCTCAGCATTGTTGTAGCAGATGTTTTCAATCATTGCTCCAATCCACTCATAATCCTCAGGTGCTTCTCCTGCCGCAATCCAGCTTCCAACTAAGTCACATAGCACACGACGGAAATATTCGTGTCTTGTGTAAGAAAGGAAACTTCTTGAATCTGTTAACATTCCTACAAACGTGCTTAAGATTCCAATGCTTGAAAGGTCCTTAAGCTGCTTAAGCATACCTTCCTTCTGATCGTTGAACCACCAGCCAGACCCAAATTGAATCTTGCCTTGTGCTCCACTAGATTGGAAGTTGCCAATAGCTGATGCAATGACTTCATTATAAATAGGGTTCACTGTATAGATGATCGATTTAGGTAACTGATCTGTTTTTTCAAGTTCATTTAAGAATCCATTAAGGGAAACAGCCATTGGTGCATCACCCATGGAATCAAATCCAGTATCCGGACCAAGTTGATTAAACATGCGCGTATTATTATTTCTTGCGGCACCTAAATGTAGCTGCATCGTCCAGTTTAATTTGTGATAAAGACGACCAAGGAATTGCATCGTGTATGCTTGATAAGAAAGCTCTTCCTCAGGCGTTACGCTTTCTCCGTTTAATGCTTTCTGGAAAACAGCTCCTGCTTCCGATTCTGATGTACTTGTGTACGGAATCGTATCAATTCCATGGTCAGATAAACGGCAGCCCGCTTCATGGAAGACATTTGCTCTTTTCTCTAGTGCATTAAGTAGATCCTGATACGAACTAATGTCTAAATCACTTGCTGCTCCTAGTTTCTCGACATACCCTTTAAACAAGTCAGTATTGATGGCTAAAACTTTATCCGGACGGAAAGCAGGGTAGACTGCCGTTTTAAAGTCTCCGTTCTCTGCGGCCAACTTTTTGTGTGACTCTAAGGAATCTATCGGATCATCTGTAGTACAGATCACACTTACGTTTGACTGGTTGATAATGCCACGTGTACTCATATTTGAATCCTGCAAACGTTCATTTACTTGAGTCCAGATACGCTCTGCAGACTGTTCATTTAAGAGCTCATCAACCCCAAAGTAGCGCTTTAGTTCCAGATGCGTCCAATGATAAAGGGGATTCCCGATAGTATTAGGCACTGCTTGAGCCCACTTTAGAAACTTCTCTTTGTCACTCTTTTCACCCGTGATATAGGCTTCATCAATTCCTAGAGCACGCATGCCCCGCCATTTATAGTGATCCCCGTGTAACCAGACTTCTGCAATATTGTTATAACGACGATCATCAGCAATTTCGTGTGGAGATACGTGGCAGTGATAATCTAAGATTGGTTGATTTTTTGCAAATTCATGGTAGAGCCTCTTAGCTGGCTCGTTAGATAGTAGAAAGTCATCGTGAATGAACGCTTTACCAGTGGTAATCATCAGTATCTCTCCTTCAAAGGTTGAACGCATTTCGAAGATTTATAGATTACAATTGTTCGAATCCGTTCGATTTGGTTTGATTATATCATGTTGGCGCTTACACTACAATGCTTTCATTTTAAGCTAACTCGATTTGAGGTACGCGCTCTTTAAATGCCTGGTAGATCGATTCATCCAGATCAGAATCCGTTATAATCTGATCTAATTGATCAAGCGTCGCAAACGTCATCAAGCCTGTTTGCTCAAACTTGGTTGAGTCGGCAAGTAGTGTGACATGTCTCGCCCGTTTGATCACTGTACTCTTCCAATCATAGTGAAAGCTATTAAGTACAGTTAGTCCTTGATGAATGGATACACCCGTTGTCCCAAGAAATAATCGACTAACATAGAGATGGGATAAGGCTTCAATGGTCTGGTTTCCGAACAAGGAAGTGGTCGCTCCAAGCTGTGTTCCACCTAGCATTGTCAATTGAATGTTTTCTTTTGCATAGAGTACATGAGCGATCTCAATATCATTTGTAATGACAGCTAGTGGAAACTCACCTAATAGCTCTGCAAGTGCATAGGTGGTACTGCCTCCGTCTAACAGGATCACTTCATTTGGTTCAATTGTTTTTAGTGCAGCTTTGGCAATATCGGCCTTTTTATTTTGGTGACTCGACTGACGTTCCTTTTCAGGGAATAGTCGTTTTTGGTCTTGGCGAATGACCGCACCGCCATGTACCCGTTGCAGTAAGTGGCGTTTTTCTAGTTCTTCTAGATCTAAACGAATGGTTTTTTCAGTGACGTTAAGTAGTTCACTAACTACAGATACCTTGAGTGCTTTATGCTTATCGAGGTATGCTAATAGCTTTTCGTGACGTTCTAATGACAACATGTGTATTCTCCTTTTAACGGACGTTCTATTTCTATTATCGAACAAAAACGAACATTAGTAAACAACTTTTTTGTAGAATAGCTTGTCCTAGAATAGGCATTAAAAATATATCTGAGCAACTTATCCGCTACAGAGTCTTCACCGCGTAATTTTCTGTAGGAGTCTCGGATTCTCATTCCGCTTGTTTAATTTAAAAACCACAAATGGCAAATGATTCAGTTATAGAACCATTTGCCAATGTTTATTCCAAAGTTAAATTCTTAGTTATTCATTCTTTTCAACAAACTGCATATCCACCATTTTCTCGTAGGAGTATGGTTGGTCGTAGATGCCTGTTTTCTTTAGGATATCCATTGTTTTGGCTAGTGCTTCTTCTGTGATGATTCCGTCTTTGCTCCAATGCTCATCCGCGTATGCTCTGGCTTGTGTGGCTTCTACTTGTTCGTCGCTAAGTGTCGGGAATTCTTTCCGTAGTACTTCTTCAGCAAGCTCCGGGTCTTCGTATACGGTTTCGAGTCCACGTAAGATTGCTCGAACAAAGCCTTGAACCTGTTCTGGGTCATCGTCAATCGTTGATTGCTTTACACTGATTACAGAGTAAGGGTAATCTCCGAGTGAAGGAAATCCAAAGAACGGCTCTTCCCAGATACCTTTGTTGATTCCTTCAGCAATCGTCGGCTCTGCTCCATTAGCTATTTGAGACTTTCCTTGTTCAACTAAAGCAATAACCGCCGTTACATCCGCCGGCTCCTCAAGTGTTACGTCGTTCTCCAGATCAATGCCAAGATCGATGAATAGTGATCGTGTTAACAGATTTGGACTTCCTCCGTATCTGCTTGCGGCAATATTTTTCCCCATAATAAAAGCAGCAAGGTCCTCATCACTATCTCCAGCAGGCTGTGTTCCTTTTTCAGCCATTAAATAGACATTCGCCCGGTTCACAACGTTTGCTACGGCGACAATTGGATCACTACTCCCATCATTTGCAAGCTCATTTGAGTCAGGTCCAGCAATGTTCCCCCATACCTCTCCGCTGACAAGTGATGTAACATGAGCTCCTCCAGCAGCTGTAACCATTTCTACATCGAGACCTTCTTCTTTAAAGTACCCTTCCTGAATCGCAATATATAATGGTAAATATCCAGTAAGATGTGCCGGCTCAGCAATCGATACCTTCTCGAGTTCAGCTTCATTACTCCCACTACAGCTAGCAAGTAGTAATCCAGACACAGCCATTAATACAATCGTTGCTTTTGTTTTAAATGATTGGATTCGCATCGGTTCCATACCCCCTTAAGCTTTTTGCCCAATTTTTTTAAGTAGCCATCGTTCAATTAGTCCGACAAACCAATACATAAATAAGGCCAGTAGTGAAAGCACCGTTACACCAACCCAAACCAAATCGATATCGAGGATTTGCCCTGCATATAGGATCATGCGGCCAATTCCTTCTCTAGATGCAATAAATTCACCGACAATCGTTCCGGCCAGAGCAAGCGCAATATTAATCCGCAGGCTACTAATAATCCAAGGCAAGGAAGAAGGAATAACTACCTTTGAAAAAACATGTCGCCTTTTCGCCCCTAGCGTATATAGTAGCTTCTCCATGTCCGGATCGATCTGTTTCACGCCGCTATACGCGGCAAGTGCTGTTACAATCACCGTCATACTAAAAGCGAGTACGACCTTTGAGGAGAACCCTATACCGATTAAAATTACAAGAACGGGAGCCAGTGCTAATTTTGGAATGGCATTAAAGGCAACTAAGTATGGCTCACTAATCGCCGCATACAATTTTGACCACCAGAAGGAAAGACCAATCATTGCTCCAATAACTGTGCCAAGTACAAATCCATAGATAGTAGCCCCAGATGTGAACAGCAGATCTTGAATCAATGTGCTTTCCGTTAATTGGAACCAGCCTTTTTCTAAGATAACCGTAGGTGAACTCCAGTAATATGAATCAACTAAACCGAAACGAACACCTAGCTCCCAGCCAGCTATCAAAAGGATGCCAACTAGACATCGTCCTAGTATGGTATAAAACGAGAACCACTTGCCCGATCCTTCCTGTCCTTCACCCGCCTTTTTATTCTGATTGTTTACCGCGTTCAATAGACTGTCCCTCCTTTTCTTCTTGCGAGAGTAGATGATAGAGTGTTCGTTTCATCTCTAGAAATTCATCCGTTAGTAGATCTTCTCTGTGGCGGGGACGCTCAAGCTCAACGTCAATCACTGCTTTAATGGATCCTGGTCTTGCAGATAGAACATAGATCGTATCTGATAGAAAAATAGCCTCATCAATATCATGTGTGACAAACATGATTGTTTTCTCCACATCAGCCCACATTTTAAGGAGCCAGGACTGCATTTGACCTTTTGTCTGAGCATCAAGCGCTGCAAACGGTTCGTCTAATAGCATGATGTCAGCATCGTACAAGAACGTTCGTAATAAAGCCGCCCGTTGTCTCATTCCACCTGACAATTCACTCGGAAAATGGTTCTCAAATCCTTTTAACCCGTAGCGTTCAAGAAGAGGTTGTGCTTCTTGAATCGCTTCTTTTTTCTTCATTCCTTTTAATTCAAGTCCGAGAATGACATTTTGGATAATCGTACGCCACGGCAGAAGTAGATCTTTCTGAAGCATGTAACCGACCTGACCGCTTTTGTTGAGAATACTTTGGCCATCAACTAGCACATCACCGGACGTTGGTGTGGTCAGTCCTGCAATGATATTAAAAAGTGTAGATTTCCCACATCCACTCGGACCAAGTACGCTGACAAACTTGCCTTTCTCTATTTGCAGGTTGACCGGTTTTAATACCTCTGTGATCTGGCCATCCTTATGAAATGAATTTCCCAACTCTTGAATACGTAATTTCACGTGCGTTCACCTCCCAGTTCGATGCTTGTATCGTTTGATTTCTATAGTCATGACAGATATTCAGGTGCTTTATCCTATGCAAATGCCCTCGATAGATGAAGGATTTCAAGAAAAAAAGCAAATATACTGTCATATATCCGAACATGAGCAGATACTTTGCAGAGAATCGGTTAACCACCTAAACTGATCAAGAAACCCATATAACTAATGAAAGAAGGATGTTGAAGATGAAATCAGCTTATCAACCTCTTTTTGAACCATTTACATTCAAAAGCGGTGTACAAACAGAGAACAGAATCATGGTTGCACCGATGACACATTATAGTTCAAATGATGACGGAACGATTGCAGAGCAAGAGCTTCCTTATATTTCTGTACGTTCGGATGGTCCAGGAATCGTCATAACAGCCTGTGCCAATGTTCACGAAAACGGGAAGGCATTTCCAGGTCAGCCAGGTATCTATGATGATGCACACATCCCTGGGCTTAAAAGACTTGCTGAGACGATTCATGCAAAAGGCGCAAAGGCTGTGATTCAAATTCATCACGGTGGCTTGCAATGTCCAACAGATCTAGTACCCAATGGAGATGTATTAAGTGCAAGCGATATTCCTGAAAAGGGGGTTCGTGGCCTAACGGATGCAGAGGTGAAAGAAATCATCGCAGGATTTGCGGCAGCAACAACAAGAGCCATTAAAGCAGGATTTGACGGGGTAGAAATCCACGGTGCCAATGGCTACTTAATTCAACAATTCTTTTCACCCCATACAAATAAACGAACAGATGCGTGGGGCGGCGAGTCCGCATCCGATCGACTGGCTTTCCCTTTAGCTATTGTTGATGCAGTGAAAGACGAAGTAGCTAAAGCAAACGCGGAGAGCTTTTTAGTAGGCTATCGTTTTTCTCCTGAGGAACCGGAAACACCTGGTTTAACAATGGAGGATACCTTTGTACTTGTTGATGCGCTCGCACAAAAAGAACTTGATTATCTCCATGTCTCTCTCATGGAAGCTCATTCAAAAGCACGCAGAGGTGCAGATGAAACAAGAAGCAGACTTAGCCTCATTAAAGAACGCATTGGGGAACAAATACCGCTCGTTGGTGTTGGTTCTGTCCATACACCCGCTCAAGCAGTAGCTGTACTAGAAGACGAAGGCATGGACTTTGTAGCCATGGGAAGAGAGCTACTCATCGAGCCTAACTGGGTGAACATGGTGAAGAACGGCGAAGAAGCCAACATCCAAACAGTAATCAAGATTAGCAAAAAAGAAACCTATACACTGCCAGAACCACTTTGGAATTTAATTATGAATGCCCGTGGCTGGGTACCTTTTGAGGAATAGACTTCATACGAAAAAGCGAGTGCCCGTTTTGATTAGGGCACTCGCTTTTTTGGTTATTCAATGATTTCAGGTAGATCAAACATCCCCCGCTCTTCAATATAAAGATCAAAGTCCAAACCATCTTGAAGCTCTGCAACTCTTTCCTCAGCTTCTATCATTGTCCGGTAATATCCTTCTTCCACAAACAGCGTTTCATCTGTGGAATGAATGGTTCGTACGTGTTCATTTTCAGTGAAATCTAGATCGCTCAGAAAATGCTGAATCCCTTCCACTGTCTCTTCATCCGGAAGAATGGACCTCGTCCTCACAGAAAATACAGAAGGGTGCTCATCCTCATCAACCAATCGAACATCCGTAACAATTTTTCCTGGCTCATGCATTTCAAACACTTCATATTCAACGCTTTCATTCATTAAAATAAGAAGAAAGTATCATCGCTGAATCATCAAAAACAGGAAGTATATCCATGTAAGAAAAAAGAGTAGACTCGTCAAAACTCGGAAATTCGTCAGCCTGATCACGAATGCCATTTAAGGTATAAACAAGCCTCGCAGGATAGTATTCCAGTGCTACTTCAAAATAATTAGGCATCTCAGCTTGGCCTCTCACTTCTTGAAAATTTCCTTCGTAGACATCCAGTACAAGCCGTTCAAATCCATCATGCATCCCATGATTCATATCATCAATGACCTTGCCATCCGTAATCTCACCACCGACAAACAAACCATTTTCTACATATTCATCTTCTTTGGTGGTCTTAGCTTCTCGTTCTTCGCTCGAATCGAATCTCTTAAGCTCTTGAACATCAGAATGGCCTTCTTCCTCTTCCCCTTCGTTGTCACTTTCAGCAACATCCGATTCTTCATCATCCTCTTGATCCGCATCGGTTTCAATGGCTGGCTCTTGAACAACCGTTTCGTCACCTGACTCATTCTCTTCATTTGAAGTATCCGTTTGATCATTGTCTCCGCACGCCACTAAACCTATCAGTAAGAAACCAGTAAACAGTAGACCGACCCGAGTGTTCATCCCATCTCTCCTCGCTTCCTTTGCTTCTGCTTACCCATTCCCAGAAATTAGTTAGTGTACACGTTGAATTCATCTTATCTTGGTACCTTCATTAAACCCATCTCTGGCATATTAACAAAAATAGAATGATACTGATGAGCCGGAACGTTGTATGCCTCATGGAAAATACCAATGCTGTAGTCAGCAACTACTCTTTGGTTAAAGTGTTTCCATGCCTGCAAATGTTTAGGCGACCTGGAATAACTCATGAGCGCCTCTTCTGATTTCCAATACTGAATCAGTGTTACCCCGCGCCAGGTTAAATTGAATTCTGAGTGATAAAAGCCTAACTCCTGCTTATGCTTGGATAGTTCAGTAAGCATTGGTCCCATCGCCATAAATGTCTTAAACCACTTATGCACGGCCCAAAACTTATTAATCTTGATTCCTATCACAAAGATTGTTATGGGTTGATCAGTTTCAGGTTTCACTCTTCCTTCATTCCATTTCACATTGCCCACTCCTATCCATTTGACTTTAATCTCTTTGCAAGATAATCTTAAACAAACCAACGGTCGGTTTTAGATTAAAGTACCGACCGTCGGTTTGTCAATAACTTTATGAAAGGATTATTTATTATTATGGAGACTCCAAAACTACCAGCTAGCTTGCTACATATCTTAGCTCAAACAGAGCAGCTTATTAAAGAACACGGGTGTGCGAATACCACTTTAAAAATGATTATGGAGCAGTCAGCTGTTTCAAAAGGCGCGATTTATCATTATGTGAGCAGTAAAGACGAATTATTTGGTATGTTACTGCAGAGTCATATTAGTAAAATCGATGCTACGTTCTGGTCTATTTTAGAAGACAATTGTACCCGACTAGAAGAACCTCTTTCAGCTATAACAGAGGGATTAACCTTCTTTTTGGATGAAGAAGATGTAACGAACGCCATTTTCACATATCTTCTTAGTAAGAAGGACAATCCTCAGGTAGAAAAGGTTTTAGAGAACTTTTATACATTTAGTGAGAGCCAAGCAGTAAGTTGGATTAAAGCTGGACAAATGGGGGGAGTCATTGACTCAAACGTTGACCCAGTCCTTTGTGCCTCCTCTTTTTTGACGTACTCTTATGGGTTAAGGGTCATGCATATTATCTCGCCGGAGAGAACACCTAAACTCAAGGAGCAGTTCTACACCTATATGTATCAAACACTTGCGCCATAAACGTAAAAACAAGCCCCGCTGCCGAGTGCTGGGCTTGGTGGTCCTTCCGCTAACGCTGTAGGGTCTTGGTTGAGTTTTCATTCTTCTTGGTGCCGCTCTTACTCTTCTGAGTCCGGAACTCACTCTTCTTGATATCAAAGGGGCGAGCTTAGTTGCCCGCCCGCCTTTCTTGTTATCAGCACCCGTTTCTTGGTGGAGTGGGCTCTGGGCTTGGTACTTTTCTCGTTGTTCTTGCTAAGGTGCTTTGCTTCTTGGTTTCCTTCCCCTTCTTCTGGCTAACGCTCTCGTTCTTAAATCCACACTCATCCTTCTTAATCCGGAATATACTATCTCATTGATTATGAATAAATGAATTATTATTATTCTTCTTATTATGCAGAACCATATCAAGCACAATCATAATCGCTAAACAAGGCAATACGTGCTCGTCTTTGTGAATGGTAACGTGGTACGTATCACCCCAGGATAGCCATTCTTTTTGAACGCTCATCATCTCTGTTGTACCGTCCCTCAAAATGTACTGATGGTTAAACACATCCCCTTCTACCACCCAATTGTATGGAAGAATATCAAAGTTTGCTTTGAAGAAAGTAAATTTCTTAACCACCTCACAAATAACCTGGCCATCCTGTTCAATTAAGTAACGTGGCATCCAAGAGGCGAGTTTCTGTTTAATTTGAATTTGGTTAGAACCACCTACTTCGGAAATTGTTAATTGGTCTCCGAATGAGAAGAATTTCCCTTGTACGTCATATAATTGATTTCCTTGCATGTCAGCCACAGTAAACTGGTCATTAAACGTGAAGATCCGTTGTTTAATATATAAGTCCATTTCGCCACATCCTTTCTTTTCTGTGTTTATTTACGCACCAGCATGAAAAAAGTTCCAATACGTTCAAGCTGAATTAAAAAGCAAAAAGCCTCCAAAAATGTTGATCATTTTTGAAGGCTTTTTGTTTGTCTTCACTC
Source organism: Alkalihalobacillus sp. FSL W8-0930 (assembly GCA_037965595.1). Classification (NCBI taxonomy): domain Bacteria; kingdom Bacillati; phylum Bacillota; class Bacilli; order Caryophanales; family Bacillaceae; genus Alkalihalobacillus; species Alkalihalobacillus sp. FSL W8-0930. Next base: position 483,933 of record CP150183.1, on the reverse strand, counting down.
ACATCAGAAGTGAAATTAAGAAAGGTAAGGTCAATACAGAAATAATGGCACTTAACACAAAGGCAGAACCCGCTTCAGCTTCCATTGATTCAAAACGAACGGCAATCATAGCAGCAACTGCTGATCCAGGGAAGGCAACGAGCAGGACTAACATCGTCGTATCTTCTTGCGACATTCCCATCGCCCATGCAATGAAAAACATTAGCGCTGGCTGAATGATTGTTTTTAAGGTCGCAATACTGAAAGCAGACAAATTAAAACTAATCTTTCTAATTCCTACTGTTACACCAACTGCAAAAAGTGCAACACCCGACGTCACATCGCCAATCTCATTAAACGAATCAGCAAGTATACCAGGTGCATGAAAACCAAGTAGGGTAAGGACCACTGCAATCAACGGAACAAGCGCTAATGGCTCACGTAGTCCGTGCGCAAAGGTTTTAACAATCACTTTCCCCATCTTTTCATTTTCTACTTTTTCTCTTTGACCTATCGTTCCCATAATGGTTGCTGTTGGATCAAGTAGTGCATTCACAACAATTCCAGTTACAGCAATTGGAACAGCTACTACTTCTGAACCAAATAAGCTACCTAATACAGGGATACCCATAAACGCAAACGTTGGTTGTGCGGAGTTCAATGAAAACATAGCCGCATTCGAAAGAGTGAACTTAAATCCAAACTTCATGATCATATAAATCACAAGATAAAAAACAAAGATTCCAAGCACTAATGCGATTAAAAACGGCCATTGGGCAATCAGGACATCTCTTGGTGTTGTTGTGACACCAACAAATAAGTGAGCTGGTAAGGCAAACTTTGTAACGAGTGTGTTAATTCCCTTTGATGAATGTTTATCAAATACATTTAAATATCCTGCAAGATACCCTAGCAAAATAACGAAGAATATTGGTATCAGGATGATGAAGATTTCACTTATTCCCACTTTTCAGGACTCCAATTTTAGTTAGCTTTTTTAGAGGATACAATGGTTTTATAGATTGGTTCCCACATTGCTTCCTTCACTGCCTCTTCAATGTTGTCAGGTGTTATTTGAGCAACGTTATCCTCAATGGCTGCTTTAGCGACAGCCACTGCAACATCTATCGATACAGACCGAAGATCCTCTACTCTTGGCAGAATGGCTGCGCCTTCTCCAGATCCTTTTGTGGCATTTGCTACAGCTTCCGCAGAGGCAGCAAACATTTTCTCCGTAAACAGTTTTGCTTTTACGACAACAGCTCCAAGTCCGAGTCCTGGGAACACAAACGCATTATTCGCCTGACCGATCTCATAGTCTACACCTTTGTAGCTTACTGGAGAAAATGGGCTACCCGTTGCGATGAGAGCTTTCCCATCCGTCCATTTGATTAAGTCTTCTGGAACGGCTTCTGCAAGCGGGGTTGGATTAGACATCGGCATGATGATCGGTCGCTCAGTATGAGCTGCCATTTCACGCACAATCTCTTCACTAAAAGCACCTGTTGTTCCAGAAGTCCCAATAAGAATAGTCGGCTTCACTTGTTTAATCACTTTTAATAATTCAATTTGACCTTCATTATTTCTAGCCCAATTGGTTACCTCAGAGTCTGGACGCAGATATGGTTTGTGGAAGTCTGCTGTGTTTCCTCTATTTTCTGTCAGCAGTCCGAATTGATCGACCGCCCAGAATTGTTGGTACGCAGCCTCTTCCGTGATTCCATTCAAACTCATTGCTCCAACAATCTGATCAGCATTCCCAATTCCAGCTGACCCCGGTCCAAAGACAACTACTCGTTGCTTTTCTATCGGTTCACCCGTTACTTTTAATGCTGAGACAATTGCAGACAATGTCACAGCACCTGTCCCTTGAATGTCGTCGTTAAAGTTCAGAACAGATTCCTTGTAGTCATCAATGATTTTACGAGCATTTGCACCACCAAAATCCTCCCAGTGAAGCAATGCACTAGGAAATTTCTTTAGTGCTTCTTCAACATAAGCAGAGATAAACTGATCATATTTTTCTCCGCGAACACGTTCATGACGTTCACCAATATATAAAGGGTCATCGAGCAGTTTTTGATTATTGGTACCAGCATCCAAGACAACAGCTAATACTCGACTTGGATCAATTCCAGCTGCCGCAGTATACACAGCCAGCTTTCCAATCGCAATCTTAATTCCACCTATGCCCCAATCCCCTATTCCAAGGATACTTTCTGAATCCGTTGCAACAATGATATCTATATCATCTGGACCAAGATCTATATTCTCAAATGCCTTTGAGATTCCCTCAACGTTATTAATGGAAAGGTATAATCCCTCGGGACGGTAATATTCGTGGCTATATTCTTGAATCGCCGTCCCTACAGTCGGTGTATAAACAATAGGTAGCATTTCAGCGATGTGTTCGCTAAACAAGCGATAAAATAACACTCGGTTCCGATTCGCTAAATCACTTAATACAACATTCTTCCGAAGATTTGTTGGTTGCGCTAAAAACTGTTCATATGCACGATCGCTTTGTTCCTTGATCGTTAGAACAGTTGGAGGAAGTAGCCCCTCTAGTTCTAATTCTTTTCGTTCATCTTCCGTAAAAGCAACCCCTTTATTCAGGCTTGGATCCATTAATAGATCCTTCCCTTTTAAAGCGGTTTTGGTCATTTCTTTAGATAATTCCTGTGTTGAATTCACAATAGGACCTTCTTTCGTAAATTTAAGGATGACTCCTTATTACTTCGGGACACAAAATATACACCTCGTATATATACATGTCAACCTGATGAAACTTTGTTAAGTAAATATATTATTAATCAGTATTTTTCTAATATACGGTACAATAGCGAGATAAAAGCCAAGACACAGACATTCTAAAAGGTCTGTGATACATTTAATTGGAACATATTATTTTTTTGAGGTGACATCATGATACGCTCAGGACAATCTACAGACATCCAATATTTAGCGAAAATGGCATCAGAAACTGTTGACATAATGAAAGAAGAACGAAACGATCAGTGGGATGAATTTTATCCACTGGCTAGTGACTTTCAAAATGATGTAATGAACGAGTCCATTTTCGTATATATTCTTGATGGGGAGGTCGCTGGATCAATCACAATTGATCAACAGTTCTCCAATGCATATAAAGAATTCGAATGGCATCAACCTGTTGAGCAGGCAATGATTTTTCATCGATTAGTGGTAAACCCGATGATTCGAAAAAAAGGGATTGCTTCAAAACTTATAACCTTTGCCGAAAGCTATGCGATTGAGAATGGTATGACGTCCATGAAGGTAGACACGTATTCGTTAAATCGTAAGGCACAAGAACTATTTACAAAACACCACTATACCTTTGTAGGTGAACGAACGTTTCCCGAACGAAAAAATCCCTTTTACTTTTATGAAAAGCCCCTGAATCCATAAAAAAAGAACCACCTTTTCTTTTTTGAAAAGGTGGTTCTTCAATCATTATTGAACAGTAATCGTCTCAATTACTTGTTCTTGACCTTCAACTGGTTTGTCGCTACCGTCTGTTTCAACAGATACAATTTCATCCACAACATCCATACCCTCTGTCACCTTACCAAACGCCGCATACTCTCCATCAAGGAACGTTGAGTCGTCCACTACAATAAAGAACTGACTTCCTGCTGAATCAGGGTCCTGACTGCGTGCCATGGAAACGACTCCGCGTTCGTGACTTAAATCATTCTCAAATCCATTACTTGAGAACTCACCTTCAACTGAGTGATCTGGGCCACCTGTACCATTACCATCCGGGTCTCCTCCCTGAATCATAAATCCGGGGATCACTCGGTGAAAGGTTAATCCGTTATAAAAGCCGTCACTTGCGAGTTTCACAAAGTTTTCTACCGTTTTTGGTGCAACATCAGGATAGAGCTCCATGACAACCTCTCCCCCGTTTTCCATCGTCATTGTCACAACCGTTGGATTTTCAAGGTCAATGTCAACTTCATTTGCAGTCGATGCATCTTCATTTTCATCTGGCCCTGATGTTCCACAACCACTTATGATAAATAGGCTTGTCATGATAGCCGCAGCTACTGTTTTTGTCCATTTCATACTGAGTTCCACTCCTTAGATTATTCCTTGTTTTTTACCATACTGAATCAATTCGTGATACGCGTCTCCCTGTAGTCCAAGCACTTCACAAAAAGCAGGCTCTGTTTTCATTCCAGCTCTCTTCAACGTAAGGATTTGCTCTCGCATGGTATCATCTCCTTTTAGAAGAGCGGCCTCAATCACCATGTGAACATAGGCATTCTGTTCTTTTACAGGAACAGGCTGAGCGAATAATTCAAACTCAAACCCTTGATACGTAAAGTTTGTTTTAAGAGTAGGAATGCCTCTCACTTTGTAGCGCTTCGTGCGAAAGCCTTGAAGATCTCCATAAAGCCTCTTCATCTCTTGCTGCACTTCAACATGAAGAGAGCTATCCATTTCCATAATGATATCCAAATCAGATGTTTCTAAATCAATATCGATTGGAATCGTTCCGCATAAAACAGGAGAATACATGGACCACGATTCCATGAGATGTAGGTGTTGAATCACCCGATAGACCGACTGCTGTTTCTTTGTTCCTTCTCTTAGGGAATCCAGTGAGATCATTCCACTCTCCTCAATCGATTATTATGACTTCCATCTCACCATTTGTTTTCGTTAGCGAGATTACATTAAAATCAGAAAGGCTCCTGCTTTGATCTAAGTATCCACTATAATCGCCGTCGTCCTCTTCTATTTCAAACTGAGCAAGCTCTTCCTCGTCTTCTTTAAACGTAACAAGCTCAATCTCCGCTGCATCCTCTCGTTCTAGAAGAATGCCACTATGTCTTTCAATTCCTGCTAAAGAGACTAAAGTGATTCCATCGGCCACATTGTTCTTTTGTGCCTTTGCCTGAATCAAGTCCTCTCCCGGTGCCGCCTCAATCATCCCAACTTGATCGGTATCACTGAAGAAAAAAACAGAAGGACCATGCTCTTGCTTCTTATGAATTTGAAGGATGGAAACGTTTTGTTCCTTTACATATGTAAGCCCTTTATCAAACGCGCGCTCTGAAGGCGTTGGATGAAATCCAACAAAGTAGATCGCAATCCCAATTAAAGCCACAATGGCAATCCCAAGCGAAATCCATTTTCTTTTTGTCACACCATTCTCCCCATTCCATCGTACAGTCTTCTCCTATTTTAAGGTGAAAAATCGAACTTGTCTAATCACCTTTCCCACATGCAGGATGAAAGATCAATTCGACCATTCAGGTGGAAGAGAATCCCTTCTGACACGAGAAGCTCACGTTGTGTGAACCCTCCTTTAAATAAAAGAAGATCAGGCGCGGGTTCACCTGATCGTTTCACTACCCGATGACTAGGGAGCCCATCTGGTGCCTGGCGCATCGCCCACCCCACAACTCTTGCGTTGTGAGGCTGTTCGAGTAGCCGTGCAATTTGACCATACGTAGCTACTCGTCCCTCTGGAATCTTTTCAACGAGCTCATACACTTGTTCAAAAAAAGAAAGCTTAGTCATTTAATTAACCCCCGTTAGGATAAAGAGGATTCCTCTCTACCCTCTTTTGGTAATGAGAATTGAAACCATAAATAGATAACCAATGAGCACAAGATAAGAGCAAATAAACAAACATACACAAACCCATACTCATGAATGATAGACACATTGACGTGGAAGGAAATTAAAATGCCACAGATTGCAACAGATAGAGATCCACCCATGAACTGAGCAAGCTGCATCATTCCCATCCCAGAACCAATAAATTCACCAGGAAGGATTCTTGATACCTCATTATTTAACGCGCTTAGTGTTGCAGAGAAAGCGGGTGAGAAAAAGAGATACCCAATTAAGATAACGAGCGGTGACACGGATGTAAACAGCGCAAATACAGCTGCTACTGCTGCGAGAAATACATGTCCCCATAATAAGAATTTTCGATTCCCCAGTTTATCAATTCCTCGACCAACATAACGTGAAATGATAGCTGTCACAATCGCACCTGGTGCAATGATAAAGCCAATATTCATCGCGGATGTTCCAAATTCATTCGCAAGTACCAGTGGCATGAGAAACAGATTTCCTAGGTTTAATGACATCACACAAAAACCTACCGCTAAAAGCTTTAAGTAAGGAGGCTGCTTTAAGAGCTCCTTTCGTATAAAGGTAGGCTTGTCACGATTCACATAAAAGCCGTGAATGACGATAGTGACTACACATATAATGAGTAACCAAATAGAGCGCTGAGTGACAGCAAGTAACAGCGTGATGGTATTAATGACGGTTAACAAACCACCAATCACATCAAATTGAAACGCTTTTGGCTCTTCTTTAGGAAGAAGTGGAATAATCACAGGGAAGATTAAAATAACCAAACAAGTGATGGCAAATAAGCCAGACCAACCAAAGGTTTGATAAACAACCCCACCAACGATTGGTCCCATCCCAAACGCCATGGCACTGGCCGCTGAAATTAAGGCAAGTGCACTTCCCCGTCGTTCGTATGGAATGTAACGACTTACAATAATCATGCCAAGACCCGCAATAGCCCCTGCTCCTGCTGATTGCAGGATTCTTGCCAGAAGAAGCGTGTTAAAGTCAGTGGCAAAGATTCCCGAAACAGAACCGGTTGTGAGTACCGCTACACCAATCGCAATAAGAAGCCGAATGGATACGGAATCAGACAACCGGCTATAGATCACCGTTGTCAACGCGTAGCCAATGGAGTAGCTGGAGATAATCCAAGAACCGAGCTCAGCCGTTACATCTAATTGTCCAATAATGCCTGGTATCGACACATTAAACATTGTTGTGTTCATAATGACAATAAAAAGTCCAAATGCCCATAAAGGCACGATAATCCGATCATTCATTCAATTTCATCCCAATCTGAGTCATATCGAAACATTATAACGTAAATCAGATTGGAATGCTTACTTCGGGAATCTAACTATTTTTCATCAGAAACGAAAAAAACGTTAACATATTGCTCATGCTTACTCATGCTTAATTTAAAGTCTCTTCTTCTATCCCTGCATCGAATTCGTTAGGTTCAGCCTCATCCTTCATTGTTTCTTGCTTAAGGTTCTGCGCTACATAAAAGTGATACCGCTCATGAACAAACTGCTCAAACCACATATAATAATCGTCCGCTACGCTCTCAGGGATATCATGAATCATAATGATGTGAATTGGTTTCCCACGCGTAGCAACCTGAATCGAGGCAAGCCCAAACCGCCGCTGAAGCCACGACCTAGTGACTTTAACCTCTTCCACCTTGTTCATACTGGTTGTTGTTAATTCGTTAAACACACCACCTACTTCAAACTGAGTCATAGACTCAGTGATCTGGTACCTTGTAAAATAGAAATCCATGAGTCGACTTAATCCGATTAATGCGAGTAGGATAAGCGACAGATACCACAAGTTGCTCCAGAAGATCACAATCACAACCGTCACAATGATCCAGAAGTAACTAGGCCTTAGCAATTTTACCCGAAGTGCACGACGTGGCAATTTGCGTTCTGGCTGATGATATACAAACCCAGGTATGATTTCGGGTAAGAGCTCAGGGATTCGCTTAACAGATATGAAAGGAAAGATCACAGCGGACTCCGAATCATCCTCCCATCCTTCTCCTCCTGCACACACTAATTTCACCTTAGCCATACCAAACCAGCGCCTAATTAAGCTTTTTGAAACAACCACTCCTTGTACCTTACTCTTTAGGATGGCGTTTTCTTTTTCTTGAATGATCCCTTTCTTGATATAGATACGCTTCTCGTCACTCCGAACCTCAAAACGTCCGAACTGTAGGAATGTCGTGATCACACCAAACAAGCAGGAAATCATTAATAAACAAATGATTGCAAAGGTTAGCCATATCCAGTGATCCCAAAGAAAACTCGTAACTCTATTAACATGACCATCTAGTGGAAAGACCTCATCGATATTAAAGAAGATGGTCATTAAAATTGGAATAAGTGCCACAATACTAAAAGATGTGAAGGATGCTTTAACCAGTTCTTTTTTTGTTACTTTGTAATGAAGCGCCTTGCTTGGAGCTGCCACCTCAGTAGACAACGTATCTTGGGTCTTATGATTGCTTTTCCATTCAAGAAACGTTTGAATCGCATCCGCTTGCGTGTGTGTCACCATTTTTAGGTGCACGGTTGCATCATCCTGTGCTTCAGTTTCAAGCTGAACGGTTGTCACACGAAAGATTTTGCCGATAAGGTTTGTTGTTCTTGAAACATTTTGGATGCGTTGATATGGAATATATTGTTCTTTCCGCACAAGCCCGCCCTTCCTTATTTGTAGATCGGTTTCCGTGAATGTATATCGAAAATGAATCCACTGCAGGATGGCTGAGACTACTGATAATGCAATCAGAGCGAGCACGCCCCACTTAGCAAACATGGTAAACGTAGATTCAGAGTTTCGATTCACGATCCAAAACAAAAGAATCGGGAAGAAATAGTTTTTAATTGTAGAAAATAACTCCGACAACAAAAAGGACGCATGTAGCCGGTACGGTTGATGTAATTGGATCGTTTGATCACTCATCTTCATACACCTTCGCGAGCACGGCGATTTTTTCACGGAGGTCTTCTGCTTCCTCATTCGGTAACGCTGGGATCTCATGCGAAGAAGCTGTTGTCCCAACGGTAATGGTAGATAATCCATACCTTCTTAGAATTGGCCCTTGGTTTGTACTCACGTGAAGGACTTTTACCATGGGAACCATGACATGCTCTTGATCAATTACACCGTACTTCATTTGTATGTACTCATCATCCACCCGATATCTCCACGTACGTTGCATATAGATAGGATAGATGAAGATCTTGTATAACGCATGAAGAAGCACAATCGCTGTGACAGCATAGACTACATACCTAATCCACTCTACCCATTCATAATAATGTTGCAAGAATATGGCTGTACCTAGTATAAGTAAAGTAATGGCATGTGAGATGGCTGAAGAAATTCTCCATACACTCGTTGCTTTGTCTGATATCTTCTGATCTGGCTTTTGAATTGTCTGCTTCATAAGTCACCCCTCTCTATTTATTTACGGATTTATCCAATAAACGTTTCACTTTTTGAAACCTTTTTTTCTACGAATCGTATAAAGGAGAAAGAAAGCAGGTGCTACTCATGACAAAACGAATCCTAATGCTTATTCCATTCCTTATACTTACATTCCTATTCGTTCCCCAACAGGCGTTAGCAATTGATTTCACGATTCCAGAATCAACGATTGATGCCACCCTGTTAGAGAACGGGGACGTGTTGGTTAACGAAACACATGTGTATGACTTTGATGATGATTTTAACGGATTAACCAGAACGCTTTATCAAAAAGAAAACACGGAAATTACAAATGTTGAGGCTTCAGAAAACGGTCAGCCTCTAGAAATCGAACAAGAAGGTGCACTGTATAAAATCATGCGACCAGGTAGCTATGAGACTGTCACTCTTGATCTTAGTTACACGATCACTAATGGTGCAACGGTGTATCAGGATGTCGCTGATTTTAACTGGTCATTCTTCGATTCGAGTGGCGAGGTTCCTTACGAAGATATGACAGTGATTATCCATCCACCAGTAGAAACGGATGAAGTAATTGCTTACGGCAAGGATGAAACGTTTAACAAAGAAGCCGTCCAACAAGATGGAACCGTCACTTTCTCAATTGGAAACGTATCTGAAGGGTCAAACGGTTTTATTCGAGTGGCGTATCCAAGTGAATTATTTTCAAATGCAACGGTTGTTGATCAAGAGTTGAGAGAAACCGTCTTGACTGATGAGCAGGAAGTAAAGGATGAGGCTGCTGCGTTTGCATCCACCCAGGATCGCCTTTCAAGCTTTGCGATCGTTTTTATTCCGCTTTCCGGATTTGTTCTATTTGCTCTAATTCTAGGGTCGTACTTAAAAAGCAGACAACTGTACAAATCATTTGAGCAGGAATATCAAGCATCTAAAGGTATTCCGAAACAAAAGCTTAGCATGCTGGCAACCATTCTTTATACGAAAAGCACGCTACGTCCTGAGGCAATGGCTGCCGGTTTGCTGGACTTGATGAGAAAAGGGTTTGTAAAAGAACATGATACAAATCAATTTACACTGATTCACCGAGATGGCGCCTCTAAAGCAGAGCATATCTTGATCGAATGGCTATTTGATACGATTGGTGATCAAAAGACGTTCACCTTACAACAACTAGAGAGTTACGCCAAAGATAAGAAAAACCACGAGACGTATCAACAGTATGATCACAAGTGGAAAACCGCCATTGGACAAGAGATGAAGGAAGCGAACGTGCACCAAAACAAAAAAGCTTATCGATTAACAGTCGGACTCGCTAGTCTGATCTTTGTTCCACTTTTTGTTCTGTTTCCAATGTATGACTTACCGATGTGGTTATTCTTTTCAATTCTCCTCTTTATTGGGTATATAGGGTATGCTATTTTCTATCACCCACGGACAACCGAGGGCGCGCGAATTGTGTATGAGTGGAATCAATTCAGCAAACAAGCTGCTACACTTTCAGCTACTGAAATGACAAGCTGGAAGCAAGATGATTTGATGCGTGCGATTATTTACGGAATCGGCACAGGTGATAAGAATTTAAAAGCGAAAAACACAGAGCTTGAAGAGGTATTTAAGGGTCAGCCTCAAGCAATGACTGCCTACTCGTTTGATGTGACAACATTTATTGCCATTTCCGTAGTTGCACAAGCAAGTATGAATACAGCGAGTTCAAGTGCAGCTCCCTCCTCCTCTCCATCCGGTAGCTCTCCAGGTGGTGGAGTTGGCGGAAGCGGCGGTGGTTCTGGTGCTTTTTAAGGAGCGTTTGGAGACGAGTGATTATTGAATCCTCGTCTTTTTTCTTTCGCGAGGAACACTATCGTTTTTGATAATCCATTGATGTACGCTATACTTAGGCGTAGAATAAATGGTAGTGAAGTTGTAACAGACTCAGCCATAGACAAATACACATAGCATAAAGAGTGACATCTATATATGAAGGAGAATGCACGTATGATCGTACAAAACGAAAAAGATCTACATGGGTTAAAGGAAATTGGAAAAATTGTTGCTGAAATTCGTGAAGAGCTAACTCTTCATACAAAGCCGGGCGTAACCACAAAAGAAATTGATGAGATCGGCGGAAAGCTATTCAAGAAATTCGGTGCTATTTCCGCACCAATTAGCACCTACGATTTCCCAGGCTACACATGCATCTGCGTTAACGAAGAAGTGGCGCATGGTATCCCTGGTTCTCGTGTGATTAAAGAGGGTGACATTGTAAACATTGATGTATCCGGCTCCTTAAATGGCTACTTCGCAGATACCGGTCATTCCTTTGTTGTTGGAAAAGGTGAGCCAATTTTAACAGACCTTATTGAAGCGACAAAAAACACATTTGATGCAGGTCTTAAAAAGTTTAGAGCAGGCTCCAAACAAAATGGTGTCGGTCGCACCGTTTTCCAAACCGCTCAGGAGCATGGATTTAACGTTATTAAAAACCTAACAGGACATGGCGTTGGTCTATCATTACATGATTCACCTGAGCACATTTTCAACTACTACAACCCACGTGATACAAAGTTATTTAAGGATGGAGAAGTCATCGCGTTTGAACCTTTCGTTTCAACAAAGGCTGAGGATGTCTATCAGCTTGACGATGGATGGACCCTAACCACGGCAGACAAAAGCTTCGTCGCTCAAAAAGAGCACACAATTATTGTGACGAAGGATGAGCCAATTATTTTAACAATATAATTAGGTATAAAGGCTAGTGAATCTCCACTTGGAGTCACTAGCTTTTTGTTTTGGTTTGGTCTACAGGGAATGGGGAATCTTATAGTCAGATAACTGAAAGGACTGAGAACAGTGGCGAAGCACACTCCAACTAAGCAAGAAACTAAACAAAAAGCGTCTGAAGCCAAAAAAGAATCTAAACCTTGGATTAGACGCTTGGGTCGATTTGGGTACATGTCTCAAGGCTTCGTGTATATTTTAATTGGTGTGCTTGCTTTTATGACCGCAACAGGTGTTGGTGGAGATACTGAGGATACGAGCGGAGCCTTACAAACCCTTGCTAGTATGCCCTTTGGTGAAGTGGTCTTATGGTTAGTAGGAATTGGGCTAACCGGTTATGTGATTTGGATGTTTATTCGTGCCTCCGTTGATACGGGTCATTTTGGTAACGGTATAAAAGGAGTTCTCGTTCGTGTTGGCTTTGTTGGAAGTGCTCTTATTTACGCCAGCTTGGCCTTCAATGCCTTTTCCTTTGCAACTCATTCTGGTGGATCAGGTGGGAGTGACGAGGAAACGTACTCGCAGATGCTCCTATCACAGCCCTTTGGTCAATGGATCATTGGAGCTATCGGTATTGGTATTATCGTCTATGCACTCTACGAAGGATATAAAGCCGTTTCAGGCAAATTCTTAAACGAGTTTAAAAAGTCTGAGATGAACAAACATGAATGGAATCTGACGAGAATGATTGGACGAATTGGCTTGGTTTCACGTGCCATTGTCTTTGCGCTGATTGGTGTCTTTCTCATCCAAACAGCCCTTAATGCAGATGCTGATGAAACACAAGGAATGGATGGAGCTTTATATGAGCTTTCTCAACAACCGTATGGTCAATGGCTTCTTGGTATTGTAGCCGTTGGACTTATTCTGTTCGGTATATATGGCTATTTCTTTGGACGCTACGTTCATATGAACTTCGGACGGAAATAAGATGAGTAGATTACAACCGCTCGTTCAAGGGTAACCATACAGATAGTGAAGTTAAGACGAGGAGCGTGCACAATGGAGAACCAACCATCAAACGAAACAAGACCTGTTATTGCGTTAACAGGAGCAAGTGGGTACATCGGGAATAACCTTCTTAAAAAACTTGGAAAACAAGCGGATATCATTGCTTTATCAAGAAATGGAGACAAATATGAGGACTCGGAGAATGTGACTTGGAGATCAGCTGACTTATTCTCCCTTAAAGATGCTGAAAAAGCACTTGAAGGCGCAGATTACGCAGTATACCTGGTACATTCCATGATGCCTTCCGCAAAATTAACTCAGGCGAAGTTTGAAGACATGGACCTTATTTTAGCCGATAATTTTGCTCAAGCCGCAAAGAAAAATGGTGTAAAGCAAATCATTTATCTAAGTGGGATTATCCCACCTGATGCAGATGAACTTTCACGGCATTTACGCAGCCGTCTTGAGGTTGAAAAAGTACTCTCATCCTACGGTGTGCCTGTGACAACCGTTCGTGCAGGATTAATCGTTGGTCCTAAAGGCTCCTCGTTCCCGATCGTTAAGAAACTTGTCAAGAGACTTCCAATGATGGCACTTCCTAAATGGACACGTCAAAAAACACATCCCATTGCTCTTCAAGACGTATTGCATGCCCTAAAAGGAAGTATCGGTAATAAGAAGCTCTCAGGTGAATCCATTGATGTCGGTGGACCAGAAATCATGACCTATAAGGAAATGATGATCGATACCGCCGAAGTCATGGGCAAAAAAAGAAAGCTTCTTAACGTTCCGTTTATGACAGTTAAGCTCTCTCGTTTGTGGGTCAGTGTGACAACCGGCACTCCTCGGGAGATGGTCTATCCACTAATTGAAAGCTTAATTCATCCGATGGTTGCGAACCCGGAGAACATGGATAAGGACTTAAGCTACGGGAAAATTTCTTTTAAAGAAGCTGCAAAGTCAGCGCTTGAACAAGAAGAACAAGAAAAGAAGGAAAAAGAAGAACAGCAACAAAATCAGTCGAACGGTTCGTCTAGTGAAAACACCCATTCAAAGCCAGTCATTTCTGATGTTCGATCTGTTCAACGCGTGCTGTTACCTGAAGGCAAAACAGCTTCGTGGGCAGCTAGCCGTTACATTGAGTGGCTGGGGGAGTTTGGACGACCACTGATTCGAACATCTGTTGACCAGAATGGTAGTGCCAAGATCTACATGCTTGGGAACGAACCGCTACTTTCGCTTACGTACTCTCATGATCGTAGTAGTGAGAGTCGTGCACTCTTCTACATCTCAGGCGGAACCTTTGCCAAACGCGAAGAGACACCAGGTAGAGGGCGTCTTGAGTTCAGACAGATTCCGAACTCTCAAGAATGTATCATAGCGATACATGAGTATAAGCCCTCCCTGCCCTGGTTTATTTACACATTCACTCAAGCTAAATTTCATCTATGGGTCATGTACTTTTTCAAACGTCATCTGCTTAAGCAGATTAAGCAGGAGAACCAGCATCCGAAGTTGATTATTGAGATGGAATGAAATAACCGAGGCCGAGGACATAACATTAACGCGGATAGCAAAACAAGAACATAGCTTCGAATCCGCTTGTTTGGTAAAACGAATGGCGAATGATTCTGTAATTGAATCATTCGCCATTTTTTAATGATTTTTAGTTATGTCTCAAGCACCATATTCTTTAATTAACCATTTCTCCTAACAATCAATCGGATCAAACCAGTCTGCTTACTCACAACAAGATATACACCTGCTCCGGCTAGTACGGATACTCCTGTAACAATAAAGGAAAGGGGATAGTTCCCTACTACATCCGCTAGCGCAAGTCGAACGAGAAACTCGGTTGCTACTACAACTACCATCATTAGGACAACCATCAAACCAATTGGAACAAGTGGCTTGAGAAGTTTAAAAACAGGAATCTTCACGTTTCGGTAAATGACTGCTGTTAAATAACAAACCGATACAAAATAACCCGCATATGTTGCAATGATTGGACCGAGCTCATAGAAGGTAGGAATGAGTAACGCATTAAGCACCACCTTGACTACAACTCCTAGTCCTAAGCCAATGATCGCCTGCTTTTGCTTGTTTATTCCTTGTAAAATAGCTGCGGCTACGGAGAATAGCGAAAACAGAATGCCCATTGGCGCATACCACGCAAGGATTCGTCCACCGAGTTCAGGCTGGTTGTTCTCGCCAAATATACTTGTATAGATCGGATCACTTAATAATGTCATCCCCACAACCGCAGGTAACAGGACAAACATAAGTAAAATAAACGTTTGTTTAATTTTGTCTGTAACGTCCTTCATGTCTCCCTTACTAAAGGATCCTGTGATATTTGGGATAAGTGAGATACTAAATGCCGTCGCAAGAGAAACGGGGACTAGTACAAGAATTTGAGCAAGACCGATGATTGCATTTACCTGCTCAGCCTCCACTAGACTATAGCCGGCATCTGTTAATAAATTATTTATGGTAAAGGTATCGATGTTTTGATAAAGCGGAATGGCAAGCCCAACTAATACAAAAGGTATAGCATAGCTTGTCAGCTCCTTAAGCATCGGCAACCATTCAATTGGTTGATGTTCACCATGCTTATTTCTGAAGGCTGGAAATAAATCTTTTCTGCGCACAAAAAACCATACAAGCAGCCCTAAGCTTGCCAGTCCTCCAACAAACGCTCCCATCGTACTAATTCCAACGGCTTGAGTGGCCGTTCCATCCAGTATGTATAAAACGGTAAAGGAACCAGCTAGAATAAAGAGGATGCGGACAATTTGCTCCAGAACGGTACTAAATGCAGAGGGTCCCATCTGTTGATTCCCTTGAAAGAATCCTCTCATCATACTCATTGGAGGAATAATTAATAAGGCAATACTTACGAGTCGGATGACGTAGACAACATCTTCATGAGTATTCCCACTCACATCTCCTTCTTTTATAACAACTGACGCAAGAGATGGCGCTAAAAAAAACAGTGCCAGAAATGTCAGGACACCCATGCCCATCATGAGTTTTAATCCTTTATTTAATAGATCTCTTCCTGCCTGGTAGTCTCCCAGACTATTGTATTTGGCCACATACTTAGATACAGCCATAGGTAAACCAAGTGTTGCCACACTTAGCATTAATGTATAGGGCGCGTACGCGTATTTATAGAGAGCATAGCCCGAGTCTCCTACAATAAGAACAAACGGCATAATATAGATAAATCCAAGAATTTTCGATAGAAAGGTCGCTCCCGTCAAATAGAAGGTTCCTCTTAGAAATTGATTCTTCACAAATGATCTCACCTTTTCATGACATATACACAGCTAGAATAAGAATATCATACTCTACTGTTGGGTGGTACGTTGTGTTAGAATCCCATCCTTCCACTCTGCTTCATCCAGTGGCCTTTTTTGCTTTTTTGATGTTCACCTTGCATGCTTTTAATGATATGAAGAGCATGAACCTCTCCATTATTATGCCAGGCCAGTACCATACTAACAAACAGCTCTGAAAGCTGTGCAAATGAGAAACCTTCCGTAGCATCTGCTATCTCTTGAACTTCCTCATTATCTAAGAAAGATAAGAACCCTCTTTGCTTCATATACTGTGTTCGTAACTCCAAGGTAGGTAGACTAATCTCATACGCACGGTCAAATCTCCCACCACGATTCATTAAGCCTGGGTCAATCTTCTCGGGATAGTTGGTTGTCCCAATTAAGAAGATTCCTTCCTTTGATGTTGCTCCGTCTAGCGTATTTAAAAAGAACGAACGTACTCCCTCCGGCATTGAATCAATGTCTTCAATGACTAGAACCATTGGCGATAAACGTCTGGCTGCAGTGAACACTTCTTCAATTGAATCACTTGTCGTAAATTCAGTAATTTGCCAATAGGCAATTGGCGCATGAATCGAGCCAGCTATTGATTTGACAAGAGTTGTTTTTCCGTTTCCAGGCGGTCCATACAGCAGAATGCCTCGTCTATATGGAATGTTATATGTTTGATAAAACGTACGGTCCTTATCAAAAAACTGATCTAAGGATTGATAGATATCATCTTTTACGCTTAAGTCTAAAATGACTTCACTTCGTTTAACCGAGTGTGTAACGGATTCTTCTTTTCGAGTCATTCCTTCTTCAGTGTCAGTATAAACGGTTACTTCCTTACAGCTTTCTTCCCAAATTCTCGTTTGGACCGTTTCAAGAAAAGCAGCCAGTTCTTGATCTCCAATACTAAACACGCAGTTTCGACTCAAAATACTTGCTCCAAATTCTTCAAAGACAGGGATTTGAGCGAATGCCACCCCTTCTTTTTCATAGCAGAATACATTATTTAATAAAGAAAGATGGATCGAATAATCAGGCGTATCCTTCTCTTCATCATATGTAAATGTCCGTTGTTGTAGCTTTTCGAAAATTGTCGATACATGATGAACCTGATCTGATGATGTTTGAACATCCTTCTCTAGTAAACTCCAATGATCAAAGAATGAATCCTCACTTGCATATAGCTGATACGTTTTACCGTACCGTTTGTTTAAGACATGTTGAATCTCAGATATGATTCGTTCAAATGAAGCATATCCAGAAGCTTCACCATGCTCTGAATCTCTTGTTTGATAAATAGCTGAAACTTGGTTCATATGGAATGTCCCCCATTAAGGATGATCAGAATCATCTTATCGCTTTTATGATATTTTTATTAGTTTACAAATCGAAACAATATTTTGTCAACTTAATCCAAATTTCCCCTATTCTCTTTTTTTTAGTTAATAAAGCTTTTAATCTAATAAAAAACGGGTATAATCAGATAGCGGATTTTATCGCAAATAGTAGAATAGCGGAGTGGTAATTTAATGGAACAAGCTTCATTAGAACAAGTTGAACAAATGGCACTAAACAAAGGAAAAGCATACTCAGACAATCGCATGAGATATTTGATGCGTTCAATTCTAGCAACCATGTTTTTGGGACTTGGAATTATCGTGTCTTTCCGAACAGGCGGATATTTCTATGAAGATGGGTCGTCTCTTGCGTATATAGCTGGAGCACTTACGTTTGGTGTGGGAATCCTCTTAATCAAACATGGAAATGCAGATTTATTTACAGGTAATACGTTTTATTTCCCGTATGCATCATTAAAAGGAAAAATGACTTGGTCTACATCATTGAAGCTGCTATCTATGACATATATCGGAAACTTAATTGGAGCTATTCTTTTTGCTTACTTCTTGCTTGCAACGGGAATTTTTAAAGACCCTAGTGCAAATGGATTCTTGATGAGTGTCGCACAACACAAAACAGAATCCTCTTTGAATGAGCTTTTCTTTCGCGGAATTCTTTGTAACTGGTTAGTTTGTCTGGCTTTCTTTCTTCCACTAGGAATGAAGAATGAAATGGCTAAGATTTTTATCATGGTTCTACTAGTTTTTAGTTTCTTCGTATCTGGTTACGAACATAGTATTGCTAACATGGGTACATTTGCGATTGCTTACTTACACGGTGCGCCTGATCTGACACTTGGCGGGATCGTTCACAACTTAATTCCGGTAACTCTCGGAAACTTTGTTGGTGGAGCAGTGTTTATGGGCTTATTGTTACATTACTTGAACCCAACTAAAACAGAGAAAACGGTATAACATGAAAAGAAAGACGAATGCATTTAAGGCATTCGTCTTTTTGCTTATGATTCATTTATTTTCAATGTAGGTTCTGTGACAGGAATAAGGCTCTCTTCTTTTTCATCAAGCCTTGCCATCTGTTTGCGCCAAAATCCTATGGATGTCTGCATCACTGGTCCAATCAAAAAGACCGATAAAAATGTCCCTGCTGCTACCGGTCCTCCGAGTAGCCAACCAAGTAATAACGCCGTACCTTCAAGGAGCGTACGTACGAGTCGAATCGATAAGCCCGTTTTCTTTGCAAGAACAAGCGTCATACCATCTCTTGGCCCTGCACCTAGTCCAGTAGCGACATACATGCCCGCCCCGAATCCGAGAATGCAAATGCCACCTAGTAGGAATAATAGGCTTTCCCACCAGAGCATGTCTACGGGATAGATCGGCAAACGCAGCATTCCGTCTAAAAAGAATCCAATTAATATAATATTAACGAAACTACCTACTTGAGGTTTTTTACCGTCAATCCAACAAGATATGCCAATCATAACTAATCCAACAAGTTGTACCCATAAGCCGATCGACCAGCCTGAATTTAGGGACAAACCAATGTGCAAAACATCCCATGTCGCCGAGCCATACGCAGACTTAATCATAAACGCGCCACCTGTTGCTAAAACAAGTAACCCCATTAAAAAAACAGCCCACTTAATTAGCATTGTCGTGAACCCTCTTTTTATGGACGTACTTTCTCCTACCCTTTGTTTCATCCTTACCCTTCTCTCTATACCATTCAATACTTCGTTTTACTAAGTAAGTATAAAGAAGAAGGGAGATGAACTCAAGATGCAAAATTAGTTAATGATGTGGCTGAACTGAGACAACCCAACCGGTTCCTGTCCCTATTGCATTCGCATCAGCAAATGATTTCTGATTTGTTCCAATGGCTAGATAATCAAGAGAGTTCACATAGAGAAGATCCTGCCCAACAGGAACATCCGCAAATGATCGACCAAATGGGATTGTTTTTTGATAAAGGATTGTACGTGCACGTGTGAGTAGAACCTTCACTTGATCACCATAAGTAGCACCTGTTTGTGTAAATAATGTCCTCGGAATATTTGTCCACGCATTACCGTATCGTATGTCCAAGATATCAATCTGGCCTATTGCCTCGTTTGTGAAAAGCTTAGCTTCATTTATGTCAAGTCGAACAAGTTGGTCTGAGTTTAATCGTCCTCCAACCTCATTAAAAGATATAACTCCACTTGCCAACCTCGCCCCGGTGTATGCGTAGATGTCTCTCCCATGAAAGGTGTACGACTCCCCTGAATGCGGCAAGCGATTTTTCGTTTCATCAAGCTCTCTGACTTCATCAACTCTAACACCTTTTAACAGATGTGAAAGAGTCCCATTATCGGGGGTTATGACAAATTGACCGGTAACTAACCTTGCAACTATACTTTTACGCTTGGATCCAACACCTGGATCCACAACTGATACAAACACCGTTTCTTTTGGCCAATAAGGAACGGTTTGAAGCAATCGGTAAGAAGCCTCCCAGATATGAAAAGGTGGAATGTCGTGCGTAAGATTAGATATTGTTAAATCTGGATTAACAGACAAGGCTACACCATACATGGCACTAACCGCCCCATCACTCAATCCAAAATCAGATTGCAACACAAGCAGTTGATTCATATGGACCCCCTACGCATGAGTTGCACCTAGTATATGAAGGAAGGAGAAACTTATGTCAAAAAGCATTAATCTAAAAAACCGGTGAACTATTTGTTCATCCGGCCTTTCTATACCCTTTTACAACTCAACCACCACTTCTTCTACGCCCGATTCAATTGTAAGCTCTGTCCCATCCACTGTTTGTTGCTGATCCCCACTTGAATGAGAACGAATGGAATGTACATTACGTAGAACAATGGAATATACAGATGTGAATCCGCTTGTTTTCACGGTAATCGTTGAGCCTGCTTTAGTCGCGATGACATATCCAGCTGCATCTCCTGACTCACGCACAAGAATTGCTTTTGCTTCCTCTCCGTCAATAAGCGAGAAAAGATGTAGCGAGACATTCTCTGTAAAATCGTAGCTCGCCGTGGAGTCGGTTTGACCATATACCAGAATGGAGTTTTCACGAACCATTAGTGGTAAGGATGTGTAATCATGTGTTTCAGTGATCCACCGTTCTCCTCTCACTTTAGCGTTCGTAATCAGGTTGGTCCATTCACCTCTTGGTAAGTAGTAGCGTACATTCCCTTGATCATTAAAAATCGGTGCTATGAGAAGCTCGCTTCCAAGTGTGTATTGTCGATCAAGATAATGACATGTTTCATCCTCAGGAAATTCAAGAACCATTGGCCGAAGCATTGGAACACCTGTTTTTGTTGCCTCCACTGCGGTCGAATACAAATAAGGCATAAGGCGACACTTTAGCTTAGTGAATTGCCGTGTAACTTCTACCGCTTCCTCATCATAGAGCCACGGCACTTTGTAATCACCACTACCATGGTAACGGCTGTGAGAGGATAAAAGTCCAAATTGAGTCCAGCGTTTGTATAGATCTGGTGTTGATCCCGTCTCAAATCCCCCAATATCATGACTCCAGTAAGCAAAGCCTGCCAGACTCAGGGAGAGACCTCCACGTAAGGTTTCTGCCATAGATGAATAGTTAGAGAAGCTATCACCACCCCAATGAACAGGCATCGTCTGACCCCCAACGGTTGCCGAGCGCGCAAAGACAACAGCTTGAGACGTTCCGAATCGTTTCTCTAATAATTCGAACACGCTTTCATTGTAGAGCTGTGTATAATAGTTATGCATTTTCTTCGGGCATGATCCATCTGCATACACAACATCAAGGGGGATACGCTCTCCAAAGTCTGTTTTAAAGCTGTCTACACCCATATCAATCAGTTTATCTAGATGATCTGTGTACCACTTTGTCGCAGCTGGGTTTGTAAAATCTACTAAGCCCATTCCCGCCTGCCACTTATCCCATTGCCACACACGTCCATCTTCTCTTTTTAAAAGAAAACCAAGATCTGCTGCCTCTTTAAATAGTGGAGATTTTTGAGCAATGTATGGGTTAATCCAGACACAAATCTTTAATCCCTTCTCTTTTAGTCGCTTTAACATATTTACCGGGTCTGGAAAGACACGGTCATCCCATTCAAAATTACACCATTCTAGTTCCTTCATCCATAGGCAGTCAAAATGGAAGACATCAAGCGGAATGTCTCGTTCAATCATTTCATCTACGAACGAATGGACGGTCTTCTCATCATAGTTTGTTAGAAAAGAGGTGCTAAGCCACAGACCGAAAGACCACGATGGAACGAGTGGTGGTTTTCCTGTTAGCTCTGTGTAGTTGTGTAGTACCTCTTTTAACCCTTCACCTGCAATGATGTAATAATCAAGGCATTCCCCTTCCACACTGAACTGAGATTTGGATACTTTTTCAGAAGCCACTTCAAAAGAAACGTGTTCTGGATGATTCACAAATACGCCGTATCCCTTGTTACTTATGTAAAAAGGAATGTTCTTATAAGTCTGCTCACTCCCCGTTCCCCCGTCCTCATTCCAGATATCAACGACCTGACCATTTTTCACAAATGGAGTAAATCGTTCGCCAAGTCCATAGATCAGTTCCCCAATATCAAGTGAAAGCTGTTCACGCATGTAGGGCTCGCCTTTTTCATTATGAATATAGCTAAGTGATCTAGATTCACTCGAAGTCAGTAGCTTCTGATCAAACCTGAAATCAATTTTCCACGGATCTCGCTTCACATGTGCATGCAGCTGTCCGGATGAAACAAGGATCTCTTCTTCCTTTTCCTCTATATTCACATTAGGCTTTTGATCTGCGCGAGCAAATGATGGCTCTTCTGTAACAGAACCTACATGATGATAGGCTTTCACGCGAATGACGTTCTCTATTGGTGATGACAATTCGACCGTTAAGACCCCTCCATCAAGGGTCTGACCAATGTGGTGAATTTTTTGAAAGGGGGCGTACAATGTCAACTTCCCCTGATCTTGTTTCCAGTCGTACAACTCAGCTGGACTTTTAATGATATGCCCTTCTTTATCCATCCAACATCCATTACTAAACTTCATAGACATCTCCCTTTACAAAATGATGACCGTACCTCATTTATGTGAGTGAAAAGCTAAGCCTATACATAATACTTAGCATTTTCCTTCATCACTACTTCTAACTTTATGATTTGATGCTCTTTTATATCCTCTTCAAAAGCAAGATAGCCAAATAATTGAGTCAAAACCAAGTACCCTTGGTTAAAAGGCTCTTGAGTGATTGCAGCTGTAATGACTCCCGTATTCAAATATTGATAGATTTCTTGATTTAAATCATGACAGATTATGATGGGGGTTCGTTTCTGTTCGGACAAGGCCTCTGCGACTCTAAAGATATCGGAGGTTGAAACATATACGCCATCAATGGGGTCGGTTTGACTGAGAAATTCCTCCACAGAGAATGGCCCAATACCTTCTACGTCGGGATAAGCTTCAACCGCATCAAGAAAACCTTGATTCTTTGTTCGCGTCTGAAAGTCATCATTTTTGCCGACAACCGCCACACGGCCTTTCTTGCCTACAAACTTGCATGTTAATTCAGCTGCAAGCTTGCCCGCTTGCTCATAGTCGACACCTACATAAAACAATCGACCACTCGTTTGAATGTCCTGATTGAACGTACAAATCGTTATGCCTTTAGCCATTGCTTCTCTGATCACATCATCAAGCGGTTCTTCACCAGCAGCTATAGCAATGGCATGATACTGATCCTGATCCATAATGTTACGTATGAGCGTTTGTGCAGACAGTTCTGCTTCGTGCATTCGAAAAACGGTAAACTCAGCGCCATAATCCGTTAGCTCATGAATGGCTTTATTCAGCCCTACCTCCACTTGATCCCAGAAATATTGGCCAAAGGATGGATAGATAATAGCAATCTTATAGTTCATTTTCCGTGATAGAACAGAAGCTAGTTTATTTGGCTTGTATCCCAATTCTTCCACCATATCCATAATGCGCTGATAGGTTTCCTTTTTGACATTTCCTCGATTATTCAGAGCGCGGTCTACAGTGGCTATAGATAAACCTAGTTTTTCTGCTATGGTTTTGGCTGTGGTTTTTGTAACCGCTATCATTTTCTCTCTCCTCTTTTTTCTTTCTTTCCGTTATCGTACACGAAGCCTTTAAAATCATCAAGATAAATTATTTAAATAGTGAGAAAAGTACGCGGAGAAAAGGTGAGGACACAACATTAATGTGGACAGCAAGACACGAACATAGCACCGAATCCGCTGCAGGAGAATCCCTCGCTTTCCACGGGAACGGCCTCAGCCCCCTCCGCGGGGAAAACGCCGCTACAGTGTCTTCACCGCGTTCTGTTCCGTAGGAGTCTCGGGTTCTCCCTCCGCTCGTTCAGATAAAATCAAGAATGGCGAATGATTCTGAATCGAATCATTCGCCATTCTCTTTTTGATTTTTAGTTATGTCTCTCCCACTCTAATTCAGTTTTTTATCTTAGGTAAAACCATTCCTTTATACAGATGAACGGTAATTAGATAATAGATCGTGTAAATTCCAAGAAAGAGTATGATCGGGATCCAAATCTTATAGTAAGGTTCAACCAAGATAAAGGAAAATAGATTCATCCCAACTAGCACGTGCGTGATACCAAAAATTCCTGGGAACAAGAAGATAAAGAACAGTTCCTTATAAATGGATCCAGATAAAACTCTTGGTCTTACACCAATCTTACGTAGCATCTCATAACGACCAATGTCCTTTGTTGCACCTGATAGTACCTTAAACATTAGACAGCTTGCCATCATCGCTAAGAAGGCAATTCCTAAAAAGAAGCCCATAAAGACGGTTCCACTTGAAAAACTGTTTAACATTTCGTAACTCGCATATTTACTATAATACATAACTGATTCAAAACGCTCTTGTTGGCTTTCGTATATTTGCTGCCACTGAGGTAAATAATCAGTAAATGATTCTGTTTTTCCGAT
The DNA here is from genome assembly GCA_037965595.1 of Alkalihalobacillus sp. FSL W8-0930. Taxonomy (NCBI): domain Bacteria; kingdom Bacillati; phylum Bacillota; class Bacilli; order Caryophanales; family Bacillaceae; genus Alkalihalobacillus; species Alkalihalobacillus sp. FSL W8-0930. Next base: position 459,456 of record CP150183.1, on the reverse strand, counting down.
AATCACTGTCTTCTCAGGTTCATCTATGTTTAAAAAGTCTTCATTCGTTACAACCACGGGACCAGAATCAGGAAAGTTCGGTTCACTAATACTGAAAAGAAATGCGCTCCATTCTGGATCCATGTATTGTTGATCATCCGTAAGATCCCGAGTGACCGCAGGAATTTCGGCTTCTAATCGCTTTGTTTCCGGCTTTAATTCTCTGATCATTTGATTTTCATAAATAAGTGGACGTTGGGTATCAAGGTCCTCGTCTAGGAAATATAAATACTCGTCATCGATCTTGTAGCGGTATTCATTTGTCTCAGTAAAATCAACTGACTCTAAGACGCTCTTTTCCTCATCATTCGGATCAAAAATAGTTACATCATAGACATCTGTATACTCAATTAAGATACTGATATTGTTCTGGAATGCCATTCCAGCTGAGATCGCACCAGCTCCAAGTGCAATGAGCATCGTTACAGTTGCCAGCATTTTTTTGAGTCCATTTATGCGAAACCGAAGCTGAGAAAACGTAAAGGCTTGAATGCCCTTTTCATTTAAGCTTTTTGTATTTTTCAGGAGGTTTACGATCGTTGGAATAAGGGATGAAAAAATCAAGTACGTTCCAAGCGTCGTTGCAAGTGGAGCGAGTATCAGCCCTAACTCCCTAAGATTCTCCATATTGATTAAGGCATAATAACCAATCGCAAGTGAGATAACCCCAAGAACTGCTGAAATGATTTTTCCTTTCCCTCTCACAGGTACACGATCCGTTTGTGCATCCGCATGTACCAATTCTAGAACCTGTAGTCGTGCTAACCGGATCGAATTAATGATGCCGTTTATCAAAAATAGGATGACAAAAAAACCAAGAGTAATCGCTATTGCTGGCAAGAAGAAGGAAGAATAAGTGGTGCTTTCAAAGTTTAATGTACGCATTAACAGTTTTCCAACAACTTCTGCAAGCAATACCCCAATCCCAATTCCAATAGCAAGCGATACAATTCCAATGACAACTGTCTCTAAAAACATGATTTTTTGAATTTGCTTTTTCTTTGCCCCAAGTAGCATATACATTCCAAATTCTTTTTGACGTAATGATAAAAGAAAAGAGTTGGTGTAAAGGATATAGAAGAATGTAACGACTGCAAGCAGGACAGAGCCTACGTTGAATACTAACTGAATACTATTAATCATCGAGTTTTCAGATGTAAAGTCTTTGTTCCAAGCAAGTGTTTGGAACATATAGAAGATTGAAATGGACATGATGAGGCCAGCTAACAAGACGATATAATCTTTTAGCTTACTTTTAATTCCGGATATTGCGAGTTTTGATAACATGCTACTCCTCCTCTCTACGCCTGTGTGCCTAGTGCAGCTAATTCGTCGAGTATTTGCCTAAAGAATTCTTCACGTGTCCCTGTTCGAGTAATTTCCTTATAAAGCTCCCCATCTTGGATAAAGATGATTCGTTTGCAATAGCTTGCCGCGTTTGCATCGTGAGTGACCATCATAATCGTAATGCTGTGATCTTCATGTAAATGGGTCATGGTCTCAAGCAAGCTCTGTGCATTCTTTGAATCAAGAGCTCCCGTCGGTTCATCCCCAAGTAGCATGCTAGGGTTGTGGACAAGCGCACGTGCCGCTGCTGATCGTTGCTTTTGCCCCCCTGATAGTTGAGCAGGATACTTTTGTAAGATGGATTCAATATCCAACGTTTTTGCAACCGCATGTACTTTTGGTGAGATCTCTTTTGTTGATACGTTTTGAAGTGAAAGCGGTAATGCAATGTTTTCGTATACCGTCATACTTTCAAGCAAATTAAAGTCCTGAAAAATAAACCCGAGCTTCTGCGCTCTAAAATCAGCAAGCTGATTTTGATTCATCGTTGTAATATCCGTTCCATCAATCTGAATTTTGCCGTTTGATATGCCATCAAGAGTCGAAATCACATTTAGTAATGTTGTTTTACCAGACCCTGATGGCCCCATGATGCCTACAAATTCTCCTTTGTCTATCTCCATACTGACATTGTTTAAAGCCTTATATTGATTCTCCCCTTTTTTGCCGTATACTTTCTCCACGTTTGAAACATGTACCACTGAATGTGTCATTGCGCCGTCCTCCTATGTTTGTTTGTACTCAAAAGATAACACGCACTATGCGACCACTCGAATCGATTTAACTAACATCTAGCTTACAATCATGTAAGTTTCAGCCTTTGTGTTGAAATGAAAAACAGGCCGTACCATTTGTCATGGTACAGCCCATCTAAAACAAGTCCCTACTTTTTTTTATTTGATGGCAGCTTACTTGTCAGAATCACCGACACAATCATAATCATCCAGAAAAAGACGGGTACACCTACGTTAAACAACTGAAACAATAATCCCACTCCATTTTTTTAGTAAGGTGCCCCGGAAGCCTTAAGCATATTCTTCGTCCCACTTGGAAAGCTTTGCTATCATAGATGTGAACCTCTATAAATGAAAGGATGTTGACATTGTCTAAAAAAGTAGAACTTGGTACATCAGGTTTATTTGTAAACCCTATTGGTCTTGGTACAAATGCAGTTGGTGGACACAATCTGTTTAACAATCTAGATGAAGAAACAGGGAAAGAGCTCGTTCGGACAGGTCTGTCAGAAGGAATAAACTTTCTGGATACAGCTTTCATTTATGGTCCTGAGCATTCGGAGCGACTTGTTGGTGAGGTTGTGAAGGAAGCAGGCAATCGCGAGGATCTTGTCATCGCGACCAAAGCAGCACATCGCTTTGAAGGTAGTGATGTAAAAATGGACAACTCTCCAGCTTTTCTAAAGCAATCGGTGGATGATGCCCTTCGCCGTCTACAAACGGATTACATCGATTTGTTTTACATTCATTTTCCAGATGAAGACACACCAAAGGACGAAGCAGTTGGTGCGCTAAAAGAATTAAAGGACGCAGGGAAAATCCGCTCTATTGGTGTATCAAACTTCTCCATCGAACAACTGAAAGAAGCAAACAAAGATGGATATGTAGACGTCTTACAAGGCGAGTACAACTTGTTCACGCGTGATGCCGAGAATGACGTGCTTCCGTATATCGTTGAAAACAAGCTTTCATTCATCCCCTACTTCCCTCTTGCAGCTGGATTACTAGGCGGAAAGTACGACAAGAATTCAACGTTTGATGACATCAGAGCGAACCATCCTTTATTTAAAGGAGATGCATTTGAACACAATTTAGAAAAGGTCGAAGCCTTAAAAGAAATTGCTTCAAGCAAAGGCGTAGAAACCGCCCACCTTACACTTGCATGGTATCTTCAAAAAGACGGAATCGATGCCCTCATCCCAGGTGCCAAACGCCCTGACCAAGTATCAAATAACCTAAAAACACTCGACGTCACCCTTACCGCTGAAGAGTGGAAGGCAATTGATGAGATTTTTAAATAAGAAAACGTGAATGGCGAAGGATTCAATTGTTGAATCCTTCGCCATTTTTTCTTGTTTCGTATGGAGGGAGTTGCTTTGTAACATATTACCTTTATATTAAATGAAGGAGTATGCATGCATGAAACAAAATCGAACCCTGTTAATGATCATTCTGAGCTTGTCTATAAGCTTCGGTTTTAACTGTGTAAGTCTTGCGGAATCCCCTCAAGACCCTGAAACAAAAGCCATCCTTACCCTGCTGTTTCCAGAGACAGTAAAAGAAATAAAGAAGCAGTTCCCTGATCGAAGCTTTGACCTTTGGAATGCAGAGATCCTAGCTATGAATAACGTTAATAACGAAGATTATTCCATCAAGCTTTCCGTTAAATACAACACTTACACCGGGGCACACAATCCCCCTGAAGGTAATATTGTGGTGACGTATTTCATTACGCTAGATGGTGTGAGAGTGTTAGGTTTAAAAAGCGTTGAGTGAGAATGAATGAAGGTATAAAATGGATATACGAACAGTTTCCTCTAACGTAAGGAGGCATCATCATGCCAGATGGTTTTTTCGTGTGTTTAATCTTATCCATCCTTTTACTAATCATAGCTTATGGTTTAGGTATAAAGAGGAACCTTTCCTTTGTTACCTTTTTTAGCTTAGGTTTCTCAAGACATATGATTAAGGCGAACCATGACCAGATTGCAAAAGGTCTAGGAATTTACTCTCTAATGATGGCGTTGACGTTTTTTAGTATGCCTTTTGTCATTTCACACTTAGGAGAAAACATTGTATACCTCTATACCGCTTTTATTCTTATAACAACCGCTGTCACGTTAGTACATACGATTAAGCTAAATCATCAGTAGCATCCGTTAACCCCTTCAAAAATGTACCAATCATCACATCGAGTGTTTGGTCTAAGTCGTATGGCAAACCAAATCCTTGCGCCTGCTCAAGCGTAACAAAACCATGTAACATACTGCGCAGCATCCGAATGACGTGAATCGCATGATCAGTCTCTAAGTCAAATGCCTCTAGTACTCGCAAAATCACAAATACGATCTGTTCTTGCGCATGTTTCAGCTCAACGTTTTCCTCCTCCGCAGCACGAGAGGTCGCTTCATATAGTCCAGGATGCTCCTTGGCAAATCTAACGTAAGCATAGCTAAATTGCTTAACAGCATCCTCTTTACTCACATCTAAGACGCTCTCTTCTAACCTTTCATAAAGCTTTTGACATCCATGAACGGCAAGTAAATCATGAAGCTCATCGAGGCCACGAACATGATTATATAAAGAGGGTGGCTTGATCTTTAATTTCTCAGCCAATACTCCGATTGATAACTGTTTTAGCCCCTGCTCATCAGCAATGTTAGATGCTGAGTCTACTATGTCTGATATTGTTAAACCTCTTCTTGGAGTCATCCCATATGCCTTCTTTCCGCTTCCTTTATTGCCAAATTAATTTGTTCTTCAGGAGACGCTATCATTTGTCCATGTCCAACAGCAAGTAGTGTTGGATTCAACTCACGGATTTTTAGTACACTTTGAAGAGCCTTTACTTTACTCCACGTTGCGAATGCAGGAGCTGGAAAACGCCATTTCATGACACCTGATACAGCAATGCCTCCTCTTACTTGAAGCGCATCCCCTACAATGACTGCATTTGTTCGTGTATCAAGAAGACTGATAGATCCTGGTGTATGCCCCGGAGTTTCAACAACAGTCAAGGAACCAATTTGGTCGCCTTCTACAAGCAACCGATCTGGTAACGTTTGAATCGATGTTGGAACACCGCCCCGAATAGGTGTATCATCTTCACCTTGTAAAAGTCCTTTATCACCTTTTAATAACCGGGCATCCCTTTTTGATATGCTAACTTGAACATGTGGCAGCAGTTCTTTTAGTTTATCTAACGACCCAATATGATCACTATGTGCATGTGTTAAGATAACCTGCTGAATCGGTTTTCCAATTCTCTCGGCGGTCTTCATTATTTTCTTGTAGCTAGACGGTAAGGCCGCATCAATGAGTGTAAGGTACTCTTCTTCCTCGATAAGGTAACAATTTACTGGAAACAACGTAGGCATAAAAGTCAGCTGATAGACATGATTGATCTTTGTTACCTTCATTCTCATCATCCTTTTCAAATAAACTAATCGAATTAGTTTTATAATAACTAATTCGATTAGTTTATGCAACTCTTTTTAAATTGACAGGATGTTTAATCCATACCTAACGCATTTCTCAAATACATTTTTAACCCTTCAATTAGTCCACCTATGTCTGTCTCCATCTCTTCGCCTAAATTCCGATGAAGAATTAAACCGTCTGTCAGGATGATGAGATACGATGCAATGACATCCGGTGTTTGTTTCGGGTTAAACTCTCCTGCTTCTGTTCCCTTTTCTATTACATCAATGTAAAAGCCCTTCACGTTCTGTAGGCGCTTTTTTAAAAACTGTGTTCGTTCTTTACTTGCTTCTCTGAAACCCGCAACAAAATATTCGTAAATCACTAAGCCAACTGGATCCATTGGTACGATGTTATGCGCCTCTACGACCGAATTGAGTACGCCCCAACTCGTTTCATACTTTTCATAAAGTCTGTCTTTTTGCCCCGTGAATGCTTCTTCACCTTGATCCATCAAGGCTCTCATCATCTCTTCAGTATTTGAGAAGTATTGATAGACGCCGCCTCGGCTCATTCCCGATTCTTCTACTACATCGTGCATTGTTGTTTTTTCAAATCCTTTTCGGATAAAAACGGTTTTAGCCGCTGCAATAATTTCATTTCTACGCTTTTCCTTGTACGCTTGCGATACTTTCGGAGACATGGATGTGCCTTCTTTCTACCACGTATTTAACAGGGATTGTGACAAGCCCAAGAACAATAAGCAAGCTCCCTGATAAAATAAATGCTACCACAACTCCGAATCCTTCCGATAGTAGTCCACCCGTTATAATACCGAGTAACATGCCGAATGTGGTTAAACTGTTAATAAATCCAAAGACACGCCCCGTCTTATCCACAGGTGTTTGTTTTTGAGTCAGAATGGTGGTCGTAATGGAGACGGCTCCAATCGAAAAGCCCATGATAAAAAATAATGCGGGATACACGATGTAAAGTGTTGGAATAGGGAGACCTTTAAGCAACGCAACAGATACTAGAACACATCCCATAGTTAACGTAGCTATAAATAAAATCGTTAGTGTTGAGCGAATTTTCCTCCTTGCGTAGTACGCACTCGCTAAAAACGTCCCTGTTCCAGCACAAGCGATGCCGTAGCCCATGACCTTTGTCGGATCTGAAAAAATATCACGTAAGAGAATGATGATTTGAGTGTCTGCAATTTGAAGAGCTAGCATCATAAAGCTGAGCAACAACACACTTATTAACACAACGGGTATGGTACGGAGAAACGCAAATCCTTCTCGTAAGTCAGATTGTAATGTAGTCATCCAGCTCTTTTTTACTGTTTGATCTTTTTGAGGAGTTTGAATCGATTTCGGTACTTTTAATAGGATTAATGTAGAGACCCCAATTACAATAGCATTTGTGATAAAAGAACCTTGAATTCCAATCACAGCAACCAACAGCCCACTGAGAAAAGGCCCGATGATTTTAGACGCATTATCAATCATTCCACTGATTCCCATCGCTGCTTGAATGTGATCCATGCCAACGATTTCTTTGACCTTTCCACTTTTAGCGGGTCCAAAAAGCGACTCAAAAAATCCTCGCACAAATAACAGAACATAAACCTGCCAAAGAGCAGTGGAAAATGCAATGCCAAGAACAAGAACAATACAAACGACGTTTGAGATGATCATAATGTGCTTCCGTTCAAACCGATCTGCTAACACTCCAGCAATTGGCGCTAGAAGTACCATTGGAGCCACAAGCATCAGGATCACTCCAGACATTTCAAGTGGCGACGCATTCCACTTCAAAGCAACAAGCCCCATTAAAGCAAGCATATCCAGCCAGCTTCCAAGCGATGATAACGTTTGTGCAGCAATCATGTACACATATCCCTTGTTTTGAAACAGCTTTTTAGCCTTTACATTTTCCAACTAAATCCCTCCAGAAAACAAAAGTGACAACCTTGTCGTTATTATAAACGACAAGGTTGTCACTTTACAAGATTTTCTTTTGGATTATTTGTGAAAATATAATAGCTCAATCTCTTTTACTGGTTGATGATCTGATAAGTCTATGAAGTATAGGCTTTGCCAATCCTGCGTTTTCTTAGCGGTAGCATTTAATCCTGTGACCCAATCTGGATAGACTCTAAAAGCCATTTTTCCTTTTTGACTTTCCGTTTTGATGATCCCTCGTTTTATCATTTCCTCTTTCGGAAAGACAAATTGTCCTTTCATGTGAAGTGTCTCATCGATAACTGAGATAATGGTCTTGTCAGGGGTTTGATCTTCTGAATAAGCTTGATTTATTCCTTGATTGTCTTTTAACCAGACAGCTACAAAGTACCCTTTCTTTTTCGGAGTAGCTTTTGCAAGGCGACTCCGAAAAGCAACACCATCAATACGTACAGAAAAGCCTTCATAGTCTTTGTTACTATTCTCTTTTATAAGATTTTCTAATGTATAATTCTCTTGAAGAATGGCCCGAATAAGTAACTCTGAATGCATGTACAAACACTCTCTTTCTATAAAAGTTTTTCAGGCGTTTCAGCATACCATTCAGTGTATCCACAGCGTATACAAACGATGGGCTTAATTACTGAGAGTTTGCTGTTAGTAAATAGCTTTGCTCCCTCAGGATTTTTAACGATAAATCCTGATAACCCTTGATCTACATGACATTCAATTGTTTCAGTTCCGCACTTTCCACACTTCATACAATCCCCATCTTTAACAATATCTCACTTATTTCTACGAACTGAGGCTCTTTGCGTTTCGCAAATGTCACAGAAAAAAAACTCCGTTCAGTTAGAACGAAGCTCTCTTTGGTTATTTAGATGAATGGTTACTTTAAACAAATCACCATCAATGTCCAGATTTAATTGACCACCATGTAGTTCAGCAATGGATTGCGCAATAGCCAGGCCGAGTCCTGATCCTTCTGTGTGACGAGCTTCATCAGCACGCTTAAAGCGCTCAAATAATTCCTCAGGATTCTCACTTAGTTCAAAGCGCGAGATGTTTTTGATCACAATGTCTACTTGTTCGTCTTGTTCCGTTACTGTTAAATATACACGCGTACCCGGTTGCGAATACTTTGAGACATTCAATAAAAGATTATCGAGCATACGCCAGCATTTCTGCCCATCTACATACACAAACAACTCGTCATCCGGCATGTTCAAGCGCAAATCTAACTGCTCCTGATCGAAAGCTTCCTGATGCTCGACAATCGCTTGTTGAATCAGCTGCTTCAACTCAATATTAGCTTTCTTTAACTCAATTTGACCACTTGCCATTTTTGACACATCGAACAAATCGTCAATAAGAACTTTTAATCGCTCAGACTTTCTCGCAAGAACGTCCACATACGATTGTCTCTCCTCTGTTGGTAAGTCAGGGTTTTTCAGTAGATCCGTGTACGTAATAATTGATGTTAACGGAGTTCGTAAGTCGTGACTGACATTTGTAATAAGCTCTGTCTTCATCCGTTCACTTTTTGCCTGCTCATTCATTGAGGTTGAAATGCCTTCACGCAGCTGATTGATATGTTTAGCATGAGTGGTGATAAATGAATGCCCTTTTATCTCTAAAGGTGCACGAAGCGTTCCGTTTGTGAGCTGCTCGGTTTGTTTGATGACCTGGTTAAGGTAGCCGAGTCTTAGTAGGAAGAGTATGAGGGTTGGTATGCCTACGAATAACGTACACAATATAAACAGGATTGCTGATGTATCGCTCGGAGCAATGGCTAAGAATATCGAACCAATTCCCCATACAAAAATAACAAGTATAAAAACGAGTAACTTAAACAACAAAGTTATATTTGAGAAAGCGTCGCGAATGGTTCGATACGTTCTTAGAACAACTCCTTGTTTTAATCCCTCGATTAAATAAGTGCTATCGTTAATCTCAAGATAAAGCCATACTATTTGGTGAAGTGCGAGCCAGATGAAAAAGATGTAGAGGGCGAAGATGATAAAGAAGCCCATATCGATATAATTTAGACTACTAAAGGAATCCAAACCTGCTCCTAAGAAAAAGAAAAAGTCGAACATCAATGTTACTGCTAAAATGATTAAACGAACATCAAGAGAAATTTTTTTATAATTTCCCCTCATGGAATTATCTTCAAACCAGTCAAGGTCAAGCTTAAAGGAAGTAGCTAAAAAGAAGATTGCTGCGACTCCAAGTACTATGATTAAAGGAGTCGTAAAATCCATAAAATTAAATACAGCATATACAAGAGATCCTATGTCGCCAATATTGTTTAACAGACTGAACACACCCACAAGCGCAATTCCCAACAACAAACTCCAACTAATCGTTTTTCCAAAATGCTCTCTCATGATCGATTCGCCTCCTTTTCAATCAGATAGCCTACGCCCCAAACTACTTTTACATAACGAGGATTTTTAGGATCGACTTCGACTTTCTCTCTGATCTTGCGTATATGAACAGCAACGATATTTTCAGAGTTATAAGCAGGTTCATTCCACACTCTCTCGTAGATTTCATGAATCGAAAACACACGTCCAAGATGTCTCATAAGTAGCTCAGTTATGCGATATTCAATAGGAGTCAACTTGATCGTAACCCCATCAAGTTGGACACACTTTGCTTCTTGATCAAGGGTCAGTCCGTCTACTCTTATAACTGTATCCTTTTTTTCATACGTGCCAAGCTGTGTATATCTTCTCATTTGCGATTTCACCCGTGCCATCAGCTCCATTGGATGAAATGGCTTTGTGATATAATCGTCCGCGCCAATCGATAGACCGTGAATCTTGTCTGTTTCCTCAGACTTCGCACTCAACATAATAATCGGTATATTTCGTTCCTGCCTTATTTTAAATGTAGCCTCAATTCCATTCATCTCGGGCATCATGATATCTAAAATAAGAAGATGAACCTCATTCATTTCAAGTAGATTTAGTGCCTCTCGCCCATTTTCCGCCTGGAGCACCCGGTATCCATCATTCTTTAAATAGATATCAATGCCGTCACGAATATCTTTGTCATCATCCACAACCATGACTGTGTAATCTGCCATTGTCTAACCTCCGCTCAACCTGTTCTTCATAGTCCTATTGTACCCCCCATATCTGAAGTTTCCAGTACTGAAAAACTGAAGAAATTCTTAAGAAATCGCTGGAGAGTTTAAGAATGATTGGGAATTGTGCCGTATTAGGTGAGGAGGAGGGCTTGAGTTTATTTATGCATGTAGTTTTTTTGAGCGGGTGCTGCGGGGGTTTGCGCATCTTAACTTTTTTTGAGCATGGACCCTGCTTTTTTGCGCATTCTAGCTTTTTTTGAGCATGCACCCCGCTTTTTTGCGCATCTTAACTTTTTTTGAGCATGCACCCTGCTTTTTTGCGCACCTTAGCTTTTTTTGAGCATGCACCCTGCTTTTTTACGCATCTTAACTTTTTTTGAGCATGCACCCTGCTTTTTTGCGCACCTTAGCTTTTTTTGAGCATGGACCCCGCTTTTTTGCGCATTCCGCTCCGCACCCTCATCCCCGCGCACTCTCCTCCCCGCCACCACAACAAAAAAAGATCGCCAAGGGCGATCTTCACATCTTATATCGTAAATTCTACTTCGTCCCCATCAACCATTCTATCTGCTGGTTTTGTTTGGGCGATGATTTTTCCTGCTCGTACGGAGTAGAGGACAGGCGCTTGCTGTCTAATCATCGTGAATTCGTCTGGTGCACCCATGATGATGAGGTTTGCTGGTTTGCCTTCTTCGATTCCGTATTGGTCTTGGATGTTGAGTACTTTGGCACTGTTGGTTGTGATGAAATCAATGGATTGTTTAATTTGATCGTATCCCATTAGGTGTGTGACATGTAGGCCCATGTGCAGAACCTGCAGCATATTGCCTGTTCCAAGTGGATACCATGGATCAAAGATGTCATCGTGTCCAAAGGAGACGTTGAGTCCTGCTTCTTGAAGTTCTTTTACTCTTGTAATGCCGCGGCGCTTTGGATAGCTGTCGAAGCGTCCTTGAAGATGCGTGTTGACTAGTGGATTGGCGACGAAGTTTAGGTCTGCCATCTTGAATACACGCATGAGTTTAGCGACATAGGCGTTATTGTAAGAGTGCATCGCTGTTGTGTGTGAAGCTGTGACTTTAGAGCCCAGACCTGTTTGGTAGGCTTTTGCTGCGACTACTTCTACAAAACGAGATTGTTCATCATCGATTTCATCACAATGGAAATCTAAGAGCTTGCCATATTTTTCGGCTAGGGCAAAGGAAATATTGATGCTCTCGACACCCATTTCTCTTGTCATTTCAAAGTGAGGAATACCACCAACCACATCAGCCCCTAGTTGAATAGCTTCTTCAAGAAGTTCTTTTCCTTTTGGATAAGAGAGAATGCCTTCTTGTGGAAAGGCTACGAGCTGTACATCTACTAAATGCTTCATTTCTTCTTTTACTTCAAGAAGTGCTTTAAACGCTGTTAGGTTTTCGTCTGTTGTATCAACGTGTGTGCGTACAAATTGAATTCCCTGTGCAGCTTGCCACGTCAATGCTTTCTTCGCACGCTGTTTAACGTCTTCATGCGTTAACTTTTCTTTTCGTTCGGTCCAGCGTTGAATGCCTTCGAAGAGAGTTCCGGACTGGTTCCAATTTGGATCTCCAGCTGTCATCGTTGAATCTAGATGGATATGAGGCTCAATAAATGGCGGAAGGACCATATTTCCACCTGCATCTAGTACATCCTCTCCTTCCACCTCAATACGACGATCGATTTTTTCGATTGCCTTGTCACTTATAAGTAGATCCCATTTACCTTCGCGATCTCGTAAGGTTGCATTTTTAATAATCATCTCTGGTCCCTCTCTCTGTTTGGTTTATTTCTTCTCTGTTAGCTTGCTAATAACTACATAACTAATACCGGCCCCGAGTAGCGAGTTGAGCGGCGGGATGCCTGGTATGAATAAGGCGCATAGTAACCCAATGAACCAAGCAACAATGGCCTGATAACGAACAGGGACAGAGCTCTCCTCAAGCTTTCCATTCTGACCTTTGCTCCGAATAAGATAGTCAACGATGAGGATGGCTCCAATTGGAGGTAAGGTTAAATTTAAAAAGTTTAGCCAGCTCATGAAGTTGTTGTACAACCACATAGCTAGTAATGTACCGAGCATGCCGTTAAAAATCACAAGTATCTTTTTAGGTAGCTTTGTAATATTTGCAAAGCCAAGTCCTGATGCATATAACGCATTATCGTTAGTGGTCCAAATGTTAAGACCTAAGATGATGAGTGCGGGTATGATAAGTCCCTGCGTGAACATCACTTCTGAAATATCTGCTTGTCCTGTTGAAATGGCTCCTATCGCTCCAAATAAAAACATTAAGGAGTTTCCAAGGAAGAAGGCAAGCAGTGTGGTCGACACGGCGATCTTTTTAGTTTTAGCAAATCGTGCAAAGTCTGGTGTCAGTGTTCCGCCACTAATAAAGGAGCCGAGACAAATCGAAATGGCAGCAGCAATCCCAATTGTTTCCAGTGGCTGGTAGGCCATTAATTCTTCAAACCCACCCATTGAGCTTACAGCTCGAGTACTTGATATGGTTCCAAGAACAGCAATGGCAGGTACAGCCACAAAGCTAAGGATTGTTAATGCGCGTATGCCTAAGTAGGCGGTCGCAGTCATTAGGATGCCCGCCACAATAATAACAAGCCAAATATTAACTCCAGTAACCTTTTGAAAGGGGAGCGCAAACATCATAACGCCAACCCCAAACCAGCCAATTTGTGTGATACCAAGCAGAAACGAAGGAAGATAAGAGCCTTGATGCCCAAATGAATATCGTGTTAACAAGTGTGTGGATAATCCTGTTTTCGAAGCGATATATGACAACGTGCCTGTGTATGCGCCAAGCAGAAGATTTCCGATAAGAACGGTGATAATGAATTGTGAAAATGTCAGTCCTTGCCCGAGTGTCCCTCCTGCGAGCATACTTGCTGAGAAAAACGTAAAGCCTACCATCAGCATCGCCATTTTCCAGAAACCTCTTCTGTGCGATGCTGCTACAGCCTCCAGTGCAAAATCATGATCTACATAATCCTTACCCATCTTTACTTCCTCCATTCATTCTTAGCAAAAAAGCCCGGGAAGAATCAATGGATTCTTCACCGGACTTTTCCTCCCAGTTTAAGCATCAAAGATGCCGCTTCCCCGGACCTGACCCCTCTTATGTATGAAAATTGAGCGGAACCCTGAGATGCTTACTATATGTTTGATGGAAGTATATCATACGAAATTCGCCAAAATACGACACTTGTCAAATTATCTGACATTCTTTATTTTATCGCTCACGCTCCAAAAAAGCGAGCACTTCTTCACGTGTTGGCAAAGCGGTCATGGCACCTTTTGTTGAGGCAGTGAGTGCACCCGAGACAGCGGCGAACGTACCAATCTGTTTGAGTGTCTCTGGTTGAAGCTCCTGCAGTGCAACCTTTGAATGATTCAGTTCGGCAAGAACACTTGAAACGAACGCGTCTCCTGCACCTGTGGTATCCACTGTACTCACTTTAAAAGCGGGAATATTTACTTTATGAGTATTGGTGTAAAAGGAGCAGCCTTGCTCACCCTTTGTAATGATGAGTAAGGGAATTGCATAATCCTTCAGCTTTAACACTGCTGCTGTTTCATCAGTTTCACTTGTTAGAAATTCAAGCTCCTCCTCGGACAGCTTCACAATATCACTTGTAAGCAGGACAGCTTTTATTTGTTCTAGCGCAGAAAGCTCGTCCGGCCAAAGAGAAAGACGTATGTTTGGATCAAAGGAAACAAGCATTCCATTTTCTTTTGCAAGGTGGATAGCCTTATGGGTGGCAGCACGACTTGTTTGATGAATGGTTGAGATCGAGCCGATATGTAAGATCTTAGCTTGCTTAAAAAGTGATTCGTCCAAATCATCTGCAGAAAGCAGTTGATCTGCACTTTGATCAATTAAGAATTCAAAGCTGCGCTCGCCGTCCTCAGCAAGCTCCACAAATACAAGTGGTGTCTTGGCAAGCGTTGTTTGCTTTAATCCATGCGTATGCACGCCAAAGAATTGCAGTGTTTTTTTCAGGAAGTTTCCTAAGAGATCCGAGCCAACAGACCCGATAAAATAACTCTCTACACCCAGACGGCTTACTCCTACTGCCACGTTTGCAGGAGCACCACCAGGACTTTTTTGATAAGTAGTATTTTCTTGATCTATTGGAATCATATCAACCAACAGTTCCCCGAGCGAAATGACTCCGTTCTGATTTCCCATCCTCATCCCCTCCGCCTCTTCATCTTCTGCTATTACTATAGCATGAATGGCAGAAGATAGAGAGATTAGAGGTTGATACGTTCGCCAGTTCGTGATGATTCGATAGCTGCCCAAGTTAATTGTAGACTCTTTATGTTATCTTCAATCGAGGTAGGTGGAACAGTGTTGTGCTTAATCGATTGAACGAATGTGTCTAATGAGATCATTCGGTCTGATTTTGAGAGTGTAACAAGAGGCATCTCGACCGGCTCATCTATCTCTCCTTTATAGTAAAATAAACGATCATCAACCAGCTCGATGGCTCCCTTCTCACCAACAAAACGAATGGTTCCATTCCATGTCGTTTTCTTTCCTAACCCAGCCCATCTACCCCGGTATTGAACACGTGTCCCCTTTTTAAAATGGATCGCTACATCTGCATGAGGATTCCCTTTAAACCAGCTCCAGGAGGGCTTAAAGCTTGCAGCCTGAATTGATTCGGCTTCATCATCTAACACGTATCGGAGCAAGTCAAAGTGATGAATGGCCATATCCTGAAGGAGAATTTCCTCGTACTCATCTCTCCAGCCACCAAAGCGTGTCGCCTTATTAAAATCGTAATCAACGTATTCAATGAAGCCTAGCTCTCCTGTTGAGATTAACTGCTTCACTGTTTGAATTTGCGAGTTCCAACGATAATTTTGACTGACCATCACGTGCTGATTAAAGGAACGACTAAAGGTTAAAAGTTCTTCTGCTTCTTCCTCTGTATCTGTCAGGGGTTTTTCCATCATGACATGTAATCCAGCCTTTAATGCAAGCTCTGCTAATGCTTTATGTGATTTAGGTGGCGTAACGATTAATACAAAGTCTGCGCAGACCTCACTTAGCGCTTCCTCAAAAGAAGTGAACAGTCGATATGACTGAACCTCGGTTAGACGGTCCAGCTGTTGATCAACCACCGCAACAATCTCTACTTCCTGATGTGCAAGCAGCAGATCCAGCCACGACCTGCCAAAACCACCTAACCCAACTTGTATAGCTTTTACCTTTTTCATTCCCTTCCCCTCTCGTGCACGGGGACGTTCAGCTACCCCATGCTATTTCCATTTATCTTTAGTTTGGCGTAAACGCATGTGTCACGATAAGATCTGCCATCGGTGGAAAGGCTGTTTTGCTTTAAGATGGCTTCTAGTTCGTAGCCTAGCTTCTCAGGAATCGCTCTACTTAATGTATTTGCAGGATCACAGTGAATTTCAAGACGATGTACGCCCAGTTGTTGAAAGGCAAAGCCTGTAATGCCTGCTACAGCTTCTGTCATGTAGCCTTTTCCACTATGACGCGTATCCATCCAGTAGCCAATCTCCATCTTTGGCACAGACCAGTTAATATTATGAAGGCCGGATGAGCCTATAAACACGCCTGTTTGACGATCAAATAAGTGAAGTCGTAAGTCTTTCTTTCGCATAAATTGTTCGTGCGCATACCTGACTCCATTTTCCGTTTGTTCTACGGTCGTCTGGTAATGGGCCCAATGGATCCATGGCAGCATTTCTTTTAATGAAGCTTGCTGCGCTTCATAGACGGCTTTTCCATCACCAGGCATAGGGAGTCTAATAAAGAGCCTTTCAGTTACAAATGATTGTGGCACATTAGGCAGCATGTTCAGCATACGTACACCCCGTTTCACTTCTATACACAAAGTATAAGTGTCACGAGCAGGTCCTATACTAAACTTTTGCATCGAACGTTACGCAGGAGCAGATGTCATGCTTGCCTGCTTTAACTCTAATTTCGCAAAGGTACGTAAGACAATGTAGAGCTGAATAAAGCAAAAAAAGCTGATTCCAAACAGAAAGAGAAGCACTGGAAACAAGAAGAGAATGTGATAAACCGTCAGGACGGCCGCAACCATATATAGCGTACGTAGCGGCATATACAACGCAATGAAAAATGACTGCTTTAATGAATCCAACAGCGTAAGGTCAAAATGAACGGTTGCCGGAAAGACATACAGGGCTGTGAGTACTAATAACGCCGCTACAAGAAATAAAGCATATCGGACAAAGATGACTACCCATGCAGAGTCCACTATAAAAAAGGTGGTGTTCACATAGATCATCAAAGCGCCAAGGATTAGCACAAACGTTAATCCATTTCCTCTTAAAAAATACGTTTTATACTGTTGCCAAAATGTTCGCCACACAGGCACATCTGCCTCTTTTCTCATCCATCGCCTGATCACATCACACATGGCTAATGTACTTGGTCCAAATCCAAAGAGCAGCAGCCCTGCAACTGTTCCGATTAACCACAGTACGTTTAATTTCACTAGAAATAAAAAGATTTCGCCAACCGCGTAGATTCCACCTGTTACTCCTTGACCTAGCATTTGGCAACCCTCCTCACTAATTGGTTAGCAGAACAGGTCCAAGTAATCCAGATTCTTTTGCAACCTGATCCATTTCGTTTGCTTTACTATTCGTGACGATCAGAACGATTTTATTTTGACCTTCCTTTAGCACACTACCTGGTATGTGGAACTGATACGGGGACCAAAGCTTATTACCAATATGGAGATCATTTATCCAAAGCTCCGCTATTTCAAACAGTGCGCCAGCATCAAGCTTATTAAAAAGAGAACATTGTTCGCGAGTGAGATCCACTTTTACCCTGTACTGAATCGTTCCAGAGAAATGAGACCAATCCTGTCCCCATGTTGTCCATGATACGAGCTTTGTATGGTCTAGTTGCTCCTCGCAGCAGGCGATCTCCCAGCCTTCATTTGGTATCATTAGAACTGAACTAGATTGATCGGTGTCTATTCTTTTCTTTGTTGCGGTATCCTGTGTAGGAACAAGGATGAGACTTTCGCGGCGTCCAAGTTCAAACTCAAACAAATCATTCGATTGTTTCTTCACAAGGGCAATGGTCCCAGTCCACGCATTCCACGCTTGTAGTGAAGACGTATCGATCGCACATGTCCCTTCGTAACGCTCCTCTCCCTCATTTACAAGGAGATAAAAGGATTGCCCGCCCTTCTTCACATGTGTGACCCGAATGTCAGGAGAGTGCTTAGTAAGCTTTAAAGTGCAGTCTAAAAGCGGATCTGCATAATGAATGACGCTTCCCCCACGTTGCTTAAAGGCATGTAGCCAATCCTTCGTTTTTTCCTTTACCATCATTTCTTCCAGAGCAAGCACCGTTTGATAGCGTTGGTTACCGATCACAAGTGTTCCTTCCACTATTGAAGCTTGATCTAATAGATTCTCCTCCAAATAGTTAAACTCAACTTGATGCTCATAGAGAGACTTAATGGAAGTAGATGGTAAATTGTCTTCTGTGCAGAGCACAGCTATATTTGCCTGGTTTACAGAGTCGGTCATCAGCCAGCTTAACCGCTTCATATAGGTTGAGAATTGATTGTAATAGGGCCACCAGCTATTGTGCATACCAACATCAGGTGGTCGCTCATGACTTCGCTCCATCCCTGAAACGGAATAGTAGAAGGCATGTGGACAAAAGAGATTAACTCCTCTAACGGCTAACCAATCGATATACCACTTCATATCGTCCGCTGTCAGTGTCCAATCCCCCTCCTTACTGCACACACCTAGAAACTCATTTAAATTTCGGCGTTTACCAGCGTGCCTTGCTGCATCAGCACCACACTTTGCGGCTGTTGAATGTGGCCCTTCCAATGCCTTATGATCTTCCGGTGCCACCCACCTCCAGACGACGTCCTGACCGGGAATGTGGAAATGCTTTAACAGTCCAATGTCTGTACTCGCTGCGGGGTGTCCTGTTAATGCGATGCCGTTTTCTTCGCACCAGCTAGCTAACTGCTTGTAATAAACCGTAGATAACCGTTCGTTAACTGCTTGATTGAAGCGACAGCGAACCGTTTCGGAAGCTCGGCAATCGAGCCATAAGGCAGCTAATTCTTCCTCCTTACCACCATGGTTTTTAAAGTCTTCAAGGAAATTCTCCGTCCATGGTCTTAAGGACTCTGATGAATTTCGTCCGAGAATATCTGGTTCATCGGTAAAAAATGCAGTGATCGTTGTCCCCAGCCACTTTCCGACGTATCGTTTGTACACGTCATGTGTGTGATGGATAAATGACTGAACAGCTAATGGGTTCAGTAAGTCAGCTGAAGCTGGTGCCTCTGGTTCCCCGTCGTCCTCCCCGACATGTACACCTCGAATCGTTCCATTTGATGGCTTATCAACAAATGCATAGACTAGCTTATTTGGAGGGTTCGTTCTAAACGCTTGATAAGACAGGATCTCAACCATTAGATCTTCGTTTACTTCTTCAATGAGTTGAAGCGAGACTAACCGTTCATCTCGGGCCAACTCCAGCCCTTCCCCTGGCTGTATCTTAATCATCTCAAGTCCTCTGCTTGCAAATATAGGATCATCCTGTACGACACGGCCATGTGCAGAGCCCGATGGATACATTGCCTCATCGTATAACATGACATTCATGGACAAACAACTCGCCTCTGCCACTGCTGTCCTCACATAGGACATAAACTCATCTGATAGATAACGAATATTTTTCGGAAGTCCGAGTCGAGGGTGAATCACAAACCCTTCAACTCCTTTTTCATAGAATTGGTGTATCTGTCTCTTGATCTCTTCATGTGTAAGCGTATCGTTCCAGAACCAGAAAGGAACGGGGGTGAATTCACTTGGTGGATGAAGAAACTGTTCTCTAAGAGTTGTCATCAATGATCCTCCTGCCCCAATGTCTTTATTGTCCAAACTTTTTGCGGAACTCACTCGGTGAGAGGTCCACCGATTTTTTGAAGATTCGATTAAAATAACTATGTCTGTAGCCGACTTGTTCTGCTACTTCATGAATCTTCAGGTTGGTTTCAATAAGCAATCTTTTGGAGTGCTCAATTCGAAGATCTGTCAGATAATCAATAAATTTGATTCCAGTTACTTTTTTAAAGCTACGACTTAATGTGTGTGCATTGGTTTCGAATTTCTCTGCACAGTAATCAAGTGAGATATCATGCATATACGAAGATTTTAGATAATCAATGACATTCTCCACCAGACCCTTCACCTCTTGGTTTACACGTTCTTTTAGATGGGCTAGGTAAGGTTCAATCACATTCGTTTCTAGCCAATTTAACATTCGCACAGGTTCTTTTATCACACTCAGCTCCGCGTACAGATTTCGGTTTGAGAAGATCTCTTCTAAATGAATATCTGAATGAAGAATCTCGTGCTGAATCCGACTAAATAACTGCAACATCCCCATTTGAATGTTCTCCCACGTTTTTGCATCTGCGACTAATTGGTTTAGGAATCGCTCAAGTTGATGATGGATCTCCTCTCGATCACCCTTGCGAATGGATTGAACCACCTCACGTTCTACTTCAAAAGGGTAGCTTGCCTGGTTACGCTTATGCTCCATCTGCGTTTCTTCTAAAAAGTGGATCTGGTTTTGATTCTTAAACCTCCGCTGGTATTTGCCTTGCCTGGTTTCTTCAAACAGTGCATGGATTCGTTTAACCTGACTGGATGGCTCACTTACTGAAATAATGAGTTGAAGCTTCAAAAGTCGATTCACAAGGGAGGTTAACTCCTGCACAAAGGAGCGCATCTCTTTTGTCTGAGATGGCTGCTCAATCAAAAACAAGCTAACAGACAAATCGTAGTTATCCAGTACTGAAAATTGATCAAAGTATTTTTCACAAAGCTCTTCGACGATATTTTGAATCGAAAACGTAATTAACCCTTCATCACTTGTTATAAAACTATGATTTCCTTCTTCTAACCCAATTGCCTGAATATCTATCACTCTAAAAACATGCTGATCAATCTTCCATCCATAGTTCTCCATCCGGTCCGTTAATTGCTGCTTCGTTTGTTGGTACAAGTACCCTTGACTCAGTTGAATCAGAAAGCTTTTTTGAAGCTGCGGTGTTTCAGATGTTAATCTTGATTTGAGTCGTTGCCTTTCTTGATAGAGTTGGGTAAACCCTTCTTCTAACAAGGTGAACTCGCCTTGAGGATTAATGGACTCATCTCCCGCGTTTTCCTTCTGAACCTTTTCAATTAAGCGTTCTACCGGACGATAAATCGTTTGTGATCCAAACCAGGTCAAGATCAGCGCAACCACTAATCCAGTTATTGAGATGATAACAATGCTCCTTGAAATCCATTCAATAGGAGCAGTTATGGCTGACAAAGGGACAGCAGATACGTAGGTCCATTCATCATTCACTCGGTCAAACTGCCCAAAGGAAACAGAGTAACTGTGGCCGTTATAGACATATTCAATGGAACCTGAGCTATCTTCAAGCTGGGTCAATTCATTTTTTAAAGCGCTTACAAAATAAGTGTTACTTGAGTCGGTTTCAGGCACAATCATCTGCTGACGACTATTCATCAGAAAGGTGATTCCTTGCTCATCTGTTTTTAATGTTTGAATGAGTTGACCAAACTTCTTCTGATCGAGTGTCACACTAAGCAAACCAAGCGGCATTTGACTTGCACCCGGAATGGAATGACTTAATATGGTAGACTCTTCTCTATCTGAACGTGGCTGTTGTGTATGAGCCCAGCCCATTGAATGGTCGGATTTTAATAATGATTGATAATATGCGTATTCTACAGGTTTTACCTTACTATAGAATGGACTAAATAAGAGCGGTTCATCGTCTTTATTAATGTATAGCTCCACTCGTTCAATTAGAGGATGACTCCCTTGGATCACTGTAAGCAGCTGCATCATATCTCTTGTTTCAAGAATGTCTTTTACAAAGTTACGGTCCATTAAATCAGGTCCAAACCGTTTTTCAAACGCCCAATAGGAGAGTGATAGTTCAAGATATTCAAGTTGGTCATCAACCATTTCAGCGGTCTCCGCAATCTGAATCGTGTGACGTTCTCTCAATTCTTTTTTAACGGTCGTGACCCCAAACCATTGAATTCCTACACCTGAAATGATTCCTGGTATAAACGCAATAATTAAGATGAGCAAAAAGTTCTTTCTAAAGTACTCTCGACTCCACCCTCTCTTAACTCGCTTAATCAGGTTCAACTTGATTCCTCCTCTCGTATAGCGGCTAGAGACTTGTACATTCTATTCTATAGCACGAGAGGTCAGGAAAGAAGTCTTTTCCAATTTTTATAGGTTACCCTTTAACCGATCCAATCAAAATACCCTTCGCAAAATGTTTCTGCAAGAACGGATAGAATAATAAGATTGGTAATGTTGCAACGACAATCACCGCGAGCTTTAAGGTCTCAGCTGGAGGTTCCTGGAACATTGTATCCACCTCTCCACCAAGACGCGTATCCGCAACATTCATGATTTGCTGAAGCAAAAGCTGTACCGGCCATTTGCTACTATCACTAATGTAGAGAAGCGCCTGAAAGAAGTCGTTCCAGTAAAAGACAGCATAGAACAATGTGAATGTTGCAATCACCGGTTTAGAGAGAGGAAGAACAATTCTCCAAAAGATGCCTATCTCCGAACACCCATCAATCTTGGCTGATTCCTCCAATTCATGGGGAAGCATTTGAAAAAAGTTCTTCACAATGATTAAGTAAAACGGATTGATGGCAAGGGGAAGAATCAATGCCCACAATGAATCAAGTAAACCTAGTGTACGAACAACCATATAGGTAGGAACCATTCCTCCACTAAATACCATAGTGAAAATAATCATGTTCAACAGCATGTTTCGCCCGATTAATCCTTTTCGAGAAAGCGGATAAGCCATCGTCAAAGTGAGAAACAAGCTGACAATTGTTCCACCAATCGTAACTAAGACGGATACTCCAATACTCCGAACAAAAGTTGTTGTTGAAAAGATATATTCATACGCATTTAATGAAAAGGTTTGGGGCCAGATAAAAAAGGATCGCTCTATCACTTCAGATTCTGTAGCAAATGAACCAGCAACAATATAGACAAATGGAAGAAAGGTCACCAGCCCAATGAATAATAGAATGATATGATTAAATACGTCAAAAACTCGTCCTGCAGGAGTGTTATGAATCTTCACCTGTTTTCCTCCTTTTCTAGAAAATACCGCCTTGACCAAATCGTTTGGCTAAATGATTTGCTCCAAAGATTAAAATAATTCCTACGACGGCTTTAAATAAACCAACCGCGGTACTGTAACTAAAGGCACCCTGAGTAATCCCCATAAAGTACACATACGTATCAAATACATCAGCTACATCACGGTTTAATGAATTTGTCATTAGATAAATTTGCTGGAACCCTTGATCTAAGAAATTCCCTAGTCTCAGAATGAGTAGAATGACAATCGTACTTCTTAATGCCGGAAGCGTCACATGCCACATTCTCCGGAAACGTCCTGCCCCGTCCACAATAGCTGCTTCATATTGCTCCTGGCTTACACCCGCCAAAGCAGCTAAAAAGATAACCGTTCCCCAACCACTTTCCTTCCAAATAATCTGGGCAATGATCATGGGTCTGAACCAATCAGGATGGGAAAGAAATGAAATCTGACTTCCTGTTAACCGTTCCACTAAAACGTTGATGATCCCTCCGCTTGTTGTTAAGAACACGTACGAAATACTAGCGATAATCACCCACGACATAAAGTGCGGCACATAAACCAAGGTCTGAATGGTTCGTTTATAGATCGATATTCTTACTTCATTTAACAATAGAGCTAAAATGATTGGTGCCGGAAAGAAGAAGATCAAATCGTAAATCGCTAAAATCACTGTATTTCTCATCAACCTGACAAAGTCGGGATCACTAAAGAATCGCTGAAAATGCTCAAACCCTACCCATTCACTCCCCCAAAACCCAAGAAAGGGCGAGTAATTCTGAAAGGCAAGTAAGACACCCCACATTGGCAGGATTTTAAATAAGAGAAAATAGATCACACCGGGTAAAAGCAGCAGATACATCCATTTATCTCGTAAGATCCTTTGAAATCTTGATCTTTTTGGTGATACGTTTACCGGTGCTTGAAGTGCAGGTTCACCTTTTAGCCTCGTCACAGAGCCACCTCCATCATCTTTTTTCCTATACAAAAGGCACAGGTCGACTACACGTGAACTGTGCCTCCTTAGGAACGTCGTTTAATTCGACCCAGATTGGGCTTCTTTGTATAATTCATTTATTTCCTTTACGTAGTCCTCACCACCAGAACTCATCCACGTTTGAACGGCTTCGTCAAATCCCGCATCATCCAATTCGCCAATAATGTATTGAATACGTGCGTCTCCGATGATGTTATCAAGCTGTTGACCACGTTGAGCATAAACTTTTGATACGAGTGGATACGCTGGATCCGGGAGCACAATTTCTTCGTTTTGAACCATCACAACATTTGAACGTTTTGTTAGCTCTGATTCCTCTGGCTTTAAGAATTTCTCTTCAGGAAGGTACATTTGAATTTGGTTTAAATCCTGAAACTCATTGCGCTTTTTCTCATCATCAGCAACGAGGCTCACTAAATTACCATCCTCTACCTCATAGTGACGGCCTTCGATTCCATTAATCGTAAGGTTCTGAGCTTCTTCAGAGTTTAGATCGTTTAAGAATTGCAGTACCTCTTTTAACTCTTCTTCATTTTTTACCGATGTTTTTGAAACAGAGAATACGCTGTGATAACCTGTTGTTGGTTTGGTGACTAAGCCATGGTCCCCACTGACCGCACCAAAGACATCTAGAACGTCATCTAGCTCTGGATCTCGATCCGTCATCGCTTTGTTCATTCGACCAGCCGTGTCCGCCACATCAACAATTAATCCAACTTCTTCGTTGACCATTGGATTGGTCCATTGCGTTGGATCCATAATAGCAAAGTCTTCATTAATCAAACCTTCTTCAAAAATTTGATTGAACCACTTAATCGCTTCGCGGTACTCATCTGTTGTAAAGTCTGGTACGAGTTCGCCACTTTCATCAAAACCCCATTTATTTGGTGCACCAAACCACGTTTGCATGATATCCCAAGGACCCTCAAATTCTGATATCGCCATTCCGTACGTATCATCCTCACCATTTCCATCTGGATCATCATAAGTAAACGCTTTCAAAACTTCATGAAAGTCTTCTAATGTTTCCGGCATATCCATTCCTAGGTTTTCAAGCCAATCTTTCCGGATGACCACAGCATTTCTACCAAGAGGTCTAGCCCGTGGAATCCCATAAACACGACCTTCAATGGAAACATTTTCTTTTACAATATCGTTGATCTTGAGATTCTCATAGTCATCTAGATAGTCCGTCAAATCCCAAAAAGCACCGTCACGTACGGCACTTATATAACTTGGACTCTTATCGCCAAGCATCACATGAGGAAGATTTCCTGAAGCGAGTGTTACATTAAATCGATCACCATACGTTGTAGAAGGAACAAATAACATGTTCATTTTCTTACCTGTCAGCTCTTCCAGTTCTTTAATAACCAGACTATCATTCTGCGGAGGCTCTGGTGTGTAGCTCATCGTCATAATATCGATTGTTTCGATAGATGCACCTTCCTCACCACCTTCAGTAGAAGATCCTTTTTCACTACAGCCTACAAGAAGTACTACTCCTGCGCTAAATAAGGACAAGCCTAGCTTTGCCTTTTTCCCTCTAAACATCTAAAACGTCCCCCTCTCAACTTTGCAGTATTGTCATGTTCTGCCATTCAAATATAGAATGGACTAACCTTACAGACAATAGTTAATTTTTGTACTCGTTAATCGCTATGTATCAGTACTTTCAATCGTTCTTAATACTTTTTTGCACACTAATACTTTTTTGACACACGGCAAAAAGAACCTAGGATATCAAAGTTATTTAGAATAGAAATTACAATTGTAGCAATTCATCCGCTACAGGAGAATCCCTCGCTTTCCGCGGATACGGCCTCAGCCCCTTCCGCGGAAAATACGCCGCTACAGTGTCTTCACCACGTATTTTACCGCAGGAGTCTCGGGTTCTCCTTCCGCTTATTTTGTTAAAAATACGAATAGCGAATGATTCGATCCTAGAATCATTCGCTATTCGTATTTGCTATTTTTTATTACACCCTAAGCTGTTTAATATGGAGTAGAAGTTTCTATTCACTCTCTTCATCCATACTTCTTCTGATGCTCTTTCTTCATCTTTAAGTACTCTTCGTCCTCACGCACAGTGATCCATTTCTCTTCGAAAATCTCTGCTGATTTGGCTTTTGTTTGATCAATATCGCGCTCGTTTAGATCTCCATTCTTGTCGTACTTTTTGCCACCGGGATAGTTAGCGTAGCGACGTGCTCTTGTGTAGCCCATCTGTAAAAACTTTCGTGCCATATCCATTCCAACAAAATCATCGTTTTCTTTATAATCACAGTATTGCTGATAAATCGTATCCGCTGACTCCTGAGCAATATCAGGTGTTTTGAACCGCCAATTAGGTAAAATTTCTCCTTTATATGGCTCAACCATTAAGACACCTTGCTCCCCGCGCCCGACCTTGTACTTGTGTGGTTCTTTGCGAAAGTCCGTATTATCAAAGTCAACTGAATCGTAGTATCCCATTTTCTTCACCTCACCCTTCAGGTACCCGAATCCGGCTGCATTCACACGTCTATGGAAAACAGCACAGCATTGATTTATAGTATAAGTAGATCGGTTTTATAAAATGAGGTGTTATCAAGTGAATATGAATGTATTACGAACGATCCGAATCCTGATGAATGTGGTTCTTCTAGTGTTGGCTATTTTGCATATTGCTGGTTTTATCACAATCTCACCAACACTGTTGCTTATCTTAGCTACGATCGTTCTAATTAGCATCTTCTTTACAAGAAGAGCTGAGACAAAAGAAAAGAATGCAGAAAAAGAATAGAACGACAAACAAACCGGGACGCCTTAGCTTGCCCCGGTTTGTTTCTCATTTTCTTTGAAATATATCTATCCCATGTCTCTCCAGTAATTCAATTGCAGTTTTTATTGGCATGCGCTTTAAATTAAATTGCTTATCAAGCAAATTTTCCATCTCACTAACCGAAGATATATACGTAGTTGTTTTCGTTCCGTTATTATACTCTATCGTATATTCATTGTTGATTAATGAAAGTGATCGCCCACGATTATTCTGCCATATTTTACAACGGAGAATCTTCATAAACGAAGCCTCAGGTTGAATTGACCTATGATAAACAGGCTTAAACGTATCCACCTGAATTCTATTACGCATGTTAAACGTCCAATCCATATCTCGCTTTTGATTTCCCTTCCATCTCACGTATTCATATCCTAAATCATTCCGTATAATTTGTATCTTCTCAGAGCCAAACTTTCTGATGGAGGGTTCAACTAAGTCAAGGTTAATCGGCTTAAAAATTGGTGCTGCAGACCCTACATCTACATAATAGTTTGATTCGTTTAATGATACGATAATCGCTAAATGATCTTTTCCTACTTTAACTGGTGAACAGTTAAACCCAATTTTAAGTAATAAGTGCATAAATGAAGAGTTCAGAGTATAGCAGGTTCCTCCATAATGGTGCAGCAAGTAATTCTCAATATATTGCTCTATAGATGGTATCCAATCTTCACCTGAAGCTGTTAGGATCAGCTTACTAATGTTTTCAAATGCAAATGTATGAAGGTGAGCATGACATAGTTGGTGCAGGTAGTCATATGTTGGCTTCCTTAACTCCATTTTCATAATCCTTAAGTATGTTAGGCATTGATTATCTTTCACACCATCACTTCCTTTTGATTAAGATTACCTTACGTACATGCTTATTACGTGGGTTAAACTGATGATCATATCTAAGCCTTTTGATGTAGATCATAGAAAAAGGAGCGTCTAATCAGACACTCCTTTTTTTCATCTTAACGTGGGTAGCTATTTAATTCCTCTAGAGAAATAAACGTTGGGATCGTTGCTCCTTTGTATTCCTCTTCAATGTATTCTTTTACTTCATCTGATTGATAAATTTCAACGATACGTTGAAGCGTTGGATCGTCGGCATTGTCTCCGCGTGCAGCAATGATATTGATGTAAGGTGTTGCTGTTTCATCTTCACGAGCAAGTGAATCTTCTGTTGGGCTTAGCCCAGCATCAACAGCAATTCCGTTATTAATAACAGCTGCATCTACGTCTTGCATTAGTCGCGGGGCGTTAGCAGGAACGATCTCTGTCAGTTTAAGATTCTTCGGGTTGTCTTTAATTTTATCTAATCCACTTGTTACACCAAAGTCATCATCAAGCTCAATCAATCCTGCTTCTTGTAAAAGCATAAGGTTACGCGCTTGGTTTGTTACTTCATTCGCAATTAGAATTTCCGCTCCATCTGGAATGTCTTTAATTGAATCGTAACGATCAGAATAAATACCAAGTGGTGCAAGAATTGTTGTACCAATGGCTTCTAAGTCCATGTTATTTTCTTCTCTGAAGTTATCAAAATAAGATACCGTTTGGAACGCATTTGCATCAATATCGCCGTCCGCAAGCGCCTGGTTTGGTTGAACATAGTCATTAAAGCTTACGATATCAATGTTAATACCTTCTTCTTTTGCGATATCAGAGATAAAATCCCACTGACGCGCATCTGTTCCTGCGATACCGATTTTAACTGTCTCTTCATCTCCTGAACCACATGCAGTAAGTGCTGCAATTCCAAGTCCTGCTACCAATAATTTTAATGTGTTTTTCATGATACTCTCCACCCTTTTCTCTCTGTTTTATCTTCTTCTTGATTTCTTAGCAAGTAAGTTTCCAAGTGATTGCAAGCCTTGTACCATAACAATTAATAAGATAACTGTGATGACCATTGTAGCGTTATCGAAACGCTGATAACCATAAGTGATTGCGACATTACCGATTCCACCTGCTCCAATCGCACCTGCCATTGCTGTTGCACCAACAAGTCCAATCGTAGCTGTGGTAATACTTAAAATGAGTGAGCCTTTTGCTTCCGGTAGTAAGAAGCGGAAGATAATTTGAGCTTTTGATGCTCCCATTGAATCAGCCGCTTCAATGATGCCGGGATCGACTTCAAGTAGTGAGTTCTCAATTAACCTGGCAATGTACGGTGCTGCGTAGACAACGAGCGGTACTACGGCCGCTTCCATTCCAACAGCACTTCCAACAATAAAACGAGTGAACGGAATAATCGCTACCATTAAAATAATAAATGGTACTGACCGCAGCACATTAATAATCGGATTTAATATATTAAAAAGCCAAGTACATTCAAGAATATGCCCTTTACGTGTCACAACTAGTACAACACCAAGTAAAATACCGATAATCGCTGAAAACAGTAAGGATAAGAACACCATATATAACGTTTCATAAAGGGAGGTGATCAGTATATCCGTTGAGATATTTGGTCTAATGGATTCTGGTAGGCTCTCAAGCATCAAGTTTCACCTCCGATACAAGTAACTCTTTGTCTAAAATAAATTGAAATGCCGCTTCTAGTGACTCGGGTTCACCTTGCACTTCAACAGTTAAGCTTCCGAATGGTGTGTCCTGAATTTCTGTAATGTTTCCAAAAAGAACATTAACATCGACGTCAAATTTTCTTACAAGCTCAGATAAAAGTGGTTTCCCTGAGGATTCACCAATAAACTCAATCTTGTAGATTCTTGTTTTTTCCGAACCTTGTTCCAAGATACGTCTCACGCTTGCTGGAATTTGATCATTCACGACGGAACGAACAAAGTTCTTCGTTGTCTGATGCTGTGGTTTTGAGAAAACATCGAGGACCGTTCCTTCTTCAATGATTCGTCCTGATTCCATTACGGCTACACGATCACAGATTTCTCGTATAACGCCCATTTCATGAGTGATGATTAAAATCGTCACATTAAATTCTGTGTTCACTCGTTTCAAAAGCTGGAGAATCGCACTAGTTGTTTCTGGATCAAGTGCTGACGTGGCCTCATCACATAGAAGGACGGCTGGATTTGATGCAAGTGCACGAGCAATTCCAATACGCTGCTTCTGTCCTCCAGAAAGTTGTTCTGGGTAGCTTTCCGCTTTATCTGATAATCCAACAAATTCAAGCAATTCCGCTACACGCTTTTTCACTTCTGCTTGAGGTGTACGAACAAGTCGCAAGGGTACAGCTACATTCTCAAACACTGTTTTTGATTGAAGCAAATTAAAGTGCTGAAAGATCATACCAATATCGCGCTTGGCCTTTTGTAATTGGCTTCCCTTTAATGACATAATGCTTTGGCCGTTTACGATCACGTCCCCATCCGTTGGGCGTTCAAGCAAGTTGACGCTCCTTATTAATGTACTTTTCCCAGCCCCACTAAATCCAATGACACCTGCGATTTGCCCTTTTTCTACACGAAAGGTCACATCATCAAGTGCTTTTACTTCGCGATCTTTTGTTTTGAATACCTTGCTGACTCCTTTAAATTCAATCAATGGTCGTACCTGCCTTCCTTATAAAAATTTCTATATCGATGAGGATACTAGGTTTGAAAGCGATCTCTTACCTTTACTCTCATGTTTTCCTAAAAACAATAAAAACCCTCTTATTCGCTAAAATAAGAGGGTTGAAATGGTTGTGGTAAGTCATTCAGCTCTTATCGTCCAGGTCTTTCACCTGCAGGAATTAGCACCTTCCGCAATTGCGGGGTTGCTGAAGCATCATCGGGCCAGTCCCTCTGCTCCTCTTAATAAGAATATGTGGTTGTGTTGTGTTAAAAACACAATATCAGAATTTGTCGAATCTGACAAGTGCTATTTCCTTTTTACAGGTACTGATACGCTTCTTTAGGATAAACATTCAGCAATTTTGCAAGCTCAGCATGCTGATCTTCAGCTTCTTCCACAACTGCTTCAAGGATTAAACCTTCGTTCACTAAGTTTTGAGCCTTTTTCGGTAAAACAAAGGTTAATGTATCTTTTGTATCCATCGACTTCACTTGAACACGATCTTCAGTCACTTCTGTTACTTTGAATAATCCACCTGTTGCTTCAGGTTCAACCTTCTGATACTGAGGTAGGGAGAATCGACCTGAATCGGACGAGAGATTATACACTTTAACAGCTTCAATAAGGGAAGACTCAAGCTCCGAGCAAACTGCAGAAGCGTCTGCATGGGTTGTTGTTCCCGCGTTTTGATCAAGCCACTTCGTAAATGCTTTAATTGTACTTAATAGGTCTTTCACCTGTGTTTGGCTAATGACATCATTTTCAAATAGATCAATGAGTAAGTGTTTTTTCCAGAAGTCTTTTGTGCAATCAGACCAATCCTTCGTTCGTTGTACTTCTAGTGAATAACGAATGGTAAATAAGCTTGTCCGGTATTTACGAACCGTACCTGCTGCCTTTCCATCTGTTTTCTCTTTGAAGAAGCGCAAAATCGGATCATGGTAAAATGCATCAACGGTATTTGGACTAAATCCTAAGTCTTCATATGTCTCGATATCCTCTTGTTTTACAGAAAGGAATTGATTGTTGTGATAGTAGATTGGTTTGATACTACTTTCTCGATTCTCTTTTTGAGTAACAAACGGAGACTCAGGTAAGCCAGCCTCTTTACGGAAATGATTGATATCAAACGTAACATCAACAGTTTGATACTTCGAAATCACTTGATCATAAAGATTAAACTCACTTTGTCTAAACCAGCTCTCAGCCGCATCCATTTGGTTGTTATCAACCAGCTCATAGATACTGTGCTGATCAAGTGCTGGGATTGGAGCGCTTAAGTCAAAGGACTTAGCTTGTTCCGCGTAGAGAGCAAAATATTCTGGTGGCTCCCCTGTCATTTGCAATAGCTTATTCGAAAAGGCCATAGCTCCAGCTGGTTGCGTTTTAACTGATTCCTCTAAACTACCCACAAACTGCGGATAAGCCTCAAGCAGTTGTTTAAACCATTCTGCCTTCTCTTTTGTATAGGTGGTATACGTCATGTGAGATCCAGAAAACTCAAGCGTCGCTACTGCATCAGCCATCAACACTTCGCTATCAACCGCACTGTCTTTATACGTAGCCCAGTTTTCTGCTTGTGTTAAGTGCTTTTGCTGATCGCGCCAATCGTAAACGACAAATTCATCACGGTCTTTAAGTAAAGTGGCAAACGTCTGAGTTTGTTCTACATTTGCTTCAATTGTTATTTGAGTCATTTTTGACTGGCTCATTGTAAACGGACGTTGTTCCTTCGCAAGTAATGCTCCTAATACTTCTGGGAAGTACTGTGTCATGGCTTCCTCATGTGAAACCTTTTGTTCAGCCATTAACTCATTAACAGCAATCTTAGCGCGTTCTACGTGATCCGGTCCTTGAAGAATTCGAATGCCATTAAAGAAAGGTGTTTCCCCAAAGAATTCAATTAAACCGATTGTCCCGTACCAAGGTCTGAAGGTTGGGAGGTTCTCTGTATCCTTCGTCATCTTAAAGGTTTCTTCTGTGTAAAGGTCCAGGAAGACGATCTCCTGCTCAACTTGATTTACGGCTTGTACCAGGCGTGGCTTAAGCGTTGTCCATTGTTCTGCTAATTCCTTCTCAGCTGATTGAAGACGATGTCCTTCTTCTTGTAGGAACCACTTCACTCCTGTTAACCCATTCTCGTGGGCATAAAAGAAATTAAGCCAGAAGTTCACGTAGCCTTCTTCAATACGTTCAGGAATTAACCGATTTGAACGACGGTGAAATTCTGATTGAAGGGTTAAGAATTCGCTATATGTAACCTTTTTATCCATAAAAGCCTGCAGCTTTTTAGTCAGCTGATGCTTTTGTTGTGCAACACGCTCTTCACGTGCTTGGTTGATATCTGTCACTTGTTTTTTATTCATACAGCATTTCTTATATTTTTTACCACTGCCACATGGACATGGTTCGTTTCTACCTACTGTCATTTCCATACTAAACACCTCTATTAAGCTTTATATCAACTTATAATGTAACATACGTTTGGTGGTTTCTGCTTAAAAATAAGTATTGGATATTATTAGAAAAACGGCAATACAGTTGTGAACGAATAGAATAGAACCTCTTGGTCAAACTAAGCCCATTAGAAAAAACGAAAAGGAGGAATTCACATGGGCTTTCTATGGAGTTTGATTATTGGTGGTTTAATTGGTTGGGCTGCTGGAGCGATAACAGGCAAAGGCGTACCGTTTGGTATTATTGGTAATATTATTGCTGGTTTTATTGGAGCCAACCTTGGTGGCTGGTTATTTGGAGATTGGGGCCCTTCAGCGGGTGGTTTCGCTATTATCCCTGCATTACTCGGTGCGATTATTCTTGTCTTAATCGTTAGTTTTATCTTTCGTTCCATGCGAAAAAAATAAAGGAAAGCTATCCCGACCTGGTCAGGATAGCTTTTTTAGATTACATCCTTTTGTTGTGAAGCAAGCATCGCAAGGTAAAGGTCCGATGTTTGCTTTAGTTCTTGATGTGATCCTTGTGCGACAATTCGTCCTTGATCCATGATTAGAATATAATCGGATTTCATAGCAGTTGACACCTTTTGCGTGATCATAAGAGTTGTGCACTCATACTGTTTTAAAGCTACCAAGAATCGGTGCTCCGTCTTCGCATCTAATGCACTAGTGCTATCATCCAGCAACAGGATTCGAGGGTTTCGAATGAGAGCTCGAGCTATAGCGATGCGTTGCTTCTGTCCACCCGATAAGTTACTTCCTCTTTGACTAACATTCGCATCATATTGATTCGGTAACTTCATAATGACATCATGAATTTGCGCGTCCTTCGCCGCTTGAATCATCTCTTCGTCTGTTGCATCTGGTCTGCCCCAACAAATATTGTCGCGAATACTACCTGAAAATAGAAAGGTCTCCTGCGCAACATAGCTTATTTGCTTTCTCAACTGAACGACGTTAAAGGATTCAAGTGGTTGCTCGTCAATTCTGATCTCGCCTGATGTTGGACGATACAGGCGTGGGATCAGCTGGAAGAGTGCAGACTTGCCCGATCCTGTTGCTCCCATAATCGCAACGCGTTGACCAGCTTCTATCTGGAAGTTAATGTCCTCAATATCCGGAATCTCTTTTTCTTCATATGAAAATGTGACATCTTGAAACTGAATGTTCCCTGCAATTTGTTTGGAAGCTACTTCATATTCATCTGTTTTTTCTTCTTCAAGCGTTCCAAGTACCTCCGTCAATCGTTCGGAGGAAGCCTTCGCTCTTGAGAAGGTCATGATCACGAGTGGAATGGAAGAAAGTGCCGCAGATATACGCAAAACATAGTTCACAACAGCAACTAGATCCCCAACAGGAATTGCTCCAGTGGGTATGGACTCACTGCCAAACCACAGGATAAGAAGAATGGATCCATTCATCAAAAGTAAAAGAACAGGCTGAGTTAATTCCATTAACCGCAAAGAAGAAATGAGCTTATCCCTTAGGCTCTTATTTACATTTAAGAACCGAGCCGCTTCCGTTTTTCTCCTGACAAAGGCTTTAACGAGTTTAAACCCTAGTAAATTCTCCCTCATCACATGATTGACACCATCAAGCTTTGTTTGAACCAACTTAAATTGATTTGCGCCCTTTTTGAACACCCACCCAACAAGCAGAATGACAATCGGTATTACAACAACTAAAACGAGAGCTAAGCGATAGTTGATAATAAGAGCCATAGTTAATGCACCGACGATGACTAAAGGCGGACGTAGCATGTAACGAAGAGTCATCACGATACTATTTTGAATTTGAGTTACATCATTTGTCAGTCTCATAATGAGTGAAGAAGTAGCAAACTGCTTCAGTCGATCAAAGGAAGAGTACTGGATTCGCTTATACACCTGTTCTCGAATGTCATAGCCAGTACTTTGACCTGCATGCGTTGCAAAGAAGGAATTCAACACCCCCGCACCAAAGGCTAAGAGAGTGAGGCCCATCATAATAACTCCCCAAAATACAACCGTTTCCATATCTCCTTGCATAATTCCATCATCAATCATTCGAGCAAGCAAGTACGGGTGAAACAGCTCAACACTTAATTCCATTAACACAAGTACAACGGAGATCCCCACCATTGCCTTGTATTTCTTAAGGAAAACGAATATTCCCAATACACATTCCCCAATTCATTCTTAGATGGTTAGGCTCTAAGTTGGTTAAACCTTTGAACAAGCTCATTAAACGCATGTTCTTCTTCTAAAAAGGCATTATGATTGCTTTCATTAAAGATAACAAGCTCTGAATGCGGTAAGCTTTCATGAATCTGTATGGAGCAGTCGAGTGGGCATTGTCTATCATATTTCCCACAGCTAATGATTGCAGGAACTCTTACATGAGGAAGCTGCTCGAACAAGTTAAAAGTAGGTAGTTCCTGATACGAAAAATAATTAAGCCGCCTCCCGACGATTTTTCCGCTACTAGGCTTTGAGAAATACTCGTCATATCGTTCAGGACGATAGATCGACATCTGTGTCCATTCTTTACTTGCAGCTCTTCGTTCATCCACTGACTCACTCGATTTTATGGTATCCAGTAATTCTAGTACCCTTGAATTAGAGGGGTTTGAGCGATTGTAGATACAGTCCGGATGATTCATGTACTCATAACTTCCAGCACCCGCATTAATTAGAACCTTTTCTAATGAATCCGGGTACTCAACTGCGTAAACCAGTCCAAGCATCGCTCCTGTTGAATGTCCTGCAAAGCTCCATGTATCAATTTGCAAGGCACGACGAATGGCTTCCAAATCTTCTACACTTTGTCGCATGCTACATTCACTTTCAGCAGCAACGACGCGCGAATTTCCTGCACTGCGCAGGTTCACCAAATATACAGTAAACGCTTCCGTAAATGGATCAGCAAAGTAGTTACCTCGGTCGTTAAACTCGCTGTATAAATGAGTCACACACAAAGGGTCGCCTTCACCTTTCATAAACACTTCAAATATACCCTGTTCTGTCTCAAGTAACTCCTGCTTCCACATTGAATTCTTCTCTCCTATCCGTTATCTATTTTTGTTGCATCGATGATAAGCGATGGAAAGTGTGGGCCATCTCCTTGATTTCTCGGATCATACTTAGACGATCTGTAAATGACTCCGTCTTCTTTCTTCCAATCACTTGTATGAAAGACTCCTTGCTCATCAAAATACTCTAACAAGTTGACTTTAAAGTCTGCTTCCTTAAAAAGTGATTGGAGCGTCTGGTATGTATACACAATCTTGTGGGTAAAGGCGGGATGGTCCTCGGGTCCTGGTCCACCCACTTGTACAATCCGTTGATACTCTTCATTTGGAAAATATCCATCAGGTACAGCACAACGAATGTGTCCGCCTATCATTAGATAATCTCTTACCAGACGAGCCGCACTTAGGCCCTCTTCATATGTAAGATGCTCCCACACATGTTCGGCTACAACCGCAGAGATAGACTCTTCTTTAAAATTCTCTCTCCAGCTTGAACGCTTTAGTAGATTCAGTTCATCCTCTTCTGTATGGAGCCATCCAGGATTATTATTGTAGCCACCCGATCCAATTACGACCTTCAGCTCGCTCAACTCTATTCCCCGCCTCTCTCTTCAGTTACAAAAGCCAAACCATACACTCCAGCGATCTTTCTCAATAATCTCCCGCTCCTGTGAAAGCTTTGACGATACATAACTCACAAACTCTTTTAGTTGCTCATCATTTAACTCATGCAGAATGGTTCGTCCTCTTCTAGACAGTAGATCTTCTGCCAGCTCATTTATGGTTGAATATACAGTGCGTGTTTCCCACAATTCAACCTTTTCCACACACTTAAAGCCTGCCGCAAGCATTGCCTTCTGGACCGCTTCATCTGAAAACCTACGCTTCTTTTCCAATTCTGCTAAAAACGGAAAGCATTCAAATAGATAGCCACGAATATGCGTTGGCGATCCTTCTATTAAACAGTCCTCAGGCGTTCGATCTTGGATGATTGCGACTCCTCCCTCTTTTGAAAGCACACGAGAAATCTCTTTCATATTAGGAAGCAGTTCGGTTAGATGGTGAATCACAGCCCGTTCTACCACGACATCAAGACTGCCATCAGCGAGAGGAGCTAAGTTCTCTCCATCGGCGTAGACATATTGGATCGTATCACTTGTTGTTTTTGCTTGAGCCGCTTCAAGCATTCGCTTAGAGGAATCCACACCTAGAACGGAGCGTGGCCCACATTCTGCCAGCATCCTAGTATAGATTCCACCTCCACAGCCAATATCCGCTACTCTTTTGTCCTCAAGCACTACCTTAGAAAGAATGAGCTGTATCCATTCCTGATGTGCAGTTCGTTCAGCATACGTAAATTGATTTTCTAACTGATCAAATTTATTTTCCATACCACAGCACCTCACTTTATCTAAACACTTCTCGATTCACACGTTAATTTCCTGCTATTAACAATTGAAACCGATTTTACAGAGTACCCTTAAACTGTCATACCTCCTCTCCCGCAAAGGTTTCATGTGATTCACGCAACCTATTTGAATGTTCAAATTCTTATTGACAAAGTCTGTCTTTAAATCTACTATTGATAATAGTTTTCATTTTCATCTAGAGAGGTTGAGAGAGTATGATTAATCGAACACATTCAATCATTGGTATCACACTAACATCCGCACTACTTTTAGGTGCATGTTCAACTGGAGAAGCAGACAATCAAGGCTCTCAAGCACCTGATGAGCATACTCTTACATTCGCATGGCCATATGATATTGGAGAAATGGATCCCCATGTTTACGTTCCATCTCAACTTTTCGCTCAGTCCATGATGTATGAGCCATTAGTTACATATGGAGAAGGAGGAGAATTAATTCCTCATCTTGCAGAGTCGTGGGACATCTCCGAAGACGGTCTGGAATATACCTTTCACCTACGTGATGACGTAGAATTTACAAATGGTACAACGTTTGACGCTGACGCTGTTCAATCAAACTTTGAAAACATACTTGAAAACATTGATATACACAGCTGGTTAGGTTTCATTCCAAAAATTAACGATACAGAAGCCGTAGATGAATATACATTTAAAATTACATTAACAGAGCCTTATTACCCTACACTTCAAGAGCTTACCGTTGTAAGACCTGTGCGTTTTGGTGATACAAATGTTCAAGATCTTGATCCTGCATTACAAGACATTCAAAAGTCTGTTGGTACTGGTCCGTGGATTTTAGACGATTATAAAGTAGACGAATATGCGACCTTTGTACGAAACGACAATTACTGGGGTGATCTTCCAGAAGAAGAATCTCTTACGATTAAGGTAATTCCTGATGCAGAGACCCGTGTTCTTGCCTTTGAAAAGGGTGATGTTGACCTTATATACGGAGAAGGAATTATCAGTCTCGATTCATTTAAACAACTTGAATCAACCGGTGAATATAAAACAAGTGTGTCTGATCCAGTCGCTACTAGACAGCTTGTTATGAACACAACGAAAGAGCAGCTTTCTGATGAACGCGTGAGACAAGCCCTTCATTATGGGTTTAATAAACAAGGCTTAGTTGAAGGCGTAACATCCGGACTTGAAGAAGCAGCAGACTACATTCTGCCTCCAAATATGCCGTACACTTCGAATATTGATGCAACACCGATAGAGTATGATCCAGATAAAGCGATTGAACTTCTTGAGGAAGCTGGGTGGACATTACCTAATGGAAGCCAAGTTCGGGAAAAAGATGGTCAGCCTTTAGAGTTTGAATTAATGTATAACTCTTCGGAATCAATCCAAAAAACAATGGCTGAAACCTTACAATCTGAATGGACAGCCCTTGGAGTTAAGCTTGATATTGTAGGCATTGAGCTCAGTACACAGATCGAACGCTTTAAGGCGAATGATTTTGATATGAATTTCTTTAGTAACTATGGCGCACCTTATGATCCTCACACATTTGCTAATATTATAGCAACAGAAGGGTTTGGTTTTAATGAAGCCATTTCTTCCTACGAAAACAAAGACGAAATCATAGAACAAATTGATACAGTTCTCAAGTCAACAGATGAAGAAGAACGAGAAGAGCTTTACCGAGAAATACTAGGATCCCTGCAAGAACAAGCAGCCATTGTTCCAATATCCTATGTAAACAAAATTGCATTGTACCAAGAAGACATCTCTGATTTCACGTTTTCTCCTAATCGAGATGAGCATTCATTCTCAGGTATAAAACGTAACTAGGACTGAACGGGAGTACAACAACATGAGCATGTATATTATGAAACGAATACTAATGATTGTTCCGATCTTTCTTATCGCTACATTTGTTACCTATGGAATGATTAGTTTATCTCCAGTTGATCCGGCAGAGGCTTATTTCGCAGCTGCTCACATCCAAGCAACGGATCAAATGATTGAGGATAAAAGGGCAGAGCTAGGGTTAGATCAGCATTTTGTTGTTCAGTACCTGGAGTCTCTTAAAAGGATAAGCCAATTCGATTTTGGCTTATCTTATCTTACAGACAAGCCTGTGTTTCAAGAGATTACGTCAAGGATGTCGGCAACCATTCAGTTATCGATCTCAAGTTTACTTATTGCCATTGTTGTTAGTGTTCCGATCGGTTTCTTTGCAGGCATGAAGAAAAACAGTCTAATTGATCATCTCAGTCGGGCCCTCTCTTTTATTGGGGCCTCCATCCCCTCCTTTTGGTTAGGTTATTTATTAATCTTTTTTCTATCCGTGAAGTTTGACTTGTTCCCTGTTGAAGGAACCGGTTCGTGGCAGCACTTAGTCTTACCTTCACTTACATTGGCCTTTCCGTTAATTGCCGTTTACACACGCCTTTTACGCACAAGTGTCATGGATAATTTAAAGGAGCCCTATGTATTATTTGCTCGTACCAGGGGCCTCCGTGAGAAGTTAATAATCGGAAAACATCTATTCCGGATGTCTATTTCCCCAATGATTGCGGGACTTGGAATGAATCTTGGAAACTTAATGACAGGGGCCATTATTGTTGAAGTTGTCTTCTCATGGCCTGGCTTTGGACGATATTTTATTGATGCTTTGTTTAATCGTGACATTCCCGTCATTCAAGGATATGTGGTACTCGCTTCTGCTATTTTCCTACTTGCCAATCTACTAGTAGATCTATTGCAAATGATGATTGATCCACGAATTGCAAGGGTTAGAGGTGGATCAAAATGACGACTACATTCCGAAGCTTTTTCTACAGTCATAAAATGATGGTAATCTCCTCATTTATTTTAGGAATTATTTTCATAATCGCGCTTATTGCACCTTATATTATGCCGAACGATCCTACCTTAGTTGATTCAATCAATCGATTACAGCCACCTTCGTGGACCTATCCGCTCGGCACAGATCACTTAGGTAGATGTATCTTTTCAAGAATCTTATTTGGCGCACGAATCTCACTAGGGTACGCATTAATTATCTTTTGTACGGCACTAGGCATTGGCTTAGTGGTTGGCGTCGTTGCCGGCTACGTAGGCGGATGGGTTGATCAAGTCCTTATGAGATTTGCTGATGGACTTATGTCGATTCCAAGTCTTATCTTTGTTTTAGGTTTTGTTGGTATCTGGGGAGCAGGTCCTACGCAAGTCATTATTGGGCTCGTTCTTGTACAGTGGGTATACTATGCTAGAGTCGTTCGAGGCATGGTTCTAAGCCTAAAAAGTCAAAACTATATCACAGCTGCAAGGATTAGTGGTTCTTCTTCTATTGCAATTATTCGGAA
Organism: Alkalihalobacillus sp. FSL W8-0930; assembly: GCA_037965595.1. Taxonomy (NCBI): domain Bacteria; kingdom Bacillati; phylum Bacillota; class Bacilli; order Caryophanales; family Bacillaceae; genus Alkalihalobacillus; species Alkalihalobacillus sp. FSL W8-0930. Next base: position 419,036 of record CP150183.1, on the reverse strand, counting down.
GCACATTCTTCCGAATATCCTGCCTTCGCTTGCAGTCATTGGAACGCTCGAAATGGGCTGGTCGATCATGAGTTTATCTTCACTGTCCTTTCTCGGACTCGGCATTCAACCACCTACACCGGAGTGGGGCTCGATGATTCTTGAAGGTAAATCATATATCCGAACAAATCCAATGGTAATGGTGTATCCTGGGGCCATGATCATGCTTGTTGTCATTAGTTTTAATCTACTAGGTGAATCCTTATCCGAAAAATATGCTGTGAAAAGACGTTAATAAAAGTGAGGGTTATGATGGAAGAGCAAGAGATTCTTAGCGTTTCGAATTTGCAAACAGACGTTCAAACACATAATGGCCTTTCGCCTTTAATCAAAAACATCTCCTTTCAGCTTGAAAAAGGTAAAATACTAGGCATTGTTGGTGAAAGTGGTTGCGGCAAAACGATCACAAGTATGTCGATCCTCCAGCTTCACAACAAACAAACGATGCAAGTACAGGGTAGCATTCGATTAAAAGGACAAGAATTAAATGGACTTGGTGAAAAGAAGATGCGATCGATTCGTGGAAAAGAAGTTGCATTCATTATGCAAAATCCGATGAATGCCTTCACTCCTGTCTTCACAATCGGTCAGCAATTCATTGAGACGCTACGAACTCATTTGTCCCTCTCTAAAAAAGAAGCGGCTGAGCTTGCCATAGAAACCATGCAGAGCGTTAATCTAAAAGATCCAAAAGAACTTATGAAAAAATATCCATTTGAGTTGAGTGGTGGCATGCTTCAACGAGTTATGATTGCCATTACCGCCTCGTTAAAGCCGGCGCTTATTGTCGCAGATGAACCAACAACGGCCCTTGATCTATCAAGTCAACTATCCGTATTACGGTTACTTGAGGATGTACGATCAACGTACGGAACCTCTATTCTTTTGATCTCTCATGACCTCGGTGTCATCTCCGAGATGGCTGATGATGTGATCGTCATGCAAAATGGACAGATCGTTGAATCAGCTCCAGTCTTAACGTTGTTTGACAAACCAACACATGAATATACCAAAAGATTATTACGGACTAGACCCTCCCTTTATGCAGAAGGTCAGCCTTACTTTTATTCAAACGGGTGATTCCCTTTAGGCCAAGGAGGCGTTACATTTTGAGAGTTTTAGAAGTGAAACAAGTTCATGCTCACTACGGATCAAAGAATCTTTTTTCATTTGGACAAAAACAGAGAAATGTTCTTCATAACATCTCCTTTGGGATCGATGAAGGAAAGTGCTTGGGGTTAATTGGTACAAGCGGTTCGGGTAAAAGCACTCTTGGAAAAGTCATTCTTGGCATCCATCCCCCATCGTCCGGCCACGTTCTGTTTCAAGGAAAAGAGATGTACAAAAAGGAAAATGAGAAGCTCCTTCGTAAGGATCTTCAAATTGTATTCCAAGATGCGTATTCCGCCGTCAACCCGCGGATGACCGTCGAACAAATCATTCGTGAGCCAATGGAAAACCATCGACTAGTTTCATCTGGCGACATGCGTAAACAAGTAATTGAACTATTAGAGCGTGTAAATCTAAGCGAAAATGAATTAACACGCTTTCCTCACGAGCTAAGCGGAGGACAGCTACAACGTGTAACAATTGCTCGGGCACTCGCTCAAAAGCCTAAGCTTATTGTATTAGATGAATCGGTCAGTAGCTTAGATATGATTACGAAAAGTTTAATCTTAGACTTACTGGCTGACTTAAAACATGAATATAACCTCTCGTATTTATTCATTACACATGATATTAAAGCAGCTTTCACTCTCTCTGATCAGATTGGTGTCATGGAAGAGGGCGAGCTGATTGAATTGTACGAATCAAAGGATCAATTTTTACTTTCACACCACCCAAAAGTGAGTGAATTAAGAAAATCAATTCTGGCAGAGCACCCTCGATTCCGTACAGTGGCGCCACTTCCGAATGAGAGAATGACTGTTAAACAAACGTTTGATTAAAGAGAAGGCATGGATTTCCCCGGAGAAATTCATGTCTTTTTTAACAAACTATTTCCATATTATCGTATAATCATAGAAAAACATATGAGGTGGTTGATGTGAGAAGATCACTTGTTTTGCTTGTTTTTAGTGTGTGTATCATTCTCTTTGGATGTCAGGAAGATGGATTAACTGAGAAATAAAACACGAACTTAGTAATATATCCGCTACAGGAGAACCCTCGCTTTCCATGGGAACGGCCTCAGCCCCTTCCGCGGGAAAAGCGCCGCTGCAGTGTCTTCACCACGTTCTGTTCCATAGGAGTCTCGGGTTCTCCTTCCGCTCGTTTTTTTAACACACACGAATGATGAATAGTCGAATCGTATTATTCGTTATTTCCTCATTCATTTAATTTATGTCCCTGCCTTTTCATTTCCGCAATCCCTTCACCCATTGAAAGAAAGACCTCTTCTTTAGGCTAAGACATTTCGCTAAACGAGCTTCATTTGACTCTCGCATGTACTTATGCCTTTTATCAATAGCCCACTGCTTATATATATCCAGCATCATGAAGCCCCCCTTACAGGCTTTGACTGAGTGTTCCTTTTTAATCCAAAGGCCAGCTGTGACCTATTTGCGATGATCATAAGTATTGCACCGCTTGATATAATGGCCATGCTAAGAAAAGCGAGCTGCGTGCTAAACCAGTCCATCGAGACGGTGAATAGCAAAAGAAGGATCACTCGAACTCCCATCCCTATTGCGTCGAACACTCCGTTCACACGACCAATCCGAGAGTTATCAATTCTCGCCATCATGATCGTTTGTTTACAAATTCGACTGCCCGCATTTCCAAGACCTTGAAAGAGTTGCAAAAGCAAAAAGAGTGGAACGAACTGTATAAGGGCAATGAAAAAAAGCGAACTCGTATAAAAACCAACTGATACAATCACCGCAGCCCATGGTCCAAAACGAGCAAACAGCCAAGTAACAAACACTCCCGCCATGCAAGCACCAAGCGAATAAAGCATGTTAGTATAACCATAGATGGAGGCATCAACCTGAAGCGTTTGATTTAGATAGACTGGTCGTAAGTAGTTCCCTACCATTAATGTGACAAACGGGATGAGCAACGAGAGGATAACCAAACTGAATGCGAGGTTCTGCTTTATAAAGGTCAGTCCTACGTTCCTTTCTGTCACTTTTGGAACCTGATCAACCTTTTTGATCTTGAAAGGCTGATCTTTCGGTAAGTTGTGAATCAGACTCAAGCTAATTAGACTACCAAGGGCCACTACTAAAAGAACACGAGACGGTTCAATAAATTGAAACAATACACCGCCTACTCCCCCTGCAATCATACTTGCAGACTGAGATTGAACTTCCAGTAAGCCATTCATTGAACCATGTTTCCCTTTATCAAAGAGCTGTTGGACGTAAGCCAGCATGTTGGGGTAGTGAACGCCATAATACGCAACTGAAACTACATACAATAAAACGAGCTGCCACGTTGCTAATCCTTGATTAATGGATGCGGACACTGCAATCGGTGTAACGAGAAGCAACACAAACCATTGGTTCCCCCTCATAATATTTCTTCGTGAAAATCGATCGATCATCACACCAATTAACGGAGCCGTTAAGAATAACAAGATGGTTGTGGCGATCATGACGATTCCAAGTAGTTTCTCTCCACCTTGCCTGTCTACAAGCAACCAAGCGACTCCTAAACTTAAGATACCCATCCCAATTGATGCAAAGAGATTTGCCCCGAGTAAGACGACTGCGTTTCGATTGTTCCACAGCCCGTTCAATTTACTGCAATCCCTTTGTATTCATGAGGACAATTCGCCAGCCATCCGGGTCTTCGATTGTGATGCCTAGCTCCTTCCAATATGGATTCTCAGGTTCCACCTCTCCATACCTTAGCTTGTTCAATCGTTCTGCTACCTGTTTGATCTCCTCATACTCAGGTACATAAAAGACGAGTAGATTATCTTTTGTTGGTGCCGGGCAAGGGCTGCCCTCGATATGTTGTGTGAATTCGAGGTGATACGTAGCATCAGGTAACCCATACATCACCCCATTGTAGCCACTATGCTTTTGAAAGGAGCCAATTTGTTTTAATCCTAAACCCTTCTCATAAAATTCGATGATACGCTCTAATTGATCCGTTGGTCGTGCGATTCGTATTTGTGTAGCATTCATGTTCCATTCCCCCTAGCTATTCTGTACATTTAATGTACCAATCTAATCTGACCCCAAATAGCCACAAAGGATGGATCTTCTCTCAGACTTTTGATGTAGATGGAATGAGAAATAACGAAAAAAAGGACCACTGATTCTCAGACTGAATCAATGATCCTTACTTGCTTTATTCTATGTCAAAAATCATCTAAAATACCAGAACCACAAGGGGACCGATTCTGATTGAAATGCATCCCTCGTACACTTCGATTCTGGAGAAAACGCCGAGTTCTCCATCTCCCCATACGTCGCATCGTCAATGTTATTCGTAAACCCGGCATCATCAAAACAAGCTGGGGCGCTGTACTCTGTTAATGTATAGTCGATAATGACCGTCTCATCTGCTGGTGAATCCACTTCAATTCTAATCAAAAAACCTAGGACCACAATAAGCGCGCTTACTCCAACTCCAATTAACCACCGATATTGCTTCATTCATGATTCTCCTTCTATAAAATAATAGGCTTTGCAATCCCAGCCTGAATGGCGAATAAGGCTGCCTGGGTTCTGTCAGCAAGCTCCAGCTTGGACAACAGGTTGGATATATGTGTTTTCACCGTTTTTTCTGAGATAAAAAGAGCTTCGGCAATGTCTTTATTACTCTTACCTGTACTAATTTCCTTAAGTACATCCACTTCTCTTTCTGTTAAACTGTTTAATCGTTGTTTCGTAGAGTCATAGGTTACATGCGACAGAACATGCTTCATGACGTGTGGATGCAGTTTATTTTCACCTTTATACACTGCATTGATTGTTTCAACAAGCTCTTCTGGCTCTACATCCTTCAGCTGATAGCCCGATGCTCCAGCCTGTAGAGCGGGGATCACATAATCCTGATCAGCAAAGCTTGTTACAATAAGGATTCGTGCAGCTGGCCACCTTGCTTTGATCTTTGTTGTTGCTTGAATCCCATTTAGAACGGGCATATCAATATCCATCAAAACGACATCAGGCTTGTGTTGATCATATAAATCGATCGCTTCTTGACCGTTTGTAGCCTCTGCTACAATTTGAAACGCTGGGATAGCTTCTAAGAAATAAACTAACCCCTTACGAACCATCTGGTGATCATCAACGATTAATAGGTTCATCTAGGTTGCTCCCTTCCCCAGGGAAAACGATTTCCCATGTTGTCCCTAATCCTTCTTTTGTTGATAATGTAGCGATTCCATTTATTTTCTGCGCTCGAAGGCGGATGCCTTTAAGTCCGATCGTGTCTAGAAGAATACCCTTTTGTTCATCAAAGCCTCTACCTGCATCTTTAATCTGTATTTTTCGTTGCTGATGATCGTTCTGTATGGAAATTTGTACTTCTTCTGTGCCTGCATGTTTTTTCGTATTATTTATCGCTTCTTGTACGATACGATAAACCTCTTTTTGTTCCTTTTCACTGAACGTTACCAACTGATCATGTAAGAGTTCAACTCTTACTCCAACAAGCTGCCCGTACCTGAGAATTTGCTTAGATAAATCAAGCTCTTCTCCAGTTGAGCGGCGTACTTGAATAACTTCTTTTACGCCCTTGAGTGCCTCTTGAACAATATCCGTTAAGCTTCGAAGCTCTTCTTTTAATGAAGGCTCTGTCAGACGCATAGATAATCCTTTTAGACGTAATTGCAAAGAAAACAGTAGTTGGTTAACGGAGTCATGCAAATCATGAGCTAGCTTCTCTCTCTCTTTTTGTTGAGTGAGTTGTTCTTCAAGTTCAAGAAGTCGCTGTCTTTCTTTAAACAGACAAAGGTGCTCCTGAAGATGCGCCCTGAGCTCTTGGCTTAGTTGTTTCTCATGTAGAAAGGCTAGATGTTCAATTGGTAATGTCACATCTACATCTTCTGGTTTTAGTTGAAACGTATGTATGAATTCACTCATCAGTATTTGATCAGAGCTTTTATAAGAGAGTGTATGTAAACGCTGTAGAAAAGAGCTTAATTGACTGTACTCAAGCGCTCGTTTCGCTTCTTGTTCATACAATTTCACTCTTTTTATTGCCGTTCCTATTTGATATCCAATCGTTTCAAGTATGTTAAGTTCGTCTTCTTTAAAATGAATCTTTCCAGGTGAAGCCACATTAAGGATACCAATCGGCTCGTCACCAGCATGGATCGGAATCGTTGCGTGATGAGTAAGATCATTTGTATCTCCGAGCTCCTGATCAACTGCATGCTCCAAACGCTGACATTCAAGCATATTGACTGCTTTTGTTAACTCACCATTTAGGAACTGGCGTTTACACCAGCAGCCTCCTTTTTTAAGCAATCGTCCCTCTGCACACGCTAGCGCTTCAGGTACATTCGACTCTGCCACAAGCGTATGGTTTCCCTTTTGATCAATCAGAAAAATCCAGCCACTCGATAAGCCAGTTACTTGCAAAATCTTAGTCAGGACAGGCGTCAGCATAGACGTCACATCTGTTCCTTCGTTTAGTGTTTTTGACATTTCTTTTAATGCGCGAAGAATATCCACAACGGGTCCCTCCACTTTTTCCCTTAGTGTATCATAAGTGAACAAGGTCATTACTGTTTAAAAATAAACGTTTCCTTATATGGTCGGTCGCCTTCTATTCCAGTCGTCCAAAGTACATCGATCTCAATTTGTTTTGCTTTCTTAGTAACGGACATAGCTGAGTAAGTAGCCGCTCCTCCAAGTGTAAGTAAGCCTTTTGTTTGTTGTTCATCCATGATCGCAAGGCCATACCTCACATCTGTATCAGGTTCATCCCGATACGCTCGAACGATCACAGCCCCCATGTCACCTTTCTTATTCTCCACTTCAAGCTCATACGTATCAAATGCTTTCGGATTCGGCTTTTGGATTCGTGAGTCATTCGTTGGTTCCTTCAGTGACACAATCCAATGATCCGATTCCTGCACCTGAGGAAGATCCTTAAAGGTAACGGCTTGTCCCGGATTCGCAGTGATCAACAACAATACGAAAGCAATCATACCTAGTAACCCGTTTTTTCTCCATTTCAATTCTACCACTCCTTTATGGTAGGATTTACTCTCAAGTCTTAGAATATCCGAAACAAACGTGAAAAAAGAGACACCTTAGACAGGCATCTCTTTTCCAATATATGTATTAATTATTTTTGGCAGTTGTATAGTATGTAGCTTAGCAAATTTTTAAATATAAGTCTATATTTTTTTTGACAATTCACCCAAAATAGTTCTAGAAGGAGGCGATTGAATGTATGAGTCATATCAAGAGGAACAGATTGCTCTACGCATGAAACTGACAAAGATCAAAAGCTACCAAGAACAACTTGAAGGTCTTCCCCGGTACCGAGGAGATGATTTTAATGAGCAAGTCCTTGAAGATAGTCGCGAACGACAGCGACAAGTCATTAAGAAGGCAACGGAGGAGCCGTACTTTGGACGGTTGGATTTTGAGGAGTATGGAAAGTCTGAAGCTACCCCCTTATACATCGGAAAAGCAGGCGTTCATGATGATCAATCAGGTGAAGTTCTTGTTGTTGATTGGCGGGCACCTGTTTCCAGTCTCTTCTATGCCTTTTCCGGCAGTGAGGATGACGTGTATTACGAAGCGCCGGAAGGCATCATTGATGGCACAATTGAACTGAAACGCAACATTATGATCCGCGAACAAGAATTGATGCGGGTAGTTGATAGCTATAAGCAAGGTGAAACCATAAGCAGTGGCGGAGATGAATTCCTTCTTTATAAGCTTGGAGAGCAGAAGGATAATCGTTTGCAGGACATCGTTTCAACCATTCAAGGAGAACAAAACGAGATCATCCGCCACCAAAAAAATCAGGCTGTCATTATTCAAGGAGTCGCCGGAAGTGGTAAAACAACCGTGGCATTGCACAGACTGGCATATTTACTATATGAGTACCGTGAACAAATGCAGGCAGATAACATGATTATCTTTGCGCCCAATGCGATGTTTTTAGATTACATATCGCAGGTTCTTCCTGAATTAGGTGTGGGTCATATTCAACAAACAACTTTTAGCGAATGGGCTTTAAGTGTGCTTGATGATCCTGCTATTCAATTAGCCAATCAAACAAATAAGCTACAAAAACGCTTTGAGCAGTCTGACTCTTCTATAGACGCGGCGACACAGTTTAAAGGCTCCATTGCCTTTAAGGAAAAGATTGATCGGGAGTTAGAGGTATTAGAAGAAAGCTTGTTTCCTACAACTGACTTTACCCCTTGGGAAGGCGCTGTGATCACTCATGAGACCATCTCCCAATGGCGCAACACAGATTTCCTACATTCTCCGGTCCAAGGCAAACAAGAGCGCTTGAAGGCGCGTATGAAACGGTGGATTGAAATCGAAGTAAAACAACAGCATCACCTGGACCAAAAAGAACAACAGGAGTTGCGGAAGCATGCCTTGGAACAAGCTAGAAAGTATGTAGCGAAGATGAAGAAACGAACACCGTTCCAGCTCTATCTTCACATTTTAAAAAGCCAGGGACTCTCGCTTTTCGAACAACAAATTGAGCCTGAGGATCTTGCTCCTTTACTTCATATCTATCATAAGTGGATTGGTTTTGAGAAAGATAAACGGTTTGATCATGTTGTTATCGACGAAGCACAAGATTTTTCTCCTTACCAAATCGCCATTTTAAAAGAGCAAACACGTGGTCAATCCTTTACAATCCTTGGGGACTTATCACAAGGAATCCATAGCGTACAAGGAATTGACGAATGGTCAGCATTTAAGGATTTGTTTGGCGAGCAGAAAACCGCTTATTTTGAAATGAACAAAAGCTATCGATCTACGCTAGAAATCATTGAATGCTCAAACCATCTTTTAAAGCAGTTCCCTAAGCGCAGGGTGCTGGCAGAGCCAGTGTTTCGGAGTGGAGAACCCGTCCGGATGGAACAGGTAAAACAAGATGAGTTAGTAAAAGAAATTAGTATGTGGGTTCAATCCATGCAAGGTGAAGGGTATCAGACCATTGCTGTTATTGGACGCACCCATACATCATGTGCCGACTTGTTCCAGCTGCTACAAAAGGATCACAAGGATATGACATTTATCCAAGCAGAGGATCAGACCTATAAGGGTGGAACCTCCATTTTACCTGTCTATCTTTCAAAAGGACTCGAATTTGATGCTGTGCTAATCATTGATGCTGATGAGCAAAGCTATCAGCAAACCACGGATCATATCAAGCTTCTTTATGTTGGGATTACACGTGCTCTTCACCGCCTACACATCATGCATACTGGACATTTAACGAAGCTACTTGCAGAGTACGAGGCGAGCGAACAACGATGATAAATCCAGCCTTACTCCAGAAACAGATCTCACGTGTTAGCGGCGCGACGTCCATGACACCGATTCAAAAAGGATTTTCATCTGACGCAAAGTTTATCGTTCGGTTTGAGCAAGAACCACCACTGATTTTACGGATCGGTCAATCAAACTCACTCCAACACAGACAACAGGAAGCAAGTCTCTTGTTGTCACTTGGTCAAAAAGGAGTCACCTGCCCCTTACCAATCGATTCAGGGTATCTTGCTGCGCTAGACATCACGTATCAATTGTATTCCTATTTAGAGGGTGAGGAGGCCGAAATCATTCTTCCTGCTCTTTCTGATAAGAAGCAATACAAGATTGGCTTTCAAGCAGGTGAGCAGCTTGCGCTCATGCATTCATTAGAAGCTCCGCAGCATATTGTAGATTGGGAAAACCGAGCGATTGCCAAGCATGAAAAGTACTTAGCGCATTACAAAGCCCCTACCATTACAGTTCGGGACGATCACATGCTGATAGACTTCATTGCATCCAATCAGCAGCTTTTAAAAGGACGACCAAACCATTTCCAGCATGATGATTTTCATTTGAGAAATATCCTAATTAAAGAACAACAATTTGCAGGAATCATCGACTTTAACGGCTATGACTGGGGTGATCCCTACCATGATTTCGTGAAGATTGCCTTATTTTCACGCCAAACAAGCGTCCCTTTTTCCATTGGGCAAATTCATGGCTATTTCCAAAATCACATACCCGAATCGTTTTGGACATTGTACTCTGTATACACTGCTATGACCGTGTTTTCATCTGTTGTTTGGTCCATCCAAACTGCTCCCGAGCAGCTTGACGAGATGCTTGAACGATTAGACACAGTCATTCAAGACCATTGTTCCTTCCAATCCGTGATCCCTTCGTGGTTTCGTGATGCAGAACCAATCTTTTTAAAAAATGCCGAACCCTCTAAGTAGGGTCCGGCATTTTTTTGAGTTATCCTAAATAAGCTTCAAGCATCCAAGTATGCTTATCTAATTCTGCTTTAAGCGCAATAAACATATCTGCCGTTGATTCATCTTCAACTTTACCAGCTGCTTCAATGACAGCTTCCGCATGTGTTGAGACCGCATGAAAGTCTTTTGCAATCGATGCAACCATATCTCTTGCTGATTCTTGTCCGGTTGCTTCTTCTACATTTGACGTTTCAAGAAATTCCTTCATCGTCGCAATAGGTTTTCCTTTAATGGCAAGAATGCGTTCTGCGATTTCATCAATATGAACGCCGGCTTCATTATAAAACTCTTCAAATTTAACATGTAATGTAAAGAAGTCTGGTCCTTTTACATTCCAATGAAAATTATGAAGCTTTGTATAAAGTACATTCCAGTCTGCAAGCTGTTGGTTTAACTCATTTACTACGGTTTGGTTTGTCATATCACATACACTCCTTATCTCTTATAACTACATTATATATCATTTAATATATAATATCAAATAATAATTATTATAAATAAGGATTTATTTTTCAAAGTAGATATGAGAATGTAAGAGACACCCTTCGTTAAAAAGAGAGCTACACACAGGACACGTATGGTGACAGTCTTTATACTGCTCGATCGTTAATTCTGTCTTACACACACCGCATAGAATTGCCTTCTCATGAAACGCATCCTTTGGCCAAACCTCTATCTCATGATCCTCTCGCTCATTGTGGCATAAATAGCAAGGATAATACTGTCCGCAGCATTTAAACTTTATGGCGATAACATCCTTCTCTGATTGATAGTGAACGCACCTAGTCTGATCATCAACTACAGGTCCTCTCACCTTACACATAATGTACCCTCCCTCCATACTTTACTAACTCCTTATAGAATGAGCGAATGTTTCTTGCAATTCAAGGAATGACTATTTAAACTATTTAGATAACGATTCTGAAAGGAATGACAGCATGAGTTTACCCTCCATTGATGCGTATGTATCAGAACATAAAGAGCAAACGCTCAACACACTATTCAAGATTTTAAGACAAGAAAGCATCAGTACACAGAATAAAGGAATGAGAGAATGTGCCTCTCTTATGCAAGACCTAATGAGAGAAGTAGGGATTGAACCCGAGTTATATGAAACAAAGGGACACCCTATTCTATACGGTGAACTTAAATCAACGAATCCTGAAGCCAAGACCATCTTGTTGTATGGTCATTATGATGTTCAGCCTCCCGACCCGCTTGATCATTGGCAAAGCCCTCCGTTTGAACCAACCATTCGTGATGGACGAATCTTTGCTCGTGGAGCCGGTGATAACAAAGGACAAATTGTTGCTCAGCTTTTAGGTGTAAAAGCATACCTGGACTCTTTTGGAACACTCCCCGTTCACTTGAAGTTTGTGATTGAGGGTGAAGAAGAAATGGGCAGCGTGAACTTACCTGAATTCGTGGAAGAGCATAAGAACATGCTCGAGTCAGATCTTGTTTATACGGCTGATGGTTCCTCTCATAGTAGTGGCCAGCCCCTTGTTTTACTCGGAGTACGCGGAATGCTTTCCCTTGAAATTGAGATAGAGGGTGCGGCGTTTGATAACCACTCTGGGAACACTGGGAATATTGTTCCGAATCCTGCATGGGAACTAGTTGAACTTCTGCACACCATGAGGAGCTCAGATGGGCGCGTTCTTGTTGAGGGTTTCTATGATCATATTCGCCCAGCTACGGAGGAAGAAAAGAAGCTTTTAAAGGATCTCCCATTTGACGCGAGTGAAGTCGGAGAAAAGATCGGGTATCCGTCCCTCTCTTTAGATGGGCAAAGCTATCATCATAAGCTGACGATGGAACCTACGTTTAATATATTCGGGATGAAAAGCGGCTACTTAGATCAAGGTGTTAAAACGATTACACCTTCTAAGGCAAGTGTAAAAGTTGATACAAGACTTGTGGTCGATCAGGACCCAGCGGATGTGTTTGTAAAGATTGAGCGTCATGTAAAGGCTCATCATCCAACGGCAACGGTTCGCTTTCTTGGTTCCATGAACCCTTCTAGAACTCCTGTAGATACAGAGATTGTTCAACAAGCGATTACCGGGATTAAGGAAGCATTTAATCAACAGCCGTTGATCCAGCCTAGTCTAGGGGGATCTTTACCTGATTATGTTTGGACAAACATCCTTAAGGCCCCTTCTATGCTCATGCCCTATGCGAACTTTGACCAGCGCAATCATTCACCAAACGAGAATATCACCCTTGATCACTTCTTCAACGGCATTCGTTGCACGGCCCATGTGATTCATGAGTTAGGGAAATGATAAAAGAGATTGAAGAGGATGAAGTAAAGATAGAAATGTGATATGGTTCCGCTCCAGTGGGAACTTCGCTTTCCGCGGGTACGGCCTCAGCCTCTTACGCGTAAAACCATCGCTACAGAGTCTTCACCACGTACTGTATCCGCAGGAGTCTACGTTCCCACTTCCGCTAGAGTAGATACATACATAAAAGACTAATGATTCAATCCCGAATCATTAGTCTTTTTTCTTTTTAACCTATTCCTCCGCAACAGCTTTTAACTTAGAAACAATGACTGTCCAGCCTCCATCCATTCTTTCTCTAATGACTGCACTTTTTTCTTGTGCCTTCCCTATCATTTCATCGGCTTCACCCCAGCCACCATGTGTCACTGTGCATTCGGTTCTGTCCCCCACCTCTTTTAGAGATAGATTCACAAACCATCCTTCTGTATCCCAATCAAACGTTAATTGATTCGGCTCTTCTACATGCGTGACTTTACAAGGAGAAGGACCGAATGGTGATTTCAAATTAAATTCGTGACCTTCACTCGCTTTTATGTCTCCAGGCATAAACCATTGTGCAAGACCTGCTGGTGTCGATATAAGCGACCATACCGTATAGATTGGTGCATTCATTTCCACCTTTTTTTGAATCTCTCTTACTTCTTTTTGATTCATATCAATTCTCTCCTTATGCTTTTTATACATCATGCACGTTATCGTATATCTTTAGTCTCGTTTAAGTCTACACACTATCCTAATTACCTATTTATAACTCTACCACTTCAATTCACTTATACATCTCATAAAATCTGATCATAAAAAGTGATTGTAATTCGTCGATAAACCAACGATTTTCCGCCCCACCATTCTAAAAAACAAGCATGAAAATAACCAAACTCTTTATTGCCTAGCTCCATATTACTTTATTCTTAATTTTCAAAATACTACTGTTTTCTACTTATAGATTAGCTATGATACGTGTAACAGCGAGATTTACATAAAAAAGAAAATATCTAGGAAGAGGTGACGATTTTTAGGAAGAAAAATTAAATAGAAAAGGAGAAAAAGATCACATGAACAGACGACTAAGAAAAATGATGTCCATCTCCCTTGTATTCTTGTTTGTCTTTACCATGTTTACCCCACACCAGACGTCAGCCCAATCCGCTAGTACGTCTATTTTTGATTTTACCCAATCAAGCTCTGAAAAAATTAGTGAGCGTGTCTATGAAGAATTTGAGGACGCGGAATTCGTTACATTTCTATTAAAATTTAAAGAGCAAGTGAATACGGCTGAGGTGGCGAGCACTGTCTCTAGCACACAGCAGGCTCAGAATGCTTCAGCTTCCCAGATGAAGCTGCTTGAGCGCTCTGCGGTTGTCTCTAGCCTACGTGCCACAAGTATTGACAGCCAGAAAGAAGTAACGGCTTTTCTTGAAGGTGAGCTAGAGGAAGAACGAGTGAAAGATTTCCAATCATTCTTTATCGTAAATGGAATGGCCGTTACCGGTACAAAGGAAGTAATGGAAAAGCTAGCTTCTAGACCTGAAATTGAAAAAGTGCTAGCAAATGAGATGAGACAATTAAACCCTACAGAACAAACATCAGCGGAAACACCTGAAGTGGCTAGTGATTCTGACATTGAATGGAACATTGATCACATCGGTGCTCCAGCTGTATGGGAGCAAGGGATTGATGGAACGGGTATTGTCGTTGCCTCAATTGATTCAGGTGTCGAGTGGGATCATCCAGGACTAATTGAACAATATCGTGGATATGATCCATCTGACCCTGGAAATTCTGATCATGAATTTAACTGGTTTGATGCGACGGCAGGTAATCAGACTCCATACGATGATGATGGTCATGGTACACATGTGACTGGAACGATGGTTGGAGTTGAGCCAGATGGATCGAATGCGACTGGTGTCGCGCCCGGCGCTAAATGGATTGGTGTAAAAGCGTTCACTCCATTCGGCGGATCAGATGCTGATCTATTGGCTGCAGGTGAGTGGATTATTGCCCCTACAGATGAAGATGGCAACCCTCAACCTGAGAAAGCTCCAGACATTGTCAATAATTCATGGGGCGGCGGTCCTGGTCTTGATGAGTGGTATCGTCCAATGGTTGAAAACTGGAGAGCCGCAAATATTTTCCCTGAGTTTTCAGCTGGAAACACCACTCTTTTTAACCCTGGTGGTCCAGGATCTGTTGCAAACCCGGCTAACTATCCTGAATCATTTGCCACAGGAGCAACAGATATTAATGATAACTTAGCAAACTTCTCACTTCGCGGACCGTCTCCATACGAAGAGATTAAGCCTGAGATTTCAGCTCCAGGCGTGAACATTCGCTCTGCTGTGCCAGGGGGCGGCTATGAAGGTGGCTGGAACGGAACATCAATGGCCGGTCCTCATGTTTCAGCGGTAGCGGCATTACTTTTACAAGCAAATGCATCGCTTTCTGTTGATGACTTAGAAGAAATTTTGATCTCAACAGCCATTCCTCTTACAGATGATGAGTATCCTGAAACACCTAATAATGGCTATGGACACGGGCTCGTTAATGCGTATGAAGCCGTATCCTCCGTTCTTGACGGGATTGGGACTGTTTCAGGTAGCGTAACAAAAGATGGTGAAGATACAGAGCCACCAAGCTTTGAACATGATCCAGTAACAGAAGGATATGCAGGACTTGACCTTCCATTATCGATTACAGCTACTGACAATGTAGCGGTAACAGATGTAACTCTACATTACGGTTCAAGTGATGAGTGGACATCAGTTGAAGCCACTCAAACAAGTGGAAACCACTTATCCGGAACGTATAGCGCGACAATCCCTGCCGATGCGGTAGATGGGGAAGCCATTGGATACAAATGGACCATTACAGACTTTGGCGAGAACACTACGGAGTCTGATGTGTATGAAGTGACGATCCTTCCTTCCATTGGCATTGGTTATGAAGAAGACTTTGCAACCAAACCAAATGGCTGGTACTCGTTTGGTTCAAATGATGTCTGGGAATGGGGAGAGCCCGTATCTGGTCCTGGCGTTGCTTTAACTGGTGACAATGTGTATGCAACAAACCTTTCTGGAGATCATCCGAATAATGCGAACATGACACTTGTGATGCCTCCAATTGATTTAGACGAAGGACAAGCCTTCCTGCAATTTACTCATTGGTATGAGCTTGAAAACAACTATGATTTCGCCCATGTCTTTATTTCAACAGATGGCGTGGAGTGGGAACAACTTGAGCGCTTTAATGGCGCAACGGCTGATTGGATTGAAACAGAGATTGATCTATCGAGTTATGCCGGCGAACGGATCTACCTAGGTTTTAATGTAACCACAGACATTTCAATTACAAATGAAGGCTGGTTCTTGGACAAGGTCGCACTATCAAATGAGTCCACGCAGCCAACCTATCATCCAGGTGTTGAACCACCAAACCATACGTTCTTTAACCGCAACCTTGAAAAAGAAAACGTAAATCCTGCTGACATTAAGCCAAAACAATCAGACATACAAAAACCAGCTGGAGCAAAAACAGATACTGAGTTTGAACTTGCTGCTCTTCCAGTAGAAGCAACAGTGAATGTACTTGAGAGCGGACGATCTGTTCAAACCAATTCTGCGGATGGAAGCTATTCTCTTAAGCATGCACCAGGCGAATTCACATTACGTGCTGATGCGTACGGCTTTGTATCTGAGGAACAATCAATCACAGTGGAAGCTGATGCTACTACAACGGCACACTTCACGTTAACAGAAGTAGCAACAGGAACTATCTCTGGAGTTGTTAGTAACGAAGCAACGGGTGAGCCTGTATCAGGTGCCACAGTTACGTTACTTGAGGATGGACATATTGCTCCTGTAAAAACAAATGATCAAGGTGAATATGAGCTAAGGGCTTATGAAGGAGAATATACTGTTCAAATCACCGCTCCGAGCTTCTACAGCCAGACAATCGAAGTAATAGTCACTGGTGGAGAGACCGCTTCACACGATGTAGCCCTGCAACCATTTATCGGCTACGAAGGTGAGATCGGTTATGATGACGGTACAGCTGAGAATGCACGTGCTTACTATGAAGCAGGAAACGGTTGGGCCGTGAGAATGTCCCTTGCTGAAGGCGAGGAGAGAGCTGTCCTAACTGGTGGTTTATTCCGCTTCTGGGACGAGGAATGGCCTGTACCTGGAGGAACGGAATTTAAGGTAGCCGTTTACGATGCAAGTGGTCCGGACGGTTCTCCTGGCAAGCAAATTGCTGGACCAATTGATGCGACAGCGAAACGTGATGGTACGTGGACAGAAGTTGATTTATCTGGTGAAGGGATTATGGTTGAAGGCGACTTTTACCTTACGTACATTCAATCTGCCGCAGATCCAAATGCACCTGGTCTAGCGATTGATGAAGATGGTCCAGTTGCAGAACGAAGCTGGGAGTTTATTGGCGGAAGCTTTACACAAACTCCAGCCGATGAAGGGAATTACATGATCCGTGCAAAAGTGAATTATGAACTAAGCGCACCAACGATTACGTCTCCGGAAGATGGTACAATGACAAATGAAGAGGTTATTTTAATTGAAGGAACGTCTTCCGCTGCTTCAGGCATAATCATCTACAATGACGGAGAAGAAGCAAGTACAACTACCACTGATGAATCTGGCGTATTCACAACTGACGTAACACTTGCGGAAGGTGAAAACACATTAACGGCAGCGGTTGTTACAGAGTCTGGTGATAGTGACCTTTCTGAAGCCATTACTGTGATTCTCGATCAAACAAGCCCCGAGCTTGAGATTACAGATCCAGTGGATGGCTCTAAATCCAATCGCGAAACCGTCACGGTAAAAGGTACGGCAACAGATGAGAACCTTGATACCGTAACCGTTAATGGTCAAAATGCAACTGTAGAAGAGAACGGAAGCTTTAGCCAACGAGTTCTGCTTGAGAACGGAATTAATGACATTGAAGTTGTTGCAACCGATCTAGCAGGAAATTCAACAACAGAACAAATCAGCATTGACGTAAAGTTTGATGCTCTTGTTATTGAAAACCTAAAGCCAGACGAGGATAAAACGCTAAAATCTGGTGAATCCGTAAAAATTGAATTTACAAGTGAAGAAGACTTGGATGCGACCTTCATCATCCGCATGCCGCTAACAAACATCACCTCTAATGCAACGGAGCTTCCTATCCGTGAAGAGAGCGATGGTACGTATGTTGGATACTGGACAGCCACCTCCAACATTGAAGTAGAAGGCGCAGAGATTGAAGTGATCGTCCGTGACGACTACGGCAACGAAACACGTAAAGTGGCTCCAATGAAATTGAATGTAAACGTAGAAGAATAATACCAAGTGATCAGTCCCTCGTACGTGGTGAATACGAGGGGCTGTTTTCTATATGACATCGAATCCTATTGAGAGTTTTTCTGCCCCATTTACAATGATGGTTAATTGGTGTGTACCTGGATAATGCGTGCGTGTTGAGAGATCTTGGAATGAGTGCGTGCGCGAATAGTTCTTGATTTCATTTTTCTTAATCGTTGTGTCGGAAAGTTTAAAGACCTTTCGGGTGCGGTTGCCACGTGCCTTCACGTAGTCTATCGCATAATCAATTCGTAGCTTCGTTTCAGTCTCTGCTTGAAGTTGAAATGAAAAGTCGATCACTTCCCCAATTTGAAGAGATTCTGCCCCGCATTGAAACTCTTGTATATGTAACTTTTCACTATTTTCATAGCCAAATAAATGAAGAATGTCCGGGTCACCCTTTTTTAATAGGCTTCGACTGGCATGCTTAATAATCCAATCCGTATCAGAGTGCTCGTTCACCCAATTTGTTGCAATGTCTTTGAAAAGAGCGGGATGTGTTTTGGTTACATCATTTAAGCTATTCGCCACACTTCTGCGTACATATAAGGACGGATCTTGTTTAAGTGATTCAAGGATTGGCAGAATCAAAGCTGGGTTCTCTTTAATAGTAGGTATCGAGATCCCCCAAGGTAATCTTGGACGGCTCCCTTCACTCGCAAGCCTACGCACGTGTTCATTTTCACTTTGGGCCCACGTCATACTCTGCTGAATCATGCGCTCTGAATCCTTTATAAAAAAGGGACGAACTGCAAATTCCGCCGTAGAGTACTGGGTGAATCGTTCTAACGCCTTAATAGAAGCTTCCCAATCATTCAACCCGTACACTTGAACATAATCTGAGAAAACAAGACCCGCGAGCCCGCTATAGTTCGGCGCAACCTGCATGAGAATGTCAAGCGCCTCCTGGTAAGAAGCTGGGAGCGTCGCGTGTATGGCCTCCGTGATTCTACGTTTACGTTGCATCAGTTCAAGCTGCTCCCAATCTGCTTGTAAAATGATTGATTGATATTCATCCGCTTTAAAGCGTGGTTCAGCTTTTGCTAGATCCATCTTAAGTTGTTGAATAAACGCTTCATTGTAAACAGCCTTCCTTAGCTCCATTCGCCATCCTCCTTTTACACTCATTATAAGAGAATGTACGTTCCCCTGCAACTTCTTATGACGCGTTGATTCCGTTGACAATGGCTCTTGCTGCTTTGTTTTGGTAATCCTCTGTTTTTAAGAGACCAGCGTCCTTTTCATTTGAGACAAAACCAGTTTCAACAAGAACAGAAGGCATGCTTGTATGTTTTAACACGTAAAAGTCAGCTGCAAACACGCCACGATTTTTATTACCGGTTGATTGTGCAAGTTCCTTTTGTATAGAAGTTGCTACCTGCTTCCCTCTGGTACTTCCTTGATAGTAAAAGGTTTCAACCCCATTAGCCCTCGAATCCGAGTACCCATTGGCATGGATGCTTACAAACAAGTCCGCAGCCCATTTGTTTGATTTTTGCACACGATCTTCAAGTGATACAAAGATGTCTGTTTCTCTCGACATCAATACCTCATACTCTTCCTCTATTAATAAATCTCTGACCTTATTCGCTACAGACAAAGCAACAACCTTTTCATAGAGATCATTGCCAATCGCACCCGGGTCTTTCCCCCCGTGCCCTGCATCAATCACAACACGTTTTACCTGGAAGGATTCAGCAGGCTCTGACTCAGGTGCCTTCTCTTCTTCAGAAGGAGTGATCTGTTGTGGTTCTGGTGTTCTCTCCATTTTCATCAAATATGCGGTGCTTATAAAACCTAACTTACCTTGATACGTAATTTGTCCCCACCCGTTACCAACATCAATGTACTCCACGCGTTCACCAGGAGACAAGCTTCCAATAATATTCCCCGCTTCACTTGGCTCAGATCGAACATTTAATGAAACTTGGGTATCGACCTCACCCATCTCCGCAGCATGAGCATTTTCTCCAAATGCAACCATAAACAACACCGACATAAACATCATGATTAGAACCTTTCTCATCATGTAAACCCCTCTCCCAATCCGTTAACCTCATAATCTATTTCTCTAGCATTGACAGGTTAATAGAAATTAATCATGAATTGGATGAAAAATTTATAGAGGAACGGGGGATGGTGGTCAGGTTTAGCGTTTTACTTTAGCCCAGCCGGCTAATGCTCCAATTTTCCTTCTAATGCTCCAGTTTCCACACCTAACGCTCCAACCTTCCTTCTAATGCTCCAGTTCTCATACCTAACGCTCCAATCTTCCTTCTAACGCTCCAACCCCCACACCACAACAAAAAACCCTCCACATGGGAGGGTCTCTCAACTATTCAGCGGACAAAACCGTTCGCAACGTCTCTACGTTTTTGTGCATTAAAGAGAAGTAGTCTTCGTCATTGGCGACATCTTCATCGGTTAATGCTTCGAGTGGGTAGATCGTCAGTGCTTCTGCACCGATTTCACTTTGTACAACTTCAGCTACAGCTGGCGTAATGTTCGGTTCAAATAAAACGTAGTTCAGTCCAAGCTCTTCAGCGTGGTCAATCGTTTGGACAAGCTGACTTTGTGATGGTTCATTCGTCGGGGAGATGCCTGCAATTCCAATTTGATTAAATCCATAACGCTCTTCCCAGTATCCGTATCCAGCGTGAGAAACGATAAATGTATCAAGGTCCGCCTTCTCAGCAACCTCTTTAAATTCAGTATCTAATTCTTCAAACTTGGAAACCAACTCATCATAATTACTGTTAAAATAGTCTTCTTGCTCAGGTAACATCTCAACTAGCTGGTCCTTAATATTCCCTGCTAATTCAATGGAGAGCACTGGATCTAACCAGACATGTGGATCGAATTCACCGTGAGTATGTCCGTGATCATCATGTCCATCATCATCGTGGTCATCAATTGAGATCGTCACTGGATTTGATTGAGCGATGATCTCTTGATTTTCATCCAGAAGCTTTGCTTGAATTTGTTGACCATCCTCTGCAGTTCCTTCATATTCCGCAGATTCGTTCCCCTCAACTACTTCCCAGGCACCTTCATCTGTAGCATCTTCTCCAGCTGCAAGCGTGTACCATTGCCATTTACCAGATTCAACTTCATCAGAAGCTTTTGCTGTAAGATGTACGTGATCGCCTGAATGATAGTGATCAGAGACGCCTTCAATGTTCACTGTTTCGTCAGCTTCTCCTTCGTGATCATGGTCGTGATCATGATCCTCTTCTTCATGTCCATGCTCATCGTCCCCATGTTCATGATCCTCTTCTTCATGTCCATGCTCGTCGTCCCCATGTTCATGTTCATGATCCTCTTCTCCATGACTGTGATCGTGATCATGGCTATCCGCAATCAACTCGACCCCGTCCGTTGCTTCTAACGTCACGACACCTTCTCCATCCACTGCACTGACAACCTTATCAGCAAAGGCCTCCATCCCTGCTCCACTATAGAAAAAGGCGTCGGCACTCGCTACCTTCACCATTTCTGTTGGTGTAGGTTCATAGGTATGAGCATCGGAACCAACGGGTACCATATTGGTAACGTCTACGTAGTCGCCTCCGATTTTTTTCGTCCAGTCTTCTATTGGAAAAATGGTTGTATAAATTTCAAGTGTTTCGCTAGTGTCATTGTCCGCATCTCCTGATCCCTGTGAGCATGCGTTCAAGAATAGTAGTGCTGCTCCTGCTAGTGCTAAGCTTTTTTTCATTGTCAGACTCCTTTTTCGTAATAGTTCCGATCTATGTACTGGAGTCAGTATATCGTAACGATTCTTATTTGTAAATGATTTTCTCCTCTAAATAAAATAAAAAGTGGCGACTCGACTAGAGACCGCCACGCGCTGCATTATTTATACGGTTACCTTGTTACGACCACTTCCCACTTCCACATCTGCTTCAGGAACAAAGGCAAGGATCACTCCACCAATGATAAATAAAAGAATCAGGCTGAACACTCCAGTCGTTGAGCTTCCAGTAAGTTGCGCTGTAACAGCAAGAAGTATCGGTCCCATCACCGCAGCAAATTTCCCAAAAATATTATAGAAACCAAAGAATTCATTGGCGCGGTCTTTAGGGATAAGCTTCGCATAATAAGACCGACTTAACGCTTGAATGCCTCCTTGTGAAGTCGCAACGAGCATTGCAAGAATCCAAAAATCGAGTGCAGAATTCATAAAGTATGCATAGATACAAACAACAATATATACAACAATTCCTACGTACAACATCTTCTTACCAGTAAATCGCTGTGCCAGCCTCCCATATAAAATAGCAAAGGGTGCCGCTACGATTTGAGTTAAAAACAAAATGAGTAATAAGCTCGTAGCATCAATTCCTAGATCGGTTCCATAAGCAGTGGACATTTTAATAATGGTCCCTACCCCATCAATATAGAAAAAATAAGCAAGTAAAAACAACATTAGTGTTTTATATTGACGAATATCTTTGATTGTCTGCCCAAGCCGCTTAAAGCTTTTAACCACCGGCTTCGACTCGCGTTTTATAAAATGAACTTGCTTTACATGACGAAGCATTGGGATACTAAAGACTCCCCACCAAACGGCTGTAATTACAAATGAAATTTGACTTGCCGCTGTTACGGTTAGTGGTAAAAATTCCATCTGAGCACTTAAGATTATGAGAATGCATAGAAAGAATGGAATGGCACTCCCAATATAGCCCCATCCGTATCCCCTGGCAGATAAATCATCCATTTTCTCCTCATCCGTTACGTCTACTAAAAAGGCATCATAGAATACATTTGCTCCTGCAAATCCAATTGATGTAATCGTATACAATATCAGCAGCGCCAACCAGCTATCAAAAGGAACAACTGCAAGCATAGCTGTAGAAACGACTCCAATTAAAAAGAAAAACGCGAAGAATTTTTTCTTCAATCCTTCATAATCAGCAATCGTGCCAAGAATGGGACTAAGCATTGCAAGGATGAACGTAGCAACCGCAATGGTGTAACCGAGATAAGCTGTTGAATTAACGCTTGATATCCCTGCAGCCTCTGCCCCAGCCTTAAAGAAGATCGGAAAGATCGCAGTTGTAATAATAACCGAGTAAGCTGAATTAGCCCAGTCATAAAGCATCCAGCCGCTTTCAACCTTACTGAATTTTTTCAGGCCAAACACCTCCTTCATCTATTGTATAGCACCCTCTTATTTAATAGGACATCATTACAATTTTTTACATAACTGAAATAAAAAAAGAACCTTAAGCTCCTCGCTTAGGATTCTTCTCTATGTAAAAACGGACATTTCCCTGTAAGAGGCTCTACGTCATCTCCAATAAAAAATTGCTTCCATTCATTATGAGTAGGATCTCCAAAATGACTGATGTCCGGATGCGTCGGTAACTGATCCCATGCCTCCGTGCGCTCTCTCACCTTTTCACGAGACATGATGCCTCCTTTTTCTGTCCCTTCAAGCCCTTTAAAGATTTTACGCGGCTGAAAGCCAAGGACAAGGCTATTCCCTAAATTTCTTGTTCGTCTCTGCTTGTAGGCTGGCGCGTTCCCAAATGCAAAAATGGGTTCCCCCGCAAAGTGAAAGTCCCATAGATAATGTGCTGGATCACGAGGGCTTTCCTTTGGCCATGGAATGGGATCCTCTTCATGGAGATACTGAAGAATTCTCCAGAAGTAATCGCGGTAGTACTCGATATCCTGCTCACCTTTTTCTGGTTCGACAAACACGAATAGTCCATGTCTAATGAAAGGTGGGTCTCTGAACAATTGAAGAAATTGATCAACCGCTTTTGGGAGGTTTGACCAATCGTCGTGCGAGAGGTAGGAATAACGAAGCTCCCCTTTATTTTCGGCCTTCATTCCGAAATAACATGGAAACGTTGAATCAGTCACAGTGTTATGAAAGGTTTGGTATTCATTTATAAGCCATGCTGGAACAATAGAAGGATTTGTCATATCCTCTTTTACTAATAAACTACGATGGTCCACGCGTGCTCACCCTTTTCCGAAAGTTTAAAAAGCAACGATGATTCATTCATACGCAGCTTTTTTCGTCATCATGCTACTCATGTTCTTCCTTTATTTCGGGTGTATGAAACCAACATTTCTGATAATCGAGAAATCCAAAGTCGTCAAGTTCAACTCCATAAGCATGTGGATGCGTATAAGCCTCTTGTTTTGTCAGATACAGTGGAATGATACTTGTCGTGTCCACTAGATAACGATCGACTTTTTTTAGAATGTCTACTGGCTTTAGCTGCAGACAGGCTGCTCTTGTATATGTCTTTAACCACTCCGATTGATTTAAATCAAACATACTAAGGAACCATTCATTGTGACCTAATAGAAATTGAATAAACGATAACTCCAAGTCGCTTGTATTAACCATTGAAACAAGTACTAAATCGGCTTTATCTCTTGTTTTCTTGTCAACTAGTTCATGAATTGGAACCGTTACGACCTTTATAAGAAACCCATTCTTCTTTAAGTCTCGAGCAAGCCAAAACGCA
Source organism: Alkalihalobacillus sp. FSL W8-0930 (assembly GCA_037965595.1). Taxonomy (NCBI): domain Bacteria; kingdom Bacillati; phylum Bacillota; class Bacilli; order Caryophanales; family Bacillaceae; genus Alkalihalobacillus; species Alkalihalobacillus sp. FSL W8-0930. Next base: position 394,435 of record CP150183.1, on the reverse strand, counting down.
TCACTTACGTTTAGGGAGTGTTCATTCGTATAAAGCGTTAGTGAAATGGGCTCAGCACTTTCTGCTATAGCGTGATACGTAGGCTTTACTTCCTCACCATATAAAGAATGACAACTGCACAATCGGTTCTCCCCAAGTTCATTAACCATTTGTTCTTTATCGATGGCCGAATGTAGACGTATCCTAATCTTCGTATCTCTTAGATCACCGTCTTTATAGGTATTACAGATGAGAACTTTTCTTTCAAGATTGACTCGATTGTTTTTGGACCAATTTGTGACGGCCGTATCACTCTTAGATGGGACATAAGGATAAAATTGTGCATCTTTTCTCCACTGGATTGAGGAAGGCAGTGTCCAGATTCGAATAATATCTAATAACGGACGCTCTTTAAAGTAGGTATCTACAGCTTGAAGCTCAATCAGCTCAGATTCGTGTTCAACAATTCGAAATGGCCCCGTACCAATTGGGTGCTTGTGCTTAAGATCGTCTGATTTTTGTATGATAACAGCTTGAGGGAGTGAAAGATATCGTAATAAAAGAGGACAAGGCCTTTTAAAATCTAAAGCAATTGTGTAGCGGTCCAGGTTTTTAATATCATGAAGACCATCAACCATCCAAGGATTCTCGTTAATCAATCGCTGTAAGGTATATGCTACATCCTCTGACGTGAGCTCCTGACCATTGTGAAAGAACACTCGCTTCCTCAAATGAAAGACCCACTTATCAGCTTCAGCATTAACCTTCCAACTGTGCGCAAGATGTGGATAAACTTCTCCACTAAATGAACCACGTTTTGTTAGACCGTCAAACACTTGATGAATAAGATGCATCTCCATTTGCCTAAAAGCAAGGATTGGATCCAACCGCCCAATCTCTCTAATGTATGGGAACTGCAAAACATCCCTCTTCGTGTCTACATTCATTTCCTGTTGAAATCCCAATTTACTATTGATCCAACGGTACAATTCTTCTTTCCATTCATCTGTAAGATTAAGTTCATCTATTAACAGAAACATTTGTTTCAGTTGTTTCTGATCAAACAATTCTTGAATGTCTTCCAACTGAAGCTCCTCAACGGTCTTATGGAAAATAAGATAGGATTGCTTCGATCGACCTACCCCAGGTTTCCATTCAAGCCATTTGAAAGAATCTAGCTTCTTTAAAATGAAGTTAACGTTCCTTCGCGAACAAAATAACACTTTTTCTAATTCAGCCAAGGAAGTTGGTACCTGAGATGAGGTGCCTTCTATCTGAAAGTGTTGAATAAGTTGTTTATAGTGATCAAATGGCTTCAATACTCTCCCTCCTAAAAGGTGAAATAACTTAAGTTAAACCCTACGCTTTTTATGCATCTTTTACAATCTATACTTACTATAGGAGGTGCATGATTCATGTTAAGCAGGTCAGTCGCTATTATAGTCGGTGTAATTGTCACAGTTCTTTGGTCAAGCTCATATATCTTGAATGCTTGGGCTTTTGAGGAAGGGATAGGGCCATTAACACTTGCAGGAGCAAGATATTTAGTAGCAGCCATTGTATTAACAGTGGTTGTCCGATCTGTTCATTTATTTGATAAAAGAGAGAACGACGCAAAGCTGAAATTAAACTGGAGGATTCTTCTTTTACTCGGACTAACTGGTTATTTATTCGCACAAGGTTTACAATACGCAGGTCAATTTTATATGACACCAACTCAAACATCTTTGTTTTTAAGCATTGGCAATACAAGTGCAGTGCTTTTAGTTGACTATGCGTATACCAGAGAAAGCAGAAGTCGTTCGTCCATTTATGCACTCCTCGTATTATCTGTCGGAGTGCTTACTTACTTTTATCCTTGGGAGCTTAAACAAATTTCATTTATCGGGATAACTCTTGTCCTCTTTTCTTCTATTGTATATGCGCTCAATCTTACAATCAATCGAAGTCTACTGCGCCAAAAAGTCACTCGAACAGAAGATCTTATCCTATTTCCTATGCTTATAGGAGCTGTTGGATTGTTAGGTGTTGGCCTTACAATTGAAGAGATCCCCTCCCTTACACCAAAACTTGTCCTTCTCATTCTCTGGCTCGGCAGTGTAAATGGGGCTCTAGCCTTTTATCTATGGACGTGGACTCAGAGACACCTCAAAGCATATGAAAGTAGCTTATTAAATAACTTGTTGCTTATTGAGATCGCATTACTGGATGTAATATTTCTCCATCGTCAATTAAGCTTGATGCAAGTGGTAGGTATCCTCATCGTAGCCGCTTCTATTACATACGTTCAGCTAAGTCCACTACTTAAAAAAAGGCGTTGATCCATTAGCCAACTTTGGATCAACGCCTTTTCTACTGATGACTATATAAAGATAAAAATAGAAACGATAAACCCAATAATCATAAACGGTATAACGAGTAATAGCGCAACGATTATAACCATTAAAAGAGCCATCCATGCGGAAAATCCATGCGCTTCTCCATAGGATTTTAGAGAGATAATTACTGTCCATACAAATGCAATTAATTGAAAGAAAATTAACGCGTTTGGCATTCCTCCAGTTATAAACCCGAGCGTAGACATCTCTCTTGATTGAATCAATAAATCAACACTATAGAAATATTCTTCTCCTCGAATGGCAAAATCGACAAAGCCAAGAAAAACAGTTAATAAGGATGGAACCATCGACCCTCTAACTACTGCAACACGGAGATCTGAGGCATATCCACGTCCTCCAAGCCATCTACCAACGACTGCGTTAATCCAAGAACTGAAATAAAGCATAAAAAGTCCCCCTGCCGTCCCACCAAAAACAACATATAAAGTGAGATTAACGGGATTAAGGTCTGGACTATTCTGATCGTAACTCGTAAACGCAGTTAACATTCCAATCACTATACTTAGTAAAATAAAATACTTTTCTCGATCTGGTTTCTCTAGTTCCTGTCTAATAACAGCCCTAGGCTTAAACCATATATGTAACCACGGATTTAATTTTTCCACATTCCTCACTCCTCTAGTTATTCACAATCCATATATACCCTTTTTTCTCATTGTAAACCAAGCATAATAATAGGTCTTTTGTTTAACCTATGAATAGGTGGTGATAGGTATGAAAGAAACTAAAAAGAGTAGTAATCAAAAGCCAATAATCGTGGACCCGGTTGGCCTTGATCAAGATGAACAAGAAATGAACGGTGATTATGGTATGCCGGAAACGGATTACGAAGATCAGCTTCATGAGAAGAAAGAGTAGTTAAGCAGCACACAGACTCAATGCCTGTGTGCTATTTTTCTAAGCGATACACCAATCTCACCATGTCCCTACACCAAATCCCATTTTCAACGATCTTCTCTGGATAATGTTGTACAAAAAAATCGTGATCAATCCGGTCAATTCTGAAACCACATTTTTGATAAAAAAGTAACGCATCCATACTTGAATTACCCGTACCTACTTCCAAGAAATGAGCGCCCATCTGTTTTGCCTTTTTACTAACAGCTTTTATCAACATCGAGCCAATCCCTCTTCCTTGGAGGTCTTTGTTAACGGATATGTTCATAATTTCATACGTTTCATTCGTTATCTGACAAAGAACCACGACTCCGATGATCAAATCCTCTTCAACAGCTACAAAGCAATCTCCCTTGTGAAGGTAATCTTGGACGAGTTCTCTCGAAGGATCCGCTTCAAGTAATAAGTCCCATGGTAATTCATCATTAGCATCTAAATACTTAATATGCATAAGCGACCTCCATGATATGGCATGTTTTTAATTATACAATAATTCCTAGTTAAATTAGAAAGACTCAGCAAATCCTAAGATTTACTGAGTCCCATTCGATCCATTTAAATGGTTATGACAGTCCCTAAAGGCCCTGTTGCAAAGCGGAAGAAAACCACATGCCCTGCACTAGCTGCCTCAGCTGGTGAGTTAACTAAGCTGACTGGAAAAGCAGAACGGTTATTAATCGTAATCGTATCCCCTACTGCATAGTTCTGAACTCTAAATACTGACAAGTTTCCTCCTCCATCTGCGTTGGCTGTTGGCGCAACCGCAGTAGCAACTCCATTAATGATAAGTGAGAATACTGCATTGACCGGAGTTAAAGCTGCCATATTCAATACAATCCCTATATAATACAGACCCGGTGTGATAACAGTAAACGTTCCTGTCGCAGGTACAAATGTGATTCCCGCGTAAGCCCCAGGCGTTAAGCCCGTTAAGACACCACCAGAAGCAATGGTTTGAGGTTGAACATTGCTATTAAAGAATGGCTGCGCTGCAATGCCCGTGGCTCCGGTTGGCCCGGTTGCTCCTGTTGCTCCGGTTACTCCTGTTGCTCCGGTTACTCCTGTTGCCCCTGTGGCTCCGGTTACCCCAGTTGCTCCTGTTACTCCTGTTGGCCCTGTTGCCCCGGTCGCTCCAGTTGCTCCTGTTGGCCCTGTTGCTCCTGTTGGCCCCGTTGCCCCGGTCGGCCCCGTGGCTCCCGTTGGCCCCGTGGCTCCAGTTAGCCCTGTGACTCCAGTTGCTCCGGTGGCCCCAGTTGCTCCGGTGGCCCCAGTTGCTCCCGTGGCTCCAGTTAGCCCTGTGACTCCAGTTGCTCCTGTTGGCCCCGTTGCCCCGGTCGGCCCGGTTGCTCCTGTTGGTCCAGTTACTCCTGTTGGTCCAGTTACTCCAGTGGCTCCAGTCGCTCCCGTGGCTCCCGTTGCTCCGGTTGCCCCTGTCGCTCCTGTGGCTCCCGTGGCTCCGGTTGCTCCTGTTACTCCCGTGGCTCCGGTTGCTCCTGTTACTCCCGTGGCTCCCGTCGGCCCGGTTACTCCCGTGGCTCCTGTGGCTCCTGTGGCCCCTGTTGGCCCTGTCGCTCCCGTTGCTCCTGTGGCTCCTGTGGCTCCTGTGGCTCCAGTCGCTCCCGTGGCTCCGGTTGACCCTGTCGCTCCTGTGGCTCCTGTGGCTCCTGTTACTCCCGTGGCTCCCGTCGGCCCGGTTACTCCCGTGGCTCCGGTTGCTCCTGTGGCCCCTGTTGGCCCTGTCGCTCCCGTTGCTCCGGTTGCTCCTGTGGCCCCTGTTGGCCCTGTCGCTCCCGTTGCTCCTGTGGCTCCTGTGGCTCCAGTCGCTCCCGTGGCTCCGGTTGGCCCTGTCGCTCCTGTGGCTCCAGTAGGTCCAGTAGGTCCAGTTGCCCCGGTGGCTCCGGTTGTCCCCGTTGCTCCCGTTGCTCCTGTTGGCCCCGTTGCCCCGGTGGCTCCGGTTGCTCCCGTGGCTCCGGTTGCTCCTGTTACTCCCGTGGCTCCCGTCGGCCCGGTTACTCCCGTGGCTCCCGTTGCCCCTGTTGGCCCTGTCGCTCCCGTGGCTCCTGTGGCTCCCGTCGCTCCCGTGGCTCCGGTTGGCCCTGTCGCTCCTGTGGCTCCAGTAGGTCCAGTTGCCCCGGTGGCTCCGGTTGGCCCCGTGGCTCCCGTTGCTCCCGTTGCTCCCGTTGCTCCCGTTGCTCCCGTTGCTCCCGTCGGCCCTGTTGACCCGGTTGCTCCTGTGGCTCCGGTTGGCCCCGTTGCTCCCGTCGCTCCTGTTAGTCCTGTTGGCCCCGTTACTCCCGTTGCTCCCGTTGCTCCCGTCGGCCCTGTTGACCCGGTTGCTCCTGTGGCTCCGGTTGGCCCCGTCGCTCCCGTGGCCCCGGTTACTCCCGTCGCTCCTGTGACTCCTGTTGACCCTGTTGCTCCCGTCGCTCCCGTCGGCCCTGTTGACCCGGTTGCTCCTGTGGCTCCCGTTGGCCCCGTGGCTCCTGTGGCTCCCGTGGCTCCCGTCGGCCCTGTTGACCCGGTTGCTCCTGTGGCTCCTGTCGCTCCTGTTGGCCCGGTTGCTCCTGTCGCTCCTGTTGGCCCGGTTGCTCCTGTCGCTCCTGTTGGCCCCGTCGCTCCCGTCGCTCCCGTCGCCCCGGTTGCTCCCGTTGTTCCTGTTGCTCCTGTCGCTCCCGTTGCTCCCGTGGCCCCTGTGGCTCCGGTTACCCCGGTTGCTCCTGTTACTCCTGTTGCCCCGGTCGGCCCGGTTGCTCCTGTTGGTCCAGTTACTCCAGTGGCTCCCGTTGGCCCCGTTGCCCCGGTTACTCCGGTTGCTCCTGTTACTCCAGTCGCTCCGGTTGACCCTGTTGCTCCCGTTGCTCCTGTTGGTCCAGTCGCTCCCGTGGCTCCAGTTAGCCCGGTGGCTCCCGTGGCTCCGGTGGCCCCTGTCGCTCCTGTTGCTCCTGTTGGCCCCGTTGCCCCGGTTGCTCCTGTTGGCCCTGTCGCTCCTGTCGGCCCCGTTGCCCCGGTGGCTCCCGTTGGTCCCGTTGCCCCGGTGGCTCCGATGGCTCCCGTGGCTCCGGTGGCTCCTGTTGCTCCCGTGGCCCCTGTGGCTCCGGTTACCCCGGTTGCTCCTGTTACTCCTGTTGCCCCGGTTGCCCCGGTCGGCCCGGTTGCTCCTGTTGGTCCAGTTACTCCAGTGGCTCCCGTTGGCCCCGTTGCCCCGGTTACTCCGGTTGCTCCTGTTACTCCAGTCGCTCCGGTTGACCCTGTTGCTCCCGTTGCTCCTGTTGGTCCAGTCGCTCCCGTTGCTCCGGTGGCCCCTGTCGCTCCTGTTGCTCCTGTTGGCCCCGTTGCCCCGGTTGCTCCTGTTGGCCCTGTCGCTCCTGTCGGCCCCGTTGCCCCGGTGGCTCCCGTTGGTCCCGTTGCCCCGGTGGCTCCGGTGGCTCCCGTGGCTCCGGTGGCTCCTGTTGCTCCCGTGGCCCCGGTTGCTCCCGTTGGACCTGTGACTCCCGTTGCTCCGGTTGGCCCTGTCGCTCCTGTTGCTCCAGTTGCTCCTGTTACTCCCGTGGCTCCAGTCGGCCCAGTTACTCCTGTCGGCCCAGTTACTCCCGTGGCTCCAGTCGGCCCAGTTACTCCTGTCGGCCCAGTTACTCCCGTTGCTCCTGTAGCCCCGGTCGCTCCTGTTGACCCGGTTGCTCCAGTGGCACCGGTTACTCCCGTTGGCCCTGTGGCTCCCGTTGCTCCGGTCACTCCCGTTGCTCCGGTTGCTCCGGTTGACCCGGTTGACCCGGTTACTCCTGTCGCTCCCGTGGCCCCGGTTGCTCCTGTTACTCCAGTCGCTCCGGTTGCTCCCGTTGCTCCTGTTGGCCCGGTTACTCCCGTTGGCCCTGTGGCTCCCGTTGCTCCGGTCACTCCCGTTGCTCCGGTTACTCCTGTCGCTCCCGTGGCCCCGGTTGGCCCTGTGACTCCTGTGACTCCCGTTGCTCCCGTGGCCCCGGTTGTTCCTGTTACTCCAGTCGCTCCCGTTGCTCCCGTTGCTCCGGTTGCCCCTGTTGCCCCTGTTGCCCCTGTTGCTCCCGTTGCTCCAGTGACCCCTGTTACCCAGGTTGCCCCGGTTACTCCTGTCGCCCCGGTTGGCCCTGTTGCTCCCGTTGCTCCTGTTGGCCCCGTTTCCCCGGTCGGCCCGGTTGCTCCGGTGGCACCGGTGGCTCCGGTTGCCCCGGTGGCTCCTGTTGGCCCGGTTACTCCCGTTGCTCCGGTTGCCCCAGTCGCTCCCGTTGGTCCGGTTGCTCCCGTTACTCCCGTGGCTCCCGTTGCTCCGGTTTCTCCCGTTGGCCCCGTTACCCCTGTGGCTCCCGTTGCCCCGGTTACCCCGGTTTCTCCTGTCGCTCCGGTAGGCCCAGTTACTCCCGTTGCTCCTGTAGCCCCGGTTGCTCCAGTGGCACCGATTTCTCCCGTTGACCCGGTCGGACCGGTTACTCCCGTTGCTCCTGTAGATCCAGTAGGTCCCGTTGTTCCCGTCGCCCCGGTTGGCCCGGTTTCTCCTGTCGGTCCAGTCGCTCCCGTCGGACCGGGCGGACCGCTCGCAACAAAACTAAACTCAGATGAAAGTAAAACAACGTCATCAATCACTATATCCGCTGCCCCAATTAACGCACTAACATTAATTGTAATGATTGCTGATGCTGTTTCAAGTGGCGCAGCCAAAGTTGTTTCATACACTGTTAACCAAGTTGAATCTATGGCATTGGGAATGCCATCAGGTTGGACAATTACATTAAGTGCCGGTCCAATTAATGTACCCGCCGCATTATAATACTGCATCGTTACGTTGACTTCCGGAGAAGGCAAGTCGCTTGTTTTTGCTAAAGACAAAAATAATTCAAATTGGTCTCCAGCTAGTACCTCTACTTGTTGCGTTAGTGTAGATCCTACTCCACTTGGTAATTGAAATGAAAAGAATCCAGTGTGACTATAGATCGAAGTAACAAACCCATTCGCAGTCACCCAAGGAAATAAAATACCTTCCTCAAATCCGCTGTTAGCTATTTTATTTAAGAGCATATAATCTCTCCTATCTACTAATAACAATTCTTACATACTAGTGTATTGAGCGGTCTTACTTGTGAACCTTCTTCTGCCTACTAAAGCAAGAACAAATGACATAAAAAATATACATAAATGATTTAATAGACCATCAAAATTAAAAATACTGCTCTATAAAAGAAAGGGCTTACTTATCTTACATCTCTTTTAATACCTACTTGACTTATCAGATATAAAGGTTTTATAATTTCTGTAAATGTTAAGAAAATTGAAATGTATAGTTAGATACCTGAAGACACCATCCTTTTCGGGATGGTGTCTTCTTTACTAATAGGGAGGGTATGAACATGGATTTCCACTGGTTTTTACCGACTGATGGGGACGGACATTATTTAGGAACGGATCATCTTTCTCGTGAAGGAAACATCAGCTATTACACTCAGATCGTCCAAGCGCTTGATCGTTTAGGTTTTGAAGGGGTGCTTGTACCCACAGGAAAAACATGTGAGGATCCCTGGGTTGTTGCTTCTGCCTTGACTCAAGTGACAGAACGTTTGAAATTTTTAATCGCCGTTAGACCTAGCATCATGTCTCCTACCGTAGCAGCTAGAATGGCATCTGCTTTTCAACGCTTATCAAATGGAAGACTTTTATTAAACGTCGTTACTGGTGGGGACTCTAAGCAGTTAGCTGGGGACGGAGTCTACTTATCAAAAGATGAGCGATACGAGGCGACAGATGAATATTTAAGAGTGTTTAAAGAGTTGATCAAAGGGGAAAGAGTTACATTTAATGGGAAACACATTCAAGTGACAGATGCTGAAGTTCTTTATCCACCTTCTGACCAGCCAATTCCTTTATACTTTGGGGGTTCATCAGCACCAGCGCTCGATATTGCAGCCAAACATATTGATCAATATCTAACGTGGGGCGAGCCACCACAGATGGCAAAGGAAAAAATTGATCAAGTTAAAACACTCGCTACTTATCAAGGTAGAGAACTTGGCTATGGAATGAGAATACATATTATTGTTAGGGAGACAGACGAGGAAGCGTGGGATGCTGCAGAAAAGCTATTAACCTATGTTTCTGAAGAACAAATTGCTAGTGCGCGAAAGGCATTCGGTGAAGCTGAATCTGAAGGTCAAAAAAGAATGGCTAGCTTAACGTCTAGTAAGGAGCTGGAGGTTAGTCCTAATTTATGGGCTGGCGTTGGTTTAGTTCGAGGTGGCGCCGGGACGGCATTAGTCGGAAGTCCACAAACGGTCGCTGCGAGGCTGCGTGAATATGAGGAGCTGGGCATTACCTCTTTTATCATGTCCGGATATCCACATTTAGAAGAAGCGTATCGTGTCGCTGAATTGTTATTCCCCATTCTTAAACCAGATGCGACTAAATCAAATCGTTCTGCCAATCTGTACGGAAAAGCTTATTCATCTTAAAAAACATAGAAAGTAGGAAAATGATGAAATCTCTACCGCGTATTTTAGGATTGCTTTCTTTAGTCGTATTAGCTAGTTGCGCTCCCGCTAATTCCGACCTATCATCAGGCACTGATGGTTCATCTGATTCAGATGTGACAATTAGTTTTATTCACTGGAGAGGCGAAGATAAAGAAGCGTTTGATTCTCTTATTAACGAATTCGAAGATGCGAATCCAGGAATTTCTGTTGATATGAACATTTACCCTTCAGATCAGTATCAGTCGCAAGCGCAAACATTGGTAAGAGATGGATCCACAGGGGATGTGTTTACCTCTTTCCCCGGAGCTCAATTTGATGCGTTAAACAAGATTGATGCATTTGCTGACTTAAGCGATGAACCGTTTTTAGATCGTTTTGAGGATTCCTTAATTGAAGCTGGTCAAAAAGATGGTGTTCAGTACGCCATCCCCTATCAGCTAGTTTTTAATCAACCCGTCTATAACGTTGATATCTTTGAAGAACTAGGTTTAGACATCCCCCAAGATTGGGATTCATTCTTAGAGATGTGCCAAACGCTTTTGGATAATGGCTATATCCCTATTGCGTTCCCAGGAGCTGATATTGGTCCTGGCCAACTTATGAACAGTATGATGATGAACAATGCTCCAGACGAAGACATTTTTGAAAAACTTCAAGCTGGACATGTGAAGGCTACTGATGAATGGTGGGTTAAGACTCTTAATCAGTTTAAAGAACTCGAGGATCTTGGCTACTTTCAAGAGGACTCTTTAGGCACCCAACACCCAGCGGCCATCTCTTTGGTTGCTCAAGAAAAAGCGGCCATGCTTGCAACTGGCTCCTATGCCATGGCTGGATTACTTGAACAAAATGAAGACTTGAACCTTCAGCTCCTTGCACCGATTACGGTTGATGAATCGGAAGCTACGTATGAAGGCATTCATACAACAACCTTTATGCTTGGTGTGAATAGTCAATCTGAGCACCCTGAGGAAGCAAAAGCGTTCATTGAATTCTTATCTGAAAATGGACCAGCAAGTGAATACGCAAATGCTACTGGTCAACATTTGACAGTTAAAGAATTAGATTATGAAACAGACGAATTACGTGATACAGCTGAGTGGATGGATAAAAACACAAGATTTCAGCCACGTTTCCTCATCACAAATGCGGATGTGGAACAGGCATTAATATCATCCATTCAGGATGTGCTTGCCGGCACAGATCCAGAAGATGCAGCTGCTTCTGCACAAGGCATCATTGATCAACACATTGACTAAATCAGATGCATAAGGAGTTACTATGAGAAATAAAATGCTGCTCTTCTTTATGCTACCTAGTCTGCTTATCTATGGCGTATTCAGCTTCTGGCCGACGCTGAATACGTTTTTCTATTCATTTACAGACTGGGATGGCTTAACAAGCGAATATTCTTTTGTTGGGTTTGATCACTATACGCGTTTAATTGGTTCGGATTCGATCTTTCACACTGCCATTACGAATAATATTAAATTCATGCTCGTGGTTGTTATTTTTCAAACCTTGTTTTCGTTAATTCTATCTTTATTTCTAATTAAGAATAGCCCTGTGAATGTAGGACTTCGCGCGTTATTCTTTTTTCCAACGATTCTATCCAGTGTGTCTGTTGCATTTATTTGGGCCTATATGTACGACCCGTCTCTTGGTCTATTAAATCAATTGTTTGATTCGATTGGACTTGGTTCCCTCAAGCAAAACTGGATTGGTGATCAGAATATTGCGATTTACTCTATTTCAATCACTCAGGTCTGGTTCCATACGGGTCAGATGATCGTTTTATTTGTAGCGGGACTTCATGCCATTCCTAAAGATCTTTATGAGGTAGCTCGTATTGAGGGAGCGAGCCGTTGGCAATCATTTCGTTTTGTTACATGGCCAATGCTTGCCCCTGCCACGACGATCGTTATTGCATTTACAACTGTCCAGACGTTTAAAGCATTTGATCTGATTTATGCAATGACTCGTGGAGGTCCTAACTATTCAACGGAAATACTGGCCACGTTCATCTACACGAGGGCATTTAGAAGTTATGAGTTTGGATATGCCTCTGCTGCAGCCGTTCTTCTTATGGCAATCAGTGCCCTCATCGCATTTTTGCAATTCAGACTACTACGAACAGAGCGTTCATAAGGAGGCATTGGGATGAAAGGAATACGCAGAATCGTTCTAAGCATTGCAGTGCTGATCATACTCATTCCGTTAGCGGGTCTAGTACTCACAACCTTTAAGACCATGTCGGATATGTATGATGCCCCTTTAGGGTTACCCGAGAGCTGGGCGCTCACGAACTACATAACCATTATTCAAGAAAATGGTCTGCATTATTATTTTGCCAATAGTGTCATTGTTACGTCATTCTCTGTAGCTCTTACACTTCTGTTTGGTAGTCTCACGGCCTATGCACTTGTCCGACTAAAACCACTATGGTCACGTCTTGGCTTTAGTTTCTTTTTGCTCGGTATGTTTGTTCCGGCTCAGGTGAATATGATTCCGTTATACGACCTCATGTACAAAACAGGATTAACCAATTCATTATTCGGCCTCATCGTGGTGAACATCGCTTCCACGATGCCGATTGCTGTACTAATCTTAACCGGGTTCATGCGAACGGTTCAAAAAGAGCTATTTGAAGCGGCCTCCATTGATGGTGCCTCCCACTTTTTAACGTATGTACGGGTCGCACTTCCTTTGTCCAAGCCTTCACTTGCTGCAACAGGGACCTTCTTAATGGTTATGAGTTGGAATGACTTATTCTATCCGCTTTTGTTTGTAACCAGAAACGAATACAAAACCCTGCCACTCGCTCTGCTTGATTTCCAAGGTGAATATGCGACCAATTATCCGCTGTTATTCTCAGGGGTTGTTCTATCCTCCCTACCGATTGTTATCATGTACTTTATCTTTCAACGATACTTTATCGAAGGAATGGCTGCTGGTGGTGTAAAGGGATAATAAAAATAAAAAAATCCACCTCAAATGAAGTGGATTTTTTTATGGATAAGATTAGTATTGTGAAGATTGTCCGCCATCAATGGCAATAACTTGTCCATTCACGAATTCTGCTTCCCCTGAAAGTAAGAAAGCAACAACGCGAGCAACCTCTTCTGGTTTACCAAAACGTTTTTTCGGGTTCACACTTACGAAGTCAGCCATTGCTTGCTCCCAGTTGTCTCCACCGATTTGTTTAAATGATCCTTCTACCATTGCTGTTAGAATTACACCTGGTGCGATTGCATTAACACTAATTCCATATTGTCCGTAATCGATCGCAGCTGTTTTCGTTAAGCCTGCTACTGCGTGCTTACTTGCAACGTATGCTGCTTGGTTAAGAACCGCACGGATTCCTCCAACAGATGCTACGTTTAAGATCGAACCATACCCTTGTTCTTTCATAACCGGTAACACGTGCTTCATACCATAAAATACACCGTTTATATTAATGTCTGTTACTTTATTAAATACTTCACTATCATATTCAGCTACAGGTGCCTGTTTCCCTTCAATTCCTGCGTTATTGTAAAATGCATCGATTTTTCCAAAGGTTTTCACTGTACCATCTACGTAGTTCTTAACTGCCTCTTCATCTGCCACATCAGCTGTGATAAGAAGTACTTCAGTACCTGGTGTTTCTTCAAGAATCTGTGCTTTAGCTGCTTCAAGTGATTTTTGGTTTAAATCAACTAGTGATAACTTAGCGCCCTCTTTAGCTAGTAACAATGCTGCTGAAAGACCTAATCCAGATCCAGCTCCTGTGATGATAACCACTTTACCTTCGTAACGAGTACTCATTTTCGCTTCATCTTCTTTCTTTTTTTATTCATACTGATTATGACTTTATACCCAATTAAAATCAAGAATCATGCTTAGGCTTTATTTATATCGGACTATTTATTCAGATTCTTTACCTTTTTCATTATTTACTTCTACAAAGGATCCTTTATAACTCATTACATTTCCTAGCAGAGCATTACTTATCTTTACTTCAATGGTGAAAGCCTGCATCTGATCATCGAATCCTTCTAAGACCTCGACATTCCCTTTAAGAATAGATGGAATAGGGATTTCTACCTTTCCTAAAACCAACTTCTGAGATCCAGACACTATGCTCAAGTTACCTTCTGGCGTCACTGTAAACAGGAGATCTGAATAAAATAAGGAGGGCTCTCCCAAATAATCCCGCGCAATCTTTCTTGTTGGGTCGATTGTCATGAATGCATGAAAATGCCTCGTTACGTTTTGAAAATGAAACATGCGCTCCCACTTTACTTCTTCCATCCCATCAGGCCTTCTATACGCAACATTCTTAATTTCAAAAGGAATCTGTTTGCCACTCTCCGGAAAGAGAAATTTCCACTTTGTTAAGAGTAATAGAAATGGGTACATCCAACGTCTTCCACCCTGAATGTCAGTCATTGTTCCTTTTCCTTGAAACATTCCATCCCTTTGAAACGAATATCTTTCCTGAAGCTTTGGATGCAGCTTTTCAAACGAATCATCTAAAAACCTCTGATAAATGGACATTTACTTTTTCCTCCTGCGTCGACACGTTCTCGCGGTGGGAAGATCTTTAGATAGATAAAAGCCGACTACTGACAAGGTCATCAATGCCACATTAAATGTAACTGGATTAAACGGATCACCTAAGGATTGAGGGGCAACGATTATGGCTGATAGCAAGAGTAAAGGGAAAATGAACATATGGATGAAAAATAAATGCCTTTTATTCTTGTAAAATAGCCACATAGCAGCTAAGAATATCTCAAGAAATCCAACGATACTTACAGCGAAACCGGCTGAATTCCCGCTAATTCCTAATGCTTTCTCAATCATCATGACCTCATCTGGATGCTTAAGAAGTATCTTAGGAACAAGTCCATGGTAAAGCCAAATGAAGCTAAATAATAGAACCATACTCATACTTAAAAAGAAGCGTGTAAACTGCCATTTCGGTGATTCATGCTTCTCAATAGAGCGCTTTAACACATCAAAGCTTAATGCCGTAGCCCAACCAATTAACGGGCGGAAGCAGCATCGATCAAACACCCTACCTACAAAGCCATACCGTACATCGTAATCATATTGAGTAAGGAATGTAGTGGTGGAAGATTGCTGTTCATACTTCCAATATCCTCTTCCCTCGCGAATTAAAGAGATTTTCTGGTCCGTCCCAAAACGTAAGGATGAGGTTCTTGATCCGTTTCTTTTTAAGCTCTCCTACACTCTCTCCCCACCCAGCTATCCTTAGCCCAAGTCCAATCTTTGTCTCATACAAGAAGGACTGTGGCTCACCTTCTTTTTTTGGTAAGTAGGAAATCGAAGAAAACCGCAGATCCCATTGCT
This sequence comes from Alkalihalobacillus sp. FSL W8-0930, assembly GCA_037965595.1. Classification (NCBI taxonomy): domain Bacteria; kingdom Bacillati; phylum Bacillota; class Bacilli; order Caryophanales; family Bacillaceae; genus Alkalihalobacillus; species Alkalihalobacillus sp. FSL W8-0930. The sequence goes on along the minus strand of CP150183.1, from coordinate 379,311 downwards.
GATGACGCTCCGGCTCTTGAGTGGCCTGCCAAACTTCTTCTAGAGGAGCCTCGATTGGCAGTTCAACATAGATCGGTTTAGCCTTCATTTGGAGTGAACTCCTTTTTGGTTTCATTGTACGTGAATCGGATTGGTTATGAAAGGATACATCATTTCATTGCAAGTAACCGAATTTGCTGAATTCGGTCATCTTGATCATATACAAATTCCAGCCTCATCTTTCGTTCTCGGTCTACGTAGAAAATCCAACTCTCCATACAAGGCTCAAAATCATTTGCAAAATTGTTGCCATAGAGGTCTTTTGCTTTCTGTAAGTCATCACCGACCGCTACACCCCGGCTCGTTTCTTCTCCTTCTTTATACACCTCTAATCTACTTATTTCATGCTTCCCATCTATCGTTATCCATGCTTCATTAAATTCTAAAAGATACGTATCATCATCCACATGATCTCTTAGTTGGTATGTTCCAAGGTGTTCCACTCGTTCATCAGAATAAGTGTCAAACAATTGTAGTCCTAATGCTGTCTCACCCTCTAAGTCGGTTGTTTCTACAAAGTAATCATTCGTTGCGTAAACATACCAGCCAACAGGGACAAGAATGACCAATAGAGTTGGTAGGGCACAGAATAAAGCAATTACTTTGGAACGTCTCCAAAGGATGATTCCAAGTAGTAATGGAATTGTTATAATGAACAGAATCAAAGCTAGAAATCCAATCATTTAGTAAGCACTCCTTTGTCTACATAGTAAAACTAGGTATATAATTAAAAAAGGGGTCTAAATAGAATGTAAGACCCCCATACGTACAGCCAACTGACTCATTGGATAAAATGCAATGGTGGCAAAAATACATGCAAACAAAAATGATGGATTTAATAAAGGCGAAAACCACGCATTAAAGGTTCCGGAAAATAAAACCGACATCATTAAAAGATAATTCGGAAGTAAAGCGACGAACACATATTGACGGTTTTCACGATATCTTTTGAATCCAAAGGAGTACCCGTGCTTGAAATACATCAAGCCTTGTAACCAGCAATAAGCCAACAAGATAATCCATTTCCATTGCACTAACTGTTCCCAGAATACATTCGTTAGATCTGTGAAACCAGTTGTGTAAAAAAGCGTGAGCAATGCTCCTACTATGAAAAGAGAATAGTTAATTGAAACCATAGATTTTAAAAAATGTGTGCTTGAGGAAGCTTGATTATATGAATAAGCTACCTCTTTTGGGCTACCGAATTCTACTATTGCCATTTTCTCTGCATTAAGCGGCAATTCTCCTGCCAGCATAAGCTCATGCTGCTTCGCTTCCATAACTGTTTTGCACTCAAGAATAATGTCTTCACTATTTGGATGCTTATGAAGCTCCAAACGTAAGTCGTTAAGATAAGACTCGATGCTCATAATGGCTTCTCCAAAAACCGATTAACCATTTTCACAAAGGAATTCCATTCTTTTGTCTTTGAGGATAAAACAGACCTTCCCTCATCTGTAATCGCGTAATATTTGCGCGCAGGTCCCTTGTCTTGTTCCTTCCAGTAGGACTTAATACACGCCTTTTCTTCAAGCTTATGCAAGGCAGGATAGAGCGTCCCTTCCTTTACATCAAGCGTCTCTTCACTTTGTTTCTTCATTTCCTTCACAAGCTGATATCCATACATATCTTCATTTTCTAAAAGCTGAAGAACAAGCAAAGACGTACTTCCTTTTAGCAATTCACGATTAAACATGTAATCACCTACCTAGAATTAATGGGTATATTAAGTGTAAACAATTGGAAAGCACAAAGCAAGCAAAATAAAAAAACATCCGGCTTCACGCCAAGATGTTCATTTCTTTCTCGATGCAATCACAATCCCTACTACAATCGCTATGATAAAGACAAAGCCAAGTAAGCCACCAAGCAAAATCATCGTGTTTAACATAATAGACATGGCACCTCTCCTTAGTGAGCTGTTTGTTGACGAGTACGAATTTTGTTAGAGATGAAGTACGCCCCAATTGCAGCTGCTAATGAAAACCATAACGGAAGGCTCACCATTCCAAATTCAACAGTAGACGCTCCCCCTGATATCGTATGCGAAGGTGTGTCCATCCATGTCAAAGCCCATCCTGACACGATCTGAAAAACAATAAATAAAGTGCAGAAGCTCAGTACAAATACAATTAGTTTCTTCATAACGATCCCTCCTAAGCCCATTTACGAGATTGGATAAAAAAGGTTTCAAGAATTTATAATCGCATCCTATAACTCTGTCTGTCCTATTAGCTTTGATTGAATGATATACCGGTCAGGGGCGCTCCCTAAAAACTCAAATGGATAACAAGTTGTAAGTGTCAACGTGGCCTCGTCCTTATCGACAATTACCGTCCGATCATCTGCATCTGTAATCCAAATCTCTGCAATTTCGTATTCATACCGTTGTCCTTCGTATTCCAAGTACAGTACATCGCCCTCGTTAAGTGTTCCTAATTCAGAAAAGACCGTATCACGATGTCCACTTACTACCGTATGGCGTTTCTGATCGGGCGTCGTCGTCCATTGACTAACGTACATTCCAACTCCTTGTTTCAAAGTCGCATCATCTGCGCCCCAATACGTTTTATAAGACTTCTCAATTTTTGGGATGATCAGCCGTGACATTTCCGATCCCACATCAAATAACTCGATTTCATCACTCATGATGGGATCTGCCTGTAGCTCTTTTTCTGTTTCTATTACATCCTTCTCCTCAGAATCAGAAACTACCTTTTTTGCCTCTTCTATCTGCTTTAATTCTTCCTGACTGACTGGTTCTGCTGCCTGTGTTCCATTTATCCATTGGAAACCAAAGTATCCTGTCATCGTTAACCCAATAATGATTAATGCACTGTACACAATTCTCAAGCGCTTCACCTCTACCCTTATCAATCATTCTTGTGCAGGTACCTATATTTAGTATAGAGGCTTTTCCTACTTTTCTAAAGGATGAATTCCATTTATCTCTAAGTGCTTCATTTTGGGTTCAAATGATACAGGATAGTCCTCTTAAATGAATGATGTTGACTCTAGCATGAGTAACCCATACGCTTTGGGTAAAGTAAGCGCTTTATTAAAAAGGAGTTGATTGTTTGATCCGAGTAGCTGTGATCGGAACAGGTGCCATTAGCCCTGCTCATATTAAAGCCTATCAAGCGTTTCCTAACCTTTGTACCATTACTGCACTAAGTGACCTGGACCTACCTAAAGCACAAGAAAAGATAGAAGAGTACGGACTCATTGATGCCACTGTAAAAGATGTCGAAGCCATTTGTCTCGATCCTGAGATTAACCTTGTGTCGATATGTACTCCCCCCTCCACTCATGCCCCGCTCGCTGTCAGATTAATGGAATCTGGAAAACATGTATTAATTGAAAAACCAATGGCTTCCTCACTAGAAGAGTGTGATCAAATTCTGAGTGCATCAAAGAAATACAACCGAATCCTTTCTGTCATTGCTCAAAATCGTTTCCTCACACCCATGATGAAGGTCAAACAACTTTTAGAAGAAAAGAAAATTGGAAAAGTCCTTCACAGTCAAGTCGATTCCTATTGGTGGCGTGGTCATTGCTATTATGACCTTTGGTGGCGTGGAACGTGGGCAAACGAAGGCGGAGGCTGTACGTTAAACCATGCAGTGCATCATATCGACCTTTTGCAATGGATGAATGGAATGCCCAAGGAAGTGACGGCCATCATGAGTAACACGGCCCATGACAACGCAGAAATCGAGGACCTTTCCGTGGCTCTTCTTAAATATGATGATGGTTCAATTGCACAAGTAACAAGCTCAGTTGTTCACCATGGAGAAGAGCAGCAGCTTGTCTTCCAAGGCGAGAAAGCTCGCATCTCCGTGCCTTGGCGTATCCACGCCTCCACTTCCGCATCCAATGGTTTTCCGGTGAAAGATTTGAACACAGAACAAGAGATCTCCTCGTATTTTGACCAACTACCAGAGCTAGAACACACTGCACATGTTGGACAGATTCATAACATGCTTACCGCGATTAAAGAGGATGCTCCAGTATTAGTAGACGGCTATCAAGGAAGAAGCACACTCGAACTTATCACAGCCATCTATAAATCTGCCAGTGAGAAAAGGACTGTTACGCTTCCCATACAGCCTGGTGACACCTTTTATACAAAAGAAAGCATCTTAAAAAACACAACCTATTTCTATGAAAAAACAAACACGGTCGACCGTTTTGACACAGAAGAGATCACCACAGGGCGAGAGTTTGATTCGAGATGAATGGTAGGATTTGTGTGGTTGGGTTTGATATGATGGAATTAATTCCAATTAAAGGAGAACACACTATGCCCAGCCACGCTCAACAGACCGCCAAATCGTTTGTCGATCAAATCTTTCCATCCTGTCAATCGGCTATACTTGCTGGCAGTGCTTCTAGAGGAGAGGAAACACCTACGTCTGATTTAGATCTTGTTATATTTGATGAACAACTACCTCCATATAGAGAGAGCTTTACATATGAGGGAAAACGAGTGGAAGCCTTTATCCATAATCAACACTCTTATGTAGAAGATTTCAAGCGGGAAAAAGAAATTGGTCGACCCATTTTAGGGAACATGATAAAAGAAGGAATTTTACTCAAAGAACATGAGTCGTATAGTGCTATTTTGGATGCTGCAAATAGACATGTCTCGGACGGTCCTCTCCCTTTGAACACAGCCTATATCAATGCATCCAGATACTTTATAGGAGACTTAGTCGATGATTTTTGTGATGCGAAACATAAACAAGAATCCCTGATCACATTGAATCAATTGTCACTTGAGTTACCTGATTTTATCTTACGGTTAAATAATCAATGGTCAGGTAGAGGAAAAGGTTTATCAAGGGCCTTTTATGCGTACGATAAAGAGCTAGCTGATGCCTTTTTCGAGTCATTAGACGCATTTTATCGTGATGAAAATAAAGAGCCATTTATTCAATTTGCCAACGATATCTATAAACCACTTGGAGGATTTTTATTTGAAGGATTCTCAATGGGTAAAGATTCATAATATAAATAACATATTGACAACATTCGACTAAAAGTCGTATAGTCAATATATTAACTGAATAATGTAATTGTTTCTTATCCAGAGAGGTGGAGGGAATGGCCCTTTGAAACCTCGGCAACAGACTTAATTCAAGAACTGTGCCAATTCCTGTAGTTGCGATACTACAAAGATAAGAAGAGCAGTCGATTAATAGATACTCGAACCCCTCTTCTTATAACTGAAGAGGGGTTTTTTAGTAGAAAAAAATAGAGAGAATTGGGGAGAGAAAACCATGACAAACGCACCGTTCAAAGCAGACCACGTAGGAAGTCTATTACGCCCAGAAAGCATTCATCAAGCGAGAAAAGATTTCAAAGAAGGCACAATCACAGCACAGGAGCTTTACGACATCGAAACAACTGAAATCAAAAGAGCGGTTGATAAGCAAATAGAAGTGGGCCTTGAAGCTGTTACAGACGGAGAATTCAGACGCAGATTCTGGCACACCGATTTCCTAGAGCACTTAACAGGTGTAGAGGGCTACGTTCCAGAACACGGGTATAAGTTTAAAGGAGAAGAAACGGAAGCATACGATGTACGTGCAACAGGAAAAATTTCATTTAATCCAGACCATCCACACGTTAAAGAATTTATTGAGTTCAAGGAGATTGTTGGCGATCGTGCAGTAGCGAAGCAGACCATTCCGAGTCCCAATCAATTATTTAATGCAGGCATTCGCAATGTAGAGATCTATCCAAATCTAGATGATTTCACAAATGATGTCATCCAAACATACCGTGACGCGGTTCAGGCTTTTTACGATGCAGGCTGCCGTTACCTTCAATTAGATGATGTGTACATTGCCGGCTTAAACTCAGAGCACATTCCGTTTAATGACAGTGGTCTAAATCGCCAGGAGTTAATTGATCTAGCATTGCACGTCATTAACAGCGTCCTCGCAGATAAGCCAGAAGATCTAGTGATCACAACACATCTGTGCCGTGGAAACTATCGTTCAAACTGGGCATTCGAAGGCAGCTATGCGAAGATTGCTCCAACCTTATTTGCGAAAGAAAAAGTAGACGGATTCTTTTTAGAATACGACGATGATCGCTCTGGAGATTTTGAGCCATTAGAGCACATTCCAAACGGCGGACCACAAGTCGTACTTGGCTTATTCACATCAAAGCACGGTAAGCTAGAAGATAAAGAAACAATTAAAGCACGACTAGAAGAAGCCAAACAATACGTATCCGCTGATCAAATCTGCCTAAGCCCACAATGCGGCTTTGCCTCCACTCACCACGGAAACATTTTGACAGAAGAAGAACAGTGGGAAAAACTAAAATATGTTGTAGACCTTTCTAAAGAGCTTTTAGGCTAGGGATATATGGAAGACCCCTACCTTTTGCGAGGTTAGGGGTCTTCTTTTCTTGGAGGTGGTTTTGCCCATTCGAAAAACCACATGAAACCAATAAAAAAGAGCGAATAGAAAAATGTTTCGGAAAGTGTACCTTGAATATTTAGTGGCTCCCCCCTCCACATTTTCCATAGTAAACTATTAACAAAATATACTAGATAGGCTATCGGGAAAAACTTGATATAACGATTTTTGAGAAGTCTCATAAGTAGCCCCACCTCCTTTATATGGAAATTAGGATACATCGAATTTAACATACTGGAAATGATTTATAAACCTCTTAGTTCTTGGTTGAGCGAGGAAAGGTCTTGCTAAGCTGCGGATGGGTCTTGGTAATGGTTCGCGGGGGTCTTGCTATAGGTGCTTGGTAAGGGGCTTACTTTTCTTAGTATTGAGCCCTCGTTCTTGGTGGACCCCTCTCTGCTCTTAGTATAATGGATGAAGCTCTTGCTAACGGGTCCGCGTGGTCTTCTGTCAAGAAAGTGGACACTAAAAAGTAAGAGTGATTTCTCTCAAAGCCTACATTACTGGCTCTACCTCGACAGATGAGATCTTATCTAAAAGTCGGGGGATAACTTACTTTTGTCTAACTAATTGTTTTTTGCGAGTCATGATTAATCCTTTTGGCATAGGTTCTCTCAAATTGGTTCGGGGATTGATAGTTCAAAGTGGAATGCCTTCTCGTTTCATTGTATCGACTATAAATATAATGATGAATAGATTTCATCGCCTCGTTTCTTGTTTGAAATCGAAAGCGATAAATAAGTTCTCTTTTAATGGTTGCGTGAAACGATTCAATACACGCATTGTCATAAGGATCGCCTTTTCGGCTCATGCTTATGGTGGCTTTCGCTTGAGTCAGTACCTCAATGTACTCGTTCGAACAATATTGAAATCCTCGATCAGAGTGATGGATAAGCCCCTCCGGGGGGCGTCTAGTCGCTATCGCACGCTCAAGAGCGTGTAACACAAGGTCTTTTCCCATAGAGTTACTCATATTCAAGCCCACAATTTTTCGGGAAAACAGGTCCATAATGGATGCGACGTATAACCAGCCCTCTAAAGTCCGGACATACGTAATATCTGTTACCCATATGGCATTTGGGTACGCAGCTTCAAACACTCGCTTCAGCAGATTGGGATACACATGTAGAGTGTGCGTAGAATCCGTTGTGACGACATATCTAGCTTTAGGTTTTGCGCTGACCTTCATTTCTTGCATATATCGCGCCACCGTTTTCTGCGAAATCACATAGCCCCATTCGATTAAATCCTGATGGACACGAGGACTTCCGTACGTGGCCAAGCTCTCATGGAACGACTGACTAATCTTCTTTTTTAAGTTCGCTTTACGTTTTTCACTCTCTGTTTTCCCACCACGTAGCTTGGCTTTCCACTTGTAGAATCCACTGGTCGAGACTTGAAGGACTGAACACATCTTCACAATGGAATGTTCATCTTGATGAGCATCCATGAAATGAAATTTTATTTGGGCTTTTGCGTGAAGATGTGCATGGCCTTTTTTAAGATCTCGTTCTCCTCTCGAAGAGAGAGCATTTCCTTTTCATGATGCTTTTTTAACTTTTCCACTTCGGACGGCGTCAAATAATCACCTGAATTTGGCTTTTCTTGTTTCTTCTTATAATCTTGAACCCAGCGGTGGATGGAGGACACATGAACTTCCAATTCATACGCCATGTCGCTCGCCTTTTTACCTTCTTCGATGATTAACTTCGCCACATACTCACGATAATCAAGGGAATACTTTTTCGTCATCGGAACACGTCCTTTGTCAGATTAGATTTAGTGTACAAAGAATCAAATTAACGTGTCCACTTTTTAGACTAACCTCACGCGATCTTAATTAAACGTTTGTTTAACTTGGTTTAGAGCCTATAGTTCTTGGTAAAGCGACTTTCTAATCGAAAAAACGCCGGACCCTTTTGGATCCTACGTTTCTTTGTTGATTCATGCTCTCTCTTTGTTGATTCCAGCTTCTCTTCGTTGATTCCGCAGCCTCTTCGTTGATTCCGCAGCCTCTCCGTCGATTCCAGATCTCTCTTCGTCGATTCCGCGCTCTCTTCGTTGATTCCGCATCCTCTCCGTTGATTCCGCGGCCTCTCCATAGATTCATGCTCTCTCTCCATCGATCCCACCGACCCACACACACATCATTCCTTCACCTTCAACAGTCTCAACCCATTCGCTGTTACTAGAAGAGTCGCCCCAACATCGGCAAGGATGGCAATCCAAAGTGTGAGCCAGCCTGGCACAACGAGCATGAGCGCAAGCAATTTAATTCCGAGCGAGAAGGTAATATTCTGTTTGATGATAGCGAGTGCGCGGCGGCTAAGCTTAACGGTGTAAGGTAATTTTTTTAAGTCGTCGCCCATCAGCGCAATGTCTGCTGTTTCAAGTGCTGTATCGGTTCCAGCTCCGCCCATCGCAATCCCAACTGTTGATGCGGCAAGGGCCGGGGCATCGTTGACTCCATCGCCGATCATCGCTACTTTTCCAAACTCCGCTTGAAGTTCTTTCACTTGAGTGAGTTTATCTTCAGGCATCAGTTCAGCACGTACGTGAGTGATTCCGATATCGTTTGCAATGGCATGTGCGGTCCCTTTATTATCACCTGTCAGCATAATCGTTCTGCGGATTCCATTTTCATGAAGCGCAGAGATGACGCTACGACTGGACTCTCGGACTTCATCTGCTACGGCAATGAGTGCGAGAATCTCATCATTTGTTCCCACGACCATCACTGTTTTTCCTTGCTCTTGTAATGGTTGAATCCGTTCCATATACTCAGCAACTCGGTCCTCAAATAAAGCGGGACTTCCTACATAATAAGTGACTCCGCCAACAATTCCTTTTAAGCCTTTACCCGTAATTGATGTAAAATCTGTCACATCCAGATCTCGATCAAAAACCTGCTCCTCCTCTGCTTTTCGAACAATGGCCGATGCAAGGGGATGCTGTGAGTTTGATTCAAGCGCCGAAACAATCGCAAGGAGATCACTCGAGTCCACATCACTTAATTCAACAAAATTTGTGACAACAGGTACACCTTTTGTTAATGTGCCAGTTTTATCAAAGGCTATCGCTTTAAGCGCACCGATTTCTTCTAGGTAAACGCCACCTTTGATCAAAACGCCGTGTTTCGCTGCGTTTCCAATTGCCGTTACAATCGCAACGGGTGTCGAGATCACAAGTGCACATGGGCATCCAACAACCAGTACGGCTAGACCTTGGTAAATCCACGTCTGCCAATCTCCTCCCATAAGAAGTGGAGGCAGAACTGCCACAAGTACGGCCACCAGAATAATGGCCGGTGTGTAGTATTTCGCAAAGGTATCAACAAAGGCTTGTGATGGTGCCCGTTCTGCCTGCGCGTCTTCCACGAGCTGAATGACTTTTGAAAGGGTTGTGTCTTTTACATGTTTGGTTACACGAACCTCAAGCAATCCCTCTTCGTTTAACGTTCCTGCAAACACTTCATCCTCTATATGCTTTTCAACAGGTATGGACTCTCCTGTAATCGCTGATTGGTTCATAGATGAATGACCTGAGACTACAATACCGTCCATGGCGAGTTTTTGCCCAGGCTTAACAATCATCACGTCGCCAATCTGTATGTCTTCTACGTTAACCGTCATCTCATGGCCATTTCGTTTGATCAATGCTTCTTTTGGAGCAATATCCATGAGTGAGCGAATGGATTGTCTGGCTCGATCCATCGAAAAACGTTCAAGTGCTTCACTAATCGCAAACAGAATGACAACAATGGCTCCTTCTGTCCATTCACCAATGATCGCTGCACCTATAACGGCGATGGTCATCAATGTTCGCATATCAAACTGAAGGCGCGTTAAGTTGAGTAACCCTTGCTTAAACAGCGTATATCCTCCGATCACCATCGAAGTGGCAAATGCAAGGACTGTCACCAGATTGTCTTCTCCATTTACTCCATAAGATAAAAAACCAAACAACAGAAACAAAAGTGAACCAATTACAGTCATATGCTTTTGGATAAAGGAGGAAAATTCTTGTTCTTCGTTCGACCCAGGTGCTGTCCGTTCATGCTCAGGTCGCACCTTCAGCTTTTCAAAAGCACCAGCCTGTTCCAGCTCTGCCACATTGGTTGAACCGTAAACGGTAATCTTTGAGGCACCAAAATTAACCTTTGCATCCGACACTCCATCAAGCTTTTTCACGTTTTTCTCAAAGGTCCCAGCGCAGCCTGCACACGAGAATCCTTCAACCCGGTACACATTTGATTCTGTATGCTCACTCATCGTTACACCTCCTGACTATGTTGGACAGCCATCATCACCAGCTGGCGGACATGCTCATCATCCAACGAGTAATAGACCATTTTTCCTTCCTTTCGACTTTTTGCAATACGTAAGTTGCGTAAATGCCTTAAATGATGCGAGGTGGATGCCGTGGTCATCCCAATTATATTGGCCACATCACATACACAAAGCTCTTCTTCCTGTAGCAACGCATAGGCAATCTTAAGACGTGTAACATCGGATAATGCTTTAAATACATCAGCTACGGGTACAAAATCAACGCTTTGCACTAAGCCTGTTACTCGTTGAACCTTTTCCTCTTCAAAAGAAACAACTTCACATGTATCTTGCGTTTCTTTAACGGATGTCATTGCTTACACCTCATTCAAATGTTTATTTGATTATTATATTATTCTTAACTCAAGAAAATGTCAATCAAATAAACAAATGATCATTTGAATGTTTCGCAAAAAAAGAGCCTTCACTTTTTTGTGAAAGCTCTTTACGAATTATTTGTTACTTGGAAAAAGAGTATACGACCATGAATACAAAAAGTCAGCGACAAATACGATGCCCCAGATCGTCCCAACTGCAAACATTGCTTCATTCTGGTACGGAGAATTCTCATAATGACCGTCCTCAATCCACGACAAGTCTGAAGCATAACCAATCATTTCATCTAACCCACTGGTCCCCAATGACCATAGCAAGAACTGCCCTGCAAAAAAGACAATGAGGTGGATGGTAGAGGATATTCGATATTTCTTCGCTTTGTATTTCGGGTCTTTTGACCGTTCAATTCTTTTGTAATCCTTATCTGTCAATAACTCGACTCCACGAAGCTTGCCAATCTTGGTTCTCATCCAGCGATCCAATCGGATAAAGTCAAAAATACCAAAGGTACAGGCATAGAGAACAAACAACGTGATGATAATGAGAAAAGTTGAGATCTCCCCTGTCTGTTGGTAGACGTAGAGTCCAAGCAGGGCTTCAAGTACAAGAAGAAGGAGAAATAACCCTATAAATAAATAACTGGTTCTTCCCTGTATAAACCAATACCGAGTGACCCCAAACAAAAGCAAGGCAACAACAGATAACACTTCAGCAGCAATAAACAGTTCCCAGTTGTATTGTAATAGAAAGTTCATCGTCCCCTGCTCTCCTTATCATTTTTTCATACGGTTCATCACTTGATTTAACCAATTAAGGTCCGCTTCTAAATGAAGCAAAGCTCCCGTTACTAATAAATATTTGCGCTCCTCTCCAGAAAAAAGGAGCTCCGTCTTCTGTTTTGTTAGCTCCATTACTTCTTTAACAATGAGCGTTTTTTGTTGAGTAAGCATTTGATCCTCTTGAGAAAAATCGATCTTTCTCGCACAGCTCCATTTAAAGAAGAAGTCATCCTTTGTGGATTGATACGTAACTGGTTCTAATAGCCAATGTTTAAGCTCTTGCTCCCCTTTACCTTCAATCGTAAAAAGCTTCCTTTCTTGATCATCGATTTCCGGCGATGAAACCAGCTCATCTCTCATTAATCGATCCAATGTCGTGTAAATCTGCCCTGGGTTTATCTTCCCTTTTAACCCAAGTAGTGAGTCTACTTCTATTTTAAGCTCATAACCGTGATGTTTTTTTAAACTAAGTAATGTTAGGATTCCAAATTTTACTGACATAGTTGCCTCAACCTTCTCTTATTGACGATTGAATATCTAGCTTCGTCGCACTTCGACTAGCATACCACGCAGCAAGCAGACTCAAAAGAATACCTGCTACAATAGTCAATATGATCGTATCAAAAGGGAGTTGAAATGTCATAAAGCCGTCCATCCAAGCTGACTGACTCATGAAATAGATGAGAAGGACACCGAATACAATTCCACCTGCTATTCCAGAAACACCGACTAAGATTCCTTCGATGATCAACATGCTCGACACCTGTTGAGTCGTAAAGCCAATCGCTCTCATGGTGGTTATCTCTTTAGCTCTCTCTAATGCATTCATCAACAGAGTATTGGCGGTTCCTACACTTGCTAGTGCAATGATTGTAATCATTAAAATCAGCATCAAATCACTCATCCCGGTGATCGCTAATGTCGTGGATTGAATCTGGTCATCAACCGTTTCAATTTTTGAGATATGACCTTCATCCATCTCCCAAATTTGATCACGTATTTCAATGGCACTCCCATCCTCGATAGTCACCATCAAATTCTGTGCACCAACCCATCCAAAATCATGAAGCAGCCCTGTATCAAGCATAAACGCTACATACCCCGAGTAATGCGAGGTTTGTACCATATCCACTACGATAAATTCTTGCTCTCCATAAACTGTTCTCATCAGAATAGAATCGCCAATCTCACCACCCCACTCCTGAAAAGCTCTCTCACCTAATACAACGGACATACCCTCCATTAACTTTTTTATTTTTTCGGATTGATCATGAAAAAGAGGAGCTTGTTTTTCATTCACACCCATCACCGAGAACTGTCTCTCATCACCCTCACTCGTTAACCAAGTAATGGGTGTCGCTTCCTTTAGTGGTTCTACATGATTAACTGAATCAAGGTCCCTTATCTGCTGGATTTGTTCCTCAGACCAAAATGACTCAGAGGATACCCGCAGATCGCCACCGAATGTAGCTCGAATGTCTTTTTCGTATTGATCCGGAGCTGAATTGACTGCGGCAGCTAATAGTAGAATGACAGCCACTCCAATAGCGAGAATGCTTGCTGTGTTTGCGTTACGCCCAAGCTGTTGCATCAGATTCTTCTTTGCCAACTTGCTTGAATACGTACGTAGAAAAGGACCCGCAACAAAATGAATTCCACGAATAAGGACTGGAAAGAGCAGAACAATTCCTATGATTACACTTAGGTAAGTAAGAGGATAATCAATAAACACCAGACCTATTAACACGATCCCTACCATCGGCCGAAGCCATCTTTTTATGTGACTTTCCGGCTCCGTCTGGTCCCCTCCTTTTAACGTAAGAAGGATCGATGTCTTCCCTGCCAAATAGATAGGGAAAACAGAAAATAAAGCAGGAAAGATTATCCCGATCATTGCTGCAATGATAACCGGCCAAAGCCAATTGAGCTCATAGACCATATCAAATGCAAACACGCCAAGTATCGCTTGCATAAACAAATCTCCTAGGAAGACACCGAACGGCACACCTACCAAAACACTTATTATTGATAAAAGAAACAGCTCATTCATAACGATTTTTGAGACCGACCATTGTTCATAGCCCAAACTCTTCATGATAGCAAATTCTTTTTTACGCTCCATCACACTTGTGTAGATCATATTAAAAATAATAAAGCCACTAATGAAAATCGCTAATGCGGCAATTAAATAGAAGAACGTATACAATCCTTCAATATCGTTACTCTGGCGATCATCCGCAACAACCGGTTGAACGTAGGCCTGGCTGCCAGACAAATTCTCTTCCATCTCCTGATACCAAGCCGCACCATCTGCTTGGTTCGTTGTCTCAATTCTGACGTAGGATACTTCTTCTTCAAGACCAAACTGCTTTTGAACAATGTCCAGAGGAGCCATCACTCGAAAACTACTGGACTCAGCCGCATCCCAAGACTCTGGACTTGAAAGAAGCTGTGTATACTCAACAATAGCCGATATTGGTAACTCTCCCATCCCTTCAAAGGTCAAGGTTTCTCCCACTCTTTTTTCTAATAGCTCAGCTACACTTTCCGGGACCACAACGCCTTCATTATCTAGGCTCCCCTCGACTACCGGCATCGTTAATAAAGGACTAGTCTGGTCGCTCACTCCGGTGATCCTCACAGAGCGTTCGTTTTGGGAGCGGGATTCATCTAAGATCAAATAATCCTGTTTATCTAAAGCAGTTAACGTATGAGCGACTTCTGGATACGCTTCCAAATCACCGACTGCGTCAACTGAATACGTATGATTATCACTTAAAATCCAATAGTCCGCATTCCCAACATACATTTCTTCATAGTAGGTGAATACATCCTTTGTTGTTCGATCCGCAACAAGCATCGCTGTCAGAAATGCCACACCTAGCATCATCGCGAGCCATGTGATAAAGACTTTCTTTTTTTGAGAAGTGAGATTACGCCATGAAATGAGCCAAGTACTCAGCATACTGTTCATCCTCTCTTCGAATCTCCTGATCAATCAGGCCATCTTTGAACAGAATGATTCGATCTGCAAAGCCCGCTGCAAAGATATCATGGGTCACCATCACAATGGTTTGCCCTTCTTTACGATGAAAACCTGCTAACAAATGAAGAATCTCTTCAGCCTTTTCTCGGTCTAGGTTCCCTGTAGGCTCATCAGCAAGTAACACAGAAGGTTGATTCGCTAAAGCCCGCGCTACAGCGACCCGTTGTTGCTGACCTCCACTGAGTACATTCGCTTTTTTATTACCGTATCTCGCAAGACCAACCGCTTGAATGAGCTGGTTTACGCGCTCTTCATCCTGTTTTTTCACTTTCCGATCTGCATGAATAGGAAACGCGATATTTTCCTTTACTGTTAATGTAGGAAGCAGTTGATAGTTTTGAAAGACAAATCCCAAATGTTTTCTTCGATAAACTGTTCGCTCTTTTTCGTTCATCTTATGTAGTTGTTCATTACTTATCTGGATATCCCCGGAAGTCGGTAGATCAAGTCCACCTACTAACTGAAGGAGTGTGCTTTTTCCTGAGCCACTTGGTCCCATAATGGCTACGAATTCTCCTTCTTTAATCGTTAAATCAATCCCCTTTAATACCGTTGTTTGCTCTTGACCCTGTTTAAATGTCTTTGTCAGACCTTTCATTTGAATCATGTTAATCCCTCCTCAATCTCGATTTAATTATATACTAAGTATATAGTAAATCAATCTTTAAATAGTAAAAAACCTCATATTTATATATACAAAGTATATATAAATATGAGGCGTTCATTGATTTATTTAAACCACTGCGTTATTTTCCCCTGTCCGTTCTCCGTCTCAACTCTCGCATACGCACCATTTATGAGCGTAAGCTGAGGAGGCACATGTCCACAGTCGATGTCATATACGATTGGAATGCCAAGTTCTTCAGCCAGATCCCGATAGACGTCCTCTGCCGTATACCCCTCAACTGGCGTATTTGCCGCACTTCTACCGAACAAGATGCCTGCACACTCTTCAAACCAACCAGCAAGCTTCATTTGAATGAGCGACCTTTTTAAATCGGTTGTTGTCATTTCGCAATTCTCGAAGTACCAAACAACGGGTTCTTCCTCAATGAATCGTCTTCTAAAAGTCGCAACATCCCCGTAAGGCGTACCAACAAGGTGATGGATCACATCAACGCATCCTCCAAGCAACCGGCCTTCGATCTCGACTCGCTCACCTGTTGTTGTTTTCCACTCCGTTTGTTCGGTTAGATGAAACACATGTGGGCTTGGATTTGCATGATCCCATTCCTTTTGATAATTCTCAGACGAATATTGAACCACTTCTCCACCCGATTCAGTAGACAGGACCTTCTCCCACATGGCGGTTGTCGGATCACACGCTTCTCCTCTTAGATCAACAAGATTTGTTCCGTGAGCCGTTGCAATTCCTGTTTGAAGCGTAATCGTAAGTAACAGCAAGCTTACGTCAGAGTAGCCTAAAATCCATTTCGTTTTCATCGATTCAAAGTCAAGATGCTCAAGAATTTCAATAAGAAGCTCTCCACCCCAAGGAGGAATGATGACTTCTACCTCATCATTTGTCATCATCTGATTTAGTTCCTCCGCACGTGCTTGTGCAGGGGCAGCCTTTGCCTTATGCTGCGTCCATGTTGTTTCACCAATTTGAAAAGAATATCCCTTTTCCTCTAGACGCTTCACCGCTTCTTTTACAATATGATGGAGATCAGGGTCAACACCTGAGGAAGGAGCCGTCACCCCAATGGTCGCCGCTTTTTTCATAAGTGGATATGTAATCATGTCATCCTCCCCAATCTTGTTCAAATCTACTAAACTTCACTGAAATTTAACAACTACCTCTTATACTATACGTAAAATCTATTCTTTTAGTTTATCATGATGGAAGGAAATTCATATACTGGATTTTCTCATTTGTAAGATGACAGGAGCTTCATTCTTTATTATGCTTAAAATGATTCCCCTCTTAATTCTAAAATGTAAGGAATGTTTATGATGAAACGTATGACATACAGCATCTTACTTATTACCGCTTTTTTTCTAAGCGCTTGCACAAATAGTGAGCAAAACATGGAAGCCATTATCCCAGATGTCATAGAGGTCGACATTGACATACCCGAAACCTCCAGTCCAAACGAAAAGCTCGCCATCCCCGTACACGTCTCGCAAGGAGATGAACCCGTTGATGATGCACGTGACGTGGTCATTGAAATCTGGGAAAGTGAGGACCGAGAGAATGGGTTTTTAGAAGAGGCGAAGCTACAATCAGACGGACTCTATCAAATTGATTATACCTTTTCAGAGGACGGCATTTTCCTCGTGCAAGCCCACGTGAGCGCGCGTGACATGCACTCCATGCCGATTCAACCGATCTTTGTTGGGGATGTTTCAGAAGATGAGATTAACGCCTTTAACGAAGCCGGCGGTGTCGCTTCTGAGCAGCAGGGTGAGAGTAAGCATCATTGATTTTGGGAGGACCTCTCTTTGTTAGAGGGGCCCCGGTACTTGGTAAATGAATGAGAGTTCTTGGCACGACTTAGGTGCTTCTTGCTATTTGATGTTCCTTCTTGGTGGAGGGGGTATTTTCGCTTGGTAGAAATGGGGTATTTCTTGGTGTTAGTCAGTTCGGTCTTGGTGTTTGAGCTTTTGTTCTTAGTAAATGGGTTACCACGGAAGCTTTGTAGTGCGGTATTCGATGCCTAAGTGCTCAAACCATGTATTTATACCTTCCCAAAGAATCTCACATCGCCTATACACTTCTTCTGGATCATCCAGCCTTCCCTGCATGACTAACTGGACCAATTCTACATATCCAACCGGTTTTGAATCAAACTGAAGCGATTCCTCATAGGTTCTGGCTCTAGTGGTGTAATACCGCTTATTAGCCAAGCCTATCAATTTTGCTGTCTGCCACGCAAAGTCAATTGCACCTCTTGGAATATAAGAGATATTTTTCGTATGCATGGCGTTTCTCAGCTTCCCCATTGTTTCTTAAGGCTCCCATATCATAAATTCACGCATCGCCTCACGAAAATGTTCATCAGGAATCTCTAAGGGGAGCTTTTTTAACCTCCTAAAGAAGTCATTTGGATCATAGAGTGGGCGAACATGTATACTCGAACCCGCTTTTATCGGCCACGCATCACTTATCTCCGAAGCGCGTCTAATCGCCGCACTCTCCTCCCTTGAGCTAATCTCGACCTTAAACGCGTCATAAACAAATTCATGTTGAGGGATCTTAACCTCATCTAATGTGATGACATGCAGTTCTATATCCGAGTAAGGTCCAGACGTTCCTAACCCAAGGGATCCATAGAGACCAATGGCTATGATCTGGTCATTATATGTTTCCAGTAGCTTGGTTTTAAGTAATTCGGCGAGCTCTAATTTTTGGTTGAGAGTGGTCTGTTTTGGATGAGGGTGCATGGGCGGCTCCTTATTAATTGAGATCTTTAAAGTATACTAGATTATCCCTCCGCCTCGCCCCTTCCCCAATACTTATTCACAAGTGGAAAGAAGATAGCCCAGATAATAAATGTACCAATTGCGGAGTTGATCACATCCATCCATTCAAGATAACCTCTGATGATGAAGCTAAACAAACCTGTAATTGAGGCGACCACAAGGGTAGCGACTAATGCCTGGCGTATGATTGATCCCATAAGCAATGCACCTCCTGTTTTGTTTGTTGTATACCATTTACCCCGATATTTGGAACTTAATCTAAAAAAGACATCCAGCATGTACGCTAGATGTCTTTTTCCATTACAACGGCAACGGCGCCACCGCTGAAATGAGTTGTTTTTCAATTAATTCCTGCCAGAATGCTTCTGGAATTTTTTCTTGCAAGGCATTGAGATCTTCCTCGATGCGATCTGGTCTTGTTGAGCCTGGTATAACTGCTGCAACGGCTGGATGCGCTAATGAAAACTGCAGGGCGGCGGCTTTTAAGCTGACACCATGAGATTCTGCCACCTCTTTTAGGCTGTTAATTTTCGTTTGAACGTCTTGCGGGATATCGCCGTAGTTATAGTTATCCCCGCCAAGCAGGGCTCCCGAGCTATACGGTGCACCTACAACAATGCTCGCGTTTGATTGTTCAACCTCAGGCATCATTCGGCGCAAGGTGTCTTCGTGGTCAAGAAGTGTGTATTGAGTGGCTTGTAAGCTAATGGTTGGATGCACTTCTTCCAGTTGCAACGCAAGCTCGATTGGGATCGTTGTGTTTACGCCAAGTCCCCATCCTTTGATCACACCTTGTTCTTTTAAGTCGTCAAGAACACGGAAGGCTCCCGTTCGTGCTTCTTCAAACTTAGCGATCCACTCATCCCCGTGATAGTCAGGCGATAGATCGTGTACAAACACAAAATCAATACGATTGGTTTGCAGTCTTTGCAGGCTTTGATCAATGGAGGCATGAGTGGCTTCTGCTGAATAGTCTGTAGTTACCTTATTGGTTCGACCATTTGCGAAAAGTCCTTCTTTTTCTTCTGTCTCATCTTCAATCACTCGACCAACCTTTGTACTTAACACAAAATCATCTCGATTGCGTTTAGAAAGGAAGTTTCCTAAGCGAAGCTCCGCTAAACCTGCACCATAAAAGGGAGCTGTGTCATAGTAACGAATTCCCGCATCCCAGGCTGCTTCAATCGTTGCTTTGGCTTCTTCCTCGGGTACTTCACGAAACATATTACCAAGTGGCGCTGTGCCAAGTCCTATTTTATGAGTAAGTAGTTCATTGTTCTGATTCATCTGTCTGTCTCCTCCTCAATCATTCATAATCGTCTTTTACCGTTCATCTAAAGGTTTAAACCTCCGAGAAGTAGGATATTTCTCCCTTAGTAAGAATAGGAATGGAATAAACCCTCTAATCTCTTCCAAGATTATCAATCTTTGAAATCATTGATTGTCTGCTACACTCTCATATACAATAGATTATTAGGAACTTTATAACCCATAACCCTCGACCTAGGTGTGATAAAAAATGAAAAAACCATTGATACTATTTATTAGCTTGCTGATTGCCATTGGTATAGGCTTTTATATTCACCAGTCCACTCAGACAAAACCATCCTTTCAAGAAGTAACCATTGTAGATAATGAAGAAACAACTGAGCCTGATTCAGTAGAGGAGCCTCCCGAGGAATTAGAGGAACCCGCGGAAGAGGAAGCAACCGAGGAAGAAGAATCTCAACCCTCTCCGTTCTCTGATTTCATTGTAAAAGCTGCACAAAATACGATTCAATTCTTTTCAAATAGGGAAACAAAGATTACAGCGATTGGCGATTCGTTAACGCAAGGAGTCGGCGCTGTGAATGAAGAAGGTGGATACGTCGGCATTCTTGATCGGTCCATCAATCAATCAGAACAGCTTGTTACGGTCAACAATTTTGGAAAAAGAGGGAACCGTTCTGGCCAAATGCTTGAACGATTAAGCCTGCCTGAAGTAGAAGAATCCATTCAACAATCCGATATTGTCCTTGTGACCATCGGTGCAAACGACATTATGAAAGTGTTACGAGAAAATGTGACCGATTTAAAATTGGAACCTTTTGATATAGAGCGCGAACTATATGCCGAACGTCTTACCGAAATTACAGACACCATTTTTGAGTTGAATCCAAATGCAGATATCTATCTGCTAGGCATCTATAACCCGTATCTGCAGTACTTTGGAGATGTCGAGGAACTTGGCGAAATTCTTACAGACTGGAACAACGAAACAGAAGAATACGCGGAGGAAAATGACGAGATTTTCTTTGTCCCAACGGAAGATATATTTGAAGATACGGAAACAGATCTACTAGCCGAGGATCGCTTCCATCCAAATGACGCCGGCTATAAACTCATGGCACAACGTGTGCTCGATTATTTAAGTGAAGACGAAGGATGAGTCTATGAAAACAAAAGAACATAAAAAACCGACAAATTGGAAAAGGTGGTTTGTTGGGCTACTAATCCTAAATATTGCCGTGATCGCAACCATTTGTACCTTTATCTTCTGGCCGATCTCAAGCGTCAATTATATGTATGACGACAGCAATGACCCAGGACGAAGCTCCGAATTCATCGTGCAAACAACCAAACAAAACATAAACGATCTGTCCAACGCGTACATTGACCAGTTTTTAGAAGGAACCGATCATAACTACCGACTGGAAATTGACGAAGATATTCATCTAATTGGAGAGCTACCCGTTTTCTCAACAACGCTCCCACTATCCGTCCGCTTTGAGCCAGTTGTGCAAGACAACGGAGATTTGATCCTAAGACAAGAATCCATTTCCTTAGGATTACTCGAACTCCCTAATCAAAAAATCATGGAGTACCTAGACCGTTACCTCCCAATGCCGCCATGGGTTACCGTTAATCCAGAGGAAGAGGAAATCTACGTAGCCGTCACCGATATGGATATCCGTAGCAACTTCCAAGTCGAGGTCGAGCGGATTAATCTAGAAGAAGATGACCTCGCATTTAAAATCATCGTGCCGTACCGTACGTTAGGTATCGAATCAGCAGAGCCGATAGAGTAGAATATGATTGAGTGGCGCGTTCCCCTAGCTGTGAGTTGGGGGAGCGGGCTTTTTTTTGTTGGGCGCGGGGAGGGTTTTGTGGATTTTTCTGTTTGTGAGTGGGAAAGGGCCTTGGTTTTGCGCATTTCTTCTGTTTTTGAGCGAGGAGGTTTCGGTTTTGCGCATTTTCTCTTTTTTTGAGCAGTGGGACCTGTTTTTTGCGCATTTCTTCTATTTTTGAGCAGCGTGGCCTGTTTTTTGCGCATTTCCTCTATTTTTGAGCAGTGAGGCCGGCTTTTTGCACATTTCCCCTATTTTTGAGCAGCGGGACCTGCACCACGCCCCTTCACTCACACAGATCTACTCCCCCAATTCCTGATACAACCCGATCCTGTTCCCAAATGGATCTTCAAATGTACACCAGGCTGCTGGAACTCCTTCACGTGTCTGCACTTCTTCGATCTCAATATCCAACTCTCGCATCAACCGTCCTCGTTCTTCATAGATATCATGCACTCCCAATCGAAGCGGTCCACCTTGTTTAGCAGGCTCGCCTTTAGCGATTTGTAGCCATGCTCCCTTGACCAATTCCCACTCAGCAAAATGTTCATGGGGAACAAAATCCGGCTCCCGGTTCAGAAGCATTTTGTACCAGTTTAATCCTTCCTCATAGCTAGACACCTTCAGTTGAATCGTTAATCCATTTATCACATTGATTTCCTCCTCTTCACTCTCCCTTTTAAACCGTAGCCTTTGGTACCCAACTACACTCCTAACAAGCATTCACGCGCCAGCTTGGTTGACTCGATTAATGACGGATCCTTCTTCCTGATACGGATCTCCAGAGCTTCGTCCAAGCTAGCACTTGCTTCATCCATCCTCCCCATCTCCGCAAAGCATTTTCCTTTATGCTGCAGAACAAAATCTAAGATGCTCTCAAACGAATGTGCCCGACAGATCTCTTCTGCGCGCGATAATTTTCCAAGGGAATCATGATGACGTTCTGCATATTTTAGTGCCTCTGCCAATCGAATGGAGCTAATTGCTTCTCTTTTCAAATCCTTTATATGTACGGCTTTCATTACACACCGCTCTAGATACTCTATCGCCTTAACCGGTTGATTATTCATTCTATAAAGGTTCCCCAAAATGCCATAAATGAGATCTTGCAGACGGTCCGACCGATCATCTGAATGTAAATGCCTCAGGCAGTCTTCACCAATCTGAATGACATCCATTAATCTCTCAGGTTTAGAGCAAAACTCCCGCAAATAGTGATTCCTATCAAACGAGATAAATGACTGCAGTCCGGTCACTTCGTTTTGTAGCTGTTGGTACAACTTATATCCATCATCCACGTTAACATTCCTCCTAAGTCTGATACTCCTTCTACTCTTCACCTCTCATTTCCTCCCACCTCTCCCTCATTCCCGCGCACTTTCCTCTCCACTCGCGCACCTCTCCTTCATTCCCGCGCACTTTCTCCCTCACTCGCGCACCCCACCATCATTCTCACGCACTTTCCTCTCCGCTCGCGCACCTCGCCCTCATTCCCGCGCACTTTCCTCCTCACTCGCGCACCTCACCCTCACTCCCGCTCATCTCACTCCCCATCTAAAAAAGCAGCGCCTCCTAAGGCACTGCTCTCGTTCTTATTTTCCTTTATCCTTTAATCCTGGTGGGGTGACAGGTGGTCCGGGTGGAGTGACTGGTCGATTAGGTGGCGAAGGGTTTTTAGAGATCTTGGTTGGTGGAATTGCGCCAACGTAGCTGCCTCCTTCACCTGCTTTAATGAGAGAACTCCTGTCTGAAAGTTTCGTAAAGTCTCCCCAGATGAGGTTTCCGTTTTTATCTCTTTCGTAAAGCTCTGGAACAGTTAAGCTTTTGAAATGGGTCTCATCAATGACGATGCCTTCTGAGTTCACGGTTTTCTCACCATCAAAGAAGAAGTTTGTTTTGTCTACGTTTCCTGAGACAAAGTCAGCTCGAGCATTCTCTGGATCTGTAAAGATAGACAAGTTGTTTGTAAATATGCCCTGTTCCTCAGGCTCGAAATAAGGATTGATACGGAAGATATAGTTATAGCGTTTGTTATCAATGGAGGTATTGTTCTTCATCATGATCATCCCTGGGTTAAAGTTATCAGTGAAGCCATCCATGTTGTTATCAAATGCTAGATTGTTCTTCACGATATGAGCCACAGGAAGACCTTCTCCACCTACTTTAAAACCGCTTCCTGAAGTGCCGTCCTCGTTATACCCATCACTCAATTTTCCATTTGAATAGGAGATGTTTCCATCCATTGTAATTGGTTTATTCGCACCCTCATTCGTACGATTATATAGATCCCAGCCATCATCAATGTTGTTGTGTGCAATATTCCCTTGGAAAACGTTTCCTTCTCCTACTCCAAGCTTTGCAGCAAACCCATCTGCATTAATATCAGATGCATCTCGATTGTCATGAGCTACGCTGTTAAGAATATAGTTATGTTGTGGCCATTTCTCTGGATCCGTTCCACTTCCGGAGATTTGGAATCCTGTACTTTGATTAAAGCTAAATGTCATTAATTCTATTAGATTGTGGCTTCCGTTTACTCTCATGCCATTTCCAGTAGCTTTTGTTAGTTCAAATCCTGCAATATGCCAATAATCAGCATTTAAGCTAATTAGATTACCAGCTCTGTTCTCTCCATCAAACACTACCGTCTCGCCTTTATACGGCACAAGCGACTTCAACTTTCCTTCCTTTCCACTATACGGTTTTGCGATGTTGATCGCTTTTTTGTATGTTCCTTCGCGCATGAAGATCGATTCGCCAGGCTTCACGTATTTGATGGCAGTTTCCAGATCTAACGGATCATTCTTTTTTCCACTCGCATCCTTTGATCCATCTGGTGAAACGAACAGTCCTTGTCCACCTTTAAATACTCGTTTCGTGACGTTGATCTCTTGGGTGATGGTTTGTTCCGTTGGAGCATCGGTTGGTGTATAGTCTAATGTAAAGTTTGTCTTTTCATTCTGCAGCTTTGTTTCAAACGAATAGGCTTTATTTGCTGAAACGGCTGCGTCTTTCACAACCTCTTCTCCATCTTTTTGAATCGTTACAATCCCGTCGTAGTTCGCCATTGATTTTAATTCATACGTATCTGAACCAGATTCTTGAGGTGATACTACGTGAAAGGCTACATCTGGTTCTTTTACAGGTACTTCAGGTGATGGCACGGTATTTGCCTCACTTAATGAAAGCTCTGCATTACTAACGGTCAAAGCTGCATTACGAGAGGCATAGAAGCCAAGCTGCATATTCGATTCATCCATTTGCTGAACAAGGTCAGCTCCCGGTATCTTTTGTTCAAAGGAAGGCGACCCATCCAAGTGAGTGAATGTCGCTGTCATGATAAAATCTGTATCCGTTCGCTCGAGCTTTAACCGAACCGGCGTATCCATTGGAAGATTCGGCACACCCTTGATGACTTGATTTGTCCAAGTGCTACCTGGATTCCCCCAAGGCTCTACAACACCTTTTCGTGCAAGGGCACTAATTCCTCCACGCATCAGTCCGACTGCCGCATAATTTGAAGCTGCTGGAACTTCCTCGTATCCATCAATCATAGGATCCTGGCGAGGGCTTCCGTTCACATCACGAACCATGATTCCGCCGCCCTCTTGGCCACTTGGAGTTGCACCTGTCTCAGGCCCTAGTTGGTGAAATGTAAGGTCCGCTTCTAATACAAAATTCGTATCCCGCGCATCTAAGGTTGTATAATAAAAAGTAAGTCCATCGTGGCCAGGAGCTAACTTCCCTCCACGACTCTCCATAAATATGTCGCCCTCAATTGTTCCAGGGTTCTCAGGATCGGCATAGTTTACTCCAACTTTTTCTGGTAATGTATTGGCTGCAAAATTAAGGTCGGTTGATTGTCCAAACGTAATATTTTCCCACACTAAATCCTCTGGATCAACAACCGCAGCGTTCCCTGCTTTAACCCCTGCATGACTAAACATTAAGATAAAGACTAGAAATGACAAAACGATCCTCGACACACCTTTCATCACATCAACTCCCAGTATGTTTATATGTATTACACATTAAATTGTAAGCGCTTTATTTAATTTGGTCAATCTGATTTTAGGTGTAATTTTTAATAAGTCTAAAGTTCGTCTAATCCTTCCACTATATTGATCTGTAAATATTGGGATAACTCTCCAACTATAGAAATGGAAAATACGTGATGATAGAGTAAATTTAAATCATAGATTCATAAGGAGGAATTTGATGTTGATGAAAGGTATTCGTTTATCACTGATTGCTATGCTTGTTGTCGCTCTATCATGGGGGACGCCACTTGTTACACATGCACAAGATGAGGTAGAAACAACCGCAATTGATTTTACAAAACCGGTTGTGTTGGTTCATGGGATAGGTGGGGCTGGCTATAACTTTGCAAGTATTGAACGGAAATTACGAAGTGTTGGATATGACCGCGCAGACTTACATGCGATTGATTTCGCAGATCGCTCCGGAAACAACCTTCGAAACTCCAGACAGCTACAAGAATTTATCACCGATGTATTAAGAAACTATGATGCAAACGAGGTCAACATTATTGCTCATAGTATGGGAGGATCTAATACGCTCCGTTATCTCACTCAACTAGGTGGTGTGGACCAGGTTGATAAAGTAATCACTTTAGGAGGAGCAAACCGCTTAGGAGCAGGCTCTGTACCAGCAGGAGTAGACTTTACATCGATCTATAGTAGCTCTGATTTTATCGTTTCCAACAGTCTCTCTCGTATTACAGGAGCTAATAACATTCACGTAACAGGAGTCAGTCATATTGGATTGTTATCAAATAGTAGAGTTCAGAACTTGATTGTAGAGGCCTTGGATAACTAGATTAATAGGAAAAAGCAAGGCGGCGTGTCGTCACCTTGCTTTTGTTTATACATAAATGAAAAAACCCTGCTTCTTAAAATGTCCCTTCATAACACCAATTCCTTTAAGTTCATACTCATTTTCATTCGTTTGACGGGCACTTTCTACAACAAGGTGAAGCACATTAACTCTTTTCTGATCTTTGTGTAATTCAACAAGAACAGGTTGATGAATACTACATTTCCTTCCGTTCAGAGATACGTTTATAAATGTTTTATACAATCGCTCTTGCCCTAAACAAATGACATTCATTGGGTCGAACTCTTTAATAGTTACCTCGCCACTTATGTACACATGAATCCCTTGTTGTAACTCAAACGCATTGAACTCACCTAGTTTCAACTGTTGAGTTAATACAAAAAGCTCTTTTGATTGTTGTGTTATTTGCTCTTCTCTATCCTTATTAAAAGAGGTTCCAGCAAAGCAATCCATTAATTGATCAAACATCGTTTTGCCAGACTGAAAATGATCTTTTTTCCAATCTGGATTTAACTCATCTAAAAGCAGACACATGGCCATCCCTGAGTGGTAACAGCTTCTCCTTATTTCTTGTGTCGCTACTTTTGCATTTGTTAAAGGTGATGAGAATGTCGTTGTTCCACCAGAATCCCAATAACTCAATGCCTTGGATTCAACATACCAAGCTGGCCCCTCGATTGCTTCTACTAAGTTCTCATAGCGCACGTATTCCTCCATATCATTCATACGCGTAAGTCGTAGTTCTATAAAATTTTTACAATGCCATTCTGTAAGAGCAGTGTCTTTTGCTTTTAGTGCCTTATCTAATTCCACGCGTTCCCTTGTACGAAGCTCAATATTTTTAATAGAGAGTGGGTACGACATACCTATCATTTCATTTGGAAAACGATTTTCCGCATTAGCATGCTGATGAACATGGAAAAGTTCATGAACAAGAATCGCCATAAGATTTTTCTCATTCGGATAAAGCCTCACATCGACAATGGCAGTAGGATGCTCATCAAAAAGAATAACAGTACAGCCATTGAATTGATCATCCCTTTTCACATGAGTTCCATTCCTTTTGTGTAGAGGATGATGAAAGAGATAGGCATCATGCTCATCGTAAATGGTGAAAGCATGCACAGAGAAGCCCGGCCAAAACCTAGATAACGTTTGAAATGTGATGCCCTCTACTAGTTTGTTAAGATCTGTCTGCATAAGGATAACCTCTCCTTTTTATTAATTATATAGGCGTTTACATTATTAGGGAAAAGGGCAGTGAATAGGAAACGTCAAAATGAGGTGAGGTGATAGGATGAGTGAAACTCAAACAGTAGACCCTTTAAAGAAGGCAAATCAGTTCAGCTTATATTTGGCAATTATCCTATTCCTGTTCAGTTTGGGCAGCGTAACTTGGGGTCTGTTCGGCCTTCCAGCCATTATTTACGCTCTCGTTTGTATTAAGAAATATGAGGGTGATAAAAAAATGCTATACATCTCAATCATTTTGAATGCGTATTCTTTTTATCGATTTATTTATTTTTATGTTGAGTATTTTAGTAATTTGAATTGAAAAGAGATTAAGGTACAGTGAAGTCCTCGTTTTTAGTAGAATTGAGGGCTACTTTTGTAGCTTTTCTTAATAGTTAGGATTATGAATAACTGAAAAGTTTATTTTCTTGAGTTATTAATACTTAATTTTTTCAAAATATTGTTCTATTTTTTTTAATTTCTTTTTTTGCCTTCCGTTTGAGCCTTCCATAAAACCAAATTCAAAGAACTTCACTTTCCTTATCCCTACGAATTGGAATAAAGCTCTTTTCATTAGAGTTTTGTGAGCGTTATTTAACCATAGGAAGGGATAGTGAGTGGGCCCCTTCATTGTAGAGATACACACTACGTTTTTTCCTTTTAATAATCCTTCAGGAAAAAGACCTTTCTTGTCTTTATAAGCGAAATTAGAAGCAAATAATTGATCAATGTACCCCAAAAGCATAGCTGGAGGTCGCCCCCACCATATTGGATAAACAAAAACAAGTTTATCTGCCCACAGCAACTGTTCTCGATACTTATCTAGCGCAGGGTCCTTATGCATATCTCGTCTTCGTTTATGCTCGTTAAATACTAAGACAGGATCAAACTCCTCTTTATATAAATCTAAAATCTTCAGTTTTGTGATAAGAGAATTTTTCTTACTGCCTTCAATGACACTCTGTAAAAACGCACCATTTAGACTCTGATGGTTTGGATATGTATAAATAACAAGTAGATTCATTTCTTGCTCCTTAGTTATCATTTGATAACTAAATAGTACCATCTCTTCTTTTAGTTATCAATTGATAATTGTTTTTTGATAACTATTTTGGTATCTTTCATTAAGAGGTGAAGAAATGAGTAGAGAAATACTCTTCAAAAAGATGATCGAATTTATAACGTCTATTCATCAGGTGAAACACGAGCTAACAAAAGATGCTAAGCCCAGTTCTATTACTCAAGGGCAGTATAACATTCTAGAATTGATTACTGTAAGCCAACCAATAAGTCCGAGTGAAATTAGCGATTGTTTGAATATGTCTAAGTCTAATACGAGTCGTGAGCTAACTAAATTAAGTGAAAAGAATCTCCTTCACAAATGGAGCGATGCCGAGGACCACCGAAAACAATTCATCCAATTATCAAACGCAGGAGAAAATATGATGAATGAGGCATTTGCAACGATTGAATCTCGTTTTAGTAATCGACTGGAGCACCTTTCAAAAGTGGATTTAGAAGAAATTGAACAGGCAATGCAGACTCTCAATGAGAAGTTATTAAAATAGTTAAATGATAAAGAATAGAAAAAAGATCTCTGTCGTCTTTTAGATGACAGAGATCTTTTTCTGATTAAGAACAACTTATTCATCAATTATTTCACTCAAAAAACGGAAAGCTTGTCCCCTCTTCAAGTGACAGCACAAAGGCTTTAACCAAATCCTTTGTTGCTTGCAAATCTCCCATATCGATAACTTCAACTGGAGAATGCGCATAACGTGATGGAATCGATAGGACTCCTGTTGGAATTCCATGATTGGCGAGACTCATCGCTCCTCCGTCTGTACCAATACCGGGGAATACCTCTTTTTGATGCGAAATATTCTGCTCTTCAGCCAACTGAACAAGTTGATCGCGGACAGCTGGATGAGAGATTAGACTGAAATCAAGCACCTTGATGCCAGTTCCTCCACCTAGTGTAAGGGACTGGTCCATTGTTTCCTCAGGTGTATCACTCACTGCAGTCGTGTCGATTGCAATTGCAACATCTGCCTCTACTTGGCGAGCCGCCACTTGTGCACCGCGTAAGCCGACCTCTTCTTGAACTGTAAATATCGCTGTAATTGAACCGGAAAACGCAGTATTTCCAAGCTCTTCTAGCATCGTAATGATTACAGCGCAGCCCGCACGATCATCAAACCCTTTACCTACAAAGCGACCTGTCGATTCATCACCCAAGTACTCCATATTCGGTTTCCATGTTATAGGTGTACCAATCTCGACGCCTAGTTCAACCGCGTGCTCCTTACTTTTTGCGCCAATATCTATGTATAGATTTCGATGATTCCGCACTTTGCTAGCATCATCAAACTTTGCATAATGGGCAGAAATACTCCCGATTACTCCCGTGAGCATCCCTTTTTTTGTGCGCAACTGAACCTTTTGTGTTAACAAGAGGCGATCATCGTTCCCGCCAAGCTTCTCGAAGCGAATTAATCCATTCTCCTCAATCTTTTTCGCAATGAACCCAACCTCATCCATATGCGCAGTCACAATTAGATGTGGACCCGGCTTACTCCCCTTTTTTGTCGCAAACACATTTCCTAACGCATCAACCCGCACATGATCCACAAGTGATGTCACACGTTCTTTAATCCATTTACTAACCGGCTGTTCATTTCCACATGGACCATGTAAGCCCGTTAATTCTTCAAGTAATTTCTTCATGATGTGTCCTCCTCTAGTTTGCTTGTGATAAGTATACCGTTTTAGTTAGGAATGCGAAATAAAGTAGTCTGAAAATAGTAGTTGTGTACGTTATAAGTGGAATTGCTTAAGTTGAATGCGTTTGATTAGCCAAGTATTGCTTCATCTGTTTGTCATGGTGCACGTCATGTTTCACAAAAATCTTTAAAAAGCTCTCAGCAGAAAACGCTCGCTTTTTTCCTCCGATTGTAAACCGGTCTTCTGGATTAACACTCGAAATCATCTGAATCAATTCCTTTCTATTTTTTAAAAAGAGATCAATCACTTCGTAAACAGAATGATCCTGAAGCCTATTAATAACACTCTCATTCTGATCATCATGAGTCGGAAATGCCGGTAGATCAACTCCATGTCTCATATTCGGCACCATATACATGAGATTGTATTTATCCCATCCGTATAAGTGTCCTATAATCTCTCTAATGGACCAGCCACCTTCGTTAATAGGAGTGGTTAATACTTTTTCGTCTAGTGCTTTATACGTTTTACATTGATCAATTAATTCCTCAAACTGTTTGATTGTTTTATTCATAAGACTTCACCTCATCGTTTCTTAATGAATATACGGCCATATCTCGAAATTGACCTTTAATCATATATTCATCACGTAAGACACCATCTAAATGCATACCGAGCTTCTCTAAGACCTGTCTGGATTGAGTGTTTTCTTTTATGCAAGGTGCTTTGATGATGTTCAAATTCATCTCATTATATCCGTATTGTATGACTTTCTTAGCTGCCTCTACTGTGATCCCATTGCCCCAATAATCTTTAGATAATACAAACCCGATCTCAGCGCGAGCATGCTGTGGAAACCAAGTAACAAAATCAAACGTTCCAATCATCTTGCCCGTTTCCTTATACTCAATCGCCCAAGGTGCGAGCTTGCCACCCTCATATTGACTTAAAATAAATTGAATAAACTGCTCACTGTCAGCAACCGTTTGATGCGTTTCCCATGGGACATACGTTGCTACCTCTGGAATTGAACAGTATGCAAACATATCCTGAACGTCATTTTTAGTGACCTTTCTTAGGATGAGTCTTTCCGTTTCTAAAGTAGGTAACTGAAAATAGGTTTGTTTCAAGAATTTCACTCCTTTATTGCCTTTTACCATATATTCTCTTAAATTTTTTTAATTCC
This sequence comes from Alkalihalobacillus sp. FSL W8-0930, assembly GCA_037965595.1. Taxonomy (NCBI): domain Bacteria; kingdom Bacillati; phylum Bacillota; class Bacilli; order Caryophanales; family Bacillaceae; genus Alkalihalobacillus; species Alkalihalobacillus sp. FSL W8-0930. The sequence continues at coordinate 347,816 of CP150183.1, read as the reverse complement.
TTTATGAAGATCTAATAGAATAAGATCAATCTCTAATACAAAAAACCACCCGGCTTGGGTGGTTTTTTGATATTTTGCTGATGTTTGAATTACGTTATGCGCACTCCGGCCACTACTCGTGCATCACACCTTCATTCCCGCGCATTCCGGCCCTAACTCGGGCACCTCACCTTCATTCCCGCGCACTCCAGCCTCATCTCGCGCACCTTTCCTTCATTCCCGCGCACTTCAGCTCCCGCTCACTTCATCGAATTAAATCGTCAGCACCCCAACAGCCATTGGCGGCAGACGCAGTTCAATTTGTGTGCCGTTCACTGTAAAGTCTTCGTAAGCGACTGGTTTTACCTGCTCTGGGCTTTCAAACGTGTTATGAGCATTTGTCTCTTCAGCACTTAGAATTCGTCCTGTGATTTGATCTAATTTGTCTTCATATCCACGCACATCAATCTGCACAGTGGTTGGATTCTTGTGATCTACATGGCAGAAGCTGATGTGGATCTGATCGTCTTTTGTTGAGGCTTGGACACTGACAGCCGGGATGTTCTCGCCTTGCCATTCGTATGGGTTACTTTCCACATCGACGTCTAGTTTGGTTGCATCCTGATGTACTTTAAACATTTCGAACACGTGATAGGTTGGGGTGAGAATCATTTTATCCCCTTCTGTTAGGATCATCGCTTGAAGCACGTTCACGGTTTGAGCGATGTTCGCCATTTGCACTCGTTCGTTATGTTTTTGGAAAATATGAAAATGCAGCCCTGCAACTAGTGCGTCACGAATAGTATTTTGTTGGTATAAGAATCCTGGGTTGGTGCCTGGCTCTACGTCAAACCATGTGCCCCACTCATCTACAATCATTCCGACGCGTTTGTCTGGATCGTATTTATCCATAATGAGCGAGTGTTTCGTAATTAACTCGTCCATATGTAGTGCCTTTTTCATCGTGATGTACCATTCGCTTTCTCGTGAATCAAGGGCTGACCCTTTTCCTTTAAAGAAGTCGCCTGGAATGGTGTAGTAGTGAAGGCTCAATCCGTCCATCAACCACCCAGCTTCACGCATTAAGACTTCTGTCCAATTGTAGTCATCGACATTCGCTCCACCGGCGATTTTGTAGATTTTATTGTCTCCGTAGTTCCGTACATAGGTCTGAAATTGTCTGTACAGATCTGCATAAAATTCAGGACGCATGTTCCCGCCGCAGCCCCAGTTCTCGTTGCCTACACCAAAGTAAGTGAGCGGCCATGCCTTGTCGCGACCGTTCTCTTTTCTCCAGTTGGCCATTGGTGATTCACCGTCAAAGGTCATGTACTCTACCCATTCAGACATTTCCTGAACAGTGCCACTTCCAACATTTCCGCAAATGTAAGGCTCTGTTTCTAGCATCTCACATAGCATCATAAATTCATGGGTACCAAAGTGGTTGTTCTCAACAACCCCGCCCCAATGAGTATTGACCATTCTCTTACGATTTTCGCGGGGGCCTACGCCATCTTTCCAATGGTATTCATCGGCAAAGCACCCTCCCGGCCAACGTAGGACAGGGATGTTCAGCTTTTTTAATGCAGCTACCACATCGTTCCTGATTCCATTTGTATGATTGATTTCTGAGTCTTCACCTACCCAGAATCCTTCATAGATGCAGCGACCTAAATGTTCGGCAAAATGTCCGTATATGTTTTTGTTAATGGTTCCTTTTTGAATATCACTATTAATAATTACTTTCTGACTCATCATTATCCCTCATCTCTTTTATTTCTTTGCATCAGGTACTGGGCGTCCGAACTCTGGAAATCCATCTTCATTCCAACTAAATGTTTGTGCTCGTGTATGACGATTCGGGTCATATAAGGGGTCTCCTGTAATCTCTTTATAATTACGAGCATGATAGATTAGTACATCTTCAGCTCCATCTTCTGAAACCGTAAAGCTGTTATGACCGGGACCAAATTGGCTGTTTTCATCATCGGTTGTAAGCACAGGCTCAGGTAGCTTATGCCAAGAGGATGCATCAAGCAAGTCACTTTGTTCATCTGCATACATTAATCCCATGCAGTAGTAGTGGTTGGTCGCACTTGCAGAGTACGCGAGAAAGATTTTTCCATTTCGTTTAATGATGGCCGGACCTTCATTTACCAAAAATCCAATCCGCTCCCAATCATATTCAGGTGTAGCAATCATCACCTGTTCTCCTTTAAGAGTCCACGGGTTTTCAAGCTCAGCGATATATAGGTTTGAGTTCCCCTCAATGTCTGGATCCTTTTGAGGCCAGACGAGATAAGAGGTTCCATTGTGACTAAAGTAGGTCGCATCAAGTGCAAAGGACTCCCATTTTGTTTTGATTTGCCCCTTTTCAATCCATTTGCCCTCTAGCGGGTTTGGAGACTCATTTTCTAACACAAACATACGGTGATCAAATAAGCCCTCATTTGTTTCAGTCGTTCTGGCTGCCGCAAAATAGATATACCATTTCCCGTTGATCGGATGAATTTCTGGAGCCCAAATGTTTGCACTTAACGGTCCAGTCTCATATTTTTCCCAAACCACTTTTGGTTCTGCATCACTTAATCCATTAATCGTTTTCGAGCGCCTTACCTCAATACGATCATATTCAGGAACCGACGCTGTCATATAGTAGTAGCCGTCTTCATGTTTGTACACCCACGGGTCAGCTCTCTGTTCTACTACCGGGTTCTTGTACGTTGTATTTGTTGTCATGTGATCCACTCCTATGTTTGGGTTAGTGTGCCATCTCTTCTTTGGTAAGCTTGATGGCTTTATTTTTAGCTAGATATGTCACGAATGCGATTAGCACAAGCAAAAATCCAATCATGTCCATGGATGCTAGCAGGACCGCTCCCCAGATCGCCATCCAAATTACTGCTCCTTTTTGGATGGTGTGGTCCTTGATTTTGACGGCTACAACAAAAGTAATGATGGCACCGATCAGGACGAAAATACCGTATAACATGATCACCTGTAGAACATTGTTCACCATTTGAGAGCCTGCAATCGCAGTACTGAGTTCCTGGCTCTCGAGTCGGGCGGCTCCTTCGCGGTCAAACCAGTTGTAGTAGCTGAAGATTGTTAGCATAGCCGTACATGCATTCCAAATTGCAGCAATGATGAGTAACTTTCGTTCAATTCCTCGTTTGATCGTTATCATCTTTCATTCACCCTTTTATCCTTTAATTCCTGCATTCAGTTTAATCGCTTGCACAAAGTACTTCTGTGCAAATAAGAACAGGAGAAGTGTCGGTATAATAGCGAGTATGGCTGATCCCATTAATTGACCAATCATTCGGTAGTTTCCGTACACATCTTGAAGGAGCAATAGACCTGCTGTAACCGGCATTTTCTGTACATCTGTATACACGATGACCGGCCAAAGGAAATCATTCCAAGACCCCACAAATGAAAATAGTCCGCATACAATAAGTACTGGTTTAATCAAGGGAAGGATGATTCGGAAAAAGATGACGAAATCACTTGCACCGTCAACGCGTGCAGATTCGTCTAGTTCCTTAGGTATTCCTTTCATGAACTGTCTGACTAAGAAGATATTCCCCATTCCAGCTAAACCAGGAACAATCATAGCCCAAGGCGTGTTAACCCAGCCCAATGTATCAATGATTTTGTAGGAAGGAATAAGATTCACGACATTCGGAAAAAACGAAATGGCAAGTAACGTGAAAAAGAGAGCGTCTCTTCCTTTAAATTTCATACGGGTGTAACCATATCCAGTTATTGAGACGACTACAATGACAAGTAAGGTGTGTGTAGTTGAGATAAAGATAGAGTTCCAAATCCACTGAAGGATTGGGGCACTCGATGTATTCTCCAAAATCGCGACATAGTTATCGACAATCCAGTTAACGGGTAACAGTCGAAATCCTTCGTTTACCACTTCCGTTTGTGATCGAAATGAGGTAGTAATTCCAAATAAAACAGGTACTAACCAAATGGCACTGACTAGGATTAAGAACGTATAGGCTAAATACATAGATGGACTAAAACGCTTACTTTTATTAAGTTTAATGGGTTTTGATTGAGCGACCGTTGGCTTTGCCACGTTGACCCTCCTTTACAATTTGACTTCTACACCGCATTACGGTTCATCAGGTAATATTGAATAGCAGAGATCACAAGAATAACAAGACCAAGCATGACAGCCATTGCCGAAGCTACACCTGCAATGGATTGACCATGACTAAATGCCAGATCGCGAATGTACATCATCAGAACTGTTGTACTTTGCTGTGGTCCTCCGCTCGTCATCATTAAAGGCTGAGCAAACACATTAAAGGAACCGGCTGTTGTCATAACTAAGGTAAAAATTAATGGAAAGCGAATGGAAGGTAATGTAACATTAATGAATTTGCGGAATGAACCGGCACCATCAATTTCAGCTGACTCATACAAATCAGGTGAAACCCCATTAATGGAAGCACGGTAAATGATCATATTTCCACCAATTCCTGCCCAGATTGTAATAGCAATGATTGTAATCCAAGCGTATGGTTGAGTTGCTGACCAGACTACGTCAGACCCAAAGAGATTATTCGCTACACCAAGCTGCTTATTAAAGATTAATGACCAGATCAGTGACGCAGCTGAAATGGAGATCAAACCAGGAATGTATAGTAAGGTTTGAAACATATTTTTAAACTTTACGTCCTTCTGCTCTAAAGCAACTGCTATTAATAGTGGAATGATGATCATGAGTGGAACTGTAATTAACACAAAAATGAATGTGTTTTTCATTCCGTTATAAAATTGTTGATAGAAGGTTGAATCTGAGTTAAACAAAATCGTTCGATAGTTGTCTAAGCCTACCCATACAGGATCACTGATCATATTCCATTTTGTAAATGATGCATAGATTCCAAAGATGGTCGGCAAAAGAATAAAGACAAGGAACAATACAATATGTGGACCAACAAAAAGAATAGGACCCAGGTTCACTTTTTTCATCTGATTTACACACTCCCTTCATTGGAAAGCTGGGACAGGAAGAGGATAATTTCTCTCTAGCACCGCCCCAGTGGCCTTCGAATTCTATTCTTCAACCTCTTCTTCGACTACATTCTCAAGGTCTAATGCACCTTCTTGAATTTTGTCTTCAACAAAGCGTTGCATTTCGGCTAGTCCTTCATCAACATCAATTTCCCCATGGACCATATCCGCTGCATACATATCTACCGCTTCGGCCACGTACGGATAATGGCGGTACGTATAAATGTGTAGGGAATCTGTTTCTTCTTCAGTCGACGTGAAGAAGGATTGTAAGTAATTTTCGTATTCAGGACTTTCAGCCACATCGACACTAGCTACAATTTGTCCGGCTTCTGCCCATTCAATTGAGTTAGCTCTCATATACTCAAGGAATTCTCCAATTCCTTGTTCCTTCTCATCCGTTCGATCCTCACTTGTCAATAAAGCAAACAGGTGAGAAGATGCCCGGTTGTGGAAGTTCGAAGGATCAAATGCATAGGTGTTTGTGACTCCGTAATTTAAGCTTTCAACTTGAGAGTGGCCAATAGAGCTCCACGTTCCGTCCGTTGAAAACAGTACATTCCCTGACTGGAACATGAGATATCCATCTTCACCATAAGGCGTCATGATTCCAGCATCTGATAATTCCTTAATCGCTTCAATTGCTTCCTTCATCTCAGGGGTATTAACCGTTGGATTCCCTGCCTCATCCTCAATATCTCCGTTTAGATTCTGGATTTGAGCTAATACAACCCAGCCAAGTAGAGAGTCATTTAGTACATAATCGCCTTCATCTAACTCCCCTTGTAATGAAAGCATCTCGTCAAACGTCACTACATTATCATCTAGAAAACTTTCAACTCCGTATTTAGCAAGCAAATCTTCGTTGTAATACATTGCGCTACCATGAATGTCGAGAGGAATCGTATATTGCGTCCCGTCTACTTCTCCTGCTGTCCAAGCTTCCGTTAAATAATTTTCTTCTTTTAATTCTGATTGCTGACCCATAATCGTTGTCATCGGTTCAAGTAAATCCTGATCCACAAAGTTTGGAACACGATCTGCGTGAATGATGGACAAGTCTGGAATTCCATTACCTGAATTCAATACTGTATACATTTTCGTATACATGTCAGAAGTGATCACGTGGTTCACCTTGTACTCAGGATCGGTTTCATTGTATTCCTTTACGAGCGCATCCATGTTTGCACCATCATCCCCAGTTAATGGTGTCCAAAATTCAATCGTAAACTCATCATTCCCACATGCCCCTAAAAGCATGGTTGCACCAAGAACAGCAACTAGCCCCGTTACCTTTTTCATATTTGTGACTCCCCCCAATTAAAATATGATAACGCTTTCAGTGAGTATTAAAAAAACACATCAACATTAATTTCATACGCATGTTTGATTCATCTTAGTACTAATTATTTTTATTTGTACGTATAACTTATTTCTGATTATAACGACTGTTCCTTCTCTTAGCAACATAAATTTGGCAGTTTTCATACAAATGTATTCGACATAACTCTACAAAAAAGCAGAGGATTTGGACCTCTGCTTCTTAGAATTTAATTCACTTTTGTACCCCATAGTGCTTCTCCATCCTTAGATGTGAGTGTAAATGTCTGCACGTACGCGGACTCATTTGGATTATATTGCGTTAAGTAGACGCCTTCATAAGTGGTGCCATCTAGCTTAATCTCCGCACGGTTTTGCCCCATGCGTTTCCAGGTTCCTGTCCGATCACCAGAGACTTTATTATTTTTTTCCAACGTTACTTGTAACGGTCGATTAATCTCTGCCGTTAATTCTGTTCCATGTTCGATCACCTGGTACTCACCAATTAGCTCCTGACGCCCAACATTCTCTTCAACCTCTCCTGCATGTCTGTATGGTGAAACAACTGGCCACCCTTCTTTATTCATAAAAAACTGGTGGACTCGTAATTGATGCATCTCGCCACTATCTGGGAATCTAGTGTGAAAGACGACAAAGCGTTCATTCGTTTCGGGATCAACATAAATGGAGTTGTGCCCAGGTGATAGATAGCCTGAGCTTGTATCTCCCTCGTCAAATTGGAAATTCCCCATCAGTTTATTTCCAATGCCTTCATGGTCCCGACTTCCAACCTTATTACGCACTGTCCCATCATCTAAAGACTCTGGAAAAACAGCTGCTTGACCGGAACCATCTACATACGGACCATTTGGAGATTCAGAGCGGAAGACTCTCATCTGGTATCCGCCTGTTGAACTTAACCCTCCGTACGTTGTAAACAGATAATAGTAATCCTGTTCCTTGTCGTAGTAAACGTAAGGCCCTTCTATTGAGTGGCCGTAGCCCCCTGCAATTTTTGTACCAAAGTATCGATCAATCATTCGACCATCATCCGTGGTACCGTCCTCGCCAGGATGAATGGGTTGACCCGTTGCAGGATCAACCTCTAACACATAGATCCCTCCTGCCCAAGAACCATAAGTCATCCATAAAGAACCCGATTCATCGAAAAAAAGATTAGCATCAATTGAATTTGTGTACAGGCGATAATTGTATCCTCCGTTTTCTGTGAACCATTCTGGATTCGGCTCTTCAAACACGCCCTCATCAATTAAATCAGGGATATTTGTATTCTCCCAGTTTTTATTCACATCGCTATTAGCATCATACGCATCCCCTTCATGGAATCCAGAATACATAATTGTATCTACATACTCAAAAGGGCCATCCATGTCCTTTGATACGGCATACCCAATGGCAGACCGAATGTACGTGGAGGACACACTATAATACATCATGTACGCACCCTTTGATCCATCCTCGTGAACGTAATGCTCATTCCAAATGATCTCAGGCGCCCAGACAGCATACCCCCCACGACTGTCTGCGTCATTCTCCCCTGCCCATTCAAAAGATTCTGCTAGATTAACAGATAGATCACCATAAATGGTGTTCCCTGGCGTAGTGTAGCCATTCGTATAATTCTCCCAGTTAATTAAATCAGCTGATTTCGCGCCATCAATATGAGAACCAATTGCGTAAAACGTGTCTCCTTCCTTTACAATAGACGGGTCGTGAACCGTTGCGTTTTGAAAATCAATCTCCGTATTGGTGCGTTCATTCATTGTTGCCCCTCCACTCTCACTATAGAATCCAAACGTCAGCAAACCCACAGCCAAAGCACCCGCAACATATCCACCTTTTCTCATTAGCTAATCTCCTTTCGATGATTTTTGATAACGCTTACATAATTATGCTACCATGATGATCTTATACGTACAACTATATAAAAAATTTAGAAACTCAAAGTTACGGTGATGGTATGCTTGATGAAAAGATGAAAGGGAGAACCTGAATGATGAACGTAACGTCCTACATTGACATTAGTAGGAGCAGTGGAGACATTGTATCGCTTACCTTGGATCTTCCACCTGAAGATAAACTGAATCAGCTTCCCAATAAGGCTCTGCTCTCAAAAGAAGAGGCTACAGACATTTTCAAACAACAATTCAAAATGGAGCTAGCTTATGTGATAAATGATTCAGACGATGAAGGCAATCCCATCTACTCACTCAGCTACCTCCCATCTTTCACTGAAACAGTAGGGTACGTTCGAGCGATTGATGCGACAACAGGTGAATATTACTTCGTAGACGTAGGAGATGCATTCTTCAAATGAAGCACACAAGATTCGCTTGCCTTTGCTGCGGCTACAAGACACTAGACGAAGAACCACCTGGTACATATGAGATCTGCGGAGTATGTTTCTGGGAAGATGACGACTACCAATACACGTATCAAAATGAAACAGGAGCCAATCGCGTATCCATTAGAGAGGCCAAACGAAACTTTCTCGAGTTCGGCGCATGTGAGAAGGAAAGTATTCCGCATACACGTAAGCCAAAACCAAATGAGATGTAACAAGTCTCCTCAGAGAGACTTGTTATGTAGATTTTTATCATTGTGGATGGGTCTCTTTGTTGATTTCCTGCTCTCTTTGTTGATTCCTTGCTCTCTTTGTTGATTCCTTACTCTCTTCGTCGATTCCGTCCTCTCTCCGTCAATTCCGTCCTCTCTCCGGCGATTCCGCCGCTCTCTCCGGCGATTCCACCTCTCTCTCCGTCGATTCCACCGCTCTCAACCCACTGCACTCTACACAAAATACCTCCTCCCCACTCTCCTCATCACAACCAAACTCAACCAGCCCCCAAGCAGCAGTAGTCCGAGCGCCCCTGCCCATCCGGCTGGCCGAATTCCAACCCATTCCGCTGAGATTCCGATCATAATTGTCAGAAGAATAATCATCACAGCTCCAGCCAATCCGAAGATACTGCCGAAGCGTCCCATCATGGCTACAGGTATTTGGTTTTGGTAAAAGGTTAAAAATCCAGTGCTCGCGAAAATGGAAGCGAAGCCCATAATCCACACGGCAACTGCAGCACTAAGAAAGCCTTGTGAGCTATAATACAAAAGGTATCCTATCGCGGCTAGGACTGAGCCAAATCCAATCAAAACATGCAACTTCAATTTTTCCACATAAAGAGTATTTATAATGGTACCTGCAATAATTCCTGTTCCGAATATGCCTAGTAAAAAGCCATAAGTCGAATCTGATAGGTGGATCACTTCTTTTGCAAATCCTGCTTCTATTGAATCAATGGCTGTCATCACAACAATCGTGCCTGCAAATAGTAAATAAACTTTAACAACATATACCGATAATTTACTAAACGATAGAACGGTATGAAAGTCATGTGTAATTAACCTCCATGTGAGCGGCTCCGCTTTCTCCTCATTCGCTGCTTCTACATTTGGCAAAAGCAAAATAATCCCGGCTGAAAAAAGTAATGCCACCCCATTCACAATAATAGCTGTGTCGGTGGTTCCAATCCAGAAGAGTACGCCTGCGATCATTGGTCCGAGAAGTGTTCCGCATGAGTTGATAAACCCGCGCAGTGCGTTAAACCTCTGACGATCGCCTTCTGGAATCAGCTTTGTCATATAGACCATTGATGTCGGTTCAAAGATTGCTGTTCCCATGCATACAATCAGTGCCATGAGATAGACAAAGGGTAGTGAAGGCATTAGGGGAATACAGAAGATACATAAGGCTCTCCCTACATCTAGCCAGATCATCAGGTGACGTGTATTGACCCGGTCTATCACACTTCCTGCCCATACACTCGAAAAGATTGTTGCAATCGGTCCAAGAATATAAAGGAGGCCTACAGCTAGAACCGAACCCGTTTCGTTTAATACAGTCAGGTTAAGGGCGATTAAGTACACCCATCCTCCAATATTTGAAATGCCAATGCCTCCTAGTAGTAAGAAAAGAGTTTTCCATTTGCCCAACGACACCGCCTCCTTTTTATTTGAAAAACCAAATAAAAAAACTCACCCCCAAAACATCATTGTTTTGGGGGCGAGTATCCGTCGCGGTGCCACCCCATTTTACCTCTTTATTACTAAAGAAGCCTCATCAGGTACGGCATGACGAACAGCCTGCGATACCTTATCTCTATAACGGGAGAACCCGTTGCACCATCAAGATTGGTAGAATCCATCCGATACACAGCTCCAAGACTTGGTTCAGCATGTTTCCTCACCCCTCCTTCTCAGCTACCAGAGGTCTCTGTATGTGGTTCCCATGCTTACTCTTCTTTTCATTGCTTTTGATGTGGAATTTCTCATAATATTATCCTTTTATTGGTTGGTTGTAAATAGCAAACTTTATCTTTATTCCGTGATACACTAAATAAAAAAATAAGCGAGGGATCCCATTGTCAAAACACCGTATCTACACAACAAGCGTTGCGAGTGTCTATCCTCATTATGTAACTAAGGCAGAGAAAAAAGGACGTACCAAGGAAGAGGTCGATGAGATCATTCGTTGGTTAACTGGATATACACAAGACGAACTTGAAGAAATCATTGAAAATAAAACAGATTTTGAAACATTCTTTTCAGAGGCACAGAACATGAACGCATCTAGGGAATTAATTAAAGGGGTTGTCTGTGGCGTACGTGTGGAAGAGATTGAAGAAACCACCATGCGTGAGATTCGTTATTTAGATAAACTAATTGATGAACTGGCAAGAGGTAAGAAGATGGAAAAGATTTTACGAACATAAATACTTAGATAAGCCTCTTGCCTGTTCAAGAGGTTTTTATTTGTAGTTGTTCATTACTTGTGATAAAAATAGAGTGATCACTCAATATAGAGGTGAATATAATAATGAGTAAAAAAAGAGAAGCTTTACTTACAAGTGCTGAGCGCTTATTTTATGAAAATGGCTTTCATTCTATTGGTATTAAGCGAGTTCATGAAGAAGCTGACGTATCATTGATGACGCTCTACAACCATTTTCAATCAAAGGAAGAGCTTATTTTAGAAGTACTAAAAAAGCGAGAAGAAAGATACTTTGAGTTTCTTGAAACTAACTCTCCTACGGTTTTATCAATTGCCACTGCACATCTGGACTGGCTTCAGTCTCACCAGAATGGCTGTTTATTCTTACGCGCAAAAGAAGAATTTCCAGAAAAGAATCATTTGATTTATCAATATGTGATCAACCATAAAAATTCTTTGATTTCATTTATCGAGCGTTGTGGACACTCTGCTAAAGAATCGTTTCGTTTAGCCTTATTGCTAGAAGGGGCTACAGCTATGTCAGAAATTCATGACACAAATGAAGTCCGTGAAGAAACGTTAAGTATTATTAGAACGCTTTTCTAAAAGTAAACAACCCTTAACTCGTTGTTTACTTTTTCTTTCACTATATATTATAGTGATCGTTCTATATAAAAGGAGATGATAAAAATGTGGAAGCTCTTGTTTCCCAGTATTGCTATGATAGCCATTACGTATGCATTTGCTCGATTTAGTTTTGGATTATTTCTCCCTTCTATTACGGATAGTCTTACTTTAACAGAAAGACAGGCTGGTATTTCAAGCTCCTCTGCTTATCTAGCTTATACCGTTGCCTTGTTAACTTCTTCATCCTTTATTCGTACATTCGGGCAAAAACGAGTCATCCAATTTGCTGGACTTACTGCGGTAATCGGGTTGTTCATGATTTCTAGCTCCTATCATTTTTTAATGCTTACAATTGGAACATTTATTGCAGGACTCGGGAGTGGCTGGGCCTCTCCTGCATTTAGTCAGGTAGTCGTAACCTCTTTAGAGGAAAAGGAACGCGACAAGGGGAATACGTGGATTAACAGTGGTACAAGCTTTGGTTTAATCCTTTCGGGTCCAATCGCATTACTATTAACAGATCAATGGCGACTTGCATTTGCTTTCTTTGGTGTCGTTGCACTCGTCGTGCTCATTTGGAATTCATTTATCATTCCAATTAAAAAGTCCGAGATTTCTAAAGTGAACCTCTTTGAGCGTTCCATTTTTGCTAAGGCTAAATACTTAATGATTGCATCACTCATTATAGGAATTGGTTCATCTATCTTTTGGACCTTTTCTAGAACATATCTAACTGCTCAATACAGTATGGGGAGTCATGAGAGTTCATTCTTCTGGGTAATCATGGGGATATCTGGTGTGATCGGAGGAATTGCAGGCGTGGTGATTGCCAAACTCGGTCTTAGAGTATCCTATCTTTTTGCGGTTGTGGTTATAGCAGCTTCTATGTACCTTATTACAATTTCCTCTGCACCTTTTATTTACCTTTCTGCTGTTCTATTTGGCACCTCGTATATCTTTATGACAGGTTTGTTTATTGTGTGGGGAACAAGGGAGTTTTCAAGTATGCCTGCATTGGGAGTCAGTCTTTCCTTTTTATTACTAGGAGTTGGACAGACTGTCGGATCCGCAGCTGCTGGAGAACTCATTCAAGTGACTTCCTTTCCTTTTAGTTTCATCAGCTTTTCCTTCATTTGTTTACTTAGCTTACTTGTTCCCGTGAAAATAACTACCTATGAAACATAAAAAAAGGAGAGCTTCGTTTGAGCTCTCCTTATTTCTTAAGATCAGACTGTAGCATCCCAAACACGATACTATCGGTCCACTCACCTTTGTTCCAGAAATCTTGAATAAAATGAGCTTCCTTTCTCATCCCTACTCGATCACACAGCCTTAAAGAAGCTTCGTTTCGTGCGTCCAAGTTAGCTTGAATTCGGTGAATATCTTTTTCTGCAAAAAGTTTTTGTATGAGTTCTTTAACCGCTTCACTCGCGTATCCCTTTCCACTAGCTGATCTTGCAAAACTATATCCAATCTCGACCGTATCTTTCATTCCGGTATACCAAACAGATAGGTCACCAATCACTTCTGACCCTATCACTACCGCTAAGCTTAGCGGCTTTTCGTTAGTCAACAGATGATTGTTTAGCTTTTTCTTGAAATGAACTTGTTTGTCCTCTACCGTCCACGCTGAATACAAAAGATATCGGCATGAGTCCTCGTTCGAATAGATCTGAAACACATCTTCAAGATCTTCTCCTTTAAACGGTCGTATGTGTAGCCTTTCCGTTGTAAATTCCACCTTTTCACCTACTCAATCTATTATTTTCAGAACAAAAATGATACTGAGAAACTAAGCCTTACTTAATAATACCTCTCTAATTTCATCAATGATCGTATTTTCTAATCCATCCATATGTAAAGGATGAGTCAAAGAAATAATCGATTGCTAAGGCTGTCATTTCTTTTTCGTGCAGACGATTTGATGAGATGATCGTCTGCCTTTCATTTTTTTCAGAACAAGTGGAGGGGAAATGGGAGACTCCTATGGATACAACACGTGGTGAAGACACTGTAGTGAAGGGTTCCCACGGAAAGCAAGCATTTCTCCCGGAACAGATGGATTGCTTATATTCGTGTTTTATAGGCTGATTTACTGTAATGTCCCACCCTCTTCCTCTTTTATCTTGTTATTCGAGCTTTTTACATTGCCTTTGAATATAAAATAAAGGGCAAGCATCATAAAGACTAGGGCGACCATTCTTTTAAGATCAAGCGGTATAAGTAAACTGTTAAACCACCCAAAATGATCAATCACTACACTTACAACAAGCTGCCCAATAATGACTGTAATACTTGTAGCAATCACACCTATCTTTGGAACAGCGAATACATTAAACAGTAGAAAAATCGAGCCTAGAAAAACGGCACTTAATTGCCATGTGGGAACACTAAAGAGTAAAGAAAGATCACCTTCTCCAAAAAATAGAATGATTAAAGCAAGAAACATAGAGCCTGAAACAAACGTCAAAAGTGTTGTTTCAATCGTCCCCGCTACTCGACTAAAGGTCCCATTTATTGCTGATTGAGCACTAAGTGTGATGCCGCCAATGATTGTAAAGAATACAATTAAAATACCCATAAAAAACTCCCCTTAAAAAACTAGAATAAGAGCTATGATCATACAAACAACAGAAAGAATCTTCTCTTTGTTAATTCTCATTCTGCTGATACCAAACCATCCAAAATGCTCAATAACCATACTTGTTATTAATTGACCTAAAATGACGGAGACCATTGTTATACCTACTCCTACTAATGGAACGCTAATAACAATCACTGTTAAATAAACAACTCCTAATAAACCTCCTAATAACGACCACTTCGGAGCCTCAGTCACATACGAAATTTTACCTTTTCCGAAAAACAACCATAATAGACCAACAATGATGGACCCAAAAAGAAAGTTATAGAAACTCGTTTCCAATTTTCCAATTGTATTTCCTAATTCAGCATAGATGGCTCCTTCTAAACTAAGAGCAGCACCAGCAATTAAAGCAAAAATGTAAGCAATATAACGCATAAATCCTCCCATTTTTATATATTTAAATATCTAGAAAAACCGATATGTAGAACTAAAAAAAAGAAATAAAAGACTGGATATTAGAATTCTAGTTTAAAGTAATTTCTAATATCGTCTATCGTCTTTTCATTTCTTCTATAGTATGTCCATTGTCCATACCGGTATGACTCTAACAATCCAGCCTTCTGCATCATGTTTAAGTAACTAGAAACAGTGGACTGAGAGACATTGGCTTTCTCTTTGATGTCACCAACGCATACTCCTCCAACAAACTCTACATCCTTTGGGATATGAGCTCCCTGTTTTGGAAAGTTATCCTCCGGGTGTTTTAACCATTTCAGGATATTAAGCCGTGTTTCATTCGACAATGCTTTAAAAACATCAATAGGTTCCATAGCGCTTATTATATCGTGATTTCTCGATATGTCAATTAATAATTGTCTGTCTTAAGGAATAAACGCTAGTCCGTAGATATTTTTGAAAACGGTTGCAAATACTCATTATGATGGTAGATTATACTTAATTAATCTACTTAACTAAGTGGATGACCAAAATTCATTTATATGGAGGGTTCGTTAAAATGAGCTATCTGTCATTAACATCCTGGAGCTTAAATAGACTTCTAGGGCCTTTACATTGGACCAAGTGGGATGATGTGAACCAAACAATTGTTACTCAAGTATCTCCCCAGCTAGAAGTTCACACTTTATTAGAGCTTCCTGGTCTTTTAGCTGAAAAAGGGTTTGAAGCAATGGAGATTATCCATCCTCACTTCCCCTCAGTAGATGAAGAATACCTTCAAGCATTACGTTCCGCAGTGGAGCATGCAGGGATTCAATTTGATACTCTTCTATTAGACTATGGAGACATTACCAGTGAGAATCCAACAAGACTTGAAGCAGATATCACTTTTATAAAGAAGTGGATTACCATTGCTTCTAAAGTTGGTGCCGCAAACATTCGAGTAGTGGGCGGGGATGCTCATCCCAATAACGAAGAGCGACTTGCCTTTGCTGCCGAGCAGTTAACGCAATTAGCCATGTTCGGAAAGAAAAAAGGCCTTCATGTGATTACCGAAAATTTTCATTCCTTAACTTCAACCGCTGAAAATTGTTTGTATCTAAATGAGCACTCTTCGATTAATGGTCTCATTTCAGATTTTGGTAACTTCTCTGCTGAATCCAAGTTATCCTCTCTACGAAAAACGCTACCACATAGTAAATCCATTCATGTGAAGGCTCAGACAAACGAAGATGGAACAATGAATAAGACAGAGTTAATTAATTGTCTTGATATCGTTTCAGAGTTAAATTATTCAGGGCCGTTAACACTTGTTTACGATGGACCTGGAGACATGTGGGAAGGAATTGCCGAAGTTAGAAAAGTGGTTTCATCGTACTTATAATCCAATCGAACGAGGCCGGGATAAAACTAAAATCAATAAAAATGGCGAATGATTCAATCGCAGAATCATTCACCACTCGTGGTTTTATCTGAACAAGCGAGGGCTTATCCTGTAGCAGATTTATTGCTATGTTCGTGTTTTACTCGCTTCATCAATGTTATGTCCCGGCCTCGTTCAATTATTTCATATATATTTTAATCCAAAAACTACTACAACAATGACTGATTGTACTAAGATGGCTCTCATCTTCAGATGATCTTTTGCTGATTCTACTTGTCTTTCTTGAATAGGATAATGCACTGGAATGTATCCAGCTTGATTCAACCCCTGGTTAAATTGAACCGAATTAAAATAAAGAGCTAGCGCCAACAAAGGAATGAGAACGATCATGTTATTCACAAAAAAGGTGAGTAGACTCATGACTAAGATGACACGAACAAAGTGCCGTCCCACTTCCGTCCCTCTGACCGCAGATCGTAGTAAAAAATAAACCATTGGATCTTCTTTTTTCTCAAAAAACCATAATGGTACGAGATTCCAAGAACGCGTGGTCGTCTTTACATCTATCACACTACTTAAAAGCAATAAAGCAAGCCTTACGCTTCTCTCCTGAGAAACAATCAGTCTCTGCCAGGAATGAATTGGAAAGATCAGATGTTTATGAAAAAGAATGCCTATAAGTAGAATGCCCGCAACTGCTATCATGATGAATAGTGAGGGAGCTTCGAGTAAAAACACAAAGCTAACGATCAGACTAAGGTGATATACAAAAGATAGAAGAGTTGGTCTTTTTGAACTGATGCTTATCATGAGGATAAGCGAAAGGATATGCAGCATCCCTACTAATTGCATAAGGACAAATAAAGCCATGAATTCTCCTAGCCCTAAAGAGTAGACATAATACAGAAACACGGTGAATACAGTAACTTTTACGCTTTGTATACCGATATTAAAAGCAATTATGCAGCGAAAGTATCCGCGCATATGCATGATTTTAGGAGCCAGATAAATCTCATCATATCGATTAATAAAGCTTATAATTCCTTTGTTGAGTACAAAAAGAAAAAAGATTCCTGTAAGGACGATGGAATGATAATATGATTCATAGCTCTCGTCTCGTAAAAACATCACCACAACATACATTAGAAGCATTGCAAAAGGAACCACACCAAATACCCCACTATGACTGAATGCTTTTGTCAGTAGCTTCATGCTTTGTCGCATAGACTGCTGATATCGTTCAATAAATAACTCCTTCATTCTGCCGCCTCTGTGAGCGAGAAAAATAGTTCTTCTAAATCAGTCTCACTAAGATCCTCCGGACGAAGATATGATCGATCACTATAACGCAGCTGCCTTCCTCTATGTAAAACAATGATTCTATTACATAAACGCTCTGCAATCGTTAACATATGTGTGGAAATGATCAGACCACATCCTTCGTCTTTAAGTCTAATTAGATCTTCTTTGAAGAATTTTAATCCTTGAGGATCAAGCCCCATAAATGGCTCATCGACTACAAGATAGGTTGGATTTGCAATCAATGCGCTGATAATGGAAACTTTTTGCTGTGTACCCTTTGATAATGCATGAGGATATTTGTTCATATGAGAACTCAGTGAGTATCGATCAATTAAGTGGTTAAGATAGTCATCCTCTTTTAAGTGGTAGATCCTTTTAATGAATTGAAAGTGTTCAGTAATGGTTAGATTCGGATACAACTCTGGCTTATCCGGAATATGCGCGAGTTTCTCTCTTTGACTCATCCAATCTTGCTTATCAATGGTTATCTCTCCACTGTGAGGTTTCAGTACGCCTGTCATGTGACGAATGGTTGTGCTTTTCCCAGCACCATTTAAACCAATTAATCCAACAATTTCACCAGGCTGAATATCGAAAGTGATGTCTTTAATGATTTTACGATTTAGATAACCCCCACTCACTTGGTTTACACTCAACATGATTGTACCGACTCCTTCGAATTCAATATTTATCCATCTAAAACCTTCTAGACATGTTATGTAAGCTCCTTCTTTAATCTCCATTTCCAGAAGTAATCGTTGAAACTTACTCATAAGATGATATAATAAACATACTTAATTAAGTTAATTTATTAAGTTTACACGAGAGGAGATTTCTAATGATAAAATTAATAGTCACTGATTTAGATGGAACATTCCTTAACAATCATCACACGTTCAACAAAGAGTATTTCGTAAGGGTTCATGACCAACTAAAAGAAAAAGGAATGACATTTGTAGCATGCACAGGAAAGCAATGCGAACGTGTAGAGGCCCTGTTTGATGGGATTGGTGAGGACATCTGGATTTTAGGGGATAGTGCAACAAGGATTAAGAAAGCAGGTCAGGTTATAAAAGATTTTACAATTGAGCATGGAATTGCAATGCAAGCGATTAATGAAATTGATGCATTCGCATCTGATGTATCCATTATTGCTTGTACGAGAAACGCTGCCTATGTTCATTCTTCCATTAATGAGGGCGCATACAAAATGGTAAGAGGCTCATATGAAAAGGTCATAAAAGTAGATCATTTTACTGAAATCGAAGGCGAAGTATTAAAAATTACGGTGTATGATGATAAGGGCAGAAGCTCTCATCTACGAAAGCACGTTGAATCTTCCCTACTCAACCAAATCTATATTGTAGATTCAGAAGCAAATTGGTTAGATATTACTGCATTAGGGGTTCATAAGGGAGAAACAGTGAAAGTTATTCAATCTATGCTAAACGTCTCAAAAGAAGAAACCGTTTCCTTTGGTGACGGAGAGAATGATGTAGAGCTAATGGATATTGCGTCATACAGCTTTGCCGTTAATAATGCTTGTGAGAATACAAAGCGAGCTGCTCAGTACGTTATGAAGCTCACAAATGATCAAGATGGGGTCTTACACACGATTGAAGCATTATTAAATCTTAATGAAAAGTAGGAGGATAACATGCATGCACTTTTAATGATCCTTCAAGGGCTATCCTCCCTATTCTTCATATGTGCGACGGTCCTATTGATGGGCTTCGTGTCCTTACGTTATGAAAAACGTCATTCTAATGACTAATCAGTATTCATTTAGTTTTTTAAAACTTATCGTTAGGCGGTACACCTATGAAACGTTTAGTTTGGTTAGCCTGTTTTGCCTATTTACTAACAGGCATTGGTCACATCATCCTAGGAAGTGTGTTAGAACCATTAATTGATCATTATGATGTGACCTATAGCGACGGTGGTCAACTTATCATGAATCAATTCTTTGGTTTTCTGGTTGGTGTTCTTTTTACCCCGTTCCTTATTAAAAAGTGGGGAAG
This sequence comes from Alkalihalobacillus sp. FSL W8-0930, assembly GCA_037965595.1. Lineage (NCBI taxonomy): Bacteria > Bacillati > Bacillota > Bacilli > Caryophanales > Bacillaceae > Alkalihalobacillus > Alkalihalobacillus sp. FSL W8-0930. Next base: position 328,314 of record CP150183.1, on the reverse strand, counting down.
AAGAACAACTCTATTGCTCGCCATGACCCTCTTTGCAACGGTTCAGCTTTCACTTTATTCCTTAATTCCGTGGAACTCACTTCTTATGATTATCCCATTTAGTGGAGCCGGGTTCGGGATCATTGAAACATTACTCGCTGGGATGATCGTTGCAGAGCTTAAAGAGAAAAAGGCTTCTATCATGGTCCTGACAGAATTATGTTTTGGGATTGGGGCTTTAACAATCCCGTTAATTGCTGCTTTCTTAATCGCTACAGGTGAATGGAATTCGATCTTCTTATTTGTCTCAATCTTAGTCAGCATAAGCTTTTTCCTATGGTTGTTAGTTAGAGTTGGCCAGTATGAATACATTCTTCGGAAAAAACCTAAGATGCCTTCAGGTAGTCAAATGATTAAAAAAACATATACAAAACCAACACGCCCCCTATTAATCTTGGGATCAGTCTTTTTCTTTTTATATGTTGGACTTGAAATGACGTTCCCTAATTACTTACCGACAATTATGGCAATGACATCAGATTTATCAAATGCTACTGTCGCTCTGAGTATCACGGTTTTTTGGGGAGCTATGACTGTTGGGCGGTTACTGATGATCTTTATCGTGAATCGCTTTAGGATATGGAACTTATTTATGGGGATGGTTGTCGGTCAGATGGTGAGCATTGGGTTGTTTGCTCTTTCTCCAAACGCTACATTCAGTTTCATCGTAATCTTTATTGCTGGTATTCTTATGGGTGGAATCTTCTCATTAGGGCTTCTAGTTATTAATGGGGGTATCCCTGGTTTAGAGGACCGTACGACCAGTATTTTAATCGCCATGGGTGGCTTGGGTGGCGCACTACTCCCTAAATTTGCAGGGAACCTGTTAGATGAATATCCAGTCCATGTGACTTTATGGGTTATGTTTGCTTTTTCTGTCGTAATGAGTCTCCTTCTCTTCTTCATACACCTTGCATACAAAAAACTACATGTAGACGATTCACCTGTATTGACTGAGGAGACCCATTCAAAAAACCTTCAAATCTAACGTTTGAAGGTTTTTTGACGTTCATTTATAACCGATAAGGTGTATTCTCATTTGCTAACCAGCGTAAGCCAGAGGTCATACTCTCTTGGAATTTGGTATCAATCAAGATCGTAGGTTTGTTGGGATGTTGCCGTAATTGGCCATTTCTTTCTAATGCATCAACAACCAGCTCCTCTGATAAATGGATGGACGAAATGACAATATAATTTGGAGCAAGCGCTGCATTATAGAAAGAAATCACTTCAGAAATGGCATCAACTAATTCTTGATCCGTTTGCGGCGGGTTCTTATCCATTAGAAACGGCAGATATTTCCCCTCTCCAGCTAAACCTAAATTCCCTTCAATCAACGTATGATTACTAAAGATCGTAATACCTGGCGAACTCTCTTTTGGGAAATAGATCCCGACAATCGTCCCAGCCAACTGCTCGTTACATCTTATAAAATAACCGATAGTTGTAAGATGCGCATCATTTTGAATAGAGATAGGGACATCCGTATGGCTTGCTAATACCTCTTTAATGCGCCATCCAGTAAATTGTTGACCCCAGCTGGATGTAACCTCATCATGAAATACCTTTCCAGGGATGGATAATGCGATGTTATCTATGTTTGTATCGCTAGTATGTAAACAATGTAAAATGGCGGCTATTAATTTGTCTAATGATACCTCCGTATAATCCATCTGCCATTCTTGTTTCTCTTCTCCGTATAGATTAACAACCTTGGCTACAATACAAAGATTCGATCGATTGTTTTGAATTGAAAGTAACAGCGAATGGGTTTGATCTGCATTAAATACGTACTCAATTGCAGGTCTGCCCATTGGCGGTTGAATGACTTCTCCTTCCATTATGACTTGATCTTTTAAAAGCTCCTTGATTAACGAGTTCGTTGTCACAACACTTAGACCGGTTTCTTTCCCTATTTCGGAAGCAACCATCTTTCGGTTAGAGAACATAATGCGTTTGACAAGGTCTAGGTTCTGCTTGCGAATCATATTTGTACCCAATGATTAATGCCTCCACTGTTTTTATATCTTACCTTCTCTTCGCTCTTCCTTATATCATACATGAGTTTTCGCCATATACCCATCTACCTTACAAATAAACGCAAATAGTTTTGGAATAAGAGGTTCATCCGAGTAGATTTGGGAAAACATGCTATGTAGGTATCAACCTAACAACGGTGAGGAGAATATCTATGATCCTACTTTTCGAAAAAGATCTGTTTCGTCGTGAGCTTACCTTTCTTAAAAGATTAAGGGTTAAAGCGCGTGAAGATTGTCCCCTATTCGCCGTGACCCTTGATGAAGATATTCATCAACTTGAAAAAGCTCTTGAGGAGATAAACGTAAAGGAAAATAAGTAGTTCATCCTGTCAAGAAACGTTTAAGAAAACAGAAAGACGGAGGTGTCTATGATTAACACTATTACTAACAAAGAACTTCTATTCAAAGCATTAGACTACACGAGAGCCGGTGTATTAATCACAGATCCTCAGCTAGAAGACAATCCGATTATATACGCAAACCAAGGATTCTATGAGATGACAGGATACGCAGCATCTGAAATTATTGGTCAAAATTGTCGCTTCCTTCAGGGAGAAGAAACCGACTTAAATGAAGTGAAAAGGCTACGTGAATCCATTTTAGCGAACGAGTCCTGCACGGTCACTTTATACAACTACAAAAAGTCAGGCGAAGGCTTTTGGAACAGCTTGACGGTTGACCATTTGTACGTTGAAGAAGAAGAGAAACATTTCTTTATTGGTGTGCAAAAGGACGTGACTCGAGAGAAAGAGATTGAACGAGAGCTGCTTGGCTCACAGCAGGAAATCGCGAGTCTTGCCTGTCCGATCGTTCCCGTATTTAAGGGTGTAGCCGTCCTGCCGTTAATTGGAAAAGTGAATCAAGAGCGCTTTAACCACATCTTAACTGTCACAACAGAAGAAATTGTGGAGCGCAGGCTAACGACTATTATTGCCGATTTGTCTGGTGTCACCAATGCCAATGACTTCCTGTTAGCAGATTTAGTTACGCTTAAAGATGTCATTCGTATGCAAGGAGCGAACCTAATCATTACCGGTATGTCTTCAACAATTGCCATGGATATACTACAGACGAGGGATCTGCTTTATAATAATTTGCAAACTGCTGGCTCTGTTCAAGAAGTGATTCAGACCTTAATTGAAAAAGAAAAAGAAAAACTCGACTGAGCGTGCAGTCGAGTTTTTTTGTATCTAAGGCTTTAAAATAACTTTAATACAATCATCCTTATGATCGTTAAAGATACGATACCCGTGGCTTGCTTCATCGAGTGAGAGTTTATGCGTAATAATTTCCTTTGGATCAAACTCCCCATTCATAATCTTCGTAAAGAGCTCTGGCATTAAATGAATGACTGGCGCCTGACCCATCTTCAAGTTTATGTTTCTAATCCAAAAGGCTCCAAGCGGAAAGAGATTGTAATTACTTCCGTATACGCCTGTTAACTGAACGGTTCCAAATTTACGGACAGCCTTTGTAGCAATCTGAATCGGACCCAATGTACCGCCTTGTAGCTTCAGTTTTTGCTCAATATATTCTAACGGAGATTTCTTCCCATCCATCCCCACACAATCGATGACAACGTCTGCTCCACCATGAGTGATCTCTTTTAGGTGTTCACCCATATCCGGATATTTTGTGAATTCATACACTTCCACATTATTCATTTTCTTCGCTTGCGCCATCCGATAATCAAGGTAATCAACCGCAATAACCCTTTTAGCCCCTTGCATCCACGCAAACTTTTGAGCCATTAACCCTACAGGACCACAACCCAAAACAATGACGGTATCATCCTTTTTCACGCCAGCGTTTAGAACACTCCAATATGCTGTAGGCAATACATCTGATAAAAACAATAACGACTCATCTTCTAGCTCACATGACTCTGGAATGCGGAATGGAGTGAAGTTTCCAAAGGGGACTTTTAAATACTCCGCCTGCCCACCTGGATGATTCCCAAACTTCTCCGTATATCCAAAGTACCCACCTGAATCATAATGAGGATTTGAGTTATCACACTGACTTTCCATCTCATGATGACAATAAAAACACTGACCGCAAGAGACGTTAAAAGGAACAACCACTCGATCTCCCTTTTTTACTCTTGTTACCTCAGGCCCAACCTCTTCTACAATACCCATAGGCTCGTGACCAATGACATATCCCTTAGGCAACGGCATATTTCCTTGATATAAATGCAAATCCGATCCGCATATCGCTGTAGATGTAATTTTTACAATAATATCATCTTTCTTCTCAAGCTTTGCGTCATCCACATGGCTAACGTGCACCTCATTTGGACCTTGATACGTGACTGCTTTCACACGAATCCTCCTCATCATTTGTCATACCCTTCATGGTTGACTAAAATGGAGGAAATATTCTCTGTGTGGCAAGATTATCTGTCTTATTAGCAGATAAGATAAGAAAACATTATCGCGATCGATCTATAGGGTTGTTTAATTGATATGCTTATTTGGCTTTGATCTTTTCCTACAATGAACAATCATCTGCGGACTATCCTCAGCGAACGCTCCCTTCTTCCACGTACCAAACAAATGAACCTGTTCAAATCCATGAGCTTCTAGTAATCTTTTAAGCTCCATCGGGTACGTATAACGTAAGGAGATCGATTCTTTTTCTGTCCCTAAAGTCACTCCTTCCTCCTTCCAAATCTTCTCCGTTACGCAATGTAAGACTTGTGTAGAATGATCGTAGGTTTCTGTATGTTTTCCTTCTATCCTTTTTCCGTTAATGACTTCAACCGTTTCACTTATATCAACAACACTCAATTCAGCTAAAATTGGATTTCTCGTATCAAAAACAAATTCCCCACCCGGTTCTAAATGTCGACCTACAGATTGAAGCAGAGCATCCTGACTTTCATTCGTCAAAAAGTGTTGAAAGGAATTACCGGTCATATAAATGAGTGGAGATTTGATTTGAAGATCCAACTCGGTGCAATCCTGCTGTTCAAAACGAATTTGCAGATGAGCGTCTGCAGCCTTTTTTCTAGCCCGGTTTAACATCCCTTCATGCAGATCAACGCCAATAACATGGAGACCCTGCTTTGATAACGGAATCGTTACTCTTCCCGTTCCACATGCAAGATCAATGATAGGGGATTGTATCTCACTCGCATGCTCCATTATGTATAACAGGTCATCTTGATATAATTCATGTAATGCATCGTATTGTGTGGGGTCCGCGTATTTTTGGAGATTTGATTTGAATATATCTTTCATTTTGCTTCACCTCCTTTAAATCAACTTCTTCCTCCGCAGGTACATCTCGATGTCTTCTTTCGTCCGTTCAAAATAGAGATTCTCATGCTTACCGTAATTAAAGAATCCATGCTCCATCCCTTCGTACGTTTTGAATTCAATGCGGTTACCAACTTCATTCATCTCTTCCACAAACCGTTTGTTTTGCTCACAAAGATCGTCTCCCGTTCCACAAATCCAGAGAGTGTCTGGTAGGATCTTTTTTATATGATGCAGAGGTGAAAAGTCGGCTGCTTGATCAAGAAGCTCTGGGTATCTTCTTCTCATAATGTCCACACCGTCCATATCAGCAGAAAAGATGATGAGACTATCGGGCAAGTGATCAACATCCACTGCGGACTCTTTTTCATCATCCAGGTCAGAGAACATCAAAGAAGAAACAGTGATATACCCACCTGCTGAAGACCCACAAACAATGATCTTACTCGGGTCTACACCTAGTTTGTTTGCATGTTTCCTCACATAACGAATGGCTGATTTCACATCACAAATCGCTTGAGGTGGAATGAAGTCTTCATCCGCACCATTCCGATAATCCACGCAGATCGCAAGCATTCCTAAGGTTGAAAAATAATGCGCCTGATGCTGGAATTGGTTGGCTAGCTTTGGATCTTGTTTGAAGCTACCACCGTTAAAAAAGAGAAGGGCAGGACGGGGGTGACTAGTTTTGGAGGGTGGTTCAAAAGTATATAAAGTTAAACGCCGATCCCCCACTACCTTGTAGATTACTTCGCCAACTTCATAATCAAACTGAATTTTTTCCATGAGAATCTCCTTTCATGTTTTGCTCGATTTGAATAATGTTGCTTATGACAGTATCCACATCATGATCAGTCTTGATCACAGACAAATGGTCTGCTTCTTCTGGACTTGGGGATGTGGCTGAATCCGCCTGTTGTTTCCTAAGAACATCTTCAAAGCTGTTATAAGGTCCTCTGAATATTGTTGTTTCCCGATGACTTCTAGCAATTCGTTGCTCAAGGATCTGATCATCAAGATCAAAGTGCACTAAGATCCGAATGTATTCACCCTGATGAAAAAGCTCGTTCAGCAAATATTTCCTACCATCCTTTGTTCTGTTAGCATTACAAACAATGAAGTTAAGATCGTTATGCTTCTGCGCGTACTCAACAATTAACTGTGAAAGGGCATGCTTTAATGTATTAGGTCCTTGCGTAGGCTGAAGAACTTTATAGTAATGATTAATAAATTCTGCATGATGATCTTGATCAAGAATAAATGAGTTCACTAGCTGGTTCTCTAGTTTCTTTGCAAATGTACTTTTTCCACTATGTGTTTTGCCTACTGTTATGATAGCTAACCGTTTTGACATTACTATCCCCTCCCCTTCCAATTATATCTCACTTTTGTTAATTAACGGGCGAATTAAAAAAAGACTTAGTCAGATATTTACTCTAACTAAGCCTAATCATAACTTATGGTCTCACAAGGATCTTACACTGCTTTTTATCATTAATAAGCATCTCAAATCCTTCTGCAACAATGTCGTCTAACTCAATGATACTTGTAATAACTGAATCTACATTTAGTGATCCCTTTGAAAGGAGATCGATGGCTTGAGGGAAAATGTTGTTATAGCCAAGAGACGAGTTAATTTTCTTTTCACCCACAACTTGCAACGTCGGATGATATTGGATTGGTGCTGCAAAAATGCTGACAATCATAAGCTCACCATTTGGCTTTATCACATCAAGCGATTGATTAAATGTAGCTTCTATTCCTGCTACATCAAATGAGACATCCACCCCACCGTTTGTGCTGTCTTTGATTACTTGTGCTACGTCTTTTTTTAAAGGATTTAACACAACATCCGCGCCCATTTTTAGTGCAAGCTCTCTTCGCTCATCACTCACCTCTGCAACAAAGATCTTGCTTGCACCAGCTGCTCTTAAGCATTCAGCAAGGAGAAGTCCGATTGGCCCAGCTCCGAACAAAGCTACTGTGTCTCCAATCTTAAATGTACTCTTCCGAATGGCTTGAAGAACTACAGCAATCGGTTCCAGTAAGGCTGCACGTTCAAAACTAAGTGAGTCAGGTAAAACAAAAACATTAGACTCCTTTATGACAGCATATTCAGCAAACCCACCAAACTCGTGGATGCCATACGATTTCATATTCGCGCAAATATTATAATTCCCTTTTTTACAGGTCTCACATTCGCCGCAGCCCCAAATCGGCTCAACCGCAACTCGGTCGCCCATCTTAAATCTCGTAACACTTTCTCCGAGCTCAACAACTTCACCTGTGAACTCGTGACCTAATACCATTTGATCAGACGTAACAAAGTTTTTATGCATGTACTCATGGAGATCGGTTCCACAGATCCCTGCGTATTTGACTTTAATCTTAACCGCATCGTGTTGTACCGTTAAATCTTGTACATTTTCTACTTTTACATTTTTAGATCCATAGTACATTAGCGCTTTCATAATATGTAATTGTCCCCTTTTGATTCAATTTGAAAAATTTGTCGAATCTTATACTTATTATACGTAACGGGGTTATTTTGTACAACTAAATAGGTATGATATCACAGTAAAATATGATTATACTATTTACAATATTATCAACATAAATGTAAACTAATACCTGATTTTATTAATATTAGATCACATTTCAAGCGGGAATAGGTATAATTTTACTTATGAAATGAGGTTCTTCTTGGTAAATGTACGGGTTTTCTTAATGGGGTACATGGAGTTCTTAGTCCGAGGGGCTTTTGTCTTGCTAATCGTGGTCATTTCTTGGTAACTTCCGCTCGCTTCTTACTATCGACACCTGTTTCTTGATGGAACTCGCTCTGGTGGTCTTCTGTCAAGAAAGTGGACACTAAAAAGTAAGAGTGATTCCTCTCGAAGCCTATCTTACTGCCTCTACTGAGATAGATGAAATCTTATCTAAAAGTCTGGAGAAACGTTCTTTTGCCTAACTAATTGTTTTTTGCGAGTCATGATTGGTCTTTTGTGCGTAGGTTCTCTCAAATTGGTTTGGGGATTGGTAGTTCAAATTCGAATGCCTTCTCGTTTCATTGTACCGACTGTAAATGTAGTGATGAATGGATTTCATCGCCTCGTTTCTTGTTTGAAATCGAAAACGATAGATGAGTTCTCTTTTAATGGTCGCGTGAAACGATTCAATACACGCATTGTCATAGGGATCGCCTTTTCGGCTCATACTTATAGTGGCTTTCACTTGAGTAAGTGCCTCGATATACTCGTTTGAACAATATTGAGCTCCTCGATCAGAGTGGTGAATAAGCCCCTTCGGGGGGCGTCTAGTCGCTATCGCACGCTCAAGAGCGTGTAACACAAGGTCTTTTTCCATCGAATTACTCATATTTAGGCCCACAATTTTTCGAGAAAACAGGTCCATAATGGATGCGACGTATAACCAGCCCTCTAATGTCCGAACATACGTAATATCTGTCACCCATATGGCATTTGGGTACGCAGCTTGAAACACTCTCTTCAGTAAATTGGGATACACATGTAGAGTGTGCGTGGAATCCGTTGTGACGACATATCTCGCTTTAGGCTTTGCGCTAACCTTCATTTCTTGCATATATCGCGCCACCGTTTTTTGCGAGATCACATAGCCCCATTCGATTAGATCCTGATGGACGCGAGGACTTCCGTACGTAGCCAAGCTCTCGTGGAACGATTGACTAATCTTCTTTTTTACGTCCGCTTTCCGTTTTTCACTCTCTGTTTTCCCACCGCGTAGTTTGGCTTTCCACTTGTAGAATCCACTGGTCGAGACTTGAAGGACTGAACACATCTTCACAATGGAATGTTCATCTTGATGAGCATCCATAAAATGAAATTTTATTTGGGCTTTTGCGTGAAGATGTGCATGGCCTTTTTTAAGATCTCGTTCTCCTCTCGAAGAGAGAGCATTTCCTTTTCATGATGCTTCTTTAACTTCTCCACTTCGGATGGAGTCAAATAATCGCCTGAATTTGGCTTTTCTTGTTTCTTCTTATAATCTTGAACCCAGCGGTGGATGGAGGAAACATGAACTTCCAATTCATACGCCATGTCGCTCGCCTTTTTGCCTTCTTCGATGATTAACTTCGCCACATACTCACGATAATCAAGAGAATACTTTTTCGTCATAGGAACACGTCCTTTGTCAGATTAGATTTAGTGTACAGAGAATCAAATTAACGTGTCCACTTTTTAGACTAACCTCACTGGGCTTGGTGAAATCTCTGTTCCTCTTGCTAACGGCTTGAGTTTCTTGCTTAAATGGGCTAGGACCTTGGTTTGATGTCTATTCTTCTTGGTATCGCCTACTGTGCGCTAAACTGCAGTCTCAGTCTTGGTTGGGGTCCTGTATCCCTTGGTATTGGTGCTTATCTTCTTGGTTCGAGAGATTTTGATCTTGCTATTCAGGTTGGCTTCTTGGTAACTTCCGCTCGCTTCTTGCTATCGGCACCTGTTTCTTGATAGGACTTACTCTGGGCTTGGTGAAATCTCTGTTCTTCTTGCTAAGGCTTCTCGTTTCTTGCTTAACCACACTAGGAGCTTGGTTCACAGCTCTTTTCTCTTGGTATCGTTATAAAAAGGGGGGCTTTTTATCATTTATTGGTTTCGTCACTTACCTCAAGTTGATATAGATCAATCAGAATGGACACCTTTCATTAAAAATCTATGGTTTCGCCGGCATTATATGAAGTTTGTTTATGTCCTTCAGTTCCTGATCCTTTCTATTCCTTTTCAAGTAGAGTTAGGTTTGTCCCAACTCAACATGATTTCCCTCATTCTACTAGCAGCCAGCACCTTTATTGTTCATGAGTGGATTCATATTGTTCTAGTTCACAAGAAAGGCGACATGAGCCTGACGTTTAGAGGAGTTTTCTTTTGGTTACATTCAAGCGCGGTCTTATCCAAACCACGGTTCTTTCTATTTATGAGTTCTCCCTTTATCTTATTAACGATGATCCCGGGCACTCTGAGTCTTTTCACGTCTGGGGAACTACAGGTAACCCTTCTCTTTGTCTGTTGGATCAACACATTCTTTTCTGCTTCGGATCTTTTTAATTCAATTCTCATTCTTTTAAAACCAAGGAACTCTAAGTTTTATAGAGGTTTTTATAAAGTGGAGTCTGTTCGGTAAGGGTTGGGAGTCTATCTCCCTAGCCGCCACACTCCGCTCGCCCCTTTTATAAAGCCAGCTCGTTCATAAAAATTTGTGTTCTCTTCTGCAAATGTAACGGTTATGATTTCGATTCCTGTACTCTCTGCCTCTGCTAGTAGTTCGTTTACAATCTTTAATCCAATCCCAACTCCTTGATAATCTGGATGAACGATCACGTCTTCCATATATCCGTGCTCTAAACCCATGCCACACAGATAGCCGAATGCGATTAATCTTCCTGAGTCATCTTTTACTCCAGCCCAGAATAGACATCGTTCAAATAAACGTGGATAATCTTGATCTCTTCTATCCCAGCCTACGACCTCTCTTAGATCAGGCACTTCATGCTGTTCTAGTGGTAGATTGATTTGTGCAGCAAGCATCATACGTGCCTCTCCCCTCATCATTCCATTAAGGAAAAGTCATATCCTTGGTAATCCATTTTAAGCTTAAGTCCTAGTTTTTCAGCAATCGCAACTGACGCAAGGTTCGTCTCCATGCAGTCCCAATATGGTACATTGCTTGAGTCTAGACATTCTTTTATAAAAGCTGCGGCTACATGTTGAGCAAGGCCACGGCCTCGATAGGGTTTGTAGGTTTCCACTCCCATACAATGAACGTTTCCTGCCACGTACCCAGAAAAGCAATAACTGACAATCTCATGCTCATAGATCATGCAATATCCTAAACCGTGATGAAGAAATGAATGGATTGATGGCCAGAATTCCAGTATTTCTTCCTTTAGTTGAGGAAGGTTTTTAATTTTGTTATTGCTCAGTAGGTCCCGGTTCATTTTCACACATTTAAATGGTTTTGGAATGAGCAACTTCGCAGGCTCAATAAATGAATCCTTATCTAATAAATACACTCTTTGATTCCAGCTGCCAATGGTTCGATGTTGAAACACGTTTTCAAAGGTTTGATTCCACCCAGAATGATAGGCCAAGGCTTCAAACCATTCTAGGCCAACTTTTTTTGCCTCCGGTTTAATCGTTTGATTGATAAATGGGTTTAATGCTTGATTAAAGGGTTGATTATCGGCGTCACCAAAAAAGAGGAACCCATCGTTTGAATACAACCACACAAAACCGGTGGCAGGCTGATCTGTATTATCCACGAACACGCGCCCTGGACTTGTCCCTTCTAGTACAGCTTTAACTTCTGCTAATCCATCAACTTGAAGCAACCTAAGACACTTTTGAAACTGATTCTTTTTCAGTTCGATGATCATAAGGCCCTCCTGAACATTATTTAGTAGCAATCAGTAAAAAACGTTTAGAGTTTGTGCGTATTCCTTTTTTTGTTTTATTTGTTTGGATGAATTGATCGAATCGATCGATATCAATTGAACCTTCTAGAAAGTTAGGAATAATTGGTGTGTGGTTTAAAAGGAATAGAAGATCCTCTTTCCTTTTATAGTATTCTGTTGCGTTGTATTCTAGTTCTACAATCGATGTAAAACCCGCCTCTTTTAACTCAACTTTATATTTTTGTTTTAACTTCCCGCCTTGCTCCCCATAAGACTGTCCTCTTCCAAATTCCTTTTTCAAATTCAGCTTATCTTCTTCGCTGACTTGTTGTGTGATAAATGTCCCGCCTTGCTTTAGGACTCTGTTTACTTCACTAGCTGTAAAAGGAGCATGTCTGCACGTCACGATGTGAAAGAATTGATCTGGAAATGCTAACTCATGATTAGACATTTCATGAAAGCTTATATTTGAGATTTCATACTTTTCAAGATTACGTTTAGCTGTCCTGATCATATTCTGAGACGAATCAATTCCAATTAGAAATAAAAAATCTGCAGCTAACCTTATTACATTTTCGCCTCCACCAGTACCAAGGTCTAATAAGGTATCAGATTCCTTGCCAATCTCTCTTACTTTCTCATTAAAATCCCACTCCACTCCTTCAAGTTCAACCTGAAGATCACTGAAATTCCATCCATTTATCTCTCCAACTTTGTTATAAAACTCTTCTTCATTTATAAGAGCCACAACCTTTCGTTCTGCTATTGCTACTTTCCACGTAAAACAAAAAAATCCTGCCTAAGCAGGACGTTTACGGGTGCATGTGGTCAACGAGCCTTTGGAAATCTTCCGGTGACGTGACTTCCTCACCTCTCCAAATCCAACGTGGTCGGATCTCTCCATCATACACATATTCATTTTCACTAAAATGCATGTCCTCATTTTCTTTATTTTCATTGCTAACAAGTAACCCCGTCTGACTCGCTGTCAGCTTGTTTTGCTCAACTTGATTTGAGTAGGCGTAATACTGTACGAGAAGCTGAGCACCTTCAAGGCCTTTTGTGTCGTTACCGGAGAGCGTGTTACCTGCTATGACTGAATCAGTGGTGCCTCCACGCTCTGAGTCGTAGCCCCCAATGGAGATACCAGTATAACTATTCTCGTACACGTCATTGTTAAGAATCTTAATATTGGTTGCAACCTTCCCTTCGTGCTCGGACGTTGCCTCAATCCCAATGTCATTTTGATAAACACTATTTTCTTCAATCAAAATGTCACTCCCGCCATCTACGTAAATACCACCAGCACTATAATCACCGTCATAGCTTGGGTTATCGTAACTAGAATTGTGGTGCACATCGTTTCCACGAATGATCCCGTTACGCGCAAAGTCACGATCTGGGTCTGCCGCAATCCCTTCATAACCAATTACATCAATTCCAATGTTATTTGTGTGGTGGACATGATTGTTCGCGATCAAAAAGTCACTGACATCACCGTTAACAACAAGTGCCTCACTCCAGCCTAGCCTAAGATCAGTAAGCGTGTTATTTGTGATCTCTATGTTCGTAATTGGTTCTTCACCATACACCGCGATGCCATGCGCATTCCCATCTTTTGCATTGGTCACAATGTCATGTATGAACAGATTCGATAATTCCACGTGCTCACTTGGCCCATTTACAAGAACACCAATGACTGTCTTATCTTCGTGCTCTGTTGTTACATGCTCCACTTCTAACCCGTCAATGTTGATATAGCTCTGTCCGCTGATCTCAATCATCGCCACATCATCGAGTTCATCCTCAAGTTGTTCTCCACTAAGACGAACTTCCTCCTCCTGATACGATTCAAAACGAATAGGCTGATTCTTTGTTCCACTATGCTGAATGATCAGTGGCTCATAGTAGATCCCCTCTCGTATCGTCACCGTCGTTCCAGCTGTTGCCCGATCTGCCGCTTCCTCAAGTGTTAATAGAGGTTCTTCAATTGTTCCAGCATTGCTGTCATTACCGTCAGTCGCCACGTAAAGCTGCGGCCCTTCTTCACTTGTTACAATTTGCTGCTCCTGGCAGCCTGCTACTAGTATTCCTGCAAGCAGGATAAGAGTTGTATATGTTCGTTTCAAGCTTGTTTGTTCCTCTCTATCTCTATTATTCAATCTTGTAACCGACTCCCCATACGGTTTGAATTACCTTGTAGCCCAGGGCTTTTTCTAATTTGTCTCGTAGATTACTAATATGGACCATGACTGTGTTGTTGGAGTCGTAGTATTTTTCCTTCCATACCTGTTGGAAGATCGACTCTGAATCAAATACTTGTCCAGGTTGACTAGCCAATAGGTAGAGAATCTCAAATTCCTTCGAAGTTAACTTTAGTTCTTTGTCTTGAACCATTGCCCTGTACTTTTTCTTATCAATGATTAGGTCACCTAACTCAAGGATTGTACTTTCCTTTGATGACCCACGGTAATAATACGCTCTTCGTAGTAATGCCTTCACTCTTACAACGAGCTCAAGTATATTAAAGGGTTTAATTAAATAATCATCTGCACCAGTCATAATTCCCGTAATCCGATCCATATCTTCTGACTTTGCACTAATCATTAGTATCGGGAGCTCATGATCTTGTCTTACTGTTTGGCAAAATTCTAATCCATCCATCTCAGGCATCATGACATCAAGAACAACTAAGTCAATATCACTTTCTTTCATTTTTTGAAGAGCTTCGACCCCATTGCTAGCAAGCATTGTGGCATACCCTTCATTTTTTAGTGAAATACTCACTAAGCGTGCGATTTCTTGATCATCATCCACTATTAAAATATGCTTAGACAATCGGTTCCACATCCTTCTTACTACTTGTCGAATGATAATACCTACAAACCCGCGATGAGAGACCGCAAGCTAAATCATTCGTTATCGTTTGAGCGAGAGTAGCCATTGTGTTCATACTTATTGCTTTATCATGACTCGTTCCAATTAATACTACTTGATCCCCGCTCTTTATACCATCTATATCGGTAACATCAATCATCAGTTGATCCATACATACATTTCCAACCTGATCCGCAAATTGTCCTTTAATTAGTATAGGTGCTCGTTTTCCTGAAACAGCTCTCGGATAGCCGTCTGCGTAACCAATCGATACGGTTGCGATTCTCCTTGGAGTATTAAATTGACATGTACGCCCATATCCAATCCATTCACCCGTAGACACTGTTTTAATCATTGAGACCCTTGCTTTTAGTTCCATAACAGGCTTCAAACCAATTTCCCTCACCTCTCCAGAAGGAATACCAAAAAGCATGATTCCAGGCCTAACAAAGTCATATGTTAGATGGGAATGATTCATAATCCCACCACTGTTTTGAAGATGTGTTTTTCCGTATGGATAATCTCTTAATGCACCTAAGCATTGGTTGAAGCGTGCAACCTGAACATTTGTCGTTTCTATATCTATAGGATCTAAACTGTCTGCAACAGATAGATGACTATAAATGCCGTGTACATGAAGTTGAGTATAGGAGAAGATTCCTTTGATATGATCGGTGTCAAGAACTGCGTAACCCATTCGATTCATACCGGTATCTACTTTAATCTCAACTTGAAGCCTCACGTCTGCCTTTTCAGCAGCTTTTGCTAAAGCTCTTGTATAAGTTGGCGAGAATACACTTTGAATCAACCGTAGCCGTGACAGAGTCATGGCCTCCTCAGGCGACGTCATTCCTAAAATTAAAATGTCCACGAAGGGTAAAAGATTTCTTAGCTGAACGGCTTCGTCTAGAGTAGCCACTGCAAAATTTGTTACACCTGCTTCAAAGAGGCATATTGCCGTTTGGTCCAGTCCATGTCCATACGCATCTGCTTTTACTACAGCCATGATGTTTGTTTCCCTAGGAATGGTTGAGCGGATCACGTCTACATTATGTAGGAGGTGATCTAGGTTGACCTCCATCCAAGCTCTAGATCGACTCAAGTCTACTCACTTCCCTTCCTTGCATAGCAAGCTCAATGAGCTCCTCTACCAATGCAGGATAGGGAATCCCTGATGCTTCAATCATTCGCGGGTATCTGCTGGAAGGTGTAAAGCCTGGCATTGTATTAATTTCATTAAAAACAATCTCTCCATTTTCTTTAATAAAGAAATCCACTCTTGCTAATCCCTTGCACCCTAATATGCGATAGATTTGTACTCCCAGCTGCTGTACCGTTTTCAAAACATCTTCCTTCTGTCTTGCTGGAACGTACTGTTTCATCTCACCGGAGTGATATTTGTCTTCATAATCAAGGAAATCTCTACTTGGTTCAATCTCTCCGATCAGGCCGACTTCAGGATAGTCATTTCCATAGACAGCACACCCTACTTCCATACCCAACACCATTCCTTCACAGAGGACTTTGTCATCAAAAGTAAATGCTTGTTCAATAGCTTGCTTTAATTCAATTTCATCATGTACTTTTGATATCCCATATGAAGAACCTGATCTTGCTGGCTTTACAAAGATCGGATACCCCACATCTTCTGTAGCCCATTGTTGTACCTGTTCAAATTGATACTCATATCGACCAAATGAGATAAAGTCGGTGGTACCAATGCCCGCGCTCTTCACTAATTGTTGCGCGATCACTTTGTCCATACAAAGAGCGGAACTTAATGTACCGCAGCCTACATACGGGATGTTTGCGATATCCAATAGACCCTGAATCGTACCGTCTTCCCCGTTTTTTCCATGAAGTACAGGAAAGTAACAGTCGATATGTATGTAAGTGATGCTTTCATTCTCTAATAAAATGAGACCTGGCTTATAATGATCGAGGCTGACAACCACTCGTTTCAAAAAGGGACTTCTTGCCCAACTTCCATCCTTAATCTGTTGACTAATTCCATCAAACTTATACCAACTGCCTTCCTTCGTAATCCCAATTTGGATGACATTGTACTTTGTTACTGATATCGCATCAATCACCGCTGCGGCTGATTGTAAGGACACCTCATGTTCACTTGATACGCCTCCAAAAAGAATAGCTACTGTTTTTCGTTCCACGGGTCATCTCTCCACTCATTTGTTAGTGAGTTCATCATAAAAAAAACCATTTAAGAAAGCAGAAAGAAAACCTTAAGAATCTTAAAGAATGAAAAAAGTTAAAAAAAAGCCTTTACAGAAAAACATTCTGTAAAGACTTAATGTCCTTTCAAGGCAGGCAAGGTCACGTAAAATGCTGTACCTTCTTGATCACTCGTCACACGTATGCCTCCACCATGCAGTTCAACAATGTTTTTTGCAATCGCAAGCCCTAAACCGGATCCACCAGTGTCCTTTGTTCTAGACTGATCCACACGGTAAAACCGTTCAAATAAAAATGGCAGTTCAGCTTGGGCAATAGGCTCCCCGTAGTTTCGGATTTCAACTTCAACCTTTTCATTTAGCTGATTTAATCGAATGTCAATGTGCGGGGCATCCGCTCCATATTTAATTGCATTCTCAATAATATTACCAAACACTCTTGAGAGCTTTTCACCATCCACCGTCTGCTTGACTTCATGTTCAGGTAGACTCATTCTAAAACTCAAGTTTGCCTTTTTCATCTGCAGATAGAAATGGGTTGCCATCTGGTTAATAATCTCTTTTAAATCAATCTCTTCTTTGTTCAAAACTAACTTTGGATTCTTTGTACGTATATATTCAAAAAGATCGTTCACCATGGTGTTCATTTGCTTTGTTTTATCATAAGCAATGTCCGTGTAATATCTAAGAGTCACCTCATCTTTGTATTGATCTCTCTGAATTAAATCAAGATAACCCATAATGGAGGTTAGCGGCGTCCTAAGATCATGTGAGACATTCGTAATTAATTCTGTTTTGGACTGTTCAGAAATTCGCTCCTCTTGCACGGTTGTTTCAAGCTTTTTAATTAGCTGATTTACCTGAGCCGCTAGGTGTCCAAGCTCATGATTCTCTTTCACTTCAACACGTTGAGAAAGCTCCCCGCTTGCCATTTTTTTGAGATCCGCTTCAATTTTCACGAAATAACGGATATATCTATGAGAAATAAAAATAAAACATAGAATGATACCAGCAAAAAATAAAAAAGTGACGAGATTAAAAAATTCATCTCCATAAAAATTCATTGCACTACCAAAAGCAACAGCAATTCGATCAAACATGTTCATATATTCAGTCCTAGATATCCAATACAGAAAATACAATCCTGCAATGGCCACACTCGTTACAAAGCCACTAAGCAACATCATCAAAAACACTTTAAACATAAGAGCCACATACCGTTTATTCAATCAACTCTTCCTCTCCCGATTGATTCTGCACTCAACCAAACACGTAATGTATCTAGCATACCATTACTCATAGGATCCGAATCCGCAAAAACAAGATCATCCCACATCGTGTTCATCTCTTCTATTTTATCGTCATGACTATGAAGCAATATGACTTGTTTATCATTAGTAATTGAAGCAGGTGCACTAAACAGTATGATAGGGACCAAACAGCATATACTAGCAATCAATTTTCTTATCAACTCTCCTCATCTCCTTCCTATCTGAGCATATCCATCTAATCATAAGAAGAAGAAAAGAAAACCTTAAGAATTCTAAAGAAAAAGGGGGAACAGATTTGAAGTGGAGCTTTAGCCTCTATGAGCTAATCAAAAAACCGTCCCCGACAAGGGCACGGTTCGTTTTTACTTAATTACTACGGCGAACACCGTTTCAATCTGACCAATTACATCTTCAGCCTCGTCTAGAAAATAAGTAATGACTGCATATTGATTTTCATCGAGACTTTGAACGTCAAACGTATTCCCTTCCAATTCTCCTTCCGTTAAGGTAGCACCTCTGTATGTCATGAGGTGATGTGTAACTGTGTGCTGTGTATCCTCACTTAGCTCAATTTCGAGCGTTTCTTCAAGCTCTACTTCATTTACGAATTCTGTAGCCCTTGCAGATCTGTCTTCACTTTCTTGGGAGGTGTTTGATTCGGTACAGTCATTCCAACAAACGACATTTGATTCCGACTCTAGTTCTTCGTTCGTTGAATTAAAGATTGAAACGATAGGAGCTTCATCCTGTAATGGCTCAGCGCCTGCTTCTTCGGACTGGTCACCTTGAATGGCGTTACTCGAGCATCCTACTAATAAGAACAGTATAAAAACCATGGCTATCTTCTTCATCCTGTCACCTCAGCTCTCATTTAATCAATGGATAGTTCACTATTCTTCGCTCTGTTTCATTTACAAGCTCAAGCTCGGTTGCATGAAAGTCTAAGGCTGTCAGCTGCATAGCATTTGCGAACACAATTTGGTCGGATTCTGTGACAAGATCTTCATCCACTGTGTAATGGACCGATGCGACCTCATTTTCAAAAGAGACATCATCGATTTCAATTCCTTCTACAATTGCCGTTGAGTAGGACAATTCATGTTCATTAACTGTTTTCATTTCTTCTATGGTTTCTTCGAAGTTCAACGGCTCTCCATCGGCTCCTGTAACGTTTTCATCCAATTGACCACCGGATAAGAATAAGGTCTGTTCGAGTTCTGTATCGTAGAGGGTATAATAGCCACGTGTTAGACCTCTTTCTTCTTCAATGTTCATCGTTTGATCAATTAATCGATCTGCGACAGTTACTTCATTCACCCCGTCAGGATCTAAGAAGACTGCTTCATTCACACCATATAAATCACTTATGGCTGAAAAGGACTGAAAAAACATACCATGCATTGCTGAAGATAATGAAAGATAAGTATATTCCGTTGTATTGAGTTCAACGGTTAGGGCATCCCCTTCTAATGACAGTTCAGTAAATGAGTCTAAAATATCCTGTTCAGAAGGATCACTTTCAAATAAGGACCTCTCAAGACGTTCTTCTCGTGATCCGTCTAAATCTCCCTCTCGATTAATTGAGAATGTTGTAATGAACTCAGTCGTTGCGTCCATGTAATCCGTCTGAATCGTATAATTCTCACTTTCCTGTACTTCCTCATATGCGTCTTCCTTCTCGTCCTCTGTGTCACTCAGTTCGTCTGGTTCACTCGATTCATCTGCTTCTATTTCCGCTCCTTCATCCTCTTGAGTATCCGTTCCACTCCCTTCCGTTTGTTCCTCCGTGTTATTTTCAACCGATTCCGTGTTTTGAGTTTGTTCATTTGAGGTATTACAACCAACAAGGATACAAGCAACCGAAACCATACCAGTTATTGCTGTTACCTTTTTCAATTTAATCCCTCCCTTTTTTTACCTTACCCGTATAGAGCTTGGGCTAAAAGGGTAATTTGTGATTTATTCATTATCATTGTAAAGGCACTAAATGATAATGCTGAAATGGGATTTATCCTACTATTACGCAAAACAGCTTATATTTTTGATAAAAAAGTTCGATCATACTTGTTGACAAACAGTAATAATTATTTAATAATAAGTATGTAATTAGAATAAATATCATTAAGCAATGGCTTAATGTTCATATTAGGAGGATGTTTATTTATGTCACTTATCGGTTCAGAAGTACTTCCATTCACAGCACAAGCTTACAAAAATGGTGAGTTTGTTGAGGTAACAAATGATAGCTTTAAAGGTCAATGGAGCGTTGTTTGCTTCTACCCTGCTGACTTCAGCTTTGTTTGCCCAACAGAACTTGAGGATCTACAAAACCAATATGCAGATTTAAAAGCACTTGGTGCAGAAGTATACTCTGTTTCAACAGATACTCACTTCGTTCACAAAGGTTGGCATGATAGCTCAGAGAAAATCGGTAAGATCACGTACACAATGATTGGTGATCCATCTCAAACGATTTCTCGTAACTTCCAAGTATTAAACGAAGCTTCAGGTCTTGCTGATCGTGGTACGTTTGTTATTGATCCGGATGGTATCATTCAAACAGTTGAGGTGAATGCAGACGGTATTGGCCGTGATGCAAGCATCCTAGTAAACAAAATCAAAGCAGCTCAATATGTTCGTAACAATCCAGGTGAAGTATGTCCTGCAAAATGGGAAGAAGGAACAGAAACACTTACACCTAGCCTTGATCTAGTAGGTAAAATCTAAGGAGTGTCGTAAAACATGGTTCTGGATACAGAGATTAAGTCACAGCTCAATCAATATATGCAGCTTTTAGAAAATGACATTGTGATTAAAGTGAACGCAGGAGACGATAAAGTATCAACAGATATGATCGCTCTTCTCGATGAACTTTCTGCTATGTCTGAGAGAATTACGATTGAAAAGGCTGCTCTACCCAGAACGCCAAGTTTTAGTGTAAACCGTGTAGGAGAGGACACTGGCGTAACATTCGCCGGTGTTCCTTTAGGTCATGAGTTCACATCTCTTGTCTTGGCATTGCTTCAAGTGAGTGGTAGAGCTCCAAAAGTGGATCAATCGGTTATTGATCAAATCAAACAAATTAAAGGTGAATTTCACTTTGAATCATATATTAGCTTAACGTGTCATAACTGCCCTGACGTGGTTCAGGCGTTAAACATGATGAGTGTATTGAACCCTAATATTACGCACACCATGATTGACGGAGCAGCCTTTAAAGATGAGGTTGAGGATAAGCAGGTTATGGCTGTACCAAGCGTCTTTTTAAACGGTCAATCGTTCGGAAGTGGTCGCATGAGCACGGAAGAAATCATTGCTAAAATGGGTGTTGGCGTTGACGCGAAAGAGCTAGCTTCTAAAGATCCATTTGATGTTCTTGTTGTTGGCGGTGGTCCAGCTGGTTCAAGTGCTGCGATTTATGCTGCCCGCAAAGGAATTCGTACTGGGATTGTTGCTGAGCGCTTTGGTGGTCAAGTAATGGATACATTAAGCATTGAGAACTTCATCAGTGTTCCTCATACGGAAGGTCCAAAGCTTGCTGCAAGCCTTGAGGAGCATGTGAAGAACTACAGTGTGGACATCATGAACCTGCAAAAAGCGAAGCATTTGGAGAAAAAGGATCTGTTTGAGGTAACGCTTGAGAACGATGCCGTGCTTAAAGCGAAAACAGTCATCCTCTCTACTGGTGCACGCTGGAGAAATGTTGGCGTACCTGGTGAAGAAGAATTTAAGAATAAAGGTGTGGCTTACTGCCCACACTGTGACGGTCCATTATTTGAAGGCAAAGATGTTGCTGTTATCGGTGGAGGAAACTCTGGAATTGAAGCAGCAATTGACCTTGCGGGGATCGTTAACCACGTGACTGTTCTTGAATTCGCACCTGAGCTTAAAGCAGACAGCGTTCTTCAAGATCGTGTGAATAGCCTACCAAACGTCACGGTAATCACGAACGCACAAACAACCGAGATCACTGGCGACACAAGTGTAAACGGAATTTCGTACAAAGATCGTGCTACGGATGAAATCCATCACGTTGCCTTACAAGGTGTGTTCGTTCAAATTGGTCTCGTGCCTAACACAGAATGGTTAGATGAGTCTGTTGAACGTAATCGTATGGGCGAGATCGTAGTAGATAAGCAAGGCGCTACAAGCGTCAAAGGTCTATTCGCTGCCGGCGATTGCACCGATAGCGCGTACAACCAAATCATTATTTCCATGGGATCAGGTGCTACTGCCTCACTCGGTGCATTTGACTATCTCATTCGGAATTAAGATAGATGAAGTAAAAACTCGTCCTATGTGTGGGACGAGTTTTTTTGCGTATGGAACACCCGCTCACTCAATCTCTGCTTCCGTCGGTCAATCGTGTCGTAATACTTCACCTTCTTTTGGAGCACCTTAAGACTGGCTAGCTTCTGGTCAATCTCTTGCTGCACCTTTTCTGCATGTGCTGCCATTAACTCTTTCCTTGCAGTTATCGTATCTGCCCCCTCTTGGAACATGACCACATATTCCTTTATCACTCGTATCGGCATGTCGGTATCACGCAATGTTTTGATAAACGTAATCCATTCAATGTCTGTATCTGTGTAGCTTCTATTTCCTGATGAGTCACGGTTGATTGCTGGAATTAATTGTTCTTTTTCATAATAACGTAACGTTGATGCTGACAGGCCAAGCTTTTCTTTAATTTCGTTCATTGAGTAATGGTTCAACTAAGCAAGTCCTTTCCTTTGACTTAAAGTGCACTTTAAGTAGTATGATACATTCATCTTAATAGAGGAGTGATTTGATGTCTAACAAAATTCTTGTTGCTGTAAGTAGTTTTCCAAAATATCCGGATTTAAATAGAGCGACCGGCTTATGGTTAGGAGAAGCTGTACACTTTGTCAAAAAGGTAGAAGACGCTGGGTTCGAGGTGGATTATGTGAGTCCAAAAGGTGGCTACACACCAATTGATCCTCATAGTCTGGCTGCGGCTGAAGAGATTGACTGGGAGTTCTATCTGAATCCTAAATTCATGAAGAAGCTTGGAAACACATTAACACCTGAAGAAGTAAACCCTGCTGATTATGCAGCGATTTATTATGCAGGTGGTCACGGAACCGTCTGGGACTTCCCTGAAAACGAAGGTCTACAAAAGATTAGCCAAACCATTTACAATAATGGCGGAATCATTTCTTCTGTATGCCACGGTGCGGTTGCGTTATTAAACCTTAAAACAGAAGAAGGAAACTACCTGATTGCTGATAAAGTGGTGACAGGATTCACAAACGAAGAAGAAAAGGCTGTAGAACTTGATGAGTACCTGCCATACCTCGCTGAAACAGAACTAGTTAAGCGTGGTGCACGTTTCCAAAAAGCAGACAAGCCTTTTGCACCATACGCTGTTGAAGATGGACGCCTAGTTACCGGTCAGAACCCGGCTTCTGGTGGTCCCGTTGCAGACCTTGTGTTAAAACAGCTTCAAAAGTAAGTAAAATAGCGACCGGTCCTACGTAGACTGGTCGCTTCTTTCTTTTAAAAGAAATCAATCAAAGCTGGCTCGTCTCCGGGAATAAGTGACACAAAGTGTTGGATCGCTTCGTTATCGCCTTTGATCAAGCCTTGCTTCAGATAAAATGAAGGTCTTCTGTAGCCTAGCATCAAGCTAGTTAATGTCTGGATACTCATCGATATGGTCGGTTCCTCGGATGATACTTCGCAGCTTACATACCCGTCTTCACTCGAGACCGAGAATGTCCGATCATTCCATTCAGCATAGGGGTCCTCAACTTGAAGCGTGAAGCTCATTCCTGTTCCCTCGGTAAACGGAAACTCTTTGAAGAATGCTTCAACATCAACAATTCGTGCCATAAAGTAAGGATGAATCACTGCCTTTGCTTTTGGGTCCGGAAGAACATATGCCACATGCTCTGAACCAGCTGCTGTTATTTCAACAGACTCAACCATTGAATCATGCTGACCAATAAATGAAAGCAGAGCCTTCAACCCTCTACTCTCTCTATAGACAAGCTCTTCTGTCTCAAACCGATGGCCTTTCACTTTATACACCATGTAAGCCGTGGGCACGCCTTTTGAATCAGTATAAAGAACCGTCTCATACTTCGCGTATTTCTCCATTAGTGCTTCCCACCACCAGCTCTCGCGGACAAGCATTCCATGACTACAGCTTTGCTCATACACTGTACGGATTCGAGAGTCAGAAAAAGGCACTCGTTCAAACTCTCCTTCGAGTGTTCGGTCTGGCTTCGGAAACTCGGAAGGCTGGAGTGTATAAGTCGCTTCATCAAACGCAATTTCCCAGCCGAATTTACGATAAAACCCTACCGCAAATGGATGAAGATAAGAAAGCACATGCCCTTCTTCTCTCATCGTTTTTAGTGTATAGCTCATCAGCTGAGTGATGAGTCCCTTGCGCCGCTGCTCAGGATATGACGCCACTCCGGCAATGCCACCCATTCTCATCGTTTGACCGAATACATTTACATCAAAATCCAACAGCTCTACTTTTGCAAGAACCTTTCCACCCTCTACCTCGCCGTAGGTCGTCGCATCCTTCCACGAGCGCTTCGCCCGAGCACGAGATTCTTCCGGATCATCTACTTGAAAGGCGTAACAATCTAACGCATATGCTTGTTCAAATTCATCATCTTCTAAACGTCGAATGGTCATGTGCAACCTCCATATCTTGGAATATCTCTAGTTTAGCATAAGCGTATACTCTATTTAACCTAAAAAAACAGGATAGATCTGTGATCTACCCTGCCGTTATTTACATTACATAAAACGGCTCATATCTGGATAACCCGATGTCGCCCAAGCTCCATCAACTAACAAGCTTGAACCTGAAATGTATCCAGCATCCTTACTTACAAGAAATATAGCTGGTCCAGCAATTTCGTCTGGTTTAGCTGGGCGTTCCATTGGAATACGTTCCATATAAGCTTTATTAATATCATCTTGTTCCAATAATGATGCAGTAAGTGGTGAATCGACTAATCCTGGTAAAATTGCATTTACTCTTATGTTTTCTCTTGCTAATTCAAGTGCACCGTTTTTAGTTAGCATCTCAACACCAGCTTTAGCAGATGCGTAAGCAGAACCAGCATACATTGGTACATGTGAGTTTAGGGAAGCTACATTCACAATGGCTCCTCCACCCTGTTTTTTCATCTGTCTTGCCTGGTGCTTCATTGATAGGAAAACACCCTTCAGACATAGATCAACTGTGAAATCCCAGTCCTCTACAGGCATGTCCGCAATCGGAGCCATCTTTTGTGCACCTGCGACGTTAAAACCATAGTCTACACGACCAAATGCTTCCACAGCTTGAGAGACTAGTGCTTCAATATCTTCTTCTTTCGTTACATCTACCTTCACACCAAGAAATTGATCACCGAACTCCGACTTCAATTCTTCTAGACGCTCCACGTTTATGTCACCTGCTGCAACCTTTGCACCTTCTTTTATAAGACGATCTACGATACTAAATCCGATCCCTGATGCGCCACCAGTTACAACTGCAACTTTACCTGTAAATTCTTGTTCTTGATTTCCCAATTAAATCACCTCTGAGTTATTAGATTTAAAAAAATATTACAAACTCATTATAGATCTAAACTCATGTATAACCTAATAGAACGCTCACACTTTAGGCCTACTTGCTATTATGCAGCTGCAAACCCAGATGCTCACGAAAGCTATGACCACTATAAGCCTCTCTAAACAAACCTACTCGCTGCAATTCAGGAACCACTAGCTCTACAAAGTCATCTAAACTTCCAGGTAAGGTTGGAGGCATTAAGTTAAATCCGTCAGCTACTCCGGCTTCCACCCATTTTTTCATTTGATTTACGATGTCCTTTGGTGTTCCAATGAGTGTAAGGTGCCCACCACCTGCACTTAGGTATCCTATTAATTCTCTCACCGTCGGGTCGGTATCCTGTATAATTTCTAGAACGGTTTCGTAGCGACCAACGGGACCTGTAAACTCTTCTACCGGTGGTAAAGGTGGTACCTTTTCATCAAGTTCCCAATTGTAGCAGTCCTGTTGCGTAAAGAAGCTGAGTTGTTTTAAAGCAGTCTCAATCGGCAGTCGTTCATCTAGCGCTGCTTTTTTCTCTAAGGCTTCTTCATATGTACGACCAACATACGTAACGAGTCCAGGTAAGACTTTTATCTTCTTAGTTGGGTTCTCACTTTGCTGAATCTGATGGTCTAGCTTAGCTCGGAACGTTTTTGCTTGCTTCAAATTCCACGAGACAGAGTAAACAGCATCTGCATATTTTGTCGCTAAGGCAATGCCTTCTTTTGATGCTCCTGCTTGCATCGAGACTGGTTTACCCTGAGGACTACGTGGCGTCGTAGAAGGTCCATGCACATTAAAATGTGTCCCCTGATGATGAATGGGCTCTATCTCTGATGGATCGATGATACTCCCTGCATCCCTATCATGTAAAAACGCCTCTTCCTCCCATGAAAGAAACAACTTATCCATAACCGCCGCAAACTCATCAGCCTTCTGATACCGCTCCGCACGTGGGGGCAGCGCGTCCATCCCGTGATTTTTGGCTTCAATATCTGTCATTGAGGTCACCAGATTCCATCCTACACGTCCGTTCGTCAGGTGATCCAAGCTTAAAATCTGTCTGGCCGCTGTAAATGGATTAGAAAAGGTACTTGAAATGGTTGAGACTAATCCAACATGGGTGGTCACTTGAGAGATAGCCGTTAAATTCACGATCGGATCAAACCAAAAGGCAGGCATTTCACTAGAATCATTTCCTTTAAATGCTTGGTTGTCCGCAAAAAAGATCGCATCAAAGTACCCCTTCTCCGCAAGTTGCCCGAGCGACTGGTAATATGAAATCTTGCCAACCTGCTCGATACTAGAATCAGGCATCATCCAAGCCGCTTGATGATGTCCACATCCATATAGTAAAACACCTAGATGTATTTGTTTCTTTACCACATCACTCACCTCACTTAGTTCATCGTCAGTCCGCCATCTACTGTAATGTTCTGACCAGTCATCCCAGTTGCATGCTCCGATGCCAAATACGCAACCATATTCGCTACATCCTGAGTCTCGGTTACTTTTTTAAGTGGAGTAGATTGGGCAATTAGATCAAACACTTCAGGAGTTGTCACTGCACTAGCATCCGTCGTTTTTAACAAACCGCCTGAAACCACGTTTGCTTTAATTCCATGCACACCAAGTTCAGCCGCAATGTTCCGAGTAAATCCAATTAAGCCCGCTTTCGCCGTTGTGTATTCATGGTAAGGAACAACCGGATTCTGGAATAGGTTCGTTCCGATATTAATAATCGCTCCTTCTTTTCGTTCAATAAACTGAGGAACGACACTTTGAATCACGTTAAAAGCAGCTTTCAACGTTCCATCAACCTGCTTCTGATAATCCTCCCATGAAAGCTCTATAAACGACTTCTGTTTTGTAGGATCAAACTTGAAATCAACTAACGCATTGTTAACCACTACATCAACCTTCCCAAAGTAAGCCGTCGCTTGTTCAATTAGTTGATCCACTTCTGCCCGATTCGTTACATCTGCTTGAATAGCACAAGCCTTGTCTTCTCCAATCTCAGCCACCAACGCTTCTGCAGCTGCCTTGCTTTGATAATAGTTTATGACAACTTGAAACCCTTGCCCCGCCAGCGTTCGTACAATTGTTTCTCCTAGTCCTCTGCTTCCACCTGTTACAACGACTGTTCTTGTCATTCTGTCCACTCCTCTATGTTTTTGTTAGATAAACGAAAAAGCGCAGCACTCCTGTAGGAACGCTGCGCAAACTAATACATACCAATGAAACACAAATACACGGTAACTATGTATTGAAGCTTGGCACTTTCCTCCGCTAGTCTTACCTAGTTCAGGTTCAAAGGGTTCGAGTATACACTCATCTCAGTTAAAAACACCCCTAGTGCTTCTTGACTATTCAATTATTGGGTAACGCTTTCACATTGGCTTTACTATACCTTAGATTAATTAGTGCGTAAAGATTTAATTCACTCATCTTCATCCTTTAAAAGCTCTAATAGCATTCTTTCACGATTCTGAAGAAAGTAGTGAGTGATCTGGTAATGATCTGTCATTTGGTAATCAATCAAATCGATCGTCTGATGATCAAAGCTATAGATCTCTGCATCTGGATAGCCAAGTAGGATAGGAGAATGAGTAGCAATAATAAATTGCGCGTTTTCCTTTGTGGCCAGGTCATGAATGACTCTTAGAAAAACGAGTTGTCTGGCAGGAGATAACGCAGCCTCTGGTTCATCGAGTAAATAGAGAGCCTTACAATCAAACCGATTTTTAAACAAAGAAAGAAACGATTCTCCGTGCGATTGTTCGTGTAAGGATTGTCCACCGTAACGGCCATAACTGTAGGAAGGGTCATCTTCTTTTAATTGATCCAAATGAGAAGCAAATTGATAAAAGGATTCAGCTCTTAAAAAAAAGCCGTCACCAGTCTTAGGCATCCATCCTAACCGAAGATAGTCTCCTAATGCTGATTGGGAAGCATGCACCTCATATTGGTTTCCCCTGCCTCCTCCCGCTGTATTAAAATCACATTTATCAGCAATTCCCTCTAACATCGTCGACTTTCCTGAGCCGTTTTCACCCACAAAAAAAGTAACGGCTTTGGTTAGATTTAGTTCATCAAAATGCTTCATACACGGGATCGAGAAAGGATATTCATTGTGACCTGAGATCTTTTCACGTAATAATTTGATCTTTTTTAAATACATGACTTCCCCCTCCTACAATTTATTTTCAACTACTTCATCTTTTCACACTATACCATCTTCTTTTCCTGATTTTGATGCGATAGATTGAAAAAATCAGTTGCATTTAACATAAATTCATCATATTATTTACTTACCGGTAAGTAAATAAAGGAGGAGATCATATGCGCAACAAGGAACAAACGTACAAACAAATTATTGAAACGGCCTTTTCTATGTTCTCGGAAAAAGGGTTTGATCACACAAGCATGGCTCACATCGCAGCAGAAGTAGGCATAACGAAACCAGCTGTTTATTACTATTTCAAATCAAAAGATGAACTGATTAAAGCCCTCTTCGACATCATAGCTAAAGAAATACAGTCAATCACTTATGCAGACCTAAACGAAATGAATGATACGAACCTGCGTACCATGTTGTATAGCATCGGTGAAAAAGCGATTTCTCTTCAAGAGCAAAATCTGCAGTTTAATCAATTATTTAACCAATACATCTTGTTAGCCTCTCGTGACTCTTACTACTCTGAGAAAATCAGAGACATTCAACAGGATTTCTTTAATGCCTTCTATAATCTGTTTAAGCATGCTGTTAAAGTGAAAGCAATCAAGAATGAAAACATTTTAATTAAGTCACAATTGCTTGCACTTGTCTTTGATAACATTACAAATTACATCTTATCCGACACAACATTAGAATTTGAACAGGTGTGGCGTGAAGCTGTAGATAATACGCTAAGAGGCATAGAAACATATGAACAATAGTCTAAATCATCATCGTATAGAAGGGTTAGACTTTGCTCGTGCACTAGCAATGTTTGGAATGCTGGTCATGAATTTCATGGTGTCTACTGGAGCACAGGGCAACGGTGCGCCTGCATTGGTCTGGTTCACCAACTTATTTGAAGGAAGAGCCGCGGCTACGTTTGTTACGTTGGCTGGTATCGGGATTACATTGATGACCAGGAAAGCACGTGTCACAGCAGAGCAATCAGTCATTCAGAATGCCAGAACCTCATTACTAAAGCGATCCCTTTTCTTATTTGTACTCGGTATGCTGTTATACAGCATTGGTTGGTCAGGAGACATCTTACACTATTATGGTTTTTTTATGTGTTTTGCAGCTTTTATAATCCTAACCTCACCAAAATTTATTATAGTACTCCTTGCGACTATTGCCCTTGTCGCTCAGTTCTGCCAAGTCTTCTTTAACTATATGCATGGATGGAATCCAACTCAGCCCTTTTTAGAGTATCTTGATTTCTGGACTGTGACAGGATTTCTTAGAAACTTATTTTTTAATGGATACCACCCTATTTTTCCATGGTTTGGCTTTTTACTGATCGGTATGCTAATAGGGCGTTTGAATTTATCAGATGCCAGAACAAGAAAAATCATACTCCTTATGAGTTTAACCTTGCTCACCACAACAGAGCTTCTATCTAGAATCTTCATTCACCTTTTTTCAAAATCCATTTTGGATATGGAAAGTGCGCTTTTCATCTTTGAAACAGGACCGTTCCCACCAAATATCTTTTATCTGCTCTCTAATTCAGCGTCTGCGCTACTGGTGATTATGTTATCTATCTACATCGTTACCAAATGGTCAAATAACCCTCTCATTCGTTCTCTTATCTACACAGGCCAATTAACATTAACCCATTATGTAAGTCACGTCGTTATTGGAATCGTCATTCTACTGCTCTTTGATAAAGTCGTTCTGTATAATGGATACGTGGCCCAACCACTTTTGCCTATCTTTCTTTATGCTTGTGGTTTTTTCATCGTAAGTATCATTTTCTCAGCTTTTTGGAGAAGAAAATATAGTAGAGGACCAATCGAAATGTTAATGAGAAGATGGTCATGATTGGATCAAACAGCTTCATAATAGAAAAGAGGCTGAGACATAACTAAAAATCAAATTGAAAAGGCGAATGATTCGATTGCAGAATCATTCGCCTTTCGTGATTTTATTTGAACAAGCGGAGGGAGAACCCGAGACTCCCTACGGAACAGAACGTGGTGAAGACACTGTAGCGGCGCTTTTCCCGCGAAAGGGGCTGAGGCCGTTCCCGCAGGTGCGAGGGATTCTCCTGTAGCGCCTTATTTGCTATAGTCGTGTTTGACTCGCAACATTAATGTTATGTCCCGCCCTCTAAGAATCATGGTGATACGACTCCAACACCTGCATTTTGACGTACAACATTTTTCACCTGACTTACAGGAGTCGCCTGATACGAATATGGTGGGTTGTATGTTGTTGTCGAAGACGTTGGGATATCACCAGTTGATTGGCTAAATGTGTTATTGATTAAATGCCAATAACCAATCTGTTTACTATCACGGCTAGTAATCGGGTTACGTGTGTTCTCAAATGCATTCTCTTCAATTCGTATCTTAGCACCCATTCGAGAATTGATACCCGTTTCAACAATGTTGCTGTAGTAGTTGCTAAAAATATGAGCCTCACCAAAGCGTACTGAAGGGACGCGAGAGTTCAAATTTTCAAAGTAGTTATTATGGAAAGTGATTTTACGGTTATATGAATCAGTGTCTGATGAGCCCATCAGCATACTTTTCCAGCTATCATGCACATAGTTCCACGAGAATGTAATGTAGTCAGCGTCTTTTTTCACATCAAACAGACCATCGTAATAATCCTTGTGCACGTCTAAGCTGTTATAGAGTTCATTGTGGTCTACCCAAATGTTTTTAGAAGGTCCTTCAATACTAATAGCATCTTTATCCCCGGTATTCACATGGTGAATCTTCAGGTTACGGATAATGATATTGTTCGCACGCCACACTTTTATACCAATCCCATTAAACTCTCCTCGTGTTCCTACACCGAGAATTGAAACATCATTTATGTCTTTTATGTCGATTTTACTAGCTGATGTATTTGAGGGGGTAATTGTACCATTTACATAAATCGTTAAAGGGGTATTGCTTGGTTTGTTTTTTAACGCGGCAAGTAATTGATCTCCTGTTGTCACGGTTACAGTCGTACCACCGGCACCACCAGTTGTGCCACCATTCAGTGTGGCAAAACCTTGCATAGCAAAATTAGCATTGTTAATGTTAGCGCTTTCATTTCCTGCCTCGACTGGAACAGTAAATACACTTAACATGAGCACCATGGCAATGAATACGGAGAAGATTGATTTCAAACTCATCCCTACTTTCGCATCGTTTTGGTTAAATGAATGGAAACAACAATCTAACAGCTCCAAAGCGCACCCAACGAGTCATTATGCAAAGGATATAGGCATCACCCCTGTGTAGTAGATATCCTAAGCGTACCATGGTATACAAAGCAAAACATTGGGAAAATCCTAACCACCGTTAATTCCTGATACGATGTTAAATGAATGTCTACTGTTGATTAATGATGCCTTAATAACCATTTATTATAAAAAATTTCTCCACAAAAAAGAGATCTTAGATAAAACCTTAATAGCGATCGTTTTAAACGTTGTTTTTCTCTCTGTGTGAGAATTTTTCAAGGAATGAACAGCACTGCTTTCCTTTTTTTGATCCATCTGTTTCTCAAGTTCTTTAGCAAATTTAGAACCTTGTATTAAGACAGCTGATTCTGTGTTTAGATAACTTGACCTGGCATCCAAATTAAATGAACCAACCATGCTCAGATTATCATCAATAACAAATGACTTTGCATGAATAGAGTAATTACCTCTATATTCAAAGATAAAAACGCCACTGTTTAGAATCTCGTCTCTCGTACGTAAATAACCAGAGAAGGCCATAGGATTCGGCGTCTGTTGAATGGAGTTGGTTATCATCTCATGATGAACATGTGGCTGCATCCCAACCCTTTCAATCATTTGTTTTGTAGGGATGGCATAAGGTGTCTGCATATACACCTTAGAATCAGCATTCATAGCTAATTCCGTAAATGTTTCCCATAGATACGGATATTTGTTAAGTCTTGTTAAGGGATTCGATACAAACGAAATGTGATCTGCCTGCACGGCTTGATTCGTCCAATCATCTGCAAGCGGTCGAACAAACGCATCGTTTTCCTTCTGGGCTTTCTGCATTTTATCTTTTAATCGCTTCTTGAAGGCTTCACCTTTAGATAGATTCTTGCTTATTCTATGCTTCTCTTGTTTTGTAAATGGATGGTCCCAAAGCTCATTTGCATAGGCCTTCATCCCATTCACCGAGCTGTTTGCTTGTTCAACCTTGTTATAGACGAGGACATCCCGGTCAAAGACGTAATCCTTTGGGCGATTTTGCGCGAGATACTTATCACCGATGTTTCTCCCACCAATAATTCCATACGTTTCATCGATTATAAGCAGCTTATCATGTAACCGATTATGCCAAGACCACGGCTTAAAGAATTGGAAAGGCTCATAATAACGAAGCTCCATATTTGGATGAGCGGCAATCGCTTCTCTCACATCGCCCAAGTCACCACGAAGATTATGGAATAAACCATCTAATACTACCCGAACGTGTACCCCTCGATCAGCAGCCTCAAATAATTCCGCCATAAAGAGATGTGACGTTTCTCCTTTTTGAACCGAGTAGGATATAAAGTCTATACTTGACTGAGCTTCTCGTATCGCTTGCATCCTAACCTGCCCCGACTCAAATCCATCTTCTAAAAGAAGCACATGATCTTTATTTTGAACTTCCTCGGATAGATTGAAGGGTGTCTTATCAGTGTTTTTGTGATAAGAAATTGGGAGGAAAAAGAGAATGTACGCACCAAACAAAACGTAGAGAGCATACAAAGCTATAATTGTCAGCAAGATATTTTTAATCAAATTAGACACATCCGTTTCATGATGAATACCCACCTTATGTGCGCGAAGTAACCGTTTTGACATTCCATTAAAGGTATAGGTGTTTCTATCTTTTGTTTAAGCCAAGGATTTATTCTTGTTACGTTTTTTTACAAATATATTGGAAAATAAATGTATTTAGAGTAGAGGTGTAGTATGTTGAAATGGACTACTTAAATTCTTTCATATTAAGGTGGGTTCTATATGCCTAAAACAGACAATTTGTTAGCTATTCTATGGATGCTTCGTTCAGATAAAAAAATAACGGCAAAACAAATATCGGATAAGCTAGAAATAAATATACGGACAGTCTACCGATATATTGATACCCTTACAACGAGCGGTGTGCCTATCATTTCAGAACCTGGACACAATGGTGGATACACCTTATTAAATAATTTTATTGAAGCCCCACTATTTTTTAATTCCGAGGAGCAAACTTCTCTTTTCCACGCTGCTGTTTTTGCAGAAGAAGCAGGATATTATGGCGGCGAAGCGCTAAATAACGCGCTCTCCAAACTAAGTAACTATTCAAATTCAGAACAGGAAACAAAAACAAACCAGCACTTAGCCACTCTTGAAGTGATAAATCATTTACGCCCATCTTCTATTGAGTCTTTTTTAAAAAAGTTGGAGGAGGCTATAGCTACCAGCTATTCAGTAAAGATTCTATACCATAAAAGAGACGATAAGCGATTAGACGACAGGTTTGTCGATCCATACAGAATAATCTATTGGAATAAGAAGTGGTACGTGATTGGCTTTTGTCACCTAAGGCAAGATATCCGTAGTTTTAGAGTAGATCGAATGGAAAGTCTGTTTTTAACCGAGGATACATTCAATCAGCCAGATCATTTCTCCGCGCATGATCATTTTATTAAAGGTCTTCTTCCTACTTATGCAGATAAAGATGTTGTTTCTTTGGTTGTTAGTGGGGATGAATTAGTTTTGGCTGACCTTTGCCAACATTGGTTTTTAGGTAATTATTTAAAAGAACAAACTTCTAATGAAGCCGTTTTTCTATTAGAAGAAGATGTGATACTTACCTATGTCCCCTATATACTTTTACCATTTAACAAGTCAATTAAAGTTATTGAGCCAGCCAGCCTTAAAAAAAGACTTGTTGATATTCTATCCGACTTAATAACGTTTCATGAAAAATAAAAACATCCCTGACGGTGACTGTCAGGGATGTTTTCTTATACTGTGTATATCAAATGTGATTGGAGTGTGAATGGATGCAAACGAAAAAAGCTTTTCTCTATGTATTTGATACAATGTCAGACTGGGAATATGGATATTTAATCGCTGAATTAAACACAGGTAGATATTTTAAAAAAGGATTGGAACCTCTTAAGATAATCACAGTAGGAACGACTAATGAAATAATTACTACAATGGGGGGAATTAGCATAAGTCCAGATATTTCCCTTGATGAATGCACTCTTGGAAGTAATGATCTTTTAATTTTACCAGGCGGAACGACTTGGAGCGATGAAATACATCAACCTATATTAAAAAGAACTGCTCAAGCATTAGAGAGTGGTACAATTGTCGCTGCCATTTGTGGTGCGATTGAAGGGCTCGCGAATATGGGAAATTTAGATACCAGAGATCATACAAGTAACAACTTAGAATATACAAAAATGGTCTGTCCCAACTATAAAGGAGAAGGCCAATATAAGTTTGAATCTGTCGTCTCAGATGCAAATTTAATTACTGCTTCTGGGATAGCACCTCTTGAATTTGCTAGGGAAGTACTTAATAAACTTGAGGTTGTGACACCAGACACTTTACATGCATGGTACAACCTATATAAAACTCATCAACCTCAATACTATCTTGAATTAATACACTCATTGAAAAATAACTAACACCAATAAACCGCTAAAAACTCTAACTATTTTTTAGTGACCTAAAATATTGTAAACTGCATGCATCAAAAAGAACTTCTATTGCTAGAAGTCCTTTTTTTCTATTTATTTTTCATCGTCCAAAGCGTTCCTTCTGATTTCTTCTTGTCTTTCATCAGCTCCTTCTTTCACTTTTTCCTGAAGCTCTGCGCTCTTTGTTTCGATATAGTCTGAGAGCTTCTCTCTTCGTTCGTGTGCGAGGTCCCTCACTTCATGGATATCAAAGTCAACGTCGGGTTTTACTGTGTATAGGATTGAGACGATTCGATTTCGTTCCTCGTATCCTCGTTGAATTGCATCATTTTGAACCTCATATAATGAAAGAATTTGTTCGGTTCTTGCTTCATAGCCTTTTAAAATGTTTTCATTTCTCCATTGAAGCCACGCTAGCTCCAGATTCTCTGATTCTTGACTAAACAACTCGTCCAACATTTCTGCGTTGTCTACGCTGAAGTATTCACCTTCTCCTGCATCAGCAATCGTTTCAAGTGCTTGACGTTCTTCATCATTCACGTCAAAACCAATGGTATGAACAACCGGTGATACACCAGAATCCTGGAGGGCCTTCGTTGTCTCAACCGGATCTCCTTCGCACGTGTCTTCCCCACCACTTACAATGTATAAGATGTTCTCTCCACCTTCAGGAAACAGCGCTCCAGCTTCTTCAATGGCTAAAGCAATTGGCGCATACCCTGCTGCCTGAAACGAATCCAATGCCGCTTGGACACCTTCTTCTTCGTATTCATTTAATGGGTACAGTGTCTCTGTTTGAGAACAAGATTCCTCTTTGCCCTCTGTTTGATTACTTCCTTTGTGTCCATAAACATGAATGGCCACATTTGCTTCAGCCGGTAGATCGGCCGCAAACGCTTGTACCGCTTCTTTCGCAATGTCCATCTTCGGCTTTCCATCGATCTCAGCTACCATGCTTTCACTTGCATCCATGAGAATCTGGATGTTGAGTCCCTGATATGTTTCTTCTTCAAGTTCATCCTGCTCTTCTTTTGGCGTCTCCATTCCTTCTTCAAAGCTTTCAAATAAAGCCTGTTCTTCTCTAAAATCTTCTGCCAGTAGCTGGAGCATCCGATCAAAGGCTTCTTGAGTGGTAAGGCCTTCAGGAAAACCTCTCACTTCTTCGAGTACCGCTTCCTCATCAAAGGCTTCTCCGTGATAAACCCCTGGCTCCTGTTTCATTAGCTCTTCTACAGAATCCGATTCGACCTGCTCTACATCCTCCTGCACTTCAATTTCAGGTTCCTGGTCCACCTCTACATCCTCTGGTGACTCATGCACTTCTTCTGTTTCCTCGTCCTCACTGGCTGTCTGATCTTGTATGTCTGTATTGGATGGCTCTTCCTCATCACTACAGGCCGCTAACCCAACCATCGTGGCTAGGAGAAGGCACGTTATTCGTTTTTTCATTCATATCACCTTTCACTATCTTCTGCTATTCTCTATCATAAAACGATTACAAGTGGAAAACTAGTCATTTATGAACAGCTCTACCTTTAACGATACATGTTCGCTAGCTTTTCACGTTTTACGAACATCAATACCAGGGTATAGTCTCGGTACGTGTAGAATAACAATGATTAAGGAGAATCCATATGAAAAAAAGAGGTATGTTCATCACAATCGTCGCAATCATTTCCCTAACATGTGTGGGAATTCTTGTGTTCAACTTTTTTAACGGAAGCCAGGACCAGCTAGCGATCACAGAAGAAAGGGTCTATGAATACCTAACCGAAGAACAGAATTATGCTGATGAAGAGATTGAATCGATTCGCACAGATTACGACTGGAGCGGCGATAAATATGACGAAGAAGACGCGTACCAAGCCTTTGTCACGTTCGCAGATGAAGACCAGGAATATCAATACATCTATAACGACAACATCGGTGTACAGCAAATCGGAGGAACAGACGGCGAAGGCAACCACACCGAGGATAACGAATAACACTAATTGAACGGAGGATGTAGATTGAAAAGGATAACCTGGAGATCCTACACTGTCCTGATCTTAAGCATTCTACTCATTTCCAACATTCTCTTATTAGATTTAATCGCCCCATACTTAAATACATTTGCTGGCACCCTTTATTACTTATTTGTGCCAGTGTGTTTGGTGGCGATCATCATCTTTTTGATCCTTAGTTTCATCTCAAAAAAAGAAAGCAACATTCTGCCTGTGCTCGCGCTCATCATTACGCTTATCACATTGGCAATCATTGCTTTCTTCTTTTACTTTGGGGCTAATTTTGTGTAGACGTGTTAAAGGCGGGACTCGATCTTATTAGATTGAGTTCCTTTTACGTCCTCTAAAAACATTTACCTCTTTGGAAGTGGATATGTATGCACATGTCTGTAACGAATTAACTCTTGATTCGTGTTCACAACAACCTCGTCTACCCCATAGCTGTTATGCGCATTGTAGTATGGGTAAACTCGAAGCGTAACCTCGTACAGACCACCAACCCCGTATACTTGTTTGATTTTAAGGATCTTCGTATCATAAGCTGCCCATTGCAGTGTACCAGGTACGTGAATATCGTCTTTGTATAACTCAATCACAGCTTGATCAACTGGCGTTCTGATACTACAGATTAAGGCGTATCTTAATGAATCAGAAAGATTAGTATCTGCTTCGTTTAATGTAGCGCGGTAATGTTGTAGCATAGTCGATCTCCCCTTTGGCTTATGTGTAGTATCTTATATGCGTATGGGAGAAGTGGGATGACTAGATCTCTTTAGGTACCTAGAATCTCATCTAATATTAGTTGATTCTTATGCCCATCTTC
This sequence comes from Alkalihalobacillus sp. FSL W8-0930, assembly GCA_037965595.1. Classification (NCBI taxonomy): domain Bacteria; kingdom Bacillati; phylum Bacillota; class Bacilli; order Caryophanales; family Bacillaceae; genus Alkalihalobacillus; species Alkalihalobacillus sp. FSL W8-0930. Next base: position 289,915 of record CP150183.1, on the reverse strand, counting down.
TATTGTGGGCAAATCGTCATCAAGATTATCATCTTGAATGTATTGATAGACCTTATGTAAGAACGGATGAAATGCTGAGTAATATGCCTTTGCTTCATCAGAAAGGCTTGTCGGTACAGATTCTAGTTGTTCAAGTGGTACTTCTTTTAGTTCCTGATTTGCTTTTCCTAAGTAAAGTTGCTGATCATTAACTAAATGAAGTGTACCTTTTCTTCCAAATATCTTTAAAGACGATCCTACACCATGATGGATACCAGTAATAAGCTGTAGAGAGAAGGTTGTACCACTATTCAGCTTTCCATGAATAAAAAAAGCATCATCAGCGTCCCTTATTTCACCTAATGTTTCAGGAACATGGGTATGCGTTAACCCATTAAGACTTGAGACTTCATCTTGAGCAAGCCACCTTAAACAATCAATCATATGTGTCCCTAAAGCACCTAACATGCCTCCAAACTTTTGTTTGTCTCCCATCCAACCTCTTTTAGTAGAATGAAGCTTTTAATATTGTGAGCTAGAGATGTGATACTCAACATGCAATAGATCACCAACCAAATCATCTCGGATCAATTTCTTCATTTTTTGTCGTATCGGGAGGTAGCGCCATTCAAAATCAATCATCACTTTTGATTTGAATCTTTCCGAGAGACTTAAAAGCTCTTTTGATTCATGCCTATTCATTGTGAAAGGTTTTTCGCAAACGACTTCGATCCCTCTTTTTATAGCTTCTTTTACCATCTCAAAGTGATAGATAGGTAGAGAACTTACAAACAAGAGATCTAGTGTTTCATCATTTAACATCTCAACCCAGTTCCTATAATGCCTCGGTTTACTTTTCATCTCTAGTAGATTTTTTGGAATGTAATGTCTGTTCATTGTACTTACCGCGATTAACTCCATATATGGATGTAGATTAATAATAGGAGCTTGAACATTCAATCCAAAACCACCGCCGATAATGCCAACTCTCATCTTTCCTCACTCCTATGGAAATGTATCTCAATCAAAAGCTATATTCATTATAATTTTAACAAATAAAAGGAATCTGTTCCTTTTTAAAGAAATATATAATAAAAATGAATGCCTAACAACTCATATTAAAAAGGAGGGTTTATGAAGAAGACAGTCTCTTTTATAACAATCTTCATTCTTTCACTACTCTTATTAGCCTGTTCGAATGATTCTGTTATGGAAGAGTGGAGCGACAACAGCCCGTTCTTTAAACATGAACTTGGAGAGATGTTTGGAAAAGAAGGAAGTATTGGCATCATTGGTATGAAGGACATTACTGAAGACGGTCAAAAATGGATGTGGCATTTTTGGGGAGATACAGACATCGCATATAAAGATTGGGAAGTACAGGCAAGACAAGAAGGCGATGAGAAATTTATCTCTCCAATTACCTTTAATGATGATAGCTTAGAACCACGAAGTGAAGAAATCAATGGGCACGCTCGCTCAACTGTATTGTTCCCCTCCTCAGGACTTTGGGAGTTGAACGTTTATATAGATGGAGAGTTTTTTGATCAGTTAACTGTTGATGTAGTCCAAGAGTAGTTTATACGCTCATCCATATTAAAAGAAAGACCACTGACTTTTTAGAGTCCAGTGGTCTTGTTCTTATTCAAATGGATATTTTACTTCCGTAAGCTCCTCCGAGATGTCCCATAACTTTTCCATTCTAGAATCGTCATAGATCCCTTTCTTCGGCTCTTCGATCGTAGGATTCCCTTTCCTACCTCCTGCCCCATCTGGACCGATCAATTCTCCACCTAGAAGAGATTTATCTGTCGCTGCCATAATGGTAGGTAGCGCCCCCTTCTCAGCGGGCTGACTAACCAATTTTAGAAACGGTTTAACGTACCAAGGTGTTTTCTTCTTGCCTAAGGTGAACAGGTTTGTAGACGATATCCCCGGATGCGCAGCTACACTAATGGTTTTATAGTGATATGTCTTTAAGCGATTATCTAACTCTTTGGCAAACAAAATATTTGCTAGTTTACTCTGTCCATAGAAGACAAAGCTCTTATACCCACTCATTCCATGCAAGTTCTCAAATTGAATAGCTCCATTCCGGTGAGCAATTGATGTCAACGTAACAACCCGAGAAGCTTCCCCTTTTTCAAGTAACGGAAGTAGTAAACCCGTCAAAGCAAAGTGACCTAGATGATTGCTGGCAAACTGCAATTCAAACCCGTCCTCCGTTAATGAATACGGCGGCATCATCACGCCAGCATTATTGATGAGTAAGTCAATGACCTCTACTTGGCTTGAGATTGTTTCAGCAAACTCTCGTACACTTTGGAGCTTTGAAAGATCGAGTGAATGCACTTGAATCGTTGCTTCTGGATATACGTTTAGGATTTCTTCTTTAGCTTTCTTACCTTTTTCCGTATTCCTTACTGCTAGAATGACCTGGTTTCCTTGGCCTGCGAAGTGCTTGGCTGTTTCTAGGCCAAGACCGCTGTTTGCGCCAGTAATGATGACTATTTTAGTGTTCATGTGTTGGCTCCTGTTCCTGTTATGAGGATGTTGAAGTAAGTTTACTACTATACTTTATATAAATCTAACAAGAATCTTCATTTACTTAAAGTTTATAGGTTTGAAAGAACTTAGTTTAAATAATGGAGAGAAAATAATTGTAGTTTATTAGCCAGAATGAAATAAGTTAATAGACATTAAATTAAGACAGCTTAGCATGAAAAACCATTAACTGATTTTATGTTACGCCCGATAAAAGATAATGATGGAGTTATGAATGGTTCATTTACACTTGCTGATTGAGTGTTTTCTTCTTTTCATACATATAGTTACCGGTATACTTTAGTTTCATTCTATAATGGAATAGGCATAAACTACTTGCCTTTTCATGATTAATAAGGAGGAGTTTTCAATGACTAGATTAAAGAACAAGGTCGCGATTGTAACAGGAAGTGGATCCGGGATTGGAGCAGCAATTGCAAAGCGCTTTGCAAAAGAAGGTGCTAAAGTAGTCCTTGCGGATATTAATGACAAAGGTGTAGCAAAAGTTAAGGAAGAAATTGAACAAGCTAACGGGATAGCTGAATATATTGTCGGGGATATTTCAAGTGAAGATATTGCTAAAAGCATCAATGATTTCGCAGTACATAAATTCGGTAAATTAGATATTTTAATAAATAATGCAGGCTATGCAGGGCCAAGCGATCCAGCTGAGCAGTTTAATTCAGAAGAATTTGATAAGATTTTTAAGGTAAATGCATACGGCACTTTTTATATGATTAAGCATGCAGTATCCTATATGAAAGAAAATAAACAGGGAAGCATTGTAAATGTCGGATCTAACAGTACATTAACACCGACAGATTATCCAGGATATGCGAGCTCAAAAGGTGCAGTACGCACGATGTCTTACACATTTTCTGGTATCCTAGCTAAGGATAAAATCCGCGTAAATGCATTAATTCCTGGAACAACTAGAACACCAATGGTACAGGCTATTTTTGATGATCCTGAGTTAGCTAAAAAGTATATTGAATCGATTCCATTAGGTGAAGTTGTAGAACCGGAAGACCTTGCAAATGGCGCACTTTATTTAGCATCAGACGAAGCAAAACGCGTAACTGGAACAGAATTAGTCGTTGATGCAGGTATGTCCTTATAATTCTAGCCTAGTATTTCAAAAATAAAGGTGAAACAAACTATTAAGGATTCACTTCTAATAAAGAGTGTGAAGCTTACAAAATCATATAAGACCTTTAAAAAAAGATGTACAAATCCTCCTAATATTCCCACAACTTTTTCTGACATAATAAAAAAACATCTGTTCACTTACTTTTAATATAAGTGAACAGATGTCAAACTTTCTATTTAAATAACTTTAAAAATTATAGACAGCTTTGATAATTGTCAATAAACCCTTGTTATATCTAAAATCAACCTACTCAACCGTAACACTCTTCGCAAGGTTACGTGGTTTATCCACGTCACACTCTCTGTGAAGTGCTGCGTAGTAAGAGATCAGTTGCAATGGAATAACTGCTGCTAGTGCAGTTAGGTGTTCGTGAACACGAGGTAGGACGATTTGGTCGTCTGCTTCGTTCATGCCTTCCATGCTGATTGTACATACGTGGGCGCCACGCGCTTCTACTTCTTGGGCGTTTCCGCGAATGCTTAGGTTTACGTGCTGCTGTGTTGCTAATGCAAAGACCGGTGTGCCTTCTTCAATTAGGGCAATCGTTCCGTGCTTTAATTCTCCTCCAGCAAAGCCTTCTGCTTGGATGTAAGAGATTTCTTTTAGTTTCAAAGCGCCTTCAACGACTACGTGGTAGTCAGCTGCGCGACCGATAAAGAAGGCGTTACGTGTAACGGATAGGAAGTCACGAGCGACTTTCTCCATCTCTTCCTTCTGTGCTGTTAGTACTTCCATTGCGTTTGCAACGATACCTAGCTCTTGTAATGGATCGAAGTCTAACTCGATACCAGCAGAACGTGCTACGTCAACGGCAAGGATGGCAAAAACAGCAATTTGAGCTGTGTATGCTTTTGTAGAAGCAACAGCAATTTCAGGTCCAGCATACGTATGAAGCGTGAAGTCAGCTTCACGAGAAAGCGTAGATCCTGGTACGTTTGTGATCGTTAAGGCTTTGTGGCCTTGTTTTTTCACTTCGACTAATACACCTCTTGAGTCGGCAGTTTCACCACTTTGAGAGATGAAGATAAAGAGTGGGTTCTCTGATAATAACGGCATATTGTACAAGAATTCACTTGCGATATGCACTTCAACTGGACGGTTTGCAAGCTTTTCAACAAGCTGCTTTCCAACAAGACCTGCGTGATAGCTTGTTCCAGCTGCAATGATATAGATGCGGTCGCTTGCTTTTACGGCTTCACGAATGTCAGCATCGATACGTAGGCCACCGTCTTCATTTTGATACTTTTGGATGATGTTACGCATAACAAACGGCTGCTCATCAATTTCCTTCAGCATAAAGTGAGGGTATGTTCCCTTTTCGATGTCACTCATATCAAGCTCAGCTGTGTAAGGCTCGCGCTCAACTTTCACACCAGCAAGTGTTTCGATTGTGATCGAGTCACGTTTAACAATGACAATCTCCTGATCCATGATCTCAACAAACTGATCTGTTACAGCAAGCATCGCCATTGCATCAGACGCGATAACATTCGCATCTTCGCCAACTCCGATCAGAAGTGGGCTTTTATTTTTAGCGACAAATACCGTTTCTTTGTCTTCTTTATCAATTAAAGCAAGAGCGTATGAACCTTTAAGAAGGGATAACGTCTCACGGAAGGCTTGTTCTGTGCTGTGACCTTGTTCTACAAAGTGCTCAATCACTTGAACAATGACTTCTGTATCCGTATCACTTACTAGTTCTTTGTTACTTAGGTAGTTTGCTTTAAGTTCTTTGTAGTTCTCGATCACACCGTTGTGTACGAGAGTGAAACGGGCACTTGAGCTCTGATGCGGGTGTGCGTTCAATTGACTTGGTACACCGTGTGTTGCCCAACGTGTGTGTCCGATCCCAACAGTTGCACTGGTTTCTGAGTCCACAGCATCACGAAGAGTCGCAATACGGCCTTTTTCCTTGAATACGTGTACGCCCTCTTCGTTTGTTAGAGCGATACCGGCTGAGTCATAGCCACGGTACTCAAGCTTTTCAAGTCCTTGAAGCAAGATTTCCTTTGCATCTTCCGTTCCTACATAACCTACAATTCCACACATAAATGGTTACCTCCCATAGTCGGGGGCAAGCAACCTGAGGGCATACTTGCCCCCACTCTTATCAGTTTTAGTTTTTATGGGCATGGTACTTCTAGCTTTGTCCACCAGGTCACCCTGATGCTTTTTCCAGAAGCTTGACGGTTGTCATGCATCAACCGGAGGGCATCCGCCGAAAAAATCGATAAACCCTCTCCTCGTCAACTGTCCCAAAATCCGTACGCGGGGCAGTTCAGGCGCTTTATGTTGCTTACTAACTCTACACAATCCTCCTCTCATTTAATCCAAAATAATCATACTTGATTGACAACCTATCGTCAATCAAGAAAATAAAGCGGAGAGTGGGGTTTACCGTGTAGTCTATGCGGTAAAGTCACGGGTGGTGAGCAATTCGGGGAATTGTCTAATTTTGTGGTAATTGGTAGTGAAGTTTCTGATTGAGCCTTTACCTAGAGTTACCTCTAAGTGCTATCGTTAAAAAATATAAACTTTTTTATAGGAGTGAGAATAAATGAATGACATCTTTGATCGCGATCGTGCCGGCGAGACTATATCCATCCAAGATCCTGAATTCCCTAAAATGGCTCAAGCAATTGAGCGAGCGCAAGAGCTGGTGGCTAAACTGAATACTGGCTACCATGCAATTGAAGACGTAAGAAAACAATTCTTTGAGTTAACTACTCAGGAAATTAACCCCACCTTTGAACTGCTTCCTCCCTTTTACACCGACTTCGGACAAAACATAACTGTAGGTAGTCATGTTTTTATTAATTCTGGATGTACATTCATGGATAGAGGAGGGATAACAATCGGTGATCATGTATTAATTGCTCCGAAAGTAAATCTTGTGACGACGAATCATCCAATCTCTCCATCTGAAAGAAGATCCACTCTATCTAAGCCAATCAACATAAAGAACAATGCTTGGATTGGCATTGCAGCTACCATCATGCCAGGTGTAACGATTGGTGAAAATTCCATCATTTCAGCCGGAGCCGTTGTTACTAAAGATGTTCCTGATAACGTAATTGTTGCAGGAGTACCTGCCAAAGTCATTAGATCCATTGAGGAATAAAAAAAGGTGTCCCTTCCATCACGGTCGGGACACCCATCACCCATTAATTACATTGTGCTCGTATCAATTACAAAACGGTATTTCACATCAGAGTTCAACACACGATCATACGCATGATCGATTTCATCTGCAGAGATGACTTCGATGTTTGGAGCAATGTTGTGCTCCGCGCAAAAGTCTAGCATCTCCTGTGTTTCTTGAATGCCACCAATCATTGATCCTGCAAATGAACGACGACGACCAATTAACGACATCACATGAACAGATAACGGTTCAGGTGGTGCACCTACGTTTACCATCGTGCCATCTAAGGCAAGAAGACCAATGTACGCGCCGGCGTCAATCTTTGCGCTGACCGTGTTAATGATGAGATCAAATGTACCTGCAAGCTTCTCAAAGGTTTCCGGATCCTTCGTTGCATAATAATCCTTTGCACCAAATTTCATTCCATCTTCTTGCTTGTTTAACGTTTGAGATAGAACTGTAACCTCTGCTCCCATCGCATGCGCAATCTTCACAGCCATATGACCAAGTCCACCCATACCAACAACTGCTACTTTCTTTCCTGGACCGGCATTCCAACGGTTTAACGGGGAGAACGTCGTAATTCCTGCACATAGTAACGGAGCTGCTGCATCCAGTTCAATATTGTCAGGGATGCGAACAACAAATCCTTCTGTGACCACGATGTGAGTGGAGTACCCACCTTGAGTCGGCTCACCATATTTATCAACCCCAGCGTATGTAGGGACATTTCCTTTATTACAATACTGTTCATCGCCTTTTTGGCAGTTTTCACATTCTCCACATGAATCAACCATACACCCAACACCGACACGGTCGCCCACTTTAAACTTAGTTACATTTGGGCCAACTTCTGTTACGATTCCAGCAATCTCATGACCAGGAACTAAAGGATAGTTCACCTCGCCCCACTCTCCATGAGCTGTGTGAATATCGGAGTGGCAAATCCCAGCGAACTTAATCTCAATTAGAACATCCTGTTGATCAAGATCACGTCTTGTAATCTCCGCTTCTCGGAATCCTTTATCTGGACCGTCCACTGCACGTGCTTTTGCTTTTACCATAAATGTATGACCTCCATATGAATTCAGATTCTAAGGGTTCTTTTCCCTTATGAGTGTAAGATTAATCCCTAAAGTTAACTCTAGGTCAAGCTTAAACCCTCTGATCATGATAAGATGGTTGAAAAACCGATAAGGAAAAGGAGATTTTTTATGACGTACTCAATTGGGGAAGTGGCTGAAACATTAGATTTAACGGTTCATACCCTTCGTTACTATGATAAGGAAGGACTCATGCCTTTTGTCGAAAGGTCTCCAAGCGGCCAGCGCCTATTTAAAGACTCAGACATTGAAGCACTAAAAATCATCCAATGCCTGAAGCTCACTGGTATGCCACTTAAAGAAATTAAAGGCTTTATTCAATGGTGCCAAGAAGGAGACTCCTCTTTAACCCAGAGATATGAGATGTTTCTAGAAAGAAAAGCAAAAGTAGAGGCACAAATGGAAGAACTAAAAAAGACGATGGAGATCATTGATCATAAATGCCAATATTATATGACCGCGGTTGAGGCTGGGACGGAAGAGATTCATAAGAGCTGAGGGTAAGGTTTGCTCAGCAAATGCTCAAAAATCCTGCGAATGCTCAGAATTGTGGGCTCTCTGCTCAAAACTTCCGCAAATGCTCAAAATCGAGGGTTCTCTGCTCATAAATCCTGCGAATGCTTAAAATTGAGGGCTCTCCGCTCAGAAATCCTGCGAATGCTCAGAATTGTGGGCTCTCTGCTCATAAATCCTGAGAATGCTCAAAATCGAGGGCTCTCTGCTCATAAATCCTGCAAATGCTCAGAAACGAGGGCTCTCTGCTCAAAAATCCTGCAAATGCTCAGAAACGAGGGCTCTCTGCTCAAAAATCCTGCAAATGCTCAGAAACGAGGGCTTTCTGCTCAAAAATCCTGCAAATGCTCAAAATCGAGGGCTCTCTGCTCAAAAATCCTGCGAATGCTCAGAAACGAGGGCTCTCTGCTCAAAAATCCTGCGAATGCTTAAAATTGTGGGCCTTCTGCTGAGTTACTAAAGCTAAAATTAGCGCACCTCTTCCTTATTCCAGCGCATTTCCCCTCACTCCCGCGCACCTCACCCTCATTCCCGCGCACTTTCATCCCCACTCGCGCACCTCACCCTCATTCCCGCGCATCTTCATCCTCACTCGCGCACTCCACCCTCGTTCCCGCGCACTTTCATCCCCACTCGCGCATTCCCCTCACCCTCACTCCAGCGCACCAACACAAAAAAACCGCCCCCTCACCCAAACGGCGAGAGGACGGCACAAGCCGGTCTCTATTCTTGTAGTCCCATCTCAGCGCGTACCACTTCTGCGATGTCTTCTACGAATTTCGTGCATTTTTCTTCGGTTTCAGCTTCTACCATGACACGTACTAGTGGTTCTGTGCCTGATGGGCGCACGAGGACGCGGCCGTTTCCGTTCATTTCTGCTTCTACTTTTTCGATCGCTTCTTTTACTAGTGCGTTTTCTTCGACTGCGTGTTTATCCGTTACTCGGATGTTCACAAGCTGCTGCGGGAAGACTTGCATTGGTTCTGCTAGTTCTGAAAGCGTTTTGCCTGTCATTTTCATGATGTTCACAAGTTGTAGGGCAGACAGGATTCCGTCCCCTGTGGTGATGTAATCAAGGAAAATGATGTGACCAGATTGCTCGCCGCCCAGGTTAAAGCTACCTTTGCGCATTTCTTCCATTACGTAGCGATCGCCAACGCCTGTTTGTTTTGTATCAATACCGGCTTCTTCAAGTGCTTTGTAGAAACCAAGGTTACTCATAACCGTTGTTACTACTGTGCTGTTGTTCAGTCGGCCATGTTCTTTAAAGTACTTCGCGCAAATGTACATGATTTTATCGCCATCAACAATTTGCCCTTTTTCATCAACGGCAATTAGACGGTCAGCATCGCCATCAAAAGCCAATCCGATATCGGCTTCTTTTTCTAATAAGAATTCTGCGAGTCCTTCTGGATGAGTCGACCCACAGCCTTCATTAATGTTTACACCATTTGGCGTACTGCCCATTGCAGAGATGTCAGCGTCAAGATCAGCGAAAACATGTCTTGCAAGTGCAGAGGCTGCTCCGTTTGCACAGTCAAGCGCAACATGGATGCCTGAGAAGTCATCCTCTACCGTTTGCTTTAAGAACTGGATGTACTTGTGGCCGCCTTCAAAGTAATCATTTGTTTGACCAAGCGCTCCACCTGTTGGACGTGGAAGTGTATCTTCTTCAGCGTCTAATAGCGCTTCAATTTCAGCTTCCTGTGCGTCCTTTAACTTAAAGCCATCTGGTCCGAAGAATTTAATTCCGTTGTCTGGCACAGGATTATGTGAGGCTGAAATCATGACGCCTGCGTCCGCACTGATATTTTTTGTTAGGTAAGCCACACCTGGTGTTGAAATAACACCAAGACGCATGACCTCTGCACCTATTGATAAAAGTCCTGCTACTAGTGCACTTTCAAGCATTTCGCCGGAGATACGCGTGTCTCTTCCAATTAAAACACGGGGCTGCCCTTCACTGTGCTGGGTTAACACGTAACCCCCTACTCTTCCAAGCTTAAAGGCAAGTTCAGGTGTGAGCTCTGTGTTAGCTACACCCCTGACACCGTCCGTTCCAAAATATACTCCCATTGTCATCGCTCCTTCAACTCTACTACTCAGACTGATCGGTAATCGTTAATTTTGCATTTTTAGATTCATCCGGTTCAAATCGAATATTTTGTGGTCCATTAAATTCAATCGGTAGTTCTTTTTCTCCAGCAGTTTCTTCACTAATATCAACATATGCCTGAAAATCTGAGGTGCTCATACGATTCAATTGCTCCTCTGTTCCATACGCCGTTACATTTATGTATGCCGGTTGATCTGCGGCGAGCCTGGCCGACATTTCATCAGATCTTCCCATTATGTTCAGCGGGACACCGGAGAGTTCACGTTCCTCTTCTTCTCCAACTGTCACATTGACGGATATCTGTTTCGGCTCCACTCGTTCAGCTCCATCAGGAACAGGCACGTCCAACTCAATTGTTGTGGATTCCTCAATTTTGCTTAAATCTAATTCTACTCCGCCGAGAGACTCCAGACTTTCAATATAATCGGCAGGTCCATAAACCGTCACATCACCTGGTTCAAGCTCAATTTGTTCAATGCTTAACCCAGCCTTCAGTTTACCTATTCGTTTGATATTAACAGGGACCAGTTTATTTGGACTTGTCACTGGAACGCGCACCGTTACAAAGTTAGGGTTTGAATCCATTTCAAGCTCAATCCCATCCGAATTATAAATGTGAACAGGATATTCATCTTCTATCGTGCCCTCAGCATTGTCCATATCGACAAAAACCTTTGCTGTTGCTGCATACGAAAGAAATTCTCTAGCATTCGTAACATCTACGTTAATTGGCGTAACAATTGGTGTTCCAACCGTATAGCCTTCCTCCACACTATCTGTATTCAATAGGTCTACCTGAACAGGAAAGGACGAGGTTTGAATTTCTTGAAGCTCGATATTAGCTGTTGTTGGTGTGACCGCTACCGACAGCTCACTTGGGAATCCACGATATTCAATCCGGGCACGATGAGAGCCTTCTTCAAGCTCTGTCGCATCAACAAAAACCTCATACGTTGGTCTCATCATTTGAAAATAAGCCAATGCACTTCTCGACCCACTCAACTTTACTTGCACGGTCTCCGGGGCATCGGTTAAAGCATACTCTTCTTCATTATAGTTTACGTTCAGCTCTACTTCTTCAAGTGTATAGGAGCTATTGCTAATGGTCGGCAAAACACTTGGTTGATTACCAAGGTTATCCTGGTTGACCATGGCAAATAGCATCAGCGCTACAAAGAACGCAATGATCCGTACAAACCAATGGCTATTAAAGAGCCTATCCATTTTTCTTTCCTCCCCACTTAAAGCGTGATGGAGCTGACGCTTTATCTTCAGAGAGCATTGATTTTTCTAGAATTTCACGCAGTTCTTCCTCCGTTAAATCACGGTGTAATTCTGCGTTTTTCGTAACAGAGATATTTCCTGTTTCTTCAGATACAATGATCGTAATACAATCTGTAACCTCACTCACCCCAAGTGCCGCACGGTGTCTAGTACCCAATTCTTTTGAAATGAATGGATTTTCAGATAAAGGCAAGTAACAGCCTGACGCAAGAATAGTCTCATTTTTAAGAATGACCGCTCCATCATGCAAGGGCGTATTTGGGATAAAGATATTAATGAGAAGTTCAGACGTTAGATCCGCATTCATTGGGATACCCGTTTCTGCGTAATCACTTAATCCTGTTTCTCGTTCAATTGAAATAAGCGCTCCAATTCTTCGTTTACCCATGTATGTACATGATTTAATTATGGCATCAATTGATTTTTGTACAGGTTCATTTTTAGGAGTGGTTCGACTCGCAAAAAAGCGCCCTCGTCCTAACTGCTCAAGACCTCTTCTCAGCTCTGGCTGAAAGATAATGATAATAGCAAGTAACCCATACGTGAGTGTTTGCGACATAATAAATTCAAGTGTCCTAAGTCCAAAGAAACCACTGATAAACCATACAATTAAGATAACCGTAATTCCTTTAACAAGCTGTACAGCTCGGGTTCCTCGTATAATCATAATTAGCTTGTAGATCACGTATGTCACAAGCAATATATCAATAATTTGACCAAAATAACTTAGCCAACCAACATTCTCAAACGGCAAATCAAACGGAAGCATAGCCTGCATTGCTTTTCCTCCAAACAAATCATTCTAAACTCATACAAACGAGACAGGAATAGCAGCCTGTCTACCTTAATTATTCATCCAATGGCTAACATTCATTGGGCTATACCCTTACCTTACGACATTAGCTGCCTCATTATACCATATAAGCATAAGAATTGAGATAGATCTTGTCGCTGAATGTATGGAAAACTGTGTGGAACTAGATGGAAACCTCAAAGAAAAGACCTTCACCATTCAGGCGAAGATCTACTTTCATTCACGATCATTATCAAAAATCGAAACCGTTTCATTAAACATGTTCTTCATATTATACCAAACCCACTCAAGCGCCTGGTTCACTTCTTCAATCTCACCAGCCACTTCACCGGTTGATGCATAATACGGCTTGCTATTTACAAGGAGAACATCTCCTTCTACATTTCCTTCTACAACAAGCTGACCATTTCGGACAACAAGATCCCCTTCAATGGTTTCTCCTTCAGGTATCGTCACAACGCCAGATTCTTTATCAATTTGGATATTTCCCGATCCAGAAACAGTAACCTTCTCAGAATTGCCTGACCAAGATGTCAAAAAGGAGCCTGACATTAATAAGAAAAAGATCGCAGCTGCTATAAGAATGGGATGTTTCTTTATCTTGCTTTTCCATTTTACAGTTTGCTTTTTAGGTGGCAGCTTCGCCATCACTTGATCTGTAAAGTTAGCAGGAGCTTCGATATGAGATGCACTTTGGGTAAAGGCAATGACTTTTTTAAGCTCTCGAAGATGCAAATCACATTCTTCACAGGTTTCAACATGTAGATAGAGTTCTTTCTTCTCTACTTCGGTTGCATCTCCATCTAAATATTTATGAATTAAGCCTTGCACATGTGACTCGCATGACATAGGAACATGCCTCCTTCCTTATATCTTCCTCATTCGTTTTCGAAGTGCCTCTCGCCCACGGTGTATCCTTGTCTTCACAGTGGAAATCGGCATATCAAGGATTTCACTTATTTCTTTCAGTGATAAATCCTCCATATATTTTAAAATGACAGCAGATCGGTACTTAAGGGGTAACTGATTAATCTCGGACTGAATCCATTCCTGCATCTCTAAATTCACAACTTGATCCTCAGGAAGCTCCTGATCAGCAGCAAGCTGTGATTCATAGGTTAATCCTTCTGTTCCCTTTACCTTATCTTCCAGATAAAAGTCAGGCTTCTTTTTCCGAAGCCGATCAATCGCAACGTTTGTTGCGATTCGGAATAACCATGTAGAGAATTTGCGATCCATATCAAACTTATCAAGGTTCGTATAGGCACGTAAAAAAGCCTCCTGGGCCACATCCTGAGCTTCCTGCGGATGGCCAACCATACGATAAGCGACTTGGTAGACCTTGTCTTTAAATAACTCAACAAGTTCACTAAAGGATTCTGTATCCCCTTTTTTCACTTCAATGATTAATTTCTTAACTAATGTGTCCATAGCAATACCCCTGACCGCTTCAATCTGTACCGTTTACGTACCGGCTTAAAAAAGGTTTCGTTTTTTATTACACTTTTTTTATTTTAACAGAAAAAAGTGGTTTTAAAGAACAAAATTAGGGTAGTAATTATGTATCGATGTTAAAATCGGACTATTTTCCCAGAAAAGGGGTGACAAGTTATGTCTTCAAAGAAAACAAACATACTCTTGCACAAAATCGAGAGAGTCCGCCATGATTTAAACAAAATGGCCCTAACAGTTGATCTCAGTTCACCAGATATGATCCATAGAAGCCAAGAATTAGATCACCTTTTAAACGAATACAAAGCCATGACAAGTTATTAATCCTTTGCCATCTCTAACATGAGATGCTTTTTTTATTTTACACAAAAAAAAGAAGCCTTACTCCAAATTGAAGATTCAGCTTCTTGTATATATCCAGGTAATTAAATTTTAATTAAAAAAGTGAGCCATGAAGGATTCGAACCTTCGACCCTCTGATTAAAAGTCAGATGCTCTACCAACTGAGCTAATGGCTCATGTCTTGTTTAAAGAAATGGCTGGGCTACCTGGGATCGAACCAGGGAATGACGGAATCAAAATCCGTTGCCTTACCGCTTGGCTATAGCCCAACAAAAAATGGTGGAGGGGGGCAGATTCGAACTGCCGAACCCGTAGGGAGCGGATTTACAGTCCGCCGCGTTTAGCCACTTCGCTACCCCTCCAGCTAAAGAAAAAAATAATATGGTGGAGGATGACGGGCTCGAACCGCCGACCCTCTGCTTGTAAGGCAGATGCTCTCCCAGCTGAGCTAATCCTCCATTATAACTTCAGATAAGCGGTGGATTTCTTCGTCCACTGCGTTATTCTCAATCAGTCACGTACTAAGGTACGCTCCTTCTTTCGAAAACTTGTGTCCTCAAACTCCTTGCTTCTCTTCGTTATTGACTGCAGATAAGCTTTGAATTCCTCTTAGCTTCTCTATGTACAGCGCTGGTTATTCAAGAAAATATAAATGGTGACCCGTACGGGAATCGAACCCGTGATACCGCCGTGAAAGGGCGGTGTCTTAACCGCTTGACCAACGGGCCAGAAGTGTGTGTCTCAATCACTGACAAAAGCTATTATACCCAATCCACAAATATAAGACAAGTGTTTTTGAAAACTTTTTTAAAAAAAGTTTTTTTCACTACCTTTACGAACATACATTCGGTATAATAAAAGAAAACCGAAGAGGATGATTTCGATGAAAAAGGAACCTGACTTATCACACCTAGAGCTACTCACTATCCTTGAAAAAGTTCGTTACTCCGCGCGTCAAGAGACCAAACTAGAAGTGGCTGAGTGTATGCTTGATTACGGAATCGACATTACGCTTGTCGGAGCCGTAACAGGACTTAAGAAAAGCCAGCTACGCTCAGGTAAGTAACACAATCCGCCCCTAGTCATTTAGCCCGAAGAACAAAAAAACAGCCCACTTCAGTCGCCAAACTTACATGAATGCATAGAGTAAAGTATTCCCTTTGAAAGGCGGTGTACGCATGGGCTTCTTCGGTGGTGGTAACTACGGTGGCGCTGACTACGGTTGTGGCGGTGGCTACGGATACGGTCAACAAGGACCAGTTGGAGGATACAGCGGCGGTTGTGGTAACGGTTTTGCTTTAATCGTTGTTCTATTCATTCTTCTTGTAATCATTGGTGCTTCTTACTGCAAATAAGTAATGAAGCTGATCCGTCAATCCTTCACTTGTAAGTATTGACGATCTTCACTATGACATTTAACCAAAGAGCTGTCTCCTTTCAAGGCCATTCATTTCTGAATGAACCCAATGGAGACAGCTCTTTTTTTATTGTTTATACTATTAGTACCAAACGATCTAGGAGGTCTCCCATGAAAGTCTATTACGAAGAAATGGACGGTCAGCTCTTCCCTCAGTGGTTGTTGCTCCCTGCAACGAGCCTTCATGCACCTCTGTCCGTTCAATTAGACGCCCCGTTTGAGCGCATGGAAGCTGAGGATTTCCATGATGATATAACGGTTGTTACGGTCACTCAAGCAGCTCTTGCCATTCGAGCGATCGATGAAACACACTTTGTTTTACATACAGATCAGGTAAAGAATGATCTGGAGACACACATACCGGATTCAGTCGACTATTATCTGATTCGACTTGAGGATTTGGAAGAAGTGCTTCAAATGAACGTTAAGCCTTATTTTTCTTCTCCTTCTTAATCCGTTTCTCTATATATAGCTTTTGTTCTTTTGTGAATCCACAATAGAATACGTCATCAAAGTTTTCGTATCCATTTTCTTCAAGCTCATTCCTTAACCAGGTTGAGTCCTTACCCAGTATGCTTAAGTGCTCTTCCTGCACCATGCCATCCAATATAAAAGGCAGTGTAAATGGCGACTGATCCCCTTTTTTGTAAACAGACAATGCGCCGGAGCTTTCAAGTAACGCATAATCCACGTCACAGATGTCAAACACATCTTTCGTTCGCAGCTGAAGCAGGACATCATCGAGATTATATGACTGTTTCCGCATGTTCTCTTGCTGGAGCTTTCCTTCACGTATGATTAGCACGGGTCGGCCGTCTACAATATCGCGGAATTTTTGATTTTTTAATGAAATACGCGAAAAGGTATATTGAATGGTAAACAGCAGAAGAATGGGAGCAATCCCCTTCATAAATGAAATGTCAGTGTCCTCAATCATGATGACGGCAATGTCTACAATGAGTAATGTAATGACGATATCAAGAACGCTAATTTCTCCAATATCTTTTTTTCCGGTCAAACGAAAGAAGGTCAAAATCATGAAAAACACGACGGCTGTCCGAAGCAGCGCGACTAATACTTCATCCACCTTAAAAAGTCCCCCGATCGACAGATTTTGTTTGTAGTATCTGTCTTCGACCGGGGGACTATGCATGAATGATGGTTATGATATTTTCGGAAGTCGCTTCACTAAGCGCTTCATAACTCGGTTCGATTCAGTTAGAACAAGCTGTTTATCAAGTGTTTTCATGATGCGGTTCTCCATGACAATCTTTCCATTAATGATGGTTGTTTCGACATCAGCACGTGTAGCCGAATAAACAATCCGAGAGATCGTATCGACATCAAAGGATGGATAGGTGTGAAAATCATTTAAGTTTAAAATGGCAATATCCGCTTTTTTGCCTACTTCAAGACTCCCAATCTCATTCTCCAGCCCAATCGCCTTCGCTCCACCTAGTGTAGCCATACGAAAGACCGTTCTTGCATCCATTGACGTTGGACCGTGTAGTGGTTTTTGAATAAGGGCTGCGAGTCGCATTTCATTAAACATGTCGAGGTTGTTATTACATGGTGCACCATCCGCTCCAAGGCTTACCGCAATATCCTGACTTAAAAGATCTGGGATTTCCGCAAAACCAGAAGCTAACTTTAAGTTTGAGCCTGGACAATGTGTCACTTTTACGCCACGGTCTTTAAGAATTTTCTTCTCCTGCTCATCCAGCCAGACGCAGTGCGCTAAGATCAATCGTTCATTAGCCAGTCCTAAATGATCCAAGTACACCACATTTCGCATACCTGTCTCCGCTTGCACAATCTCAATCTCACCACGGTTTTCCGACGCATGTGTATGAACCTTAACCTGATAATGATCAGATAAGGATTGAACTTCTTTTAACAGAGGCTCTGTGCATGAAACAACAAACCTTGGTGTAAAGGCGTATTGAATTCGTCCTTGGTCATGGTTATGCCACTTCTCTAATAAATCAACGCTTTCCTGAATGGAT
This sequence comes from Alkalihalobacillus sp. FSL W8-0930, assembly GCA_037965595.1. NCBI lineage: Bacteria > Bacillati > Bacillota > Bacilli > Caryophanales > Bacillaceae > Alkalihalobacillus > Alkalihalobacillus sp. FSL W8-0930. The sequence continues at coordinate 272,050 of CP150183.1, read as the reverse complement.
TGCTGAGTGTTTTCTTGTAATGCTTTAGGGACTTCGGTTCCCTTATCCATCATGACCTTTCCGGCTAATGCACGAATGCCCGTTTGAGAGATCGCCTGAAAGGCTGAATCCGTATGATGGACCGTTTCCATATCAACAATCGAGGTGGTTCCACTTTGAATCAGCTCACCAATTCCAAGCATTGCTGAATAATAAATCGATTCTTCATCATGCGCCGCTTCGAGTGGCCAGATTCGTTTTTGCAACCAATCCATTAATTCTAGGTCATCCCCCTTACCACGGAAGGCTGTTTGACATAGATGGATATGAGTTTGAACAAATCCTGGGATCACTGTTCTGCCTCTGCCATCAATCACCTTGTCGGCACCTACATCCCCAAGGTCTGATCCAATGGCTTTAATCGTTGTTCCCTCAATTAGAAGGTCTCCTACAAACGATTCTTCATTCTTGTTCATCGTAATCAATTCTGCTTGCTTAATTAAAATGCTTCCCACTTTAATCACTCCTCACATTGAAATGAAAGAAGATTTGCCCACAAAAAATAGCTACAAAAATAGGGCAAACCTATTCTCGTAGCTAGGAAGTTTATGGCTCCTACTAGAAACCCCCAATCCATATTATTGGGGCTATACGATGATAACGACACTATGCAACTACTGCTATAGTGTAGTGCATACGAAGCGATCAGGCAAGATCATCGTCACATTACCTTACTGTCTAAAGTTTAAACAAACGTTTCATTGATTTCTGTGCACAGGTTCGTCACATTCATTGGTTTATCACCTGTTTCCCTTACTATGATGCTTGTCTCTTTTTAAGTGTGGTGGTTACAATAATAATGATCTTATCTGTTGGAGGCGGGTCATGGTTATCATTGTTCAATTATCAAATGTGTTTCTATATATTGCGTTTGCGATTGTGTCCGGATATTACATTCTGCAGATCTTGCCAGAAAGACTCCGGGTACACATTACGTTATCCAGACAAACGGTGGAAAGTATCCTTCTTTCCATACCGATCCTGCTTGCTGTACCGGTTGTGAATGTAATCAATACGCTGACAAGCCAATTTGGGGCAAAGTGGTCTGATGCCGTTACAACCGTTTTACTGACATACGCAGCTGGACAAGCATTAATTGCTTCCATTGTTGTTGTCGTTAGTATGTTCGTTATAAGTCGGATGAAAAAGCTATCGCCCCCAGTGGTTCATTACGCTCTTCTAGCAGGAGCCGTTCTTCTGATGACATGTGCAAGTTGGGCAAGCCACGGGACGTCCATCGCCGGTTGGATGGGGTTTGTTTCTACCTTTATCCATTTCATTAGTGTAGCTGCTTGGATTGGCCCATTATTTGTCATGGGTTGGTATGCACAAAACTTACCCGATAGCCAAACGCTTCATAAATGGTTCTCACCCGTTGCTGCTGGTGCGGTATTACTCCTGTCGCTTACAGGCTTTTTCTTACTGACGGAAGTCACTCAGGATTATTTTAATGGATGGCTGTTATCTTATGGTCAGCTTTTATTCATTAAACACATTCTGTATGTTCCACTTCTATTTTTCGGGCTTAGGCATTTAATTATGCTCAGTCTAAAGAAGCCTCGACTGACAGAGCCACAGTTAAAACTGTCTTTCCGTGCTGAATCTGTTATTGCACTATTTATCTTCGTTGTGACAGGGTTTATGTCTGAGCTTGAGCCCCCTCACGAAGTGTTGCGTACGCTACAAACTGAGCCCGTTAGCTGGATCACTCAGCTATTCATTCAAGAACCACTTTCTCAGTTTCAGTTGCTGTCCTTCTCACCTGGACCAATTGGGTTTGTATTTCTTTATCTATCTATTATTTTCTTTTTAGCTGGGCTGGCGATTTTATTGCTAACGCGCGGAACTTTTTTCTCTGCACTTATGATGGGGTTACTGGTCATTTCTTCATATATAGGTATCATGATGTCCCTTGCTCCTGGAGAAATCTATGTAGATAACACGTCGTATTCTGAGATAGAGGACGCCATCGCAGCGAGTCATCCTGAAGAAGCTGCTATTGATGTTCTTTGGGAAGATGTTGGTGTAGATGTTGCCTACGCAATCTATACGGTGGATAACACAGATCTCGGCTTAGAAAAACTGACCGTGAACCAAGAGAAGTTCACTCGCATCCCTTTAAGTGGACTTGTTTTAGAAGGTGGGTTTAGTCGTGCAAATACAAATGGAACGCAGACTCAACGTTTTGAAACAGGCACTTGGCATAACTCAAATTATAGATTTTCGTATGTAACCTTTGGATACACAGCACTTCCAGAGGCTACCGAAGCACGAATCATTTATTCTGGCGAAACCGTTACTACACCAATCGAAGACCAAACCTTTGTCTCGATCACAGACAGCGATGAGAGCTGGTATGAAACCCATACGGTGGAAATCCTTAATGAAAGTGGCGATGTGCTCGACTCATTTGAGCTTGATTCAATGAGTGGCGGGTTTCACCATTAATACACAAAAACGTTCTGCACCCTAACGGATGCAGAACGTTTTTTTATGAAACAAGAGCTTCTTGTTCTTCTTTTAAACGAAGACCAAGATATTTCGCTACCTCTAGCATGCCGAATACGCCAGCTTTCTCCTCGGCTTCTGAGTTGTAGTTTGTGTTTGTATTAATGTCATACGTATACAGATTCCCTTCTTGATCACGAATGCACTCAATTCCGGCAATCTGAACGCCATTTGCTTTTAATACCTCAGCATATTGACTGAGGACAGGCTCGTTAAAGCTTGGATCAATTTGGAACTTCGCATTTGGTTCTTCCCCAACGGGACAAAATAAGTCTTCAATCGAGCAGGCATCTGCTGGGCATAGCTCAAAGCCTTCAGACGTATCCACTCTCACCGCATACACAAATTCTCCCCCTACAAACTCACAACGCGTAATATATGGCTCCGGTGCCTGAATGTATTGCTGTAGTAACGTAATTCCGTCGACTGGCTCTTCAAAGGTATCACTTTCAAGATATGCTTGGAGTGCCTGCTTGTCCTGAAACAATTGGACACCAAGCCCTTTTCCGGCACGATTATGCTTCGTAATAAAAGCTTGTCCCTCAAAGGTATCCGCAGCCTGTAGGATTTGATCTTTACCAACAGCGGCCACTGTTTTTGGTGTACGTACGCCGAATTTCTCAAGCTCCATATATTGAACGACCTTACTCACCTCAAGCTGTAGCGCCCGGCTATTATTAATCACCGTCCGCCCATGACGTTCCAGCCACGAAAGCACTGCTGCCGCAAGCTCAGGCGCATACCGGTGACCTCGTGTGTGAGAAGAAGCACTCATACGAGAATAAAAGATGCCTTCAGGAGGAGCCTCGTTTAAGTTAATGGCTCCACTGCCTAAATGCCAATCCTCATAGGGAAGCCCCAACTCTTCCAATCTGTTAAATAAGTGAACGGTCCACTCCTGATTTTCATGAATCACGTAGATCTTTTTCATATTAGATTGTCTCCTTTGTTTGCTTTCTCAGTTGTTCAACAACTGGCATCACGTCGCGGGCGAAGCGTTCCATTTCCTCATATTGCGGCGAGCATTGTAAGAGTACTAGATCAAGCCCTGCCTCTTCGTACTCAAGAATTCGTTTGGCAATCATCTCTGGTGTCCCAATCAATTCAGGTCGTAAACCACGGTTGGAAACCGAGTAATCCTGTAGCTTAATTTGCTGTTCAAGCTGCGATTTGCTTGTAAAATCATCGTACCCCGCATAGGCATCCGATTCCTTCACATCGGTAATCCGAGCGAGCTCAGCCTGGGCCTCTTCTTCTGTATCGCGGCAAATAACGTAAGCCGCCATCCCAAAACGTGAAAATGGCGTGTGCCCCGTTTTCTTACGGCGTTCCTTCATATCAGTAATCTTCGCGCGAATCTCTTCCACCGTACCACCATGCATGACGTAGGCGTCACATTTTTCAGCGATGGTTGTTTTGCCCTGCTCACTCTCACCACCTGCATAAAGAATGGGGTTCGGACGCTGAACAGGCTTTGGTGAAAGCTTCGTATCCTTTAGCTGATAGTAGGTTCCATTGTACGTGAAGGATTCCTCGGTCCATAGCCCTTTTAATACATCAATGAACTCCTCGGTTCGAGCATAGCGCTCATCATGCTCTGTGAATACACCGCCATATTGACGCGCCTCCTCAGCCCACCAAGCAGACACAACATTTAACGTAAATCGGCCGTTACTAATCTGGTCAATATTCGCCGCCATCTTTGCCGTCGTCGCCGGATTATGGAAACCCGGACGAATGGCTGTCATAAGTTCTATTTTAGAGGTAACCGCAGCAAGCGCCGCAGCCGTGGTCCATGCCTCCAGTACATCTTCACCAGGACCTTTTATATCGTTTAAATAGAGCTCAGCAAGGAGAGTGGTATCATATCCCCAGTCCTCCGCTGCTTGAACGACTTTCTTTGCATATTCAAAGGTTGCCGGCATCTGCTCATCATGAACATTGCGTAACCATCCTCCAAAAATAGGTAGCCAAAACCCATACTTCATCTATTACGCCCCCACTCTCTATAATAAAAAACACCTCTTCTGTAAGAAGACGTGTGCGTACTCCTTATCTATCAGAATGATCTCCATTCTGCTGGATTTGGCACCTGAATAAATAATCGGTTGCCGGGCTTCGTAGGGCCAGTCCCTCTGCCTCTCTTGATAAGATATATGAATGTATATTAATTTTATCAGATTACTCAGAAACTCTCAAACATTGAGAGTTAAGATGCGTTCTCTCGCGTCTTATGACGAATGGAACGAAAGATTAGATAAAAGATGATTATCCCAAGAAGAATAACCACTACTGATTTGATTGGAGTTGGTTCTCCGATCATGTTCTGCAATAGATCACCTGGGGTGAAAGGAACGCCGATCCACCTTAAGATTCCTATCACTAAAAATGAGAGCAATAACCCTAGAATAAACTGCCTCACAGGGTTGCACCCCCTCTTATTAATTCAGAAAATAGATTATATTCAGTTTATCAAGGATTAATGAGTTTGAAAAGGATGAGGATGCGTAATGCATTGATTTGATTAGTTAACGCTCTAATTTAATTGGCTAACGCTCCACTTCTCCCCCTCACCCCAAAAAAAAAAACAGCAAGCATCCGAAGATACTTACTGCTTGGCTGCGGCTTCTGCTGCTGCCATGTCCATATGAAAGAACTCCCACAGATGGCCGTCGATGTCTGCGAAGCTCCATCCATACATGAATCCGTGATCCTGTGGTTCATTATACGTTCCCGCCCCTGCAGCGAATGCGCGGTTCACAACTTCGTCTACTTCTTCGCGACTATCCAGCGAGAGCGCGACGATGGCTTCAGAGTGGGTGCTTGTGTTTGGGATTTCTTTTTTAGTAAACGATGTGTAGCGGTCTTCTTCCAGGAGCATTACAAAGATCGTTTCGTTAACCACCATACACGTTGCGCTTTCATCTTCAAATTGTTCATTAAATGTAAAGCCTACCTCTGTAAAAAAGGCCTTTGATTTCTGAAGATCTTTGACTGGGAGATTCACAAAGATTTGTCTAGCATTCATATTCATCCGTCACCCTACTCTCTTCCGTTTTCCCCTTATTATTCGCTTTCTTTTTCCTTGTTCCTGCTTTCTTGTTGTTCTCTTTTGCTGTGTATTCAAAAAAACTTGGGACGTCATACGTGTTCACTTTGTCAATGGATTCCATCACCTTCATCTTGATTTCTTGTTCAACGTCTTCCCGGTACTGCCAAGGGATGTGACGAATGCTTTTCTTAATCTTTGGTTCCATTTTTTGAATGAGATCTTTTTTTGTGTTACTCATGCTTGTCCTCCTGATTGATAGCTGATCTCAATTTTGCAAGAGCTCTTGTCGCAATTTGAGAGATATTCTGCGGCGTGCTTCCAAACCTCTTAGCAATTACTCTATGGCTGAGTCCACCCACAAAGTAAAGGTTGAGTACTTGCTTCTGCTTGTCCGAGAGAGCGAGAAAATGCTTGTATAGTAAAGGGTTCTCAATGACTTGCTCCAAATCGCTCCCTCCCTCGGTAACAAGACTCTCGACACTAGGACCCTCCGATTCTAATACATCGTGAAGATAGAGTGAGTGATCATCTGAAAGCGGTTGGTCCATCACATAGGAATGTCTTGCAAAGTGTCGCCTATAGCGTTTGCTTACATCAATGGAGTAATAGTGAATGAGTTGAGATAGGTATTTTACTAATCGCAGCTCCATATAAAAGCTTCGAAAGCTTTCATTCACAGCCTCTCTATTTTTTGGTGTTGGTTCTACAATACTCTCTATTAACAGATTCATGTGTTGTTCCTCTTCAAGAAACGCACGTATAACAGGTGCGTTCAATGCTTTTTCATAGGTTGCGACAAACTCTCTGACCTCAATTGATTCCTTATAGGCACGTTGGTTTACTAACTCCATTAAACATACCTCCTTTCTCTTTAAAGAGATGACAAGCAATAAATAATCAATGTTCTATAAAATAAATAAGAACTTATGTTCTCATTATACACAGAAAAAGCGAATATATGTTCTTATCAATTTGGGAAATAAGTTGATTTTTTTTTCGTGGAGATCTCTTTATATAGTAGCTTCTCTTAAAGGGGTGAAAAGATGGGAACTATGCCTGAATGGACGATGCTGCTTGCGAACGTCGGATTTCCAAGTGCTGTTGCCTTGTATCTATTGTTTCGTTTTGAAAAGCAAATCACCGCACAGACGCTAGCCATTGAAGACCTGACTAGGAAGCTTGCAACAAAAAAAGAGGAGGACGAGTAACATGAACATCATCCAAGATTTTATTCCAACGAGTAACTCAAACCGACCGGGGACAAGCCTCACCCCTACCTACATCACCGTGCACGAAACAGCCAACACCAGCCCGGGAGCAGACGCAGAGACGCATTCTCGCTATGTAAAAGGGGCCGATGCCCAAAGTCGCCAAGTCTCTTGGCACTATACAGTCGATGACTCTGTTATCTATCAGCACCTGCCAACAAATGAAGTTGGCTGGCACGCAGGTTCTAGTGGGAACAGCCAGTCAATCGGAATTGAACTTTGCGTGAATAGAGATGGCGATTTTACCGCAACACGCCAAAGAGCGATTGAACTCATCCAAAGTATGATGAATCAGTTAAACATCCCACTTTCGCGTGTGGTCAGTCATCAGCATTGGACAGGCAAGAACTGCCCGGCTAATCTATTAAGTGTATGGAATAGCTTCATTCAAGAGGTTGGTGGCAGTAGTAACGACTCAATCGGAACGGTTCGGGTGCTCGCGTCCTCTCTTTGGGTGTACAATCGACCTGATTGGAACGCCCGCTATCAGACTGTGAGCCGCGATGAGGTCTTTACCTTTGTTCGCGAATTAGTAGTGAATGGTTCAAAGATGTACGAGCTCCGCAGTGGTCTCTTTATCACTGGCAATACACAATATGTACAGTTCCAACCTAACTAAATAACAAAAAGAAACTCGACATCCTCTCTGGGTGTCGAGTTTCTCCTTTATATCGTTAGTATCGGTTCGTCTAATCCTTTTTGGTAAAAAGTAAGTGTGCCTTCCTTTTCCTCAACTGAAAAATACGCGTCCCAATCTGAATCGTAGCAATCGTCCGACGTTCCATACACCGCAACTGCTTGAATATGTGTTCCTGGTTCTAATGTACTCACAACGGTTGGAATACTGGTTCGTGGCTTCATGATGTTTGTATTTATGTTTGGATACACCAGCTTCACCTCTCCTGTTCCATACAGACGCTTGATTCCACTTGTTCCACCACTATACGAATAGAGCGCTTTGCCCTCTCCCACGATGGATGATCCATTTTCCCCTTCATCAACTCCAACAGCAAATCCACCTTCTGCAGCGGTTAGTGGCCTAGCTGTTTGAATCCGGTGAACTCGTAAATGACACGGAAGACCAGGCACAATCCATGTTTCTACTGTGACGTCCTTCCATGGCTGCCAATCCATTTTGATTAATGAGTTTGAGAGTTGAATCGTTGTGGACGAGCGTTTCACTCTAAAAAGTTGGTCCTGCTCGCTTAATGCAAGCATCGAATCAAAAGCACCCTGCTCCATTCCCCATTCTGCCCGGGGAACACTAAACCCAAAGTGACTCGAGTAGACAAACTTCTCATACTTGGCAGAGGTATGAGTATGGTCATTTGTCCTTAGGTGACCTGCATTAAACATGGCTGCGTGCCCCTTATGCCGAGTCAGCACTTTGTTTGCTTCAGCTTGTGCGTGAACTTCTGTTAACGTTGGCATTTCCTGTTCGTCCGTCTTCCAAAATGGATGATCATCTGAAAGCGCCAGAAATAAGAACGTTTTGAGTGCCCAGTACGGTGAGCCCGGGGAATTATAGTTTTCCGACATCCCTAGATTCGGATACTCGTACCCAATCGTCAATACACCTCTTGCATCGAAAATCGGTCGGTCCATCCACTCACGAAGATGACGAAACAATAGACCTTTTATCTCCCCAAGTGTATAAGGAGCAACATCTACCTCCGCATAAACAATCGCACTCCAGAACGCAGCCTGGGCAAAACGATACGTCATACTGCGACCATACGGAATCGCACGTCCATCGTCTGCAAACCAGTAGATAAAATCCTTGGCAAAACGTTTAGCCCTTTCTTTATAGAGACTGGCTCGTTCGGGATCATCCTCCTCCATTACCTTTGCATAAAAAAGGCTATAAAAATGAATCGCAAATGGGACGTAATAGTCACGATGCGCATCTTCTCCGTCAGCATACCAGCCATTTCCCAGATAAAAAGCCTCCATCCGTTCAAGTGAATCATCAATCGTTTGCTGGCAATACGGTGCGCCAACTTGCTTTAACCCCAACTGAACAAGAACCGGGAAGAACAGCCAGTTGCAGTCATGACATTTGTATTTACTACTTTGGGACAGCCATGCAACAAGATGATCTCGCTCCTTGTTTGTTAGCTTCCCCCAAAGCTGATCTGGCATTAAACAAAGCGCATAGCCGTACACGGACATTTCTACCAGCATCTGATGATAATCAGTCAGCTTTCCCCAATATTCAGAGTGGTTCGGGTCCGTTCCGTTCCTAACACCTTCAACGAGTCGGTCGAGATAGGGAGGATGACTGCCACCAGCTACGAGTGGAGCCACTCCCCAGAATAGCCTAGAGAATGCTTCCATATGAGCTGTTTTTGAGCCGTATGATGCTCCTGTCTCTCCTAAATGAATTCCTGCATGACCTTCTTTTAACTCAGCCATCACAGGATCAACCATTTCAAGAAGCCACTTCTCAGCATCTGCTTTCGTTGCACCCATTTGAAGACTTTCACGTTTCATATGATCACCCTTCCATTCAATTGATTTCTTCTATTGTAAACCCTTACAATAGAAGAAAAGTACCCTTTTAGGGCAGATTGGAGGAGCTTTTTATGAAAAAATCCTTATTCACAGATGTTTATGGAGAACCCATTTCACCTAATCGAATTCAGCTGAAGATCCAGCAGTCTTCCTTCCTGCAAATTTGGGTTAAAGACCTCTCCACCTATGCGCAATCTGTTTTACATACGCCAATGCCTGAACTAGACTATGATTCATTTAACGCTTATTTTATAAATGGAGATCGCGACCCGTATCAACAGCTTTACTTTGAAAGGCGCAAGCGTCTTACCACCTTTTCAATTCTGTCATACCTCTATCCAGATCACCTGGAGTACCGTACGCATCTTCACTCAACCATATGGGCCATTTGTGGTGAATGGACGTGGTGTTTGCCTGCCCATCTTAGACAAGACTCAGCATTTGAGAAGTCTGATCATAATTTAGAAGCTCATCAACAAATTGATTTATTTGCCGCCGAGACAGCCTTTTCTTTAGCGGAAATTTTAACAATGTTCGAAGATACACTGCCCGTTCTAATCAAGCATAGAATAAACTACGAAACTCGCAGAAGGGTGCTTGAGCCCTTTCAAAAAGTGGAACAACCGTGGGAGCAGGCTACTCATAATTGGTCAGCTGTATGCGCTGGTTCGATTGGTGCATGTGCGATGTACTTAATGGATTCCGAAGAAGAACGTCAATTGATTCTTGATAGATGTGTTAAAAGCGTCTCTTACTTTGTGTTGGGGTTAACAGATGAAGGCGTGTGTCAGGAGGGCTATCATTATTGGCAGTATGGGTTCGGGTACTTTATCTACTTTGCGGATTTACTAAAAAAGCAGACAGAAGGTAAGATCGATCTACTTGCGCTTCCTAAATTAAACGAAACCGCTCAATTTCAAGAAAAGGTCTTTATGGGCGAGAATACAGTCGCTAACTTCTCAGATGCGTTAGAAATGGCCTCACCACTTCTTGGTCTTAGCCATTATCTGCATACTCATTTCAAGCAAATACACCTTCCCAGGACGAGTGATTGCGCTACATTTGATTCAGACCCATGCTACCGTTTTGCTCCTGCCATTCGTCATTTTATTTGGTATGACGAAACGAAAGATGGCGGGGTATGGCCCACTCACACAAGCTACTTTTTCGAGGCACAGTGGTACCTCTCAACCTTTGAATATAAGAATCAAATAACTGGCGTAGCCCTAAAAGGTGGACATAACGATGAGCCTCACAACCATAATGATCTGGGACAGTTCATGATCTATGTGAATGGGGTGTCTATGTTATCAGACATCGGGGCGGGACATTACATAAAAGCTTCCTTCAGTACGGACCGATATCACATGCTCTCAAACGGATCACACGGCCATTCCGTCCCTCTCATTGGGGGGTGTGTTCAACAGCAAGGTGCTGATGCATGTGCCAGGGTTCTTTCCTTTCATAATCAAGGTCAACAGAGCGAATTTCAACTAGACCTAACCAATGCATACTCCGTTCCTTCTTTGCAGTCGTTTACTCGAAAATGGGAGATAGATAGGGAGCTCGGGTGTGTTCGTTTGATAGATTCATTCATACTTACGGCACCGGATTCTATTATCGAACGATTTGTGAGTCTAGCAGAGAACGTTCAAGTTGAACCCGGTAAAATCACCATTGCTCAAGGTGATTCAACTCTTTATGTAACGTTTGATCAAGAGTTGACTCCAACCATAAAAAAAGAGAAGATAGTAGATCACTTTGGGATTATGAAAGAACTTAGTCTGATTGATTTTAGTTTCGAAAAAATAATAGGAGCATTTTCATTTACGTGTCAGTTTAACTTGGAGTAACTACTCTAACCGATAAAACGGCAGACTAATCAATAAGTAGACGCAGACAAACAGAGATACATACAACAACACCTCTACTAATGAATCGACTACTATTCCCGTTATAATTCCACTTAGTGCTGCTAGTGGCAGTAGAAAATAGTTTTGAAGCCTCTGTGTAGAAGTGGTTGTGTAATTTCGTTTTTTACAATGTGTACACTTTACTGAACGCCAATTGGAAAGGATGATTTTCCACATCGGTACATCTCGATTGCAATGACTACACGTTCGATACATCGCAGTAAGCTCCCTCCTAATTAAACCCAATTAATTTAGCATTACCCTCTTTATCTGCTAGAAAAACAAAAAAGAGTGAGGCACTCGCGCCTCACTCTTTTTCATGCTTTTCTTACTCAAAATAATTAAACTTTCCTTCATCAATGGCTGCTTGCTTCTCGTCTAATATTTGTTGGTAGCCAGCATTTAAATACCGCTCCTTGGCCGCTTCGTAATTCTCATCAAACTTATCTTCAGGCCCCATGACGACCATTAGATAAAGTTCTTGGAATAATGCATTCAAGTCAGCTTGATAATCATTTTGACTATCTATGACTACTGTGAATAAAGGATCTTGTATAGAATACTCCCTTGTTTCATCTTGATACTTAAACATATCATCAACAATATATTCGAAACCTGGAGGTGACCAGAAGCTTTCCATTGCTTTACGTGTTAATTCTTCAGTCTCAAAATAAGGGGCTTCCGTTACAAGTGCCCAATAATCCTTGTTATTGTTCATTGATAGAGCTGATTCACCATTGAATTCTGTTTCAATGATTGGGATTCCATCTGAATCTAATGTATAGTTCTCACCTTCTATCCCATTCTGCAAGAAAAATAGGTTTTCAGGCTGACTCATCCATTCTAGGTACAACCATACAGCCACTCTTTCTTCTTCAGTGGCGGATTCATTGATTCCCATGATTAAGCCAAATGGCCAATTTGCTCGACCTTGTGGTACGCCTCCTTCTGGAATTTCAGCATATGGTGGGAGTACAGCGAATTCAGCTTCTGGATTATTTTGTAGTGTAGATGTATAAAGATCCGTATTATAAGAAATGTACTCTCCCACTATACCTGTACGACCTGCTACAAACTCCGATTTTATTTGGTTCGCATCTGTACGAAGGTAAAATTCCTTATCTATTAGGCCATTATGGTACCGATAACTTAAATTCTTAAGCCAACGTTCTGTATCTTCCGTTGTAAAATCAGCTACCATTAGGTCTGAATAAAGCGCACGGTATTCTGGATCAATTGGCCAGTCCCGGAAAGCATAATTATAGTTAAAAATATTAGCCGTTAATCCTCCACCCATCGTACCAAGTCCTGCATCCTTCCACTTCTCTGCCATTTCATTTAGCTTTTCAAGTGACGTTAAATCCTCCACTTTCATACCCACTTGTTCAACCCAATCCTTACGAATAACGGTTGTATAATTACTGACATCTGGTCGATCAGCAAAGAAGAACATGTTTTGATCATCTACAACACCAAATTGTTCATTCGTCTCTTTTAGATTTTCCCAATATGTCGGCGCATACTTAGCCAGTTCGTCTGTATCAAGCGGCTGCAACACATCACTGTCATAGTAAGCCAACGCTTGTGGCATATCATAATGGAAAATAACATCAGGTGCGTTTCCTGCTGCTAATAGCTGTTGAAAGTCCGTTACCTCACTAGCTCTTGCTATCGGAACAAAATTGACAGAGATGTTGTGTTCATCCCCAAATTCTTCTTGAATCCAACGAGTATAAAAATTATCAGATACATTCCAGCCTTCAAAAGCTCGATCATAAACAGGAATACTTAACTCAACCGTATCTGTAAACTTCATCTCATCGTCAGGTAAATTCGTTCCATCATCGTTTTGTTTAGGATCATTCGCAGCGTCATTTGAACATGCAACTAAAAGCCCTCCCAAAGCCAAAACAGTAAAAGTACTCAACCATTTACTTTTCATAGTTATCCCCCATCTTTATTATTCTTTGACAGATCCAATCATGACGCCTTTCACAAAATACTTTTGTACAAATGGATAGATACAAAGGATTGGTAATGTCGCGAAAATGACAACAGCCGCTCTCAGCGTTTCAGGACTACTTGTTTGTACAAGGGTTAATTCGGTTTGAAAGCTCTCGCTGGCTTGAACAACCAGATAATATAATTTCAACTGTAGGGGGCGCAATTCCGTTTCATATCTGATGTAGAATAACGCATCTTGATAGCTGTTCCAACGACCTACAGCATAGAAAAGTGAAAGTGTGGCAATGATCGGCTTAATCAGTGGCAAAACGATACTCCACAAAATCCGAAAATGTCCGGCTCCGTCCATACGTGCTGATTCTTCTAAACTAGCAGGTACAATACTTTGGATAGATGTTTTTAAGATGAGTAGATTGAATGCACTAAAAGCGCCTGGAAGAACAAGCGACCATATCGTATCAAGCATGCCTAACTTATTTACGAGTAGATAGTCAGGTATAATTCCACCAGTAAAGTACAGAGTGATCATGAACAACAATGTGATTGTTGTACGACCTTTTAATTGTTTTCTCGATAGTGGATAGGCTGCACAAATCGTAATAATCATGCCGATTACCGTAAACAAAACCGTAATAAGAACGCTTACATAAAGAGACTGTAATATGCTCTTATCAGTTAATATTTGTGTGTATGCATCAAGCGTAAACCCTTTAGGCCAAAGGAAGATATTATTTGCAACAACGTATGCATCACTACTTAACGATTTAACAAGAACATGTACAAAAGGAAGTAAACAAGTTAGAGAAATAACAATTAGAATGAGACGAATGACAAGTTCCCAAATATCAAAACGTTTACGCTTGCCCATCTTGCTCTTATTAATTGCGTTCATACTCCCCCCTCTTTCGTCTTAATCATTTTTTCTGTGATTGAAATGTAAAACGTTCCTTATAGCAGCCCATCTTCTCCCATCTTTTTAGCTATTCTATCTGAAGCTAACACAAGGATAAGTCCAATAACGGCTTGAAAGAGACCAAGTGCAGTAGCTCGACTAAAATCTCCATTTTCGAGTCCCCAACGGTACACCAAGATAGGAATGGTTGTAGTGAATTCTGTTGAAGCCATATTCTGTAGAGCAAAAACCCTTTCGAATGACCCCCCCATCACATTTCCCAAACTTAAAATTAAGAGAACAACAATTGTAGGTCGAATGCATGGTAACGTAACATGCCACATTTTTCTCCATCTACCTGCACCATCGACGGTTGCAGCCTCGTATAATTCTGGGTTTACGCCACTCATTGCAGCAAGATAAATAATCGTTCCCCACCCCATCCCTTGCCATACACCGATCGCTAGATAACTAACTAGCCAATGTACATCCTCTTGAAGAAAGGGGATACGACTTCCTCCTAGCTGCTCTATAAGGTTGTTAACCATGCCGCTTCCAAGGCCAAGTAATTGATAAGCAAGAGCACCAATGATGACCCATGATAAAAAGTGAGGTAAATAAAGAACAGTTTGGTTTACTCTTTTAAATACTTTTCCCGTGACCTCATTGAGAAGTAAAGCCAACATAATGGGTACTGTAAAACTTAAGATTAAATCAGAGACATTCAGTAATAACGTATTACGGACCGCTTTTGCAAATTCTGGTCTATTAAACAGATCAACAAATATATCAAAACCGACCCATTCGCTAGCCCAAAATCCCTTTATAATGTTGTAATCCTTAAAAGCAATGAGTAGTCCTGATAAGGGCATATATTTAAAGATAAATGCAAACAGGACAGGCAATAAGAGTAATACATACAGTTGCCAATCTCTCTTTAAAAAATAGACTAATTTCTTTCGATCACCCTTTATTGGTTTAAGATTTTTATGAATCAATTCATGTTTCGTATCTTTCGTTTTCAACCATACACCCCCCTTAAATCCAGTTTTTTTTGATACAGATTTAATTACTAGATTCTCGTAATCTACGTTCAACCAGTTATTACGCAAATCATAGTTAATGATTATTCAAATTACTTTTGAATAGACCTTAGTCCGTAAGATATATCTAAAAGAAATAATCAGTTTTGCTTTTGGAATTCCGAAATTAAGTAACTGAGCCCTTCCAACAATTTACAAACACAAAAAAAGAGTGAGGCACCGCGCCTCACTCTTTCTCCTGTTTTTCTTTTAACAACTGAATGATCTGCTCGTTCTGTTCTTCCGTTCGTTTCAGGCTTTTTTCAATGTTGTTTGAGCTGATAAAGAAGACAATCATAAAGATAAAGAATAAGATCTCAATCATACTGGCACCTACTATACCTTTTCTTTAAGTATAATCTATTTTCTTCCATCAGCACACAACATTATCGGTTAAACATCGCGCGCAGATCCACATCCTCACGTTTTTCTTGTGGTGCTTCGAACATCGGTCTTGGACCAAAGCGGAAGATGCCGGCAAAGATGTTGCCTGGGAACGTAGACACTTCTGTATTGTAGCGACCGACTGATTGGTTATAGGAATGACGCGCAGCTTGAATGTTCTCTTCAATATTTGTAATGGAACGCTGCAAGTGCTTATACGCTTCACTAAATTTAATATCCGGATATCGCTCCGCTTGCGCCATAAATGCCGGGATCTGGCGGTTCATATTGTTGTGCGCTTTTACCTTTTCATCTACATTTGTCGCATCAATGATTTGCTGCCTTAATCCGATGACACCTTGAAGGACTTGGTTTTCGTCCTCCACATGCTGGCGTGTAACATCCACCAGTTTAGACAGCTCATCTACACGGCGCATTAAGATAGCATCTAGATTCGCAAAGACATTATCAACATGAATGTTATATCGTTGAAACTTATTGTAGTATACGATGGCGACACCTATGATGGATGCTAACATAATACCTACAACAATAAGAATGATTGTACCCATTTTCCTCTCTCCTTTTCTATTCCTTATTCCAGATACGTAAGTTCAGATTTAACTCGTCAACAAGCTCCATCGCCCGGTTCAGATCCTCGTAATATTCGATAAAGAGCTCTTTATCGATTGGCTCATGTAAGTTAAATTCAAAGTGTTTTCTTCCTGTATGTAGCATAAAGTACATCTTCCCATCCAAGAAGGAAAAGTAGCTTTTTGCATGCTCTAAAGGGGCAACAAACGCCTTTTGAGTTGTTCTGCCATGGCGTTTTCGATTGACGATCAGATCCACTCCCTCTTTTAACGTGTCCAATAATTCAGCACGATGATTGACCCGGTTTTTTCGTTGTTTAGTAGAGAAATCCAGTAACCGCCTCATAAAGGCAGGAGTTAAAATATAGCGTGCTTTCGTTTCATCAGACGATTTAACCGTAAATGTCTCATCAAATTCCAAATCCATCGTCTCCACTGGTTGCAGGATCGCTTCATCTTCTTTTGTAAACAACTGAGCGAGAAAGCTCTTTTCCTTTTCCTTTGGTACCACTGTTGTGAGTCCGTGAAAGTCTTTATTAAAGTCAGCGACAAAAAATAGCCCTTGAAACACAGAGTATGCCTTTCGGTCGAGGTTACCCTCTCGATCTCTAGAGACCATGACCTTCTCTGCCGTTACCTCAGACAGTTCAACCTCCGTACCTGACTCTTCATTTCCTATTCGGCCAACTATATAGTCGCTGCTCTTGTAGGTTGAAAACTCATCCGCAAAAATATGAGCATTAATAAATTTGTAGCGGGAGACGCCACTGTTTGATCTATACGCAAAGGATGAATGCATAAATCGAACGGTTTTTCCTAGCACTTCTTCTTTTAAACGAGAGGCAAGGGCATCTCGCTTTCTGTTGAATGCATCGTATCTCTTTTTAACCATTGGAGCGAGTGCAAAGAGACCAACTGGAAGGATCAGAAGAAAAGAAAAATCAATAATAGCCATGACAATCGCTACAAGAAGGGCAGGAATCCAATACTTCTTAACAAGCTTTTTAAATGGATCAACCATCTTCATTCTCTCAGCTTCAAGCTCTTTGACGATCTGTTTTAATTCCTGATCGTAAAATGCCTCAAACTCCTCGGGCGACTTAGAGAAACGCTCAAGCATATAGTCGTCTTTAAACTGTAGGCTACTCATGCTTCCTCCTTATACGAGTATTCAGGTCATTTCGTTTCATTTATTCCAAATACGTAAGTTTAAGTTCAAGTCATCAACAAGCTGCATGGCCCGGTTAATGTCCTGATAATATTCCTTGAACATCTTCTCATCAATTTTCTGATGGATGTTTGATTCAAAATGAGTCTGATTGGTATGTAGCATAAAATACATCTTCCCATCCAGGAAGGTAAAGTAGCTTTTTGCGCGTTTGAAGGGTTTGGGGTGTTTCTTCGGTACAAGTCGACCATTCATTTGATTCATCCCTTGCCTTGCCGCTTCTTTTTTCCGGTATTTTGCATTCGATTTGTTCGAACGCTGTTGACTTGCAAACTCCATGAGTCTTTTTTTAAAAGCTGGCGTTAAAATATACCTGGCCTTTGTTTCATCTGTTGTTTTCACTGTGAATGTCTTATCAAACTCGAGGTCCATCGTCTCCATCTCTTTTAAAATCTCTTCATCACGCTTTGTGAAAAATCTGGAGAACCAGCTTGGTCTTCTTTCCTTAGGTACGATGGTTGTGAGACCCTCAAACTCCTTGTTAAAATCAGCGACAAAAAACAACCCTTGAAAAGCGGCCTCTCTCCAACGGCGTACTCGCTTGCGGTGTTCATATGTCACTAATTTGTCGGCTGTGACCTCCGAGAAAAAGAGACGTGTCCGTTCATTCCCCTCCCCGACATCGCCTTCAACAAAATCGTTTCCTCCATAATAATCAAACGCATCTGCAAAAATATGCGCATCGACAAAATGCTTGGAAGCGACAAAATAGGTTGGTTTATACACAAAATTCGGGTTCATAAAATGGATCGTTTTCTTTAGTAGCTCTTCTTTGATCTGACTCTTGAGCAGACGTTCTTCTTTCTGAAATTTCATTTCTTTGCTGATGCCAAAGAACAGACAGTAGAAGATCCACGCTCCAGGAATAGCCAAGAAGTACGTCCATTCCAAGAAATAATAGATATAGACCGCTGCTGCAATCGTCAGCATCAGTAGGATCCAATACGGACGTCGATGGGCACGAAGCAACTGCAGCCGTTTCTCCTCTAATTCCTCAGCTAAATGATGCAAATCATCTTTGTAAAAAGCTTCGAATTCCTCTTCTGATTTTGAAAACCGTTCCAAATCATACGCATCCTGAAATTGCTTCATCCTTCCACTCCTTTCCACAAATCTCGCTCTTTTTATTGTGAAGGCTACAATTGACCATTGCATGAGGAATGAGTATGATTTCACTGGTTTTTTCCAACAGGACTTATTTCCTTATCCCATTTAAGTTAGATATAAACATGTTTTTACAAGTACCTACAAAAAGAACTGAAGCATTTGCTTCAGCTCAATATTTAATCAAATAAAGAATTTGTCTTAATTTATCGCATGGGTTTAAAAATGTAGTTATATATGAGAGGATGCAACTATAGCTAACGCATAGCTATAATTGGAGTTGACCGAATGTTTTCTTTAACAAGAAACGTTGATGGTTCAACGGAGACCTTAAAGGACTCAAGCAGTCAATTGGATAAAACCTTTAATACCTTCTCTGAAGCATCTTTGCTAGCGAAGAAATTAAACTGAGTCACAAACGAACGACTACACTGGGAAGTTCATGAAATAATTGAACCCGTCATATAAGATAAAAAAACAGGTGACTGCCTGTTTTTTTATTTTGCTCTTTTATCGTACTGGAACGGACTTTAAAACCGATTAAGTAATTATAAGAACATATCAGTAAGTGACTAGATTGACACTCTTGTGTCACGATTGAGTCACCTTTACCAATTAGACTTATGGATAAATATAAGTTTAAGGAGAAAACATGACTACTACTATAAAACGCAATTGGATGGTGCTGTTTCTTTTCTTTTATCTACTTTTAACACTCTATTTTCTATTTTTTGGATTTGGGAGATTAAATCTAAGTCGTTCGATGAGTTACAATTTGTTTTTAGAACCGATTCCTTTAGCTTTCCCTAATGGATCTACTTTTTTTATATGGCTATTTAATATGGGTAATTTTTTAGCATTCATTCCTTTTGGAGTGATGATTCCTCTTTTGTTTCGATCGACATATAGTAAGTTTATTCTTTTATTCATCCTATCTATTACAATCGTTGAACTCGTACAATTACTGTCAGGACTTGGAGCTTTTGATATCAATGATATTATTATAAATACCTTAGGAGCGAGCATCGGATACTTATCACAACGAATCATTCCTAAACACCACAAACGAACGAGTAAAGACACGATAAAAATCTTTATTTCAGCAGTTGTTACCTCTCTTTTAACAATATCTTTAGTTTCTACGTTTAACGATTATCTTGAAAGAGAAGGTCCTTATATTCCGTTAAGCGAAGCACCTGACCTTCACTTCAATCTTAAATTAGAAGACCATTATCGATTCACAGAAAACATAGCAACAATTGAGTTCTTAGATACTCATTATGATGAACTAAGGGGAAGCGCTACTTTAGCAAATATGGATAAATTACCGGAGAGAATAGATCTTTCATTTATCGCTACTGAAGAAGAAATATATAGCATAAGTTTCCTTTCAGATAATTATGAGACAGAAGATACGACATTCCAATTACCTATAGCAGGAATTAGTGAATTAGAAATAAGAGTCACCGATGAAACTGGAGAATCTATTCCGTTTGCTGTTATATTAAAGGATATAGAGTTGTCAGAAATGAATATGGGTCAAAACATCTTTTATGAACTAAATAAAGGGATTTCATCTATTCTAAATTAAGATGAAGCCCACAAAAAAGTAGACAGGCATCTAAGCAAATTCTAAGATACCTGTCTATTCTTTATTGAAGATTAATCTAGCTTCTTTATTTCAATTCTTTTCAAACGCTTTAATAGCTCTCTCAAGACCAGCTAATCCTTCATCAATTTGTTCCTTTGTAACCGTTAGTGGCGGGATCATGCGAATGACCTCTCCGTGCTTGCCACTAAAATAAAAGAGAACTCCTTCATGTAATGCAAGATCTAGGATTTCCATCGCCGCTTGTCCATCACCCTAACCAGTATCAGGATCAACAATTTCAATGCCAATCATTAATCCGATCGAGCGAACATTTCCAATCCGTTTATATTTCATTTGTAATTCCTCTAGCTGCTCACGTGCATAAGCACCTACAACCTTTGTATTCTCAAGTAATTTTTCTTCCTTGATGACTTCAATTGTAGCAAGGGCTGCAGCACAACCAAGTGGAGTTCCACCAAAGGTAGTCGCATGTGAACCTAGTGGCCATTGTTGCATAAGCTTATGATTAGCCACGGTTGCACTAAGTGGTATTCCTGATGCAATGCCCTTAGCGACCGCCATAATGTCCGAAACGACTTCAAGGCTTTGGGAGGCAAACCACTCACCCGTGCGACCGAAACCCGTTTGTACTTCATCAAAAATTAAAAGTATCCCATGCTCATCGCAAATTTGACGAATACGCTGTAGCCATGATTTTGGAGGAATAATATAACCCCCTTCACCAAGAACAGGCTCTAAAATCATAAAGCAACTTCACTTGGTAGCACTTGATGTGCAAACAATTGTTCAGCTGCGATATCCAATTTCTGAATCGCTTCTTTCTCTGAGTCACCAGGTTGGTAATAAGGCAATTGGTACGTTCCACTTACATGTTGATGAGAACGATATTTGCTTTTTGATTTACTTACAGCCATTGATCCAAGCGTTCTACCATGGAATCCCCCAATAAATGAAACGACAAAGGGTTTCTTTGTCACATGACGTGCAAGCTTTAATGCACCTTCAATTGCCTCTGTCCCACTATTTCCAAAGAAAAAGCAATCAAGATCCCCAGGCATAATCTCAGCTAGTTCATCAGCTAGTTTTAAAATGGATTCATATTGAATCACACCGATTGGCCCATGAGTAAGGTAATCGGCCGCATCCTTGATTTCCTTGATTGCAGCAACAACCTTTGGATGTCTGTGTCCTACATTTGTCACTGCAATCCCAGAAGTGAAATTGAGGTACTGCTTTCCAGACCCGTTCCTACTCCAATTAGTGCGCCGACGCTCGATTGAACCAAGATCATAGCTAAGATCTCGTTAATTACACCACTTACAAATAATTCTAGATTACTAGATAGAAATGCAATGAGAACTGTCCATTGCCCGTCCGTGCCTATTGGTAAAGGGATTAAGAAAAGTAATGCTCCAATTAAAGATGGAATAATAAATGCTAAAACATGTTTATGATCATTTAATGTGTTGTTGTTTTCCATATGAATTCTCCTTCTTTTACAACTTATAAGATTACATTAAAATGAATAATTATTCAAAAAAAGAGAGGAGAACATTCTATAACAATGAGGCCTTCAAATTAAAAAAAGATGATCCTCTTAGGAGAATCATCTTTCTAGTTATCTTCCTGTATTGGCTTGTCCTTGTGGTGTTACAACATCAGTAGGGCCTTCGGACAATGTAAATGGACCAGATATGCAAATCAAAATGGCCAATGCTAAAACGGTTAATTGTTTTTTCATTCTGCAACTTCACCCCCAATTGAAAATTGGAAACCTTTTAAGTGAAAAGCACGTTTCATGTAATGCAAGGCTTTAGCATAGTTCTGTTGGTTTTCATAAAACCGAGAGACGTCCTGGCAGACTTCGATTGCGTCAAAATATAATTCTGCTTCTTCCATCCGCTTAATGGCATCGTCTACTTTATCCTGGTTGAACTCAACATATAAATGACGATTGATGAAGCAGCGCAATTGATATTCAAGATCTTTAACCTTGTCCGCTTCAGACTCAACCTCTTCTAGTAAAGGAAGGGCTTGATCCATTTTATCCATACGTAGATAGATAAAAGCAAGCTCACCTTTACTCTTCATCCCATTAATGGTAGATGAATGACCAGGAGAATCTAACGCTTTCATTATACACTCTTTTGCCTGGATTTGGTGATTATTTCTTAAATAATGGAAGGCAAATCCTTGATAAATTAACGCTAAAGGCGCCGAATAACCCTCAGCCATCTTAATTAGTTTTATATATTGTTCTTCTGCTTTTTTCTCCTGATTTCTTTCAGACGTGATTGCTGCAAGTAAGTGACGATTATCTAATTCTTTTTCTTTATAATCTGGTTCTGACTTAAAGATTTCTAGAGCTCTTTCAAAATATGATTCAGCAAAGGTATATTGATAAATACGGTAATACCCTTCTCCGATACGTTGAAAGAATTCTGCCTGTTCATAAGGATCTGCAACATGCTCCAGTAGTGACTCTGCTTTAATATAAAGCTTTATCGCCGCTTTATAATGTGCTTTGTAGAACTCGCCAAGTCCTGACATAAAATAATAGTAAAACTTGAGTAAGGGATCCATCTGTCCGATCTCTTTTAACTTTTTTTCGTCTAACTGACTATCCAGGTTTTTTCTCATTAAGTTGTGACGGTATTCTACAAGCGAATAATAAGCGATTACCTTGTCATCTGGTTGCATATTCTGAATAGACTTTTTTGCTTTTACTCGTAAAGCATCCGCTTTCTCGTAATCTTGGGCTACAATACATCTATACCAATCTACACATTGTACCCCCACTTCTTCAGCGGGTATCAAAGCCTTCATAACAAACCCTCCTTCACCTATAGTATATCGTCCATTTATTAACAAATATATATACCTTTTGTATTTCCCAATGTTATACATATCTCTTTTATAGATAAACCGTTCAAAAAGAACAACTATTGTATTCAATAACAGTGTATCTAATGTAAGATAGACGGATAATGAGAGGTTAAAAAGGATGTGGTTGTTATGAATAGAAAAGTAGCCATTGTTACCGGTGCAAATTCTGGAATGGGACTGGCTACATCTGTGGCCATTGCGAATCAAGACATACATGTCATCATGCTCTGTAGAAATGAGGAACGCGGGAAAGAAGCCTTAAAAAAAGCGGAGCAGCAGCTGACAAAGGGTTCGGTTGAATTGCAGCTATGTGACCTTGCTTCATTCGATGATATTCGCTCGTATGCAAAACGATTTCTGGAATCCCAGCAACCGTTAGATATGTTTGTGGCTAATGCAGGTGTTGTCTCAACAAAACGACAGGAGACGGCAGATGGCTATGAATCAATGTTAGGTGTCAATCACCTTGGACATTTTTTACTGATTCAATTATTGCTTGGAAGAATCAAAGAGTCCTCTGATGGTCGAATCGTCATCGTTTCATCAGGTGCACACAAATGGGGCAAGCTTGACTTTAATAATCTTCAATTACATTCAGGATTTAATGTGATGAAGGGGTATGGACAATCTAAGCTAGCCAATGTTTTGTTTGCTAGAAAGCTAGCAAAAGAATTGTTAGGCACAAGTGTGACTGTAAATGCTCTCCACCCGGGGGCCGTTGCAACAAATCTAGGAGTGAACCGGGATACAGGATTCGGAAAGACGATTCATCGTATGCTTAAGCCGTTTTTTCTTACTCCCGAGCAAGGTTCAAAAACAGCTGTTTATCTTGCTACAAGTTCCGAACTAGACGGTGTAACAGGAAAATATTTTATAAAAGAACAACCAGCGTACATCTCAAAGCGTGCAGCTGACGATGAACTTGCTCAGAAGCTATGGGATTGGAGTATGGAAGAGACTGGACTAACAAAGGTGAATAAATAAAATGCAATCCCCCTGACATGACAAGTTAGGGGGATTTTCAAAGAGGTATCATCAATTAAAGTGAGCTTCTAATTTCTTTCAGTTTTTTTGCTTATAATGCCAATAGCCAAATGTTTTACGCATCGTATGCGTTCCAATTCCTACCTGAATGTCGGCCATATCCCCCGCCTTAATCAATTTGCGATATGCTTGAACCCTGGAGATCGGCGCGTTACCTTTTCTGCTAGGAAATAGCCAGGTGTTTTCCGGAAGAGATTCAACATACTCGGTCAGCTCGTCATAGACGTTCGATAAATAAATGGGAAATACAATCTGTATGGGGGAATATTCACTATTATGCACATGTATTAAGAAGTAAAGAGGTAACGAGCAATTAAAAAAATTACTGTTCAGTATTAAGTAATAGTTATACTTATAATTGAATAGTGTTTTTTATTTATGTAAATAAGTTTTACTAATACTTCCTTACAGAATCATTAGTGAAAACGTGTTATACGAACTCTTTACTAAAAGATACCGCTCAACTAGGGGTGTAGGCGGTATCTAGAAATAAATATTTATATTTAATGAAGTAACCGACTAATATGAATGGTTAGATAAATTTCTTCTTCTTTTGTCATCTTCACTTTGCTTACTTTTTCAATGTATGACCTTAATATCATTGTACACTGATATTCAGATTCAAACGTATTCTTAATATTATCGTATAAAAAAT
Source organism: Alkalihalobacillus sp. FSL W8-0930 (assembly GCA_037965595.1). Classification (NCBI taxonomy): domain Bacteria; kingdom Bacillati; phylum Bacillota; class Bacilli; order Caryophanales; family Bacillaceae; genus Alkalihalobacillus; species Alkalihalobacillus sp. FSL W8-0930. Next base: position 247,311 of record CP150183.1, on the reverse strand, counting down.
GATCTTCTGACTCTAAAGGTCTTTTATCAATTAACCTTTGAGCTAAAAACTGTAGATGAGTCACAAACCGAGAATAATTTAAGGAATCAGTGTCTAGCTCAATAGAATAGTGATGATTAATAATCTTTAACACATCTTTAACTAAATTAGTCATAAAAACGACGTCTTCAATCTTGCCTTCATAGTTTTGAGCATTAACAAGATGAAATGCTATATTACCGGCCTCTGCTTCTGGTAACTCAACATTAATTTTTTCTTTAATCTTTTCAAGTGATTTTAAACCAACCTGAAACTCCTGAGGGTAAAATTTACGTATTTCCCACAATAACCTGTTTTGAATTAATACTCCTGATTCATTTCGTATAACCGCTAGATGCAAGTGATCTGTAAGTGTAATAAATATGGATTCAAATAACTTCTTTCCTAAAGTTTCTTCGGCCATCTTTACTATGGAACGTGTTAGTAATAAATATTCTGGAGGGGTTTCCTCCATTAACTTAACAAGGTCTTTTAAAATAGCTTGATCTTCCAACACATATAATTTCTCAATTTGTTCTGCGGGAATAATATTTCCTGCTTTATTATTAAAGCCAATACCTTTTCCCATCAAGATAACATCTTCTTTTTTTTCGTTTTCAGCAAACACAAGATTAGTATTCAAGACCTTAATTACTTTCATAGGAATTTCCCCTTTTTAAAGAGAGGGTCTGCAAATGCAGACCCTGTTTTCTTATAATTGTGCTCCGTTTGTTGCAATGACATTCTTATACCAATCAAAGGATTTCTTTTTCATCCGTTTCATTGATCCAGTTCCATCATCTTGCTTATCAACGTAGATAAAGCCATAGCGTTTTTTCATTTCACCTGTTCCAAGTGAAACAGAATCAATGCAAGCCCACGAAGTATAAGCGATAAGAGGAACCCCTTCTTCAATGGCTTGATGCATCTCTTTAATGTGGCTTCTAAAGTAATCAATTCGATAGTCATCATTTATTTCTCCAAGCTCGTCCACTTCATCTGAAGCTCCAAGTCCATTCTCGACAATCATTAATGGTACTTGATAACGATCATTTAGCGTGTGAAGTGTATAGCGTAATCCAATCGGATCAATTTGCCATTTCCATTCACTTTCAACTAAATAAGGATTTTTAACGCCACCTAGCAGATTTCCACCTGTTTGCTCTTGATTTGGATCGGCACTAACACATACAGACATATAGTAACTAAATGAGCAGTAATCAACGGTATTTTCTTTAAGAAGCATTTCATCTTCTTTTTCTGTCTTAATTTCAATGCCTTCTTCTTTAAAATAATGAGCTGCATAAGATGGATATGTTCCTCTATGGAGAACATCAGCACAGTAATACACTTTCATTTGCATTTCTCGAGTAGCAAGAATAATATCAGCTGGATTGCAGGTGAGTGGATAGAATGTTAGATGGGTGATCATTGACCCAAATTGAAAATCTGGATTAATTTCTCGCCCTTTTTTAACAACTAGTGCATTCGCAACAAATTGATGATGTAGTGCTTGGAATCTTAATTGTGCGTTATCTTTTGTAAGATTAATTAATTCTCCACTTTCATCGTATATAATTCCACCTGCTTGATAAGCTTTCTGAGATAAAGTTAAGCAATTCATTTCATTAAAAGGAATCCAATACTTAACATCATTCTTATATCGGTTAAATAGCACCTCGGAGTAACGAACATAATGATCAATCATCTGTCTGCTAGCCCAACCATTTATTGTTTTAGATAGATGGAAAGGAAACTCATAGTGTGCAATTGTAACTAAAGGTTCGATATTGTACTTTTTCAATTCAGAAAAGACGTTATCATAAAAAGCTAACCCTTCTTCGTTTGGTTCCAGTTCATCGCCATTCGGAAAAATGCGTGTCCAGTTGATTGAGAGGCGAAACATTTTAAAGCCTAATTCAGCAAACAGCTTAATATCTTCTTTATAGGTATGATAAAAATCAATTGCTTCGTGAGTAGGGTAACGCTCATTTGAATCTAATTCCAATGTGATTTTGCGTTTTTGGTTTAATGAACCACCTGTATACATATCTAATGTACTTACCCCTTTGCCATCTTCTCTCCAAGCACCCTCGATTTGATTAGCAGCTGTAGCTCCACCCCAATAAAAATTCTCTGGGAACGTCTTATTATTCAAGTTTTTCATTCTGATTCTCCTTTTTCTACTTTAATCAATGGTTCACCATTCTTAACTTCTCCTAAGGAAATAACCTCAATATGCTCATAGTCTATTGTATTGGTTATGATCATCATTGTTGTCGAGTCTAATCCCTTACTTAAGATTAAAGATTCATCAAATTTAATGAGCTTGTCTCCAATGACTACACGATCTCCATTACTTACGAACGCTTCAAAGCCTTCACCTTTCATAGTCACAGTATCAATTCCTATATGAATTAATAGTTCAATCCCTTCATCTGACACGATACCTATAGCATGTTTACTCTCATAAAGAGCAGCGACAGTACCATTTACTGGAGAGGTTAATAGAGACTCTTTAGGTTTAAGTGCAATTCCTTTTCCCATCATCTCACTAGAAAATACTTCATCTTGGACTTCACTTAGAGCAATCACATCCGCATTCATTGGTGCTAAAAGTGTACCTTCCTTAGACTGACTAAGATTCTTCTCTGGTTTAGAATCAGTAACTTTTCCATTTTCATCGGAAACTGGATCATCAAAGCCGATAATATAGGCAAATATAAAAGTTGCTACAAAGGAGATGGCTAGAGTAATAATGGCAATTAGGAAGTTGTTCCCTTCACCAATGAACATAGGAAGTGAAGCCAATCCCGGACCTACTGTAACGTAGGCTTTTAATTCAAATAATCCAGCAAACACTGCAGCGATACCTGCTCCAATCATGGCGGCGTATAGTGGTTTTTTTAACTTCATTGTGACACCATAAATTGCAGGTTCAGTAATCCCGAATGATGCCGCAATACCCGCAGACAAAGCGATTTGTTTCATTTTCTTATTCTTAGATCTAAGTGCTACTGCGAAAGAAGAAGCACTTTGAGCAAAATTTGAACATAAATGCGCAACTAGGATTAACATGTCGTATCCAGGATTAGCAATTGACGAAATCATGACTGGTATAAATACTTTATGAATACCTAATGAAACTATAATTGGCATCAACACTGCAAGAATGACAATAGCTACAAAACCAACTTGTTCTTGGATAAATAAAATACCTGATGTTAAGCCATTACCTAAGAAAACTCCAATTGGACCTAGCGCAAGAAGAGCTATTGGACCAGTAATCAAGATAATGATTAATGGAGTTAAGAAAATTTTAACTGGGCCTGGTGACACTCGCTCAGCAAACTTACCTATATAAGACATAAACCATACAATCAAAATGATTGGTACAACTTGTCCCCCATAATTTGCAGGAGTTAGCGGGATAGAGAATAACGCTAAAGGATCTCCAGAGTTAAACAGTGCCGTCATATTGGGATGTAGCAGTACTGCACTTGCAACAATGGCTAATGGTGGATTTACCTTAAACTTAATAGCTGAAGAGTAGGCGATTAGTATTGGTAAGAAATAAAATCCAGCATCAGCGATATTATTAAGTATGATATATGTTTGTTCTTCCGTAGAAAGTATATTTGTCATTGTTAAAAGCAGTAAAACAACTTTTAACATACCTGCTCCTGCAATTACAGGTACGATCGGTTGGAAAATACCAGCGATTAAATCAAAGAACTGACCGATAGAAAATCTTTTTTTGCCTTTTTCTTCCGATTTTTCAGATGTAGAACTATCGAAGTCCCAACTTGCTAAATGTTGGATTTCTCTAAAAACATAACCAACATTACTGCCGACAATCACTTGTAGATTTTTATCATTTTGGACAACGCTTATTACTCCAGATACTGTTTCGAGCTTGTCTTTGTCAACCAAAGAACTATCTTTCAAAGTAAATCTAAGCCTAGTGGAACAATGATATAAGTTTTGAATATTCTCTTCTCCGCCTACATGAAGTAATATGTCTTGTCCAATTTGTTGATAATTCATAGTACTCTAGCCCTCCTTGGGGTGAAAATTGGCAATAAAAAAGGCCTAGATAGAGTTTCCCTTGTAGAAAAAAAGATACAAGAGTTTCTATCTAGGCCTTGCCTGCATGACCAGTCACACGCCTAATATATTTAATTATTTCTAAAAAGAAAAATTATATTGTCTTCCGGATAGACTAATAATAACAATATTATAGATTTTGATTTTGAAAATGTAAACCCTTAAATTTTGGATATAATCGATAAAATCAATCCGCACTCACAAAATTAGCTGATTTGAAAGGTATAAATGCTTAATAAATTTTGTTTCAAAATTACATAAGCTGCAGTCAAAGAATAATTAGAAAGGACAATGAAATACATGTTTCATTGTTCTTTTATCTATAGTTTATACTATACCTTCTTTTCATAAATAAATCGGAAAAAGACATCCTAGAAAAAATTAATCTTTTTGACTTTTTAGTTTTAAAATTGGTGGTTCCTCCACGTTGATAAGGGTTAATTTTAGATCTGACGTTGAGGGCTTTCACGCGGATACTACACCATTTATGATGATGAGGATGTTGTAGATGAAAATGGTGAAGCTCTATCTTCTCCAGATACAGTAGAAGCTATACGTTCAATCGATTCTGCAGAAGCATTCTACTCTTCACCTATTGTTGAAGGAATCGAAATTGTTGACGAATCCATCGTCAATGGAGTGGCTAGTGTTCAATATACAATGGATGAAGATCTTGTAACTGAAGCAGATCGAACAGTATTTGAGAACGCCATCTAACTTACAGCACTTGACTTTCATGCTTGCGAAGTTTATCTAAGGAACGATACGTTGTAAGAAAGTATCAATTATCCTTTAGTAGGTCAATAATCTGAAGTCAAATTATTCACTTCTCGAGACTTTACATTTTAAATAGACCCAAGTAGCTAGGTTTTCAAGAGAATTAACAAGACTTTAGCATCTTTTATAAGATAAGCTAAAGTCTTGTTAATAATTATTCATGTATTCTCACCACAGTAAGTCTCTTTAACAAATATAGAGGCGATCAAGCCTACGAAACTAATAATAAATGTAAGCCATAAGCCATAGCTATAGTTTTCGAATGTATAACTAATAAGATCAACTGTAACACTATCTCTTGAGCTAATATCGAGAACCCACCCGAACAAGGGTTGAATTAAACTTACGGCTAGAAACACACCGGTATTAACTAATGCCAAGGCCATTCCGGCTACACGAGAAGGAACAAGTTCTTTGACTGCTGCGAAAGATACAACCATTTGTGCAGCAGTTAACCCAATGATCGTATATAAGATTAGTCCAAGCCATCCTGGTTCCCAGGGTAAAACTATTAGACATAGCCAACCAAGGGCTGAAAGAAGTGAACTTGCTAAGATAAATGGTTTTCTTAAGCCTACTTTATCGGACCACCAGCCAATGGCGACAGATGCAAGACCATATGCAGCCAAACCAATTGTTGTATATAAAGAAGCCTGGTTATTTGATAGTGCGAAGCTATCTGTAAGTAACGGAATTCCCCATAGACCTGCAAAAGCATAAAACGTTGCGTTAGTTCCAATGCTCGCTAAAAAAATGGGCCAAATATGTTTGTTTATTGTAACTTGATATAATTCTACATACCATTTTTCCTGAATTCTCTTTTCTTTTGTTTCAATTGATTCTTTTAGATCAATAGTAAATCCAGCTTCAATAGGCTTATTTTTGATATAAAAGAATATGAGTGTTCCTAACAAAATAGATAGTAAGCCTGTTGTACCAAAGGTGCTTCTCCAAGTAACGTACTCCAATAAAATAGCTAGAGGGCCTGCACTAATTGCTGCTCCAAGATTCCCCAATAGTAAAGTAATACCACTTATCATCCCATAGTTACGTTTATCAAACCATTGTGTGTTGAACTTCATTATGCCAACAAACACTGTAGCTCCACCAAGACCTACTAAAAATCTCCCCAAACTTATGAGGAACACCGTAGGGGATACACTGAAGATTAAAGAACCTAGTCCTGCAATTATGGCTCCAGTTCCAATAATTATTCTTGGACCTATCCTGTCAGATAAAATTCCTGCAGGTATTTGTAACACTGTATAGGTAATAAAATATACGGCTGTAATAGATCCTAATGCACCACCGCTAATCTTAAACTCATTCATTAAATCACTAGCAAAAGCAGCTGGCGCAAACCTCTCAAAAAAACCAAGCATAAATAACACGATAAGTAACAAATACATTGACGTTCTTATTAAATAAAAGTTTTTTTGATTAGTTAACTCATTCATGTAATCGACCTTTCAATTTTTATTAAAATCCGACTGATTAACTTCCTAAAATAAACAGGATTCTTTGTATAAATTTCACACACTATTTATTGTAATCTATTACTTTATAAGGGACCAAATGGAACACTCCTGCATAGCTCAACGCTTGGAGACGGTCTTCAACTTCAGTTCGTCTAATAGCTCCTCAACTTCCTGTTGAATAATGGCTTTGAGGACTTGATGCTCTGATCGCCATCCTTTGTGATAAAGAGTGTATCCATAAAAATCCGAGCTTGAGGGTGGGACCTTTGCCAGCTTTACTTGCTGCTTATGCATTTCTTTTTTTAACTCATGTAGTTCCTTACCAAGCTCATAAGACATCATTCGTAAACGCTCTGTTGGCATCTTCCGCAAATGCCGCTCAATCACATTCCGTGCAGTTGCACACACAATATATCGATTGACCAATGGATACATGTCTTCTCTAATCATTCGTGATCCCACCTTATAGTAGGTAGTATACCCGAACACATGTTCTTTATACAACTGGAAATTCCCATAAAAAAAAGCAACGATCTATATGGATCGTCACTCCTTTATTCATTATCTATGGCTTCCATACTTTTTCGCCCTTTGATCTGCCTTCTTATCTGCAACAAGCAAACACGCATGAATGACACCAGGTACCCAGAAGATGAGCGTTAGGATTAAATTAATGATCGCCTGAAACGGCCTGCCTACAAATAGCACTGCCACAGGTGGCAAAATGATCGCAAGTAGGTATAGCATGATGCATCCATCCTTTAATTTTAGTTAAACAAATGTTTATTTAATATTCCCCTTTTACCAGAGGTTAAACGGTTAAATAATAAGATATCACTCTTGACCCTATTCCTTTTACTCCTACCTCCATCATAGTAAACATAACGAGAAAATTCTCATGGCTTAGGGATGATATCCACTCCGACTTTCGACTGAATATAAGAAAGGTTTGATCCCACTCTCCCAGGGGGATACTGTCGTATATGACGTAACTCGTGGAGGGGTACTTTGGCTTCGGACTTACATAATCGCATCAACTATTCAAGACGCAACATGTTATCAGGAATTTTGTTTGGAGTGGGAATGGCGGCTTTTGTGGATGAGGTAGTGTTTCACCAGTTATTACGCTGGCATCATTTTTATGATTTAGCGACAACGGATATTGGACTGATTTCGGATGGCTTGTTTCATGCGTTTAGTTGGTTTGCTACCATTGCTTCTTTATTTTTGTTGGCCGATTTAAAGCGACGACAGTCATACATCCCATTTATGTGGTGGGGCGGCTCACTCCTCAGTTCGGGAGGGTTTCAATTATATGATGGGCTCATCCAGCATAAATGGATGCGGATCCACCAAATTCGTTACGTTGAAAATGTGTGGATTTATGATCTTGTTTGGAATGCTTTCGCTATCGTTATGATCGCTGTTGGTCTTTTCTTAGTACTACGCCATAAAAAGAGAGCTAGTCATGTTTAATCCGTTGATTGGCTCATTCCTTTTGTTCCTGTTCTTTTTCGCACTAGTTGCTACCTATATTATTGCAGTTGTCATCTCAAATCAATCCTATCGGAAGTGGCCCCTACGTCGGATTATTTTTTTGCTGATAGGCGGACTATGTGGCTTGGTTTCAGTGTTTGGGCCACTCGCTCATTTTGCTCATTCCTGGTTCCCTGCTCATATGATTACCCATCTTCTGCTTGGCATGCTTGCACCACTCTTTTTTGTTATCGCTGCACCCATCACGCTGTTATTACGCACGTTACCAGTTACTTCCGCAAGAGTGGTTACTCGTTTGTTCAGAAGTTGGTTTGGTCACCTGGTCACTCATCCTATTTTTACGACTCTTTTAAATGTAGGGGGCCTTTGGATCTTATATCGAACAGACCTTTATCAAGCGATGCATGAAAACCTGATCGTATTTTTGTTTATTCACTTACATGTGTTTATCGCAGGATATCTTTTTACATCATCTTTCTTGTACGTTGATCCCGTATATCACCGATTATCCTACTTATACCGCTCGATCGTACTCGTACTTTCTTTAGCTGCTCATGGGATTCTCTCAAAGTCACTCTATGTGAATCCTCCAACTGGGGTACCAGTTGAGCAAGCACAGCTTGGCAGTCAAATCATGTACTACGGTGGAGACATTGTTGACTTGATGATTATATTTCTTCTTTGTCGCGAGTGGTACAGATCTACGCGACCAAGGATGTCTCTTACTACGGCTGTCACATCATAAAAAAGACATAAATGAATCAGTCTGATTCATTTATGTCTTCTTTTAATTAGTTAATTAATTAATAATCGACTTGATATAGTCTCCAATTTCGTTACTTTGTTTATCAAGGTTTTGAATATCCTCCATAAAATCAACCATTACAGTTGATTGGTCGTTTGAAGCAGCTGTTATTTCACCGATACTTAGTGTGAGGCTCTCCATGTTTTTCTGAATTTCTTGAAGGGATTGGCTAATTGTTCCAACAGCCTCCTTCGTTCCATTTGAAAGCTTGCGCACTTCATCTGCTACGACACCAAAGCCTCGTCCTGCTTCACCCGAACGTGCCGCTTCAATCGCAGCGTTTAATCCAAGGAGGTTGGTCTGAGCGGAAATATCTTCAATCAATCTGACAACCTTGCCAATTTCTTGAGAATTAGCGTTCGCTCGCTCAGCTTGGCCATTAATATCCATGCTTGCTGCTGACAACTCTTCTGCTTGGGCAGCTACTTGTTGAACTTTACCTTGCAGGTTCGAAACAATCTTACGAAGATCATCAAGATCCGTGTCCAAAATCTCTTCATCCTTCAAGGTTTTTGTTACTTGTAATACACCGATAATTTCCTTGTTCTCATCAAAGATTGGGTTTGCGGAATAAAGCATGCCTACACCGTAACGCTCCCTAGGAATATGCATTTGAATTTTATCTCCGGCAAGCGCTTTACGTAAAATATCATTCTCCTCCGTGAAAGCTTCGTCCCCAACGTTTGCACTATAATCCAAGTCCTTTGATTGCGATGAAAAGATAAACTTCTCTCTATCTGTTACGACAACCGCACTGCTCTCGCCAAGATTCCTCTTGATCTCAGGCGCCAAACTAACTAAAGCCTTTAACGTTAAATGCATGATTCATAATCTCCTATTCTTGGTTGATTGCTGATTTCAGGGTTTTAATAATACGTTTGCTCTTTCCATCTAAAGCCTGTGTATCATTCATGAATTCAACCATCGTAACAGACTGCTCTTCAGATGATGCGGAGATTTCATTAATATTTGTAGATAATTTTTCAATACTCGTTTGAATTTCAGTTAAAGACTTACCAATCGTCTGTACGGCTTCCTTCGTATTAATTGAAAGCTTGCGGATTTCATCTGCAACCACACCAAATCCTTTACCAGCCTCACCCGAACGAGCCGCTTCAATCGCAGCATTTAAGCCAAGGAGATTGGTTTGGGTAGAAATTTGTTCGATTAATTGAACGACTTCACCGATTTTACGTGAATTAGTATTCGCATTATTTGCCTGGTGGCTAATGTCACTACTTGTCGCAGATAGCTCTTCCGCTTGAGCTGCCACATGCTGAACTTTCCCTTGTAAGGCGTCAATGACTTCGTTCAGTTTATTTAGCTCCGTATCTAACTTCTCCTGATGCTCCAATGATCGAGATAGCGAAAGCAAACCAACAATTTCATTCGTATCTAGATCGCGAATTGGTGTAACAGACGTCACCACAGCTACTCCAAAAATGGAGGGATCCATTGTTTTTGAAATAATATGTTCTCCTTTAAGGGCACGAACATACACATCATGTCGATCCAGTCTAGTCTTACCTACTTCAACGTCTATATTTAATATTGTAGACGGAGCAAAATATACAAATTTCTCTGTATCTATTACACCTAGTGCCGCCGTTGGACCAAGTGTATCTTTTATAATTGGGGCAATATTAATCACTGCCTGTACCGTAGCATTCATTAAACTGGCTCCTCTTTGCGTCTTTTCCCATAGTATCGGCAAGATGAGCTATAAAGTAAAGTATTTGAGTATTTCATTCGAGAACTTTGAGATGAATGAGGGTTGAATTAGTTTTGCTTATAAGGATCTAGAGGAGCAGCGCTGCTTGTGTAGCGAGGAATTGCTTGTGCTCATGTGCTACCGTGTCAGCTCTTTAAACTCGCGCATTTCCTCATATTCATCCCGCAGAACAGCCATAATGATTTCATCTGAAAACGTTCCGTTCATATAAAGGGACTGCCTAATCCGTCCCTCCTCCACGAATCCTGCTTTTTTATAGGCATGATAACCTCTTAGATTATGTGAGTAGACCTCAAGCTGCAAACGATTCAGTTCTAATTCATTAAAAGCAAATGCGAGAGCCCGCTTCACGGCATCGGTCCCGTATCCTTTTCCTAAGATCGTGGGTTGGTGTAAGGAAATTCGAAAGCCTGCCTTCCGATTATCCTCCTCCACCTCAACAATGGAGAGGTCACCTATCATTTCATCATCTTCCGTCAAAGAGATAGCAAAGTCATACCTCGTCTCATCTTTTTGACAAGCCTCGTAGTGGGTTACTACTTGTTCAAATGTAAATGTCTTTTTTGTACCAGTCATGTAGAGAATTTCTTCGTTATCAAGTGATTGATAGATCTGTTTCAGATCCTCTCGTTTTAACTCTCGTAAATAGATAGACATGTGAATACAACCTCCGGAGGGTAATTAAAACTCTTTTCGTTTATATACTTGAATCGACACGATGTACGAGATGATGAAAAGGATTAAGGTCATGAGCATGAAACTCAAAGAAAATAATAGATCCGAGTTTCCTTGCCATCCAGAAAACATAAGGTTATATAGGAGAGCACTTAGAAAATAGAGACCTATTCCTGCTCCAACACCGATCATTAAAATGGCCTCTGCTTTCTCAGTACCCAGCATATAGGTCAACGGATATGTCACGAACCCAAGAGTAAAGACAATTCCTACCGCGTTCATAACATTGTAGATATAACCAGGACCTAAAGTCATTCCTAACCCATTTGAAATCATAAACTGAATACCGAGTATGACGAGTCCCACACCTGAAACTAAAAGGAAAAACAAGTAATGACTCTGAACAACCCGCTCTCGTTTAACAGGTAAGGTTAGGACGAATTTACTCCATCCAGATTTCGCTTCGTGTTTTAATACTTCTATAGCAACAGATGACATAAATGCAAGAGGTAATACAATGGCTACCCATTGCGTTGCAAAGTGATTAAAGAATACAAATACAATAGCCACTACGAATGAAATCGGCATATACCACCAAAACGACTTCTCCACAGCATAATACTGATTCAACAATAACCCCTTCATCCTTTCTCCCCCCTCATTAACAGTAATGTGACGTCATCAATCGTGAACGGTCTTGGTTGCAGTTCTTGTGGTAGTTTTTCTGTGTCTGAGACGAGCACGTCAAAGAACGCGCTGCTTCCTCGTTTTGCAACTCTAATCTCACTGGGGATGGTTTCATATTGAACGGGGTCACATTGGGTGATCGCATATGTGTTGAGGATTGTGTCTTTTGATGCTTGCAGGAGAATTCTTCCCCCTTTAATGAATACAAGTTGATCGGCCATTTGTTCAATGTCGCTTGAGATATGAGAGGACATGAGAATGCTGCGATCTTGGTTCTTCACGAATTCTTTTAGCACATTTAACACATCCTCTCGACCACCTGCATCAAGCCCCGCTGTTGCTTCGTCTAAGATTAATAGCTTTGCTTCGTGTGAGAGTGCCACCGCAATTGACAGCTTCATAGACATGCCTCGTGAGAAGGCGCTGACATGTTTGTTTTTGGGCAAGGAGAACAACTGGATCAACTGGAAATACGTTTCTTTGCTCCAGTTGGAGTAGATTTCTCGGAAAACTCGTTCAAGCTTGGCCACGGTCAAGCCGCCTACTAATTTCATTGTATCGAATACGACACCGATCTCTTCTTTAAGATGCACATCACTTGAATCCATCTCTTCTCCAAACATCTTAATGATGCCGCTGTCTTTTGGCAGTGTGCCTAGAATCGAGCCCATTGTTGTTGATTTCCCTGCTCCATTTTCTCCGATGAATCCAACGATGGATCCGTATGGGATGGAGAACGTAATATCTTGTAGGCCAAATGATGAATCTTCATACGTTTTGTTGAGCTCTTGAACCTCGAGTAGATGTGTCATTGCTCTGTACTCCCTTCTGTTTTTGAGACAACCGTATATAGAAAATCACTTACGATTCCAATGATCATACCTAGCCCAATTATTGTGATTAGCACATTGAACTCATAGGTCGTAAAGAAAGCAAACTGATCTACAAACCACGTGTTGGGTACTGCGTCCTGAATCCAGCCGATGGTCTTATCATTCCACCCGCCTGGATTCCATGAGGATTGGTCAATCAGATAGATGACAAAGTAAATAACTCCGAATAAGCAAGCGAAACTGACACATCTTTTTACCCAACGTATCATACGAGTTCCCCCCTATGGATTTCCGATTGTGTACACCATGATGTCCTCAAGTGATGCTCGTTCAATCACAACATGATCACCCATTAGTTTCCTAATAAGAGCTGCTTGATTTGTCAGGCCTTCAAAGCCAATTGATGTTTCTCGTACATTCACAAAAAGGGAGCGAATGTCATCATCAAGCAGGTCCACCGGCCCTCGAACAAGTCCATACTGCTCAGTAATTGACTCTTTGTTATCACTTAGTAAAAGCTTTCCTTCATGGATAAATATAATGTAATCTGCAATTTGCTCGAGATCCGATGTAATATGTGTCGAAAAGAAAATCGTCTTTTCCTCGTCCTGCATCACCTCTGCTAAAAGGTCTAAAATCTCTCTTCTACTAATTGGATCAAGGCCTGAGGTTGGTTCATCCAAGATGAGCAGCTCCGCATGGTGGGAGAGTGCAATCGCAATGGACAGCTTCGTTCCCATTCCCTTTGAGAGGTTTTCAATTTTTTTATCCCACGGTAATTGAAGACGATTGACGTATGAGTCAAACAGAGCGTCATCCCATTTATCATAGAAGGTAGCAATGACCTTTTTCATTTTCTTAATCGTTAAATGCTGATAGAGATGGTGATCAGCATAAATAAAGCCAATTCGCTGCTTTTTTTCATTTACGTTTGCCGTATAATCCTCACCGAATACTCTAATTACTCCAGAATCCTGATTAATGAGGTTCAGCATGAGCTTGATAATGGTTGTTTTCCCTGCCCCATTAGGACCAATAAAACCGGTAACAAACCCTTTTTTCACTGTAAACGAAAGGCCGGAGATCGCAAAGTCCTCGTACGTTTTGTTTACGTCTTGAAGTATTACCGCGTCCTCCACTACTCTTCCTCCTCATAAAGCATCTTCAATAGTTCTTCAAGTTGTTCATAAGGAATCTTTAGATTCTTACTCTCATGAACAATGTTCGCGAGTCCTTCTTCGATCATCTTTAATCGCTTCACATGTATTAAGTCATTGCTTTGACTAGCGACAAAAGAACCCTTCCCGACAAATGAAGCAATAAAGCCCTCACGCTCCAACTCTTCGTAGGCGCGTTTTGTTGTAATCACACTTATCCGAAGGTCCTTTGCTAACGCACGCATTGATGGGAGTGAATCCCCTTCTTTCATTTCATCACGTAAAATACTCTGCTTAATCTGATTTTTAATTTGAAGGTAAATGGGCTCTTCAGAAGAATTTGATAAAATAATATTCATAATAACCTCACTAACAGTAGCTTTGTTTTCATTGTATCTATTGTATATATACAATGTCAAATTGTTTATAGGCTATATCTATTTCACCCATTGTGTGAGACAATAGATTAGAAGATAGAAAGCCACTAATTAAAGGGGTTGATCCGCGTTGTACATGATTATTCGTACATGTAACGGTGAACCGAAAACCTTAAAGGCTTCAAACAGTATTTTGGATAAATTCTTTTGGAATTCGTCGATACAGAGCTACTTGTAAAAAAGCTTAACAATAATGCTCGTCCTGGTTATTGCTGGACGGTCAAAGAAACGGAATGGAGTGAATAGGTGAATGCCTGTTTACTCTTTTTTAAAATAGTGAAATGGGGTGTCTCATGTATCGAATCGTATGTACAACAATCAAACACACTAAGTCACTAGACAGAAAACACAATAATTTAACAGAAAAAACCTTCCCTACAATTCAAGAAGCAAAGGCCGTAACCAGTGAACTTAACCAACAAAATGGTTCCACTCATATTTGGACTGTAGAACAGGTCTGGTCTATTTCAAAATAATCCTCCATATAGAAAACCCCCTTTGAAGGTATAGATACAGACCAGTCAAAGGGGGTTTTCGTATAAAAGAATATAGTAGGTAACATCCATCTAAAAGTATTATTTATCTTTTAAAGCTTGTTGTATAGATGAATAAACGTTAATTTCATCTAATTTAATGCCCAGTTTAATTGTCGTTTGAGCAATTTCCGGTCGGATTCCTGATAAACAGGATTCTACTCCAATAATTGATAAGCTTTTTATGAGCATAAGTAATTGCTTTGCAACTGCCGTATCTACATCTGAAACGCCAGATAAATCCACAACCAGTCGCTCCACTCCCTTTTCATTACAAGATGCCAACACATTATTTATAATGACTCTTGCACGATATGTATCAATTTCTCCGACAAGCGGGAGTAAGCCTAGTGTTGGTGAGAGTAGAATAATTGGTGCACTCAACTCTGCGATCATCTCTCGCTGCTCACGAAAAAGCGTTTCCTGATTTCTCTCAAACTCAGTTGTCACTTTTAAGATGACTTGCTGCATCGTTTGTAGAATGACTTGACGATAGTGAGGCGCCTCATTAAGAGAGTCTGGGTGTTCCTCCATATATTCGTCTAATAACTCAAAATACTGCTGTTGTGTTTGAAGAAACTCATAAATTTTTGCGGAGTTCAATGTGTTTAAATGCGCCTCATCAAATGTGATTCCTCTGATCCAGTTATCCATATCCGCTCTAAATGTTTGCTCATCAGTAATGAAAACCTTAAAAAACTGTTCGTGAAAACTCATAGCTTGTCTTTTCAGCCGCTCCACATCTTCTGTTGATGTAGAAGAATAGACCCCGTTGTTCACTTGGTTAAGTGAGTCATACCATTGCTCAGTAATGTGCTGAAGCTTACTTACATAGAAATCATAGAGATGAATTTGGTTGGACATTGACTGATTTCCCTTCTTAACAGATCATATTCTTTTAGTGAGTGAAACATATGAAAGAAAACCCGTTCACCTCTGTAAACGGGCCTTAGCAAAAAAGGTGGATACATGTACACATACCTATACCCAGTATTCGACATCATTAATCATTTTTTTCTTTTTCAATCTACTTTCACTTCGTCAATCTCTTCAACAGGCATTTCATCCATTTTTACTACTTCTGTTTGCTCACTTAATAACGCTAATGCCAGGGCAAAAAATGCGAGCCCCATTACAAAACTTCCAATAAATGCAGATAAGCTAAAGCCCGAAATAAGAAGTAAACTTACAAATGAAATGAGCGCTGGGGAAATCATTAATACCAATTTTCGTTTCATATTGATCACACCTTATAAAAAATAGGAAAAGAGCCAACGCTCGGCTCTTATTTGATGAATGCTACGACTCTTTAGTTTGAGTTGTTATGATCATTTTTTCCTATTTCACTAAAATGTTTTTTGCCATGTTTATTTTTCGTTTTTTCTCCACCTTTTCTTCCTGCCTCTTCATAACTCATTTTTCTGCCTTGGTTATTCTCCGCCATGCTGAACGCCTCCTTTATAAGTATAGTTTCTGTGTAACCGATTCATATAAATTAAAACCACATTTTTCAAATTATTTTAAAAAAAGCAGAGCAACTTCTATTATTTGATAAACGAAGTGAGTAATTTAGATTTTATAAAACAACTAAACCCTTGTTGTAATAGTATTTTTATACAAATCTCATTATTTACCACAAACAAATAGTAATAAATAGGTTTGAGTTAAATACGAAAAGGAAATCCACTAGATAGCGCTCAACCATTCACAAAGGAGAGAAGTAAATTGGGGTTATTATCTATTATTACATTTGTAGCAATTGTTCTTGCGATTTGGCTTTATTCATTTAAAAGAAGCCGGGGCGTTAACATGGATTCATCAGAGGGATTATTCCTAGGAGGACGCAGTCTAACTGGAATTACGATTGCCGGTTCCGTTGTGATGACCAACCTTTCTACAGAACAGATTGTCGGACAAAACGGACAAAGCTATGAATCAGGGATGGAAGTAATGGGCTGGGAAGTCACTGCTGCCATCGCAATTGTTGCACTTGCTCTTATCTTTTTACCGAAGTATTTAAAATATGGTGTTAGCACAGTAACTGATTTTATTGAACTACGCTTTGATACAACCACAAAACGAATCGCTTCGCTATTATTCATTTTTACGTATGTGGTATCGTTCCTACCAGTTGTTCTTTATTCTGGTTCACTCGTATTTAATCAAATCTTTGCGGTAGACGAATTATTAAACGTCTCCCCTCTTATCGCCATTTCTATTATATCTGCCATCATTGGTATAGTTGGTCTATTTTATCTATTGATTGGTGGTTTACGTTTAAGTGCTTATAGTGACACAGTGTATGGTGTGGGGTTATTAATTATCGGACTAGCCATACCGATTCTAGGGTTATATGCATTAGGTAACAACAGCTTCATCGGTGGGCTTGAAACCATTCAACAAAGCACGCCTGAAAAGCTTAACTCATTTGGTGCCCTTGATTCAGAAATGGTTCCATGGCCTACACTCTTTTTAGGTCTATTCTTCAATAACTTATTCTTCTGGTGTGCCAACCAGATGATTGTACAAAAAGTATTGGCTGGTCGAGATCTAAAAGAAGGTCAAAAAGGGGCTCTTTATGTAGGGTTCTTTAAAATCTTCGGGGCGCTTTTCTTAGTGTTCCCAGGAATTATTGCATTTAACATGTTTGGAGATGGCGTAAATCCTTCTGATAACGCATATCCAATGCTTGTTACAGCCGTTCTACCTGAATGGGCATTTGGTATTTTTGCGGCCATTATCTTTGGTGCGATTTTGAGCTCGTTTGTTGGTGCGTTAAACGCAACGACCACATTACTCACGCTCGATTTTTACAAGCCTTTGAAAAAGAACGTATCCGATCGTCAAGTTGCACGAGCAGGAAAAACGTTTACGGTTGTGCTTGGTTTAATGACCGTTGTGATTGCTCCGCTCATTTCGTTTGCACCAGCTGGTTTATTCCATGTGGTTCAGCAATTTAACGGACTTTACAGCATGCCGCTTTTAGCAATCATACTACTCGGATTCTATTCGCGTTATGCTACACCATTTGCAGCTAAGTTCACATTTGTTTTCCATATCATTGTGTACGGCTCGATTGTCTTATTCACTGATATCCATTACTTATATGTGCTTAGCGTTATATTCTTTGTGGATCTATTCCTTATCTGGGGAATTAGTCGACTACAGAACAAAAAAGAATTTACGTTCCCAGAGGTTGAAGTCAAGGTTGATATGACTCCGTGGAAGCATAGTAAATGGGTAAGTGCCCTGATTGTGATTGTTGTTATTTTTACGTACTGGTTATTCTCCCCTTGGGGAATCGCGAGTGCCATGTAGCATTCAAAACACCGCTTAATTGCGGTGTTTTTTTTCATTGATCGTTAATTGATATCGAATACGCTCACAAAGCTCACAATATCTTAATGCGTCTGATGGAGTGACTTGTACATAGGCTTCTGCTGCTACGTGCTCATACAACTTTTTCAGATCAATAAACATTTTTAATATAGGCGCATCAAGCACACGATGTTTTTTTAACGACTCTACTTTCTGAACCTCGTCTGATTGAATAGACTTATTTTGTAACAAGTCACCAGTTTCCTTCTCAACAATGGACCAGATATAAAGCATGGCTGCTCGCGGAGAGACATGTGCAATTTGCTCAATATGCACTGGAGTCGGTTTGGAATCTTCCAATTCCTCCTCTTCCTCACTTTGGATCAGAACCGTCTGCATGTGGGCTGGATTTGATTGTTCAATTAAATGCAGCTGTTCTCCCACGTCTACACGCACATCACGGTATGAAATACTACGAATGGATTGAACCAATTGAGTGATTGGTACTTTAAGCATCAGGATAATCGCTATTATAGTAAGAGGCCAAATGCTTGAACCGACAATGGATGAAATGAATTCAAGAATGCTCAAACTTCCTCACCTCCACACTCGTCTCATTTAGACCAGTTTTTTTAAATAAAGAAAGGTAAGATAAATGTATGAATCCATTTAGATGGATATTCGAATACTAAACCAATCACGAAACAATGGAGGCTATTATGACTACGTATTCTTTCCCTGAGAATTTTATGTGGGGTGGCGCAACAGCTGCTAACCAATTAGAAGGTGCCTATGATGAGGGCGGTAAAGGAATGAACTTGGCAGATGTTATGCCTGGTGGAAAAGTACGCCTAGGTGTAATTGGAAATCCTGGCTTTGATTTTAAAATTGATCACGAAAAATATGTATACCCAAACCATACAGGAATTGATTTCTACCATCGTTACAAAGAAGACATCGCTCTTTTCGCAGAGATGGGATTCAAAACATACCGTATGAGTATTGCTTGGAGCCGTATCTTCCCGAAAGGAACAGAAACAGAGCCGAATGAAGAAGGTCTTGCATTCTATGACCGAGTATTTGATGAGTTAAAGAAATATGACATTGAACCAGTTGTCACGCTTTCGCATTACGAAATTCCACTTTACCTGATTACAGAATACGGTGGATGGCGCAGTCGTGAAGTGATCGGATTCTTCGAGCGTTATGCAACAACGTTGTTCAATCGTTATAAGAACAAAGTAAAGTACTGGTTAACGTTTAATGAAATCAACGGTGCGACACACATTCCGTTACTTGGTCTTGGCTTCTCACCTGATTCAGAAGAAACAAGATTGCAGGATAGCTTCCAAGGTCTACATCACCAGTTTGTAGCAAGTGCTCTAGCTGTTAAAGCAGCTCACGAAATTATTCCTGAAAGCCAAGTTGGTTGCATGCTTGTTTATGCTCCAACGTACTCTTTTGATAGTAACCCGCAAAATATTATGCACGCTCTACAAGAACAACGTGTATTCAATAACTATTGTGGGGATGTACATGTACGCGGAGCATATCCTGCGTTCGCTACTCGTTACTTCAAAGAAAACGGAATCTCTCTTGATATTCAAGAAGGCGACCTTGAAACCATTAAAGAAGGCACAGTAGACTTCATTTCACTAAGCTACTACATGTCTCGTACAGAGAAAAAAGAAAAATCACCAGAAGAAGTAGGTCAAGGAAACTTAATTGGTGGAGTGAAAAATCCATTCCTTAGCGCAAGTGACTGGGGCTGGGAAATCGACCCAGAAGGCCTACGCATTGCACTAAACCAGTTATATGATCGCTATCAGGTACCTCTGTTCGTTGTTGAAAACGGACTAGGTGCATATGATAAAGTAGAAGAAGACGGATCTATTAACGATGACTACCGCATTGATTACCTACGTAGCCACATTGCTGCAATGGGCGAAGCCATTGAAGATGGCGTAGAACTAATGGGTTACACGCCTTGGGGTTGTATCGACCTTGTCAGCGCATCGACTGGTGAAATGTCCAAGCGTTATGGCTTCATCTATGTAGACAAGCATGATGACGGCTCGGGCTCATTTGAAAGAAGCAAGAAAAAATCGTTTCATTGGTACAAGAACGTAATTGATACAAATGGTAAGGAACTATAAGATTTCGGACACAACTCGTTTAGAGTTGTGTTCTTTTTTGTTTCCAGACTTTTGGCATCCCCAAATCCCACCTCTTTTCTCCTATTTTAAGTTCTTTTGTCCCGATTGCTGAATAGACTATGAAAAAACAGCTCTAACGTCTATTCGGAGGGAAAAGATGAATCCAGCGATTGATATTTCAGCATTAAAACGTGTCTATGTAAAACCGAGAATTGTTGCCTTTATACCCGCTCACAACGAAGAACTCTCCATCCGTGACTGCTTAGAAGGATTAGCCGATCAAGAACTACCTCCCAATGTAGAGCTGGATGTCTTTGTTATTGCTGACAATTGTACAGATCGTACCGAGGAAGAATCTTTAAAGGCCGGTCAGGAGTTAGACTTACGAGTAATTGTTTTAAAGACAGAAGGAAACAAACAACGAAAAGTTGGTGCACTTAATACTGCCTGGAAAAGCATCTATGGAGATATCATGGAGTTATACGAAAATAAATTAACCCCTTTTCAAGAAAAGTACAAGCCTGCCGTAAAAGCAATTCTTGGGATGGATGCGGATAGTCGCCTCGCCCCTAAAGCGCTCATTCATTTATGGAAGGGTCTTATGAGCGCCCGCAACATCGGAGGCGTGATGGCAAAGTACACGATGAGGATGCCGTTGAAGAAAAGCTCCCTTACACGGGACGATCCATATTATGAACAGAAGATCCAAAGCGGTTTATATGGAGGTGCCATTCAACGCTGGTGGACACATCAGCAGAAACAAGACATGGCGAGTTGGATTCTTAACCTCCAATACCAAGGGGGCAGTACGTATGTACTCGGTGGACAGGCGACGTTGTTTCGTCCAGAAGCCCTTCAAAAAATCGTCGATGAAAATAACCTGGACGGGCCATGGCAAAACGATAGCGATGTAGAGGATATGCTCCTCACATGGCAGCTTCAAAAATTAAAATGGAAAACCTTAATCAGCCCTGACGCACGTTGCTTTGTGGATGCGATGAGATCCTACCATACGTACCGCCAGCAGCGAAACAAATGGCGCGGTGGCACGGTTGACCTGTTAACAAACAAAGATATTAAAATTAAAACCAGACACTACGGGATGCTGTGGCGGTCGCAGATGAAGACGTTTATTGATCTCTTTATCCGTATCTTATTTTTCTTACTCTTAACCGTCTCCCTCTCGACTGACCAATTCGTCTGGTCTTGGCTTTGGATTATTCCTGCTGCCCTCGCCTCCATTTTAAACGTAATTTTGGCCTTAAAAACACCCATGAGTCGACCCATAGATGTGTTCCTCGGTGGCCTCATTATAAGTACCGAAATTTACTTGTGGGTAAACTTCCTAACCTTTATCCAGGTGTGGCTCGATAAGCTTTCTCCATATAAAAAGGATGGCTGGGCCCAGCAGTATCAAGCAGAAAACGGTACAACGAGAAGTAAGCTCTGGCAAGGACTTGGGTTATTTACTCTAATGATTGCAGGTATTGTACTCGCTTCCATTCATTACAGAGAATTCTTAACAAGTGCACAGATCCAGGAACTAACCGAACCCTACCTTCGCTTCGGCTGGCTAGTTCTCACCTATCTGACCATTTTCGCATCATCCGTGATGGTCTACAAGATCTGGACACTACGCAGTCGACACAAAGCATAAAAATATGACCACGCTCTTTTTCACAAGAGCGTGGTTTTGTTCGTTATAATGAAGAAGAATTGTAAAAAGAAGGAGAGATGAAAATGAACCCATCAGTCATATTTGATATGGACGGCACCCTGTTTCAAACAGACAAAATACTCGAGCGCTCGTTAGATGACACATTTGACCATTTGCGCTCGATTGACGAATGGGACGGGCCAACTCCAATTAATACTTACCGTGAGATCATGGGTGTTCCCCTACCAAAAGTATGGGAAACCTTATTACCGAATCACTCAGAAACCATCCGCAAGCAAACAGATGCTTACTTTCTGAGCACACTCATCACGAACATACATAACGGGCAAGGCGCCCTCTACCCTAATGTCCAAAAGCTTTTCCTCTACCTTAAGGAACTTGACTATTCCATTTACATTGCAAGTAACGGATTAGTTGATTATCTCGCCGCCATTGTCCAGCATTATCAACTAGATGAATGGATCGATGAAACCTTCAGCATTCAACAAATTGACACCCTGAACAAAGGAGATCTCGTCAAAAAAATCCTCACAACCTATCACATCAAACAAGCCGTAGTCGTAGGCGATCGCCTATCGGACATTAACGCAGCCAAAGACAATGGATTACGATCAATTGGATGTAACTTTGACTTTGCCCAAGCAGACGAGCTGGCGCAAGCTGACTTTGTCATTAATGACCTATTGGAGATAAAAGAGCTAGTCGAAGTCCATTTACCAAGACAAAAAGCGTGATTACTAAGATAGAGCGGACTCCTCTAAGAGCCGTGCCCTTTTACCAAGCGCATGGCTCCATTTAGCAAGCAGCAAGGCCGTTACCAAGAAACATTTATCTAATACCAAGAACAAATACTCTTTTACCCAGAAGAATAGAGACAAAACCAAGCTAGATGTCACATTTAATCAAGCTCGCCCCCCTTTTAATAAGGAGAATGAATGTTAGTTTAAGAAGTGTGAGGAATTTACCAAGAAGCGAACCTACTTCACCCCTCCTAGATGAGGCCTGTAAAAGAACTTTATATCACTTAAAAATCAAAAAGAGGGAAAGTGGATCTAATCCACCTTCCCTCTTTTCTTCTATTAAGACTTATTGCTTGGCGCAAGTTTGTTCGCTGCACTCTCTTTAATCAACTTAGCTTTTGCTTCATTCGTTTCGGCATAGGCAGCTAACAGGACACTTAAGCTCGTTACCCCCATAAGCACTTGAAACGTTTCCATTTTAAATGACCTCCATTGGTTCTCTTTGTTACCTACACTTCTATACCACCCACTCACTTAAGCCAAACATTAGAATGGTAACCACGTAAGTAACGCAAAACCTGCAAGGACCAAGATCATTGTTCCCATGAACCCAGCTAGAAGAACCTTGCCTCCTTGTTTTCTTAAAATCGTTACGTCCATCTTCAGACCAAGTCCAGCCATTGCCATAGCAAGAAGGAGATAGGATAGAAAGATACACGAATCAATGATTGATGAGGGAAGGATTCCAAGTGTATTCACCACACTCATCGCAACAAAACCAAAGAGGAACCACGGAATCGGTGGAATGCTCTTAGACCCGGTTTGCTTTGCACCTCTGTTTAACCAGGTCATCACTCCGAACGCCACGGGTACTAGCAATGCAACTCTTGTAAGCTTCACTACAATCCCCATATCCTCAGCATCTGCTCCACCAACTGATGATGCGGCAACCACATGAGCCACTTCATGCAAGGTCCCTCCAGCAAAGATGCCAAATAGATTATCTGAGAATGGGAGCCACGTATACAAAAGAGTATATAAAAGAGTAAACGCCGTTCCGAGTAGCGCTATCACAGCTACTGCTACGCCTATGGTCTGTTCCTTTGCTTTGACAATTGGGGCGATGGCCAGTATCGCTGCTGCCCCACAAATCGCCGTTCCACATGCAGTTAAGATACTTAAGGTTTGATTCACACGAAAGGCACGACATAATCCGTAAACAACCGCCAATGTAGCAATCAACAACACAATCGCATAAAAAAAGACTGGTAAACCAGCTTCATAAATATCTAATAAATTTAACCGTAGTCCGAGTAAAATGATTCCCAAACGAAGGAGCCTCGTACTCGCATACTCCACACCCGGAAGATAATTGCGATTGATTCCGATAATTCCCCTCCAAAGGATGCCAATCAGAATCGCAATTACCAAGTGCCCCACAATCTCTATATAAGGAACCTGTGCCACGAAATAAGCGATTCCAGCAATACCAAATGTTAATCCTAACCCAATCCAGAAGTTTCTACTATGCATACAATCTCCTCCTGATGTCTACCTCAAGCTTACTCCCCTTCTTTTTATTTGTGAAATAAATATATATAATAATATTAATTAAAAAAATAAATAATAGGAGGTGCATCCGATGCATATGGATGAGCTTGAGACCTTTATTACACTTGTTCAGGAAAAGAATTTTACAAAGACGGCCGTAAGACGGTCGCTCTCACAACCCACTGTTAGCGTTCATATCAGGAATCTAGAAAGGGAATTTTCGGCTACCTTTTTTAACCGAACAACTAAATCCCTGCATGTCACAGTAGAGGGTGCTTTGTTCTATGAACAAGCATTAAAGATAAAGGCTCTGTACGAGCAAACAAAAGAATCTCTCTATCAACAACAGCATCAAGCAGAAGGACATATACGGATTGGGACAAGCTTTACAATTGGAGAGTACATACTACCCCAGTTAATTGCTCGCCTACGTCACGATCATCCGTTGATCGAAATTAGTATTACTATGGGCAATTCACACTCTGTCATTGATGCTGTCAGGACCTTTGAAGTCGACATAGGCTTTGTCGAAGGGGAAACTACTTCAAAAGAAGTAACCCTCACACCTTTTCAACAGGACCGATTACGCGTTGTATGCTCTGGAGATGTAGATAAACCGAACACCTTAGGAGAATTACAGAACAAGACATGGGTTATCCGAGAAGCAGGCTCCGGAACCCGTTCCTCCTTTGATCACTTAGTGGCTGCAAACCAGATTCAACTAGGTTCCACAATCATCTTTAGTTCAACTCATGGAATAAAGGAAAGCATCAAAAACAATCTCGGCTATGCGTTTCTATCAGAGGCTACTATACAAACCGAACTGAAAGAACAGGCATTACAAACCGTAGATATCGAAGGATTACAGGAAGAGAGATCCTTTTCCTATGTAGTAACGAAAGGCACAGTGCCGGGGAGGAATCTGGAGTTATTGTTGGGGTATCTTTAAATAATGAGAAAATGACGAATGATTCAATTGCAGAATCATTTTGAGTCACTAACACTGGGTCATCCTAAGAGCGAAGATACGGATATATCAGCACTTATTAATCCAAAGGAAACAGATCGCTTGAAATCTTGGATTCAAGAAGCGAAAGAAAGAGGAGCTACCATCGAAATTGGCGGCAATGTTCAAGGAACTGTATTTGAACCAACCGTTATTACAGGTGCAACCAAGGATCTTTCTGTAAACTGCCAAGAAGCATTTGGTCCAATTGTGACAATTGAGCCTTATGGTGATATTGATGAAGCGATCGCAAAAGTCAATGACTCAGAGTATGGTTTACAAGCTGGTATCTATACAAAAGAAGTATCCATTGCCTTTAAAGCAGCCGATGAGTTAGAAGTTGGAGGCGTGATTATTAATGACATTCCTTCCTTCCGTGTGGACAACATGCCATATGGCGGCGTAAAAAACAGTGGAGTTGGAAAAGAAGGAATTAAATATTCTACAGAGGAAATGACTGAGTTGAAATTCATCTCTTTTAAGCTGTAAGAACGAATAAAAAACTAAGGCTAATGATTCATTTTGGATCATTAGTCTTTTTTGTCCTTCCCTTCAACACTTTCTCTTTTGCAATATAAATAGAATGGCA
The DNA here is from genome assembly GCA_037965595.1 of Alkalihalobacillus sp. FSL W8-0930. Lineage (NCBI taxonomy): Bacteria > Bacillati > Bacillota > Bacilli > Caryophanales > Bacillaceae > Alkalihalobacillus > Alkalihalobacillus sp. FSL W8-0930. The sequence goes on along the minus strand of CP150183.1, from coordinate 221,537 downwards.
GGAATACGTGATCATTTTATTGAATGTGTCTTAGAAAAAGCAATGAAAGCGAGGTTCCAGTATGACTTCAAGCCATTCTTGTCTTAAAAAAGTGCATCTAGAGCCAATCCGTTTAACCACTTGTAGATTCGTGAATTCGATAGGGGATATGATTTATAAAAGACGTAAGATCTATGTTGAAGTAATGTTCAATCTCTTTCTTTAAATCTTGCTTTAATGAAAGAAACGCCTTTAGAATTTCCTTTTGTTCAAAATCAATAGGTTCTTCTCGAACACTCCAGATAGATTGCATTAATACCTTATCACGGTAAGGAACGAGAGAAAGAATTGGACCTTCACTCTCATCATGGTCAATGGAAAAATAGTAAAATGCTTGAATCTTATCATTATGATCTAACTTACCCCATTCAATTAAGCTTTTATAAAATTCTAGAATGGTGAGTCCTTCAATTCTCACAAACAACTTTTGTTTATGCCATATGGAAAGATTCGCTTCTACACGTAAGGTCGCAGAGACATCTCTTCGATTTTTATTCGTTAATACATTAGATGGGCTAGTTATTGTAAAATAAAACATAATGGCCTGTGATCCGTTCATTTTTTACTCCTTACATTAACTTAAAGATATTGGGGGAAAACCTACATGTACCAAGTTTCACTAAAACCACCTGCCGATTATTATGATGACTCGATTCAAGAGTTAGATCAAGAAATTCTAAAGCTCCTCTCTGAACGAAAGCAACGCACACAAAATAATCCAGGCTTTCCACACAAGTCGCTTCTCACAAAATGGGCAAAAGACCTTCAATTTGAAGAGGCATTCTTACATAGCTTTTTTTCCAACCTATTTTATGAGGACGAGCATAAACCAATTGTTGAGCCTAAAGGCTTCCTTAAAAATATACCCGTCCTAAAAGGAGTGGAATGCAAAGGCGTGTTCCACTCTATCACTTTAATCAAACAATATAAAAATGCCAGCGTGCTTAATCTAGCAACTGACTATAACTCTGACTCTCAGGATCATCCCTTTTATGAACTGGTGATTAAAGGGGGCGAGACGACTTATGAATGTCAGTGGCGAGGTGGCGGTGGCTCGGGCGAACACATGAATACAAGCTTTGTCGTTATCCCTGCTCTACCTGATCAAGAAACAGGACTTACACTTACCTTTAAGGAGTTTAGAGATATGCCTAAGCGATTTAAACCCGACACCACATTTGAACTAACTTATTAATCAAACGTTTGTTTAACCTAGAACTGAACACTAAACCCATTAAACTGGTGTACCCCAGTGCCAAAGTGCAGTAAGTTATGCTCTCTCAAGTATGTAACTGCAACCCTGACCTCATCTAGAATCTTAGGAGAAAGACCTAATGTATTATGTGCTCCATACACTCTACTAACGCCTTCAAGTGCTGCTATTTTCTCTAAGGAATCAGCAAGATCACTGGGACTCGTTGATGGATAATGAGCATACACGGGTGTAGTGTCGTACAATAAATCACCGGTAAACAAATAGCCACTCTTCTTTTCAAAAAATGAGAGGTGACCCGGTGAATGGCCAGGGGTATGTAATACGGTTAACACACGGCCCCCACCATCAAACACTTGACCATCACGCAACAAACCAGTTGGCTCACCTTGAAACGGTCGATAGGTTTTAGGATCAAATGAATCAGGAGTTGGAACTGTGATATCTCGACTCATATCCTTTCGTATTTGCTCTAGAGGAAGTCCTTGTATCCCGTTGACTAGCCAATCTTGATCAGCCTCATGAACATAGATGCGCTCATATTGACCGTGGCTTCCGATATGGTCTGCATGTACATGTGTCGTTAAGACATCGATCGGAAGCTTGGTTAACTGCGAGGTCACTCTTGACAGATCATCAATACCAAGCCCGGTGTCTATTAACATAGCTCTCTTATCCCCTATAAGGAGAAACGAGTGAACCTTCTCCCAATGACCATACTCGCTAATCGCAAATGTGGACGGGTCAATCTCTTGAACGGTAAACCAAGGATCATTTAGCATCATGTCTCTCCGTTTCTATGTAATATGAAGCTGTTCTTTTAGTTTCTTTTTATAGCGTTCAAGTTTCTTAATTTTCTTACATGTAAAGAATGAACAGATCGTAACAAGGAGTAGAAGGTGTTCATACTCCTCTCGGTTGTTGTTTAAAATACGATCCTGCATAGAAAGCACTCCCTTATTAATTGATATATTGTACCATTCAAGATATGAGAGGAAATTCCTGCAAAATAAAATTCAGAATGGAGTCCACATATGAAAACATCAAGAAACCCTAACACCGTCCACCAACCCGTAGCCCCCTACGTTCATCAAATGGAAGTCACAGGTCCGAACCGGTGGCTTACCCTATCAGGTCAGCTTGGGATGAGTGTAGACAATGAAATTCCTGAAGATCCCATAGAGCAACTAAAACTAGCACTCCACAACATTAAACTGAATCTCGATGAAGCAGAGATGGAGATCAAAGACCTAACGAAACTGGTCTTTTATTTAGTCGGAGAATTCGAAACGGACAAACGGAGACAGGTTGTTCATGACTTTCTTGATGGACATCTCCCATGTACCACATTATTGTATGTAGTCGCACTCGCTGCACCGCCGTTTAAAGTGGAGATTGATGCGTGGGCGTGTAAAGAACTCTAGCAAAAAAGAACGCTCTGCACGTGGCAGAACGTCCTTTTTTGTTTAGTGGAACATGATTTCTTGTTGGAATTTGGTGGCTAATGCGCCGATTTGTGGAGAGTAGAATCCCTCACGATTATCCGCTTGCGTGAAGATGTAGTACCAGTCGCCTTGTTTCTGGACGAGTTCAAATGTCCTTAGCATTTCGTCATCCTGACCTTGTCGCATTATATGATAGAAGCTTACATGACTTGCCCCTTCAACATATTGAGGATCAAACTCATATCCATTTATTAACGTTTCCTTTGCATCTTCAACTGAAACAGATGGATCTAACTTTCCAAACGAATAGTAACTATTGTTTCCATTCTTCTCATGAACAAATTTCCACTCCGTGAATCCATTCCGCTCAATTTTCTCTACTTCCGTTCCCTCTTCTAGATAACTTGTAAAACCTAGTTCATGCTCGTAAAGGAGTAATTCTGTGAAATCATACGTAGGCATTCCAGTTAAGATTGTGATCGATGAGCGCCTGCCGTACTTTTGCTCATAAGGTCCATAAGCTGCTACCATATCGTAAGCGTTACTTGGAGTAATACCACTCAAAGTAACATAGGTCGAAGCAAGTTTACTTGAATGAGTTGAATTAATATCCGTTAATAGTATGAGCTTCTTCCCAAATAAATCAGCTTCAACATAATCGTACAAACGCCTATCATTTTCATTTATTAATGTATACATTTTAGTTGTATCATCTAATTCAATTGCAAAACGATTATCATATCTACTAAGAAAGTGGAACTCTATACCTAGCTGTTGTTCTTCTTCAAATAAGTATCTTAACCAATCCATCGGAACTTCTGTCGCCTTTGTATACATAATATCTGACAACAACTCTTCCCTCGCTTGATTAACCTCTTCCTGGGAAGCTTCATTCTCAAAAATTAATATCGTTTGCTGAACTCCACCAAATCCCGTTAAAGTCGTTTTGGTTCCGTTAGCAAAACCGTCATCGCTTCTACTCATCTCCCAATCATCCGGTACAAATACTTGGAGTTCATCATGATGAAACTGTTTATCTCCCCCTCCACCAACATCACCTAGCTCATAGTCCGGTCGCTCCACCACCTCAGAAAGCAATTCCTCATTCACATCAATCTCATCAAAATCCACAGCCTTCTCTTCATTCACTTCCTCTACCTTCTCTACCTGATTCTCTTCATCTGCCGGCTGTTCTTGGTTGTCGGTTATCGGTAAGACGGTGAAAATAATGAACCCTAGTAACGCAGCAGCTCCTAGGCTTGATGCGATATATGCGCCTCGGCTTTTAGGCTTTGGTTCTTCGGCGTCCTGCATGCCTTGTTTGAATGCTTTTAAGCTTTTGGTGTAAGCACTATGAGGTAAGACAATGTATTTCTTCTCTTTGGGATTATCCATTATACGCTACCCCCTCATCCCGCTGTGTCTTCAGCATCTTTTTCGCACGCTTTTGCGTAGACTTAACTGACATCACTGAGACCCCTGTAATCCTTGCTGTATCAAGTAACGAGAATTCTTCAACGTACCTAAGATGCATAATGCGCCGATACTTTAAAGGGAGCTGGTTAATGAGATGCTGTAGCTCTGATAATTGCTCTCCGTGTCCAACTCCTCCACGGTAATCAATAAACTCTTCCTGTAATGGAACGGTCTTTAGTTGTGTTTCCTGTTTACGATAATAATCAATAATAGCGTGTCTTGTAATTACGTAGATCCACGTTTTAAATGATGAGCGTTGTTTAAAGTGACTGATCTTCGTTGCCACTTTGTAAAAGACCTCTTGGAGGATCTCTTCCGCCGCATCATAATTGCTCGTCTCCGTATAGATATAATGATAGATTTGACGAGCATAGCGTTTATGTAAAGCCTCTAAGGCCAATTCGTCTCCATTCAGCATCCGTTTAACCAATTCTTTATCTTCCAAAAAAGTCTCACTCTCCCTTCACTTATATAGACGAATGAAAACCATAAAAAGTGGCACGTATTTTAAAATTAGATTAATTTTTTAATGCTTACCAAGAAACATCTACAGATTAGTAAGAACAACCTACTTCTTAACAAGAAAAAGACAGGTTTAATCAAGCTAAACGCAGATCCCACCAAGCTCTAATCCCTTGCACCAAGTCCCGTCCTCCCATCACCAAGAAGAAGTCCACTAAAAGCAAGAAGCTCATACCAAAAAAAGCGAAACAAGCTCTATCTGCTCGTTTCGCCCTTCACTATTTACGCCAAAATGTTGTCACTTCAGCCTTGTCTTGAATGTTAAACTCAATCAGCTTACCAATGAGAGAAAAGTCCGTTGGCATCTTCCACTTCATGCGAACCAATTGAGCCGTATGATCATAACCAGCTTCTTTAATTTCATCAGAAAAGCGATCAATAACAACCTTTTCAGGTGCAACGGCCAAATGCTGCTTTGCTACACTAAATCCAATGATAAATGTTTCATGATGCGTGAACATCGGTTGGTTCCATGCAATCTTTGGCGCAAGCTCCGGATACGTTTTAAGCACCCACGCTAATACCTCTTCTGTTCTCGCGCGATGGTCCGGGTTATCAATTCCCTCTAAAAACTCTGCAAATACGTCCATAAAATCGCTCCTTCTTGATCTGTTATGCCAGTGGCAAATCTTTATGTAATTCAGTCATTTGATCGTGTAGTTCGATTACATCTTGTACCTTAGGATGAATGATTGGATTCCCAAATGTGGCCACATGCTCACACGTTCGCCTCTTGGAAGAAGCGTTTTTATAATTCTGCTCCCATTGATCCATCTGCTTTTTTTCTTCTTGCTTCAAGTAGGGAAACCGCACGGGAGGTTGATACAGTCCAATCCGCTTTGGCTTAGGAGTCAGCCGTGCTCGAAAGCTTTTTTGAGCAGAGCACAGCTTTCGATACTGCGGGTCACTGTTCAATTGCTCCAATAACCGATCTGAATCCGCATCTCCTGGTGTGTAAATCTTATGCGTGATTAAATAACGCAGCCCCCCTCGGGTTCGATACACACGTACGCCTCTTTCTGAATGTTCTTCAACCCATCCTCTTATATGCTTAATGGCTGCTTCCTCAATCGTTTCAGGTTTTTCAGTTGGTTCAAAAAACAAACCGAGAACGCGTTTGAATAGCGTCGGTTTAGGTTCTTCTATATCAACGTCCACAAACATCACATGAGCCGTGTTCAACACCAAACAACCCTGCGCATTCCGCGTAATGACCAATTCCGCTGATTCTTGCTCATCTTTTTGTTCAAAGATTACTTCTTCTCGAACAGGTCGATCGCCGTAATATTCGTTCGACAAATACTCACCAGAACGAATGCGACTTCGTAAAAGCTCCGCCGCTTGATTTGCCAGTTGCTGCGCATCATCCAAGCTATGATCAGACCATCGCCATACAGGGATGGAGAACTGAGTCCCTGAAGCTTCTCTTTCATTTACTATTGATTTTGCCCAGAACTTTGGAAAATACATACGAATCCCCTCAACAATCCAGCATCTCTACGTTTTTTTAACAGTCTTCCAGACAATAAGGATGGCAACAATGAGTACAAGGATGACCAAAAGCTCTAAGCTAAAATTCACCCAGCTAAATTCACTATACGTCGCGTCTACCTTAGACATTTGAACGACTCCTTTTCTTTTATTGTACCATAGAGAAATTAGCTTTTTGACAAAACAATGCAGCCTTGATGATCAAGACTGCACCTTCTACTTATAGACTTAATCATTCCCTCTCTTCAACCTCACCTGTTTCCTTATCAACCTGATACCAAGCATACGTGGTGAACTTCTCTTCAGTTGAAGAACCGACAGCTACAGCATAGTGGTCCTCTCCCTCTCGCTCTTCTACCATCATACCGATCTCTTCTGTATCAAACACATCATTTTCTTTAATATAATCATAGACCAAACCGGAAACGTCTTCTTTTTCAATCTTTGACTGATTCTCTGATCCTTCATTCTCATCACTTGCCTCAGCCAATTCATTTAAAGGATAGGTTGAGATCACTCGATCGGTTTCATTGATCAGCTGTAGTTCGTTCACTTGAAAGTCAAGAGCAGCCAGTTGAATCACATGTTCAAATTGAATTCGTTCGTCTTCGGGAGCCTGTTCGTCTCGCGTGATTTCATATCGAACCGTTGCTAGACCGTCCTCTATCTCCGCCTCTTGAATGGTTAGCCCTTCATATATCCCTGTTTTATACGCATCATCATTCTCATTTACCGTTGTCATCGCTTCAAGCGTTTGTTCAAAAGTAAATGCTTCACCATTCGGATCATTCATCTCCTCCCCGGCTAAGGCACCACTAATATAAAGAGGTTCGCCATCATCTGTGGTCTCTTCTGTTAGAACGTAATATCCTCGGTTTGGCTTATTCTCTATGTCAATCGGTTCATTCCACTCGTTTTCAGCAAACTGTAGTCCTCTTTCTCCATCTTGATTAAATAAGTTCGCTTCTTCTACACCAAATCTAAAGCCAATCTCATCAAGCATGCTCCAAAATATCGCCGACTCTGTAGATGCCATACTTAATGTTTCATTCTCATCGTAATAAAGGTTAACCGTCGTTCCATCTAATTCAAAATCATAAACATTTGAAAACAGCTCTCGTTGAGATTGATCGCTCTCCATTAAGGATTGATGAAATCTCTCCTCTACACTTAAATCTTCAGGGGTTCGTACAAATGAATAGACTAAATCCTGACCTTCAAAAACTTCTGTATAGATTAGATACCCGCCGCTCACTTGTTCTTCCGTGTATTCTTCATCGTCATTGTTATCTTCTTCTGTAGCTGCAAGATCTTCTGTTTCCACTGGCTCTTCGTTACTTGTCTCTGCTTCATCGTCTTCTGTTGAATCAACGTTTTCAGTATTATCTTCATCAGATTCAGTATCGTTCTCTGGAGCTTGCTCTAAGTCCTCATCTTCCTCATTGATTTCAGATTCTGCTTGCTGTGATTCATTTTGTGTTGGCTCGTTTTGTGGTGAAGTATCTGTGTCTGTTGTTGTGTTACACGCCACAGTTAAAGCAGAAACAGAAATGAACGCACTTAGCTTCATATACCTCTTCAAAGACAATCCCTCCTTTTTTTGAGTTATTTAGGAATCCATTCCCTTATGATGGGATTAGAAACATGAGTTGTGAGGATAAATTAGAGTTGACTTATATATCATAAAAAGATATATTATATTTAGATATATCACATTACGATATAAAACAGAAACCGGTGATAAAAATGAAACAAAACGAACAACTAACTGACTCTATGTTTTACATTATGGCTGCTTTAACAAAGCCACGGCACGGGTATGCCATCATGAACCTAATTGAAGAAACAACGGATGGGATTCTAACCATCGGCCCCGCATCCATGTACACCATCATCAAGAAACTACTTAAAAATGAGTGGATTTACTTACATGATGCGACAGACTCTAGAAGAAAAACATATTTACTCACTCAAAAAGGAAGAATCGTTTTAGAAGAAGATGTCAAGCTACGCAAAAAGATGATTCACCTAGCAGAAGCAGGACTTAAACTCAAGGAGGCTGGAGAAGATGAAAACAACTAAATATATCATGTCTGAAGGTTTGGCCTTTGGAGAAGAAACAGATATGAAGAAGCTGCAACTTAAATCAAAAGAAGGCTGGCATCTTGAAAAGTTTGCTTTTATGGGCTATACGCTTAAGAAAGGTGAACCAGCTGAGTATATTTACAATATTGATTACCGGGAACTGGCAGATGAAGAGAAGGATGAATATCTTAACTTGTTTACGGAAGCAGGCTGGACACATGTTTTGTCTAGTCAGGGTATGCATTTTTTCCGTGCTGCTCCAGGTACAAAGCCTATCTATACAGATATGGGGACGATTGCGGAAAAGCATCATAACTTGGGGAAATCTCTGTTACCAATAACTATTATAACCCTTTTGTTAACTATTTTCTCATGGGTGGGAATTACTTTTAGTACAGGTATGCTAAGGAACATACTTGCAGTTGCGATCGTACCGTTGACTGTTGTGTCAGTACCTGCAGCCTGGACGGTTTTAACTATTTATAAAAACAAATGGGGCGTTGAAGGTAAGAAAGGATTAATCCTCATCGCTAAAGTTATCCCATACCTTCTTCTCTTAATTTATTTGACGATTGTCTTTCTGATTTCTAATCATGTTCATGATGGGCTTCTAACAATTTCTCGCATGGTAGTTGGCGCTGCAGGTGGATTCTTAATTGTTTATATAGTAATAAAGGTTATAGAGATTAGAGTAAATAAAGCATGATAGATTACTTAAACTAGAGCCTTCATTTCTTAGATAAGGCTCTTAATTTCTGTACTCTACTACATTTGTACATTGTTTAGTAGCGCTAGGAGGAACGTTATACTATGCTTTTTGATGAAACCAAGCATATGCATGTAGGATATTACGAGAACAACCATGATATCGAGGGAATCTTGTTAAAAGCTTTAGACAAAGATATTTGGTGCCTTTTTTATAATGATAAGGAATATGAGGTCAAGATACCGGATACACGTGTATACCCATTTGTAGAGAGTTTTGGTTATTTGGTAGGAATGTACTCCATATCAGAAAAGGAACTGACTCACGAAAAGGGAGCTAACTTATTTTATCAATTTTTAATCAAAATCATATAATTAGAAGCTTTTCTGGCTTATTTTAAAAAGGTGCTCCCATATAGTAGGTGCACCTTTTTTGGTATTATATTGACTATTTCCATTTCCCCGAAACTGCAGAAAGCATAAGCCATGGTTCTATAATCATATTTATAACCACATGTGCAACGATTGGAGCTAATGTACTTCTTCCTGAAAAGATATAGAGTGCAGCTAGTAAACATCCTAAAATAGTAGTTGAAACTATAACAGGAAAAACAACTTTTACTTCTCCCCTTAGTAACCCCCACGCACCATGAGCTAGACCAAAGGCTAGCCCAGAAAGGATTATTTGAGCAACACTCGATACATTCAAAGTGTAAAGATAGTCCATTAATACTTGGCGAAATAGTACTTCTTCTACTATACCTGTTGCGAACGCAGCCCAAATACCGATAATTTTCAACCAATTAAACGTAAAGAGGTGACTTTTTATAAATGGTATAGCATAGACAGTGTATAAACTATACGTAAGAATAATCGCTAGAGTAAAAAGCCAAACCATTAAATTTCCTAGTAACTCCTCATGATAACCTAATCTCAACTCTATAAACCTTTGCGGGCTTCCAACATACCAATAGATGATACTTATCGTTAGGGTACTCCAGATCATTAGTAGGATCCAACTAGTTTTAGTTTTATCAACTTTTGTTGCTAAACCGTTCATGACCTAACCTCCTAAAACGTGCTTGAGCTAAGAGTATTAGGTCAATCTTACAGTATGAAATAATGGTATGCTATTAACTGAAGTCACTTTGATTACGATTTTCTGATTACTCTAGTCATTAATTTATTTAATCATTCTAGCAATAAAAACAAAAAAATAAGCTTCTCCATCATTGGAGAAACCTTTACGCGGAATACTTCTATATAAGCTTCCAAGCGGATTCGAACCGCTGACCCCCACCTTACCATGGTGGTGCTCTACCTGCTGAGCTATGGAAGCAAAGCAAATATTGGCTCCACAGGTAGGACTCGAACCTACGACCGATCGGTTAACAGCCGATTGCTCTACCACTGAGCTACTGTGGAATAATAAAGTATGTATAAACAAAAAAAAGCCCGGCAACGTTCTACTCTCGCAGGGGGAAGCCCCCAACTACCATTGACGCAGAAGAGCTTAACGGCCGTGTTCGGCATGGGAACGGGTGTGACCTCTTCGCTATTGCCACCGGACTATTAGACTGCCAACCACTTACGTGTTTGTTGTCTACTTGAAAGAATATGATTCCTTCAAAACTAAATCGTGCTCACACAGTCATACACCAAATTGGATAAGTCCTCGACCGATTAGTATCTGTCCGCTCCATGTGTCGCCACACTTCCACTCCAGACCTATCAACCTCATCATCTCTAAGGGGTCTTACTAGCTTACGCTATGGGAAATCTCATCTTGAGGGGGGCTTCATGCTTAGATGCTTTCAGCACTTATCCCGTCCACACGTAGCTACCCAGCGATGCTCCTGGCGGAACAACTGGTACACCAGCGGTGTGTCCATCCCGGTCCTCTCGTACTAAGGACAGCTCCTCTCAAATTTCCTGCGCCCGCGACGGATAGGGACCGAACTGTCTCACGACGTTCTGAACCCAGCTCGCGTGCCGCTTTAATGGGCGAACAGCCCAACCCTTGGGACCTACTTCAGCCCCAGGATGCGACGAGCCGACATCGAGGTGCCAAACCTCCCCGTCGATATGGACTCTTGGGGGAGATAAGCCTGTTATCCCCAGGGTAGCTTTTATCCGTTGAGCGACGGCCCTTCCATTCGGCACCGCCGGATCACTAAGCCCGACTTTCGTCCCTGCTCGACTTGTAGGTCTCGCAGTCAAGCTCCCTTATGCCTTTGCACTCTTCGAATGATTTCCAACCATTCTGAGGGAACCTTTGGGCGCCTCCGTTACTGTTTAGGAGGCGACCGCCCCAGTCAAACTGCCCACCTGACAATGTCCCTGACCCGGATCACGGGTCGAGGTTAGAATGTCAGCACCGTCAGGGTAGTATCCCACCAATGCCTCCACCGAAGCTGGCGCTCCGGTTTCAAAGGCTCCTACCTATCCTGTACAAACGATACCAACATCCACTATCAGGCTACAGTAAAGCTCCATGGGGTCTTTCCGTCCTGTCGCGGGTAACCTGCATCTTCACAGGTACTATAATTTCACCGGGTCTCTCGTTGAGACAGTATCCAAATCGTTACACCATTCGTGCGGGTCGGAACTTACCCGACAAGGAATTTCGCTACCTTAGGACCGTTATAGTTACGGCCGCCGTTTACTGGGGCTTCAATTCAGAGCTTCTCCCGAAGGATAACCCCTCCTCTTAACCTTCCAGCACCGGGCAGGTGTCAGCCCCTATACTTCGCCTTGCGGCTTCGCAGAGACCTGTGTTTTTGCTAAACAGTCGCTTGGATCTTTTCACTGCGGCTCTCTCGGGCTTGCACCCTAATAGAGCACCCCTTCTCCCGAAGTTACGGGGTCATTTTGCCGAGTTCCTTAACGAGAGTTCTCCCGCGCGTCTTAGAATTCTCTTCTCGCCTACCTGTGTCGGTTTGCGGTACGGGCACCTTCCACCTCGCTAGAGGCTTTTCTAGGCAGCGGAGGATCAGGGACTTCGGTACTAAATTTCCCTCGCTATCACTGCTCAGCCGAACGGAAAGCGGATTTGCCTACTTTCCAGCCTAACAGCTTAGACGCGCATATCCATCAGCGCGCTCACCCTACCTTTCTGCGTCCCCCCATTACTCAAACGGTGGAGAGGTGGTACAGGAATATCAACCTGTTGTCCATCGCCTACGCTTTTCAGCCTCGGCTTAGGTCCCGACTGACCCTGAGCGGACGAGCCTTCCTCAGGAAACCTTGGGCTTTCGACGGAGGGGATTCTCACCCCTCTTTTCGCTACTCATACCGGCATTCTCACTTCCAAGCACTCCACTAGTCCTCACGATCTAGCTTCGCTGTCCTTGGAACGCTCCCCTACCACGAACACCTAAGGTGTTCATCCATAGCTTCGGTGATACGTTTAGCCCCGTTACATTTTCGGCGCAGAGTCACTCGACCAGTGAGCTATTACGCACTCTTTAAATGGTGGCTGCTTCTAAGCCAACATCCTGGTTGTCTGGGCAACTCCACATCCTTTGCCACTTAACGTATACTTTGGGACCTTAGCTGATGGTCTGGGCTGTTTCCCTCTTGACTACGGATCTTAGCACTCGCAGTCTGACTCCCGAGGATAAGTACTTGGCATTCGGAGTTTGACTGAATTCGGTAATCCTGTGGGGACCCCTCGTCCAATCAGTGCTCTACCTCCAAGACTCTTCCCTCGAGGCTAGCCCTAAAGCTATTTCGGGGAGAACCAGCTATTTCCGAGTTCGATTGGCATTTCACCCCTACCCACACCTCATCCCCGCATTTTTCAACATGCGTGGGTTCGGGCCTCCATTCAGTGTTACCTGAACTTCACCCTGGACATGGGTAGATCACTCGGTTTCGGGTCTACGACGGCGTACTCAATTCGCCCTATTCAGACTCGCTTTCGCTACGGCTCCGCCTCATCAGCTTAACCTTGCACGACATCGTAACTCGCCGGTTCATTCTACAAAAGGCACGCCATCACCCGTTAATGGGCTCTGACTAGTTGTAGGCACACGGTTTCAGGATCTCTTTCACTCCCCTTCCGGGGTGCTTTTCACCTTTCCCTCACGGTACTGGTTCACTATCGGTCACTAGGGAGTATTTAGCCTTGGGAGATGGTCCTCCCGGATTCCGACGGGGTTTCACGTGTCCCGCCGTACTCAGGATACACTCCGGAGGAAACGAAGTTTCGGCTACGGGGTTGTTACCCTCTTTGACGCATCTTTCCAGATGCTTCACCTACTCCGTTTCTTTGTAACTCCAATGGAATGTCCTACAACCCCTGAAGGCAAGCCTTCAGGTTTGGGCTGTTTCCGTTTCGCTCGCCGCTACTCAGGAAATCGATTTTTCTTTCTCTTCCTCCGGGTACTTAGATGTTTCAGTTCCCCGGGTCTGCCTCCTCGTATCCTATGTATTCAGATACGGGTACCATTCGATTAAAAATGGTGGGTTCCCCCATTCGGATATCCTCGGATCAAAGCTCACTTACAGCTCCCCGAGGCGTTTCGCCGTTCGTCGCGTCCTTCTTCGGCTCCTAGTGCCAAGGCATTCACCGTGCGCCCTTCATAACTTAACCAAGTTGATTTCAGAACATCGTAAGATGTCATTCATCAAGTATGGTGTATATAGACTCGCTTTCATCTAACGATGATTGCGTTGTGTGTGTTTTGCATTGCACGATTTAGTTTTCAAAGAACCATGCCGACAGAAAGTCGGTCTTCGTTTGAATGAATAAGTTCATTCAAAACCGAACAAAAGCCAAAGCGTATTCACATCAGATAAACTGTGTGATCGACTAGAAGTAAAACTCCCTAGAAAGGAGGTGATCCAGCCGCACCTTCCGATACGGCTACCTTGTTACGACTTCACCCCAATCATCTGTCCCACCTTCGGCGGCTGGCTCCAAAAGGTTACCTCACCGACTTCGGGTGTTACAAACTCTCGTGGTGTGACGGGCGGTGTGTACAAGGCCCGGGAACGTATTCACCGCGGCATGCTGATCCGCGATTACTAGCAATTCCAGCTTCATGCAGGCGAGTTGCAGCCTACAATCCGAACTGAGAATGGCTTTATGGGATTGGCTTCACCTCGCGGCTTCGCAACCCTTTGTACCATCCATTGTAGCACGTGTGTAGCCCAGGTCATAAGGGGCATGATGATTTGACGTCATCCCCACCTTCCTCCGGTTTGTCACCGGCAGTCACCTTAGAGTGCCCAACTAAATGCTGGCAACTAAGGTCAAGGGTTGCGCTCGTTGCGGGACTTAACCCAACATCTCACGACACGAGCTGACGACAACCATGCACCACCTGTCACTTTGCCCCCGAAGGGGAAGCTCTGTCTCCAGAGTGGTCAAAGGATGTCAAGACCTGGTAAGGTTCTTCGCGTTGCTTCGAATTAAACCACATGCTCCACTGCTTGTGCGGGCCCCCGTCAATTCCTTTGAGTTTCAGCCTTGCGGCCGTACTCCCCAGGCGGAGTGCTTAATGTGTTAACTTCGGCACTACGGGCATCGAAACCCCTAACACCTAGCACTCATCGTTTACGGCGTGGACTACCAGGGTATCTAATCCTGTTTGCTCCCCACGCTTTCGCGCCTCAGCGTCAGTTACAGACCAGAGAGTCGCCTTCGCCACTGGTGTTCCTCCACATATCTACGCATTTCACCGCTACACGTGGAATTCCACTCTCCTCTTCTGTACTCAAGCCTCCCAGTTTCCAATGGCCGCTTGCGGTTGAGCCGCAAGATTTCACATCAGACTTAAAAGGCCGCCTGCGCGCGCTTTACGCCCAATAATTCCGGACAACGCTTGCCACCTACGTATTACCGCGGCTGCTGGCACGTAGTTAGCCGTGGCTTTCTGATGAGGTACCGTCAAGGTACCGCCCTATTCGAACGGTACGTGTTCTTCCCTCATAACAGAGCTTTACGAGCCGAAACCCTTCATCACTCACGCGGCGTTGCTCCGTCAGACTTTCGTCCATTGCGGAAGATTCCCTACTGCTGCCTCCCGTAGGAGTCTGGGCCGTGTCTCAGTCCCAGTGTGGCCGATCACCCTCTCAGGTCGGCTACGCATCGTCGCCTTGGGGAGCCGTTACCTCTCCAACTAGCTAATGCGCCGCGGGCCCATCTCATCGTGAGAGCAAGAAGCCCTCTTTTAATCCAGCACCAGGAGGTGCTAGATGTTATCCGGTATTAGCCCCGGTTTCCCGGAGTTATCCCAGTCGATAAGGTAGGTTGCCCACGTGTTACTCACCCGTCCGCCGCTAACGTTTTTGAAGCAAGCTTCAAAAACGTCCGCTCGACTTGCATGTATTAGGCACGCCGCCAGCGTTCGTCCTGAGCCAGGATCAAACTCTCCATAAAAGTGGTGAGTTGATTGCTCAACTGCTGGCGTTGATGTTACCATCAACTTTCCAATTGCGTAGCTTACACTACGACTTTTTTATACTTATGAGATATCTTGTATCTCTTCGTACGCTTGGCTTTTGTTCAGTTTTCAAAGAACTTATGATCGCTTGTAGCGACCTTTAATACTTTACCGCAACTCACTTTGAAAGTCAACATCTTTTTTTAAAATATTTTTGCCAACAATGTGTGTCTCAGTGGCGGTAGTTAAGAATATAACACGGTCCGATTAAAACCGTCAATGTTTTTTCAAAAAATTATTTTAAAAACATAATATTATTTTCGTTCGGCAATGGCTAATGCATATTTAATACGGTCTTTTGGTGAGACAAAACGTTTATATAAACCATAGATGAGCTGATACTTTTCTCTCATCACATGTTTGACGATGTCATCGATCCTTGGATCTGATAGATCTAATAGAATTTCTTCCATCTCTCTTTTTAGTAAGTATTCAACTTCTTGAGCTTCCTTACTCTGCAACACAACACCCAGCATAAACAGCACCTCATCCATCGACATAACTTCTTACACAATAGCATTCAGTCTTTTCTATTTCTTCGCTTTTTATTCATATCTTGTCCCGCTCCGCATAAATTGAGTATAAACGATGAGAAGGAGCGAGGTTGGTGAAAGGAATCTGGGTTATTCAGGCGAAGAATTGGAAGGCATTATCTATTATATTAGTCGCTGCTTTTTTTGCAGCCGGTTGGATTTATTTAGAACGACACACTATGAGTGTCTTTACAACCGATAGCGGACCGCAAGCCTTTTACAGATCAGAAACAGATGAAAAGAACGTTGCTCTAACATTTAATGTGAGCTGGGGCGAGGAACGATTACTACCTATACTTGAGACACTCCAAAATGAAAAGGTAGACGAGGCAACCTTCTTCCTCTCTGCTTCCTGGGCAGAACGGTACCCGGAGCTCGCAAGCAAGATTCATGAGAGCGGCTATACGATTGGGAATCATGGCTACCAATACAAAAGCTATGATACGTGGGATGCAACAAAGGTAAGTCAGGACATTCAGAGAGGTCAGCAGGTGTTAACGGAATTTGCTGAGGAGAGACCGGTTCTTCTTCGTCCGCCAAACGGAGCATTTAATCAAGAGGTTTTAGGTATTGCAGACAAGCAAGGATTAAGCATTATTCATTGGAGTGTTGATTCTAAGGATTATCAAAACCCTGGAACAGATCAAATTATTAAGAATGTGTTAGAAGAAACAACAGCAGGTGATGTGATTCTCTTCCATGCTTCGGACTCTGCAAAACAAACAGAGAATGCACTTCCCGAGATTATTAAAGAGTTAAGAAACAACGGCTTCACCTTCTCCTCTGTTGAATCTTTAATGACTGGTGCCGAGCCTGATAGTGAAGAAGTAGAATAATACAAAAGCCCGCTTCTCCATTATTAACTGGATATGCGGGCTTTTCTTATTAAACTTTATGCCTTTTGATCCGTGCCGGTCAGTCGGTGCAAAATTAACAATTGCCATGTATTTGCTGCAAGAAGTGGTGTGAAATAAATCCATAACCACTTTGGATCATTCGCCGTAAGTGCCGGTACCCACTCAATGGTTGTGACCACAACGATAAAAAATAGCGCAGGAATAAACGCTTGACGGTTTGTCGCCTTCGCTTTAAGTGCAGCAATCACCATTCCATATAGAAGAAGTAAGACTGGGATGATCATATAGGACCATATGCTTTCTCCAGCTTCCGCAAAGGCTGCATAACGTAAGTAAAATAAATCAAAGACAACAAACGCAATAATGACCATTTGAATCCGGTTCCATAAACGGACAGATTTAAAAATGCCGAGACCAAACCTATGTAAGGTTAAATACGCAAAGAATCCCATTTGTGCGATTAAGCTAAACGCTGCACTAATCCCAATGGCCCAAACCGCGCCCCAGAAGAAGTTCGCAAATCCCCCGCCGGTTAAACGATCGGCGTTTAATATACTACCTACCACACCCCCGGTTAAACTTCCAACTAGCAGTGTACTCCAAAATAAAAAAACGACTTTACGGCTATTCACACGATATCCCCCAATGTCTATGTTGCTCCTCTTCTTTAATTGTACCAACGACCTTTGAATGTTTCCATATCTAATCCGTAACCAATGCATAATCTTTTTTGTTTTTTCTCACATTAAGCATAGTAGATCCTAAAAGGGAGAGATATGTGTGATGAAATTACGATACATGGCGCTTGGACTTGGTATCCTTCTACTTTTTTCTGGTTGCGCTCAACAAAATAGTGAGGGATCACAACCGAGCTATGATGGAACAAAGAAAATGATGGTGGATATGCTTAAAACCGATGAAGGAAAAGAAGCGATCCACGAGCTAATGACGGAAGAAGATATGCGCGAAGAATTTGTCATGGATCAGGACATGGTCAAAAAAACGATCCAGGATACGTTAACTTCAGAAGAAGGTAAGAAGTATTGGCAGGAGATTTTAAAGGATCCCGAATTTGCTAAAACCTTCGCCCAAAGCATGCAGCAGGAAAATGAAAAGATGCTTAAAGCTCTGATGAAAGATCCTGAATATCAAGCGATGCTGATTGATGTATTAAAGGATCCTGAAATGGAAAAAGCAGCTTTAGAATTAATGAAAACAAAGGAATATCGCGAGCAATTAAATACCATTATGCAGGAAAATTTTGAAAGCCCTTATTATCAAGAAAAACTAAATGAAATGCTTAAAAAGATAGCCGAGGAAAACAAAGCGTCCGAAAAAGAAGGCGGAGAAAAAGGATAATAAAAAAGCAACAAAATCACATTAGATTTTGTTGCTTTTTCTATTAACGAAGGGGCTTGTCTAACACCTTTTTAGCAATCTCAGTATAGATAATTCCAATTGGATGCTCCGGTCCATAGATTGATGGAGCAAAGTCGTTTTCATCAATGTCCGGTTGTCCAAGCGGTACATGGCCGAGAACCTCAGTTTTTAGTTCTTCAGCAAGTCTTGTTCCTCCACCACGGCCAAAGACATATTCTCTTTCACCTGTAGTCTGGCTTTCAAAATAAGCCATATTTTCAACGACACCAAAAATTTGATGATTTGTTTTAATCGCCATCGTCCCAGCACGGGCTGCAACAAACGCAGCTGTTGCATGAGGAGTCGTGACAAGAATTTCTTTTGATTGAGGAATCATTGTATGCAAGTCAAGAGCCACGTCCCCTGTACCTGGTGGTAAGTCCATGATTAAATAATCAAGTTCTCCCCATTCAACCTCGCTAAAGAATTGGTTGATCATCTTCCCAAGCATTGGTCCACGCCAAATGACTGGTGCATTATCTTCTACAAAGAATCCCATTGAAATGACTTTTACGCCAAATCGTTCAACTGGGAAAATACGTTCGTTATGTACAACGGGACGCTCTTCAATTCCCATCATGTCAGGTACACTAAAGCCATAGATATCCGCATCAATAATGCCGACTTTCTTCCCTAGACGAGTAAGGGATACTGCTAGGTTAACAGAAACGGTTGATTTTCCAACTCCGCCTTTTCCACTTGTTACGGAGATAAACGTCGTTTTACTATCAGGTGAAAGCAAAGCTGGACCTTCAAACGCCTCTTCACCAAATCCTCCCTGTGCCTGGATTTCCTCTTCCGTTAGTTCAGTAAATCGCAAGCCAACAGAATCTGCGCCCTCTCCTTTTAGGATTCCGACAACCTCCTGTTGGATCTCCATCTGGTCCGATGTTCCTGTTCGAGCTAAGGCAATTTTCAAACTGACATTGTTTTCTTTTATCGTGACTTCTTTAACGCCGCCTGTTTCAACAATGCTTTTATTCAGATCGCGATCTCTCACGCGGTTTAGCGCTTCCATAATTGCTGATTCTGTTAACATGATTGATCCCCTCTCCTAATACCTGTCTCTAGACACAGTATAGCATAGAAGCCAAAGTGGCTTAAACCAATTTGGCTCTCTATTTCGGGGCTTCCTCACCAGAATAGTAACGCAATATTCCTTGGTAGATGGATGCTGCCACACTTTCCTGATATTCCTCTGTGTTTAGAAGTTCGGCTTCCTCCGGATTAGATAGGAATCCGGCTTCAACCAATGCACCCGGAATTTCTGCTTCCTTCAACAAGTACACATGCTGAATCGGCTTGGCGATACGATTTGTATTTTCGAGATTTCGCACCATTTCATCCTGAATGAGCTTCGCAACAACTTGGTTTTGAGGATTAGATAAATGGTAAAACGTCTGCGCGCCTCTCCATTTAGGAGAAGGAATCGCGTTCATATGAATGCTGATAAATAAGTCCGCATCTGATTCATTTACGATTTCCACTCTACGTTTTAAGTCCTCTGTTTTCCGTGTACGGATTTTTTTCGTTGCTTCGTCCGCTAAGTCCGTGTCCTCTTCTCTTGTTAAGAGAACAATGGCCCCGGCTTCCTGCAGATAGTCACGTACTTTTTTGGCAATCTCAAGGGTTGCCTCTTTCTCAAGTAACCCTGAATCAGCTACTGCTCCCCCGTCCATGCCACCATGACCTGCATCAATTACAATAACTCTTTGTGACAACGGCATATGCCATCCGATGGAACGATCACTTTGAAGCTGGTCCTGTATGATATAAAAGAGGGCCGCTGCTAGCAACGATCCAATAATCACTTTCATCCACTTAACCTGCATGCCTCATCCTCCTTGTCCCGTTCCGTTAAAGTATATTGGGACAAGAATCAAATTATGAGCATGACTTCAAAGGATTTAATGTAATTTTAACCGATAGCGTTTCATCCCCGCATGAAAACCCCGCTGCCATAACGTATCAACATAGACGTCACTTGCAATCCCTAATGCATCACCATACCGTTCACCCTGGTGCACCCAGCATGTTAATAGGTTAAACATGTCAAAGGAAAGATCCGTTAATTCATCCTCCGCACGAGACTTTGCTTGTTGCTCACTTTCACCGTATTGAAGGAATCGACTATAGTTTGCACCGAGTAAGTAAGCATCAATGCCAATATCAAGACTCGGGTCAATTAAAAAAGGTCGCTTCGCATGCTGAGTTGGGATGAGGCTCGCAAATGTTTCGTGAAATTGCTTTTCTATTTCCTTCAATGAGATCTCTTGAAGGAGCTTCCGTTCAAAATTCCAGCGCTTTTCTCGCCGTTTCTCTGCCAAAGTTGTGATAACCTCCACTGTGTACAACCCCTCTCGTACATTTAGTATTTGATGGGTTGGTTTGTCACATGCAGAGGAAATCATTCCAGTTTTATTCTGGTTGCTTTTGTTTAACGAGCTTTAAGGTCGCTACGATTAAGAAGCTGACGATGACTAACAATAGCCACGAACTGATTTTACCAAGATGTACTAAACTCCACATAGTTGTTTGGTTTGGATATTGCCATGCGCCAAAAAAGGTCGCTATATTCTCTGCTACCCAGATGAAGAAACCAATTAAGACAAAGGATAGAGAGATCGGCATCTTGTAGACAGAATCCCCTACTCTGTAAGCGACCCAGGATTTCCAAAACAAAATCACGACACATCCCGATAGCCACCAACGTAGATCAAGCCAATAATGGTGTGTAAAAAAGTTAAAGTAAATGCCTGCAGCAAGAGGGACAACCAGCCAAAACGTCGGCCAGTTGATTAATTGTATATCGTGCCTTCTCCACGCCTGACAAAGGTAACTCGCGACACTTGCATACATAAAGCCACTGTAAAGAGGAACACCCAATACTTTAAAGAACCCTTCCTCTGGATAAGTCCAGGAGCCCATATGTACCTTAAATACTTCTAAAGCTAGCCCAATCAAATGGAACATTGTAATAACCTTCAGCTCATCCTTTGTTTCAAGCCCACTTCGCACCATCCACCATTGCATACCTAAACAAATTAGAAGCAGCCAGTCATAGCGAGGCAAGAGTGGAAGTGGAATGACTTGTGTTAAAGCAAGAGAAGTAAAGATTACAACGGGAAACAAACAGGACATCGCTTGTTCAAACCCAAAACGAGTCAGCTGAAGTGTGCCTTGCAGCATCTGGCTCTCGACTTTTTGAAAGGTTGCGTTCATCTTGTTCTCTCCTTCACTGGATTATTTGTCGCTTTTGTATTCAAGAATGTCTCCGGGCTGACAATCAAGTGCCTCACAAATCGCTTCAAGTGTTGAGAACCTAATTGCTTTTGCTTTGCCGTTCTTCAGGACAGAAAGATTAGCCATTGTGATACCAACCTTTTCTGTAAGCTCTGTTACACTCATCTTCCGCTTAGCGAGCATCACATCAATATGAATAATAATTGCCATGTTGTTCACCTCAAACCGTTAAGTCATTTTCTGATTTGATCTCAATTGCCTGATTCAGAAGCTTTTTAAGTACAGCGGCAAAACCTGCGATGACAGTGGAAGCAAATAAAATGACCAGTCCAATCGCAAGTAACCCAGGTGCATCCTCAAGCTGCGCCATTGCATATAACAGGGGTGAAACCAAGAGGTAAAACACACTGATGGTTATGGCACAAATCATAATGACCCGCAGGGCACCGACTGATTCCTCTGAAAAGGCTTCTTCCCGATCAATTAAGCGTAAAAGAATAAAAGCCTGATACAATGCGATAAAAAATGCGATCGCTGTCACGTACAGCCCAATCATCATAGGGACTCTCCACAAACTCAGATCATGATGAATAATGGAATTCTCACCAATAATGCCTGGCACCCAAAACAGACAAAGCGCAAGGATCGGACTTCCAATCACAAAGATTGCTACCTTTAAAAATAAAGTCTCTCGTTTCATAACGAATTCACCTCGTTCAATTTATACCTGTTAAGAATGTATCACCTTATTTATCGATTATCAATAAATATATTATGATTATTGATAAATCTTTATTGATAAAGTCAAAAAAACAGATGATTCAATTGCTGAATCATCTGTTTTTTATTTTGTTTATCAAACTAGCGAAGGGAGAACCCGACACTCCTACGGAAACAGTGCGTGGTGAAGACACTGTAGCGGCGCTTTTCCCGCGGAAGGGGCTGAGGCCGTACCCGTGGAAAGGGAGGGATTCTCCCGAAGCGGCTATACCACTTTGCCTTACACTAACGCTTTCCCTGTTGTTTCTTCATAATCCGTCTTCATGATCTTCCATGACTTCTCAATGGAGTCATCTAATCCGAATAATCCACTTCGTCCAACAATATAAATGTCAGGTCCTGCTGCATCAATTTTCTTAAATGACTTGCGGTTTGAGGAGCCATCCATCTCAATTACGTACTGATAGCCTTTTTCTTCACGTAATTCACGTAATGCCACAATCTTATCAAGTGTACTTTCAATAAAACGTTGGCCAGCAAATCCAGGATCTACAGTCATGATTGTGATTTTATCAACGAGCTCAATGTAAGGAAAAATGGTTTCAATTGGTGTTTCTGGATTCAACACAATTCCTGCCTTTAGACCTGCATCATGGATCTGGTCAATCAAGCGGAATGCAAGACCATCTAGTACTTCTGCGTGCATGCAGATCCACTCACATTTTAGATCAACTAGCTGGTTCACCCAGAAGCTCGGGTCCGTTACCATAAGGTGTGCGGACATCGGCAGGCTGCTTATTTTTCGTACTTCTTCAATAAACCAAGGGGATAACGTGATATTTGGTACATAATGTCCGTCCATAATATCAATATGATAAGAATCCACGTGATCATTCAAGAACGTAATTTGCTCTTTAAATTTATCTAAATCCATGGTCATCAGTGATGGTGAGAATTCAACTTTTTTCATCTGGTGTAGCCTCCTAAAAATTCGTATCAGGTAATCTTGATGTCGTCTAAATCAATATCGTCTTCTTCCACTTCTTTAGGTGTATCCATCTCTTCTTGAGAGACATTTTTCTTAATAAGTGCTAGCGCAACACCTGTTACAACCACGTTCACTAAAATGGCTACAGCACCTGTCCAAGGCTGAGACATGGTTGGTAGCATCAATACGCCTCCAAATGGTACGGTCGCATCGGCTCCAAGAACCATGGAAGTGGCTCCACCCGCTGCACCACCAATGGCAACAGCGATAACACAACGAACGATGTCATTCATAACGATTGGGATAACCCCTTCAACGATATTCACAACACCCATTGGAACCGCAGACTTTAACGTTTCTCTTTCCATTGGTGTGTAAATGTTTTTACCAAACACTTTAGCTAAAAAGTATGCGAGTCCAAATCCAATTGGTGTCGCCGTATTTACAAGCTGTAAGGCTGTGATTGGACCGTTAATTCCTTCCGCCTGCATCGTCAGAACAAAGGCAAAGACGGTTTTGTTAATTGGACCACCAAAGTCCACTCCACTTAAAATCCCGACAATCCCACCAAATACTAGTAAGGATGAGGAACCAAGACCATTTAATGCACCAGTCAATAAATTAGTAAGAGCTGTGATTGGTACACCAATGATGTATACCATAATTAATCCACCAAGGATGGATGTAATGAACGGAACAATTAAAGTTGGCATTAAGCCTTTTGCCCATTTCGGAACAATCACTCGTTTTAACACAGCGAGTGCTAAGAACCCGGCGATATACCCGCCTAAAATCCCTCCGATAAATCCAGCACCGATTGCGTTAGCCGTAAGACCAACGATAAATCCAGGAGCGATACCCGGCTTTCCAGCAATCGAGTAGGAAATTCCCGTCGCGATCACAACTGGTAATAGGCCAAGTCCGGCCCCACCCATCGTTGCTAGCGCATCCCAAATTGAAAATTGTCCCTGAACTAATTCACCCTGGCTCGTTCCTCCAAATGCCATACCGATGGCGATAAGGAAACCCGCTCCACAGACGATTGGAATTAAATAAGAAATCGCTGTCAATAAATGCCCTTTAAGATTTAACTGTTTTATAAGGCCCATGATCTATCCTCCTAGGTCGTTACTTAGATGTTAATTGCATAAAGCCGCTTGTACGTCTTCTGCATTGCTTGACTGAAGCATCGCCTCAATCACTTCATCGTTTCCTAATTTTCGTGCAAACAGGGATAGTAACTTAAGATGCGTTTGCGCCCCTTCGTTCTCTTTGCCAACAGCGAATAAGATAATTCCTTTTACCCCTTTGCCATCAAGTGTTTCCCATGGAATTTCTTCATTTGTAATACCAATCGCCACACCGATCTTTTTCACTGTTGCGCTGTTCCCGTGAGGAATCGCAATGTAGTTTCCAATTCCTGTTTGTCCTTGTGCTTCTCTCTCGTAAATGTCCTTTAGGAATTCGTCCACATCCGTGATGTACTCATTCTTTAAAAGAACCTCGGCAAGTGCTCGAATGGCTTCATCCTTTGTTTTGACATCTAAGCCTGTTTTAATCGTATTTACATCGACAATATCTTTTACTTGCATGTCTCCCACTCCCATTCACAATAGTTATTTCTGCCCGATTACCTCTGCTGCTTTGGCGATAAGTTTGTTTGGTGACTTCACCGCAATTTCAGTTGTCACTTCAATCATGCGTTTTCCTTCAAAGCGTTCTTTGCCTGCAATCTTCACGTCTGCTGCAATAATTACGATATCTGCTGCATCGATTTGTTCCTGCGATAATTCATTTTCAGTTCCAATGGTGCCCTGCGTTTCAATGTGAATCTCGTGTCCCGCCTTCTTACCTGCGTTCTCTAATTTCTCCTGTGCGATATATGTGTGTGCAATCCCTACTGTGCATGCTGCTACTCCAACGATTTTCATATTGAATTCCTCCTAGTTTTGATTAACTGTCTTTAGAATGTCCTGCTCGCTCATTGTTATGAGTTGTTGAACAAACTCCTCATCGGCCAAGGTCCGAGTGAACCCAGCGATGTCTTTTTTTAATTGAACGCTTTCATTTTCTGCAAGGGAGATGACAATCAGTAACTGAATGTCTTTTGTTGTCTCGTCCCAATTCTGTATCGGCTCGGCTAAGCGGATGAAGATGATTTCACTCTTCCTCACGTAAGGACTTTCAATGTGTGGAAGCAAAACATGTTCAGCAATCATCGTGCTACCGAGCTCTTCTCTTTGTTCTAACTGCTTAATAACCTGTTTGACACCATTGGATGTCTCACTTACAAGATCAGCAATAAAGCTAAATACCTCGCCACGACTATTCAACGTACAATCGACATATGTGCGAATGGTAAGATTACGACTCATGATAGATCGCCTCAATCTTACTTTGAAGTCGCTTCTGATCATCAAACGTAAACATCGCACTAACAAGTAGCTGGTGAATCTGCACATCCTCTTTGATTCGAATGGTACTCAGAATTAATTCCGCATCGGGATACGTTTCCTTCACTAATTGCATATCGTGAGAGCCCACAAGTCCAACAATGTCGAGCTCTGGAAACGTACGAGCCACCTTTGCTTTTAACAATTCTGAGGTTCCGATACCAGTTGTACACATAATCAGCGTTTTAATGGGTCGTTGATGCTGCCCCGTGACAATCACTTTTGCAAAGTAAAGGGTAATAAATGCATTCTCATCTTCGTTAATCTCAGGTAATCCAAACCGTCTGCTAACGAATGCTGAGACATCTGTCACGCCTTTAAACACGTCTTCATACGTCACTTTAATTTGCTTTAACAAACCGTTTTTTACTCGGATTTTGTAATCCAATCGGTTCAGCATCGGTTTGATGTGATTTGCTAAGTCGATAAAGATGGATTGGCTTTCAATGTCAATTCCAAGGTATTCGCTCATTCCATCAACATACGCTTGCGTAACCTCTACCACATTTGGTGAAAAGGTTGAGGTAATGGCAAGGGAGCCCTGCATCCTTGAGGAAACAAGATATTGATACAAAAAGTAGATCTCAATCTCTGGCAATGAGCTGTTCAAGTAAATCTCGATGTTATGAACAACGTCTCTTGCTACCGGATAAAGAATGGCATCTCCTCTCATATTCTCCTTTTCAATATCAGAAACCTTATCACTGAAAAATAGTGCAGGTGCCTTTCTAGAACGACTTAAGAGAATGTACACATGGGAGAAAATGTTTACGTTATACGGATAAGGGATGGTAATATCCAATTCCTTTTCAATCGTTCTTAGCTGACCTAAGATAAACAGCACATCGTATTTGTTAAAGTGAAGTTCTTCATTACTCTTCAGATCGTCAAGGTCAATCGTATGGAAGATTGGATTTGTCTGTTTAATCGCTTTTCGAATATCCGCTTCCTCACCCAGTACGGCGAGCTTCCGGTCTTTTCGTTCAAGCGTTACGTTAAAAGCTTTAAGCTCCTCACTCATCACCTGTTCGTCATTTGAAATGACAGAATCTCCAATATAATAATCACTAAACAAATCATAGATTGGAATCGGTTTAGGAGATGAAAGCAACAACTCCTCCATTACACGACTGCGGCGCTCACTGGGAGTAATCTGGCTGCCTTTATCGCTTGTCTTGCTTTTCTTATAACTGATGAATGTCTCATAATCGAGTGTATATCCTCTCCCTCTCTCTGAAAGAATTAAAGGGTGATCCCGATATTCATCATTAATTTTCTTAATTAACCGGTACACAGTTTTTTGAGAAACATCGAGTGCTTTTACTAGCTCCTCTGAGGTTACGTAACCCTGGCTTTTAGACAAGAACAAGATCAGATCTTGTTCGCGGTTATCTTTTGTACTCACAGTCACGCCTCCCTTGTATTCATCATAATGGACTCGAAAGAAAACGCTTCCTTGTTTTATGACCGTTGCAACGGTCATTTTAGTGACATTTTTCTAAAGCTGCTTTGGTAAGGCTTCTAGACTCCTTACTACTTTTCCAAAATGTATAAAGGCTTATGCCAATCTGCAAATAAAAAAGCTCCTACCCATCCATTGGGTAAAAGCTAAATCGCGAAGTGCTTTTATTGTAATAGCTCTTTCTTCTTAAGGAGTTGAATGGATAAGAATAGAATGAGTGTCATAACAAGTAGCGTCATAATAAATGCTGGTATGAAAGAGGGTCCTAGCTCCGCCCCTATCAAAATCTGCGCTGTGTGCTCAGTCATTGCAGCAGGACTCCAGCTCATCTTTTCCCCCATAAACGAAGTGAGTGCTGACAGAGCAAAGACAACAATAACGGTTAAAAACGCAACACTTCCGTTCCCTTTCATGATTGTACTAAAAAAGAGTGTAATGGTCACAACAAAGATAAGCCATAAACTATAGATAAGTACACTTTGTGCCATTTGATTAAAAGGAATGGTTTCAATCAGGAGATTTGTATAATACCAAGAAGCAATCGATCCAATGAATAACGAAACCAACGTGATCGTCACAAGCCCTGCCCACTTGGACAAGATATAAGATGTATAGGAAACGGGTTTGATCATAACAATGGCTGCAACCCCCGACTGTTTCTCAGCAGAAACCACACCCATCGCACTTAAGACCAGAATGAGAACACCGAGAAGGCCATAGTTTGATACCACTTGGATAAATACTTCTGCACTAGTGGGAGTCGGCATCTCAAGAACCGTTCCCTCCGGCAGTCCCCCAAAGGTATCTAACAGCTCAGGCATGAAATAGGAGCTGATTGGCTGCATCACACCCAGTAAGATAAAGACAATGGGGATCCATACCATCTTATAATTGCGTACCATCTCAAGCATCTCTTTTTGGTAAAGAACGATCCATTGCCTCATGCCTTCACCACTTTCATAAACAGATCCTCGAGTGTCGTGTGAGCTAATTCGAATTTAAGAACTGGAAGATTTTGCTCCACAATGTCTTTGAGTAAGATCTGCTTTCCTTTTATTAGGTCGTTCAAGAGAATGTTCGCTGTGTTTCCCTGGCTATTCACCTCAGACACAAAGCTATATTCTCCAATACGTGTCAGCCACTCTGATTCTTGAGATTCAAATTCAATCTCGATCATTGGCTGCCGGTGCGAATTCATAACCTCACGTAATTCTCCTGATATCGCAATGTCTCCATCATGCATAATTAAAATATGATCGCTAATTTCTTCTGCATCATGAAGAACATGAGTAGAGAAGAGGATGGTTGTCTCCTTCTTAATCTCTCTCATCATGTCTAACACCTCACGCCTTCCGAGTGGATCAAGAGCTGAAACAGGTTCATCTAAGATGAGTAAGCTTGGACGATGGATCAGTGCCTGCGCTAAGCCAAGTCGCTGCTTCATTCCTCCCGAATATCCTCCAATTCTTCGTTTCATCGCATGAGTGAGTCCAACTCGTTCAAGTAACTCAGCACTTCTCTTTTCTGCTTCTTTTCGGTTTAACTTAGCTAACTGACCTGCAAATACTAGAAACTCCTTCCCAGTCATCCACGGGAAAAACGTAGGGTATTGAGGTAAGTAGCCAATAAACGGTCTCACATCAGAGACCCGTTCTCCTTTAAATGTAATACTGCCTGCTGTTGGTGCGAGCAGTCCTGATAACATTTTTAACGTTGTTGTTTTCCCTGCCCCGTTTGGACCAAGTAGGGAGACACATTTGCCTTCTTCAAGCTTAAAATCAATCCCTTTCACCGCATCCATACGTCCAAAGCTTTTTGTCAGATCTCTTATCCTCATTAATTCCATTACTCTGATCTCCTCCCCATCACAAAATAAAGGACAGGACCGAGCAGGTTAACGAAAATAATAACTAAAATCCATATCCATTTGGGTCCGTTTGTGTTCTCTTCTTTACTACATGACACGAGTGCAATGATCATCAACACAAATTGTAAGGCGATGATTGGTACAATCGCTCCCCATGGTACTCCATTCAATAGCTCATTCATGTCATCCCTCCATCTTGTTTTGTTACCTTTAATACGAATAGGTCAGGAGGATCGTTCACAAGCAACAAAAAAGAGGATGAAACAAAAAAGTAAATCACATATCATTTAATAAAAATTCAACACAGTAATCGATCCGCTCCCAGGGAATCCCTCGCTTTCCATGGGTACGGCCTCAGCCCCTTCCGCGGAAAACCGCCGCTACAGGGTCTTCACCACGTACTTTTTCCATAGGAGTCTCAGGTTCCCCTTCCGCTCGTTTTGATAAAAAACAAAAAGCGAATGATTCATTGATCGAATCATCCGCTTTTTTCTGGCTGTCTATTATTTATTTCCCAGCCTATGTCTTTTAAATAGCTTCCGTACAAAAATAAGATAAATCACAAGATACGTCGGAAATTGAATCAGGCCTAAAAATCCCCATAACCATGCATTGTGACCTCTCTTCCTTGCATCCCAAAACATCCAGGATCCTTGGCAGATAAGAGTGAGTGCGATAAGAATGGCTAACCATGGTGGGATGCTACTTAATTCATTTGTATTCATTCGTGACGAACCTTCCTTCTTGGCTTATACAGAGCAATCGGTAAGAGAATCAATCCAATCAGCTGCACATACAGAAAGACGATCGGTTCACGATACACAATGGCCATCCCTATAGACAGGATAAAAATCGAAACAAAGATAAAGACGAGCAGCTCTTTCCATCGCTTCTTCTGTACTTTTTTCTTCTCGAGTTCTACTTGTTGCTGAAACCACTGAAGATTTGGTGTGGAAATGGTTTGCCACTGATCTATTTTTTCTAGGCCATCACTTATTTGCTTTGCTGTCTTAGCCTCTTCATTCTGGCCATCATACTCCTTCAAGACGATCCAACTCCTTTCGCACACGCTTTAACCCATTTGACACTCTCGATTTTACCGTTCCCTCGGCAATACCCATCATCTTCCCAATCTCTTCATAGGAATACCCATAATAATGCTTTAGCACAATCGGCATACGGATCTCTACGCTAAGCTCGGCAAGAACATCAAGAACATCCTCCCACTCGTCATTTCGGTTCGCTACATTCCATTTCATCTGCCTGAGCGCCTGCTCCTGCTCAAGCCATTGTCTCTCACGCTTTTTCCTTCGTTTGAGATCAATAAAAAGGTTTGATGCGATGGTGATGAGCCAGGAAGAGAACTTCGAGTCACCGTTATAGAGGTGAATCTTCTCCACACTCTTCATCATTGTTTCCTGTGTTAAATCCTCGGCCATTTGTGGATGAAGGGTGACCTTTATTAAATACTTTAAAAGAAACGAATAGTTTTGCTGCAACAAGGTTGAAAGTGCTAATGAATCTCCCTTTTTCGCCTTTTGGATCAAGTCCTTTTCATCCATGAGATCTACTCCATACGATCATAGTCTAGTTGTAATACGAATAGCTTGGAGGAATCGTTCATTTCTTTAGAAAGTTTTTTTATGACATTCAAAAAATCCTCCCTGCTCTAACATGCAAAGAGGTTTTTCGTGCACGTCATTTATTCATTCGTTTGTCCACTTCTATTGATATAAACTCCGGCAAATAATTAGGCGTACATCCTTTTGAAACCATTTCACCTTTATAAAGACCCGTTCGTTCGCCAATTCTTATACACCGCTCTCGGTACGATTCATCATAGATGCCGATCCAACCTGCAGTGAAATTCATCGCCCATTGCACTTCCGGCTCTTCCTCTGCCATATTCGTTTCAATGGCAGAAAGTAGGTATTCCGTATTATCCGGCGGCGTCTTACCCATCCATCTTAAACGAGCCTGATAATACCAGAAGATCCTCCTTTGAAGAGCGGAAGGACTGTGCTCCCACGATTCCATCAATGCGATCGTTTTCTTATCTTTTGAAAGCTGATTCGCCATTAACCAATCCACTAACTGATTTCGTTCATCTATTGGATGAGTCTGCATATCCAGATCAAGCTGATTAAGCACGTCCTGTGAAAGGAGCTTTTTGTCCATAATTAAAATAGCTAACAGTCTGGCTGAAATTTCTCCAGATGCCCACAGCTCCAACGCTAATTCATGGTCTTTTTTTATGTCCTTGGCCATCTTTCGTAGCTCGCCAAGCTTTGTCGTGTGATTAATCTGAGATAGAATGGCTTTTGCTTCCATTTAGAACAACTCCTCACTTCTTTTCACATTATTATAACAAGAATCATATTAGAAAAAAGCACCGGCACAAGACCGATGCTTTAAGTTAAACCATTAAGCTGTTCTTCTTCTTGTAAAAAGTAAAACTCCACCGCTTAATGTCATCAATACTCCTACTAACAGGAACGTTGGAATGAACGTAGCCGTATCCGGTAGTTTGTTACTATCGTCTGCTACTAGATGAGCAATCACTCGATCTTCTTCATACGTTACAGTCACGCTATATCCAGGTGCCATCACTTGATCAAAGGTACCTTCCACTTTATCTGCAGTCATTAATGTGACCTTAGTATCCTGGCCTGCTTCATAATTAGATAGGTCGAGTTTTAGATCTCCACCATCAAGGTATAACACTTCATCTACAGTAAGTGACGTTTTGTCATTGTTCATTACGATTTCTAAGTTTCCAGCTTCCATCGTTACGTTGCCCGTTACATGTAGAGGCTTCTCTCCATTCACTAAAACCGTACCATCCTCAACATAAAGGTCGCCCGTACCAAAAGCTGTTTCAGATGTAGCTTCGAGTGTTCCTCCTTGCAGCAGTGTTCCTCCTGCGTAGCTGTTGTCTCCTGTTAATGTGAGGGTTCCGGTTCCTTGTTTCGTGAGCATCCCGTCGCCAGTGATGTTATTTCTCCACCAATCCTGCGCATGGAACCTTCCTTTTGCTGCATCCATGTCTACCGTCACGTTGCCGAGAAATGCACCATAACCATCGGATGCTGTCACCAAATCGATTCGTCCCCATCCATAGGATTCATCGAGTACTGGATAGCCAGAATCAATCTCTGTTGTATACAACACTTCTCTACGTTGTTGATCATCTAAATAGGGCTGACGTGTTTCAAGCAAAACTTCTGCCCCTTTAGGTACAACAGGATCTAATCCTTTTGTGCCTGTTTGAGGTAACCCGTATGTTAGCTTCTCACGGTAGAATGCTTTATTGGCTTCATGATCTTCCCATGCCTTTTCATCATATGCATTTTCAAATGTATAATCTCCTGTAACGGTATGAGCAAATTCATATAAGCTCATATCCTGTTCTTCAGCTAATGCACCGAATACATCGCCTGTATTTTGATAGGCTTTATCTAAAATATCTCGATTTTCATCTAGATTATAGGCATATGCAGTCATAGCAGTCGATTGTATTCTTCCTCCAATGACATCAAGAGGAGAATGCATTCCAGTCACAATTCGATTCTCTCCCATTTGAGCCGCTCTCGTTAAAAATTCCGCATAACGTTCTGGTGTTGCATAGGCAAAACCAAATGTTGATAGATAGGCTGCACTCGTATGTCCACTAGGAAAGGCTCCATCTTTTCCTCGTCCGTCCTCGGCTATTCTCTTCACATACTCCAGTGCCGGTATAACACTTACATTCGTTTCATACTGCTCATGATTTCTTTCGCCAGTCGCTTTTGTACCACCAGAAGGTAATTCTTCTTCGGCACTCTCGCCACTTCCGATTGATGTCCAAACAGGCAACCCGTTCTCGTCGACCGTTTCAATGACCTCACCTTTAGAATTCATTCTGTATGGTCTTGGAGAAGAATAAAAATACTTGGAAGGATTAGATGAGGATGGGCTCTGAAATCGGATTAAGTCCATCAAGGCCATTGCATCTTCAAGCTCAGACCCTTCCCAGGCTCCCATCCCTTGAGATTCATCTTCTGCCGTTTCTTCCTCCAACAGCTTGTCCATCTCATCAGCTGAACGGATCACGATTGTTTTTGGTTGAACAATATCAACATATATATTAGCTAACGGACCAAAACCGTCCATCATGCTGTAGATCTTATCTCGTTGATCATCATAATATGCTGCCAACGCTTCTTCTGGTGTGCGATCATTCGTTACTTGCTCGACATATCGAATATTCGCTTCCCACGTAGCTTCATCTCTAATTTCAGTGTTCGCAAAGGTTTTCTTATCTGCGACAACCTTTGTCTCATCATTTTTGTACCCATCAAAATAAACAGTTGGCCCATCCCCGTAACTTACAACCTCACCATTTTCACCTGGTTCCGTTAAAGCAGTCCCGTCTCTCCAGGCTGGCTGGTTCATCGACCATACCTGATCAAACCCATCTAGAATATGTATAAAAGGGTTGGTCTCGGCAATATTCTTTAATTGATCATCGGCCGCATTTCCTCCGTGATCAACCGCTGATAACGCATGTTCCTCTTCCGGAGCATCGGTTTTCCATTCATCCGATGTTCCTTGTGGTTTTGAAGGTTTTGCGAGTTGAGCGCTGGCCTCAGCAGCAAGACCAAACGATCCCATTGTTAAAACAGAAAGTAGAAAGAGCGCGGATCCTTTTTTAGTTGATTTCATATCTTTTAGTGATCTCTCCTTTTATAGTGAATCGTTTTAACCACTATAAAGTTTAGAGACTATATGTAAATGGAATGTAGGGATGATGTTAAAAGTATGTAAGTCCATGTTGAAAGTACGTTGAAATAAAAGCAAAAAACCCTCTCTGCTCCAAAGAGCAAAGAGGGTAAACATTGATATAACAAGTATATTAACGTTTTGAGAACTGAGGTGCGCGACGTGCTGCTTTAAGACCGTATTTTTTACGCTCTTTCATACGTGCGTCACGAGTTAAGAATCCTGCTGATTTAAGAGCTGGACGGTTGTCAGGATCAACTTTAAGAAGTGCACGAGAGATACCGTGACGAATTGCACCAGCTTGACCAGTGAATCCACCGCCGTCTACGTTTACGTGTACATCATATTGTCCTACTACGTCGATCTCGTTAAGTGGTTGTTTAACGATAAGCTTTAGTGTTTCAAGACCAAAATACTCATCTAGAGAACGTCCGTTTACTACGATATTTCCATCACCGGGAACAAGGCGTACACGAGCAGTAGAGTGCTTGCGGCGACCTGTACCATAATATTGTACTTGAGCCAATGTAATACCCTCCTATCGATTAACCGCGAAGTGTGTAAACTTCTGGTTTTTGAGCTTGATGTTTGTGTTCGTTACCTGCATAGACGTGAAGCTTCATACCTTGAGCACGGCCAAGAGTATTTTTCGGAAGCATTCCTTTAACAGCTAGTTCGATCATACGCTCTGGCTTGTTGTTACGCATGTCGTTAGCAGTTGTTTGCTTAAGACCACCTGGGTGGTTTGTGTGGCGGTAGTAGATCTTACCGTTTAGTTTGTTACCTGTAAGTTCGATCTTTGAAGCATTGATTACGATCACGAAATCACCTGTATCGATGTGAGGTGTGAAAGTTGGTTTGTTTTTACCACGTAGAATTGATGCTACTTCAGAAGCCAAACGACCAAGTGTTTGTCCTTCTGCATCAATAATATACCATTTGCGCTCGACTTGACCTGGCTTTGCCATATATGTTGTACGCATGGATTGTCCCTCCTAAGAACGTATTTTTCTTTATTCGTTGTTCATTGAATGTATGTTGGTTACTTACCATTCCGTAACCCGGGGCTAGTGGGTCTTTAGAATTACCATTTAACATCATATAATATTCAGCGGGCAAAGTCAATACCATCTTGTAAAAACTCTGCCGGGTGTTTCATTATTTTTGAGTCTATTGAAACAAAGGCTCCGCATAGGTTACAGACCATAAATAAAGGCCGTCCGCAGGTGCAGTTTTCCCTGCCGCACTTCGATCCTCTGCTGCGATAATTCTTTCCATATCAGCTGGGCTTCTCTTGCCTGTCCCAACCTCAAGTAGCGTCCCAACAGCAATTCGAACCATGTTGTACAGAAAACCATTACCCTCGAGAATAAACTCTAGCTCGCGCCCATTTTGTATGATCTCACACCTTGTCACGGTACGAACCTTATCCTGAACAGATGTATTTGCAGCACAAAACGAGCTAAAGTCATAGGTGCCGACAACACTCTCGGCTGCCTCGCGCATTGCGTCAAGATTAAGTGATACAGGTACATACGTAGCACGATTTCTCATAAATACATCTTCCTGTGTGACCACTTTGTAACGGTATTGTTTACCTGTTGTTGTAAATCTTGCGTGAAACGACTGCGTGACATGCTGACTTTCTGCAATCCGAAGATCTGCTGGAAGCAATGGATTAAGAGCTTTTGGCCAGCGATCTTCTGGTATATTCATCGAACTATCAAAATGAATAACCTGACCCACCGCATGGACGCCTGCATCCGTTCGTCCGGATGCGACTACCTTGACTGGTGTCCCGCGATGAAGCTTCGTTAGAGCACGCTCAAGCTCTTCCTGCACCGTTCGTCCGTTCGGTTGCACCTGGTATCCAGCAAAGGCGGTACCGATATACTCAATCTTACACGCAATTCGTTGCATACGTCCTGCTCCTTACTTCCATAAAATAATCCCAATCGCTGCACAAAAGGTGAAGCCAAGGGTCCACGTATCAAGCCGTTTCCACGTTAGCTCTCTGAGTGATGTTCTCTTCCCACCAAGCTGATAACCACGTGCTTCCATCGCATGAGCCATCGTATCTGCACGCTTAAACGACTGAATGATAAGGGGTAGAAGCAGAGGATTTAATGCTTTAAGTCTTGATATAATTGGACCCGATTTAATGTCAGCTCCCCTTGCTGCTTGTGCTCTTGTCAGCTTTTCGGTTTCCTCTGTTAAAATTGGAATATAACGCAAGGCAATCGACATCATCAGAACCATTTCATGAACAGGGATCTTTAGCCGAGTAAGAGGCTTAAGCAGCCACTCCAACCCATCTGTCAAATCTGTAACCTTTGTTGTTAATGTTAGAAATGAGGCAAACATAAACAACGTCAGAATTCGTAAAGCAACAAATGCCCCTTTAACCGCTCCACCTGAGTAGATTCCAATCGCTCCTACCGAAAACCACTCTGTACCTTCGCGCGTAAAAACCAAATGAAATAGAAAAAAGAAGGTAATAAGAACGAAAATCGGTTTTATACTTTTTACGTAGTAATAGAATGGTATACGTGTAAGATAAGCTAAGACTAGACTAATCCCTGCCATCATCAGCAAGGTCGGAAACGTTCCAGCTAAAAATAATACTATTGCCAAAGTGAAGACACTAATAATCTTTGATCTCGGATCAAGACGATGAATAAAGGATTCAGCAGGAACATATTGACCAATGATTGAATAAGCCATTACTCCAAACGCCCCCTACTCGTAGACATATAAGTAGCTATATGCTCAACAACCTCGCTCCTTGTTTTTAGAAAAGGAACATTGTCTTGGTTTGTAGCACGTTTA
Organism: Alkalihalobacillus sp. FSL W8-0930; assembly: GCA_037965595.1. Classification (NCBI taxonomy): domain Bacteria; kingdom Bacillati; phylum Bacillota; class Bacilli; order Caryophanales; family Bacillaceae; genus Alkalihalobacillus; species Alkalihalobacillus sp. FSL W8-0930. The sequence continues at coordinate 184,977 of CP150183.1, read as the reverse complement.
AATTGCTGCATAAACCGAATAGTCTCTGGTAGCTCGAGCCCAATCGACTCTATTGCAGAGGCTTGCCCGAAAACTTCATCTGGCTTGCCACTCAAGTAAACAGATCCCTTATTCATCACAACCATATAATCTGCAAACCGCAGCGCATCTTCCATATGGTGTGTAACCAGTATCGAGGTTAGCTTATGCTTCGTATGATACGTGTAAAGCATATCTAGAATGCGCTGCCTGCCTTCCGGATCAAGCCCCGCTGCTGGTTCATCTAAGATTAAGATCTTAGGATGCTGTGCTAGTATTGAGGCAATGGCAACACGGCGCATTTGCCCACCTGATAGATTTAGTGGTGAGTGGGTAAGTAATTCAGTAGAAAGGCCAACCTGAGGCAAAACCTCTTGAGCACGTCTCCTAGCCTCTTCTTTTAACACACCAAAGTTCATCGGACCAAATATGATCTCTTTTTCAACCGTTTCTTCAAACAACTGATGCTCCGGATATTGAAATAGAAAACCGATGGCTTCTCTCAGCGCACGAAGAGAGTGTTTATCTTTTTTAGGAGTTAATCGGTATGCCCCTACTTGAACTTCCCCTACCGTTGGATGGAGCAACCCATTCACATGCTGCACCAATGTAGATTTTCCTGAACCGGTTGGACCAACGATCACGGTAAAGCTACCTGAAGGAATCTTTAGATTGACTTGATTCAGTGCCAAATGCTGAAAAGGGGTTTTAGCCATGTATAGATGATCTACACCGGTAAATTGTATCTGCATAGGCGATCAATCAACTCCTTTTCAGAGTGACAGGCTTGTTCAAGAGAAATACCAGCCTTACTAAGCTCTTGTTGAAGTTCAACTACAAACGGTCGTTTTAGAGCAGTCGTTTCGAGTAATGGTTCATCTGCAAACACCAAATGTGGAATATCGTTCACAACAATCTGACCTTGATCCATTACGATAAACCGATCCGCTTCCAGGACCTCTTCCATATCATGAGTGATCATTATAATCGTGATTCCTTGGTTTGATATCTCTTTTAATGCCACCATGACTTCATGTCGCCCTTTAGGATCAAGCATACTTGTGGCTTCATCTAGAATGATAACATCTGGTTTGAGAACAAGAATTCCTGCTAGACCGACACGTTGCTTCTGGCCACCTGAGAGTTGATGGGGCGCTTTATGCAGTAAGTCCTCTAAGCTCAACAACCTGGTGTAATGATTCATTTGCTCGACCATCTTCTCACGAGGAACCGAGTGATTCTCTAGTCCAAAAGCTAGATCATCCCATACAGTTGCCCCGATAAATTGATGATCAGGATTTTGAAAAACATACCCAATTCGTCTTCGTTGGGTCTGTTTGTCTGATGCAGGAGTAAGTGGTTCCCCACCAAGTAGGATAGACCCACCTGATGATTGAAGTTGCCCGTTTAGAATTCGTGCCAACGTTGATTTTCCAGAACCATTTCGCCCAGCAAGTGCGACAAACTCTCCTTCTTCAATCGTTAGATTCAGACCAGATAGTACGCGATGACTAGCCCCCGGGTATTGATAGTGCAGATCTTGGATATCAATGAGAACAGCCATCCACTCAGCTCCCTTTTTTGAATACAAAAAAGGGCAATAGAGTCAGAGCAATAATGCTCACAGTCTCTTCTGCCCTTAGTCGCCTCATATAAACGTTACAGGTTATACAAGCTCAATGTATACCATTGGTGCACCGTCTCCACGACGCGGTCCAATTTTAAGAATACGAGTGTATCCACCTTGACGTTCCTCGTAGCGTGGTGCGATATCAGCGAATAACTTTTGGATTGCATCCTGATTCGTTTCTGTATCAGCTACCTCACGACGAACAAATGCAGCTGCCTGACGACGAGCATGCAAGTCTCCACGCTTACCAAGTGTAATCATTTTCTCAACGATTGAACGAAGCTCCTTCGCTTTTGCTTCCGTTGTTTCGATGCGCTCGTTGATAATTAGATCTGTAGCAAGATCACGGAATAATGCTTTACGACCAGCACTATCACGTCCAAGTTTTGCGTATGCCATGTGTATTTCCCTCCCTTAGCCTGCTCGTTGGAGCAGAGTCCTTAACATGAAAAAATCACCTAACAACAGCATATAATCGCCATTGCATCGGTTTCTTATTAATAATAGAAGCCGTAAAAGAAACGGCCGGGGCTGGCTTATTCTTCGTTACGAAGACCTAAACCTAGCTCACCCAACTTTTCTTGCACTTCTTCTAATGATTTACGACCAAGGTTACGTACCTTCATCATGTCTTCTTCTGTTTTATGTGTTAGCTCTTGAACCGTGTTAATGCCAGCACGTTTTAAACAGTTATAAGAACGAACAGATAGGTCAAGTTCTTCGATCGTCATCTCAAGTACTTTTTCCTTCTGATCTTCTTCTTTTTCAACCATGATTTCAGCATTTTGCGCTTGATCTGTTAATCCTACAAAAATATTGAGATGTTCATTCAAGATTTTAGCACCAAGAGAAACTGCTTCCTCGGGACGAGTGCTTCCATCTGTCCAGACATCAAGGGTTAGTTTATCATAGTTAGTTACTTGACCCACACGTGTATTCTCAACTTGATAGTTTACACGAGCAACAGGTGTGTAAATAGAGTCGATTGGAAGAACACCAATTGGCTGATCGTCATTCTTGTTTCCTTCAGCCAATACGTACCCACGACCGCGTTTAGCTAATAGACGCATGTGCAGATTTGCACCTTTTGTCAATGTAGCAATATGAAGATCTGGGTTTAGTACTTCAACATCACTATCGTGAGTTAAATCACCAGCAGTGACAACTCCTTCACCCTGAATATCAATCTCTAACGTCTTCTCTTCTTCAGAGTAGATCTTAAGAGCAAGCTTTTTCAGGTTCAGAATGATCGTTGTTACGTCTTCCACAACGCCTTCAATCGTTGAGAATTCGTGCAACACACCATCGATCTGAACTGCTGTAACTGCTGCTCCCGGAAGAGATGATAGTAGAATGCGGCGCAAAGAGTTACCTAGTGTTGTACCATATCCTCTTTCAAGGGGCTCTACTACAAACTTACCGTATTTTGCGTCTTCACTAACTTCAACCGTTTCAATATTTGGCTTTTCAATTTCGATCATTAAACAAACCCTCCTTCAAAACGTCGAACTCCGGTAGACCGCAAGGATTGCCTAAATGGTCTCCCATAGGCAAATCCAAACTTTCACCTTCAGGTCAATCGGATTGTGATCGTCTCATCCATTATTGACACTTACAGGAAATCTATACAAATGAGTGATTCTGTTACACTCTGCGACGTTTTGGTGGACGGCAGCCGTTGTGTGGAACTGGAGTAACATCTTTAATCATGTTAACTTCAAGTCCAATTGCCTGTAAAGAACGAATTGCTGCTTCACGTCCAGCTCCAGGACCTTTAACAGAAACTTCAATTGTTTTCATTCCGTGTTCCATTGCCGTTTTAGCAGCAGCTTCTGCAGCCATTTGAGCAGCGAATGGAGTAGATTTACGAGATCCCTTGAATCCAAGAGCTCCTGAACTAGCCCATGAAATCGCGTTACCTTGTGTATCTGTGATAGTCACAATTGTGTTATTGAATGTAGAGCGGATATGAGCCACACCAGATTCAATATTTTTCTTCTGCCGGCGCTTTGGACGAGTATTCGTTTTCTTAGCCATAGTTATCCTCGACCTCCTTTACTTATTTCTTCTTGTTCGCTACAGTCCGACGTGGACCTTTGCGTGTACGAGCGTTATTTTTAGAGTTTTGCCCACGTACTGGCAAACTACGACGGTGGCGAATGCCTCGATATGAACCAATTTCAATTAAACGTTTAATGTTTAGTGAAACTTCACGACGAAGATCCCCTTCAACCTGATGAGCTTCTAATGCTTCACGGATTTTACCAAGCTCTTCTTCCGTTAGATCACGAACTCGAGTATTTTCTGATACGCCAGCTTGCGCTAGAACTTGAGAAGCTTTCGCTTTACCAATTCCGAAAACGTAAGTAAGTGAGATTACTACTCGCTTATCACGCGGAATATCAATACCTGCAACACGTGCCATACGTTCTGCACCTCCTTATATATTAACCTTGTTTTTGCTTGTGTTTCGGATTTTCGCAAATAACCATTACGACACCTTTGCGCTTAATGACTTTACATTTTTCGCAAATTGGTTTTACCGATGGACTGACCTTCATAACAGATAACCCCCTCCTGTAAGGAAGCGCACAGCAGTAACAATTGTTATGCCAGTGCTTGTTTGATGTTATTTATACCTATAAGTGATTCGTCCACGTGTCAGATCATATGGAGACAGTTCAATTGTGACCTTATCTCCTGGAAGAATACGAATGAAGTGCATCCGAATCTTACCTGATACGTGAGCGAGGATTTTGTGACCATTCTCAAGTTCTACACGAAACATTGCATTAGGAAGTGGTTCAATAACCGTTCCTTCTACTTCAATAACATCCTCTTTAGCCATGTACTATGTTTCCTCCCTTCAGTAAATCGTTCTATATCAACTAGCACGTAATTCCTAGAATTGCACGTTTCATCAAAAGAGGGTTTTGCTTCTTCAAACAAAAAACCCCTAACATTCCTATAATAACATTAAAGCCTATTAAAATCGACTATTCACTGATAAAATCAAGCTTTTGTCAAAATTTCATAGCCTGTTTCTGTTATTGCAATCGTATGCTCGTAATGAGCGCACTTTTTGCCATCTACCGTAACAACCGTCCAATTATCTTCAAGAGTTCGAACATATCTCGAACCAGCGTTGATCATTGGTTCAATTGCTAGAACCATACCCTTTTTAAGGCGTGTGCCTTTTCCAGGAGGTCCGTAGTTCGGAATTTGTGGATCTTCATGTAAGTTTTGCCCGACTCCGTGTCCGACATACTCTCTTACAATCTGAAATCCAAGAGGTTCGGCATAATTCTGAATAGCATGCGAGATGTCTGAAATTCTTGCACCAGGCTTCGCTTGCTCTAAGCCCTTATATAGTGCAGCCTCTGTAACCTCACAAAGCTTGCTGTCTTCAGCACTAACAGAGCCAACGGCATATGTCCATGCTGAGTCACCATGATATCCATTATAGTAGGCACCAATATCCAGACTAATTATATCGCCATCTTTTAAGACCCGCTCACCGGGAATACCATGTACCAGTTCCTCGTTTACTGAAGCACATACACTGCCTTTAAATCCGTTATAGTCCAAAAATGAAGGAGTTGCTCCGTGAGAGCGAATGAATCTCTCAGCAATTTGATCGAGTTCGCCTGTAGTAACTCCTGGCTTAATATGTGGCTTGAGCTCTTGATGAGTCAGTGCCACAATTCGACCAGCTTCACGCATAATTTCTAATTCCCTCTCGGTTTTTAGAATAATCATGCACGGAGTCCCTTAATCAGGGAATCAATCTCTTCAAACACATGATCAATCTCTCGATCGCCCTGTATCGTTTGAAGATACTCTTTCTCAGTATAGAAGTCAATAAGCGGCTGTGTTTGCGCAATATTTACCTCTAGACGCTTTTTAACGGTTTCTGGTTTGTCGTCTTCTCGTTGAATCAGATCACTACCATCAACATCATCTTTTCCTTCAACCTTTGGCGGGTTAAAAAGAACATGATAGGTGCGGCCAGAAGTTGACACTCTACGTCCAGTTAGTCGATCCATAAGCAATTGCTCAGGAACATGAACATATAGTACGTAGTCTAACGTACGTCCTTGTTCAGCTAAAATGTTTTCGAGTGCTTCTGCTTGAGCGACTGTTCTTGGAAAGCCATCTAGTAGAAACCCTTTTTTGCAATCATCCTGGGATAATCGCTCGCGTACTATACCGATTGTGACTTCATCAGGTACGAGGTTGCCTGCATCCATGTAGGACTTAGCTTCCACTCCCAATTCAGTCTGATCTTTGATCGCAGCTCGGAACATATCTCCCGTTGAAATATGAGGAATCTCATATTTCTTAGAGATTTTTTCTGCCTGAGTTCCTTTACCGGCACCCGGCAGTCCCATTAACATTAGATTCATTACGAGTCCCCTCTCATCCGTTCTCCCGACAACAAGCGAACGGGGTGTAACCCCCGATGCATGTTTACTTAATGAAGCCTCTATATGAGCGTTTGATTAACTGCCCTTCTATTTGTTTCATTGTATCTAGTGCTACACCTACAACAATTAGTAAACCTGTACCGCCAATTTGTATTGCTTCAGGCAGATTCATAATTTGAATGAAAATAACAGGGATAATTGCAACCGCAGCAAGGAACAATGAACCAACAAAAGTCAAACGATATAAGATGCGTGTTAAGTAACTTTGTGTGGTTTTTCCAGGACGAATTCCAGGGATATATCCACCTTGCTTCTTAAGATTTTCTGCCATTTTTTCCGGATTAACCTGAATGAATGTATAGAAGTACGTAAAAGCAATAATTAACGCAACGAATACAATCGCACCATACGGGTTACTAGGAGTAAAGATCTCAACTACCGATCTTGCAAACCCATTCTCTGCTCCAAAGAAACCAGCAATAGTTCCAGGGAAGTAGAAAAGCGCGGATGCAAAGATAACTGGAATTACCCCAGACGCATTTACCTTTAATGGTAAGTGTGTCGATTGGCCACCTGTAGTCGCACGGTTGTTTACTTGACGTTTAGCATATTGAACAGGAACCTTACGGAGAGCCTGTTGAATGTATATTACTCCTACGATAATCAAAAGAACAGCAATTGCCAGAACAAGAAGTGTGATAATGCTTAGGAATAATCCATCGCCCGCACCCTCGATCTGAGATGTATATAACTGGTTAAGACCATTTGGAATCCCTGCTGCAATACCTGCAAATATAATAATAGAGATTCCATTTCCAACACCGTTTGCGGTGATTTGCTCACCAAGCCACATAAGAAAGGCTGTACCTGCTGTTAGAACCACAGCGATAAAGACATAAGTCATCATGCCCGGGTTCTCGATCAGACCAGGTGCAAGTGAGTTGAAACCGATTGACATCCCTAGTGCTTGAACAAAACCTATAACGATCGTTCCATAACGAGTTACCTGTGCCAGCTTACGGCGCCCCGCTTCACCTTGTTTTGCCCACTCGGTGAATTTAGGTACCACGTCCATTTGTAACAATTGTACAACGATGGATGCTGTAATATATGGCATAATGCCCATTGCAAAGATCGAGAAGTTCCCTAATGCCCCTCCCCCAAAGGTGTTCAAAAAGCCAAATGCATTTGCTTCATCAAAGAAGGTTAATACCTCACTATTTGAACCTGGGATAGGAATGAAACTTCCGATACGAAAAACGATGAGCATAAGAAGGGTGAAAATAACCTTACGGCGAAGATCACCCACTCGGAAAATGTTGGAGATCGTCCGGAACATTAAACCACCTCGGTTTTTCCGCCAGCTGCCTCAATCGCTTCAACTGCTGATGCTGAAAACTTGTTTGCTTTCACAGTTAGCTTTTTATCTAGCGTACCATTACCTAGTACTTTAATTCCGTCTTTTACGTTCTTAACTGTTTTAGACTCGATAAGAAGTTCCGGAGTAACTTCTGTACCAGCGTCAAAACGATTAAGTACATCAAGACTGATTACTGAATACTCTTTACGAGTACGGTTAGTAAATCCGCGTTTCGGTAAACGACGGTAAAGTGGATTTTGTCCACCCTCAAATCCTGGACGAACTCCGCCACCAGAACGTGAATTTTGACCTTTATGGCCTCTACCAGATGTTTTACCATTTCCAGAACCAATTCCTCGGCCCACGCGATTACGAACTTTACGAGAACCTTCTGCAGGCTTCAACTCATGAAGTTTCAATGTCGACACCTCCTCTTTCAAAAATTGCTATTTATGCTTCGATTTCTTTAACAGTTACCAAGTGACTTACTTTGTTAACCATACCACGGATCGCAACGTTATCACGTTGAACAACCGTTTGGTGCATTTTACGTAAGCCTAGCGTGTTAACGGTAACGCGCTGATCTTCAGGGCGACCAATCAAACTACGCGTGAGGGTAATTTCTAATTGCTTAGCCATTTAATGTCCCTCCTTATCCTAAGAGTTCTTCTACGGATTTGCCACGAAGTTTTGCAACTTCTTCAGCACGTTTTAGGTTTGATAGCCCTTGGATTGTAGCACGTACCATGTTAATTGGGTTGTTAGATCCCAATGATTTAGAAAGGATATCGCCTACACCAGCAAGTTCAAGTACTGCACGTACAGGACCACCAGCGATAACTCCAGTACCTTCAGAAGCTGGTTTAAGAAGTACTTTACCTGCTCCGAAATGTCCTAGAATTTGGTGAGGAAGTGTTGTACCTACAACTGGAACCTCGATAAGGTTCTTTTTTGCGTCCTCAACAGCTTTACGGATTGCTTCAGGAACCTCCTGAGCTTTACCCATACCAAAACCAACGTGACCGTTTTTGTCGCCAACTACAACGAGTGCAGCAAAGCGAAAACGACGTCCGCCTTTTACAACTTTCGCTACACGGTTAACCGTAACGACTTTTTCTTCAAGCTCTAACGTATTAGGGTCAATACGACGCATTTATTTTCCCTCCTTATCTGTTTCTTAGAATTTCAGACCAGCTTCACGCGCTGCATCTGCAAGAGTTTGTACACGTCCGTGATAGATATATCCGCCACGGTCAAAGACGATTGTTTCATGTCCTTTTTCCACTGCACGTTTTGCTACTAGAGAACCAACTTTTTCAGCTGCTTCTTTGTTCGCACCGTTCTCTAGGCCAAGCTCTTTATCAAGAGAAGAAGCTTGAGCCACTGTCACACCATTTACATCATCAATAAGTTGAGCATAAATGTGTTTAGAAGAACGGAAAACGTTAAGACGTGGACGTTCAGGCGTACCAGTAATGGCGCGACGAACGTGAGCGTGTCTTTTCTTACGTGCCTGATTTTTGTTCGGCTTCGTAATCATTAAACGTCATTCCTTTCGCTAGCTAATTAATTATTTACCAGTTTTTCCTTCTTTACGGCGAACATTTTCACCTTCATAGCGAATTCCTTTACCTTTGTAAGGCTCAGGCAGACGAACAGCACGGATGTTAGAAGCTAATGCTCCAACAGCTTGCTTATCAATCCCTTTTACAACTACTTTTGTGTTAGAAGGAACTTCAACTTCGATACCTTCAGCTGGTACGATCTCAACTGGGTGAGAGTAACCAACGTTAAGAACAAGTTTGTTTCCTGATTTAGATGCACGATAACCTACACCTACAAGCTCAAGCCCACGCTCGAAGCCTTTTGTAACTCCCTCAACCATGTTGTTGATTAGGCTACGAGTCGTTCCATGAAGAGCACGGTGCTCTTTTTGGTCAGACGGACGTTCAACCGTGATCTCTTTTTCTTCAACGTTTACTTTCATGTCCGGGTGCAAATCGCGGCTCAGTTCACCTTTAGGACCTTTTACTTTAATAAAAGTACCTTCTAGTGTAACTGTAACATCACCAGGAACTTCAATTGGTTTTCTACCAACTCGGGACATACATTACACCTCCATTCGATTCAAACACACTCTTACCAAACGTAAGCAAGTACTTCTCCACCGACTTGCTGTTGACGAGCATCTTTGTCTGTCATAATGCCTTTTGATGTTGAAACAAGCGCAATTCCAAGTCCGCCAAGTACGCGAGGAAGTTCCTCAGCTTTAGCATACACACGAAGTCCTGGCTTGCTGATACGTTTAAGGCCTGTGATTACACGTTCGTTAGTTGAACCGTATTTAAGGAAAATACGAATCACACCTTGTTTGCTGTCTTCGATATATTCAAAATCGCGAATGAAACCTTCACGCTTCAAGATATCGGCAATTTCTTTCTTGATTGTTGAAGCAGGCAGCTCAAGCTTCTCATGACGAACTAAGTTCGCGTTACGAATACGAGTAAGCATATCTGCGATAGGATCTGTCATAACCATGTTTAATTACCTCCTTCCCGTTCTAGGTATTACCAGCTTGCTTTTTTAACGCCAGGAATTTGACCTTTATAAGCGAGTTCTTTAAAGCAAATACGGCAAAGTTTAAATTTCTGAATTACTGAATGCGGACGTCCACATTTTTCACAACGTGTATATTCCTGCACTTTGAATTTTGGCTTACGCTTTTGTTTTGCGATCATTGATTTTTTCGCCAATGTGTTCCCTCCTAATCAAGAAGACTTAATTACTTTTGAAACGGCATACCCATTTGAGTTAGCAACTCACGTGCTTCTTCATCTGTTTGAGCAGTCGTTACGATAACGATGTCCATTCCGCGTACTTTATCTACTTTATCGTAGTTAATTTCAGGGAAAATTAGTTGTTCTTTAACTCCAAGTGTGTAGTTACCGCGACCATCAAATGCTTTCTTTGAGATCCCACGGAAATCACGTACACGTGGAAGAGAAACACTAACTAATTTATCAAGGAAATCATACATACGCTGTCCGCGAAGTGTAACTTTAGCGCCGATTGGCATACCTTCACGTAGTTTAAAACCAGCGATAGATTTCTTTGCTTTTGTGATAACTGGCTTTTGACCAGCGATCTCAGTTAGTTCTTCAACAGCTTTATCAAGTGCTTTCGCATTTGATACTGCTTCACCAACACCCATGTTGATGACAATCTTATCAAGTTTCGGAACCGCCATAGTTGAGCTGTATTTGAACTTCTCAACTAATGATGGAGCGATTTCCTGAGAGTACTTTTCTTTTAAACGACTCATTTAAAGGTCCTCCTTTCAGACGTGTTGATTACTTGTCTAGCGCTTCGCCAGAACGTTTTGCAACCCGTACTTTTTTACCGTTCTCTTCTTTATATCCGACACGTGTGCGCTCTCCTGATTTAGGATCAACGTGCATCACGTTAGATGAGTGAATTGATGCTTCTTGGTTAAGGATGCCGCCTTGTGGATTATCCTGAGATGGCTTCGCGTGTTTCTTAACAAGGTTTACACCTTCAACAAGCACACGGCTCTTCTTAGGAAAAGCTTCAAGAACAACTCCTTGCTTACCTTTGTCTTTACCAGCGATCACGATAACAGTGTCACCTTTTTTGACATGCATGTTTGACATATTTGCACCTCCCTGGGTCTTGCATTCAATCGTTACTTATAGAACTTCTGGAGCAAGAGATACGATCTTCATGAATTGGTTATCACGAAGTTCACGAGCAACTGGTCCAAAGATACGAGTTCCACGTGGGCTCTTATCATCACGTACAATTACAGCTGCGTTCTCATCAAATTTGATGTATGAACCATCAGCACGACGAGCACCAGTTTTTGAACGTACGATTACAGCTTTAACAACTTCACCTTTTTTGACAACGCCACCTGGTGTTGCTTGTTTTACCGAGCAAACAATAACGTCACCAATGTTAGCTGTTTTACGACCTGATCCACCTAGTACTTTAATACATAGTACTTCGCGAGCACCAGAGTTATCTGCAACCTTTAAACGGGATTCTTGTTGAATCATATGAGTTTACCTCCCTTCAAATCAAGAGCTTTTATTAAATAATAACCGCTTCTTCCACGATTTCTACTAGACGAAAACGTTTGTCCTTTGAAAGCGGACGAGTTTCCATGATTCTAACGATATCACCAGTTTTAGCAGTGTTCTCTTCATCATGGGCTTTCATTTTCTTTGAATACTTAACACGTTTTCCGTACAAACGATCTTTCTTGTATGTTTCAACAAGTACCGTAATGGTTTTATCCATTTTGTCGGAAACAACGCGACCTTGATATACTTTACGCTGGTTGCGTTCCATTTAGCAAACCTCCTCTTTAGCCGTTATTAATTCCAAGCTCACGCTCACGCAAAACGGTCTTTGTACGAGCAATGCCTTTACGTACCTCACGGATACGAGAAGGATTGTCTAATTGACCAGTTGCTAGTTGAAAGCGAAGGTTAAATAACTCCTCTTTCAATGTTTGAGTCTGTTTTTCAATCTCAGCAGTGGTTAAATTACGGATATCATTAGCTTTCATTTGCGTCACCACCCAGTTCTTCACGTTTTACAAACTTAGTTTTGAGCGGTAATTTGTGAGAGGCAAGACGAAGAGCTTCACGAGCAACTTCTTCAGATACTCCAGAAATTTCAAACATAACCTTACCAGGTTTCACAACGGCAACCCATCCTTCAGGTGCCCCTTTACCAGAACCCATTCGTACTTCTAAAGGCTTAGCAGTGTATGGTTTAGAAGGGAAGATCTTGATCCAAACCTTACCACCACGTTTCATGTAACGAGTCATTGCGATACGAGCAGCTTCGATTTGACGGTTAGTCACCCAAGAAGCTTCTGTAGCTTGTAGTCCGAATTCACCGAAATGAACTTCAGTACCACCTTTTGCACGTCCACGCATTTTTCCGCGATGTTCGCGACGATATTTAACACGTTTAGGTAATAACATGATTAGTTGCCTCCTTCCTCTTTTTTAGTTCCTTTCGTTGGAAGGACTTCACCACGGTAAATCCAGATTTTCACACCGATTTTACCATAAGTAGTATCTGCTTCAGCTGTACCGTAGTCGATGTCAGCACGAAGAGTATGAAGTGGAACTGTTCCTTCGTTGTAATGCTCAGCACGCGCGATATCTGCTCCACCAAGACGGCCAGATACTTGCGTTTTAATTCCTTTTGCTCCAGAACGCATAGTACGTTGGATAGATTGTTTCATTGCACGACGGAAAGAGATACGGTTCTCAAGTTGACGAGCAATATTTTCAGCAACAAGCTTCGCATCAAGATCAGCTTGCTTGATTTCAAAGATGTTAATGTGAACTCTTTTACCAGTTAGGTCGTTTAGCGCTTTACGAAGAGCTTCAACCTCTGATCCACCTTTACCGATTACCATTCCTGGCTTTGCAGTAGAGATTGTGATATTCACACGATTAGCAGCACGCTCGATTTCTACTTTAGAAACGGATGCTTCTTTTAAACGAGTTTCGATATAATCACGGATTTTAATATCTTCGTGAAGTAGGTTTGCATAGTCTTTATCTGCGTACCATTTAGACTCCCAGTCACGAATAACACCAACCCGAAGACCTATCGGATTAATTTTTTGACCCATGCGTTATCCCTCCTTCTTCTCAGTTACAACAATCGTAATATGGCTACTACGTTTGTTAATTTTACTTGCACGTCCCATCGCACGTGGGCGGAAACGTTTAAGAGTTACACCTTCATCAACAAAGGCTTCACTAATAACAAGATTATTAGGCTCCATCTCGTAATTGTGTTCTGCATTAGCAATAGCTGAATTCAATAGCTTTTCTACTACCGGCGAGGCAGCTTTTGGAGTATGACGTAAAATAGCCACTGCTTCTCCAACATCTTTGCCACGAATCAAGTCTATAACCAAACGCACTTTACGAGGAGCAATACGAATTTGTTTTGCTACAGCTTTAGCTTGCATGGTCTTAAACCTCCTCTCTTCAATCCTTAACGTCTAGTTTTTCTATCGTCAGCAGCGTGACCTTTGTAAGTACGGCTTGGTGCGAATTCGCCAAGCTTGTGTCCTACCATATCCTCAGATACGTATACAGGTACATGCTTACGACCATCATAAATTGCAAATGTGTGACCGACGAAATCAGGAAAGATCGTTGAACGGCGAGACCATGTCTTGATAACTTTCTTATCGTTCGTCTCGTTAAGAGCTTCAACTTTTTTCATCAAGTGATCATCAACAAAAGGTCCCTTTTTTAAACTACGGCTCATGAGATTTCCTCCTTCCGTGATTGGCAACCGGCTCCCTGGTTTGAGAACCGAAGCCATATCGCGTTATTTTTTGCGACGACGTACAATGTACTTGTCAGATTGGTTGTTCTTCTTACGTGTTTTGTATCCAAGAGTTGGTTTACCCCATGGAGACATTGGAGATTTACGTCCGATTGGAGATCTACCTTCACCACCACCGTGTGGGTGATCGTTCGGGTTCATTACAGATCCACGAACCGTAGGACGCTTACCTAACCATCTAGAACGACCGGCTTTACCGATGTTCACAAGTTCGTGCTCAAGGTTACCAACTTGACCGATTGTAGCGCGGCAAGTAGATAGAATGTAACGAGTTTCACCTGAGTTCAGACGAACAAGTACATATTGACCTTCTTTACCAAGAAGTTGAGCTTCTGCACCAGCAGAACGAACAAGCTGACCACCTTTACCAGGACGAAGCTCGATGTTGTGAATAATAGTACCTACTGGAATATTGCTAAGTGGTAATGTGTTACCTACTTTGATATCCGCTTCAACACCTGATTCAACAACAGTTCCGACCTTAAGGCCTTTTGGAGCTAAGATGTAGCGTTTTTCACCATCTGCATAGTGAAGTAACGCAATGTTAGCAGAACGGTTTGGATCATATTCGATCGTAGCAACGCGTCCTGGAATTCCATCTTTGTTACGTTTGAAATCGATGATACGGTATTGACGTTTGTGTCCGCCACCTTGATGACGTACAGTCAATTTACCTTGGTTGTTACGACCGCCTTTTTTGTGTAAAGGAGCTAGTAACGACTTTTCCGGCTTATCCGTCGTTAGTTCAGCGAAGTCAGATACTGACATGCCACGACGACCGGCACTGGTTGGTTTATACTTTTTAATAGCCATCTTTAATTCCCTCCTTCTTTGTTAATGTTACCCTTCAAAGAAGTCTAGTTCTTTACTTTCAGGCGTTAATGTAACAATAGCTTTTTTACGGCGAGCCGTGTAGCCAGTGTAACGTCCGAAACGTTTTGACTTCCCTTTGGAGTTAATTGTATTTACGTTAGAAACCTTAACTTCGAAGATTTCCTCTACAGCTGATTTGATTTGAGTTTTGTTCGCACGAACATCAACTTCGAAAGTGTATTTCTTTTCTTCCATCAAATCAGTTGAACGTTCAGTAATGATAGGGCGCTTTAAGATATCACGAGCGTTTGACATTATGCAAGCACCTCCTCTACCTTTTCAACAGCCGCTTTTGTTAGAACTAGCTTGTCGTGCTTAAGCACATCAAGTACGTTAACAGAGTCAGCAGTTAAGACTGTTACATTTGGAAGATTACGACTTGAAAGTTCTACATTCTCGTTGTAGTCAGAAACAACAACTAGAGCTTTTTTCGCAATAGAAAGTCCAGACAGGACAGCTGCCATGTCTTTTGTTTTGATTGCGTCAAATTTAAGATCTTCAAGTACAACAACCTCAGAAGCTTGAACTTTGCTTGATAGCGCAGATTTGATCGCTAGGCGACGAACCTTCTTAGGAAGTTTGAAGCTGTAGCTGCGTGGTGTAGGTCCAAAAACAACTCCACCGCCAACCCATTGTGGTGAACGGATAGAACCTTGACGAGCACGTCCTGTACCCTTTTGGCGCCATGGTTTACGACCGCCTCCGCGAACTTCAGAGCGTCCTTTAGTTTTGTGAGTTCCTTGACGTAGAGATGCTTGTTGCATTACTACTGCGTCATGTAACACACTCTCATTTGGTTCAATTCCGAATACGGAATCAGCAAGCTCGATATCGCCAACTTCTGAACCAGTTTGATTAAATACTGTAACTTTCGGCATGATGTGGCCTCCTTTCTTCTATAAATCGATTAGTTAGCTTTAACTCCGGACTGAATTGCAACATAACCTTTTCTTGCTCCAGGAACATTTCCTTTTACTAGTAAAAGATTACGTTCAGCGTCTACTTTTACGATTTCCAAGTTCTGAATCGTAATTGTTTCTCCACCCATACGTCCAGGAAGAAGTTTTCCTTTGAATACACGGTTTGGAGCAACAGGACCCATTGAACCAGGACGACGGTGGTAACGTGAACCATGGGACATCGGTCCGCGAGATTGGTTATGACGCTTAATAGCACCTTGGAAACCTTTCCCTTTAGATGTTCCTGTTACGTCTACTACATCGCCTTCTGCAAAAGTTGTTACGCTAAGCTCTTGTCCGACTTCATAGTCATCTAGAGTAACGTTACGGATTTCCTTGATGTAGCGCTTAGGAGTCGTTTGAGCTTTTGCTGCATGCCCTTCAGACGGTTTTGTAGTGTTGTTTTTCTTCTGGTCAGCAAATCCAAGTTGGATTGCTTCGTAACCATCAGAATCAACTGTTTTCTTTTGCAGAACCACGTTTGGTTCAGCTTCAATTACTGTTACTGGGATGACTTCGCCATTCTCAGCAAATACCTGAGTCATACCGATTTTTCTACCTAAGATTCCTTTGGTCATCCGTTACACCTCCTATATAATTAAATCATTTTATTGGTTTGCCATTTTATCGGAAGCGGTCTAGCCGCTTGAAAGCAAGTTAACTATTATAGTTTGATTTCGATGTCTACGCCAGACGGTAAGTCTAAACGCATTAACGCATCCACAGTTTGTGGTGTTGGTTCAACGATATCAATCAAACGCTTATGTGTACGCATCTCGAATTGTTCACGAGAATCTTTGTACTTATGAACAGCACGAAGAACCGTGTACACTGATCTCTCAGTTGGAAGCGGAATCGGTCCTGATACACTTGCACCCGAACGTTTAGCCGTTTCTACGATTTTCTCTGCTGATTGGTCCAAAACACGGTGATCATAAGCTTTTAAACGAATACGAATCTTTTGCTTTGCCATTATAGCCCCTCCTTTTTCGTCCATTTTTATAAACAGACATACTCCGCGAAAATTTCATACACTCTGCCATGGCAATGGGGCCGGGTGTATCAGCAACCTTCCGCATCATCGATGTCAATGCACTTACACTTTTCTCTTCTTCATCCGAACAAGATAATTATAGTTTGGGCACACTTCTACTATTATAAAGACTAAGACTTGTAATTGCAAGGCTTTTTAAAAAGAAATTTGTTGATAGAGCAGGGTTTTTCTGAATACGCGCGGTCCCAGCTGTCAATTGGTAAAAAAGACTGGGCAGTGCAGGGATTCGCTACCGGGAAGGGGGGCACGCTTTCCTAGGGAGGGCGGTGAACTAGTCCTGGCTTTGCCAGTTCTATTTCATCCCTGCCCTTTGCTCCCTTAGGAGTCGGCCTCCCCTTCCCGTCCGCTTTGTTTGTGCCTTTTATATTTTATATAGAAGAAACATTAACTTGATTAATCTTTAAATACTTATCCTTCTAATTAGTGATTACTATCTGCTCTAGATAAATCACTTCAGCTCTACTCTTATATTTGAGTGACTCCGTTAATTAGCTCGTACTTTTTGTTCTTCTCATTCATTCGATCCTACGTATTATAGTAGAGAATTGCAGCGTTGTAAAATGGATGTTTCTTCTATTGTAATAGTGGACGAATTAGATTTTTTTAAAACGTGTTTAAGGAAAAAGAAAAAGCACCCCTTAGAGGGATGCTTTGTTCTTTAGTGAAATTACTTCTGGATAGAAGCTACAACACCAGATCCAACTGTACGTCCACCTTCACGAATAGAGAAACGAGTTCCTTCTTCGATCGCGATTGGAGAGATAAGCTCAACAGTCATTTCTGTGTTATCACCAGGCATTACCATTTCAATGCCTTCTGGAAGGTGTACAACACCCGTTACGTCAGTTGTACGGAAGTAGAACTGAGGACGGTAGTTTGTGAAGAATGGAGTGTGACGTCCACCCTCATCTTTAGATAGTACATAAACTTCAGAAGTGAAGTTTGTGTGTGGAGTGATTGTACCTGGCTTAGCAAGTACTTGACCACGTTGGATATCATCACGAGATACACCACGAAGTAGTGCTCCAATGTTGTCACCAGCTTCAGCATAGTCAAGAAGCTTACGGAACATCTCAACACCAGTTACAGTTGTTTTCTTAGCTTCTTCAGCAATACCGATGATTTCTACTTCGTCACCAACGTTAAGTTGACCACGCTCTACACGACCAGTAGCAACCGTACCACGACCTGTGATTGAGAATACATCCTCAACAGGCATCATGAATGGTTTTTCTTTGTCACGTGGAGGAGTAGGAATGTATTCATCTACTGCGTTCATAAGCTCGATGATTTTTTCTTCGTAATCTGCATCACCTTGAAGGGCTTTAAGTGCAGAACCTTGGATAACTGGAACGTCATCACCAGGGAAGTCATACTCAGAAAGAAGATCACGTACTTCCATTTCTACAAGCTCAAGAAGCTCTTCGTCGTCTACCATGTCACATTTGTTTAAGAATACAACAAGTGCAGGTACACCTACGTTACGAGAAAGAAGGATGTGCTCACGAGTTTGTGGCATTGGACCGTCAGCAGCAGATACTACTAGGATTCCTCCGTCCATTTGTGCAGCACCAGTGATCATGTTTTTAACATAGTCAGCGTGTCCTGGGCAATCTACGTGTGCGTAGTGGCGGCTATCAGTTTCGTATTCAACGTGAGCTGTAGAGATTGTGATTCCACGCTCGCGCTCCTCTGGAGCTCCATCAATAGCGTCATACGCCATTGCTTGACCTTTACCAGAACGCTTAGCAAGTACAGTTGTAATTGCAGCAGTTAATGTCGTTTTACCATGGTCAACGTGTCCAATAGTACCAATATTGGCATGTGTTTTGGAACGATCGAATTTTTCTTTACCCATGATTCATTTCCTCCCTTTAATTGAACAATTCATTTATTTTTTTAAGAAAGATGGTTCGCCCGGTAAGGGTTGTACATCATCCTTAGCTTACAACAAAATTCTTTTGGAAACAATCGCGAACGATTACTCTCCAGTTTGTTTCTTGATAATTTCAGCTGCGACACTCTTCGGTACTTCTTCATAATGATCAAAGAACATAGAGTACGTACCGCGTCCTTGTGTGCGTGAACGAAGAGATGTTGCATACCCAAACATTTCTGCAAGAGGTACAAACGCTTTAACGGTTTGTGCGTTACCGCGTGCTTCCATTCCTTCAACACGTCCACGACGAGCTGTAACATCACCCATAATGTCACCCATATACTCTTCAGGTACAACAATCTCTACCTTCATAAGTGGCTCAAGAAGAACCGGGTTACACTTGGTTTTGGCATTTTTCAGAGCCATTGATGCAGCAATCTTAAAGGCCATTTCATTGGAATCGACATCATGGTAAGAACCATCGAAAAGACGAGCTTTAATGTCGATTACAGGGAAGCCAGCAATCATACCGTTATCAAGTGCTTCTTCAATACCTGCTTGAACCGCTGGTACGTATTCACGAGGAACAACCCCACCAACAATTCCATTCTCAAATTCAAAGCCTGCGCCCTCTTCGTTAGGAGAGAACTCAACCCATACGTGACCGAACTGTCCACGTCCACCAGATTGACGAACGAACTTACCTTCAACCTGAGCAGATTGGCGAATCGTTTCACGATATGAAACTTGAGGTGCACCAACATTCGCTTCTACTTTGAATTCACGTTTCATACGGTCAACAATGATATCAAGGTGAAGCTCACCCATACCACCGATGATTGTTTGACCCGTTTCTTCGTCAGTGTGCGTTTTGAATGTTGGATCTTCTTCTGCAAGCTTAGCTAATGCCATACCCATTTTATCTTGGTCAGCTTTAGACTTAGGCTCAACAGAAAGGTGAATAACCGGCTCTGGGAAGTCCATTGATTCTAAGATAACAAGGTTCTTCTCATCACATAGTGTATCACCAGTAGTCGTATCTTTAAGACCTACAGCAGCAGCAATATCACCAGAGTAAACCGTAGAGATTTCCTCACGTGAGTTTGCATGCATTTGTAGGATACGACCTACGCGCTCACGCTTGTCTTTTGTAGAGTTCTTAACATAAGAACCAGAGTCAAGCGTACCAGAGTAAACACGGAAGAATGTTAGTTTACCAACATAAGGATCCGTCATTACTTTGAAAGCAAGTGCAGAGAACGGTTGATCATCGCCTGGCTCACGAGTAACTTCTTCTTCAGAATCAGGAATGTGACCAGTGATCGCGCGAACATCAAGTGGTGATGGTAGGTAAGCAAGAACAGCATCAAGCATAAGCTGAACACCTTTGTTCTTAAATGCCGAACCACAGATTACAGGATAGAATTCAACGTTACAAGTTCCTTTACGGATTGCAGCTTTAAGCTCATCCTTTGTAATCTCTTCACCTTCAAGATACTTCATTGTTAATTCTTCATCAAGCTCAGCTACTGCTTCGATTAATGACTCATGAAGTTTCTCTGCTTGTTCTTTATACTCAGCAGGAATTTCAGTTGTTTCCCACTCCTTACCAAGGTCATCTTTGTAGATGTGAGCTTCCATTTCGATTAGGTCAATGATTCCAGTGAAATCATCTTCCGCACCGATTGGTAATTGAATTGGGTGAGCGTTTGCTTGCAAACGGTCACGAAGTGTTCCAACAGAGTACATGAAATCTGCACCGGTTTTATCCATCTTATTGACGAATACTACACGAGGAACACCATAAGTAGTTGCTTGACGCCAAACTGTTTCTGTTTGCGGTTCAACACCTGATTGTGCATCTAGTACCGCTACAGCCCCATCCAATACGCGAAGTGAACGTTCAACCTCAACTGTGAAGTCTACGTGTCCTGGAGTATCGATGATGTTAATACGATGGCCTTTCCATTGAGCTGTTGTCGCAGCAGACGTGATTGTAATACCACGCTCTTGCTCTTGCGCCATCCAGTCCATTTGAGAAGCACCTTCGTGAGTTTCACCGATTTTATGAACACGCCCTGTGTAAAACAGGATACGTTCAGTTGCAGTTGTTTTACCGGCATCAATGTGAGCCATGATTCCGATATTACGCGTATCTTTTAAGGAGAACTCTCTTGCCATAGTGTATTTCTCCTTCCTCAACGGTTAGATGATGTACAAAAAGTCAGGTTAAATCGCTACGCTCTTTAATCCTGCTTTTTGAAACACCTTATTAGTAGTTTTAATCTTACCAGCGATAGTGAGCAAACGCTTTGTTTGCTTCAGCCATCTTGTGCGTGTCTTCGCGTTTCTTAACAGAAGCACCAGTGTTGTTAGCAGCATCAAGGATTTCATTCGCAAGACGCTCTTCCATGGTTTTCTCTCCGCGTAGACGTGCATAGTTTACCAACCAGCGTAATCCTAAAGTTGTACGACGCTCTGGTTTAACTTCAATCGGCACTTGATAGTTTGTACCACCAACACGGCGGGCTTTAACTTCAAGAACTGGCATGATGTTCTTAAGAGCTTGGTCGAAAACTTCCATAGGATCGTTACCGCTGCGCTCCTTCACTGTTTCAAACGCATTATAAAGAATGGTTTGAGCAATTCCTCTCTTTCCGTCAATCATAATACGGTTGATTAGACGTGTAACAAGTTTAGAATTGTAGATCGGATCTGGCAATACGTCACGACGTGGGACTGGACCTTTACGAGGCATAGTCTCCCCTCCTTTCAAATTATCAATAAGTTAAATTATTTCTTTTCTTTTGGCTTTTTCGTACCATACTTCGAGCGTCCTTGCATACGGTTTTGTACACCAGCTGTATCAAGTGCGCCACGAACGATGTGATAACGTACCCCTGGTAAGTCTTTCACACGTCCGCCACGAATAAGTACTACACTGTGCTCTTGTAGGTTGTGTCCGATACCAGGAATGTAAGCTGTAACTTCAATTCCGTTTGTTAAACGAACACGCGCATACTTACGAAGCGCCGAGTTCGGCTTCTTCGGAGTCATAGTACCCACACGTGTGCAAACACCACGTTTTTGTGGTGAAGATACGTCTGTTTGGGACTTTTTGAAGCTGTTGAATCCTTTGTTAAGCGCTGGAGAATCTGACTTCTTCCCTTTTGCTTCACGGCCTTTACGGATTAACTGATTAATAGTAGGCATGATGATCCCCCTTCCCTCTAAAATAAGACCACTGATCCTGGTGGTTCATGTTTAGGCAAAAGTAATGTTTTTGCCAAACGGAAGACACCGGTCGGCAAAAACATTATATTACTTCCTTAACGCTACAGTGGCTGCGCCGACATCAATTCCACAAGCTTTTCCAAGCTTCTTCATTGAGTCGACATATACAATCGGAATGCGCTTTGTCTGAGCAAGCTGCTCAGCCTGTGTGACAATGCGAGTATCAGCATCACTGGCAATCACCAGCTCACTAACAAGATCATTGTCTAGCGCTTTAAGTGTCTGTTTTATACCAACAAATGGGTTTGAACCCTGTTCGACTTTTTCATAAGACATACGATATCCTCCAAAGCAACAGGTCTTCAGGCACACTTTGATATCTTAACACCCGCGCATATGCGTGTCAACCACCTATAGCATTTTTTTAGTCTTGTGAAATCATTTCCTCAAGCATTGCTTCCGCTTGTTCTTGCTGCGACTGTTGTGTATGCTCTGAGTGAATGCTTAAGTTACGGTAACGTTGCATACCAGTTCCCGCTGGAATCAGCTTACCAATGATAACATTCTCTTTAAGACCAAGTAGCTCATCACGCTTACCTTTAATTGCAGCATCCGTAAGAACACGAGTTGTTTCTTGGAATGATGCAGCAGATAGGAATGAATCAGTCTCAAGTGATGCTTTGGTAATACCAAGTAGAACAGGACGACCAGTTGCTGGGTTTTCACCATTGATTAGAACATTTCTGTTCTCATCGTTGAACTTCTGAATTTCAATTAGAGCACCTGGAAGGACTTTCGTATCACCAGAGTCTGTTACACGGATTTTACGAAGCATCTGGCGAACCATTACCTCAACGTGTTTGTCTCCAATTTCTACCCCTTGCATACGGTATACCTTCTGAACTTCTTTAAGAAGATACTCCTGTACTCCGTTCATACCTTTAACCTTCAGAAGCTCCTTAGGATCTACAGAACCTTCAGTGATGCTTTCACCAGCTACTACATAATCTCCTACAGACACTCTGATACGAGCTCCATAAGGAATTGCGTATGCTTTAGTTTCAAGCTCACTCTTCACTGTGATTTCACGCTTATCTCCATCTTTAAAGTCGATTACTTCACCATCAACTTCAGAGATAACCGCTTGACCTTTTGGATTACGAGCTTCAAATAGCTCCTGGATACGTGGAAGACCTTGTGTAATATCGTCTCCTGCTACCCCACCTGTGTGGAACGTACGCATTGTAAGCTGTGTTCCTGGCTCACCGATTGATTGGGCAGCGATGATACCAACTGCTTCTCCCACTTCAACGTCGCTTCCTGTTGCCAGGTTACGGCCGTAACACTTCTTACACACACCATGGCGTGTATTACACGTAAATACAGAGCGGATTGTTACAGCTTCCACACCAGCATCTAAGATGGCTTTGGCTGTATCTTCACCGATTAGCTCGTTTTTACCGATAAGAACGTCATTTGATTCCGGATGACGAACTGTTTTGAATGCTACACGACCAACAAGACGATCGTATAATCCTTCAATCACTTCGTTTCCTTCTTTAATTGCAGCAACTTCAAGACCGCGGTCAGTACCACAATCATCTTCACGGACAATAACATCCTGTGCTACATCAACTAGACGACGAGTAAGGTAACCTGAGTCAGCTGTTTTAAGGGCTGTATCCGCAAGACCTTTACGTGCTCCGTGTGTAGAGATGAAGTACTCGAGTACTGTTAGACCTTCACGGAAACTTGATTTGATTGGAAGCTCAATGATACGTCCAGATGGATTCGCCATTAGTCCACGCATACCCGCAAGCTGCGTAAAGTTAGAGGCGTTACCACGCGCTCCTGAGTCACTCATCATGAAGATTGGGTTGCTTCGATCAAGTGTACCCATTAGCTTGTTCTGGATAACATCCTTCGCTTCACTCCAGATGGAGATAACACGATCATAACGCTCTTCCTCTGTGATAAGACCACGACGGAATTGCTTAAGAATGCGTTCAACCTTTTCTTCTGCTTCAGCAAGGATGACTTTCTTCTCTGCAAGTACAACGATATCCGCTACCCCTACAGTAATACCTGCTTTAGTAGAATACTTAAATCCAAGATCCTTCATGCGGTCAAGCATTTTAGATGTTTCAGTGATCTTGAACTTCTTAAATACTTCAGCAATGATGTTTCCAAGGAACCCTTTCTTAAACGGAAGAATGACTTCCCGCTCAGCAAGTTCTTTTTTCACATCAGTTGTGCTTGGAACGATATATTTAGCTGGTGTTGCTACGGCTAGGTTGTAATCAGTCGGCTCATTCATATACGGGAATGACTCCGGAAGAATTTCGTTAAAGATTAGCTTACCTACAGTAGTTAACATCAGCATGCTTTGTTGCTCTTCTGTGAAGTTTGACTTCCCTAGAGAAGAAACCGGCACAGCCACACGTGTATGAAGATGAACGTATCCATTCTGGTATGCCGTAATGGCTTCGTTCGTATCTTTAAATGTAGAGCCTTGACCTTTTGCATCTGCACGCTCAAGAGTTAGGTAGTAGTTACCTAGTACCATATCCTGTGACGGCGTAACAACTGGCTTACCATCTTTCGGGTTCAAGATGTTTTGAGCCGCAAGCATAAGTAAACGAGCTTCTGCTTGTGCTTCTGCAGATAGAGGAACGTGAACAGCCATTTGGTCACCATCAAAGTCAGCGTTATATGCTGTACATACGAGTGGGTGAAGCTTAATTGCACGACCTTCTACTAGAATTGGTTCAAACGCTTGAATTCCAAGACGGTGAAGTGTTGGTGCACGGTTAAGTAGGACCGGATGCTCACGAATGACTTCTTCAAGCACATCCCATACTTCCGGCTGAACACGTTCTACCTTACGTTTTGCACTCTTAATGTTATGTGCAAGACCCTTACTAACAAGCTCTTTCATAACAAATGGCTTAAATAGCTCAAGTGCCATTTCCTTAGGAAGTCCACACTGATACATTTTTAAGTGAGGTCCTACTACGATAACCGAACGACCAGAGTAGTCAACACGTTTACCTAGTAAGTTCTGACGGAAACGACCTTGCTTCCCTTTAAGCATGTGAGAAAGAGATTTTAACGGACGGTTACCTGGACCCGTAACAGGTCTTCCGCGACGGCCGTTATCGATCAACGCATCTACAGCTTCCTGAAGCATACGTTTTTCGTTTTGAACGATGATGTTTGGTGCTCCAAGGTCAAGTAGACGCTTCAAGCGGTTATTACGGTTAATTACACGACGGTACAAGTCATTTAAGTCAGATGTAGCAAAACGACCTCCATCTAGCTGAACCATTGGACGAAGCTCTGGCGGAATAACCGGCAGTACATCAAGAACCATCCAAGAAGGCTCGTTACCTGAGTGACGGAACGCTTCAAGAACTTCTAAACGCTTGATCGCACGTGTACGACGCTGACCTTGTGCTGTTAAAAGCTCTTCTTTAAGAAGATCTACTTCTTTTTGAAGATCAATATCAGCTAAAAGCTTACGAATCGCTTCTGCTCCCATTTGTGCAGTAAAACCGCGACCGTATTTATCGTAATACGCTCTATATTCTTTTTCAGAAAGAAGCTGTTTCTTTTCAAGAGGAGTATCACCTGGATCTGTAACCACATAAGATGCGAAGTAAATGACTTCTTCTAATGAACGTGGAGACATATCGAGTACAAGTCCCATACGACTTGGAATTCCTTTGAAATACCATATGTGAGAAACAGGTGCAGCAAGCTCAATGTGACCCATGCGCTCACGACGCACCTTAGCACGTGTTACTTCAACGCCACAACGATCACAGACAACGCCTTTATAGCGAACACGCTTATACTTTCCACAATGACATTCCCAGTCTTTAGTTGGACCAAAAATACGCTCACAGAACAAACCATCTTTCTCTGGCTTTAATGTACGGTAGTTAATGGTTTCAGGCTTCTTTACTTCACCTCTGGACCATGAACGAATCTTGTTCGGTGATGCAAGGCCTATTTTCATATACTCGAAGTTATTTACATCTAGCAAGGGGTCAACCTCCCTTTTGATTTCCGTATCTGTACGAATGTCTATCTATTAATCCTGACAATGCAGAAAATGAAAGCAACAGGGAGAGTGGTTACCCGTCCCCCGGTTGCTTCTCTTATTCGTTACGCCTTACTTAGCGCTTGGCTCGAAGTTCAAATTCAGCTTATCGTTCCCTTGTTCTTCTTCATCATCAAGCTCTCTCATTTCGATTTCTTCTTCGTTACTTGAGAGCATCTTCACATCCATACCAAGTGACTGAAGCTCTTTGATAAGAACTTTAAAGGATTCAGGAACACCTGGTTCAGGTACGTTCTCACCTTTTACAATCGCTTCGTATGTTTTCACACGACCAACTACGTCATCTGATTTCACTGTCAGGATTTCCTGAAGTGTATAAGCCGCACCATATGCCTCAAGTGCCCAAACCTCCATCTCACCAAAACGCTGTCCACCAAATTGTGCTTTACCACCTAGTGGTTGCTGTGTAACAAGTGAGTATGGTCCAGTTGAACGAGCGTGTAGCTTATCATCAACCATGTGAGCAAGTTTGATCATGTACATAATCCCTACAGAGATACGGTTATCAAATGGTTCCCCGGTACGGCCGTCATAAAGGACAGTCTTACCATCGCGAGCCATTCCCGCTTCTTCAAGAGTTCCCCAAACATCTTCCTCACGCGCTCCATCAAATACAGGAGAGGCAACGTGTATACCAAGTTTACGAGCAGCCATACCAAGATGCAGCTCAAGCACTTGTCCGATGTTCATTCGAGATGGTACCCCTAGTGGGTTTAACATGATGTCGATTGGCGTGCCATCAGGAAGGTAAGGCATATCTTCCTCAGGAAGAATACGCGAGATAACCCCTTTGTTACCGTGACGACCGGCCATTTTATCCCCTTCATGAATCTTACGTTTTTGTACAATGTACACACGTACAAGCTGATTCACACCAGGTGGTAATTCGTCTCCATCTTCACGATTAAAGATCTTAACGTCAAGAACAATTCCATCTCCTCCGTGAGGTGCGCGTAATGAAGTATCACGAACTTCACGTGCTTTCTCACCGAAGATTGCATGAAGTAGACGTTCTTCAGCAGTTAATTCCGTTACTCCCTTAGGTGTAACTTTACCAACTAAGATATCGCCGTCTTTCACTTCTGCACCTGTACGAATAATTCCACGCTCATCCAGGTTACGTAGTGCATCTTCCCCTACGTTCGGGATATCACGAGTAATTTCTTCAGGCCCAAGCTTTGTATCACGAGCATCTGATTCATACTCTTCAATGTGAATCGATGTATAAACATCATCTTTAACTAGACGTTCACTTAGGATAATCGCATCCTCATAGTTGTAACCTTCCCATGTCATGAAACCAACCATTACGTTACGTCCAAGCGCCATCTCACCTTTTTCCATTGATGGACCATCGGCTAGTATTTCACGCTTGTCAACGATATCACCCTCTGCAACGATTGGGCGTTGGTTGTAGCTTGTTCCTTGGTTAGAACGGATAAACTTTTGAAGACGGTACTTATCAAGGTCGCCTTTTACATCTTGGCCGTCAACTTCTTCAATACGACGGACCCAGATTTCTTTTGCTGTTACGCGTTCCACTTCACCGCGGAATTTAGAAACGACCGCAGCTCCTGAATCACGTGCAGACACATGCTCCATTCCCGTACCAACGATTGGAGACTCAGGTACAAGTAAAGGCACTGCCTGACGTTGCATGTTCGCTCCCATTAGGGCACGGTTGGAGTCATCATTTTCTAAGAAAGGAATACAAGATGTCGCAGCAGAAACAACCTGCTTCGGAGATACATCCATGTAATCTAACTGATCACGAGGAACTGCCGTATTTTCTCCCTTGAAACGAGCAATAATATTATCATCAACGAATGATCCATCATCCATTAGCTTCGCATTCGCCTGTGCGACAACATAGTTATCTTCTTCATCCGCAGTTAAGTAATCGATCTGTGCCGTTACTTTCCCTGTTTCAGGATCCACTCGACGGTACGGAGTTTCCATGAAGCCAAATTCATTAACCTTCGCATATGAAGACAATGAGTTAATTAGACCGATGTTTGGTCCCTCTGGCGTTTCAATCGGACACATACGACCGTAGTGAGAGTAGTGAACGTCACGAACTTCAAATCCAGCTCGCTCCCTCGTTAAACCACCTGGTCCTAGTGCTGATAGACGACGTTTATGTGTAAGCTCAGCTAATGGGTTAGTTTGGTCCATGAACTGAGATAACTGTGAACTACCAAAGAACTCTTTAATAGACGCAATCACTGGACGAATGTTGATTAGTGCCTGAGGCGTAATCATATTCGGATCTTGGATTGACATTCTCTCACGTACCACACGCTCCATACGGGACAAACCAATACGGAATTGGTTTTGTAGTAACTCCCCTACTGAACGTAAGCGACGATTACCAAGGTGATCGATATCATCTGTATCGCCAACACCGTGTAGTAGGTTAAAGAAGTAGCTGATTGCAGAAATGATATCTGATGGTGCGATATGTTTTACATCGCGTTCAACCATACCGTTTCCGATTACATCAATTACTTGCTCTCCTTCACGATCGCTTGGTGCGTAAATTTTTACTGATTGAATCGTGACTTCCTCATCGTCAATCACTCCGCCTGATACATAAACCTTCTTGAATCCAACGTTGTTCTCAATATAAGGAATAATGCGGTCAAGCGTACGACGGTCAAGAACCGTACCTTCTTCTGCTAGAATTTCACCTGTTTCAGGGTCTACTAGCGTCTCAGCAAGGCGTTGGTTAAAGAGACGATTTTTTATATGAAGCTTTTTGTTCATCTTGTAGCGTCCAACATTCGCTAGGTCATAGCGCTTCGGATCAAAGAAACGAGAATCAAGTAGACTCTTCGCATTTTCAACCGTTGGCGGCTCACCAGGGCGTAGGCGCTCATAGATTTCAAGCAATGCTTTTTCTGTACTGTCTGTGTTATCTTTTTCAAGAGAGTTACGAAGGTACTCGTTTTCTCCGAGTAAATCGATCATTTCTTGATCAGAACCAAAACCAAGTGCACGCAAAAGAACCGTCACTGGTATTTTTCTTGTGCGGTCTATCCGGACGTAAACAATATCCTTCGCGTCCGTTTCAAGCTCAAGCCACGCTCCACGGTTAGGAATGACAGTGGCAGTAAACCCTTTTTTTCCGTTTTTGTCGGTTTTTTGACTGTAATATACGCTTGGGGAACGAACCAGTTGCGAAACAATTACTCGCTCTGCTCCATTAATGACAAACGTACCTGTATCTGTCATAAGAGGGAAGTCACCCATGAATACTTCCTGCTCTTTGACTTCACCTGTTTCCTTGTTAATCAAACGAACCTTAACCCGTAGTGGAGCAGCAAACGTTACATCACGTTCCTTAGACTCTTCTACTGGATACTTAGGTTCTCCCAGGCTGTAATCAATAAATTCCAAAACCAAATTCCCTGTGAAATCTTGGATCGGTGAAATGTCCTGGAACATCTCACGTAAACCTACATCAAGAAACCATTGGTAGGAAGCTGTCTGAATCTCAATCAAGTTAGGAAGTTCCAATACCTCATTGATTCTCGCGTAGCTTCTACGCTGGCGGTGACGTCCATACTGAATTAGTTGTCCTGCCAACTGATTCACCCCTTAAATCTCGCGTTATAGTATCTAAAAAGGCTATCCAATCTCTGAAATCAGAAGATTAAATGACCATTGTTCAAAAAAACTGACCTCACTTTACAACTCTACTACATTCAGAACAAACTGATTATAGCAGTATAACCAAATTTATCTAGCTGTATTCCTTGTAAAATCGATCTTTTACATGCTTCAACCAGAAAAATAGGCAATTGTACGCATTAAATGATAATACCACAAGGTAAGTGACGAGTCAATTTTTTCTTGCACGGATAATAAAATATCCCTTGTTTTTTTCAACTGTTTCTACTTCATCAAATAATTGACCTAATTTCTCTAGTGTAGAAGGAGCACCTTGCTTCTTCTGGATGACGATCCATAGCTCCCCCCCACTCTTCAAATGCGCGTGCGCTTGTTCATAGATTGAGAATACCGTTGACTTCCCCGCACGGATTGGCGGATTGGTTATAATCGCGGCATATTCATTATGAGGGACCTTATCGAACCCATCACTCTCAAAAACCAAAACGTTTTCCACTCGATTTTGTCGTGCGTTGATTCGTGCTAATGTACACGCTCGCTCGTTCACATCGAGTAGGTGTACCTCCCGTTTTGGATCAGCTTTTGCTAGAGTCAATCCAATTGGCCCATATCCACAGCCAACATCAAGTAGATCCCCCTCTACTTCAGGGAATTGAAAATGCTCAATTAGCGTTCTGCTTCCAAAATCTACTTCATGTTTCGAAAAAACGCCTCTATCTGATGTTAATTGCAAGCTATATCCACGCAGTTCAGTTGACCACGTTTTTTGCTCGCTCGGTGTACTTGGTTTATTGGAATAATAGTGTTCAGACATAAGAATCCTCCATTCTTTTACCTATGGACAAAAAAAGACTCGCTATGGCGCGAGCCTTTTCTTATTCAACTAATTACTTAACTTCAACAGAAGCTCCTGCTTCTTCAAGCTTAGCTTTAACTTCGTTAGCTTCGTCTTGAGAAACACCTTCTTTAATTGGAGCTGGAGCACCATCAACTAGTGCTTTCGCTTCTTTAAGACCAAGACCAGTTACTTCACGAACTGCTTTGATTACGTTGATTTTAGAACCACCAGCTGATTCTAGAATTACGTCAAATTCAGTTTGCTCAGCAGCAGCTTCGCCACCAGCAGCACCAGCAGCAGCTACAGGAGCAGCAGCAGTAACACCGAATTCTTCTTCAATAGCTTTTACTAGATCGTTAAGTTCTAGTACTGTCATTTCTTTGATTGCACCAATGATTTCTTCATGCGTTTTAGTCATTTGTAAATCCTCCTTGTTTTATAGGTTTTCACCTTTGTGTTTGTTACTAGTTAGCAGGCTACTCTATTAAGCGCCTTGCTCTTCCTTTTGCTCTGCAACTGCTTTTGTAACAAGTGCAAAGTTGCGAACTGGTGCTTGAAGCACACTAAGAAGCATAGAAAGAAGACCATCACGAGATGGAAGTTCAGCCAACGCCTTGATTTGCTCAAGAGACGCAACTTGACCTTCAATTACACCAGCTTTGATTTCTAACGCTTCATGCTTTTTAGCAAACTCGTTAAGAATCTTAGCAGGAGCAATAACATCTTCTTTACTGAATGCAATCGCAGTAGGACCTACAAGCTGCTCATCAAGAGCAGTAAGTTCAGTCTCAGCAGTCGCACGACGTGTCATTGAGTTTTTGTAAACTTTAAACTCAACACCAGCATCACGTAACTGTTTACGAAGATCTGTTACTTCAGCAACAGAAAGACCACGGTAATCAACAACTACTGTTGATTGGCTCTCGCTAAGCTTAGTAGCGATCTCAGAAACAACCTGTTTCTTAGCATCGATAATTTTACTCATACATACACCTCCTGTTAGTCTGTTACGTTTACACCGCGCATAAGCATATAAAAAGCCCTCATGCAGACATGAGGGCGTATGGATTCCATTAAGAAATCTTATCGCTCACCTCGGCAGGATATTAAGCTAATAAGCCCCTGCTGTCTACGGTATAATCATATAATAAATGTGCAACCACTGTGCACTTGAAGAAGTATACACAATGATTGCACCATTTGTCAACGTTTATTTAGAAAGAGAAGAAACGTTCACGCGAATTCCAGGACCCATCGTAGATGCGATCGATACATTACGCATGTAAGTACCTTTAGCAGCACTTGGCTTAGCTTTAAGCAAAGTATCAACGATTGTCTTGAAGTTCTCAACAAGTTTGTCATCTTCAAACGACACTTTACCGATTGGAACGTGTACGTTACCGGATTTTTCAACACGGTATTCTACTTTACCAGCTTTGATTTCATTAACAGCTTTTGTTACATCAAATGTAACAGTACCTGTTTTAGGGTTTGGCATAAGGCCTTTTGGTCCTAGTACACGACCAAGCTTACCAACTTGTGCCATCATGTCAGGAGTTGCTACGATTACGTCAAACTCAAACCAACCTTGGTTGATTTTGTTGATGAAATCTTCTTCTCCTACATAGTCAGCTCCAGCTGCTTCTGCTTCTTTCGCCTTTTCACCTTTAGCAAATACAAGAACACGTTGTGTTTTACCTGTACCATTCGGAAGCACTACTGCTCCACGGATTTGCTGATCCGCTTTTTTCGGGTCTACGCCCAAACGTACAGCTACTTCAACAGACTCGTCAAATTTAGCTGTCGCTGTTTTCTTAACAAGTTCAATTGCCTCTGCTGGAGAATACGAAGTATCCTTATCAACCAGCTTTAGGGCTTCTTGATACTTTTTACCTTTTTTAGCCATGATTCATTTCCTCCTCGATTGTGGTTTTAACGGATAGTCCTCCCACTACAGAAGGTTGCGCCCTGTTTCCAGGTATGAGGATGAATCCTCAAGTCGCAACCTCCAGTAAACGGAACAATAAGTCTTAGTCTTCGATCGTAATTCCCATGCTGCGAGCTGTTCCTTCAACCATACGCATTGCAGACTCAACGTTTGCAGCGTTAAGATCTGGCATTTTAGTTTCAGCAATCTCGCGCACTTTATCACGCTTAACAGTTGCAACCTTGTTACGGTTTGGTTCTCCAGAACCAGACTCGATTCCAGCTGCTTTCTTAAGCAATACCGCTGCAGGCGGAGTTTTTGTGATGAACGTAAAAGAACGATCCTCAAAAACTGTAATCTCAACAGGAATAATTAGACCTGCTTGATCAGAAGTACGAGCGTTAAATTCTTTACAGAAACCCATAATGTTCACACCTGCTTGACCCAATGCAGGACCAACCGGTGGAGCTGGATTCGCTTTCCCAGCAGGGATTTGCAATTTAACCATTTTAATTACCTTTTTAGCCACGTGACACACCTCCTTAAGTCCGTGATGTGGTTATCCGGATGATTTTCATCCTCCCACTCAAAAAACGGATGCACTCATGCACCCGATGGCTCATGTTATCAAACCATATCAAACATGAAAATTCTATCACCTTCAAAGGGAGATATCAAGTCATTTATGAAATCTTTTCTACTTGATTAAAATCAAGCTCAACAGGCGTCTCGCGTCCAAACATGTTCACATGAACCTTTACCTTCTGTTTTTCCACTTGAATTTCTTCAATTGTTCCAACAAAATTAGCAAACGGACCTTCTTTTACCTTCACAGATTCTTTAATATCAAAATCAATATCTGCTTTCGGTTGTTCCACACCCATTTGTTTAAGGATGCTTTCCACTTCATCAGGTAAAAGAGCTGTCGGCTTAGAGCCTGCTCCTGATGATCCGACGAATCCAGTTACCCCTGGTGTGTTACGAACAACATACCAAGAATCATCTGTCATAATAATTTCGACTAGAACGTAACCTGGAAATACTTTACGAGAAACGGTTTTTGTTTTGCCGTTCTTCACTTCTGTTTCTTCTTCAACAGGAACAAGTACGCGAAAGATTTTATCTGTCATATCCATAGATTCCACACGCTTTTCAAGGTTTGCTTTCACCTTGTTTTCATAGCCTGAATACGTGTGTACAACATACCAATTTTTCTCCATTATAGCTAGGACCAGTTTGTCCCATTCGCCTCCTTTCTAGTACTCATACAAATCATCTACCATCATACAACTGTGTATTCCTAGAGAAGACGAACTAACTCTGAAATCCCCAAATCAACCACTGCAAAAAAGATCGTCATGATCGCTACCGTTGCAAGAACAACTAACGTATACCGTGTTAGTTCTTTACGTGTCGGCCACGTGACTCGTCTCATTTCCTGAGCTACACTTTGAAAGAAATTAACTACTTTACCGGCCATGGGAACACCTCCAGCACCAATTCATTATGGTCATGATCTTGTCTATCTAAACAACCGCTCATCAATACGAGATTCTTTGTCCAAACAAAAAAAGAACCGCTGCATTCATTCAAAATGCGGTTAACTTAAAACAGTATAAAAAAGAACCCTTTTCGATAAGAGTTCAAAAACATTACACATGCTCTTTGATACTAGCATGTCAAGTATTTTGTGTCAATCTTTGGTTGGTAGAATAATAAGAAAACGGCACAGGTTAAACCCTTGTACCGTTCACGTTCCTAAAGCGTAACGCCTTTAAGCTCTACATACCGTTCAAGCTTCCGTTTCACGCGTTGCAGTGCATTGTCAATTGATTTCACGTGACGGTTGAGGTCTACTGAAATTTCTTGATAGGTGCGCCCGTCAAGATAAAGAAGCAGAACCTGTTGCTCCAGCTCGCTTAGAATTTCGCCCATCTTCAGTTCAATACTTTCAAATTCTTCTTGATTAATTAATAGTTCCTCTGGATCCGTTACTCGATTTCCGCATATAACATCGAGCAAGGTGCGGTCAGATTCTTCGTCATAAAGTGGTTTATCTAGTGATACATACGAATTAAGGGGGATGTGCTTCTGCCTAGTAGCTGTTTTAATTGCTGTAATGATCTGTCGTGTAATACACAGTTCAGCAAATGCTTTAAACGAGGACAGCTTGTCCCCTCTAAAGTCACGAACAGCCTTGTAAAGACCAATCATTCCCTCTTGAACAATATCTTCATGATCAGCGCCAATCAAAAAATAAGAACGT
Organism: Alkalihalobacillus sp. FSL W8-0930; assembly: GCA_037965595.1. NCBI lineage: Bacteria > Bacillati > Bacillota > Bacilli > Caryophanales > Bacillaceae > Alkalihalobacillus > Alkalihalobacillus sp. FSL W8-0930. The sequence goes on along the minus strand of CP150183.1, from coordinate 150,345 downwards.
GATTTCGCACGCACAAAATTCTTATATTTATTAATTAGATATTCAAGTGCCAGAGTGTTTCCGAGTCTTACTTGATCTACAAGAAAGCTATCGTCAGCCTGTTCAAATCCGTTACCAGGCTTTGTAAAAGTTGGTTCCAGCTGAAGCTCTGCAGTCACAACAATACCCCCTCGGCCTAGGCCACTGACTTAATGTTTAAACGTATTATATAGCACACTTTTCCAGAAGGTCAACCACTCATCTCTCGCCACGACGCCATTTTTCAAAAATTTCGGTCAGTTCGTCACTAAGATATGCATGTGTCGGTTTTTGTTGTTTTTTGGTCGTTTCGACCATTTTTTTAATTCCTTTTGTTGCCATTTCTGTCTCGATTAAAAGCTCCCTTGCTGACTTTCGCAGAGCGCCACTTCCAAAGATAACGGACTGCTCTGCAAAATCAGAGGTAGCCACATGGATCGTGGTATCTACACGCTTAAGCTCTCGCACCAGCCGTTCAATTCTCTCGTCCGCCGTCTCAAGCTTACGCGTATAAATAACCTCTACCTTATGATTTTGATACGTTTTCCCTACGCCCGTCACCATATGAGCATCAAAAATAACCGTTACCTCTGCACCTGAATAAGCTTGGTACTCAGCCATACTACTAATTAATAGATCTCTTGCTAGTTCTAGATCCTGATCCTTTAATTCCCGAAGCTTCGGCCAGGCACCGATGATATTGTAGCCATCCACCAGCAGAATGGTTCTCATTGTTATCGACTTCCTAGCGGCGTACGTTTACGATATACCTCATACATCAGTAAGCTCGCAGCAACGGAGGCGTTAAGCGACGTCACACTTCCAACCATCGGAATATAGACAAGGAAATCGCATTTCTCCTTCACAAGACGGCTCATTCCTTTGCCTTCACTTCCAATGACAAGACCAAGTGGCATATCAAAAGCTGCGCTACGGTAGTCTTCCTTAGCAGAAGCATCTGTTCCTGCAAACCATACGCCTTGTTTCTTAAGCTCGTCCATTGTACGAGAAATGTTTGTCACCCGAACAACAGGTACATATTCAATAGCTCCTGTGGAGGCCTTCGCCACGGTTTGAGTTAGGCCAACTGCACGACGCTTCGGGATAATCACTCCGTGTGCTCCACAAGCATCCGCTGTACGCAGAATGGATCCCAGGTTATGTGGATCTTCGAGTTCATCAAGAACTAAGAAGAATGGCTGTTCATCCTTTTCTGCTGCACGACTAAAGATGTCTTCAATTTCTGCATACTCATATGCAGCCACCGATGCAACAATCCCTTGGTGATTTTCATTCCCTAACAGACTGGCTAGCTTCTTTTTAGGAGCGGTCTGTACAAGAATGTTCTTCTCTTTGGCGATCTGAAGAACCTTCGTCATTTGTCCTTTTTGCGAGCCTTCCGCAATCCAAATCTTATGGATTGGATGACCGGAGCGGAGCGCTTCTATGATCGGGTTCTTTCCTGCAATAAATTCCTCACTCATGATTATGTGCTCCTTTTTCTTGTTTGTTCTCATATTCTCCAAGTGCCATTTCAATAATTTGATCTAACCGTTCTGATTCATCGGTCACATACAAGTAGCCGAGCAATGCTTCAAAGCCAGTTGAGTAACGATACGTCGTTACACTTGTGTTCTTCGGCACTGAGCCTGACTTTGCATTACGGCCACGCTTAATAACCATCATCTCTTGATCTGTGAATACCCCGTTTTCCTCTAAACGATGCACCATTTCCGCTTGTGCTTTCGCAGAGACATAACGTGTTGCTTCTACGTGCAGCGCATGCGGTTTAACCTTTCCCTGTGCCAGCAGGTAATACCGTACATACATATCAAGTACAGCATCACCCATATAGGCAAGGGCTAACCCGTTTAATTGCTTTAAATCTGTTGTTGGCTTAATGATCTTCATGTGCGTGCTTCTCGCTTCCAACGTACACCTTGTGGGGTATCCTCAAGTAAGATCCCTTGAGCTTTTAACTGATCACGAATTTCGTCTGCCAGTTTGAAATCACGTGCAGCACGCGCTTCGTTCCGCTTCTCAATCAATTGATCCACTTCCGCATCTAACAGTTCAGCCTCTTCGTGTAGGGACAAGCCAAGTACTCCACCTAGTTCATCAAACAAACTGATGAACGCTTCAAGAACAGCCTTAGACGTTTGCTTTTCACGGCTATAAATATTCGCTTCCTTCGCTGCATCAAATAAGACTGAAATTCCGTTTGCACTATTAAAGTCATCGTCCATCTCTTGGATAAAACGAGTACGTAATTCGGATACTTTATCTAACCATCCATCCTGCTCGCCGTAATCTGCACAATCATCAAGTCTGTGCTTCATCGTCCCGAGCGCTGTTTTGATTCGATCAAGTCCATTTTTGGCTCCTTCAAGTAATTCAGAGCTGAAATTAATTGGACTACGGTAGTGCGCTGTCAGCATAAAGAACCGAACGACTTCTGGTGAATGCTGTCGAATGATATCATGTGCCAAAACAAAATTTCCGAGTGATTTTGACATCTTTTCATTATCAATGTTAATAAACCCATTATGCATCCAATAGTTGGCCATAGGCTTATCTGTCAAGGCTTCCGACTGCGCAATCTCGTTTTCATGGTGTGGGAAAGAAAGATCGCGGCCTCCTGCATGAATATCAATGGTATCGCCTAAATATTTTTTTACCATGGCCGAGCATTCGATGTGCCAGCCCGGTCGACCGTTGCCCCATGGACTCTCCCAGGAGATTTCTCCTTTTTTTGCCGCCTTCCAGAGGACAAAATCCAATGGATCTTCTTTTCGTGAATCCACTTCAATACGAGAACCGCTCTGCAAATCATCAATAGACTGAGAAGAAAGCTTCCCATACTCTTTAAATTTTCTTGTACGGAAGTAGACATCTCCGCCTGATTCATAGGCATAGCCTTTCTTTTCAAGTAACTCAATGAACTCTACAATATCCGAAATCGTTTCTGTCACGCGTGGATGGATGTCAGCAGGCTTCACACCCAACGCACACGTATCTTGATGATAGGCTTCAATAAAGCGGTTCGCGACATCAAACACGTCCTCGCCAAGCTCATTCGCCGCACGGATAATCTTGTCATCCACATCTGTAAAGTTTGAGACAAAGAATACCTCGTACCCACGATATTCTAAATATCTACGCACCATATCATAGACAATCGGCGGCCTAGCGTTTCCAATATGAATATAGTTGTAGACAGTGGGTCCACATACATACATCTTAACCTTGCCTTTTTCCATAGGAACAAAGGGTTCTTTTTTCATTGTTAAGCTGTTTAAAATTTGAATGGCCATACAATCTTCTCCCTTAACTTGATCATTCTTTTAGCTAGCATAAGCAGATACCCTGCCTAGCGTGACGTATTTTTCTGCCGGTATAGCTCTTCTTTTAATTCCAGCATTTCTTCTTCTAATTGTTTAAATTTATCTGCTACTGGATCCGGTAGAATATGATGATCCAGTTCATTGTTCACTTTACATCCATTCTTTACGACAATTCGCCCTGGTATTCCCACAACCGTTGAGTTTGGAGGAACTTCCTTCAACACTACAGAACCGGCACCAATTCTTGAGTACTCTCCAATCGTAAAGGAACCAAGCACTTTTGCTCCACTGGAAATCATCACTCCATCGCCTACGGTAGGATGCCTTTTTCCCTTTTCTTTCCCTGTTCCACCAAGTGTAACCCCTTGATAAATCGTGACATTGTCTCCGATCTCACAGGTTTCCCCAATAACTACACCCATCCCGTGGTCAATGAACAAGCGCTGCCCAATGACTGCAGCCGGATGAATTTCAATTCCTGTGAAGAATCGACTGATTTGGGAAAGGAGTTTAGCTAAAAAGCGCAGCTTCCACTTCCAAAGTCCGTGTGCCATTCGATGTGCCCAAATCGCATGAACGCCAGAATAAGTGAAAACCACTTCCATTCGGCTTCGTGCTGCAGGGTCTTGATGGAATACAACATCTACGTCATTCATCAACGTTCTAAAAATACCCACTACTCACTCCCCCTTACTCAAATGAAAAAAGCCTCTGTACATCCTTGATGTACAGAGGCGCAGGTTGCACGGTTCCACTCTGTTTTAGTGATAGACAAATCGACTATTCACTCTTTATAGCTGTAACGGAGCTGTCCCGCTTTTTCCTACTAACAATGAACTTGGTTTTAGAAAAAGTCTCCTGGGTGCATGTTCAACCGAGTCTGTAACACTGCTCTCAGCATGTGCAGTGTTCTCTGGATACAGAACGTCTGGTTGCCCCTCCCAATCAACAAGTTGTGATTATATCGTTTTTCTTACGCGAGTGATGCTGCTTGTTTCAGGCGCGCAGCAATGGTAGCTTTTCCAAGCAATTCAATCGTATTAGGCAGTTCTGGACCATGTGTTTGGCCCGTTGCTGCTACACGTATTGGCATGAACAGCTTCTTCCCTTTTTGTCCCGTTGCTTTTTGCGTCGCTTTAATTGCTGCTTTAATAGCTGGAGCGCTATATTCCTCTAATGCATCAAGCTCTTGAACAAAATGATTCAGAACTTCAGGAACCTGCTCTTCAGTTAATACAGCTTTTGCTTCTTCATTATACTCAATTTCATCTTTAAAGAATAACTCTGTTAGCGTAACAATTTCAGCACCATAATGAAGCTGCTCTTTGTACAGGCCAATCAGGCGTGTTGCCCACTCCTTACGAGTCTCATCCATCTCCTCAGGCAAACGTCCTGCATGAACAAGGTGAGGTAAGGCAAGGTCTACGATCTTTTCTAATGGAGCCGCTTGAATGTATTGGTTATTCATCCATGCTAGCTTATCTGTATCAAATACGGCTGGAGCCTTTGATACACGCTCTAGGCTAAACTGTTCTGATAGTTCGTCGATGGTGAAGATCTCTTCTTCGCCAACTGGAGACCATCCTAGAAGCGCAAGGAAGTTTACAAGTGCTTCAGGTAAATATCCAAGCTCCTTATATTGTTCAACAAATTGAATAATGGACTCATCACGCTTACTCATTTTCTGGCGATCTGGATTTAAGATCAACGATGCGTGAGCAAAGGTTGGTTTCTCCCAGCCAAATGCTTCATAGACAAGCGCTTGACGAGGCGTGTTTGATAAATGCTCCTCTGCACGAATCACGTGAGAAATTTTCATCAACTGGTCATCAATTACAACCGCAAAGTTGTACATTGGCACACCATCGTTACGTGCAATAACAAAGTCACCGATGCCATCTGTTTCGAATGATACGTCTCCACGTACAGCATCTTCAATCTTTACAACTTGATTTTGAGGTACACGGAAACGTACAACAGGCTTAATTCCTTTATCCTCATACGCTTTACGTTGCTCAGGAGTTAAGTCACGATCACGCCCGCTATACTTTGGTGCCTCACCACGAGCAAGCTGCGCTGCACGCTCTTCCTCAAGCTCCTCAGATGTCATGTAGCAGTAGTATGCCTTTCCTTCGTCAAGAAGCTGTTGAACATACTCTTTATAAATATCTACGCGCTCCATGCTGCTATATGGACCATATTCTCCACCGATATCAATACTTTCATCCCAATCCATGCCAAGCCATTTTAAGCTATCAAGTAGCTTTTCCTTCGCTTGTTCCACGTTACGAGCCTGATCTGTATCTTCAATCCGGAGAACGAATTTGCCTCCTTGGTTGCGTGCATATAAATAGTTAAATAATGCCGAACGTGCGCCTCCAATATGAAGGTGACCCGTTGGACTTGGCGCGAAACGTACACGTACGTTGCTACTCATGTGCTAACACCATCCATTTCTACAATCTAAATAATCGTTACCTCATTCGTCGGCTTCTATTCTACCACCATTGTGACAAACATTCATCTATGCTTGTTCAATTAAGATAACAGCCTGTGAAGCGATCCCTTCGCCACGACCAGTAAACCCTAGCTTCTCTGTTGTTGTTGCTTTTACGTTCACCTGAGCTGGATCTGCTTCAAGCAACTCAGCAATTTGGTTTCTCATCGCTTCAATGTGTGGAGCCATCTTTGGCATCTGTGCCATAATTGTACAGTCTACATTACCGAGCTTGAATCCGCGCTCTTTGACCATGGACCATACATCCTGTAGTAATACCTTAGAATCAGCATCCTTAAACTCTTCGCTTGTATCAGGGAAATGCTTTCCGATATCCCCTTCGCCAATAGCCCCAAGTGCAGCATCCGCAATCGTGTGTAATAACACATCTGCATCAGAGTGCCCAAGTAACCCTTTTTCATATGGAATCGTAATACCGCCTATAATTAATGGACGTCCTTCTGTTAATTGATGGACATCAAACCCCTGTCCGATTCGAATCATGTTCCATTCTCCTTTTTCGTAAGATCGCTTCTGCCATTAGTAAATCCTCAGGTGTCGTGATCTTTAAGTTACTGTAATCCCCTTCAACCATCACGATCTTTGAACCAACCCATTCCATAATACTCGCGTCATCAGTTGCCACAAATCCTTCTTCTTCCGCACGTTTATGGCCATCAAGTAAGGAATCGCGCCAAAAAGCCTGAGGAGTCTGGACTGCCCAAAGCTCACTCCTATCGATTGTCTCAACGATCGCGTTTTGACTGACCCGCTTCACGGTATCCTTCATCCGAACGCCAACAACCGCTCCCCCGTCTTTGCTTGTTGCCTTAACTAGTTCATGGATGATCGATTCTCTAATAAACGGTCTAGCTCCGTCATGAACCATGACAATTTCATCGGGTCCACTAAGTTGCTTTAATCCTTCATAAACGCTTTGCTGGCGCTCCATTCCTCCAACAGCAATGCGTGTAACCTTTTGAATGTTGTAGGCTCGTACAATGTCCTGCATAGCCTCTATTTCATATTCATTTGCAACAAGTATGATTTGCTTGCATTGCTCATCCTCTTCAAATACTTGCAGTGTGTACGCGATGAGTGGTGTTTGATTTACTTCGATGAATTGCTTGTTCTTACCAGCTTTCATACGTTTGCCCTGACCTGCAGCCGGGATCACAATACTATACATCATCCTGCCCTCTCCAATTCTCATACATGCATTCGTTTCATTTTAGCATGTCCACCCCAATGTTTACACTCTTTTAACTGGGATTACGCATTGAATCTAAAAAGAAAAAGCACCACATTTTAGGTGCTTTTTCATTCCTTTAGATTAAAGGGCTTTTTCATAGACCTTTGGTTTCGCAAAAATCATACGACCGGCACTTGTCTGCAGAACACTTGTTACAACAACATCAATTTGTTTCCCGATGTATTCACGTCCACCTTCTACAACAATCATCGTTCCGTCGTCTAAATACGCAACCCCCTGATGATGTTCCTTCCCGTCTTTAATCACTTGAACATTCATCTTCTCACCCGGTAGGACCACCGGTTTTACTGCGTTTGCTAAGTCATTTATATTTAAAACCGCTACACCTTGTAGCTCACATACTTTATTTAAATTAAAGTCATTTGTGACAACCACACCATCAGAGATCTTGGCAAGCTTCACCAGCTTACTATCAACCTCCTGAATGTCTTCAAAATCACCATCATAGATCTCTACCTTAATCGGAAGTTCTTTCTGAATTTTATTCAAAATATCCAGCCCGCGTCTTCCACGGTTTCGTTTCAGTGCATCCGACGAGTCTGCAATATGCTGTAATTCAGCTAACACAAATTCAGGAATGACCAGTGTTCCTTCAAGAAAACCAGTTTTACAGATATCTGCGATACGGCCATCAATAATGACACTCGTATCTAAAATTTTTAACCGTTTCGCACTAGGATTCTCGTCAGCACGTTTTTCTTTCCCGCCACCACGATTCATAAGGAAAAGCTGAACGAGTTCATCACGCTTCTTAAAGCCAATTTGAAAGCCAAAGTAACCTAAGATAATTGTCACGAAGATTGGGAGAATGTTTTGCACCCCTAGAAATTGGAGCTGCGCAATTTGACTACTAATCAAGTATCCAATCACAAGACCCAAAATCAACCCAAGCGTACCAGACATAATATCAGTTAATGATGCTTTTAAGATCCGCTCTTCAAGTACTTTCATCACATTCACAATATAACGAGCCAACCACATCGAAACAATATACATAACAACAATTCCAAAAATCATACCCGTGAATGCATTTTCTACCCAGGCGGGTAAATTATTATTAGAAAAAAGTTGGATAAGTTCAGGAATATAGATAAAGCCTAAAGCCCCGCCTGCTACCATTAGAAAAATCTTTACAATCCAAGTCATCATAACGGTCCACCTCCTTCTAGTTATTATAGACAAGAATAAGGAATCAAAACCTAGTAAACTGGAATTTTACACAAGTCATCCATAAAACAACATAAGCTTTTGTACTAAATGTGACGGTCGATAAACAACTGCTCTTGTATTCGATTTAATCCATTCTTAATCATTCGCGCTCTTGCTTCACCAATACCATCCACTTCATCAAGCTTATTTGTATCAGCAGAAACAATGTTTGAAAGGCTCTCATATTCATTAATAAGATTTTCAATGATTTGTGAAGGAAGTCTCGGAATTCGATGTAGCATACGATACCCTCTTGGTGAGACAACAAATTCACCCAGGTTGACGTTTTTAGGGTAGCCTAACGCTTTGATAATGGCCGGTTCGTCCAGTAGATCCTCTGTTTGAAGATCCGTCAGCTCTTTAAGTGTTTTAGACACATCCTGCTTGCTGTCTTTTACGTAATCCTTTAACAGAAACATCGCTTCTTTTTCCGTATCAGAGACAAGCTCTTTTAACTGCATCGTAATTAAGCGACCTTCATCTCCAAGCTCGTTGATGTAGTTTAGGATTTCTCTCTTAATTCTAAGAACCATTTGTACGCGGTGGATCACTTGTGTAATCTCGGACAACGTGACTAGCTCTTCAAATTCAAGCGCTCCAAGGTTTGTAATGGATTGCTCCAGCACGGACTTATACTTTTCAAGCGTCTGAATGGCTTGATTCGCTTTGGTTAAGATTACGCCAATATCTTTTAAGGAATAGCGAAACTCCCCTTGATACAGCGTGATGACATTCCGACGTTGCGAAATAGAGATTGTTAGCTGGTTTGTTTGCTTCGCTACACGCTCAGCTGTCCGGTGACGGATTCCTGTTTCATTTGAGGTAATGCCATTGTTCGGAACAAGCTGCGTATTGGCATATAAAATCTTTTTTCCATCATCACTTAAAATAATGGCCCCATCCATTTTCGCCAATTCATATAGATAAGCAGGCGAGAATGGGCAATTGATATGAAAGCCTCCATCAACTATTTGTTTCATCTCGTCCGTGTGACCGAGCACGATTAGTCCACCCGTATTCGCACGCAGAACATTATCAATTCCAGCGCGAAGAGGCGTACCTGGTGCGACTAACTTTAAAAGGTTTTGAATAAATTCATTTTTGTTTTGTTCATCCATTTTTACTACCTCCCAAGAACAACTTCAATGGCTCGCTCCAATGTAGGGACGCCAACTACTTCAATGCCTGGTGGAACTGTCCATCCACCAAGGTTTTTCTCTGGTATAATCACTCGTTTAAACCCAAGCTTAGCGGCTTCGTTTACACGTTGGTCGATCCTTGAGACGCGCCTAATCTCTCCTGTCAGTCCTACCTCTCCAATAGCCGCATCCATTGATTGAGTTGGCTGGTCCTTAAAGCTTGATGCTATACTTAAAGCAATGGCCAAATCAATAGCTGGCTCATCAAGTTTCACACCACCCGCTACTTTTAGATACGCATCCTGCGTTTGCAATAGGAGCCCTACACGCTTCTCAAGTACCGCCATTAAAAGTGACACTCGGTTGTGGTCAATCCCTGTTGCCATGCGTCTAGGGTTCCCGTAACCTGCTGGTGAAATGAGAGCCTGTAATTCTACAAGTACCGGTCTCGTTCCTTCCATCGAGGCAACAACAACCGATCCCGCAGCACCCTGTGATCGCTCTTCCAAAAAGATCTCTGAAGGATTTAACACTTCCTCTAGGCCGGCTTCTTTCATTTCAAAAATACCCATCTCATTGGTTGAGCCAAAACGGTTTTTAACTGCCCGGAGAATTCGATACGTATGATGTCGCTCTCCTTCAAAGTAGAGAACCGAATCAACCATATGTTCAAGTAGCTTTGGACCGGCAATCGACCCTTGCTTCGTAACATGACCTACGATAAAGATGGCTATTCCTTTTGTTTTAGCTATTTTCATAAAGGCTGCTGTACACTCACGAACTTGAGCCACGCTTCCGGGTGCTGACGTAATATCATCCTGATACACCGTTTGAATGGAGTCAATGATAACGAGAGATGGTTCAACCTCTTCAATCGCATGCTGTATGAATTGAAGATCTGTTTCAGCTAAAACAAATAACTCAGGTGCAATCATCCCTAGACGGTCCGCACGTAGCTTAGTTTGTTTAACTGATTCTTCACCAGAAATGTATAACACCTTCTCTTTTTTTTCGGCTAGCTTTGCCGATAACTGAAGAAGTAGTGTTGACTTCCCTATCCCCGGATCTCCGCCAACTAAAACCAGTGATCCTGGAACAATACCTCCACCGAGTACACGATTGAGTTCTTGAATGGTTGTATCAATCCGCGGTTCACGATCTCCAACAACCTGAGAAAGTGGCTGTGGTTTAGTTGTAGTAGTTGATGAGGTCACATAGCTTCGACTCGATTGCTTTGTCACAGCTTCCATTTCCTCCACCATCGTGTTCCATTCCTGACAGCCTGGACATTTCCCCATCCACTTTGCCGACTCGTACCCGCAATCCTGACAGACAAACTTTGTTTTCTTCTTGGCCATGCATTTTCCTCCAAAGACAAACTTTTAAAAATAAAGACCGGGAGCCATTCATACTCCCGGTCTGTTGTTAAACAACGCAAGCTAACGTATGAGCTTACACGTTGCTCGTTTCTTCTTTTGTTTCAACCGTTTCAACAAAGAGCTCGTTATCTTTTACGCCAATGACTGCTTTTTGCCCTTTAGCAATCGTGCCTTTTAGTAATTCCTCAGACAAACGATCCTCTACTTGCTTTTGCAGAGCGCGACGTAATGGTCTTGCACCGTATTCAGGATCATACCCAAGATCAGTGATCTTATCTTTGGCTTCCTCTGTTAATTCAAAGTCAATTCCTTGCTCTTTTAGACGTGTCTTAAGCTGATCAGCCATTAACGTGATAATTTCACGAATATGCTTCTTCTCAAGTGCATGGAAGACAATGATTTCATCAATTCGGTTAATGAATTCAGGCCTAAAGCTTTTCTTAAGCTCGCCCATCACACGGTCTTTCATATCTTTGTATTCGCGACCTTCTGTTTCTGTCGTGAAGCCAAGATATTTGTTTCCTTTTAATGCACTTGCTCCAACGTTTGAAGTCATGATCACGGCCGTATTACGGAAGTCTACCGTACGACCTTTTGAATCTGTTAAACGACCATCTTCAAGTACTTGTAACAAGATATTAAATACATCTGGATGAGCCTTCTCAATCTCATCTAGAAGAATAACAGAATAAGGCTTGCGACGGATCTTCTCCGTTAATTGGCCGCCTTCTTCATGTCCAACATAACCAGGAGGAGAACCAACTAGACGACTTGTTGAATGTTTCTCCATGTACTCAGACATATCGATGCGGATGACAGAATCCTCATCTCCGAATAGCGTTTCAGCTACAGCACGAGCAAGCTCGGTTTTACCTACACCAGTAGGTCCAAGGAAAATAAATGAACCAATTGGACGCTTTGGATCCTTAAGTCCGGCTCTTGCACGACGAACAGCTTTAGAGATTGATAGGACGGCTTCTTCCTGACCAACTACACGCTGGTGTAGAATTTCCTCCATTTTTAATAGACGTTCTGTCTCTTCCTCTGCAAGTTTGGCAACTGGGATTCCAGTCCAGCTTGCTACAACCTGAGCAATATCCTCAACAGCGACTTCGGTGTTTTCTTGGCCTTGCTTCTTCTTCCAGTTGTTTTTCATTTCATCAAGCTGTTCACGCAGACGTTGCTCAGTATCACGCAGGGAAGCAGCTTTTTCAAATTCTTGACTTTGAACAGATGCGTCCTTTTCTTTGCGCGTTTCTTCTAACTTCTGCTCAAGCTCTTTTAAATCTGGTGGTGCCGTGTAAGAACGTAGGCGTACTTTAGAAGCTGCCTCATCAATTAAGTCAATCGCTTTATCTGGTAAGAAACGATCTGGAATATAGCGATCTGATAGCTTCACCGCTTCTTCAATTGCCGTATCCGTAATCGTCACACGGTGATGCGCCTCATAGCGATCACGTAAACCTTTTAAGATTTGAATGGATTCATCTAGTGTAGGCTCATTGACTTGGATTGGCTGGAAACGACGCTCAAGCGCTGCATCCTTTTCAATGTACTTACGATACTCGTCAATGGTTGTAGCCCCAATGCACTGAAGCTCTCCACGAGCAAGAGATGGTTTAAGGATGTTTGAAGCATCTATGGCACCTTCTGCTCCACCAGCACCAATTAAGGTATGAAGCTCATCAATAAACAGAATGACGTTTCCTGCCTGGCGAATTTCGTCCATCACTTTCTTCAGGCGATCTTCAAACTCACCACGGTATTTAGTTCCTGCAACCACCGTTCCCATATCAAGTGTCATGACGCGTTTATTACGTAGCGTCTCAGGCACTTCATTTGCGATAATGGCTTGAGCTAACCCTTCAGCGATTGCCGTTTTACCAACACCAGGCTCCCCGATTAAGACAGGATTGTTCTTCGTTCTTCTGCTTAAGACCTGGATTACGCGCTCAATTTCTTTGCTTCGGCCAATAACCGGATCAAGTGACTCTTCACGTGCGATGGCTGTTAAATCACGCGCTAAACTATCGAGTGTTGGTGTATTTGCATTGGATACAGCTCCACCCTGTTGCTGTGAGCTACCACCCTCATTACTACCAAGCAATTGAAGTACTTGCTGACGAGCTTTATTTAAGCTCACACCTAGGTTATTAAGGACACGAGCTGCAACTCCTTCGCCTTCGCGAATTAAACCAAGTAGAATGTGCTCCGTCCCAACGTATGAATGACCCAGCTTACGAGCTTCATCCATTGAAAGCTCTATTACTTTCTTTGCTCTTGGTGTGTAGTGCTTCGTTTTAGAGCCTTCCTGTCCTTTACCAATAAGTGTTTCCACTTCTTTTTGCAGCTTCTCTGGTCCAAGTCCTAATGCCTGAAGAGCTTTTGCAGCAATTCCTTCTCCTTCACGAATCAAACCAAGAAGGATATGTTCCGTTCCTATATTATTGTGGCCTAAACGGATCGCTTCCTCTTGTGCTAGTGCCAATACCTTTTGAGCTCTCTCTGTAAATCGACCAAACATCATACATGGCCACCTCCGTTATAATCAGTTCACTGTTCTTGTTCCTTTAATTGAAGTCTCTCTCGTATCAAAGCGGCTCGTCGTTCATCTCGCTGATCGGCCGTTAAGATGTCCCCTGCAAATTGTTGCAGAAACCCAACCTGAGTTAAAATCATTAGCTCATTAAGTATGTTCCCTGATAATCCCTCAATCAATCCTAAATCAATGCCGAGCCTAACATCCGATAATCTGCGTGTAGCTTCTTTTGATTCAATGATTCGACTTTGAGATAGAATGCCATAGGAGCGATAGACTCGATCCTCGAGTTTTAATCGTGAGTTCTGCATGAGCATCTGCCGTGCATTCCGCTCTCTTTGAATCAATTGTGTAACAACCCCGTGTAGATCATCTACAATATCCTGCTCCGACTTACCAAGTGTTATTTGGTTGGAGATTTGAAAGAGGTTACCTAATGCTTCGCTACCCTCACCGTAAATTCCTCTAACAACTAATCCCAATTGATTAATTGCGGGTAAAATTCGGTTAATTTGCTGTGTCATTGCTAGAGCCGGTAAGTGCATCATGACAGATGCCCGCATCCCGGTACCTACATTTGTTGGACAACTTGTTAAATACCCACGCTTTTCATCATATGCATAGGTTAGATGTCCCTCAACCCAATCATCCACAGACTGCGCAATCTCTAACCCTTTTTCAAGTTGAGAGCCAGAGAACAAGCATTGTATCCGTAGGTGATCCTCTTCATTAATCATAATACTTAAGGACTCATCTTTATTTAGTAGAACCGCCCCGTGCTTTGACTGTTCCGCTAAGTGTGGGCTGATAAGATGCTTTTCTACCAGTACACGTTTTTCATTTGACTTCATTTCTTCCATGTATAAAGTATCTAATTCCCCAGTTTGTTCAGTTGGAGCTGACGTTAGTGCTTCAACTGTGAAATCAGCTACTTCTTTTGATTGATCAAGTGAGGAGATAATAGGAAATGGATACTCTTTAAGATTTCGCGCTAGACGTATTCTACTGCTTAGCACGATATCTACATCCGTTCCTGTCTCTTTCATCCAAGGACTAATCGCATCTTTTATAAAACGCTCAAGCGACATCTTATCCCTCCTCAGACTCTCTATTTTTTTGTTCTAATAAACGGATATGATCTCTGACTTCAGCCGCTTTTTCAAATTCTTCGCTTTCGATGTACTCTTTTATTTTGAGCTTAAGAGCATTGATTTCTTTTTGACGTTTAATTCCTCCACCAATTCGTTTAGGAATTTTACCATGATGCCTTACGTTTCCGCTATGAACTCGACGTAGGACAGGATCAAGCTTTTCATCAAATGTTTTATAGCAGTTTGCACATCCAAACCTTCCTATTTCAACAAATTGACTATAAGTCATGTGGCAATTTTCACACGTCAATTCTTTAGGTGAAGACTTTTGCTCATTTTCCTGTATTGAAGGATGCTCAAAGTGCAATAAACCCGATAACAACTGATGAATGGAGAACGTATTTGTGCCGGGTACATGTTCACCCTTCTCTTTTGCGCACGTTTCACAAAGATGAATTTCCATTTTTTCTCCGTTGATGATTTTAGTAAAATGGAGAGTTGCCTGTCTTTCCTGACACTCTTGGCATTTCATGTTAACTATTCACCTCGTTTTCATCCTGCTTATTTATATTTTAAAGTATTAATCATTGCTTTTAAAATATTTGAGCGTAACTGATCTCGATAGGGTAATTCAACCTTTAAAACCGAACGATCCAGCACACTCATCATAAGATTAGCTTCGCGTTTAGCAATGGCTTTTTCTTCATAAAGTCTTAAAACGATATTCTCTGCCGTTTGCTGGTCTATGACTGGTCCAATTAAGTGCAGCAGCTGATCATATAAATCAGACTTTTCATGTGTCTCGACTTTTATAATCCGAATATATCCGCCTCCGCCTCTCTTACTTTCAACAATATACCCTTTTTCTAACGTAAAACGAGTACTAATGACATAATTAATTTGAGAAGGGACACATTCAAATCGTTTAGCGAGTTCACTTCTTTTAATCTCTACTAATTCTTTCCCACTATTTAGTAGCGTACTCTTAAGGTATTCCTCAATGAAATCAGAAATGTTCCGCACGTTATACCTCCCCTCTTCTATTACATTTTATGTGTACAATAATTATCGAATTTTGACTTTGACTATATTTGACTAACTTTATTATAAACAGTTTGGGTAAAAAGTTCAAATTCTATGCTGAGCTATGTATGTCTATTGATTAGTGTAGCCAGATTCGAATGATCTAGACTTGGAAGAGAGAAGTTATTAGAAAGGGCTGTAGAGTTCTTGCGCGTGTGTTTGGGTATGTGTTGTTCTTAATAAGTAGTTCATTTTTCTTGGATCTGGCCCTGTTCTTCTTATTATAATGGAGTGGTTCTTGGCACAAGAAGCTTCCTTCTTGCTGAAGTTGGCTTGGCTCTTGGTATCGGGGGGGCATTCTTGATTGAATGTGCTCGGGGCTTGATTTTGTCTTCATTTTCCTTAGTATATGGCTAGAGTTCTTGGTGCCTCTTCTTTTCCTCTTGGTTCTTTGGCTATTTTTCTTCTCTTTTATCTTCAATTAAAACCACAAAAAAACCTCTCATCAAAAGATGAAAGGTTTTTAATCAGTGCCCGGCAACGTTCTACTCTCGCAGGGGGAAGCCCCCAACTACCATTGACGCAGAAGAGCTTAACGGCCGTGTTCGGCATGGGAACGGGTGTGACCTCTTCGCTATTGCCACCGGACTATTAGACTGCCAACCACTTACGTGTTTGTTGTCTACTTGAAAGAAAAGGATTCCTTCAAAACTAAATCGTGCTCACACAGTCATACACCAAATTGGATAAGTCCTCGACCGATTAGTATCTGTCCGCTCCATGTGTCGCCACACTTCCACTCCAGACCTATCAACCTCATCATCTCTAAGGGGTCTTACTAGCTTACGCTATGGGAAATCTCATCTTGAGGGGGGCTTCATGCTTAGATGCTTTCAGCACTTATCCCGTCCACACGTAGCTACCCAGCGATGCTCCTGGCGGAACAACTGGTACACCAGCGGTGTGTCCATCCCGGTCCTCTCGTACTAAGGACAGCTCCTCTCAAATTTCCTGCGCCCGCGACGGATAGGGACCGAACTGTCTCACGACGTTCTGAACCCAGCTCGCGTGCCGCTTTAATGGGCGAACAGCCCAACCCTTGGGACCTACTTCAGCCCCAGGATGCGACGAGCCGACATCGAGGTGCCAAACCTCCCCGTCGATATGGACTCTTGGGGGAGATAAGCCTGTTATCCCCAGGGTAGCTTTTATCCGTTGAGCGACGGCCCTTCCATTCGGCACCGCCGGATCACTAAGCCCGACTTTCGTCCCTGCTCGACTTGTAGGTCTCGCAGTCAAGCTCCCTTATGCCTTTGCACTCTTCGAATGATTTCCAACCATTCTGAGGGAACCTTTGGGCGCCTCCGTTACTGTTTAGGAGGCGACCGCCCCAGTCAAACTGCCCACCTGACAATGTCCCTGACCCGGATCACGGGTCGAGGTTAGAATGTCAGCACCGTCAGGGTAGTATCCCACCAATGCCTCCACCGAAGCTGGCGCTCCGGTTTCAAAGGCTCCTACCTATCCTGTACAAACGATACCAACATCCACTATCAGGCTACAGTAAAGCTCCATGGGGTCTTTCCGTCCTGTCGCGGGTAACCTGCATCTTCACAGGTACTATAATTTCACCGGGTCTCTCGTTGAGACAGTATCCAAATCGTTACACCATTCGTGCGGGTCGGAACTTACCCGACAAGGAATTTCGCTACCTTAGGACCGTTATAGTTACGGCCGCCGTTTACTGGGGCTTCAATTCAGAGCTTCTCCCGAAGGATAACCCCTCCTCTTAACCTTCCAGCACCGGGCAGGTGTCAGCCCCTATACTTCGCCTTGCGGCTTCGCAGAGACCTGTGTTTTTGCTAAACAGTCGCTTGGATCTTTTCACTGCGGCTCTCTCGGGCTTGCACCCTAATAGAGCACCCCTTCTCCCGAAGTTACGGGGTCATTTTGCCGAGTTCCTTAACGAGAGTTCTCCCGCGCGTCTTAGAATTCTCTTCTCGCCTACCTGTGTCGGTTTGCGGTACGGGCACCTTCCACCTCGCTAGAGGCTTTTCTAGGCAGCGGAGGATCAGGGACTTCGGTACTAAATTTCCCTCGCTATCACTGCTCAGCCGAACGGAAAGCGGATTTGCCTACTTTCCAGCCTAACAGCTTAGACGCGCATATCCATCAGCGCGCTCACCCTACCTTTCTGCGTCCCCCCATTACTCAAACGGTGGAGAGGTGGTACAGGAATATCAACCTGTTGTCCATCGCCTACGCTTTTCAGCCTCGGCTTAGGTCCCGACTGACCCTGAGCGGACGAGCCTTCCTCAGGAAACCTTGGGCTTTCGACGGAGGGGATTCTCACCCCTCTTTTCGCTACTCATACCGGCATTCTCACTTCCAAGCACTCCACTAGTCCTCACGATCTAGCTTCGCTGTCCTTGGAACGCTCCCCTACCACGAACACCTAAGGTGTTCATCCATAGCTTCGGTGATACGTTTAGCCCCGTTACATTTTCGGCGCAGAGTCACTCGACCAGTGAGCTATTACGCACTCTTTAAATGGTGGCTGCTTCTAAGCCAACATCCTGGTTGTCTGGGCAACTCCACATCCTTTGCCACTTAACGTATACTTTGGGACCTTAGCTGATGGTCTGGGCTGTTTCCCTCTTGACTACGGATCTTAGCACTCGCAGTCTGACTCCCGAGGATAAGTACTTGGCATTCGGAGTTTGACTGAATTCGGTAATCCTGTGGGGACCCCTCGTCCAATCAGTGCTCTACCTCCAAGACTCTTCCCTCGAGGCTAGCCCTAAAGCTATTTCGGGGAGAACCAGCTATTTCCGAGTTCGATTGGCATTTCACCCCTACCCACACCTCATCCCCGCATTTTTCAACATGCGTGGGTTCGGGCCTCCATTCAGTGTTACCTGAACTTCACCCTGGACATGGGTAGATCACTCGGTTTCGGGTCTACGACGGCGTACTCAATTCGCCCTATTCAGACTCGCTTTCGCTACGGCTCCGCCTCATCAGCTTAACCTTGCACGACATCGTAACTCGCCGGTTCATTCTACAAAAGGCACGCCATCACCCGTTAATGGGCTCTGACTAGTTGTAGGCACACGGTTTCAGGATCTCTTTCACTCCCCTTCCGGGGTGCTTTTCACCTTTCCCTCACGGTACTGGTTCACTATCGGTCACTAGGGAGTATTTAGCCTTGGGAGATGGTCCTCCCGGATTCCGACGGGGTTTCACGTGTCCCGCCGTACTCAGGATACACTCCGGAGGAAACGAAGTTTCGGCTACGGGGTTGTTACCCTCTTTGACGCATCTTTCCAGATGCTTCACCTACTCCGTTTCTTTGTAACTCCAATGGAATGTCCTACAACCCCTGAAGGCAAGCCTTCAGGTTTGGGCTGTTTCCGTTTCGCTCGCCGCTACTCAGGAAATCGATTTTTCTTTCTCTTCCTCCGGGTACTTAGATGTTTCAGTTCCCCGGGTCTGCCTCCTCGTATCCTATGTATTCAGATACGGGTACCATTCGATTAAAAATGGTGGGTTCCCCCATTCGGATATCCTCGGATCAAAGCTCACTTACAGCTCCCCGAGGCGTTTCGCCGTTCGTCGCGTCCTTCTTCGGCTCCTAGTGCCAAGGCATTCACCGTGCGCCCTTCATAACTTAACCAAGTTAATTTCAGAACATCGCAAGATGTCATTCATCAAGTATGGTGTATATAGACTCGCTTTCATCTAACGATGATTGCGTTGTGTGTGTTTTGCATTGCACGATTTAGTTTTCAAAGAACCATGCCGACAGAAAGTCGGTCTTCGTTTGAATGAATAAGTTCATTCAAAACCGAACAAAAGCCAAAGCGTATTCACATCAGATAAACTGTGTGATCGACTAGAAGTAAAACTCCCTAGAAAGGAGGTGATCCAGCCGCACCTTCCGATACGGCTACCTTGTTACGACTTCACCCCAATCATCTGTCCCACCTTCGGCGGCTGGCTCCAAAAGGTTACCTCACCGACTTCGGGTGTTACAAACTCTCGTGGTGTGACGGGCGGTGTGTACAAGGCCCGGGAACGTATTCACCGCGGCATGCTGATCCGCGATTACTAGCAATTCCAGCTTCATGCAGGCGAGTTGCAGCCTACAATCCGAACTGAGAATGGCTTTATGGGATTGGCTTCACCTCGCGGCTTCGCAACCCTTTGTACCATCCATTGTAGCACGTGTGTAGCCCAGGTCATAAGGGGCATGATGATTTGACGTCATCCCCACCTTCCTCCGGTTTGTCACCGGCAGTCACCTTAGAGTGCCCAACTGAATGCTGGCAACTAAGGTCAAGGGTTGCGCTCGTTGCGGGACTTAACCCAACATCTCACGACACGAGCTGACGACAACCATGCACCACCTGTCACTTTGCCCCCGAAGGGGAAGCTCTGTCTCCAGAGTGGTCAAAGGATGTCAAGACCTGGTAAGGTTCTTCGCGTTGCTTCGAATTAAACCACATGCTCCACTGCTTGTGCGGGCCCCCGTCAATTCCTTTGAGTTTCAGCCTTGCGGCCGTACTCCCCAGGCGGAGTGCTTAATGTGTTAACTTCGGCACTACGGGCATCGAAACCCCTAACACCTAGCACTCATCGTTTACGGCGTGGACTACCAGGGTATCTAATCCTGTTTGCTCCCCACGCTTTCGCGCCTCAGCGTCAGTTACAGACCAGAGAGTCGCCTTCGCCACTGGTGTTCCTCCACATATCTACGCATTTCACCGCTACACGTGGAATTCCACTCTCCTCTTCTGTACTCAAGCCTCCCAGTTTCCAATGGCCGCTTGCGGTTGAGCCGCAAGATTTCACATCAGACTTAAAAGGCCGCCTGCGCGCGCTTTACGCCCAATAATTCCGGACAACGCTTGCCACCTACGTATTACCGCGGCTGCTGGCACGTAGTTAGCCGTGGCTTTCTGATGAGGTACCGTCAAGGTACCGCCCTATTCGAACGGTACGTGTTCTTCCCTCATAACAGAGCTTTACGAGCCGAAACCCTTCATCACTCACGCGGCGTTGCTCCGTCAGACTTTCGTCCATTGCGGAAGATTCCCTACTGCTGCCTCCCGTAGGAGTCTGGGCCGTGTCTCAGTCCCAGTGTGGCCGATCACCCTCTCAGGTCGGCTACGCATCGTCGCCTTGGGGAGCCGTTACCTCTCCAACTAGCTAATGCGCCGCGGGCCCATCTCATCGTGAGAGCAAGAAGCCCTCTTTTAATCCAGCACCAGGAGGTGCTAGATGTTATCCGGTATTAGCCCCGGTTTCCCGGAGTTATCCCAGTCGATAAGGTAGGTTGCCCACGTGTTACTCACCCGTCCGCCGCTAACGTTTTTGAAGCAAGCTTCAAAAACGTCCGCTCGACTTGCATGTATTAGGCACGCCGCCAGCGTTCGTCCTGAGCCAGGATCAAACTCTCCATAAAAGTGGTGAGTTGATTGCTCAACTGCTGGCGTTGATGTTACCATCAACTTTCCAATTGCGTAGCTTACGCTACGACTTTTTAATACTTATGAGATATCTTGTATCTCTTCGTACGCTTGGCTTTTGTTCAGTTTTCAAAGAACTTGTTTGCCGCTCATTTGGCGACTTTCATATCTTAACAAACCGCTAAATGTTTGTCAAATACTTTTTTTAAAAAATATTGGTGGAGCCTAGCGGGATCGAACCGCTGACCTCCTGCGTGCAAGGCAGGCGCTCTCCCAGCTGAGCTAAGGCCCCAAAAGAATAAGATGGTCGGGAAGACAGGATTTGAACCTGCGACCCCTTGGTCCCAAACCAAGTGCTCTACCAAGCTGAGCTACTTCCCGATCTATAATGGCGCGCCCGAGAGGATTCGAACCTCTAACCGCTTGATTCGTAGTCAAGTACTCTATCCAGTTGAGCTACGGGCGCATATAATATTATGGTGCCGAGGGCCGGACTTGAACCGGCACGGTAATCACTTACCGCAGGATTTTAAGTCCTGTGTGTCTGCCAATTCCACCACCCCGGCACGAGAGGTACGGACACACTAAAACAAATTATGGAGCGGAAGACGAGATTCGAACTCGCGACCCCCACCTTGGCAAGGTGGTGTTCTACCACTGAACTACTTCCGCAGCTTAATTGATGCGGGTGAAGGGACTTGAACCCCCACGTCATAAGACACTAGATCCTAAATCTAGCGCGTCTGCCAATTCCGCCACACCCGCATATAAAATTAAGAAGTGAGCCATGAAGGATTCGAACCTTCGACCCTCTGATTAAAAGTCAGATGCTCTACCAACTGAGCTAATGGCTCATATATATAACATGTAATTAAAACAGTGCCGGCCAGAGGACTTGAACCCCCAACCTACTGATTACAAGTCAGTTGCTCTACCAATTGAGCTAGGCCGGCTCAATGGTGGAGGATGACGGGCTCGAACCGCCGACCCTCTGCTTGTAAGGCAGATGCTCTCCCAGCTGAGCTAATCCTCCACTATTAAAATTACAGCCCGGCAACGTTCTACTCTCGCAGGGGGAAGCCCCCAACTACCATTGACGCAGAAGAGCTTAACGGCCGTGTTCGGCATGGGAACGGGTGTGACCTCTTCGCTATTGCCACCGGACTATTAGACTGCCAACCACTTACGTGTTTGTTGTCTACTTGAAAGAATATGATTCCTTCAAAACTAAATCGTGCTCACACAGTCATACACCAAATTGGATAAGTCCTCGACCGATTAGTATCTGTCCGCTCCATGTGTCGCCACACTTCCACTCCAGACCTATCAACCTCATCATCTCTAAGGGGTCTTACTAGCTTACGCTATGGGAAATCTCATCTTGAGGGGGGCTTCATGCTTAGATGCTTTCAGCACTTATCCCGTCCACACGTAGCTACCCAGCGATGCTCCTGGCGGAACAACTGGTACACCAGCGGTGTGTCCATCCCGGTCCTCTCGTACTAAGGACAGCTCCTCTCAAATTTCCTGCGCCCGCGACGGATAGGGACCGAACTGTCTCACGACGTTCTGAACCCAGCTCGCGTGCCGCTTTAATGGGCGAACAGCCCAACCCTTGGGACCTACTTCAGCCCCAGGATGCGACGAGCCGACATCGAGGTGCCAAACCTCCCCGTCGATATGGACTCTTGGGGGAGATAAGCCTGTTATCCCCAGGGTAGCTTTTATCCGTTGAGCGACGGCCCTTCCATTCGGCACCGCCGGATCACTAAGCCCGACTTTCGTCCCTGCTCGACTTGTAGGTCTCGCAGTCAAGCTCCCTTATGCCTTTGCACTCTTCGAATGATTTCCAACCATTCTGAGGGAACCTTTGGGCGCCTCCGTTACTGTTTAGGAGGCGACCGCCCCAGTCAAACTGCCCACCTGACAATGTCCCTGACCCGGATCACGGGTCGAGGTTAGAATGTCAGCACCGTCAGGGTAGTATCCCACCAATGCCTCCACCGAAGCTGGCGCTCCGGTTTCAAAGGCTCCTACCTATCCTGTACAAACGATACCAACATCCACTATCAGGCTACAGTAAAGCTCCATGGGGTCTTTCCGTCCTGTCGCGGGTAACCTGCATCTTCACAGGTACTATAATTTCACCGGGTCTCTCGTTGAGACAGTATCCAAATCGTTACACCATTCGTGCGGGTCGGAACTTACCCGACAAGGAATTTCGCTACCTTAGGACCGTTATAGTTACGGCCGCCGTTTACTGGGG
The DNA here is from genome assembly GCA_037965595.1 of Alkalihalobacillus sp. FSL W8-0930. NCBI lineage: Bacteria > Bacillati > Bacillota > Bacilli > Caryophanales > Bacillaceae > Alkalihalobacillus > Alkalihalobacillus sp. FSL W8-0930. The sequence continues at coordinate 127,096 of CP150183.1, read as the reverse complement.
CTTCAATTCAGAGCTTCTCCCGAAGGATAACCCCTCCTCTTAACCTTCCAGCACCGGGCAGGTGTCAGCCCCTATACTTCGCCTTGCGGCTTCGCAGAGACCTGTGTTTTTGCTAAACAGTCGCTTGGATCTTTTCACTGCGGCTCTCTCGGGCTTGCACCCTAATAGAGCACCCCTTCTCCCGAAGTTACGGGGTCATTTTGCCGAGTTCCTTAACGAGAGTTCTCCCGCGCGTCTTAGAATTCTCTTCTCGCCTACCTGTGTCGGTTTGCGGTACGGGCACCTTCCACCTCGCTAGAGGCTTTTCTAGGCAGCGGAGGATCAGGGACTTCGGTACTAAATTTCCCTCGCTATCACTGCTCAGCCGAACGGAAAGCGGATTTGCCTACTTTCCAGCCTAACAGCTTAGACGCGCATATCCATCAGCGCGCTCACCCTACCTTTCTGCGTCCCCCCATTACTCAAACGGTGGAGAGGTGGTACAGGAATATCAACCTGTTGTCCATCGCCTACGCTTTTCAGCCTCGGCTTAGGTCCCGACTGACCCTGAGCGGACGAGCCTTCCTCAGGAAACCTTGGGCTTTCGACGGAGGGGATTCTCACCCCTCTTTTCGCTACTCATACCGGCATTCTCACTTCCAAGCACTCCACTAGTCCTCACGATCTAGCTTCGCTGTCCTTGGAACGCTCCCCTACCACGAACACCTAAGGTGTTCATCCATAGCTTCGGTGATACGTTTAGCCCCGTTACATTTTCGGCGCAGAGTCACTCGACCAGTGAGCTATTACGCACTCTTTAAATGGTGGCTGCTTCTAAGCCAACATCCTGGTTGTCTGGGCAACTCCACATCCTTTGCCACTTAACGTATACTTTGGGACCTTAGCTGATGGTCTGGGCTGTTTCCCTCTTGACTACGGATCTTAGCACTCGCAGTCTGACTCCCGAGGATAAGTACTTGGCATTCGGAGTTTGACTGAATTCGGTAATCCTGTGGGGACCCCTCGTCCAATCAGTGCTCTACCTCCAAGACTCTTCCCTCGAGGCTAGCCCTAAAGCTATTTCGGGGAGAACCAGCTATTTCCGAGTTCGATTGGCATTTCACCCCTACCCACACCTCATCCCCGCATTTTTCAACATGCGTGGGTTCGGGCCTCCATTCAGTGTTACCTGAACTTCACCCTGGACATGGGTAGATCACTCGGTTTCGGGTCTACGACGGCGTACTCAATTCGCCCTATTCAGACTCGCTTTCGCTACGGCTCCGCCTCATCAGCTTAACCTTGCACGACATCGTAACTCGCCGGTTCATTCTACAAAAGGCACGCCATCACCCGTTAATGGGCTCTGACTAGTTGTAGGCACACGGTTTCAGGATCTCTTTCACTCCCCTTCCGGGGTGCTTTTCACCTTTCCCTCACGGTACTGGTTCACTATCGGTCACTAGGGAGTATTTAGCCTTGGGAGATGGTCCTCCCGGATTCCGACGGGGTTTCACGTGTCCCGCCGTACTCAGGATACACTCCGGAGGAAACGAAGTTTCGGCTACGGGGTTGTTACCCTCTTTGACGCATCTTTCCAGATGCTTCACCTACTCCGTTTCTTTGTAACTCCAATGGAATGTCCTACAACCCCTGAAGGCAAGCCTTCAGGTTTGGGCTGTTTCCGTTTCGCTCGCCGCTACTCAGGAAATCGATTTTTCTTTCTCTTCCTCCGGGTACTTAGATGTTTCAGTTCCCCGGGTCTGCCTCCTCGTATCCTATGTATTCAGATACGGGTACCATTCGATTAAAAATGGTGGGTTCCCCCATTCGGATATCCTCGGATCAAAGCTCACTTACAGCTCCCCGAGGCGTTTCGCCGTTCGTCGCGTCCTTCTTCGGCTCCTAGTGCCAAGGCATTCACCGTGCGCCCTTCATAACTTAACCAAGTTAATTTCAGAACATCGCAAGATGTCATTCATCAAGTATGGTGTATATAGACTCGCTTTCATCTAACGATGATTGCGTTGTGTGTGTTTTGCATTGCACGATTTAGTTTTCAAAGAACCATGCCGACAGAAAGTCGGTCTTCGTTTGAATGAATAAGTTCATTCAAAACCGAACAAAAGCCAAAGCGTATTCACATCAGATAAACTGTGTGATCGACTAGAAGTAAAACTCCCTAGAAAGGAGGTGATCCAGCCGCACCTTCCGATACGGCTACCTTGTTACGACTTCACCCCAATCATCTGTCCCACCTTCGGCGGCTGGCTCCAAAAGGTTACCTCACCGACTTCGGGTGTTACAAACTCTCGTGGTGTGACGGGCGGTGTGTACAAGGCCCGGGAACGTATTCACCGCGGCATGCTGATCCGCGATTACTAGCAATTCCAGCTTCATGCAGGCGAGTTGCAGCCTACAATCCGAACTGAGAATGGCTTTATGGGATTGGCTTCACCTCGCGGCTTCGCAACCCTTTGTACCATCCATTGTAGCACGTGTGTAGCCCAGGTCATAAGGGGCATGATGATTTGACGTCATCCCCACCTTCCTCCGGTTTGTCACCGGCAGTCACCTTAGAGTGCCCAACTGAATGCTGGCAACTAAGGTCAAGGGTTGCGCTCGTTGCGGGACTTAACCCAACATCTCACGACACGAGCTGACGACAACCATGCACCACCTGTCACTTTGCCCCCGAAGGGGAAGCTCTGTCTCCAGAGTGGTCAAAGGATGTCAAGACCTGGTAAGGTTCTTCGCGTTGCTTCGAATTAAACCACATGCTCCACTGCTTGTGCGGGCCCCCGTCAATTCCTTTGAGTTTCAGCCTTGCGGCCGTACTCCCCAGGCGGAGTGCTTAATGTGTTAACTTCGGCACTACGGGCATCGAAACCCCTAACACCTAGCACTCATCGTTTACGGCGTGGACTACCAGGGTATCTAATCCTGTTTGCTCCCCACGCTTTCGCGCCTCAGCGTCAGTTACAGACCAGAGAGTCGCCTTCGCCACTGGTGTTCCTCCACATATCTACGCATTTCACCGCTACACGTGGAATTCCACTCTCCTCTTCTGTACTCAAGCCTCCCAGTTTCCAATGGCCGCTTGCGGTTGAGCCGCAAGATTTCACATCAGACTTAAAAGGCCGCCTGCGCGCGCTTTACGCCCAATAATTCCGGACAACGCTTGCCACCTACGTATTACCGCGGCTGCTGGCACGTAGTTAGCCGTGGCTTTCTGATGAGGTACCGTCAAGGTACCGCCCTATTCGAACGGTACGTGTTCTTCCCTCATAACAGAGCTTTACGAGCCGAAACCCTTCATCACTCACGCGGCGTTGCTCCGTCAGACTTTCGTCCATTGCGGAAGATTCCCTACTGCTGCCTCCCGTAGGAGTCTGGGCCGTGTCTCAGTCCCAGTGTGGCCGATCACCCTCTCAGGTCGGCTACGCATCGTCGCCTTGGGGAGCCGTTACCTCTCCAACTAGCTAATGCGCCGCGGGCCCATCTCATCGTGAGAGCAAGAAGCCCTCTTTTAATCCGGCACCAGGAGGTGCTAGATGTTATCCGGTATTAGCCCCGGTTTCCCGGAGTTATCCCAGTCGATAAGGTAGGTTGCCCACGTGTTACTCACCCGTCCGCCGCTAACGTTTTTGAAGCAAGCTTCAAAAACGTCCGCTCGACTTGCATGTATTAGGCACGCCGCCAGCGTTCGTCCTGAGCCAGGATCAAACTCTCCATAAAAGTGGTGAGTTGATTGCTCAACTGCTGGCGTTGATGTTACCATCAACTTTCCAATTGCGTAGCTTACACTACGACTTTTTTATACTTATGAGATATCTTGTATCTCTTCGTACGCTTGGCTTTTGTTCAGTTTTCAAAGAACTTGTTTGCCGCTGTTCTTTGCGACTTTTCAATGTTAACAAATCTCATTTAACTTGTCAACAAGTATTTTTTCGACGCCGTTTCGTTCTTGGCGACAAGAAATAATATACCACCCTGGTAAAAAGAATGCAACTACTTTTCGAAAAATAATTAAAAGAATTTCAAAATGCATATGTAGTGGCTCCACTTAACTATTAGCTATAGCAAGTGAAGCCATTACCTATGTCTACTTCCCTACTCTTTGTTTCTCATTTGAGGGAAGAGAAGAACATCACGAATAGAAGGAGAATTCGTAAGTAGCATTACAAGACGGTCAATACCAATTCCTAGACCACCTGTAGGAGGCATACCATATTCAAGAGCTTCAATAAAGTCATCATCCATCATGTGTGCTTCATCGTCACCCTGCTCACGTTCAACTAATTGTTGTTCAAATCGTGCACGTTGATCGATTGGATCATTTAATTCGGTAAACGCATTTGCGTGTTCACGCCCAACGATAAATAACTCAAAGCGGTCTGTGAATCTCTCGTCTTCTGGATTTTTCTTAGCCAATGGAGAAATAGCCAGAGGATGTCCATAAATAAACGTCGGTTGAATCAATGTTTCTTCGACAAAGTGTTCAAAGAATTCGTTAACCACATGACCATAGCTCATCGTTTCTTTAACAGGAACGTTGTGCTCTTTAGCAAGTTCACGAGCCTCTTCGTCCGTCATTTGCTTCCAGAAGTCTACACCTGTTTGTTCTTTAATAGCATCTACCATATGAACTCTTCTCCATTCAGGAGTAAGGTCTACCTCGTAATCACCATATTGAATAACCGTTGAACCTAATACTTCTTTTGCAATATGAGCAACGAGATTTTCTGTTAAGGCCATGATGTCTTTATAATCTGCATATGCTTCATACAATTCAATCATTGTAAATTCAGGGTTATGACGTGTTGATACCCCTTCATTTCTGAAGACACGACCAATTTCGTATACTTTCTCGAGTCCACCGACAATAAGTCTCTTAAGGTGCAATTCAATCGCAATACGCATGTAGAGAGTCATATCAAGTGTATTATGGTGAGTAATAAATGGTTTAGCTGATGCTCCTCCAGCTATTGAGTGCATCATCGGTGTTTCTACTTCTAAATATCCTTGATCATCTAAATATCTGCGCATCGATTGTAGGATACGGCTGCGTACAATAAATGTATCACGCACATCAGGCGTTACGATCAAATCAACATAGCGCTGACGGTAGCGTTGTTCAACATCTTTTAATCCGTGGAATTTATCAGGTAGTGGACGTAGCGACTTACTTAAAAGCTTCAAATCGGTTACTTTTAATGATAGTTCTCCTACATTTGTTTTAAACGCTGTACCTGACACACCAACGATGTCCCCAATATCAAGTGAGTTAAATAATGCATATTGGTCTTCTCCTATAGCATCTTTACGAACATAGATTTGGATTTGTCCAGTTAAGTCCTGAATATGAGCAAATCCCGCTTTCCCTTTACCGCGCTTAGTCATTACACGACCAGCTAAAACAGCTGGTGCATCTTTTTCACTGAGCTCATCCTTAGAGAACTCATCAAACTCCTCCGTCATTTGTACTGAGGAGTGCGTACGTTCAAATTTATGTCCGAACGCATCAATTCCTTGCTCTTCAAGCTGCTTTAATTTGTCACGTCGTACTGCTAACAAATCATGCAATTCTAGTTCTTCACTCATGCCTTCTTCATCTCCTAAATGATAGTAGCCAGGTTACCAGTTACTTCTCTATAGTTGTTCTCCCTTTGTCTTTCAAAAGCATTAAGGGCGTAATTCTTCAATTGATATACCTAATATAGATGCAATGTGACCAATCAACTGTTCATCCGGGCTGCGTGTATCACGTTCTATTTCGCCTAACACAGAAACGGATACCCCAATTTCTTTAGCAAAGCTTTCTTGAGTGTACCCCTTCAATTTACGAAATGCACGAATACGCCTGCCCCAGTTTAAGGTTTCCACATTCGTACACCCTCTTTGTCCTGTAGTTGATTATACACTTCTTTTAGAGTCACTCCCTGTAAGTCAAAGCTCAAATCGGGAGCAAGCTCAAGTAATGGGATAATAACAAATGAACGTTGCCACATTCTTGGGTGTGGAAGGGTTAGACTCTCCATCTTCATATTTTCTTGATCATATAGAAGAATGTCAAGGTCTATTGTTCTTGGTCCCCATCTAATTTCGCGCTTTCTCCCCAACTGATTCTCGATTTGTTGCGTTTCTGCTAAAAGCTCAATCGGCGACAGGGTCGTGTTCAAACAGACAACTAGATTTAAGAAGGACGGCTGATCGACATACCCAACGGGATCCGTCTCATAGATGGAAGAGACAGCTGTCACTTCACTATCCTTCATTAATCGCAGCTTACTTATCGCTTTCTCTAAATAACCAATTCGACTCTCCATATTTGAGCCAAGCGATATATATACGTTAGGCATTACCTGCTCTAACCCTTGTCATCTCTATTGATACAGAGTCGTAGTGGCCTGGTATTGGAGGGTCTGGCTTAATCAATACGACTGTACATTGATTTAAAATGGGATATGCAGAAAACAATTCTTTTGTGATGGAGTCTGCCACAGCTTCTAGGAGCTGCTTGGGTTCCCCCTCTATGATTTTCTGAACTCTTGCATAAACGTCCCCATAATCAATTGACTTAGTTAGGTCATCTGTGGATGCGGCCTCTGATAAATCAAGCTCAAGTGTTAAATCGACCTGAAAACGTTGACCTAGCTTTTGCTCTTCAGCAAAGACCCCATGATACCCATAAAATTTCATTCTGTTTAACCGAATTTTGTCCATACTTTTAGTGCTCCTTCCCAAGCAAAGCATCCATCATCTTCGCCATTCGACTCATTTCCTTTACATCGTGTACTCGGATAATAGACGCGCCTTTGGAGATCCCCAGGCAATTCGCCGCCCCTGTTCCTTCTAGCCGATCATCTACAGGAAGATCCAATGCTTTAGAAATAAACGATTTCCTAGAAACCCCGAGTAACACAAGGTACCCAAGTTTAGTGATTTCGTCGAGTCTACGTATCACTTCTAGATTTTGCTCATAGGATTTCACAAACCCCACACCTGGATCTAAAATGATCTGTTCATCCGAGACCCCTGCTTCCTTGCAAAGGGTAATACTTTCCTTTAAGTCAGATAGAACATCTTCCATAAAGTTCTCGTACTCACGGTCTGCGCGATTATGCATTAAAATAATCGACGCTCCGTTCTGAGCTGCAACCTTGGCCATATTTACGTCTGCCTTTGCCCCCCATACATCATTAATGATGGAAGCACCGGCTTGAAGTGCACGTTCAGCTACCTCTGCCTTATATGTATCAATAGATAGCGGAACATCCACTTCCTGTACAAGCGCTTCTATTACTGGAATGACTCTTCGTAATTCTTCTTCTTTACTAACCTTATCTGCACCCGGTCTAGTAGACTCGCCGCCGATGTCAATGATATCCGCACCTGCTTCGACTAATTCACGAGCTCGTTTTACCGCTAGCTCCACTTCGTTATACCGACCACCATCAGAAAACGAATCCGGGGTAATGTTCAATATACCCATAATTTGTGTAGCGCCTAGTTGCGCAGGATCGATTGCTTGTCCATTTGCCATACGTTAACACTCCTATTCGGCAATGCTCCATCGCCACGTAGCTTCCTTTTTGTACACCTGTTGAAGTGAGTCTAAGAGTGAATGATCTTTATACTGCTTCACATCACAACTCTCCACTTTCACTATTTCTTGAATGGAGTTTGTTAGGAACACTGCATCTGCCTCCAGCAACGTCTCATGAGGGTACATTCCTTCAATTAGTTGGACTCCCTGTCTGATCAACAACGCCATCACGTATTGTCTAGTGATCCCATCCAAAATTCCTGTATCTAGCGAAGGTGTATAGACTGTATCTCCTTTTAACCAGAAGATGTTTGACGTAACGCCTTCTGCAACCCAACCCTCTTGAGTTAGAAAGATCCCCTCTGTATTCGCCACAGGCCCTAGCTCTCGTTTCGCAAGAACATTATTTAGATAATGATGAGATTTCAATCGGTACTCACCCTCCGGCGTATTACGTCGGAGCTTCAATACACTGATCGCTTTACTTCTACCCAAAGGAGGAAGAGGCTTCATCATTACCGCAACAGTTGGTTCCAGGTAACGACCTGTATACAATCCGAGACCCTCGTCTCCAGCTGACACATTCCACCTTACGTATGCGTCCTCTATTTTATTTAAACGGGCTAGCTCTTGAAGGATGTCGGTTGCTTGGTCCTTTGAAATCGTCCAATCGATACCGATCTGCTCTAACCCTTGTCCCATACGTTGAAAATGGTCATCCAATAAAAAAGGATGACCGTTATATAAGCGAAAGGTTTCAAATAATCCTAATCCATAAAGGAAACCATGATCAAAAAGCGACACCGTAGCGATACTCTCATCTACATACTTGCCATTTAAATAGACGAACATGCTTGATTTCCTGAATGAGTTTCAACAAAATTACGCAGTAGCTGCTTGCCATCTCCAGTCATAATCGATTCCGGATGAAATTGAACGCCCTCGATCGCTAACTCTTTGTGACGGATGGCCATAATTTCTCCCTCTTCTGTTTCAGCTGAGATCTCAAAACAAGCTGGTAACGTTTCACGCTTCACGATGAGAGAATGATACCGGGTTGCTGTGATAGGAGATGGAAGATCTTTAAAAACGGACCTGCCATCATGCTTCATTTCAGATGTTTTCCCGTGCATTAACCGCTCCGCACGTACAACATCTCCGCCAAACACTTGCGCAATGGACTGATGACCCAAGCACACTCCGAAGATCGGAAGTTTTCCAGCAAAATGGCGAATCGCTTCTAAGCTGATGCCCGCTTCATTTGGACTACATGGTCCAGGTGAAATCATTAAGATTGCTGGATTAAGCTCTTCAATCTCTGATATGGTAATCTGGTCATTTCGTTTAACTACAAGCTCCTGGCCCATCTCACCTAAATATTGAACAAGGTTATACGTAAATGAATCATAGTTATCAATCATAAGAATCATAGTTATTCCTCCTCAGCTCATCTGTGTTTCTGTTATACACTCTTCTTCGCTCAACTCTAGCGCACGCCATAATGCACGCGCCTTTTTAAATGATTCTTTGTATTCGTGATGCGGATTGGAATCACTCACAATACCCGCACCTGCTTGAACATGTGCCTGGTTGTCATGACAAACCATTGTTCGAATGGTGATGTTAAGCTCCAAATCCCCATGAAAACCGAGCCAGCCAATTGCACCTGTGTATACACCTCTTCGAACAGGCTCAAGCTCTTCAATGATCTCCATCGTTCGTACTTTTGGAGCTCCAGTAATGGTCCCTCCAGGAAAAACTGCCCGAATCACATCATAATTCGAGTGCTCCTCTGCAAGCTCACCAACTACATTTGATACAAGATGCATAACATGTGAATATCGCTCGATGACCATTAATTCATCGACCTTAACTGTACCATAGCTTGAGACACGACCTAGGTCATTACGCTCAAGATCCACAAGCATCACATGCTCTGCCCGTTCTTTCTCATTGGCAAACAAAGAGTTTGCAAGCTCTTGATCCTCTTCTTCTGTTTTGCCGCGAGAACGAGTGCCTGCAATAGGTCTTGTACTTAGTTGATTGCCTTGTTTTTTCACAAGCAATTCAGGAGATGCACTGACAAGCTGGAACCCCGGTGTTTCCATATATGCCATATAAGGTGAGGGATTCAATGTTCTTAGCTTCTCATACACATGCATCGGTGAAACAGTGAGTGGTTTGGTTTCCCTAAGGGACAGGTTCACCTGAAAAACATCACCTTGTGCGATATATGCTTTAATCTTATTCACCGCGTCTACGAACTCTTGTTCTGACATGCTGGAATGGGATGATTTGTTTGTGTGGGACTTCCTCCAAACCGGCTTAACACCTACGTCTTTTAGCCACTGACTCTTATACTCTTCTAAACGAGTCCCAAGTTCTGATTCGTTTTCTCCATTCACACATACATAAAGCTTCTCTTGATGATGATCATAGACAAACACATCTTCAAACAACATAAGATACACTTCAGGTAATGGTAGATCATCTTCTGCCTGTGTTGGGATTTGCTCCATCTCTCTCATCAGATCATAACTAAAGTACCCAATCGCTCCTCCACTAAAAGGAATCCCCTTAATGGACTCAGCAGGATCAATCATATAAGGCCTCATCGCTGATTCAAGACTTTTAAGTAATGGCCCCTGCCAAACGTGCTTTTTGTGATTAATCTCAAGCGTCAATGTCTGATCATGACCCTCAAGTATCGCAAATGGATCGAGACCCATTATACTATACCGACCACCGCGCCCACTCTCAAGCAGAATATGGTGCTCGGAGTGGCTCGCCATTTGCTGATACTTTTTAAACCACTCTTCTTTTTTAAATGAAAATGAAATTGCCCTTGTAATTCTGGATGTCGTTGAGTTCAATGTTGACATCTCACCTTCTCCCTTTTAACCGTCAGATATGGCTTCTATTTTACATGACATCGAACCATAAGAAAAGGCAGTCCCGTGTTATGGACTGCCTTTTTGTATAGACGTTTACTCTTCTTCAAATTGATAAAGAGCTGTACTTAGATATCTTTCTCCATTTGATGGAATAATCGCTACGACCTTTTTGCCTGGTCCAAGCTTTTTGGCTACTTCAAGTGCAGCATAAATGGCTGCCCCAGAAGAAATTCCACCTAAAATACCTTCTTCTCTTGCTGCCTTACGAGCAAATTCAAAGGATTGCTCTGTAGATACTTGAACCACTTCATCATACACGTCTTGGTCAAGAATCTTTGGTACAAACCCAGCACCGATTCCTTGAATCTTGTGAGGACCCGGACTACCACCAGAAAGGATTGGAGAATCTTTTGGTTCAACGGCAACCACTTTAAGTTCAGGGAAATGTTCTTTTAAGAAACCACCTGCACCTGTAATTGTTCCGCCCGTTCCAATTCCTGAAACAAAAGCGTCGAGCTGGCCATCTACTTGCTCAAGCAACTCTTTTCCTGTTGTGCTGCGATGAATAGCTGGGTTCGCTTCATTCTCAAACTGTTGCGGCATAAAGTAGCCGTGCTCATTTGCAAGTTCCGTTGCTTTGCGAATGGCCCCACCCATACCTTCTGGTCCAGGAGTGAGTACAACTTCTGCCCCGTATGCACGTAGAAGATTGCGACGCTCTAAGCTCATCGTTTCAGGCATAACTAAGATAGCTTTAAATCCTTTCGCTGCAGCAACCATTGCAAGACCAATTCCCGTGTTCCCACTTGTAGGTTCAACAAATGAATCACCAGGCTTGATTTTTCCAGCTTCCTCAGCAGCTTCTAGCATAGCGAGACCAATACGATCCTTTACACTACTACCCGGATTATAATATTCCAATTTCAAATAAACATCAGCATGTTGATCCGTCGTTAACCTATTTAATTTCACTAAAGGTGTGTTTCCAATTAAATCGAGAACAGAATTGACAGCAGTCATAATGAGCCTCCTTAATTCCTAGTAAATTTATTGGTTTTATAAGTTGATACTATCAGAACTCTACTTATAAGTCAATGAATCTACGAAATGAAAAAGAAGGATTTTACATTTTTATTAAACGGCTTGTTCGTTTAATTCTTCAAGCTCAGCACTTGTAAAGTGATACTGCTCGTTACAGAAGTGACAGACTGTTTCTGCTTCACCATCTTCTTCAATCATTGCCGTAATTTCAGCTTGACCTAAGCTGATAATCGCATTAGCAATTCGCTCTTTTGAGCAAGTGCATTTAAAGACAACAGGCGTTTTTTCATGAATCGTAACGGATTCTTCACCTAAAAGAGAATACAGAATTTCTTCAGGTGGCATTCCAAGCTCGACAAGTTTAGAGATAGGCGGAATCGTAGATAAGCGCTTCTCAATCTCGTCAATCACAGCATCGTCTGCACCAGGCATTAATTGAAGAATAAATCCTCCGGCAGCTTGAACTGTATTATCCGGATTAACCAAAACTCCAACTCCAACTGATGATGGTGTTTGCTCAGAGTTTGCGAAGTAATACGTAAAGTCTTCACCAAGCTCACCTGAAACAATTGGCACACTTCCTGTAAAAGGTTCGCGCAATCCAAGATCTTTAACAACGGAAAGTGTTCCGGTTGTACCTACAGCTCTTGCTACATCTAATTTCCCGTGTTCATTTAAATCAAAGTGAGTTTGAGGCTTGGAAACATATCCACGCGTTTCACCTTTTGCGTTACTATCTGTGACAATGGCACCAATTGGGCCGCCACCTTCTACTTTTACTGTAAGCTTTTCTTCGCCTTTAAGCATCATACCCATCATTGAGCTTGCCATCATCGTACGACCAAGAGCCGCTGTTGCTGTTGGCCATGTTCCTTGTCTTCGTACAGCTTCATTTACCATATCTGTTGCAACCAGCGCATACGCACGAACCTTTCCGTCAAACGCTGTTGATTTTACTAAATAATCGTTCATATATTTCATCTCCACTCTAGATGTTTTTTTCGTAAATGGCCTTAAGACCTTTTAACGTTAAGTAGGGGTCTACAATATCAATCATAGACGATTCGGGTGCCAATAATTCAGCAAGACCACCTGTTGCGATCACTTTCGGCTTTACGGCTAAACGGGATTCCTTATGAATACGGGAGAGAATCGCTTCCACTCCTCCAATATAGCCATAAAATGTACCTGCTTGCATGGCATGAACCGTATTCTTACCGAGCATTGATTTTGGTTTTGTTAATTCTATTTTAGGAAGCTTTGAAGCTCTCATATATAGCGCTTCTGCCGATACTGCCATTCCAGGAGATATGGCCCCTCCGACATATTGTTCCTTATCGTTAATGTAACAATACGTAGTTGCTGTTCCAAAATCAACAATAATCGCAGGCGACTCGTAATGAGTCAACGCCCCAACTGCATTTGCAATTCGATCTGCGCCAACCTCACGAGGATTCTCATAAAGGATGTTTAATCCTGTTTTCACCCCTGGACCAACAATTAGCGCCGTCTGATTCATATACATCTTACACATCAGTTCAAGCGTGTGCATGATGGGTGGAACCACCGAAGAAATCGCGATTCCACTAATATCTGAAAACGTTATATGTACATCTGCAAACATTGACTTGACCAAAACTGCATATTCATCAGCAGTCTTCTGTCGATCTGTTGCCATGCGCCAAGAGCGAATACATTCATTTTCTCTATATACACCAAACACGATTGATGAATTTCCAACATCCATGACAAGAATCATCTTTCTCACCATCCTCGCTGATTCGTTTTATATTATGCGTGCAAATGATCTTTTTGGCAAAGATCGTGCCTAGTCATAGAAAAAGAAGATGCCCGAGGCGGGCATCTTCTCTTATGCTTAGGAATTACCGACGATCGGTATCCTGGCTTCCACCATCAGCTGGTGGTTCATTTTGATTTTGATCCAGGTTTGTTGTTTCTTCGTATGGAGTTCCTTCAGCGCGATCCTCTTGTTTTCCATTAATGTTCACTTTCAGATCAGAGTCGCCTAGCTTATTTCCGTGATGATTCTCCGGAAGCTTTCCTTCGTTGACAAGGGAAAGAATTTGCTCAGCATCCAATGTTTCGAGCTCGATTAATGATTCAGCAACACGATCTAACGCGTCTTTATGTTCTAAAAGGATTTGTCTACATCTTTCGTAAGCATCCTTAATGATTTTTTGAACTTCCATATCAATTTCGTGAGCAATCGCATCACTGTAATTTTGTTCGTTTTGGATGTCACGTCCTAGGAATACTTGACCACCAGATGATTGACCAAATTGCATTGGTCCTAGCTTTTCACTCATTCCATATTCCGTTACCATCTTACGAGCAATACCTGTTGCACGTTGGAAATCATTATGCGCCCCAGTACTTACTTCACCAAATTGAATTTCCTCAGCCACACGGCCTCCGAGTAAACCAACGATCTTGTCGATTAATTCCGGCTTCGTCATAAAGTAACGATCTTCTTTAGGTAACATCATGGCATATCCGCCAGCCATTCCACGAGGAACAATCGTTACCTTGTGAACAATGTCAGCACCTTCTAGCTTCACACCAACAACCGTGTGACCAGCTTCATGCCAAGCAACAATGTTTTTCTCTTTTGCAGAGATCACACGTGTTTTCTTAGCAGGTCCTGCAATGACACGATCAATCGCTTCTTCAACATGAGACATACCAATCTTTGTTTGGTTGTCTCGTGCAGCGACAAGAGCCGCTTCGTTTAGAAGGTTTTCAAGATCTGCACCTGAGAAACCAGGTGTTCTCGTTGCAATTACATCAAGTTTTACATCATCGCCTAGTGGCTTGTTTTGCGCATGAACAACAAGAACCTGCTCACGTCCTTTTACATCAGGGCGGTTTACTTGAATTTGACGGTCAAATCGTCCAGGACGAAGTAATGCCGGATCTAGAATATCTGAGCGGTTTGTTGCCGCAATGATAATAATCCCTTCGTTTGCACTAAATCCATCCATCTCAACAAGAAGTTGGTTAAGTGTTTGTTCACGTTCATCGTGTCCACCACCAAGGCCGGCACCACGCTGACGACCAACTGCATCAATCTCATCAATAAAGATGATACAAGGCGCATTTTTCTTAGCATTCTCGAATAGATCACGCACACGAGAAGCCCCTACCCCAACAAACATCTCTACGAAGTCAGAACCACTGATCGAGAAGAATGGCACGCCTGCTTCACCTGAAACAGCACGAGCAAGTAGAGTTTTACCTGTTCCTGGAGGTCCTACTAGAAGAACACCTTTTGGAATACGAGCACCAATTGCAGCGAACTTACGTGGATCCTTAAGGAACTCCACAACCTCAACAAGTTCGGCTTTCTCTTCATCTGCACCGGCTACGTCCTTAAACTTAGCTTTTTTCTTATCATCGCTCACCATTTTAGCCTTACTCTTACCAAAGCTCATGACACGGTTACCGCCACCCTGCGCTTGGCTCATAAGGAAGATGAATAATATGATAATGATTACAAATGGAATAAGAGAGGTGAAAATTGCCACCCAGCTGTTTGTTTCATCAGCAGGCTGGATCTCTAAGTTACTCTGTGCTTGCGCGAGTAGTTCAGAGGTTTGCTCACTACGAAGTACGTACGTTTCGAAAAACTCATCTTCTTCGGCACCAACAAGCTGTCCACGCACCAGATATACATCTCGTTCTGGTTTTATACTAAACGTTTCTACATTTCCTTGCTCAAGCTGTTCAGTAAACTGATTGTAATTTAATTCTTCAACAGTATTTTGATCTGTATTAATCACACTTACAATCCCAATAATCACCAAGAAAATAAGCAGATAAAAGATCGTATTTCTAAACACCCGATATTTCATTCTAGACCTCCTCCCACGTCCAACAAAGCTGCAATAATAGTACCATAACGGACTTTAAGTCCACAAACATTACCCCTCATAAATCTCTGGTTTTAACACACCGATGTAAGGAAGATTACGGTAACGTTCCGCGTAATCAAGTCCAAACCCTACTACAAAAGCATCTGGCACTGTAAAACCACAAAGATCAGGGACGAGATCTACCTTGCGTCCATCAGGCTTATCTAAAAGAGTGACAACCTTAACTGATTTGGCTTTTCTATAATGAAACAGCTCAATTAAGTACTTAAGAGTAAGTCCGCTGTCAATAATATCTTCGACAATCAAGACGTCACGTCCTTCAACAGACGTGTTTAAGTCTTTAATAATTTTCACTTCACCAGATGAAACCATGGCGTTCCCATAGCTAGATACATCCATAAAATCTAATTCAAGGTGAGCATCTACGTGCTTAATTAGCTCTGCCATAAAAGGAAGTGCACCTTTTAGAACTCCTACAAAAAGCGGGAACGCGTCTTTATATTGTTCCGTAATTTCGCTTCCTAATTCACGGGCTTTATTCTGGATTTCTTCTTCGGAAATCAGTATCTCTTTCAGTTCATCTTTCATCAAAGGCTTTTGACCCTCCTGTTTAGTTCGGTTTCTAAAACGCATCGAGCGACTTAGTCCCTTAAAAATGTCAGCTTCACAATGTTCTTAGTCTCTTCTGTAACGACTGCTATACGTGATCTTTGTAAGTATGGTACCCAAATAATTTGTCCATGTGCATCCGTAACAATTGGCCACTCTGCTCTTAACGATTTAGGTAACTTCCGATCAATAAAAAGCCTATTAAGCTTCTTAGTGCCATCCATCCCTAAAGCATCAATCCGATCACCTGGTAGCGGAACACGGACGATGAGTGGCAAAGTAATGGAGTCTGAATCCAAGAGCACCTCATAGGGTTCGACGGGTTCTTCATGACTTACAGAAGTAGCGCTCATCTCACCAAAGGTGTGAAACACTTTTCCCGGCACCACAAGCTCTTTAGATATCTGATTCCGTTTGTTTTGCTCGTTTCGCACAAAGTGACAACGGTTGTATTCGCGATTAACTTTAAGTCCATCAGCCAGTTCAAGCTTAGCTGAAGGATTACTCGCTCCTAGCATTGTTATCGTTTGCTCAATATGTACAGAAGTAATACGGGTAGACCCCTTGTAAAGATAATTTAATATTAGATGAATCATTCTCCTTTGTAAAGGGAGCGCCACCGAGAGGAATGAATCAATGGAGATTGTAACAATTTGTTCACGTTTCGCTTGGACTACCTGCGTCATCGCCTCTTCTGCTAAATCATTTAAAAAATCCTGATCCTCTGATTGCCATTCGTGGTATCGCTGAACGTGCTTATGTATATTTGGATTCTCTTCGGTTACAAACGGAAGAATCGTTTCCCTAAAACGATTACGTGTATACACTGCTGATGCATTACTTGAATCGACCCTGTAGGGAATACCTTTTTCCTCACAGTACGTGATAATATCTGATTTTGATAAAGTTAAAAAAGGTCTGATCAGCTTTGCTTGATAAAAGGGTCTTACTGCTTCCATTCCTGGCTTTTGCAGGGCATTTGCACTTCGAACAAGTTTCATAAGGACCGTTTCAATTTGATCATCCCCGTGATGCGCAACAGCTAAGCAGTCCCCGTTCACCTCATTCATTATTCTTTCCAACTGGCTGTATCTTAACTCTCTCGCTGCAAGTGATGAACCAACCCGGTGCTCTTTAGCGTATTGCTTAACATCCACTTTCTCAGAGACGAATATGATCCCGGCTTGCTTACAATACGTTCTTACCATCTGTTCATCCTGATCTGACTCAACTCCTCGAAGCTGATGGTTAATGTGAGCAGCCGTTACACGAATCGTATACCGTCGCCTTTCTTGATGGAGAAAATGCAGCAAGGCCATTGAGTCTGGTCCTCCGGAAACGGCAACAACAATATGCTGTCCTTCTATACCCATATGTTTGTACTTCATAAACGTATGCACCGACTCTTCCACGTTCAAACCTAAACGACCCCTTTGCCTCATCTTTCACTCTACTTGAGTTTATTATAGCGCGTTTAGACGAAAACATGTCTCAAAAAAAAGAAAAGGCCTTAACGTACTAGGCCCTTACATTGTAAGAATGAATAAGTATAAAAGACATCCAACAAAAAGTAAGGTCGCACTTAATGCTAACTCTACCTTAAACCCGCGCTTTTTCTTATGTTTTTTTGCGCGCAGACGCTTTGTTGTTACTGTGCGTTCAGACGCAGTTACTTGCTGCATGACTTGAGTCAGATCTCTTTTCATGGAACCTGCTTGATTATAGTGTCCAGTTAATGCTTTAACTAATATGGATTCATACGGTCGTAAGAGAGGTTGACCGTGGATCGACGATTTAAGTTGCTGAAGGGGTGATCCTGATTTTTTATCAAAACGTTTCGGATAGGCGCAATTAATCATAATCATGGCAACAGAAAATAAATCATAGGAAGGCTCAGCCTTTCTTGTGCCTAGCGTCCAGTAACCTCTATCAAAGAACTCCGTGTACTCTTTAATCGAACGTCCTAAAAGAGTTGTTCCCCCAACATCGAGCCACCGTACTCGAGAAGGAGGACCCGTTACAAGTAAATTATCTGGCTTTAAATCACCAAACACCCAGCCCTCTTTGTGAAGATTCTCCAAGTCTCCAAGTAATTGCAGAATCATTAGACCCAACCACTCAGGTCCTTTGCCGTGCATGAACGTAATTAACGCTTCACCTTTGACGTATTCCATCGCGTAGAATGGATAGGTCGTCCCATCGAACAACATATCATCTACGTCCATTAACTTTGGACCTAATACAACCCTCGTTTTTTTGGAGAATTGTCTTAGTACATTCACTTCATTTGTAATCGCCATACCATCTGTTCCCATTTTAAGAGCCACTAAACCGTCCGTTGACTGGGTAAGATACACTGTTCCCGTTGCACCTTCACCAAGGGTGCGGATCACAGTATATTGTTTTTTATTCCATTTGCCCAAAAAACGAGCACCCGAAGCGAACTTAATCGGCGATTTCGTCGAGTAACTGTTCCTCATGATTCAGCAAGCTCCTTTTCGAACCTTTTTGAGTAAAGATACGAACGGCAGCTTGAATTGCAGGACCAGTTGGCGTCGTTCCTCCAGGTGATAGCTTTTGAAACACAGTTGTTAAGCTATCTAAGCGAGGTGTCCATTCGAGCAAACGATCCACTTCGCGTCTTTTCCCAGGGAATGAATAGAGAGCAAAGCGATTCTCCCCTACTCTGGAAGTTAAGCTAATAGACAGGTCTGTCAAAGCCTCTTGCACCATTGGCAGCTTATCACGCATACTTGCGCTTGTATCAACTAAAATAAGTACCTCTAGTGAAATGGTCTCTCCTAAATCATCAACCACTTCCATGATCTGTCCTCTTTTTTCAGGTGGCAAGTCCTCAAGTTCCTGCCCACCCCCTAATATATCCTGCAGTTCTTTGTTTACGACCCCATGCAAGGTTTGTGTCATTGCTTTTCTTGTAACCATCTGCACAGTCTTTGCTAGCTGCTTAGCATAAACAATTTGGCTAACACCGCCTCCTGCAAGAGCAATCGCTTCTACTTCTTTTATACCTTGTTCATTTAATGAATCTCCATCGACGATCCCGATCACATTAAGTGTGATTCCTTGTTCCCTGCCAATCGCCGCTATTGCAATAGGATCTTCTCCTTGATTTGAATGTCCATCTGTAATTAACAGGATTTGCTTCAATGTACCTTTCATCGACAATCCCTCCAAGTGTGTGAATGGTACCATCCTTCACGCTTTAGAGAGAATCTATACCTGCATATCCCTCGCTTAAGCCCTTTTTTTCAAAGGAGGCGAAGGCCGGTAAAGTGGGATAGAGGCCCATTTTGGTGTATTTCGTTTCACCTCAGCTACAATGACTGTCATATCATCCTCGATCTGGTACCCACTATCTGACCGGATTACACGTTCCAGAATCATGTCTGCCATCTCCTGTGGATCAGCTCCTTCTAGTTCTGAAATCATTCGTTTCATCCATTGATCTTTGTTTTCAACATGGGTTGGGGAGTCAAAAATCCCGTCACTAACCATGATAATGATGTCACCAGCTTTAAGCTGTTCACTAACAACGTCTACGTCAAAATCTTGGAACATGCCCATTGGTAGATTGCTCGCATCAATTTGGAGCACTTTATCTCTTCGCTTAATAAAGGTAGGAATCGATCCGATTTTAAGAAATTTCGCTTTAGCCGTTTGTAAATCAATCATTGCTAAATCAAGTGTTGAAAAGATTTCGTCTGTTGTTCGGAGGGAAAGGACTGAGTTTACAGACTTGATGGCGACCATCTCCTCAATGCCTGACTCCAGAACTTTTTGTAGCAGCTTTAATGTTTCAGTACTCTCCAGGTGCGCCCGCTCTCCATTCCCCATCCCATCGCTAATTGCGAGCGCAAACTGACCCGAACCGAGCTCAAGAGTAGAAAAGCTATCTCCAGAAATCCAAGCTCCCCCCTTCGCAACATTCGCTACACCCGTTTCTACAACATATTGCCTTGCTGAAGCAAAGGTCATATGACTATGTCCATTTGAATAGAACCCCGTTTCCTCCTTTTGAAGCACAATTGTTTCATTCAACAGGGATGAAAGCATAGGAGCGATCACTTTCTCGCCCATTCCCTGCCCTCCGTCAAATGGAACACTTAACTCAATTTCGGCTTGACCTGCTCTCAAGCTGTAGATATCAATGTGCCCCACTTCAATCCCTGCTCCTCTAAGCATTTCTAAAAGCTCTTCCTCCTGCTGATAGTGAGCCTCCTTCTCTTTTTGAATTTCCCGGGCGAAGTCCCCCATCACTTGAGACACTCCGAGTAATTGATCAGCTACAAGCTTTCGGCTTTCAGACACTTGCTTTCTAAGCATTTGATTCACTTGATAGTGGCTGTGTTCTGTTACTATAGCCTGAACGACTTTTTCCGGCCTGATACAATGCTTATTCCATTCCATTTGAAGAATTTGATCCTTCACCTCACCATTTTTCTCCGTTTCAGTCATAATTTTATTCATCGTTTCATAGGTTTTAGAAAAGTTCTGAACCCAGCACTTCTCTTTTTTAAAGCAGGTTTGGCATGTTTTCTCCGTTACATTGCTCAGGAAATAATCCACTTCCTTTTCGCCTCGCTCCCGCTCATCAGTAGGAGGAGGCATCTGAAAGCTTTTTGATAGTGTCTGAAACAACGTGGAAAACTGTTCCACTTTACCTGCTGTAACATCACGTATTTTCTTTAAATATTGCTGCTGCTCATTCGCATACTCCACCGTACCTGGTATGTAGCGTGATATCTTATGAATGAAGCGATTTGGCGTGAGAAAAAACAATAGAATAGCAGCAAATGTTTCTAGTAGCGTGGCCGCGATGCCTGGTCCTCCCTCGCCATACATACCTATTAATAGAGTACCGACAAGAAGACCTACCGCTACGCCCACTTTTTTTCCTTCTTTAAGAAGACCTCCAAGTAACCCTGAGAAGGCAAGCAAGCTCATTTGATATAAATTGGCAAGACTAGCTAAGCTTAATATAAGTCCGGTCACCACCCCGACTGTAGAGCCTATCGCCGCTCCGCCAACTAATCCAAAAATAAGTAATAGATATCTGGCCATCACGTGTTCAACTGTCATATCGTTCCATGCCCAACCAACGGTCCCCGTCATTACAGACGCTAGCAGGATAATTAAACAAATAATTTCTTCATTCTTTAAAGGTCGCTGAATTCGTTTAGCTGTTAATAGCGGCACGCTTTGCAGGAAGATCATCGTTAAGATAAAGCTAAGTCCCGATTCCACAGCTGCCATCATGAGGGCGTACCCTGATATCGTTCCGGTTCCAATAAAGACAAGACCCAGTCTTGAAAGTAAGCTGGCAGAGAAAACTAAGTAAGGCAGTGCACTTTTTTGGTCTGTTACAAAACGTGTGACAGCTTTCTGTAAGAGGATATATGCAATGATTGCCGTAATGACAAATCCGACCTGCCCGTGATAACTAAATATAGCCCCACCTAACAGAGAGAATGCAGCAATCGCTGCCTTATCACGTTTCAGGAGATAAACCGCTGCCAGAAGAGGCAACACAAACGGAGTTAATTCTGTTAAGATGACGGCTCGTCCGAGTAAGAATCCCATAATGGCGATTAGAAGACCCCATTTATAGAATGCTGTATCAAACCAACTAATGGCTTGTCGTTTCATTGAATCTGTGGTTCCTTGATAGACTTGACCGACTTTCGCTATCCATACAGGTTCACTCCATAACTTTACAGCTTTCTTTAACATAAGAGACCCACCACCCTATTAGATTCGTGGTCTCATTATAAAACTAAGTGAAAGCAAGATTTTGTCATAATCACAGGAGGCAATAAAGAAATCGTTCGACTTCATTCGGCCAGAAACAAAGGAATGACACATAGAAGGTTGAAAAGCGTGTTCAAATAGGCGCACATAACCACCTTTTATCAGTGTGTCTGCGATAATTTGGCATACGGTTTTCTGTTTAACTTTAAAATCATTGTGAAACTAGCATACTAGCGGGTTTTTCTTGAAACGACAAAAAAAGATCGACAGGAATCATCCTGCCGATCTTTCTTACGTCTTACCATTATAGCGGCGGAGGGGATCGAACCCCCGACCTCACGGGTATGAACCGTACGCTCTAGCCAGCTGAGCTACACCGCCTCGTGTGTCACTTGAAAATGACGACAAGGTTAAATATACCCTCATCTGCTGGGCAAGTCAATCATTTTTTACATAAAAAAAGACAGATTCATGATCTGTCTCTTTTGTCTATTCTATAAGGAGCTTATCAAAACAGCAGTTTAGCCTCTTTTTGCACCGCGTCCTCCACGTTTAGATTCGGTTTGACGCTTAATTGTGGTTAAACGTTCTTCGCTATCCTTTAAGAAGCGACTAACCTTATCTTCAAACGTAACGGTTTGCCTAACATTTCCTCTTTGACTGCGGTTTCCTCCTTGAGGTCGACTATTATTAAATGGTCTGGAGGGGCGTGAGGCAGGACTAGGACGTGAAGCCTTGTCTGGCGCACTAGCCGGGCGATCTTGAGCCTTTCTAATTGATAAACCAATTTTTCCGTCTTTCTCAACGTTTACAACTTTCACCAGGACTTCCTGGCCAACCTTCAAAAACTCATTAATGTCTTTGACATAGTTATCAGCCACTTCACTAATATGAACAAGTCCAGTTGTTCCGCCCGGTAGTTCTACGAATGCACCGAAATGTGTAATGCCCGTCACTTTGCCCTGCACCTTGCTGCCTGCTTCAATTGACATGAAAAGATAGATCCTCCTTAGATATCTGTAAAAAAATCACTTTGAAATATAGTATAACCGAAAGCAAAAAAAGGTGTCAATCTGATGATGATTCTGGTAATTTATATAATGTTTCTCCAGGACGTGTCAAAAAATAATCCCTTCTTAGAACTTCTCCAATATAATCAGGATTATTATAATTCCGGATATCCTGTTCAAGTTTTTCCTGTTCTGCTATAAGGGCGTCATGATCTTCTTTTAATGCTGCCTGTTCTTCTTTCTTTTCACTAATGGACTTGGCCTGGGTAATTAATGTTGCTGATACAATACCAAGTATAATGAAACCAACAAATCCAAGCACTGTCAGTCGTCTCATTAACCCCCGCTTACGCTTAAGCTGTAACTGCTTTTCTTGCTCACGTTGCTTAATATAAGCTGAATCTAATTCTCTTATAGTAGGTTTTCTGTTGGCCATTCATGATCACCTCTTGTCTTTCTTCTTCCATACCGAACGGACAACCTCCTTTATTTTTTGAAAAAAAGGTTGTAACCTCCGCCAAAGCTTTGTATCCCCGATTATTCGATTGATTGGCCGCATCAACCACTCGAGTGGTCTCCAAATGATCAAAAATAGGATTAGACAAATCTTCCAAACGATCGTTACTATCATCATACAAAAGCTTAGGATTAGATACAATATCCATTTTATCGGCTTAACAATAACGTAATACAAGCTTTTATTCGTAAAACGGACAATCCCAACAACTAAAGCAATGAGCCTGTCCAGTAAGTAGTTAAAGATTCGTTGTAAAAGGGCTCTATATGTGGCATAGCCACATAATAAAGCACAAAACACATAAAAACGTAGCTCTCCCATGTTTGATAGGAATAGCACATAAAAGACGATCAGTGCCAAGCAACACCAGAACAGGAAGTCCCTCACTGCAACCACCCAGCTAAAAGCGTGTGGGCGGCGAGTGAGTTTTCCGTACGTATCCAATGAGGCACCTAAACACGCACCCATAGCCAGCATCGATAACATGGTCTGAAGCTGTATGGTTAACGTCACTTAAATAACTTCCCTAGAAATCCTTTGGACTTATCTGGACCGGAATGATCTAGATAAATCATGTCATGTATCTTACCTTCTATTGAGACGAGTCCTTGCTCGACATTTAAGTTTTTCATATGAAGATTTTGGCCTTTAACCGATAAAAAACCCATCGTTGTTTCCATTAAGAATTCTTCATTATCAAAGCTTTCTACTTGTTTGACACCCGTAATATCAAGCTGTTTACGTCCTTTTAACGTAATATCGTGATCCTTGGATTCACTTGCTCTGCCCATTGGTGTGCCGAATTCAAACTGATCCATCCGTATCTCCCTCCAACAACTTAGTAGTTCACTATATGTTGGGAGGGAGTGAATTAGAACAAGCCCTTATGCAGAGGGAAAAGCTGCAGCACTTCGGCTCACAGCTTCACCCATCTTATCCTTTTAAGAATTGCAGTATCTCATGATTTACCTTCTCTTTTTCTTCAAACACTAAGCCATGTCCACTATTTTCAAATGGAACAACAGTGGCTTCAGCAATCCCTTCCTCCATAAACGAAGTGAATTCAAACGGACAAATCTCATCATGTTTACCGTGGAGAATCAACGTTGGAACATGCACACTTGCTAGATCAACTCGTCCATCCTCATCTCGTAATGCATGAGCTGAATGAATGGTAGCATGAGGCGACGCTGTAAGTCCTAGGTTTAGGAACCATTCAGAGAAAGCTTCCGACATGTCTTGGTGAAAGAACATCCCACCAAAGTCTTTAAGCATTCCTGGTCGATCTGCCTTGAGATTTGCAATTATGTCGTCTACTCCAGACTTCTCGAGACCATGAGGGTATTCATCTCGCTGTGTGAAAAGAGGTGCAGCTGCACCAAGCAAGACTAGCTTCTGAACAGGGTTTTCTTTATACTTTGCCAAATAACGAATGGCAATCGGGCCACCCATGGAGAAACCAACGAGTACAACATCTTGTAAGTCAAGCGCCCGTACAACTTTATCAACGTCTGCTGCCATCGTGTCGTAATCATATCCACTCCATGGCGCATCGGATTTCCCGTAGCCACGTAAGTCCATTCCTAAGAAACGGTAGCCATGCTTTGGTAGTTCAATTTGTTGATACTCAAACATCTTATGGCTAACTGGCCATCCGTGAAGAAAAAGAATAGGTGTGCCTTCGCCCACGTCCTCAACATATACGTTTACATGTTCGTCAACTTCTATATAGTGTCCCATTTAGACCATCTCCTGTTATATAAATCTAACTATTATATATGTTCCCCGTTCCTCCTGCTGTAAACATAGTGACGAGGAAGCAGAAGAACCGACGAGCCAACCTTCCTTATCGGTTCTTCTTGTTATGGAATAATTGAAACGGGTGTACCTACAAATACTTGCTTTGATAGCTCCACTACATCCTCATTGTACATGCGCACGCAGCCGTGAGAAACGGACTTTCCAATGGAGGATGGATCATTTGTTCCATGGATTCCGTAGTGGGGTTTAGACAATCCCAGCCAAAACGCTCCAAATGAACCGCCTGGATTCGCTTGTTTATTTACAATCGTAAATTGTCCATACGGAGTCATCGTTGCAACCTTTCCTATCGCAACCGGATACGTCTTAATCGCTTGGCCATTCTCATAGAGCGTCAACTGATGTGTTGTTGTCTTAATTTGTATCGATTTATTAGGCATATACAAACCTCCGTATGACATTATATGAACCCATCAATCCTGAAATGACCCTCTCATTTGAACGACCCGCCAATTTTTCTGAAAATTATGTTTGCATTGTTTAAACAACGGGTATAGGTAGATTCATATTTAAAATGAATGCCTTTCAAATCACTTTTATTAATTAGCAATTCAGATGATTCGGACGATATTACATGCTTAATCTATGAATAGTATGTATCCCTCTCTCTTAACACGCTAAAAAGCAACATAATTCGCTTATATGCTCTCTTAGTGCTTTTGTCATCCCAATTAAGTTTTGATACGCTAAATAAGTGCAAATCGTAGGAAAATTAACTAAGTAAGAGTGTTTTTAACAAAATTACCATATATGAAGGGATTGGTTTTTTGAACGTAAAAACAGGTTACATACTATCAGGCTTGCTTTCTGTTGCTATTCTTAGTGCATGTTCTAGTGTTGGCGGCGACACGCTAGAGAACATTCAAGAAAATGGAACAGTACAGGTAGGCGTAGCAAACGAACGTCCATATGGGTATGAGGAAGCTGACGGCGGAGTAACCGGGGCCTCCGTAGAAGTTGCAAGAGCTGTGTTTAGTGAGCTAGGGGTTGATGAGCTTGAAGGTAGCGTAGTGGAATTTGACGCGCTCATTAACGGGGTAAATTCAAGAAACTTTGATGTTGTAACAGCTGGTGTGTATGTCACACCTGACCGTTGTGAGAATGCCTTATTTTCTGAACCAGATTATCGGATTGGTGAGGGTCTAGCTGTTCAACCTGGAAATCCGCATAATATAACCAGCTATCAGGATATTGCTGATAATCCAGATCTTACAGTCACCGTTATGTCTGGAGCGATTGAGATTGAATATCTCAGAGAAATGGGCGTTGATAATTCACAGATTGAACAGGTTTCAAGTATTACTGATAATATTTCCGCTCTATCCTCGGGTCGTACAGACGCCATTACGATGACTGACCTTACGTTACGTACTGCCCTTCAAGATCAGGATGATGAGAATGTTGAGATTGTTGAAAACTTTGAACAGCCGGTCATTAACGGTGAAGAAGTATATGGATATGGAGCTGCTGTTTTTCATCCAGACGATGAGGAATTTAAAGATGCATACAACGAGAAGCTAGAAGAATTAAAAGAGTCTGGCAGAATCTTAGAGATTATGGAGCCATTTGGTTTCACTGAAGATAATATGGTGAACGATATGACCACTGAGGAGCTTTGTGCAGGATAATAAACAAAACTAAATGGATCAGGGGGATATCTCTAAGACGTAAACCGTACAACGAGGTATCCCTGTTTTATTTAAATGAACCGTTAGGAGTGAACACCATTTGAGCGCAGTAGATATTGTACAAGTACTTATGCGAGGATTGCCCACAACCGTTTCACTTCTGTTAACGGCAACAGCTTTGGCATTTACCGTTGCGTTTATTGCTGGTATTTCAAGAGTATCGAAATACAAGTTTGTTCGTATTGGTACGATGATTTATGTAGAGTTTTTTCGGGGTACGTCCTTATTAATTCAATTGTTTTGGTTATTTTTTGTGTTACCTGAAGCCTTCGGAATCCGTCTAGATCCATTTGTTGCCGGGGTCGTCACTTTAGGATTAAACTATGGTGCTTATGGCTCTGAAATTGTGAGAAGTGCGATTTTGTCTGTGCCAAAGGGGCAAACAGAAGCAGGGATTGCTTTAAACATGACAAGAACACAACAGATGTTTCGAGTGATTCTCCCGCAAGCCTTTCGAACGATGATACCTGGTTTAACAAATAATTCAATTGAGCTGCTAAAAGGAACCTCTTTAGTTGCGTTAATTACTCTTCAAGATATGATGTATTGGGGACAAAATTTACGTGGAGCCGATTACAGTAGTGCTCTTCCTGTTTTTGCTATTCTTCTTGTTACGTACTTTTTAATTGCCTTACCACTTATTCTTCTCTCTAAATACTTTGAGAAGCGGGCATCAAGGGGGGTGGCTAGCACATGATCGACTGGCAGGTTGCTATAGACGCCTTTCCTGTGATTTTTCGTGCAATGTTTGTCACCTTGGGTATTACGCTCGGCGCATATCTGGTCTCCGTTGTGTTTGGACTCGTACTGACACTGTTAGGCAGGTCTTCTTTTAAGCCTCTTGCATGGACCGTATATGGATTTGTACAATTTGTAAGAAGTACTCCGCCACTTGTTCAGTTGTTTTTTGTATATTACGCGTGGCCACAAATTCCTGTAGTCGGTGTATCGATGAGCGCGGTAACAGCTGGAATTGCGACACTCGGTATTCACTATGCTACATACTTATCGGAGATTTATCGTTCGGGGATTAACTCGGTTCCAAAAGGGCAATGGGAAGCGAGCCGGGCACTAAACTTCAGTCGTCCAAAAACATGGATAAAGGTTATTCTGCCACAGGCGATCCCTCCGGTTATTCCGATGATGGGGAACTATTTAATTGTGTTATTTAAAGAAACGCCACTCCTCATGGCGATCTCTGTTTATGAAATGCTTGCAGCGGCTCGTGAGCTGGGTGCGTCGAACTTTCAATATACAGAGGTGTATACGATCGTAGGTTTGTTATTCCTACTTCTTAGCTATCCATCCTCTCTCTTAGTCGGCTATGCAGAAAAACGTATGAATAATCGAATCCAAAGAAAAGCCAAAAAAGTTGAAAAGGAGCAGGCATCCGCATGACACAACCTATTGTACAATTTAAAGGACTCGGTAAATCCTTTGATGAATTAGAAGTGATGAAAGATTTTACGCTGGATGTTGATCCAGGTGAAATTGTATCCATTATCGGTCCAAGTGGTTCCGGTAAAACAACCATTATACGAATGTTAATGACTCTTGAAAAACCGACCGCGGGTGATATTATCGTGGAGGGTGAAAATCTGTGGAAGATGCAGGCAAAAGGTAAAATGGTCGATGCGGACGAAAAGCATTTACGAAAGGTTCGCTCCAACGTCGGAATGGTGTTTCAGCATTTTAACCTTTTCCCTCATATGACGATCTTGCGCAACTGCACGGAGGCACCCATTCACGTCCTTGGCATATCTAAAAAAGAAGCCGAAGCACGAGCAACTCAAATGCTCGAAAAGGTTGGACTCGGTGACAAGGTAGACAATTACCCTATTCAACTTTCAGGGGGACAGCAACAACGTGTGGCAATCGCCCGTGCACTTGTCATGCAGCCTAAGATCATGCTGTTTGATGAGCCAACCTCCGCGCTTGACCCGGAGCTTGTTGGTGAAGTACTAGAAGTTATAAAAGACCTTGCACAGCAAGGGGATATGTCGATGATTCTTGTTACGCATGAGATGGACTTTGCGTGGCAGGTTTCAGATCGAATTGTTTTTATAGCTGATGGCAAGCTTGTTGAGCACGGTAAACCAAGCGATGTGCTCGACAACCCTAAGAGCGAGCGACTTAAGAATTTCCTTGAACGTTTTCGCACTCAAGTGTAAGTTTATCGTAAAACACAAATATGGCGAATCCTCTCCGCAGGGGTTCGCCATTTTGTTATCCATTTTCCTTTTGTATGTCTGCCTCTTGGGAGCGATTCTTTTGTATTTTGCGCTTCATGTAAATACCAATAAGAAGAAGTACGGCAATTCCCAAGAAGATATAGGTTAAGTAGGAGTCAATTAAATTCTCTGCTGCTCTCCCGTAAAAGTAAAACAGAAATCCAACTGCATAAAATTTAACGGCTCGGCCAAGAGCTGCATACCCAATTAGCTTCCATAAAGAAAACTTCATGGCCCCCGCCATAATTGTAAACACTTTAAAGGGAATTGGTGTGAATGCTCCTATTAAGATCGCAGCTTCTCCGTTCTTTGTAAAAAGTGTTTGTGCTTTCGCTAACGCATCCTTTTTTAGTAGACGTTGGAGGACTGAATCCCCGAGAAAATGCCCAATAAAGTACCCAACGGGGGTTCCAAGCATACATGCCACATATCCCACCGTTGCGAGCCAAATCGCGTCTGCAGGGTTTAATAAACTAAGGGAGACTTGAAGGAAAAATGCCGGAATTGGAAAGATAATGGCATCAGCAAAGGAATGAATAAACAACCCCCAGGCGCCAAAATCCCTCAGAAAATCAATGACTGCTTCAAACACCTTTTCTCCCCCCTCTCTTTTTCTAACTAGCTATGTAAGTTTATTATGGCATAGAAACGTGTATGAATATATATCAAAAATGGTGAAGAGAATATGGGTACTGTCTCTTTCTTTCCTGGTGGCCAAAGATCAGAACAGGAGGGAATACCATGGCGCAACAAATCCTTTGTGAAGTTTCAAGCTGCATGCACTGGGCTGGAGATAACCATTGTGGGGCAACGGAGATTTACGTGGTGAATCATCACGATAAATCAAAGGCAAAAGAATCCGCCGAAACGGATTGTAAGACCTTTCAGGTGCGATAACTCGCAGGCAAAAGAAGAGACGCGCGTGCTGCGCGTCTCTTCTTTTCTTATTCTGTTCCAGCAGTAACAAGCTGGTCTTTTTTGAGGATCTCTTCATTCTTTTCCTTGAATCGCTCATTATGAGAGGAAACATAGGCTTGTGCTGTTGCCTCGGGCTCGATAAATACCTTCGCCTGATTAATGGCTTTGGCTCCATCCACATACGCGCCTGCAATCAGTCGCAGCTTCCCGTCGTTACTGACTAAGTCACCAGCTGCAAAGACGCCTGGAACGCTTGTTTCCATCTTTTCATTAACGGTTAAAATTCCTTCATTTGTTTCAAACTGAAGCGGACTCTCTAACAGAAAATCTAGATCCATCTTATACCCATGATTTACGATGACTGCATCTACAGGATACTCCGTGCATACCTCGGTTTCTAAGTGCTTTAACGTAACACGCTCAATGGCTTTACCTGCTGCATCCCCGTGCAGCTCCTCTAAGCAATAAGGTGCGAAGACTTCAACAGACGAAGCTTTCATTTGGTTTACATTGCTTTCATGACCGCCAAATTCATCTCTGCGGTGAACAACCTTTACACTTGCAGCCAACGGTTCAAGAGCATTTGCCCAATCCACAGCAGAGTTTCCGCCCCCAGAGATGACGACATGCTTCCCTCTAAACGTATCAAGCTGCTGCACCGTGTAATGAAGGTTCGTTACCTCATAGCGGTCAGCACCTTCAATTTCAAGCTTAGCTGTTTTGAAAATACCATGTCCAACAGCCAATACAATACTTTTTGAATAATGCGTTTCACCTGATGAGCCTTTTAGTAAAAAAATGCCATCCGCGCGTCTTGTTAGCGTTTGAATTTGCTCGTTTAAGCAAATGGTTGGTTCGAAGGTTCGAGCCTGTTCATTTAAGTTAGTCAGGACCTGTTGACCTGGAGTGGGAGGAAGTCCTCCAATATCCCAGATGATCTTCTCTGGATAAAGCAAGATCTTACCACCCAGCTGTGGTTGATACTCAACGATTTTCGTTTTCATATCGCGCATTCCACTATAAAACGCACTGTATAATCCAGCCGGTCCACCGCCTATAATGGTCACATCAAAAACCTCTTCGTGATTCGCCACAACGATCCCTCCAATTGGTGCATTGATCCTTTATTTACCGATCTTCTCATTAAAAATGATTCTCATTCTTAATTATAACAAGGATTTTCTCAATTGCAAAGAAAAAAAGCAGTACCAAAGGCTACTGCTTCTCACATGTAACAGGGGACCAGAATCCTTCTTTTTGAACAACCACTCCGTTTCCCTCATCAAATCGTTCAAAACACTCGTCAATGATCCTCATATTTTCCTGATGATTCCGACTAATCTGGATAAACACTAGAACTGTAGCGATGAGAATAACGCTTGCACCAACTATAAGAATGACCCAGTTTTTGTTCTTTGGCTTCATAGGTTCCCTCCTGCATCGTCTTAGATCTATTCTATCATGCTATGGAATAATGCTTGAGTACATGTAAAAAAAAATCAAGCACACAGAGTGTGTACTTGATATAACACTTAGAGCGAAAAGAATTAGATACCAACCTTACGTGAGGAGTGAATCTGCCTCGGTTATAAGAAAGGTATGTAGGACGGAGTAAAGACCTCCGTCCATTAACTAATCCAGTACTTGCATCTCTGTTTCCTCGAGAACCTGTTCTAGATGTGTAATCTCCTCCTCAATCGCTGCTGAAAAGCGACTATGTTCATTTGTCGCCTTACCCTTTAGCGTTTTGAGGAACTCTAGCTCTCGGTGAAACAGTTCTCGCTCTAAGCGATTTAACATAGATATCCTCCTCACTTTTGGTTAGGTTGATACCTATGTTTTTTGTTTACCCTGTTATAGGAAATTGCAATCACTAGAATTATTTACTGAAACGAATCTCCAATTTCAATTAAGGTTTCTTTTACATGCTCTGGCCCATAGGCTTGGAGGATGTCGTTGTTTATATCAAATTCTACTTCATAATAGTAGGTTCCATCAAACAACTGTAAACTCGTGTAATCATCAACATAGAATACTGTTTCCCATCCTTCTAATTCAACAAACTCACCATGCTCTTCATTCATAAAGAAAGATGGTTCATCTCCATTCTTAATCGTTAGCTTAAGAGTGAGATCTCCTGTGCCTTCCCCTTTATATTCAAGGAAATAGCTATCAATTTCTCCATCTCTGCCAGTACTCAAACGAGGATCCATCGACTCTACCTCCTGTATAGGGAGAAGAGTTGGAAAACGTTGTTCTTCAATTGGCATATCATGAAATGGTTCTTCAATTGGTTTCATTGACTTAGCCATCGCAATCATTTCTTCTTGTGAGTACTTTCGTGCTTCATACCGATAACAAATATTGTCGATTTTAACAGATAGCTCTACATCATCATTTCCAAATTCATAGAAATAGATATCAGATCCTTCCATCGTATCAACAACTTCTGCATTATCTTCCAATCTACATTGCCTATCTTCATCTTCATGAACGTACGCTCTAAAGTCTATTTGATCCTTTGCATATTCTGATGTATCCAAATTGATTCGCTGCCAGTAGCTTTCCTCAGAAGTATGGTTAAATCGGTAGTCGAGGGTCTCCGGAAACTCAGTTGGATACATGACACGTGTACTACTTTCTAAGACTTCACGAAGTACGTCTCTTTCATTTGCGTTCTGCTCGGTCAACGTAATCTCATCTTGCTCAGGCTCGTCTCTTTCACGCACGTCTACTGCTTTAAACTCTGATTCTCCATATGTTCCGATGTCTCCAAGCGCTACTCGAAACAAACGAGAGGTATACGTATCGTCATCTTCACTATCCTTATCTGTATAGAATACATAATCTCCGTTAATCGTAATATGAAAACCAGTTGAAGATCGTAAGTCGATATCATCCGGAAGGGCTCTTGTCTCTTCTGTATCAAGATTATGCATAACTAGCTGATCGTCATCCTTTAACAACATGTTTCCATTTATATCAAAACCAATTACTCGATCGTGTCCGATAGATTCGTACGCATCGGTCTCCCCACTCTCAAGATTCATTATATAATGCTCTTCAAACGCCGAGTCACTCCCTCGGTTCTCAGTAATGAGGTAATAAAGATACTTACCATCGGGGGACATAGTTGCAGAATAAATAAACATATTATTACTATCAAACTCTTCAGCAGCTTCCTCCACACTGGCTAACTCAGTCACTTCTCCTGACTCAACATCTAGTAAATGTAGCTTTAAAACAGTATCAATTAATACCTTTGAGCCATCAGCCGTTGGTGTAATCCCATTCAGAGAAATGTCATCTGTCTCCAACAGCTCACTTAGTAAGAAGTCAGTTTTTTCTTCGCTCGTAACATCATATAAAGTAATGAACAGCTCTCGATCGATTGTATCTGTCACCATATATACAACCAAATCATCTGTTATACCCGCCAGTTCATCCACATAATCGTCTGTCTCAAGTGCTTGATGAATCAATTCATCCTTTTCCAGATCATATACGGAAAATTCGATCCCCTCATCATGACAATTGTATAAAAGGTATTGCCCATTTGGCGAAGGCGCCATATCTACACATCGTCTTTCAACATCCTCTTCCAGAGCAAATTTTCGACCTTCAACGGCCTCGCCACTCGGATCAATTACATATGTATAATATTCACTTACACGATCGATGTCTTCGTGACCCGTAATTACTGACGTTTCACCAGACGCACTTGTTCTAAGACTTTGCAGATCGTAATCAGACAAGCCTTCATGGTTATATTCAAATATAACCTCTTCAGACAACGAAGAAGACTCGTCCTCTTCAGCTGTCCTAGCTTCTTCCGTTGGTTCATTCTCTTCAGACACATCTGCGTTAGATGAACAACCTACAACCCATACACTCATCATTGCTATGAGCATAATCAATTTCTTCAAACAAACCACTCCAAACGTAAAAAGGATTTTATTAGATCAGTACCACCTTTTTCACCTTCCCTGTAAAATAAAGTAATAAACTTCTAATTACATAAAAAAGCAAATGATTCATTTAGAATCATTTGCCTCTCGAATGATTGAGTTCGTTAAAGACTAGCCGATTACCTATAATTGTTCATCCTTCACTTCTTCCAACCAACCCTCAATCTCACCAATCACAGATGCAACACACCCATCTTCAAATGGAGATCTCAAGCCTGCAACCTTAACCAGTTCAAGGAAGGATAAGCTTCCTCCTTTTTGGCACAGATTTAAATAATCCTGCCACGCTGCTTGTTGATCGTCGTTCATCCGCTTCCAGAATTGCAGCGCACAGATCTGTGCAAGCGAGTAGTCAATATAATAAAACGGCACTTGGTAGATATGAGACTGACGCTGCCAGAACCCACCTGCCTCAAGGTATGCATTCCCATCGTAGTTTCGATGCGGGAGATAGCGTTTTTCTAGCTTACTCCAATAAAGCTTGCGTTCCGCTGGTGTCGCTTCTGGATTCGCATAGACAAAGTGTTGAAATTCGTCAACGGCTACCCCATAAGGGATAAACAAAATTGAATCTGCTAAATGAGCGAACTTGTACTTCTCTGTGTCTTCCTTGAAGAAATGCTCCATCCAAGGCCATGCGAAAAACTCCATACTCATTGAGTGAATTTCAGCTGCCTCCATCGTTGGAAATGCATATTCCGGTACAGCTAAATGACGGCTTTGATACACTTGAAAAGCATGGCCCGCCTCGTGTGTTAATACATCAATGTCACCGGACGTTCCGTTAAAGTTCGAAAAGATAAAGGGAGAGCCGTATTCAGGAAGATATGCACAGTACCCTCCGCTTTCCTTTCCTTTTTTGCTTAATAGATCCATCAGGTTGTTTTCAATCATATACGTGAAGAATTCATCTGTTTCCTTTGAAAGCTCTTTGTACATAAGCTTCCCTTTTTCTATAATCCATTCTGCATCGCCTTTA
Organism: Alkalihalobacillus sp. FSL W8-0930; assembly: GCA_037965595.1. Classification (NCBI taxonomy): domain Bacteria; kingdom Bacillati; phylum Bacillota; class Bacilli; order Caryophanales; family Bacillaceae; genus Alkalihalobacillus; species Alkalihalobacillus sp. FSL W8-0930. The sequence goes on along the minus strand of CP150183.1, from coordinate 92,230 downwards.
GGAGTGGGATTCCCGGTTTGATACGTAAAATTCTCATCATAGAACTTGAGAGTCTCTACTTCAATTCGACGTTGCTGGCGCTCTCTAAGCTTAGTCGCAACAGGGACAATCTCATCTTGCACTTGAACCCTAAAGTTTGCGACCATCTCTGCATCATAATCTGTTCTTGTCATGCGGGCATAACCCATCTCTACGAAGTTAGTAAACCCAAGCTTCTGCGCCATTTTGTGCCGAACCTTTACTAGGTCATCATAGATACGATCCAACTGTTCTTCATTCTCGGCAAGGAATTGAAATTTAGCAGCAGAGGCTTTTTTTCGTACGTCACGGTCCGTCGATTGTTCAAACGGTGTAAGCTGGCTAAGTGTACGTTCCTCTCCTTCAAATTCAATTTTTGCTGAAGCAATCAATTGACCATATTCAGTAGTCAGCTTGTTCTCAAGCTGTAGCTCCGGAATAATATCAGGACTAAACGTTTTGAGACTTAGCTCAGCAAGCTTAAACAGCTGACTTCCCCATCTTTCCTCCAATTGCTCGCGATGCGGCGAATCAATGAGGGCACGGTAATAGTCTGTTTTAAATTCCTGGATTACAGGCATGACTTCATCTATGTATTCTTTTTCTGCCTTGTAAAATGCATCCTCTGTATCAATCGAATGACGGATTGAAACCAGATTCGCCTGCGTTTCAATCCAGTTTGAATAATCCTGCAGTGACTTTAAGGCTTCAATTTGTCCTTCCACTGTATCCGATTCTTTAAAAAGCTCAATGTGCTCAGCAAATATTTCTCCTACTTCTTCTTTATCTGGACGTTCGTATGGGATTTTTTCGAATTTCATGATTTAACACCCTTTCTTTTATACTTACTCTATTCGCCACACACATTTATTTCTCCTTTTGAGCGGGAGTGATGATGCGAAATGGGACTGGAGAATTAAGGACAGTAGAAGTGTTAATCGTCCCGTAAGGTATAAGCCGGTCAATCAACATGGTCATCGCATGCATATCTGCTACGGCTGCCTTTAAAAAGTAACTCACTTCTCCTGTTACCCGGTGACACTCAATAATGGCTTCGTCCGTTTGAATCATTGCTTCAAACTCTTGAATGGACACCTTTAAACCAGCAACCTGAATGATCAGCATGATTTCCTTCCCAATAGCCGGAAGTGAGATGCGTGCTGTGTAGGCTTCAATCACTCCTTTTTCTCTCAACCGCGTTAATCGCTCTGCTGTACTTGGACGACTTAAGGATAAAAGCTTAGAAAGTTCACTAACAGTCATCCTTGAATCTTCCTGTATCGCAGCAATAATTCTGCGATCTATCTGGTCCATTCTAGGTCCTCCTTCACTTTTACTCCATTATAAAATAAAAAACTTCATAAAGTCGGATTTTTGTTAGATATTCCTTCAAAGTATTATGCGCACTTTTTGTTTCTTTCGATACGCTAATAGGAGGAGCATTGTAGCGAATACGAGTGGGAGGAACGGTGTGTATGAAACGCTGGTTACTTATCTTTGTTGGTTGTTTATTAGCTTCATTAGGAGTGATTGTGCTCACTCATTCAGATCTTGTTACAGGTGGTACAGCAGGGCTTTCTTTGAGTATTGCATATCTTACAGGTCTACCTTTTGCCTTTCTTTTTTTCATCATTAATATCCCATTTTATTTATTTTCGATCAGTCGAATGGGGCTTTCCTTCACAGTCACAACGATATTATCCGTCACAATCTTAACGCTGATGACAAGCATGAATGCGTTTTTACCTGACTTCTCTATCCCTTATTGGTTAGGAGCATTAGTGGGAGGGATGGTTATTGGAATGGGTCTCAGTCTCTTATTCCGTCACCAGGCTTCACTTGGAGGATCGAATATTCTCGCACTGTTTTTACAGAAGCGTTTTGATTTTGACCCTGGTAAAACAAACTTTCTCTTTGATTGTGTGGTAGTCGCCTCAAGTTTATATGCGATTGGCTGGATTAAAGGCTTTTTCTCCGTTTTATCGATTGCTGTTACTTCAAAAGTCATTAGTTACTATAAGCAAGGGTATATGACAAAGAAGAGCGAGCAACCAGTTCAAGGCACCATTCATCTTTCTCCAAGCAAACCGAAAAAACTGTCAACAGACCTCTAGAGTGAGATCTTGTTGACAGTTTATTTTTCAAATAGATACAGCTTTCCATTTGTCGGTATTTTAAAATAAGGTCCTTTGTATCCTCGTTTTTTTAAGTTCTTCCTCATTATGTCCATCACACCACCATGACTAACGATCAAGCAATCCTTGCCTTCTTTCTCAGCTTGGTTAAGGATTTCATCGAGCCGACTGCGGGTCTCCCATTTACTCTCTGGTTGAGAGGAATGCTTAAACAGCCATGCAAGCCGAATTAAAATCAGGTGGAGAAAAAGCGGTAATCGGAATGGAGACCGAAACGGAGGGACAAGATCGATTTCACGTAGCTTCTCCGTCTCTTTTATCTTTCCTTGATAGATTGTCGCAGCCGTTGTTCGTGCTCGAGGTAGAGTACTAGAATAACAGCTTTTCCACGTCACAGACCCTAGATCAACAGGAATCTCCTCTACATCTGATTCGTCATACTCACTTACCCACTTTGTTAAATCTTGACTCGAGATCCACAATTGCTTTGGATACCCTCGTGTTACTTTAAAGTGTCTGACTAACCCTATTTTCATGAGGAGCCCTCACTTCCCGTCTAGTTACCGAAAGCCATCACTGTCATACCACATGGACGATTGGTCTTTGGTTATTGCATTCAGAACATATGGAATGGTATTATCCGGCAGCTCGTTCGCTTTGAACCACTCTAGTGCCGAGCATTTATCGGGCTCAGCATTATAAGGCGTTCCAGACCAGTTCTTGATCTCCACAAAGAAGTCAACCCAGTTTAATGTTCCAGATAAACGGTGCAGGACTCCGCTTACTTTGATGTCATTGCGGTCAACATCCACACCGATCTCTTCTTTTGCTTCCCGCTGAACCGATGTAAGCATGTCCTCATCCGGATCAATCTTACCCGCCACAACACTCCAATTCCCGTCTTCAAAGCCTGTGTTTTTTCGTTTGAGAAGTAATACTTGATCATCTTGATAAAAAAGCAAATGCACGGATCCATACAAATGAGGCTTCATTTACATCCCTCTTTCATATTAAAGCTGATCTACATCAATCTCATCAATCGCCTGAACAACCGTATCAGTTATAGACAAGTCCTGATCTCCGGCATCAGGTGCAGCATACCCAATACAGGTCATTCCTGCGGCTTTGGCAGCACGTGCACCGTTATGAGAATCCTCCAAAACTACACAATCTTTTGGATCAATACCAAGAACGGCTGCCGTTTCAAGATAGATATCTGGAGCCGGCTTGCCCTGGTTTACTTCCTCTCCACTAATCACGGACGTAAAATGATCTTCAATGTTAAATTTCTGAAGGACCGCCTCGATGTATTCACGAGGCGATGATGAAGCCACCGCCATTGGGATATTGCGCTCTGATAGCTTCTGCATTAATCCTGGTATTCCTTCAATTGGCGTGAGATCCGATTCCTTTAAGCGTTTCAGTTTTTCTGTGTGCGCGTGTGTAAGAATGTCCTTGATTTCACCTGTTAAGCCGTGCTTTTCCTTCACGCGGCCCCACATGTCCTCACTTACCATACCTGTGTATTCGGCAAGGTCGTCTTCTGTAATCGTCGCACCGTACCGTTTGGCTGTTGCGATTTCGACCTCCACATGATGTGGCTCGCTATTAACAATGACTCCATCCATATCAAAGATAAAGGCCTTCATCATCCGTTTACCGGCTCTTCCTTGACGATAGTGTACATGTTATCCGCATCGTCCTTGCGACTCGTTTCACGAACCTCGTTGATTTTGACGGTTACCAGCTTTTGACCAAACCGAACAACAAGCTCGTCCCCTGCTTTTACATCTGAACCAGCCTTTGCTTGATTTCCGTTAATTGATATTCTTCCTTGATCACATACTTCCTTAGCAAGGGTTCTGCGTTTAATTAAACGTGATACCTTTAGAAATTTATCTAGTCTCATCTCATTTGTTCTCCCTTTTAATCGTATTGTTTACTTTCCTGCCAGATGGCTTCGAGCTCGTCTAGGCCAAGATCGGTCATTTGTTTACCTTGTTCTTTTACCCGTTCTTCAATGTATTCAAAGCGCTTTTTGAACTTCGTATTTGTTCGGGCAATAGCCTGTTCTGCATCGAGCTTGTAAAAGCGAGCCACATTCGCAATCGTGAAAAGAACATCTCCAAGCTCAGCTTCCATCTTTTCTTTATTAGCGCCTGCAAGCTCATCCTTCCATTCCTTTACTTCCTCATCAAGCTTATCCCAAATTGGTTCTACATCACCCCAGTCAAAACCTACCTTAGCTGCCGCCTTCTGCAGGGCGATAGCCTTCATTAATCCAGGCAGTGCAGTAGGTATGTTTAACAATAAGCCCATCTCTTCGCCCGTCTTCTCTTCCTTTTTAATTGCGTCCCAGTTGGTCAGAACCTCATCTGCTGTGTTGGCTGTACCCTCTCCGAACACATGAGGGTGACGACGAATCATTTTATTTGTTACAGCAGCCAGTACATCTTGAATAGAGAACCAACCTGCATCCTCTCCAATTTGAGCGTGCAACATCACCTGCAAGAGCACGTCACCAAGCTCTTCTACTAAATGTTCGTCATCTTCCTGATCAATCGCATCGAGTACCTCGTACGCTTCCTCAATCAAATATGGCTTTAAGCTTTCATGCGTTTGCTTTTTATCCCAAGGACAGCCGTCTGGTCCGCGAAGGGTGGCAATCACCTGTCTAAGCGTCGCAAATTCCTCTCTTAGCAAACGCTCGTCCCGTACTGGCGGCACATACACAGCTGTCAGATTATTAAGCGTTGTAACCCGGTCAAGTTCGTGAAGCGGTACACGCAACAAGCTTTCATTTTTAGAGCCCACTGCTGTGGCAACCACCACTTCATATTCATCGGGTAAACGCTCCATTAATGTCAGTTTTACATCTGAAGCAATCATTGCGTCATACACCTGCACAATAATCAGATGCTGTGTCAGCTGAAATTCATCCCTTTTAAAATGGGTTCCATCAAGAATCTGGCTGCCTTCAATTGGATCAATCTTAAGAGCGGTATACATGGAATCAAGAAAGCTTGTTCCTCCAAGAAAATGTAGCTCTACACTACTAGCCTCTGCGTGCTTCACTAAAAGCTGAATGGTACGTTCAGCTACAAAAGGATGACCCGGTACCGCATACGTAATGTCTTCTTTTTTAGCTTTTTGTAATAACGTTTCTGTGATCTCTTCATACACCGCTTCAAACTGGTCATGCTTTTCATAGATCTTATCAAAAGAGATCCATGTTAAGTTCTCTTCTGCAAGCTCCGTTAATACCGGATGATCGTTTGTCCGGACAAACAGGTTACGCGCCACCTTTAGATGTCGGTACAGACCCATTGGCATCTGATCTAAATCACCCGCACCAAGTCCGACAATATGTATCTTTGCCATCTATTCCTTCATTCCTTCCTACGTATAAAAAATCCTCTAATTTTCTTCACCTTTGGGATCTGGTCCCACTCAGATGTTGTAAAGACAGGTAAGATGAGCAGACATACGAGTACAACCAGCCCACCTATTCCACTCAGCACCAAAGCCAACCCCGCATCATGCATACGGTTTTGTCCTATATTTAATTCTGTCCAACGTATCATGAATCCATAGCTAGCGCTTGTCACAACGGCAAGCGCAGTAAGCGTCATTGCTAAAGCCACATAGGGAGTGAATTGTAACACAACCTTACCTGATGCACGCTTAATTGCAATGATCCCGAGGCATGACATGATTGTCGTTGCAATGGTAGTAGCCATTGCGGCCCCCATCGCTCCGTACAACGGAATAAGCGCGATGTTTATAATGGTCTTTAATACAAGTCCAATTCCTAAAATGATGACAGGTACTCTAATACGCCCAAGCCCTTGCAGGACAGCCGCTACGGTTAAATAAACGGCGCTTGAAGCAATGGATAAAACTAACACTCTTAGAAATCCCGATCCTTCTATATCTGTAAAAAGCATATGGTTTAAAGGCTCCATAATGATAACCATACCAATTGTAGCTGATCCACCAATTAAAAAGGAAAGTCGTAAGGACATATCCTGATACTGCCATACGGCCAGCTTCTCTTTGCGTACCCTAGCTTCTGACATAGCAGGAACAAGAGCTAATGCAAGGGTTGTAGCAAGAATCGTACCTAGTTGGATTAGTGGCTGTCCTCGGTCATACACCCCTTTCAGCTCATAAGCTTCTCGTTCAGATAAGCCAAATACGTTGAGCAAGTGAATCATAGAGAATACATCCACAAATTGAAAAAGAATCAAGACAAGTGCATTCATGCAGATGAACACGCTTTGACCCAAAAGTACGCTCACTTGCTTTATGATTTGCCCAAACGATACCTGCCTCAACTCATTTATACCTAGTGTGATCCCTCGCTTATGTAAGAACGTGAACAAAAGGATAACACCTGTTAAGCTACCAAAAAGAGAGCCATAGATTGCACCTGTTCCTAATTGGTAGGCATTAGCACTTGAATTCATTAGTAGATATGTAATAAGTAAGATTGCTGTCACTCTGCTAAGTTGCTCCCCCACATTTGAGATGGCGGTAGGTAACATATCATGTTGTCCTTGAGTTGCACCTCTTGCTACGCTTAGAAACGGGACAAATAAGAAGGAAAGCCCTGTTACGCGTAAGACACCTGTTAGTGCAGAATCTCCCATTAAATTAGCGAGCCACGGGGCCAATATTACCATTCCAACACACGTCACGATAGAAAATAAAAGCAGCCCAACAAAATAAAAACCCGTTGTCTTCCGTTGATTTGTAGGATTTTCAGCAAGCTGTCTAGAAAGAACAAGCGGAAACCCATATAATGAGATGATGGTCATGAATCCGTAAAATGGATACACCTGCTGGTACACGTAAAATCCTAAGTCACCAGCCATGTTTTGAAACGGAATTCGATACCCTGCGCTAATAATCTTTGTCACAATCGCAGCGATCGATAGTAATACAGCGCCTCCAAGGAAAGACGTCTTTTGACTGCTGTTTCTATTCAAACGTCTTCCTCCTTACAAATGGAACTGTCTCTATCATACTCAATTTATCTAAAAATCGCCATTCATGCTTGAAGCGGTTGAGCTAGACTCAAAATTCAAGTAAAGTGAACAAGTACTCGATTGAAAGTAGGCCACACTTATGTGGCATAAGGAGAATTTTATCTATGAAAAAAATCGTCTTTACCGGTGGAGGATCTGCCGGACATGTGACACCAAATATCGCCATTATGGATTCACTCGATCCAAGCGTTTGGGACATTTCCTATATTGGTTCTCATACTGGCATTGAAAAAGAACTTATCGCTCGCACAAATATTCCATATGATTCAATCTCAAGCGGAAAACTACGCAGATACATTGATCTGAAAAACGCGACCGATGCGTTTCGCGTACTAAAAGGAATTCTTGACGCACGTAAAGTGCTAAAGAAACGTAAGCCTGATCTTGTCTTCTCAAAGGGAGGATTTGTTACAGTACCTGTTGTCATTGCGGCATCTAGCTTAAAGATTCCTGTCTTCCTGCATGAAAGTGATTTGACACCAGGGCTTGCTAACAAGATCGCTCAACGATTTACTACTCGGATTTTCACATCGTTTGAAGAAGCTGCCGCTCATTTTCCTGCTGATAAGACCACAGCCATTGGCTCACCTATCCGCCGTGAACTGCTAGAAGGCAACCCCAAGCACGGACTCGACTTTCTTGGCTTTCGCCCAGGTAAGCCCGTCTTAACCATCATGGGTGGAAGCTTAGGAGCCAAAGCTGTGAACGAAGCGGTTCGAGCGGCGTTGCCAGAATTGCTGACCGAGTTTCAAATTGTTCATCTATGCGGAAAAGGACACCTAGACCCTTCTTTAAATGAACAGTCTGGTTATAAACAGTTTGAATATGTACACGACGAGCTCTCTAATCTGTTAGCTGCAACAAGCTATGTTATTACACGTGGTGGATCCAATGCAATTTTTGAATTCTTAGCATTAAAGAAACCGATGCTGATCATTCCACTTTCACGGTCTCAAAGTCGAGGCGATCAAATCTTAAATGCCAAGTCATTTGAGAAAAAAGGATACAGTCTGACTCTTGAAGAGGAAAATGTAACAAAAGAATCATTGCTCGATCACCTTACAAGGTTAAAAGAGAATGAAACAGACTTTATACAAAGGATGGATGAGTCCCATGAAACAGATGCAATTCAAACCATCTTATCAGAAATGAACTCATACGCATCCTCTTAACAAAAAGAACCGTTATCTACTTTTCCTGTAGGTAACGGTTCTTTCTATTCTACTCCATTTGTCTAGCTAAGAAGCTTGCTGCTGTTTCTGCCATTTTTTGCTCAAGCGTCCCGTTCAGCGTTTGTTCTTTATTAAAAATAACAACCGTACCAATCGGGTCTCCATTTGCGATGATTGGAGCAATGACATAGCCCTTATAATCATCGTGATGTTCACTGACCAGATTGTATTCTCCGGGGTTTGCCTCAACCTTCGTTTTACGGTTAGCCATCGCAGACTCCACGACTTCGCCCACTGCTTTATTTGCAAATTCTTTTTTCGGTGCACCTGAAACAGCGATAAACGTATCGCGATCGGAAATTAAAATATGATGGTTTAAGCTTCCATAAAGAGCTTCTGCATACTCTTTAGCAAAATCACCAAGCTCAGAGATTGGTGAATATTTTTTAAGAATCACTTCTCCGTCACGATCCACAAAGATTTCAAGCGGGTCCCCTTCACGGATCCGAAGCGTTCTTCTGATCTCTTTAGGAATAACTACTCTACCCAAATCATCAATACGTCTTACAATTCCAGTTGCTTTCATGCTGTATTTCCTCACTTTCGCTGATGTAATCCCTGGACACTTTGGCTGCTTCTATAAGTTCGGGTTATAGGTAGTATTTGTCTTGAAATAAGAACTATTCCCCAATTCTTGAATTTGTTTCAGTGTCTTGGATGGATCAACCAGCGAATTGGTCAGGAAGCGGGTGTTTTTGACTTTTTCTTTTTCTTTGAACGTGGAATGGCTTGAACTGCCTTCTCCACTAAATCAAGCACTTGCTCATTCGTAAGCTTCCTGGTTTTAATGACCACTTTAATTTGTTTGCCTTCTGTACCAAGTGATACTTCACGTCCAAGCGTATTCACCACGTCAAACAACTTACTGCCATCCATTTGCTCTGACGTTTCTTCTGTAAGCAGAATGGTTAACTGATCCTTGTTCTCAGAAATTTTTTGAATTCGCTCTGCATCACCAATTAATTTTATCGCTGTTAGACGAATTAAATCACTTACCTCGGTTGGGTACTCGCCAAAGCGGTCAAACATTTCATCTTTTAAGTCTTGAAGCTCCTGGAGCTGTTCAATCGCTTTGAATCGTTTATACATTTCAATCTTTTGTTTGGCATCTGTAATATACGATTCAGGAATATAAGCGTCTATGTTGATATCCATCTCCATCTGGAACGGAGGCTCCTTAGGTGTTTCACCTTTACGTTCTTCAATGGCTTGTTTTAGCATTTGAGAGTAGAGGTCGAAACCAACTGACTCGATAAATCCATGCTGCTGGGCTCCAAGTAAATTTCCTGCTCCACGGATTGTTAAATCCCTCATGGCAATTTTAAAGCCAGAGCCAAGCTCGGTAAATTCTTTAATAGCCTGTAGGCGTTTTTCAGCTACTTCCGTTAACACCTTATCACGCTGGTATGTAAAGTACGCATACGCGACGCGGTTAGAACGTCCCACTCGTCCACGAATCTGATAAAGCTGAGATAGTCCCATTTTATCCGCATTATATATGAACAATGTATTCACGTTTGGAATATCTACACCTGTTTCAATGATCGTTGTGGTCACAAGTACATCACTGTTACCTTCTAGAAAATCGAGCATAATGGACTCGAGCTCTCGTTCGTTCATCTGCCCATGAGCAAAGCTCACCTTTGCGTCTGGAACAAGCATTGAAATCCGTTCAGACATTCGCTCAATATCCTCGACTCGGTTATATAAGAAATAAACCTGACCTCCACGGGCCATCTCACGTTCAATCGCTTCTCTGACAAGCGATTCATTAAACTCAACCACATACGTTTGTACAGGAAAACGATTTTCTGGTGGTGTTTCAATAACAGAAAGGTCGCGTACACCCAGCATCGACATATGTAATGTACGAGGAATCGGTGTTGCAGTTAGTGTGAGAACATCAATATTCGCTTTCAGATGCTTAATCTTTTCTTTATGCGTTACACCAAATCGTTGTTCTTCATCGACAATGAGTAGAGCAAGATCCTTGAAGACCACATCTTTAGACAAGAGACGATGTGTGCCCACAACGAGATCAACGGAGCCTGCTTTGACTCCTTTTAACGTTTCCGTTTGCTCTTTGCGCGAGCGGAAACGACTTAAGACTCCAATATTAATTGGGAAATCAGAGAAACGCTCTACAATAGTTTCATAATGCTGTTGAGCAAGAATTGTTGTCGGGACAAGAATAGCCACCTGCTTGCCATCCATGATTGCTTTGAACGCAGCTCGAATCGCCACTTCTGTTTTCCCGTAACCAACATCTCCACATAACAGACGATCCATAGGACGGATGCGCTCCATATCTTTCTTAATCTCTTCTGTTGCACGCAGCTGATCCTCTGTCTCAGAGTACTGGAAGGACGTTTCGAACTCACGTTGCTCATGTCCATCCTGACTAAAAGCATGTCCTTTGCTTGCTTCTCGTTCTGCGTATAGCTTAATTAGGTCATCTGCAATATCTTCAACAGAAGATTGTACCTTCCGTTTAACCTTTTTCCAATCGCTTCCGCCTAATGCGTAAATCTTTGGATCCTTCTCTTCAGATCCAACATATTTCTGAACCTGATCGATCTGATCAACCGGAACATACAGCTTATCGTCAGCTGCATAACGCAGATGCAGATAATCCTTATGAAGACCATTAATCTCAAGAGTTTCAATTCCTAAATATTTTCCGATCCCGTGATTTGTATGAACAACAAGATCGCCTACCTTCAGTTCAGAATAGCTTTTAATTCGTTCTGCATTGGAAAGCTTCTGATTCCGTTTTGTTGTACGTTTAGTCTGCTTAGCAAAGACTTCTTCCTCTGTAAGAACGACTAGCTTCTGTGAAGGTAATTCAAATCCAGAGTGCAGCTGTCCTTGGATAATGTGAATCTTTCCTGCTGTTAGCTCCGTATCACGGTCTACAACATGAACATCAATACCCTCTTCTTCTAAATTCAGCGATAAGCGATCAGCCCGATCCTTTGTCCCTGCGACAAAAAGAATCGCATTACCTGCCTTCTGCCAACGCTTGACTTCAGATTCAAGAAGCTGCATTTGCCCATGAAAGTTTTGCATTGATTTGCACGAAATACTAACCACGTTTTGAGGAGAGGTAGATGGAACATGTTTTAAGAATAAGGAAAGATAAACAACTGGGTACGGAGATTTCTGAATCGACGGTAGTACATCAATCGACATTTGCACATCGTGTACCAGGTCTCCATTTTCAATTAGTGAAAGACTCCAGTTCGCCTCTTCCTTTTGCAGGTTATCGGCCATTTCCTTTACTCTGGTTAATTCATCCACGATACACATCGTGTCCTCAGGCATATAATCTAAAAGAGTTTCTGGCTGATCAAAGTACAGAGACATATACTTGTACATACCTTCAAAGCTAGTCCGCTGTTTAAGTTTATCTATATCAGCTGTAATTTTTTCATCAAGCTGAGCTCTTGTTGTTTTTGCTGAAACTTTCTTGAGCGTGATGGCAAGCTTCTCTTCTAATCGGCTGGCTGCCTGTGAAAAGTGTTGATCTGATAAAATAATCTCTGTTGCAGGACCAACCTTTAGATTCTCTACATTCTCAATTGAACGCTGAGTATCTAATGAAAATGTACGGATGGAATCAATATCTGTATCAAATAATTCTATGCGAACAGGGTTGGATTCTGTTAGCGGATACAAATCAACAATTCCACCACGAACACTCATCTCACCTGGTGCAGATACCATATCCACTCTACGATAACCCATTTTAATCAGCTTGCTTAACATTTGTTCAATGGATCCAATGTCAGACCCAAGTTCAAAGGAATAGAAGCTGTCCTGCCAAACCGATTTTGGCGTAAGCATTCTGCGTACTCCAGCTAAAGGAGCAATAACCACGCCAGAAAAGCCTTCAGCCAGTTTATTCAACAGGTCAAGGCGCTGCGCTTTCATCTCGGGACTTGCGACGGCAATTTCAGCAGAAATCAGTTCATTCACTGGGTATAAATAGACCTGCTCTTCTCCCAAAAGGTCTACCAGGTCTTCATGAATCTTTTGAGCTTGAAATAGGTTATGTGTGATGACCAGTTGACTTCTTTTTGTTTCTCGATACAAAGAAGCCATGGCCAAGGTTCTTGATGAACCACTCAAACCAGAGATCAGCTGCTCACTCATTGATGCTTCTAAGCTTTCGAGTACGGTCTTAAGCTCCTGACTTTGACTAAAATATGATTGCAATCCTAACATCGTGGATCCCCCTGTTTCGTAAAAAAACCTATATAATCGGTCGTACATACTTCTATTTATTTATGCTACTCAGATTGCACCCTACTTATGACAACAGACAGGTAGTTTGAATAGAAAAACGCTTTGGCATAGTGAGCCAAAGCTTCATGTATATAAATCGACTTGCATTACTGGATAAATGAATCTAATTCATAAAGCGCTGGATTACGCGAAAGCGCCTCATGACAGTGCTCACATATTGCTCTCACATGTATATCACCGTTATCGTCATATGTCAATACTTCCTCACGGTGACTCTGATCTAACGCATCAATCCCTAAATCACTCGTTTCAACTGTCTGTGACAGAGATCCCATATCTGATTCGCAGTGTTTGCACGTATAATGTATAGCCAACTTGTCCACCTCTTTTGTGCGTATTCTACGTTGTAGTATAAGCAGAGGGGTGAATTGCTATACAGAGTGGTTAGTTAAAAGCATTCATTACTTCAAGAAATGGTTTATCAAACCAAGCTTCGATCGCTTTTGACGATTGAACAATCGAATCTTGAATGGCTTCTTTTTCTTCCGGACGATATCCACCAAGTACATAGTGAACAACCTGTGTTCCTGGTTGCGGGCGATCGATCCCTACTCGAATACGATTGAATTCATTTGTTCCTAAGTGGGAAATGAGAGATTTGATCCCGTTATGTCCCCCTGCACTGCCTTTTTGGCGCAGACGAATTTTCCCTGCAGGCAGGTCAAGGTCATCATACACGACAACTACATCTTCAAGCGGAATTTGAAAATACTTCATTAATGGTGCAACAGACTCACCTGATAAATTCATATATGTGAGCGGTTTTAAGAAAAGAATCTTTTCTCCTTTATGAAGATATGTACCATAAACCCCTTTAAATTTAGATTGATCAAAAGAAAACCCTAAGTCATCTGCCGTATGATCAAGAATATCAAACCCTATGTTATGCCGTGTTCCTGCGTACTTAGCCCCTGGATTTCCAAGTCCTACTACTAGTTTCATACCAATCCAACTCCCGCTAATCATACTCCCGAAAAAGGTATAACCGCAACGGCTATACCTTTTAGGGAGATAAAATTATTCGACTCGACCGTCTTTATTTTCATCCTTACGTTCTTCTGTTGCCTCCACCTGATCTGGAGAAACATCTTCTTCTGGTTCTTCGTCTGGATCTGGTTCAATGGTTGGTGGCTGTACCGTTACAATGGCTTCTTCATCTTCACTTGTTACTTCAACTGAAAGAGAACCCTTCACATCAGCAACCGTTAATCCATCGCCAATACCTAGTTCAGATACATCTACAACAACCTCTTCAGGAATATCGCCTGGAAGACATCTTACACTGATTTCGTGCTTCACTTGTGCAAGAACTCCGCCTTCCTTCACTCCCGCAGCTTCACCTTCAACACGAACAGGAACCTCAACATCTATTTCAGACTTCATATCTACTTCAAAGAAGTCGATGTGAACGAAAGTATCCTTTAATGGATCTGTTTGAACTTCCTGCACCATCACCTGATGCTTTTTCCCATTACTTACTTCAAGAGAGAATAGCCCATTACGGCCAACTTCACGCATTGTTTTTAAGAAATCTACACTTTCTACTGATACAGGTGTAGCTTCTGTTTTATTTCCGTATAATACGGCAGGTACAAATCCTGCATTACGGACTTTTCTAGTGCCTGATCCTCTCATGTCTGTACGTTTTTCTGCTTTTAAAACTGTCATCCTTATCACCTCTGATTAGATTAACACTCTATTGTATGTGTTCCCCTAAACAGGATGTTTCAAACCGACATCACAAAAAAACCGAATACTTTTTAGTTTGGAATCAATCAAATAAAGTACTAACAGAAGAATTTTCATGAACACGAATGATCGCTTCTGCAAGTAATGGAGCAACTGATAACGATGTAATTTTCTCAATTTGCTGCTCTTCTTTTAAGGCAATTGTGTTTGTCACAACAAGCTCTTTAATTTTCGAGTTGCGAATTCTCTCAATCGCAGGTCCTGATAGTACAGGGTGTGTACAGCACGCATAAACTTCCTTCGCACCATATTCAACAAGCGCATTAGCTGCTAGTGTGATCGTTCCAGCTGTATCAATAATATCATCGATAATGATACATGTTTTTCCTTCAATGTTACCAACAATGTTCATAACCTCAGACACGTTCGGCTTTGGTCGTCTCTTGTCGATGATTGCAATTGGTGCTTTTAAGCGATCTGCCATTTTTCTAGCACGTACAACTCCACCGTGGTCTGGAGATACAATGACAATATCATCAAGCTGCTTGTCACTAAAATAATCAGACAAGATTGGTACACCCATCAGCTGATCAACCGGAATATCAAAGAAACCTTGAATTTGAGTTGCGTGTAAATCTACAGTTAGCACACGAGTAGCGCCAGCTGTTTCAAGTAAATTTGCAACTAATTTCGCTGTAATCGGCTCACGTGCACGCGCTTTACGATCTTGACGTCCATACCCGTAATACGGAAGAACAATATTAATTGTTTTAGCAGAAGCTCGTTTAAGAGCATCAATCATAATTAATAGCTCCATAATATGTTCATTTGCAGGAGCTGATGTTGATTGAATCAGGTAAATGTCACACCCACGAATGCTTTCTTCAATATTAATTTGAACTTCTCCATCGCTAAAACGCATAACGGAATTTTTTCCGAGTGTAACACCGATATTCTCTGTTATTTCCTGGGCAAGATCTTTGTTTGAATTAAGTGTAAACACCTTTAAGCTTGGATCGCCATACTTCGCCATTTTGTTGTACCCTCCACACTTTTGTTGAATCAATTTGATTTCTTATAATTTTCTTTATTAACCTGTCTTGCTCTAGCTATCGATAATGCCTGGTGTGGAACATCTTCTGTAATCGTTGAACCAGCTGCAACAAGTGCATTCTCACCAATGTGTACTGGTGCAACAAGATTCGAGTTACTGCCTATAAATGCACCATCGGCAATGGTTGTTTGATGTTTGTTTACTCCATCATAGTTAACTGTTATTGTACCACAGCCAAGATTCACGTTCTGACCAACCTCTGCATCGCCTACATAACTTAAGTGAGCAGCCTTTGATCCTCTTGCAAGTGAAGATTTCTTCACTTCAACAAAGTTTCCAATTCTCACGTCTTCTCCAAGCGCAGATCCTGGTCTAATATGAGCAAAAGGTCCAATGGTTACACGAGATTCTACCTTACTATCATGGATAACGGATTGTTTTACCTCAACAAAGTCAGCGATCACACTGTCTTTAATTTCACTGTTTGCCCCAATCACACATTCAGAACCAATAACACTTGCTCCTTGAATGGATGCACCTGGATAAATCACAGTATCTTGACCGATTGTTGCCTCAGATGAAATGTATGTTTGTGCGGGGTCAATAATGGTCACTCCAGCTCTCATCCAGCGTTCATTAATACGATTCTTCATAATTGATTCTGCCTCAGATAAAGCGACACGATCATTTACTCCAAATGTTTCAGAGAACGTAGGAGATTGATAAGCCGCAATCACTTCTCCTTGCTTTTGCAGAATTTCAATCACATCGGGTAAATAATATTCCCCTTGCGCGTTTTGATTTCCAACCTGTTTTAGTGCTTGGAACAGAAGCTCATTATCAAAGCAGTACGTGCTCGTATTAATTTCACGTACCTTTTGTTCTTCAGCATTTGCATCTTTATGTTCAACCACTCGTTCAACGAGTCCGTTTGCACCACGAATGACCCTGCCGTAACCTGTTGGATCCTCAGCAAGGGCTGTAAGTACTGTAATCTTAGCCTGTTTCGCTTGATGCTCCTTAATTAGCGCATCAATGGTTTCACCTGTAAGTAATGGTGTATCCCCAGCTAATACAACTGTGATTCCTTTTTTGTCCTTTAGTAATTCATCTGCTTGCAAAACGGCATGGCCGGTTCCCAATTGCTCTGCTTGCAATACATAATGAAAATCTTCCCCAAGCTGTGCTTTCACTGAATCTGCACCATGGCCCACTACAATCACCGTTTCATCGAACCCTACTTGATTAAGCGCGTCTGATACGTGCTGCACCATAGGTTTCCCACAAACTGGGTGAAGTACTTTATAAAGCTTTGATTTCATTCGCGTTCCTTGACCCGCTGCTAAAATCACCGCATAACGATTCGTCATAGCTTCCTCCCCATCTTCTATATCCCTTACGAATATATCCTAAATATCAGGTCTTTTCAAGGAAAGATCGACCTATTTCAACAGGGATATATTGTTACTCTCCTAGTTCTTCAAGGTTTTACAACAAAAAGAGCCACTGCAAAAAATGCAGTAGCTCACATTCCTGAATTAAGAGGCACCGGCCTCTTCATAAGAGACTTCCTCAGCTGCTCCAGCTCGTTCAAATTCCTTCAGGACGGCATCCTGAATTTTATCACGTGTTTTTGAAGATATTGGATGCGCAATGTCTCTAAATTCACCTTCAGGCGTTCGTTTACTAGGCATAGCTACAAACAAACCGTTGTTCCCATCAATAACTCGAATATCGTGTACAACAAATTCAAAATCCATCGTTATTGAAGCAATCGCTCGCATACGTCCATCCGTCTGTACGCGTCGTAGTCTGACATCTGTGATTTCCATGTAGCCATCCCTCCGTTATATACTTTCTTACTACCCAAACATTTCGCTGTAAGAATGCGTTTTCCTGCATCAAAAATGAAAAAAATAAAAAAATACGTTTAAAATATCCATTTTTACCACGAAATTAGTCGAATGATATGTAGAATGGCTGAACAAGTGGATTAAAGGTTGTTGTAGTGACTTCAGTGGTACGTACAAAAAAAAAAACAGAGTGAACATCGTTGTTCACTCTGGCACGACAAACTATTTCACTAATGCAATGACTTCAATCTCGACCAGTACATCCTTCGGTAACCGTGCCACTTCTACGCAAGAGCGGGCAGGCTTGTGTGTGTCAAAGTATGAACCATACACTTCATTAATAAGAGGAAATTCATCCATATTCTTAATGAACACTGTTGCCTTCACAACAGAATCTAAGGATGAACCTGCTTCAGCAAGAACTGCCTTCAGGTTAGCAAACACCTGGTGTGTTTGTTCCTGGACATCCCCTTCTAATAGCTCGCCATTTGGCTTAAGAGGGATCTGTCCTGAGCTGTAAAACAAATTGTTTACGACCACTCCTTGAGAGTAAGGGCCAATTGCTTCTGGAGCAAGACTTGTGTAAACGGTTTTCATTTTATTCTCCTCCTTATGATTCTGTTTCATTGTCTATTTTGTCTAAGACATTACCGGGTTCAATGGTAATCGTCCGGTCTCGCAGGTTCATTTCATTCAGACGGGTGATGGAAATATAATCGTCGATGAGTCGTTCTTCAACGCCTACCGTTTCAGTTAACACGCCAACCGCAACAAGGTCTGCCTCAAATTCCGCTAATAAATCGACCATTCCTTTAAGTGTACCGCCCGCTTTCATGAAATCATCAATCACGAAGACTCTTGCACCTGGTTCGAGGCTGCGTCTAGCTAGTGTCATTGTTTGCACACGCTTTGATGAGCCTGAGACATAGTTGATACTTACCATTGAGCCTTCCATGACTCTAAGATCACGGCGAACAATCCGTACAGGTACATCTAAATAATGACCAACTGCATATGCAAGCGGTATTCCTTTTGTTGCAACCGTTAATACCGCATCAATTTGTTTATCTGAAAGAACAGATGCAAACAACCGGCCAACCTCATGCATGAGTCGTGGATTCCCAAGTAAATCCATCATATAAAGGTAGCCACCCGGGAGGATACGCTCTGGATCTGACAGCTGTTCCATTAGCTTGTCCACGAGCTCCATTGTGTCTTGCTTATTCATTTTAGGAATGAATGTTACGCCACCACTAGCCCCAGGAATCGTAAGTAAAGATCCGTACCCTTCTTCTTCAAAGATTTCCTTTACAATCACCAGGTCTTCACTAATGGAAGACTTTGCCGAATGATAACGTTCTGAGAAGTGAGAGAGAGAAATGACCTCATGGGGGTGCTGTAGTAAGTAGTAAGTCATATCTACAAGGCGACCACTTCGTTTAAGTTTTTTCATAATACCTCCGCCAAAAACCGAATAATTGTTTATAACATATCATCTTTGTACGGTTTTAAGCAAGTATTACTGGAACGAATTAATCGAACGGCGTGGACATCGTCACAAAATCCTCTTAATCCATTATATATTCGATTTAATCGTGATTCCTTACTAACTAAACCAAAAACAGTCGGTCCACTTCCACTCATTAAGACGCCATCAGCACCAAACTTTTGCATTTGCTTCTTAATGTTTTGGACCTCAGGGTATAGGTCTAGCGTAACCGATTCAAGAACATTGTGTAGTAAACCGCAAATTTGATCAAAGTCCTGATTCCGAATGGCCGCTTCCATACCTCTTGTATCCGGATGCTCTACATCATCTAACTTCAAGCCTCGATAAATATCTGCTGTAGATACACCTGTAGGAGGCTTCGCCAAAATAACCCAAAATGGAGGAGGTGCATCAATGTGTCGAATGATTTCTCCTCTACCTGATGCAATGGCTGTTCCTCCGTACACACAAAAAGGAACGTCTGAACCGATTTCTCCACCAAGCTTGGCTAATTCATCAAGAGAGAGTCCGAGATCCCATAGTTCGTTTAAACCACGCAGTGTAGCAGCTGCATCACTACTTCCCCCTGCTAGCCCAGCCGCAACAGGAATTCGCTTAGTAATGTAGATATGAGCACCCTTGTTCACTTTGTATCGTTTTTGGAGCAAATCTCCAGCCTGCCATGCTAAATTGCGATGGTCGCTTGGAACAAAGCCTTCTGAAACCTCAACAGTAATTCGTCTGTCCGTCGTTTCTGTTAAATCAATCCGATCCGCTAAATCAACCGTTGTCATAATCATTTCAACTTCATGATAACCGTCTGCTCGTTTTCCTAATACATCAAGAGAGAGGTTGATTTTTGCCGGTGCTTTTACTGAACATTTCACGTCTTCACCTTCTATAGATATGCTTACGCTATTTTATCACTAGTTCCCTGAACATACCACCATCATTCCATTTTGCTTTTTCGCGCAAAATAAAAAACCTCAACAAATGTAGAGGTTCTAGAATGCACGTGACACATTTGATTGGTTAAGTAATAAGTCTAAACGATTACTTAGAGCTTTCACTAGCGTTCACTTGGCCTTGTTCCTTGGCTTCCTCGAGCATTTCATTAATGGACTCAATGTATTCCTTTAAACTCATTGACCTAACCTCCTAATCTAGTAATTGTTTGTTAGATTTATTATTCCCCGACTTTCTCTTCTTTAAACATCTATAAAAAAAGCAGTCCCACATCATGTGAGACCGCCTTAGGTCGTTGTCGAAATGTATTACTTAGAGTTATGCTCGTTAGCCAATTGATTTTCTGCAATCTCAATGGCTCTCTTCACCATATTTCCTGCATCAATGGCACGGATGCCGCCCCAGCCTTCTTTTTCAACTGTATCGTAAAAACCAAGCTCTTTTGCCAGTTCTACTTTCAATCGTTCAGACATGACTCCGCGTCTTCTACTCATCCGGAACATCTCCCCAAAACGTATTGTGTTCGACAACAGTATTAGGTTGCTTAATAAACAAAAAAATATGACTTCCTGTATCTTACAGAAAGTCACGTTATTAGGTCTTATCCTGTTGTTAGGCGTTAAGTGCTACCTCGTTGTCTCCTTCTTCTGACTCGGTCAAAAGCAGTTCAACTGTTTGAGTTAATACATCTGCATAGCTGTAGGATACTCGTTCAAACGCATTCTCTTCGTCGAGCTTAACAATAAATACCGATGGATACGTTTCTTCTAATAATCCCGAACGTTCCATGGTTTTACGACGACCGCCATTTGCTTTAATCGTAATTCTCTTCCCTACGTTTGCATCCAGTGTTCGCTTGATATCAATCAATGTTTTTGCCATCCTGACACCCACCTCACTATTTGCTCATCATAACACATTCGTCACAATTCGTCAAATAAATTTTTAATTATAACAATCCTATCTAAAGCATGTCAACGTTTTTGCACAAAAAAAGAATCTTCCAACTATTAGTTATGTATAGCATGCTCCTTTTGTCGAATGATATGTATAAAAATTAAAAAACACCTCGACTACATCAGTTACGCTAATGTAGTCGAGGTGTTTTGCTAGGATTCAGGGTTTTTGAGTGGCATCCCTAGTCGCATAATACCCTTTGTTTCAATGCCTCCCAGACCTTTTTCGCCCGTAATGGTGTTACGTAAGACTTCCCACAGCTTAACCGCGTCTAAGTAAGAGGTTTGGCTTACCTTTGAGGCAATATATACAGGGTCTAGTGCATGGATGTTCACCCGGTCCGGGGAGCTTGCAAAATTTGCTCCAGCCTTAATTAACGTCTCAAAATGAGATTGACACGCACCAGCGAAGATAATTAATTGATCTCGATTCGCACAATACTTACGTGCAATCCGCACACATTCAGCAAAATACTTTGTATGTCGATAAGCGCGCAGATCATCACGGTTCCCACGATCATTTAGGTAGGCATCATGTCCTGTAATCACAACAATGTCTGGCTGAACCATTTCAAGCAAGGAACCAATTTGATCTGGCATCTTCTTCTCATCAAGATGAACGCCATATACAGGTACGCCAAATCGTTCATACAGCTCGGTACACCGCTGCAAGTAAAAGGCATCTCCATCTAAATGAAGAACTCTCCCCCGCAACTCAAAGAAAGAGGCGTCTGATTCGTAACCGGATGTTGCAGCATATTCATTCCGTTTCTTCATTAACTTCGCATCCTGCCGGAAAAGTCGGTAGGAAACATCTTCTTTTTGCTTACCAAGCTCACGTCTTTTTCGCTTATCTATATCAGAAACTGGTAACAGATCATCTAATGGAGCATCTGCCAGAAGTCTCATTTCTTCTCCTGCAAGCATAGCTGTTTTGTCTGTTAACTCAACTATACGAAACAGCATGTCATTTTGGTACGAGTTTCTGGTTACGCTATCGCCCACCACATACTTCATCGTTCCGCCCCCTCCTGTTCAGCCTATGATTCATAGGAGAAAACGGTGCACTATTATGCTTTTAAACGAGAATACAGTGCGTCACTTAATGTAGCGAATTCCTGAATGGACAGAGTCTCTCCACGTCGTTTTGGATCGATTGCTGCTTCAGCCAGCGCCTCTTCAATATCGGCCTTACGCTCTTTCGGACCGAGATTATGCACCAGGTTGTTTAAGATGGTCTTCCGACGGTTGGCAAAGCTTGCATGAAACACTTCAAAGAAATAACGTTCATCAATCACCTTAGCAGCAGGCTCGTTTCGCACACGTAAATGAAGCACTGCAGAATCCACGCGAGGTGGTGGAACAAATACACTTGCAGGCACAGTCATGACACGCTCTGCTTCTGCATAGTACTGCGCTGCAATGGAGAGTGCGCCGTATTCCTTCGTTCCCGGCTCAGCAGCAATACGGTGGGCAACTTCAGATTGAATCATAATTGTGATGCTTGTCACATCCACTTTACCTTCTAAAAAGCGCATGAGAATTGGAGTGGTCACATAATAAGGTAAGTTTGCGACAACCTTTACTTGTTTTACATCAGAGAATTTATCCTTTATGAGCTGATCAAGATCAGCCTTTAATACGTCTGAATGCACAACCTCTGCATTTGGGTATGGGGATAGAGTATCAGCTAGAACCGGTATGAGACGTTGATCAATTTCAATAGATACGACCTTCTTCGCTTTTCTGGCTAGGTACTCTGTCAGTGCACCAATCCCTGGACCAACTTCAATGACCCCTGTTTCATCATCTATTTCTGCAGCCTCTACAATATTTGTAAGGATGTTTGTATCAATCAGAAAGTTCTGGCCTAAGCTCTTTTTTAACTGAAATCCATGCTTTTGAAGGATCTCTTTCGTACGTAGTGGGGTTGCTATATCTTTAGTCATGCTGTTGTTCCTCCTTAAGAACTGAAATCAACGCTTCCCTGAATTCCTCAGGTTTAATTTGAAACATATGTAGTCGCTTGAGTAGCTGTTTACCATTCGCATACCCGATAGACAGCTCTTCACCTAAGCGCTCCCGCCTTTGTTTAGCGTGCGCACCAGCTACTAGACCTGCGGCGTGCAAGTCTTCCCAAAGAATATGAGCCGGAGCTTCCTCAGCAATCTCCTGAACGGAGGTCAGTGCAGCCCGAATCGCATCAGGCGTAGCATTTTCCACTCCCAAGTCATCACCGTTCTTTGAAATGGCCGCATGCTTAGGGAGAAATGCATGCTTGCAGCCTGGCACGCGGTCGCTGACAATGCGACGAATGCGTTCACCAGGATAATCAGGATCCGTTAAAATAATGACGCCGCGTCTTTCCTTAGCAAGCGCAATTCGAGCGAGGACCGATTCACCAATAGCTGAGCCGTTTGTTTCAATTGTATCGGCATCTACGGCTCGTTGAATAGCCGTTGTATCATCTCTACCTTCAACAACAATGACTTCTTTTATCTTCATATCCATTCTCCGCTCTCTTATCTTCTGTTCTTTATTGTATCCTGATTCCGGTTAAAACAAAAGAAGCCGATCACCTTGGATAGGTTATCCATGGATCGACTTCGGATGTGAATGATTATTCAACGATCGTTACTTTCACTTGCTTACGGCCAAAACGTTCTGCTTCAGCTGTTGATGGAACATGTAGGTCAATTTTGTTCCCTGTAATCGCTCCACCTGTATCTCCAGCAATCGCTGTTCCGTAACCTTCTACGTGAACCTTTGAACCAAGCGGAATCACACTAGGATCCACAGCAACTACCTTCATATTACGATTGTTATTTAAATCAATACCAGTAGCCGTTACTCCACTACAACCAGCACAGCTAGCCGTATAAGCTGTGGCCGTCATCGTAAATGACTTCTCAGATGCAGGCTCCTCGGCCGGAGCTTCTACTTGTTCACTGGCAATCTTTGTTTCTTGTTTTGCTTCTTTCACAGGCTCCTGCTCGGCTTTCGCCACAACGGCTTCCTCACGTGTACCAACAGCAACCACTCGATCTTTGTGATCCTTTGTTGTTTCTGTTTTTACAAGCTCACGTGACACTTCTTCTCCGTCTTCAAGAACAAGCTCGTAGGTTTTTTCAAGGGTTCCCTCTTCGCCCTCTTCTTCAACCTTTTCCTTGCCTTTATCGATCATGTCATCATTTTTCGTAATCGTTTCATACGAAATGTTCTCTTCCACCACATCGGTGACCTTTTCAATGCGTGTAACTTGAACAATTGATTCTTTATCTAAACGGTCCTCTACCACAGGCTCGACTCGATCTAAATCTCCTAGTTCAATCTCTTCTCTATCCAAAAAGTCAGCGACAGTCGTCGAAGTTGTCCAAATATCCTGATCTTCCCCATCGCTTTTTAACGTAACAAGAAAGGCCGAATCATATTGAACATTCATATTATCTGTAATAGCTGTATCTACTTGTGGCTCTAACTCGTCTTGCTCTTTATACTCAATGGATAATTCCTCAAGTAACCCTTTTACGTCTTCTTGTGTGGTCCAGACCGTTTCTGTTTCCCCATCGGTCGTGACTGCTACTTCTTTTGCTTGTTTCCATAAAACCTCAGTGTCTTCGTTTATCTTTGTATCGAGTGACGGTTCTATGACATCATATTGGTTTGTATCCCAATCTTCATCAGCGAATAAATCAGCAACCGTGTCTGCGTGTGTTGATAGGACAACTTCTTCTGTTCCATCAATGCTAACAGTCACTGTATGTTTGGTCATTTCAAAAACCGCATAAAAAACGGCAGCTAATGCTAAAGCAAAACCGATGATTGAAATGAGATACTTATGATTAGAAACATGATCCAAAAGAAGCCAATGTGTCTTAGTCGCTTCCATATGTATACATTCCTCCTCTTAACGCTATGAAGTATACTGATTGTCCCCCCTCTTGTCAAATAAACTTTAGAAAAAATTCATTTTTAAGTCGAATATTGACCTTATTATCTCTTGACAATTAGAAATTGAAAAGAAAATTCTTTCGACAATTACTCTTATGTCCCAAACTTGATTTGTAGAACAAAAGAGCCTTGTCTCAGGATTTGAGACAAGGTGTCGAAGGAGGTAAGTTTTTTACTCCAAATCCGCTCCCGGAATGGCCGCCACGCTTTCCGAGGGAGGCGTTGAACTAAACTGGCTGGCGCCAGTGTATTTCAACTTTGCCTCTTTTTCCCTTCGGAGTCGGCCGGCCATTCCGTCCGCTTTGTACGCAGGAAAAACGTTATTTGGATCTCGGTCATATAAACAAGTAGCGGAGAAGTTAAATCCTCTATTTACCAATATGAGAAAGAGTGTAGCTTCACTTAATCTTAAACAACGTCTTCGCATTTTCTGTGGTTTGTTGTGCTAGTTCTTCGTATGTTGTTTCGCGCAGGGCTGCGATTTCTTGTGCGACTAGTTTGACATAGGCTGGTTCGTTTCGTTTTCCACGGTTTGGGTGTGGAGCTAGGTAGGGACAGTCTGTTTCTATGAGAAGCTTATCTGCCGGGACGTGTTTAGCTACTTCTTTTGGTCGTCTGGCATTTTTGAAGGTGACTGGTCCACCTAGTGAAATGTAAAAATTCATCTTTAAGCATCTGTCGGCAATTTCTACACTTCCGCCGAAGCAATGCATAATTCCTCCGACTTCATCTGCTCCTTCTGCTTCTAAGATTTCAACAATATCTTGATCTGCATCACGGTTATGAATAATGATTGGAAGCTTTACTTTTTTGGCTAAATGAATTTGTTTACGAAATACGTCTTTTTGAACATCCTTTGGCGACTTGTCCCAGTGGTAATCAAGCCCCATTTCACCTATTGCGACCACTTTTGGGTGTGCAGCAAGCTCTTCCAGCCAAATTAAATGTTCCTCCGTCATATCAATCGCATCAACTGGATGCCATCCGACAGCCGCATACAGATAGTCATACGTTTCGACTAATTCCATGGCTTTTTTGATGGTTTTCTCATCAAAACCAACAACAACCATGTTCTCTACTCCTGCCTCATTTGCTCGCTCTAGTACCTGCTCAAGATCGTCTTCAAATTGATCTGCATTTAAATGTACATGTGTATCAAATAACATGATGATCCTCCATTCACTTGTTCTATGTCTATGCCAAAGATCTTACCGCTTTTTGAGAGATCTATGCAAGGTTCGGGCATTTCCATCAAACACATCCGTTAAGTAAGAATAATTCGAATGATCATGATAAAATAAGGGTAAAGAGTTTAGATAAGAAAAGGAGATGGATGATCTTGTCTAAAGCATTATTTGCAACAACGGATTTCCAACAGACATGGCTCAAAAAGCTCGAATCCATGCGTTCACACATTGAATCAACAGCTAGAGAAAATGATGAGTCGGGTTCCTTCCCAACCAACCACATCCAGTCCCTAGTCGACAGTGGCTATACATCTCTCCCACTACCTGAATCATTAGGTGGAAGTAGTCTTTCCATTGCTGACCTTGTTTTATTTCAAGAAACATTAGGAAGTATGGATGGTGCGACTGCCCTTTCCATTAGCTGGCACCAAAGTGTCGTCGCTGAAATTTACGAAAAACGTAAATGGTCAGAGGAACAGCTTTCCTTTTTATCCGAGGAGGTAAAAAAGGGAGCCCTTATTAACCGTGCAGTGAGCGAGGCACAGACCGGGAGTCCAACACGTGGCGGAAGACCCGGTTCAACCGCTACTCGTTCGGGTGACGGATGGATCATTAATGGAGAGAAAACCTTCACGACCATGTCTCCTTTTTTAACCTATTACTTAGTTGGAGTATGGATTGAAGAGAAAGAAGCCGTTGGGTTCTTTCTTATACATCGTGATACCAAAGGTGTTTCGATTCGAGAGAACTGGAATATGCTTGGAATGCGCAGCACCGAAAGTCACGATTTACTCTTACAGGACGTATGGGTAGACGACTTTTATTTAGTAGAGGTAAACGATGCTCCCCGTGGACGTGAAGTGAATGCATGGATGATGCACATCCCTGCAAACTACCTTGGGATTGCACAAGCGGCACGTGATTATGCCCTGCATTTCGCAACAGTTCATGCACCAAATAGTATCGATGGAACAATCAGTGAATTACCGAATGTACAAACGGCTATTGGAGAGATTGAACTATTGATGATGCAGTCACGGCATATGATCTATTCCGTAGCTCGAGCCTATGATAACAGCCAAACGCGCTTCATGATTGAACATGAGATCGGCGCGGTGAAACATACTGTTGTGAACAACAGCATTAAGGTCGTAGATAAGGCGATGCGTATTGTTGGTGCAAAAAGCTTAGAGCTTTCTTGCCCATTGCAGCGCTATTATAGAGATGTGCGAGCAGGACTGCATAATCCACCAATGGACGATATGACGATCTCAAAACTAGCTCAATCGGCTATTCATTCCATTGACTAACTTCTGATTCAATGGGTATAGAAGAATAACGATGAAGGAGAGGAGTTTTTTCTTTGACACACGACATCCCGAACTTAACGTTAAATGATGGATTAGAGGTTCCTGCTATTGGATTTGGAACAGCGAATATTAAGGGCAGTGCAGGTGTTTCAATTATTTCTAGTGCAATCGACACTGGCTATCGCCTAATTGACTCTGCTTTTAATTATGAGAATGAAGGAGCAGTAGGAGCCGCAATTAGGCGCAGCTCGATTTCCCGTGAGCAGCTGCGCATCACTTCAAAATTACCAGGTCGGCACCACAGCTACAAAAAAGCCGTAACAACGATTCAGGAATCCTTGCTACGAGCAGGACTTGATTACTACGACCTTTATTTAATTCATTGGCCCAACCCAAAACAAGAGATGTATGTCGAGGCGTGGCAAGCTTTAATCGATGCTAAGAAATGGGGACTCATTCGTTCGATTGGGGTCTCAAACTTTCTCCCAGAGCATCTGGATAAGATCATTAAGGAAACGGGTGTCACACCTAGTATAAATCAAGTGGAGCTCCATCCTTATTTTTCACAGGAGACACAGCGTTCCTATCATCAGGAGCATGGGATTATCACCGAGTCCTGGAGTCCTCTTGGTCGTGCTAGTCACGTACTGGAAAACAAGGATATTCAATCCATTGCTCAAACCCATGGTAAAACCATCCCTCAAATTATTTTAAGGTGGCATATTCAGCTGGGCGCTTTGCCTCTTCCAAAGGCATCATCAGCTGGACGTCAACGAGAAAACTTGGCCGTGTTTGATTTTTCTTTGTCAGATCAAGAGATGACAGTCATTAATCAGCTCACTAAACCAGATGGTCGAATTCACGATCAGGACCCTGCAGTATATGAAGAGTTTTAAGTCAATTGCTAATTAATATAAGTCGAGCATGCCTTTCATAGGGGTGCTCGACCTTTTTCGTTTTTGCAGCGCTTTGCACCTTCCTTGATTTTGCCCTTTTGCTTTATTATGATGGATTTAGCAGTCCTGACTTTGTTTTGTGTCTGGACTTAAACTGGAGGGAACCGACTTGATCATTGCTATCATTTTGTTATTTGTCGCTTCAAGCTTCTTTTCTGGAAGCGAGACCGCTCTGACAGCGACAAACAAGATTAAGCTACAAACCAAAGCCGCAAATGGAGATAAGAAATCAGAACGACTTTTAAAGCTGGTTACAAATGCCGAAGAATTTATTCCAGGTATTCTTGTCGCCAATAATGTACCTAATATAGTCCTTCCATCTTTAGTTACGATTGTCGCACTCGATTATGGTTTGAATGTTGGAATTGCCACAGGTGTTCTAACCGTAGCCATTATCATCTTTGCAGAGGTCCTGCCTAAATCAGTTGCCGCTGCCTTCCCCGAACGTATTGCCTATATGGTTTATCCACTCACCAAACTCTTATTAGTCATACTCAAACCAGTGACGTTTCTATTAAATGCTTTTACCAGGCTGGTCATTAAGCTACTTGGTAAAAACGCAAGTGATCATGCTTCGTTTTCCAAGGAAGAGATGCGTGCCATGTTTGATATTGGGCAGCTTGAAGGAACCTTTGAAAACGAGGAAGTGAATCGCCTAAAAAGCATGATGGACTTCCAACAATTAAATGTAGCCGATGTGTTAAAAACACCGAGAATTGATGTGCAGGGTATCCCCGCTGACATGACCTTTGAAGAAGCTCAAAAAATCGTCTCCGAGAATCCCTATTCAAGGTATCCTGTCTATGAAGAAGACATCGACCACATTATTGGTGTCTTTCATTCTAAGTTCGTCCTAAACTGGCTCCGTGATCCAGAAAAACAGGCACGTGACATTGCCGACTTAGAACCTATGTTTGTACATGAATTCCAACCGGTGAATTCTGTCTTTCAACGTATGATCCAGGAAAAGAAACACATCGCCATCGTCCTTGATGAATATGGTGGCACCGAAGGAATCGTGACACATGAGGACCTAATCGAAGCCATTATTGGACAAGACATTGAAGACGAAACAGATATTGATGATGTACTGGTTGAAAAGCAGACAGCTACAGAAATCGTTTGCGACGGGAAAATCGCTCTTCGCCGTTTAAACATTGTGTTTCACACGCAGATTCCTGAAGATGAGGACAACCTAGCAGGGTTTCTCCTCGACCAGTTTGGCTACCTTCCGACGATTGGAGAAACGATTCAATTTAAAGACCTATTGTTTGAAATTCTAGAAGTAGATACGAGAAAAGTAAGCCGAGTTCGGATTGAAAAAGTGGAGATATCTGAATAAAAAGAAGCCTAATGATCTAGAGTCATTAGGCTTTCTGTTTCTTATTTTACTTGTGCTCCATTTGGAAGAGCACCATCAATGGTTGCTAGTTGAAGTTTCTTTCCTTTTGAACCTGCGAGAATCATCCCTTGAGACAGCTCACCACGTAGCTTCACTGGCTTCAGGTTTGTTACGCAGATGACCTTTTTACCAACCAGCTCTTCTGGTTTATAAAACTTCGCAATCCCAGAGACAACTTGACGCTGTTCGTAGCCAAGATCCAGTTGGATTTTAAGCAGTCGATCGGCTCCCTGTACAGGCTCAGCTGCAGTCACTTCTGCTACGCGCAACTCAACCTTCGAGAAGTCCTCGATCGTAATTTGATTTTCATCTTCAATCTCTTCTGGCTCTTGTGACTCTTCCACTTTTCCGCCCATTAATTCAACGATATGAGCCACTTCTTCCTCGACATCCAGACGAGGGAAGATCGGATCCCCTTTTCCTACCTTTGTACCAGCAGGAAGCTGACCAAATGTAGCCGTAGAATCCCACGATGTTAACGACTCTTCTACACCAAGCTGCGACCAGATCTTACCTGGTGTTTTAGTCATAAATGGTTGGATTAATACAGAGATGATGCGGATCGATTCTGCCAGATGATACATTACTGTACCTAGACGCTCTCGCTCGTCTTCACTCTTCGCCAATGTCCATGGCTGTGTTTCATCAATGTATTTATTTGTACGACTTACAAGCTGCCAAATCGCTGTTAACGCAATCGAGAACTCCATTTCCTCCATGGCATTTTCGACTTTCGTAATTGTCGCACTCACGAGGTCAAGTAAGTCTTCATCAAACGGAGTACCATTCTTAACATACGCTGGAATTTCTCCAACAAAATACTTTTGAATCATGGCCACAGTACGGTTTAGTAAATTTCCTAAGTCATTGGCTAAATCGTAATTCACACGCTCAACAAACGCTTCGGGTGTAAATACGCCGTCCGCGCCAAACGGTACTTCACGCAATAAGTAGTAACGGATCGCATCTAGACCATACCGATCAATTAACGGAACCGGATCAACCACATTTCCTTTCGACTTGGACATCTTCCCGTCTTTTGTCAGGAACCAGCCATGACCAAACACTTTTTTCGGAAGGGGAATATCCAGAGCCATTAACATAATCGGCCAGTAAATTGTGTGGAAACGTAGAATATCTTTTCCGACCAGATGAACATTTGCTGGCCAGTATTTTTTATACAATGTCTCGTCGTCCGTACCATAACCAAGCGCTGTAATGTAGTTTGCCAATGCATCAATCCATACGTAAACCACATGCTTTGGATTACTTGGCACCTTTACACCCCAGCTGAATGTCGTTCTCGAAACTGCTAAATCTTCAAGACCTGGTTTGATGAAGTTATTCACCATCTCGTTTTTACGAGAAACCGGCTGAATGAAATCAGGATTTGCTTCGTAATGAGCAAGTAGGCGGTCGGCATATTTGCTCATACGGAAAAAGTAAGACTGCTCACGAACCTTCTCTACAGGGTGGCCAGAATCAGGGCTCTTCCCGCCAATGACTGTGCCATTCTCGTCCTTCGTCACATCCTCAAGCTGTCTTTCGCTGTAGAAGGTCTCATCCGGTACGGAATACCAGCCCTCGTATTCATCAAGGTAGATGTCACCTTGTTTTAATAGCTGTTCAAACAGCTTCTCCACAACAACCTTATGACGGTCCTCTGTTGTACGGATAAAATCATCATAAGAAATGTCTAGCTTTTCCCAAAGTGCTTGAATAGGCTTCACCATTTTATCAGTGAACTCTAGCGGTGTGAGTCCTTGCTCTGCTGCTTTTTGTTCAATCTTTTGACCATGCTCATCCGTTCCTGTTAAGTAGCGAACCTCATAGCCGCGCAGACGTTTGTAGCGAGCCATTGCATCACCTGCAACAGTTGTGTAGGTATGTCCAATGTGCAAATTCCCACTCGGGTAATAAATCGGGGTCGTAATATAAAAGCTCTTCTTTTCTTCAGGCATGAAACGCCCTCCTCACATTCGTTTTTCCATATAAAAAAGCCCTCGTCCCAAAGTCGGGACGAGAGCTGTGCTCACGTGGTACCACCCAAGTTCCCCCTCGCTTCACAGCAGAAGGGCTCGTAAAGTCAACATGACTTTTCTGTTAACGCCAGCTACGCTCTCCTCTTATGGAAACTCCACTCGAAGACAGAATCCTCCAGGACCATTCTTCCACATTCATCCTCAACTGGTTTTCAGCTACCCCAGCTCTCTGTGTGAATCTGACATGTGTACTTATCCGTTCATTGGAATGAATATCATAACAATCAGTATATCCTAGAATATACCGAAACATCCCTAGCCGTGTCAAGCACGGTCGTAAAGCGTAGCAAATGGTGTTTTCTGCTTCACTAAGAGTTCCTCACGACATAATCGCTCAAGCTCAGTCTTCCAGGTCGATACGTCCCAGCTCTTGCCTGAATCACGATTTAAATCGGTAAGATCCTTCACTAAGTTCATTTCTGATAGCGGCAGGTGCGGATAAAGTGCCTCGAGAACAGCTTCATTTCCCTGTTCGTTCATCTGTTCTAGCTCATCAAATGGATTTTGTGTATGAGGACTTGTTGAATGAGCCATCCGGATTCGCACAGCCATCGTCCTCCCTATAATCGCAGAGGAAACAAACACATCTCCTGACTTTAAGTACGGAAGTCGTTTTCCTTCTTCACTCGTTAAGTCGGTCTCCTCTTTAATCGTTTGAATATCCGTCCCACGTACCGTACGGAATACAAACTTTGAATTTAGCTGAGCTGTGATCGTTTCATCAAGTAAAGTCGGTCGCTGCGTCGCAAAAATTAAAAAGACCCCATACTTACGTCCCTCTTGCGCAATTTCCTTAAGCACAGATTTTGCCGGTGCATCATAGCCCTTCGGAGCAAAGTTATGCGCCTCATCCGTTACAACAACAAATGGAGGGAAGAATGTGCCTTGTTCCTGCTGCAGCTTCGCATCACGATATGCTCGTCTTTGTCCGTACAGTGCGCCGATCACATAACTTGAGAACACTTGCAGTAGCCAGACTGCACCTTGGATGACAACTAACTTGCCTTGATGAATACTTGTTTCAATTGCTCGAATGTTTTGTTGAAACAGTCCTGCCTGGTGAAGACGATTTGCACGCCACTGTATTCCTTTTACAGAGGAGAGTGGAAGACTACCATACTGATCGAGTAACGACTTAAATGTAGAAAAGCGGCTAATCTCATCTCGTGTCATCCCTCCGTCATGCAGCATCGCCTCTACCTTTTGTTTTCCCATCTCTAGTGCTTCCGCAAGGTTTGCAACCCGGTCACTAAACGACTGGTAGCTGTCTCTGCGTTTATGAATGCTTTGAATGACGTTAATCATAGATTCTGTCAGACTTCCTGAAGCCTGCAGCAATCTTTCAACATCTCGTGTAGAAAGAGCCGAGAAATCCACTCCAACATCTCTCCCTATTTGAACAACATGATATTGGTCCGCATATCCTGGGGCATTCTCCACCCCTTGAGACTTAGCCGAAAAATTCATTTCAAAATGTGGATCGAATACTAAAGTTGGGATTTTTAGCTTCATTAACTCTTCTAGCATGACTCGCAGTCCAAACGACTTCCCGGACCCCGACCCTCCAAATACACCAATATGCGGATATTGCTGCATCGCACGAATATCAAAGATAAAAGGAACTCCGTTTTGTTTGCGGAGAACTCCCTGCTCCTGCATATGTAGCAATCCATCTAAATCTTTAGGCAAAGATGGCGCAATAAAGTCAGTTGATTTAATTTCTCCAAGCACCATACCTGCGCGGGGTGTGGTCGTTACAAGAAGATCTTTAATCTCTTCAAAGGCTGGATGGCGTACTGCTGCTCCTGTTTGTATTGGCTGAACTGCCTCTTCAAACAGTCGGACCTTTGCAATATGAATATCATCTGCTCCGATGTCATAACCAATTTGCTCAAGTGTCTGCAAAACGGATTGATCGGCTAACCCTTTATCAAACCCCATTGGGATATAACGATTGTACGAGAACGTCTCAACAACCTCTCCCTTTGGGTCATACAGGTCCTGATCACATAGAACAACGAGCTCATTCATTCTAAATTTATGTTCCTTTGAGGCAACATACACTTCATGCTGTGTTGTAACTCCAACGATCTGCAAATGAGTTTCCTCCTTTATTAATATGGACGATCACTTCGTTTTTTTGTAAAAAAGCGATGCCTTGTTTCTGCATCAAGATATTGTTCTAATAATCCATCTACCAGCTTGTCCGTAATCCGGATCTCCCGGTCCACATAATCTAGCCAAAGTGGAATTCCCCGGCCTTCCTTTGGCGTTAACGTAAATAAAAGATCCGATATCACTTCTCTATGATGTGCTTGCTCCTCCAGCATATCAAATCCTGTGATCTGAGGTGCGGAACCAAACCTAGTCCATACCGACTGTAACCCGGCTTTATGTTGGATTTCTTCTATATAAATGCTTTCACCTTTTTTGAGTGCCCCAAATAATAGATCACGATCATAGCAGTACGGCCGATTCGAATAATTAGAGAAGGCTTTAAGCCTAACTAGATTCTCTGTTGTAATTTCTTCAGACACACCAACAAGAAATACATTCTTCTCAATGGCCATTTGACGTAGCTTCTCCCACTCTTCTTCTGCATCAATTCGGTAGTGATAAAGTGCACCATCCATTAAGAGGAAAGCAAGCTCTCTTTCTTCTATTAATTGCATTGCGGCCTCAAGCTCAAGCTTAGCCAAAAGATGAGATCGCCACTTCTGAGGTTGAATCACTTCTTCTCCATCAGCCTCGTCTAGTAAAGGGACATACACATCCGACTTTCTTACCTCAAAACCTGTCGTTGTTTTTGCTAGTGATTGAAACAAGTAAATAACATGTGGCGGTTCGCCTTTTGTTTGGTTCACAGATCCATCTACACCTGCAATTTCTTTATTTTTAAGAAGTTCTGCGAGATTTCCAGTAGATAGTGTCTGCATTTGTCGAAAAACAACCTGACTATTTTTAAGTTTTTGTCGAATATTGTCGTTATTAGTTTCAGCTTTTTCATAGCTTGCACGGAGTTTTTCTCCAACACTTTTTAATTTCTCCACCAAATCGTGTTCGATATCCACTTGAAACACATCCTTTTTACTAGTTACCTATACACTGCCCCCAAAATGGTTCAATCCTATTATATCAGGGTATAGAAGATTAATTCGATAATCAGCTAGAATTGAATGACATCCTTTTTTTTACTTTAAAATCAGTAAGTACTCATTTTCCCAATCATTTCGTAGAACAAATTATAAACTTTTTCTAAAAAACATTTGACTTGATTTGGAAACCTTGGTATTCTTAGCTTAAGTAAAAAATGTCGAATTATGACGCCCTAAAAATCATGAGTCCTTGCCTATTAGACATCTAGCAATCTAGTATGGCTGGAGTGCTCATATACTCGAGAGGAGATATACAGCATGAAATCTACAGGAATTGTACGTAAGGTTGATGAATTAGGACGGGTTGTTATTCCGATTGAACTTCGTCGCACATTAGATATCGCTGAAAAGGATGCTCTTGAAATCTACGTTGATAACGAGCGCATCATTTTAAAGAAATATAAACCAAACATGACTTGCCAAATCACTGGAGAGGTTTCTGATGACAACCTTTCAATTGCTAACGGCAAAATCATTCTTAGCCCACAAGGCGCAGAAGATATTCTTAAAGATCTTCAAGAATATGTTTCTAAAAATAAATAAGTAGATGTTAAGACTTCCTTTCCGAGGGAGTCTTTTTCTTTTAATCAATTTCTCATCTTATCATAAAAAAGCTGATTTTCACCTAATTGGAACATGGGAAAATCAGCTTTTCATTTTATTCAGACTCTTGATGAAAGGATTGGTAGACCTCGCGTTTAGGAACCTCACGTTCTTTTGCCACGCTCTTGATCGCATCCTTGGATGAGAGACCAAGAGATAGGTAATGTTCTACGTGCTGGTTTACTTCTAATTCGTCCCACCATTTATCTTCAACCACTTCTTCTGTCGTTCCTTCAACAACAATCACAAACTCACCTTTAATTGTACCTGTTTCCACCCAGTCTAATGCTTCTTCCAGTGTACCACGTTGGTATTCCTCGAATTTCTTCGTTAACTCCCGCCCGATACTTATCAATCTGTTTCCAAGTACCTCGTTCATCGCTTGCAAGGTTTCTTTTAAGCGATGAGGGGATTCATAGAAAATAAGTGAGGCTTGTATCGATTTAAGTCTATCAAGTTCAGCTGCTCTAGCTTTTTTCTGTCGAGGTAGAAATCCATGATAATAGAATTGATCGGTAGAGAGGCCAGAAGCAACTAATGCAGTTAATGCTGCATTTGCACCCGGAAGTACAATCACAGCTATTTCCTCGGAAATAGCAAGACTTACGATATCCTGGCCTGGATCAGAGATTGCAGGCATCCCTGCATCACTAACAAGGGCAATGGATTTCCCTTCTCTTATCTGATCAATTAACTGAGATCCTACTTTTCCTTTTGTATGTTCATCATACCTGGTTAATGGAGTATGAATGTCAAAGTGACTGCATAGCTTTCTTGTTTGTCTTGTATCCTCGGCTGCAATCAGGTCGACTTCTGTAAGTATGCGAACCGCTCGGAATGTCATATCTTCTAAATTTCCAATAGGAGTAGGAACGAGATACAATACGCCTTTATTTGAATCTTCATGGTAACTCATTTGTTGTTTCATAAGCCATCTCCTTCTTTTCTCTGACATATTGTTCTTTTTGAGCACGGCTTTTTCGTTTTAACGCATACTCAAGCTGTAATGCTTCTTTTTTTGTCACACATGCTTCCTGCCAAATCAAAGTAAGTGGACCTCGTCCTCTCGTATACTTTGCTCCCTTACCTTGCGAGTGCTTAACAAAACGCTTTTCTACATCATTGGTGTAGCCTGTATACCAAGTATTGTCGGCACATTGGATAATATACACATAATGACCGGTACTCATGTTCTCGTGTAGACCTCCTGGAAGGCTTTTGTATAACGACCGTCCTCACCATATACAGAGAGAGTGGGAAGACAGGTAAGCCCTGGTTTTCCATCCTTCATGCCTTCAATCAGAACCATGTTTGCCTCTTTTGATGCGTTCGGTTGAACGAGCTGCATTCGTTTAGGCTCAATCCGGTATTGTCTCATTAAGTCGATGATATCCGTTAATCGCTCTGGACGGTGAACGAGAGCGACCTTACCTTTTTGTTTCACTAAGGTGGAAGCCGTTTGAATGATATCAGCTAGCGTACAGTGAACTTCATGACGAGCAATCGTGAAATGCGGATTCTGGTTTTGATCCGAATGTTCATTCGCCTGAAAATACGGAGGATTACACGTCACAACATCATAACTGCCTTTTTCAATAGAGGAGGGTAAATTTTTAATATCAGCTTGAACAGAAGTAATTTGCTCCTGTTTCTTGTTGTATGAAACAGACCGCTGTGCCATATCATGCAGCCGCTCCTGCAATTCAACCGAGGTGATCGTCGCTTTGCTTCGTTCACTTAGAACTAAGCCAATAATTCCATTCCCACTGCAAAGGTCAATTAGCTTTCCCTTCTGAATCGGGAGGTGCACAAAGCGTCCAAGGAGAACCGCATCCATTGAAAAGGAAAACACCTCTCTACTTTGGATAATGGAGTATGGTGTGCCTGGAATATAATCAAGTCGTTCATTATCTATCAGAGTCATGGGTTACAATCCTTCCTAAAAAAAAGAGGTCAACCCGACTGACGGGTTGACCTCACGTTTCGGGTGGAGGCAAGTATTATTTCTTTTGATGCAGGAAAGATAGGCAAAACAAGCAATCTTCTCCGTCGGCTCGTAAGCTCCCATAATGCGTATTACAAATATGAAAACCTTCTTGATATAGCCTTGCTAAGTTATCATGCCCTTCACCAATCATTGGTTTTCCTTTATCTTCCTCAGGAGCTTGCTTCTCGTCTTGCTGCGTTTCCCAATCAAAACGCTCTCTTAAGTTCTTGTTCTCAATCTGAAGGTAATGGTTCTCTTCAATCAGATAAGCTAACTGTTCCTTCAGTCCACTTAACTCCTGGTGAAGCTGACCAATGCCCTCCTCCATCTGGCTAACCTTCTTAAAGATTGCCTTCTTATCCACGTTTCCACCCCATCATTCTGCGGATTCAGCTGAAACAGCCCGTGTTCCGTTCAATTCATCAAGCGTAAATTCAAGCACCTGTTCATTTTCATTCATCGATACTTGAACAAGACGCTCCAATAGATTTAAACCGATAACCTTTCCTTTCCCATCCGGTGTCAAAATTTGACGCCCTACATCAGGTAGTTCCTTTTTAGCTTCCTCATATGTGTCATTTTCATACTTCAAGCAACACATAAGTCGTCCACAAAGGCCTGATATCTTGGCAGGGTTTAAAGAAAGGTTTTGATCCTTCGCCATTTTGATGGATACTGGCTCAAAATCTCCAAGAAAGGATGAGCAGCACAGAACTCGACCACAAGGACCAATTCCGCCGAGCATCTTCGCTTCATCTCTCACGCCAATTTGTCTTAGCTCAATGCGCGTGCGGAAAACGGCCGCTAGATCCTTTACAAGCTCGCGAAAGTCAATTCGACCATCCGCTGTAAAATAGAATAAGACCTTATTGCGGTCAAATGTATATTCGACATCCACTAGTTTCATATCTAGTTGATGTTCAGCAATCTTTTCGGAGCACACTTCAAACGCTTGAAGGGCTTCCTCTTCATTCTCTGTCACAGTGAGTTTATCTTTTGCTGTAGCCAAGCGGATGACTTGTTTTAGTGGAAGAACCACATCGTTTTCATCTACTTGCTTCTCAGCAATGACAACCTTACCAAATTCAATTCCCCGTGACGTTTCAACAATTACTGCCTCGCCCAAATCCAACTTGAATTCCCCTGGGGAGAAGTAATAGATTTTGCCCGCTTTTTTAAAGCGAACGCCTACAACTTGATGCAACGTCTATACCCCCTGTATGCTGAGCAACAGCTTCTCCATGACAAGCTGATAATTCATGTTAGCGTTCAGATGACGTTTTGCTTCCAACACGCCAGACAGATGCACAACATTCTGTTGCTGTGAGATGGAGAGCGCGAGTTGTTCATATTGATCTTGTTGATCTGGAAAAACGAGCGTATCTGACTTACCCGTCTGAATATATAATAGGTCTCTTAACCATAAAAGAATCATATCAAGACCTGCTTCCTGCTGACTTTTTTCTTTACACAACGGAAGCCATTTATCCTGCATTGTTAACAGAACTTGATTTGGTCTATGGTATAGCTCTCCCATCAATTGTATCACTACGCTTCGGGCTTGTGCAATCCAATCTGAGTCATTTAACTCGTTTGCATGTGCTAAGTTTGTCGTAATTTCTGCCAACAGGAGAGATTGTAGAGGAGAGATTCCTTCTTCTTGAAGTTTACTCGCAAAAACAGATTTAGATAAAGGCTGAAAGGCTACCTGCTGACTCCGTGATCGAACGGTTGGTAAAAGCGCAGATTCTCTCTCCGTTAAAAGAATAGCAAGAGTAGGAGATTCCGGCTCTTCCAGGAATTTTAACAGGCTGTTTGCCGCACTCGCCGTCATTTTATCCGCCTCATCAATGATATACATCTTATGTGAGGTCTCCATGCCCCGGTAATTAAATTCCTTCTGAAGAAACTCCACTTGATGCTTTTTAATAGAAGCTCCATCAGGCTCTACCATATGTACGTCAGGATGGTTTCCCTTTACAATCCGCTTACAATCAGCGCACTGCCCACAAGGCTCTGCACCTGTTCGTTCTCTACAAAAATAGCTCTTCGTCAGCTGAAGAGCTATCTCTTTCTTACCTGTTCCCGACTCTCCAGCAAAAATATATGCATGAGAGAGTCGGCCTTTTTCCAGGCTTTTTATCATAAATGGAACAACTCTTGGCTGTATTTGTTGTAATTCACTCCAAGTACTCATGTTCACACGTCCTTACCATCGCTCATTAAAATTGTTCAAACTCTTCAACAGGCAAGGTAAAGACAGTGGCTCCACCAACCTGCACTTCAACTGGATATGGTACATAAGAATCCGCATTTCCACCCATTGGAGAAATCGGAGCAACAAGTTGATCACGACTCTTACAATTATCTTTTATAATTTCCATTAATTGAGCAGTTTTCTCATCTTCAATTCCGATTAAGAATGTAGTATTCCCGGCTTTTAAGAAACCACCTGTACTAGAAAGCTTCGTCGCTCTAAAATCTGCTTTAACTAGAGCGTCTGATAGCCTTGTGCTGTCCTTATCCTGTACGACCGCAATGATTAATTTCACTTTCATCCACTCCTTCTTTTACCTACTATTATAGCTTATTTGCTCCTCAATCACACGAATCACTTCTTCGGTGACATCATTAATGGATTGGTTTGCATTAATTGTATGAATACGTTTTGGATATCTACTCTTTACTTGACGATACCCTTCTTTCACAGCATGGTGAAACTCAAGCTTCTCTTGGTCTAGACGATTGACTTCACGTACTTGATCGTCATGAATTCGTCTAAGGCCAACCTCTGGGTCTACATCAAAGTAAATGGTTAGATCCGGCATATGGCCTTCTATGGCAAATTCATTGATGGAAAGAACTTCATCTATTCCGAGACCTCTTGCATACCCTTGATAAGCTAAGCTGCTATCGATAAAACGATCACACAATACAATATTCCCTTTTTCGAGTGCAGGTAAAACCTTTTCCACAAGATGCTGTCTTCTAGCTGCCGCATAGAGCAGAGCCTCTGTTCTTCCATCCATCTCCGTATGCTCTATATCTAATATTACTGTACGTATTTTTTCTGCAATGGTGATTCCGCCTGGTTCCCTCGTTCGCAAAAGAGCATGTCCTTTTTCTTTGAGCCATTGTTCTACCTTTGTGAGAACGGTGGTCTTTCCAGCTCCCTCTCCACCTTCGAATGTAATAAATAATCCTTTGTTCATCTTTCTTCCTCCAGCTCTGCTACATACATTCCTTCTACCACTACGTCCTCACCCTGAAACCTCGCACCTGCCTGCTGTAGCCGGTATATCTTGTCCAGGATATACCGGTGGATTTTCTGTCCTGGGTACAGAAGTGGAATGCCTGGAGGATAAGGGATAACTGCTTCTGCTGCTATTCTTCCCTCAGACTCCCAAAAAGGAATGTGCTTTGTTTGATAAGTATGTATGTCTACTTTATATTCTTCAATTAAAGGTGTTTCTTGTTTTGAAGTAGTAATCTTTGTTTGGTTATGATCAATTACCTCAAATGGTGAAAGAAGGTCCTTCATCTTATCTATAATTTTAGTTACATTACCCGTACGCTCTAGCCCTAAAACAAGCAGGATATGCTGATCATCAGCAAGCTCCACATCAATTGATATCTGATGCAATTTCTCCTGAAGTTCGAAGCCAGTTAAATGAGACATCGATCTTATTGTAACCTTTAGCGGGTCCCATGAATACCCGCTTTTTTCCCAGTCCACTAGGGCGAGCTGTGGGATCGTTCGGATTCCTGCCTTAAATGCTTCAACCTCTTCTAGAAGATCATTTAATTGATTACTGGTGTAGGAGTGGAGATACGCTCTAGCTGCATCTAGAGAAGCCATGATTAAATAGGAAGGACTGCTCGATTGAAAGATAGCTAACGCGCGTTTGATTTGTTGAACCTGACTTTCCTTTATGTCGTGGCCAAGATGTAAATAAGAACCCATCGTTAATGCTGGTAACGTTTTATGCGCAGACTGAACCACAATATCTGCCCCTAGAGTAAGTGAAGATGGGGGAAAAGGGGGTCCAAGTGAAAAGTGTGCCCCGTGTGCCTCATCTACAAACACCATCAGACCGGCCTGCTTGGCTGCTTTTATAATAGGAGCCACAGGTGTGCTGACTCCATAATATGATGGATACGTCAGGATAAGTGCCTTAGCATGGGGATATCGTTTAAGTGCTCCGCGCAGAATATCCTCATTTAACCCAAGGGAAACCCCTGTTTGTTCATCAACTTGAGCTTCCATATATACTGGGGTAACACCTGCAAGCTCCATAGCATGTAATATCGACTTATGACAATTCCGTTGCACAAGAACGACATCTCCATGTGAACAAAGAGCATACACCATCGCCAAATTTCCAACCGTTGTTCCATTAACTAAAAAAAAGCTCTTTGAAGCTTTATAGCATGTGGCAAGTAGTTCTTCTGCATCCTTAATCGGACCAGTAGGATCATGTAAATCGTCCAAGCCCTCTATTTCAGTCAGATCGTAGGAAAGAACCTCTTTAAAATCCTCCATCCCCTTTGGTATGATCGCACCACTTTTATGACCAGGAACATGAAAAGAGACTGGTTTCTGTTTCATATGTTGCTGTATTGCCCGTACAAGTGGCATCCGCTGATTATCGTCTTCCATTCGTGTTTCTCCTCTTCTAACCTCATAGTCTCTCTATTTTAGCGTATGCTGACTCATTTCTAAATAATAAAAAAAACAAGCGATAGATCATCGGCTTGTCTCCACATCTGATTATTAGTTTCCAGCAATCATTTTACGCATTTTTTGTACATACATACTATAATCTTCTGTCCCGGCTTCTGATTGAACAATCTTCTGCTCACACGCCTGGCATATAAAAGAATGGAGTAACCTATATCCCTTTGTTTTCCTTGTTTCACAGATTAAACACTTGTGCCCCATTTGAACACGTAATACCGTTGTTTTCTGCATTAGAGCCTCACCCCTTTGTATCAGTATCACCCAGTCTTATCCGTTCCAAACATCAAAATGCCTCTCCCTTACATATATTCGCAGAAGCCGGTCTATGTGCCTATGAAATTATTTAAGATACACATATGTCTTGGTGTAAGCTTCTTCGGCTAAGAAGCTCTTTTTATTTGAGCTTTTCTTGATAAGATGTTCTTGTTTCTTGGCTTTATCCTTATTCTTCTTACTATAATGGGGTGCTTCTTGGTACAAGAAGCTTCCTTCTTATTAAGATTGATTTAGTTCTTGGTATTGAGGGGTTGCTCTTGTTTAAATGTTCTGGGGGCTTGGTTCTTTCTTCATCTTCCTTGGTAAAGGATCAAAGTTCTTGGTCCCTCTTCTTTTCCTCTTGGTTCTTAGACTATTTCTCTTCTCCTCATCTTCAAATAAAACCACAAAAAAACCTCCCATCAAAAGATGAAAGGTTTTTACTCAGTGCCCGGCAACGTTCTACTCTCGCAGGGGGAAGCCCCCAACTACCATTGACGCAGAAGAGCTTAACGGCCGTGTTCGGCATGGGAACGGGTGTGACCTCTTCGCTATTGCCACCGGACTCATTGAAAGAAAATGATTCCTTCAAAACTAAATCGTGCTCACACAGTATACACCAAATTGGATAAGTCCTCGACCGATTAGTATCTGTCCGCTCCATGTGTCGCCACACTTCCACTCCAGACCTATCAACCTCATCATCTCTAAGGGGTCTTACTAGCTTACGCTATGGGAAATCTCATCTTGAGGGGGGCTTCATGCTTAGATGCTTTCAGCACTTATCCCGTCCACACGTAGCTACCCAGCGATGCTCCTGGCGGAACAACTGGTACACCAGCGGTGTGTCCATCCCGGTCCTCTCGTACTAAGGACAGCTCCTCTCAAATTTCCTGCGCCCGCGACGGATAGGGACCGAAC
The DNA here is from genome assembly GCA_037965595.1 of Alkalihalobacillus sp. FSL W8-0930. Classification (NCBI taxonomy): domain Bacteria; kingdom Bacillati; phylum Bacillota; class Bacilli; order Caryophanales; family Bacillaceae; genus Alkalihalobacillus; species Alkalihalobacillus sp. FSL W8-0930. The sequence goes on along the minus strand of CP150183.1, from coordinate 48,969 downwards.
TGTCTCACGACGTTCTGAACCCAGCTCGCGTGCCGCTTTAATGGGCGAACAGCCCAACCCTTGGGACCTACTTCAGCCCCAGGATGCGACGAGCCGACATCGAGGTGCCAAACCTCCCCGTCGATATGGACTCTTGGGGGAGATAAGCCTGTTATCCCCAGGGTAGCTTTTATCCGTTGAGCGACGGCCCTTCCATTCGGCACCGCCGGATCACTAAGCCCGACTTTCGTCCCTGCTCGACTTGTAGGTCTCGCAGTCAAGCTCCCTTATGCCTTTGCACTCTTCGAATGATTTCCAACCATTCTGAGGGAACCTTTGGGCGCCTCCGTTACTGTTTAGGAGGCGACCGCCCCAGTCAAACTGCCCACCTGACAATGTCCCTGACCCGGATCACGGGTCGAGGTTAGAATGTCAGCACCGTCAGGGTAGTATCCCACCAATGCCTCCACCGAAGCTGGCGCTCCGGTTTCAAAGGCTCCTACCTATCCTGTACAAACGATACCAACATCCACTATCAGGCTACAGTAAAGCTCCATGGGGTCTTTCCGTCCTGTCGCGGGTAACCTGCATCTTCACAGGTACTATAATTTCACCGGGTCTCTCGTTGAGACAGTATCCAAATCGTTACACCATTCGTGCGGGTCGGAACTTACCCGACAAGGAATTTCGCTACCTTAGGACCGTTATAGTTACGGCCGCCGTTTACTGGGGCTTCAATTCAGAGCTTCTCCTAAAAGGATAACCCCTCCTCTTAACCTTCCAGCACCGGGCAGGTGTCAGCCCCTATACTTCGCCTTGCGGCTTCGCAGAGACCTGTGTTTTTGCTAAACAGTCGCTTGGATCTTTTCACTGCGGCTCTCTCGGGCTTGCACCCTAATAGAGCACCCCTTCTCCCGAAGTTACGGGGTCATTTTGCCGAGTTCCTTAACGAGAGTTCTCCCGCGCGTCTTAGAATTCTCTTCTCGCCTACCTGTGTCGGTTTGCGGTACGGGCACCTTCCACCTCGCTAGAGGCTTTTCTAGGCAGCGGAGGATCAGGGACTTCGGTACTAAATTTCCCTCGCTATCACTGCTCAGCCGAACGGAAAGCGGATTTGCCTACTTTCCAGCCTAACAGCTTAGACGCGCATATCCATCAGCGCGCTCACCCTACCTTTCTGCGTCCCCCCATTACTCAAACGGTGGAGAGGTGGTACAGGAATATCAACCTGTTGTCCATCGCCTACGCTTTTCAGCCTCGGCTTAGGTCCCGACTGACCCTGAGCGGACGAGCCTTCCTCAGGAAACCTTGGGCTTTCGACGGAGGGGATTCTCACCCCTCTTTTCGCTACTCATACCGGCATTCTCACTTCCAAGCACTCCACTAGTCCTCACGATCTAGCTTCGCTGTCCTTGGAACGCTCCCCTACCACGAACACCTAAGGTGTTCATCCATAGCTTCGGTGATACGTTTAGCCCCGTTACATTTTCGGCGCAGAGTCACTCGACCAGTGAGCTATTACGCACTCTTTAAATGGTGGCTGCTTCTAAGCCAACATCCTGGTTGTCTGGGCAACTCCACATCCTTTGCCACTTAACGTATACTTTGGGACCTTAGCTGATGGTCTGGGCTGTTTCCCTCTTGACTACGGATCTTAGCACTCGCAGTCTGACTCCCGAGGATAAGTACTTGGCATTCGGAGTTTGACTGAATTCGGTAATCCTGTGGGGACCCCTCGTCCAATCAGTGCTCTACCTCCAAGACTCTTCCCTCGAGGCTAGCCCTAAAGCTATTTCGGGGAGAACCAGCTATTTCCGAGTTCGATTGGCATTTCACCCCTACCCACACCTCATCCCCGCATTTTTCAACATGCGTGGGTTCGGGCCTCCATTCAGTGTTACCTGAACTTCACCCTGGACATGGGTAGATCACTCGGTTTCGGGTCTACGACGGCGTACTCAATTCGCCCTATTCAGACTCGCTTTCGCTACGGCTCCGCCTCATCAGCTTAACCTTGCACGACATCGTAACTCGCCGGTTCATTCTACAAAAGGCACGCCATCACCCGTTAATGGGCTCTGACTAGTTGTAGGCACACGGTTTCAGGATCTCTTTCACTCCCCTTCCGGGGTGCTTTTCACCTTTCCCTCACGGTACTGGTTCACTATCGGTCACTAGGGAGTATTTAGCCTTGGGAGATGGTCCTCCCGGATTCCGACGGGGTTTCACGTGTCCCGCCGTACTCAGGATACACTCCGGAGGAAACGAAGTTTCGGCTACGGGGTTGTTACCCTCTTTGACGCATCTTTCCAGATGCTTCACCTACTCCGTTTCTTTGTAACTCCAATGGAATGTCCTACAACCCCTAAAGGCAAGCCTTCAGGTTTGGGCTGTTTCCGTTTCGCTCGCCGCTACTCAGGAAATCGATTTTTCTTTCTCTTCCTCCGGGTACTTAGATGTTTCAGTTCCCCGGGTCTGCCTCCTCGTATCCTATGTATTCAGATACGGGTACCATTCGATTAAAAATGGTGGGTTCCCCCATTCGGATATCCTCGGATCAAAGCTCACTTACAGCTCCCCGAGGCGTTTCGCCGTTCGTCGCGTCCTTCTTCGGCTCCTAGTGCCAAGGCATTCACCGTGCGCCCTTCATAACTTAACCAAGTTGATTTCAGACCATCGTAAGATGTCATTCATCAAGTATGGTGTATATAGACTCGCTTTCATCTAACGATGATTGCGTTGTGTGTGTTTTGCATTGCACGATTTAGTTTTCAAAGAACCATGCCGACAGAAAGTCGGTCTTCGTTTGAATGAATAAGTTCATTCAAAACCGAACAAAAGCCAAAGCGTATTCACATCAGATAAACTGTGTGATCGACTAGAAGTAAAACTCCCTAGAAAGGAGGTGATCCAGCCGCACCTTCCGATACGGCTACCTTGTTACGACTTCACCCCAATCATCTGTCCCACCTTCGGCGGCTGGCTCCAAAAGGTTACCTCACCGACTTCGGGTGTTACAAACTCTCGTGGTGTGACGGGCGGTGTGTACAAGGCCCGGGAACGTATTCACCGCGGCATGCTGATCCGCGATTACTAGCAATTCCAGCTTCATGCAGGCGAGTTGCAGCCTACAATCCGAACTGAGAATGGCTTTATGGGATTGGCTTCACCTCGCGGCTTCGCAACCCTTTGTACCATCCATTGTAGCACGTGTGTAGCCCAGGTCATAAGGGGCATGATGATTTGACGTCATCCCCACCTTCCTCCGGTTTGTCACCGGCAGTCACCTTAGAGTGCCCAACTAAATGCTGGCAACTAAGGTCAAGGGTTGCGCTCGTTGCGGGACTTAACCCAACATCTCACGACACGAGCTGACGACAACCATGCACCACCTGTCACTTTGCCCCCGAAGGGGAAGCTCTGTCTCCAGAGTGGTCAAAGGATGTCAAGACCTGGTAAGGTTCTTCGCGTTGCTTCGAATTAAACCACATGCTCCACTGCTTGTGCGGGCCCCCGTCAATTCCTTTGAGTTTCAGCCTTGCGGCCGTACTCCCCAGGCGGAGTGCTTAATGTGTTAACTTCGGCACTACGGGCATCGAAACCCCTAACACCTAGCACTCATCGTTTACGGCGTGGACTACCAGGGTATCTAATCCTGTTTGCTCCCCACGCTTTCGCGCCTCAGCGTCAGTTACAGACCAGAGAGTCGCCTTCGCCACTGGTGTTCCTCCACATATCTACGCATTTCACCGCTACACGTGGAATTCCACTCTCCTCTTCTGTACTCAAGCCTCCCAGTTTCCAATGGCCGCTTGCGGTTGAGCCGCAAGATTTCACATCAGACTTAAAAGGCCGCCTGCGCGCGCTTTACGCCCAATAATTCCGGACAACGCTTGCCACCTACGTATTACCGCGGCTGCTGGCACGTAGTTAGCCGTGGCTTTCTGATGAGGTACCGTCAAGGTACCGCCCTATTCGAACGGTACGTGTTCTTCCCTCATAACAGAGCTTTACGAGCCGAAACCCTTCATCACTCACGCGGCGTTGCTCCGTCAGACTTTCGTCCATTGCGGAAGATTCCCTACTGCTGCCTCCCGTAGGAGTCTGGGCCGTGTCTCAGTCCCAGTGTGGCCGATCACCCTCTCAGGTCGGCTACGCATCGTCGCCTTGGGGAGCCGTTACCTCTCCAACTAGCTAATGCGCCGCGGGCCCATCTCATCGTGAGAGCAAGAAGCCCTCTTTTAATCCGGCACCAGGAGGTGCTAGATGTTATCCGGTATTAGCCCCGGTTTCCCGGAGTTATCCCAGTCGATAAGGTAGGTTGCCCACGTGTTACTCACCCGTCCGCCGCTAACGTTTTTGAAGCAAGCTTCAAAAACGTCCGCTCGACTTGCATGTATTAGGCACGCCGCCAGCGTTCGTCCTGAGCCAGGATCAAACTCTCCATAAAAGTGGTGAGTTGATTGCTCAACTGCTGGCGTTGATGTTACCATCAACTTTCCAATTGCGTAGCTTACGCTACGACTTTTTATACTTATGAGATAACTTGTATCTCTTCGTACGCTTGGCTTTTGTTCAGTTTTCAAAGAACTTGTTTGCCGCTCATTTGGCGACTTAATAATCATATCAAACACCGTAATGTTTGTCAACGACTTTTTATAAAAACATTTATAAATTAATTGGTGGAGCCTAGCGGGATCGAACCGCTGACCTCCTGCGTGCAAGGCAGGCGCTCTCCCAGCTGAGCTAAGGCCCCAAAAATAAGATCATCAGAGAGGTAAGGTTTGAAGCTAGAAGCTCTTGATCCAAAAGCAGATTCTCTACCTAACTGAGTAACTATATTAATGGCGCGCCCGAGAGGATTCGAACCTCTAACCGCTTGATTCGTAGTCAAGTACTCTATCCAGTTGAGCTACGGGCGCATCTAAATAATGATTAAAAGAGTTCGATTTAAAAATAATCCTTTTTAAATCTCGTTATTGAAGATCATCTTTCCTCATTAATAACATACTATCATTGGGGTTTACCCGATAAAAAAACCTCCCATCAAAAGATGGAAGATTCATATCAGTGCCCGGCAACGTTCTACTCTCGCAGGGGGAAGCCCCCAACTACCATTGACGCAGAAGAGCTTAACGGCCGTGTTCGGCATGGGAACGGGTGTGACCTCTTCGCTATTGCCACCGGACTCATTGAAAGAAAATGATTCCTTCAAAACTAAATCGTGCTCACACAGTATACACCAAATTGGATAAGTCCTCGACCGATTAGTATCTGTCCGCTCCATGTGTCGCCACACTTCCACTCCAGACCTATCAACCTCATCATCTCTAAGGGGTCTTACTAGCTTACGCTATGGGAAATCTCATCTTGAGGGGGGCTTCATGCTTAGATGCTTTCAGCACTTATCCCGTCCACACGTAGCTACCCAGCGATGCTCCTGGCGGAACAACTGGTACACCAGCGGTGTGTCCATCCCGGTCCTCTCGTACTAAGGACAGCTCCTCTCAAATTTCCTGCGCCCGCGACGGATAGGGACCGAACTGTCTCACGACGTTCTGAACCCAGCTCGCGTGCCGCTTTAATGGGCGAACAGCCCAACCCTTGGGACCTACTTCAGCCCCAGGATGCGACGAGCCGACATCGAGGTGCCAAACCTCCCCGTCGATATGGACTCTTGGGGGAGATAAGCCTGTTATCCCCAGGGTAGCTTTTATCCGTTGAGCGACGGCCCTTCCATTCGGCACCGCCGGATCACTAAGCCCGACTTTCGTCCCTGCTCGACTTGTAGGTCTCGCAGTCAAGCTCCCTTATGCCTTTGCACTCTTCGAATGATTTCCAACCATTCTGAGGGAACCTTTGGGCGCCTCCGTTACTGTTTAGGAGGCGACCGCCCCAGTCAAACTGCCCACCTGACAATGTCCCTGACCCGGATCACGGGTCGAGGTTAGAATGTCAGCACCGTCAGGGTAGTATCCCACCAATGCCTCCACCGAAGCTGGCGCTCCGGTTTCAAAGGCTCCTACCTATCCTGTACAAACGATACCAACATCCACTATCAGGCTACAGTAAAGCTCCATGGGGTCTTTCCGTCCTGTCGCGGGTAACCTGCATCTTCACAGGTACTATAATTTCACCGGGTCTCTCGTTGAGACAGTATCCAAATCGTTACACCATTCGTGCGGGTCGGAACTTACCCGACAAGGAATTTCGCTACCTTAGGACCGTTATAGTTACGGCCGCCGTTTACTGGGGCTTCAATTCAGAGCTTCTCCTAAAAGGATAACCCCTCCTCTTAACCTTCCAGCACCGGGCAGGTGTCAGCCCCTATACTTCGCCTTGCGGCTTCGCAGAGACCTGTGTTTTTGCTAAACAGTCGCTTGGATCTTTTCACTGCGGCTCTCTCGGGCTTGCACCCTAATAGAGCACCCCTTCTCCCGAAGTTACGGGGTCATTTTGCCGAGTTCCTTAACGAGAGTTCTCCCGCGCGTCTTAGAATTCTCTTCTCGCCTACCTGTGTCGGTTTGCGGTACGGGCACCTTCCACCTCGCTAGAGGCTTTTCTAGGCAGCGGAGGATCAGGGACTTCGGTACTAAATTTCCCTCGCTATCACTGCTCAGCCGAACGGAAAGCGGATTTGCCTACTTTCCAGCCTAACAGCTTAGACGCGCATATCCATCAGCGCGCTCACCCTACCTTTCTGCGTCCCCCCATTACTCAAACGGTGGAGAGGTGGTACAGGAATATCAACCTGTTGTCCATCGCCTACGCTTTTCAGCCTCGGCTTAGGTCCCGACTGACCCTGAGCGGACGAGCCTTCCTCAGGAAACCTTGGGCTTTCGACGGAGGGGATTCTCACCCCTCTTTTCGCTACTCATACCGGCATTCTCACTTCCAAGCACTCCACTAGTCCTCACGATCTAGCTTCGCTGTCCTTGGAACGCTCCCCTACCACGAACACCTAAGGTGTTCATCCATAGCTTCGGTGATACGTTTAGCCCCGTTACATTTTCGGCGCAGAGTCACTCGACCAGTGAGCTATTACGCACTCTTTAAATGGTGGCTGCTTCTAAGCCAACATCCTGGTTGTCTGGGCAACTCCACATCCTTTGCCACTTAACGTATACTTTGGGACCTTAGCTGATGGTCTGGGCTGTTTCCCTCTTGACTACGGATCTTAGCACTCGCAGTCTGACTCCCGAGGATAAGTACTTGGCATTCGGAGTTTGACTGAATTCGGTAATCCTGTGGGGACCCCTCGTCCAATCAGTGCTCTACCTCCAAGACTCTTCCCTCGAGGCTAGCCCTAAAGCTATTTCGGGGAGAACCAGCTATTTCCGAGTTCGATTGGCATTTCACCCCTACCCACACCTCATCCCCGCATTTTTCAACATGCGTGGGTTCGGGCCTCCATTCAGTGTTACCTGAACTTCACCCTGGACATGGGTAGATCACTCGGTTTCGGGTCTACGACGGCGTACTCAATTCGCCCTATTCAGACTCGCTTTCGCTACGGCTCCGCCTCATCAGCTTAACCTTGCACGACATCGTAACTCGCCGGTTCATTCTACAAAAGGCACGCCATCACCCGTTAATGGGCTCTGACTAGTTGTAGGCACACGGTTTCAGGATCTCTTTCACTCCCCTTCCGGGGTGCTTTTCACCTTTCCCTCACGGTACTGGTTCACTATCGGTCACTAGGGAGTATTTAGCCTTGGGAGATGGTCCTCCCGGATTCCGACGGGGTTTCACGTGTCCCGCCGTACTCAGGATACACTCCGGAGGAAACGAAGTTTCGGCTACGGGGTTGTTACCCTCTTTGACGCATCTTTCCAGATGCTTCACCTACTCCGTTTCTTTGTAACTCCAATGGAATGTCCTACAACCCCTAAAGGCAAGCCTTCAGGTTTGGGCTGTTTCCGTTTCGCTCGCCGCTACTCAGGAAATCGATTTTTCTTTCTCTTCCTCCGGGTACTTAGATGTTTCAGTTCCCCGGGTCTGCCTCCTCGTATCCTATGTATTCAGATACGGGTACCATTCGATTAAAAATGGTGGGTTCCCCCATTCGGATATCCTCGGATCAAAGCTCACTTACAGCTCCCCGAGGCGTTTCGCCGTTCGTCGCGTCCTTCTTCGGCTCCTAGTGCCAAGGCATTCACCGTGCGCCCTTCATAACTTAACCAAGTTGATTTCAGACCATCGTAAGATGTCATTCATCAAGTATGGTGTATATAGACTCGCTTTCATCTAACGATGATTGCGTTGTGTGTGTTTTGCATTGCACGATTTAGTTTTCAAAGAACCATGCCGACAGAAAGTCGGTCTTCGTTTGAATGAATAAGTTCATTCAAAACCGAACAAAAGCCAAAGCGTATTCACATCAGATAAACTGTGTGATCGACTAGAAGTAAAACTCCCTAGAAAGGAGGTGATCCAGCCGCACCTTCCGATACGGCTACCTTGTTACGACTTCACCCCAATCATCTGTCCCACCTTCGGCGGCTGGCTCCAAAAGGTTACCTCACCGACTTCGGGTGTTACAAACTCTCGTGGTGTGACGGGCGGTGTGTACAAGGCCCGGGAACGTATTCACCGCGGCATGCTGATCCGCGATTACTAGCAATTCCAGCTTCATGCAGGCGAGTTGCAGCCTACAATCCGAACTGAGAATGGCTTTATGGGATTGGCTTCACCTCGCGGCTTCGCAACCCTTTGTACCATCCATTGTAGCACGTGTGTAGCCCAGGTCATAAGGGGCATGATGATTTGACGTCATCCCCACCTTCCTCCGGTTTGTCACCGGCAGTCACCTTAGAGTGCCCAACTAAATGCTGGCAACTAAGGTCAAGGGTTGCGCTCGTTGCGGGACTTAACCCAACATCTCACGACACGAGCTGACGACAACCATGCACCACCTGTCACTTTGCCCCCGAAGGGGAAGCTCTGTCTCCAGAGTGGTCAAAGGATGTCAAGACCTGGTAAGGTTCTTCGCGTTGCTTCGAATTAAACCACATGCTCCACTGCTTGTGCGGGCCCCCGTCAATTCCTTTGAGTTTCAGCCTTGCGGCCGTACTCCCCAGGCGGAGTGCTTAATGTGTTAACTTCGGCACTACGGGCATCGAAACCCCTAACACCTAGCACTCATCGTTTACGGCGTGGACTACCAGGGTATCTAATCCTGTTTGCTCCCCACGCTTTCGCGCCTCAGCGTCAGTTACAGACCAGAGAGTCGCCTTCGCCACTGGTGTTCCTCCACATATCTACGCATTTCACCGCTACACGTGGAATTCCACTCTCCTCTTCTGTACTCAAGCCTCCCAGTTTCCAATGGCCGCTTGCGGTTGAGCCGCAAGATTTCACATCAGACTTAAAAGGCCGCCTGCGCGCGCTTTACGCCCAATAATTCCGGACAACGCTTGCCACCTACGTATTACCGCGGCTGCTGGCACGTAGTTAGCCGTGGCTTTCTGATGAGGTACCGTCAAGGTACCGCCCTATTCGAACGGTACGTGTTCTTCCCTCATAACAGAGCTTTACGAGCCGAAACCCTTCATCACTCACGCGGCGTTGCTCCGTCAGACTTTCGTCCATTGCGGAAGATTCCCTACTGCTGCCTCCCGTAGGAGTCTGGGCCGTGTCTCAGTCCCAGTGTGGCCGATCACCCTCTCAGGTCGGCTACGCATCGTCGCCTTGGGGAGCCGTTACCTCTCCAACTAGCTAATGCGCCGCGGGCCCATCTCATCGTGAGAGCAAGAAGCCCTCTTTTAATCCAGCACCAGGAGGTGCTAGATGTTATCCGGTATTAGCCCCGGTTTCCCGGAGTTATCCCAGTCGATAAGGTAGGTTGCCCACGTGTTACTCACCCGTCCGCCGCTAACGTTTTTGAAGCAAGCTTCAAAAACGTCCGCTCGACTTGCATGTATTAGGCACGCCGCCAGCGTTCGTCCTGAGCCAGGATCAAACTCTCCATAAAAGTGGTGAGTTGATTGCTCAACTGCTGGCTTTGTTGATCGACACAAAATGTGTCTAAAATCAAACAAAGTATTAATTGCGCATTTTTTAACTTGAAAACAAGTTATTATTTGCGACTTTTTATACTTATGAGATATCGTGTATCTCTTCGTACGCTTGGCTTTTGTTCAGTTTTCAAAGAACTTGATGTCGTGTTGGCGACTTAATTAATATAACATAGATCAGATCAGAAAGTAAAGAACTTTTTTTAAAGTTGTTTTACTGCTTATCTGACAGCAAGATATAATTTACCATGCCCACAAACAAAAGGCAACTACTTTTTAAAGAAACTGAAAAACTTTTTAACATACACAAACCCTCATTCATAAAAGCCACGAATGAGGGTTTGTTATTTCTTTATAAAATAAATTGATTCACAACCACCAATAACACAAGACCAGGAACACCTAGTAATCCTGTAATTGTTGCAGTAATAGGATTAATCGGTATATGAATACCTGTCCATCCTCCAGCCGCATTTAATAGAAACAGTAGTAACAAACCTATTACAAGTTTAACAGCGACATTTCCAACGAGTCGAATCGGTCTCATTGGGGCTCCGACAGTAAGCAATAAGATGACCGCTCCCCCTAACAACGCATAAAGAATGATTGGATCCATCTCTTCCCCCCTACTCTGCATGTTCTTGGTTCAATGTATGTCCAAGCCTACAAAAAAAGAACAAACTGTCTCTCACAGTTTGTCCCTTCTCGCGTGACGAATTCTTGCTTCCCTTAATAGAAAAGAATACTTCGCTTCCGTCAGTTTCATGCGTGCAATCACATCTTCAGATGGATCAACACTATGTTCAATAAGCTGCCTTTGATTATCATAGCGTTCCTTCGTGACTTCTATGTGGTTCAGCAGTCGTTCATTCTCTTCCATCCTAAGCTTTCCTTTTTTACGAAAAAACAATGACCTCGCCTGCCTTACAATTCTCGTCTGCCTTCAATCGCTCTTGATAATGTTACTTCATCTGCATACTCCAAGTCTCCACCAACAGGAAGTCCATGAGCAATTCTTGTTACCTTGATTCCTGTAGGTTTTACTAGACGAGAGATATACATAGCCGTTGCTTCCCCTTCTATTGTAGGGTTCGTCGCAATGATGACTTCTTGTATGGTGTCATCCTGCAATCGTTTAATAAGCTCTGGCACCTTAATATCCTCCGGTCCAATTCCCTCCATTGGAGAGATAGCACCGTGCAACACATGGTACTGACCAGGGTATTCACGCATCTTTTCCATCGCCATGACATCACGGGATTCCTGGACAACACAGACCATGGATTGATCACGTGATTTGTCGTTACATATATAACAAGGGTCTTGGTCCGTAATATTGTGACAAACAGAACAATACGTTAGGTTCCGCTTCGCATTGACAAGCGCCTTAGCAAAATCAAGTACATCGTCTTCCTTCATATCTAATACATAAAAAGCAAGTCGACTCGCAGTTTTCGGACCAATCCCCGGTAATCTCATAAATCCATCGATTAATTTGGCTATCGGTTCAGGATATTGCAACGGCTACCCTCCTAGAACATTCCTGGAATATTCATTCCTTTAGTGAATTTACCCATATCTTGCTCAACAAGCTCATCCACTAGCTTAAGAGCTTCATTTGTTGCAGCAATCACTAGATCCTGAAGCATATCGATATCATCCGGATCTACAACATCCTCAGAAATTTTAATATCTAAAATACGTTTGTCTCCACTAGCTGTTACTGTAACCATTCCACCACCAGCTGTTGCTTCGACTGTTTTTTCCTTTAATTCCTCTTGCGCCTTCGCCATTTGCTTCTGCATCTTTTGCATTTGCTTCATCATATTACCCATGTTTTTCATTGTATAATTCCTCCATTCAATTTTTGTCTGCCCACTCAATTAAATCCTCACCGACAAGTTTGACGGCTTCATCAATAAGAGGATCTGTTGTTTCTTGATCCCCAGAAGAATGAGTTGTTGTATCACTGCTTTTTTGCTCTTGAACAAACTCATCCTTTAACTTGGTCCACTGTGAATGTAGAAGGGTAATGAATGTCATCCCTTCCCCAAGCACTTCTTGTAGCACTTCAAGCAAAGTCTCTCTAAACTTCGTATCCATCATATCACGATGCATCTCATTTTGAAATGCTAATAGGATCCCATCCGGAGCCGCCGCAACCGGTCGACTGTCGTTTAGCCAAGCTGATCCAGGTACACTTTTCATTTTCATTCGTGCTGTGACATCAGGCCATTGAGAAGTGACCTGCTGAAGCTTTTGCTTTTCTGCCTTACCAAGTAGCTCCTTTACCTGTCCAGTGGCAAGTCTTGTTTGTTGAGGAGCCTTTCTCGTTCGCTTCTGTTGAGGTTGTGACTTTTCTTCTGGCTTTGCTTGAACCCCTTGTTTCTGCAGTTGATTCAACATACCTTCAAGCTTCTTCACTTTTTCTTCAAGCTCAGAAGACGAAGCAGATGCTTCAACTTGAGGAGACTCAGAACGAATGTTCGGTTTATTCATTAACTGGATAACAGCAAGTTCAATCATCATCTTAGGATGAGTAGACCACTTCATTTCCTGCTGAGTATTGTTCATCGTCTCAATGCCATGATAAAGCCAATTGAAACTCAGCTCTTCGGAAAGCTTCTTAAAATGATCGTCTACAACTGCCCGCTCCATTAAGTGAGCAGAATCAGGTGACGTTTTATATAAGAGAACATCCCGAAAGTAGTAAAGCAGGTCTTCAACAAAACGCTTTGGATCCTTCCCGTCCTTCAATACTTGATCAATAAGTGATAGGAGTTCTGATGCTTGTCCATTATGAAGACTACCGACCACATTCGCTAACGCCTCTCTTGATACGGCTCCAGTAATCAACCGTACTGCTTCCGCTTGAACTGTATCATCAGAGAAAGAGATGGATTGGTCCAGAAGACTTAATGCATCTCGCATTCCACCATCTGCTGCCTGTACGATAAGTTGTAAAGCTTCATCTTCTACTTGAACATGATCCGCTTCAACAATTTCCTTCATCCGCCCAATCATTGCGCCCTGAGAGATTGGCTTAAAATCAAAACGCTGACAACGAGAGATGATCGTAAGCGGAATTTTGTGGGGCTCTGTTGTTGCTAATATAAAAATCGCGTGTTCAGGTGGTTCCTCAAGGGTTTTTAATAAGGCGTTAAAAGCTCCTGTTGAAAGCATATGAACCTCATCGATGATATAAACCTTATACCGAACTTCGCTTGGTGCGAATTTCACCTTATCACGGATATCTCTTATTTCATCGACTCCGTTGTTAGAAGCCGCGTCAATCTCCATCACATCAACAATCGATCCATTTGAAATGCCTACGCACGCTGCGCATTCATTACACGGTTCCGCTACCGGTGCTTTCTCACAATTGATCGCTTTTGCAATTATCTTAGCAGCACTCGTTTTTCCTGTTCCTCTTGGTCCTGAAAACAAATAAGCATGCGAAAACTTATTTTGAACAAGCGCATTTTGCAAGGTTTTTGTTAGATGTGTTTGGCCAACCACATCCTTCAGCAGTTGTGGGCGCCATACTCGATACAGTGCCTGGTAACCCATGCTGATATCCCGTCCCTTCTTTTTCTCTTTCTTCTATTATAGACATTTCCATACGTAATTGATAGTTCAGGTGAGATGTAACAAGAAAAAAGCAATTGCGCATGCGCAATTGCTTGAGTTCTATGTATATATACCGTGCACCTTTCTTTGATCATACCATCCCATGCGTTACCTAAGCAGTTGGCTCGGTCCAGGCAACTCTGCGGCACACGAAAGGATTCACTTACTGCTGCTTCCTTCCGGACCTGACAGGATTCATGAGTTTCCGTTGCGCAGAACCCAAACGTCAACACTACTTACTTAGGGCAGGCCAAAAGATGATATAACCTAGGAAAGGGATTCAGTCTCGCTCTAGCGGATTGCGAGTGACAGGGCACCGCTACCTCCCCACCTAGCACGGCAAAGTTCAGTATACGGCAAAATCTCACTTTATGCAAGGTTACTATCCGATTCCATCTTCCTTCTCTTTTTCTCTGCTCGTAATTTCCGGAAGAACGTTGTGAGCTGCGCCGCGCATTCCTCTTCCAAGCAGCCTCCTACCACCGCACTTCGATGATTAAAACGAGATTCATCTAATAGATTCATGAGTGTCCCCGCACAACCCGCTTTTGGATCTGCGGCTCCATATACAACCGTGGGGATTCTTGATTGAACAATCGCACCTGCACACATTGGACAAGGCTCCAGTGTTACGTAGAGAGTACAATCTTCTAATCGCCAAGCTTCAAGTGTCCTACACGCTTCTTGAATAGCAAGTAACTCAGCATGCGCCGTTGCACTGTGTAACTTCTCTCGTAAATTATGAGCCCGAGCAATGACTGTTTCGTCCTTTACGATAATAGCCCCGATTGGCACTTCGCCTATTGCCTCTGCTTTTTCTGCTTCTTTCATTGCCTGCCGCATCCAGTACGTATGGTCTTGTTCTTTTACTATGAGAGTGGACATCGTTCTCGCCTCCGACTTTATCTTTATGTATCGTAGCAGATAGCTCGGTTACACTGCAATGAGCGCGTTAAAAAACCCGGGAGCAGTGTCTGCTCCCGGGCGATCGATATTACTCTTCAATATATACATCGTGGAGTTTAAAGTCTCCACTTTGATGGCGCCATAGATTTTTAACATTATCACTAATCGCATTTACTTCTTGCTTGTGGTGAGTGTAAAGAAGTGGCGCTTCATCAATTAAGATATCCTGTACTTCTTTATACATGGCCATACGTTTTTCTTCATCCATCTCATGCTGAGCATCTTCTAATAATTGATCAACCTCTTCATTATCAAAGAATGACTTGTTACCAGCTGCCCCGTGGTTCATTGAATGGAATAGTGGGGACAACGCATAATCCGCATCTCCCGTTGATGCACTCCATCCTAAAACAAACATATCATGATCGCCAGAGTTTGTACGGTCTAAGTAAGAGCCCCATTCCATTGTCTCTGTCTTTACATCAATACCTAATTGCTTTAGTTCCTGCTGTACATAAGTTACTAAGTCTACACGCTCGCGCTTATCATTTGTCCAAATTGTTGTTTCAAATCCATCCGGATGACCCGCTTCAGCTAGAAGCTCTTTTGCTTTTTCAATATCATAGCCTAAAGGCTCAACTGAATCATCAAATCCGATAATCTGTGGAGACATTGGACCAATTGCAGGTGTTCCGTATCCATTTAATAGATTCTCAATAACCGCTTCATTATTAATTGCCATAGAAACAGCCTGACGAACACGTTTATCATCAAAAGGCGCTTTCTTTGTGTTAAAGCCGATATATTCTATTCCCATACTGTTTGACTCGATCACATCTAAACCATCCGTTGCCTTCACTCGCTCTACGTCAGATGGACTAAATGGATCTGATACATGAGCACTACCAGTCTCTAGATCCGCTAAACGAGTTCCATCCTCTGGCACTGTTTTAAATGTAACCGAATCTAGCTTAGCAGGTTCTCCCCAGTACTCTTCATTGTTTACTAATTTGATCTCTTGTCCTACATTCCAAGATTCGAATTCAAAGTAACCTGAACCTACAGGCTGATTATTAATCACACTTCCTGGTTTTTCGCCAGATTCCATTGCTTCATAGTCTTCTGCAATTGCTTTCGGACTAATCATTGATCCACCATTGTGAGCAAAGCTATAAATTAATGGTGCAAATGGCTCCTCTGTTATAATCTCTACTGTATAATCATCCACAACATTTACATCTGATATATTATCAAATAGATATCCTCTTGGTGAGGCAATATCAGGATCCGTTACACGGTCAATATTCGCTTTAACAGCCTCAGCATTAAATGGTTCCCCGTCATGGAAGGTTACCCCTTCTTCAAGCTCAAAGCGAAGTGTTAGGTCATCCACCTGCTCCCATTTCTTAGCGAGGTTTTCTTCTATATTCATCTCTCCATCAAAGTTTACAAGCTTATCATAAATATTAGACGCCACGTTTCCAGATGGAACATCATTCGCTAAATGAGGATCAAGCGTAACGGCCTCAGCCCCCATATCAATCACTAGATCTCCGCCCTGACCATCCGTCGAAGCCTCATCTGCTGATCCGGAAGCTTGTGGCTCACTAGCACACGCCACTAACCCCACTGTTAGTAAACCAAGGAGTAAATAAGACTTTTTCATAAATATGCATCCTTTCAAACTCTTGATAGTATTTAAAAGATTCAAACATCTATTATCGAACTAATATAGCTTATATTCAGACAATTTACGACTGTTTTTTCACCTTTTCTCACAAAACATGACTTTTTACTTATTTAATCGACATATTTTTCAAATAAAAAAGTAGACCCTCGGCGAGAGGGTCTACTTTCAATTAGTACGTATTATTCAACGTAAACGTCTTTCAACCAGAAGTCTCCAGTTGGGTGACGGTAGAAACCATGAACAGTATTAGCAACCGCATTTAGCTCAACCTTATGGTGAGTGTATAAAAGTGGTGCTTCTTCAATTAGGATTTCTTGGACTTGGCTATAAAGCTCGTTACGTTTTGTTGTGTCTAACTCGTTTTTCGCTTCATCAAGCAATGCATCTACTTCTTCGTTCTCGTAGAAAGAACGGTTACCAGCATTACCTTTGTTTTTAGAGTGGAATAATGGCTCAAGTGCATAATCTGCATCTCCAGTAGCCGAGCTCCATCCAAGAACAAACATGTCTGTGTCACCTTGAGCTGTTTGCTCTAGGTAAGCACCCCACTCAACGATATCAATATTCACATTTAGTCCTACTTTTTCAAGTTCAGCTTGAACAAATGTAGCTAAATCTTGACGCTCTGTTGTATCGTTTGTAGAAATTGTGATTTCAAAACCATCTTCAATTCCAGCTTCTTCAAGCAATTTCTTTGCTTCTTCTGGATTGTATTCAATTGGCTCAATGCTGTCATCGTATCCGATAACTCCTGGAGCAATTGGACCTTTTGCAGGTGTACCATAACCATTGTATAGGTTGTTTACTACATCTTCGTTATTAATTGCCATAGAGATTGCACGACGAACGCGCACATCATCAAATGGTTCTCTCTCTGTGTTGAAACCAATATATGAAACGTTTAAGCTGTCTGATTGAACAATATCCATTACATCCGAGTTTTCTACACGGTTAACATCACTTGGTGCAGTTGGCTCAGAAATATGAGCACTTCCTGTTTCAATGTTAGCTAAACGAGTGTTATCCTCTGAAACAACTTGGAATGTTACAGAATCAAGCTTCGCTTCCCCGTCCCAGTAATCTTCATTTTTCACAAGACGAACAAAGTTTCCAGAAGCCCATTCATCAAGCTTAAAGATACCTGTTCCCACTGGGTTTGTTCCAATAACAGAACCAGACGTTTCTCCGTTTTCCATTGCAGCATAATCTTCCTCAATGGATGCAGGGCTAATCATGCTACCTCCATTATGAGCAAAGCTGAAAATCAATGAAGCAGAAGGTTCTTCTGTAATAAATTGAATCGTATAGTCGTCTACAACATTAATTTCTGAAACATCCGCGAATAAAAATGCACGCTGTGATGCAATTTCTTCGTCCGTAATACGTTCAATATTTGCTTTTACAGCTTCAGCATTAAATGCTTCGCCATCTGTAAATGTAACGCCTTCACGTAGCTTGAATTCAAGTGTGTTCTCATCTACTTGCTTCCAGTCTTCAGCAAGACCGTTTTGAATATCCATTTCCTCATCAAAGAAAACAAGTTTTTCGTAAATATTTGATTGAACATTACCAGAAGGTACGTCATTCACACCGTGTGGATCAAGTGAAACAAGTTCAGACTTCGTATCAATGACTAAATCGCCACCAGTACCTTCTTCATTTCCAGCAGCTGCATCATCATCGCTTGAACCTGAGTTTGCATCTGGCTCACTAGCACATGCTGCTAAACCAAAGCTTACTAAAAGAATAAGCATCCACATTGATAGATGTTTTTTCCCTAACTTCATTGTATTTCCCCCTTAAACATTATATTGATGTATTAATCTTTATACACTATACATGATTTTAAATAGTTGGACAATAATTTTAGTTTACTTTTTATTTTTGCACATGTTTGTATTATCTGATTTATCAAACACCATCAAGGGTTAGGACCCTATTTTAAGAAAACGTATTCAGTATTTTTTATATTATCAGACAATAACAATATAAGGGATTAAGGTCGCTTTTAACTATTATTTGCTTGCACCAAAAAAGCGGGTGTCCATATTGAATGGACACCCGCTCTCATTTTCTATCCTTATTTAGTTCAGTGTAACATCCTGAAGCATTAGTCTTCTTGTTGGATGCTGCCACAGTCCTTCTACACTATCACTTACGCCAAGTAGATAGTCTTCATGGAAAAGTGGATACACAATTGCTTCATTAGCAATGATGTTTTGAGCTTCTTCATATTGACCTAAACGTGCTTCCTGATCTTCGTTTTGACGAGCAGACATCAGCAGCTCATTAAGCTCTGCATTATCTGTAAATGTACGGTTACCCGCAGAACCAAATTGAGATTCATGGAATAGTGGGAAGAGACCGTAATCTCCATCACCTGTTACTGTTGACCAGCTCAGTACAAACATTTCTTGTTCGCCATTAGCTGTTGACTCTAGGAATGATGCCCATTCCTCCATTTCAATACTTACATTAACACCAATTTCAGTTAGTGCTTGTTGAACATTTTCTGCGATGTTCTGACGCTCACGGTGATCACTTGTGTTAAATGTAATGGAAAGTTCTCCTTCACCGTAACCAGCTTCCTCTAAAAGAGCCTTCGCTTCTTCAGGATCATATTCAATTACATCAATGTCTTCACTATAACCATATACTTTTGGAGCAAGCGGACTCTTTGCTTCCAGTCCGTGTCCATCGTAGATTCCTTGAATAATACTATCCTTATTAATAGCCATTGATAATGCTTTACGTACGTTTGGATCATCAAATGGTTCCTTCTGAGAGTTAAATCCGATATACATCATGGCTACACTCTCAGTAGAGTCTACATGCATTCCATCTGTTGCTTCAATTTGTGAGACATCACTTGGGCTTAGTGGATCAGCAATGTGAGCTGCTCCTGTATTTAGATCAGCAATTCGCGTTCCATCCTCAGGTACGACTCGGAATGTAACTGAGTCAACTTTTGCAGGATCTCCCCAATAGTTTTCGTTTTTCGTTAATTTGATTTCATTACCTGGAGCCCAGCTTTCAAACTCAAAGTAACCTGTTCCAGTCGGCTCATTATTTAATACAGAACCTGGCTCTTCACCATTTTCCATTGCTTCATAGTCTTCAGCAATCTTCTCGGCACTCATCATTCCACCACCCGTATGTGCTAGGTGTGCAGGAAGTGGTGCAAATGGGTACTCAGTGACGATCTGAACTGTGTAATCATCAACAACCTTTACTTCTTCGACCATGTCATAAAGAAAAGCACGCTGTGATGCTACCTCCGGATCAAGAATACGATCCAGGTTTGCTTTTACAACTTCAGCATTAAAATCTGAATCATCGTGGAACTTAATACCTTCACGTAATTTAAATTCCCATGTATTTTCATCTAACTGTTCAAAGCTTTCAGCTAGGCCTTCTTTAAGGTTAAGATCTTTGTCGTGGTAAACAAGAGTTTCATAAATATTTGAAGCCACGTTACTTGAATATGTATCGTTTGATTTGTGAAGGTCTAGTGAAACAGCATCAGATGCTAGAGAAATAATAAGATCCCCGCCGCCTTCTGATCCTTCATTCTCTGACGTTCCTTCTCCGTCTCCAGTAGATTCCCCTTCATTACCAGTTGGCTCGCTTGCACATGCAGCCATAAAAACAGAAAGCGCCAGTAACAAACTAAAGAAAGTTCTCTTTTTTAAATTTTCCAAGTTTTTTTACCCCTCTCACTTTTGTGTTTATTCAGAAAATTTCTTAATCACTATACCTTAAAACTACTTATCTATTCAATACTTTTCTTGACAATGCTTCCAATCAGGACTTTGTGCCTACAATATCTCGTTAGTACTGACACATCAGCGCTCATGTGTAATCGCGGACGACAGAATCTGGCATTTTAGTCGAAATAATTTGTAAGATTATTTTTCATTAATAGTTTTTTTGTTTTTTTATGGGCTGATCATGGTATAATCTATCAACGTGAGTACAGGCTGGATAAGGCTTACACGTTACTATGATTCTCCTAAAGAAAGGAAGTTAGAAGCTATGCAAGAACAACAACCACCCAATCAATATGCGCCGGCTCCTGTCGAAAACCCTCGGGTTAAAAGCATGAAGAGCTTTTTTAAGCGTTTAGCTCGTAATAAACCGGCTATGGTTGGAGCTTTCTTAATTGTCTTTTTAATGATCGTAGCATTGATTGGTCCATACTTTACAACGCTTGAACCAAATGCTCAAGATTACTCTGTAAAATTAGAAGGACCCTCTGCTGACCATTGGTTAGGCACTGACCACCATGGTCGAGATATCTTTACACGTATTATCCACGGAATGAGCTTAACCTTCTATGTAGGGTTCTCATCTGTCGCACTTGGTTCCATTGTCGGAACAATCTTTGGTGTAATTTCAGGTTATTATGGCGGACGACTCGATACCCTTATTATGCGTATCACCGATGTTCTGCTTGCATTCCCAGGAATCCTACTTGCTCTTGCGATTGTATCTGTGCTCGGACCTTCCATGAATAATGTAATCATTGCGGTTGCGTTGTTCTCTGTACCAGTATTCGCTAGGATTGCCCGTGGCTCTGCCTTAACTGTTCGTAAGCTTGAATATGTTGATGCCGTAAAAGCCTTAGGTGCCAGTGATTTCCGAATTATCTTTAAACATATTTTACCGAATATCACATCACCACTGATTGTACAAGCAACATTAAGTATTGCCACAGCCATTCTAACAGCTGCTGGACTTTCATTCCTTGGACTGGGTGCTCAGCCTCCAACTCCTGAATGGGGAGCCATGCTTGCAGATGGTCGAAACTACATGTACGATGCTGGCCACGTAGCGCTCTTCCCTGGACTTGCCATTGTTCTTGTTGTTTTAGCATTTAATATATTTGGTGATGGATTACGTGACGCGCTTGATCCAAAGCTTAGAGATTAGAAAGGAGAGCCGATTACATGTTAACCTTCATCATCAGACGTCTCATTCAAACGATTCCTGTTTTACTTGGCGTAACGATTATTACATTCAGCTTAATTCATCTAATCCCTGGTGACCCTGCGCAAATCCTTGCCGGAGAAGCAGCATCGGGAGACCAAGTGGAACAGATGAGAGAACGCTTAGGTTTAAATGAATCATTGCCTACACAATATTTTAATTATTTAAAAGATGTTGTCACTCTTGATTTTGGTACATCCATTCGTAACGGAAGACCCGTTGGCGATGAGATTGGTGCCAGGTTTTGGGTAACCGTAGAGCTTGCTTTATATAGTACAATTTTTAGTATCATCTTAGGTATGATTGCTGGAATCATCTCTGCTACAAAGCGTTACAGCTTCGCAGATACAGGAATTATGATCATTGCTTTATTTGGTCTGTCTATGCCTAACTTCTGGATGGGTCTTATGCTCATTCAATACTTCTCTATTAACCTAGGATGGTTCGCATCTTCTGGTTGGGGAACATGGCAACAAATTGTTCTTCCAGTAGTCACACTTGGAACAACCGGTGCTGCAATCATAGCCCGTATGACACGTTCCAGTATGCTTGAAGTCATTGGTCAGGATTACATACGTACGGCCCGTGCTAAAGGGGTTAAAGAACGTTATGTCATTTATCAACATGCACTTAAAAATGCAATGATTCCTGTTGTTACAGTAGTTGGACTTCAGTTCGGTTCACTACTTGGAGGAACGGTACTTGCTGAGTCGGTTTTCGCAATTAACGGAATGGGTCGTTTAATTATTGATTCGATTCGTGCACGTGACTTCCCTATTGTTCAAGGAACCGTTCTTGTTGTTTCTCTATTATTTGTCCTTGTAAACTTAGTTGTTGATATAGCATACAAACTGTTAAACAAACGAGTCGACGTCGACTGATCGTATTAATTACTCTTAATGAAAGGTGTGTGAATTCTCATGGGTAATGAATCTATAATTAAAATCCGTGATCTTCGCACCTCGTTTTTCACTCAAGGTATGGAGGTTCGTGCTGTTGATGGTGTGACCTTTGACGTACCAAAAGGCAAAACCCTTGGTATTGTTGGTGAATCTGGCTCTGGTAAAAGTATCTCAGCTATGTCGATTCTACGATTAATTCAAAAACCAGGGAAAATTGTTGGTGGGGAAATTGAGTTTAAAGGCGAGGATTTAACAAGCAAAAGTGAAAGTGCGATGCGTAAAATTCGTGGAAATGAAATCTCGATGATTTTCCAAGAACCAATGACATCACTTAATCCCGTTTATACGGTAGGGCAACAAATTGGGGAGTCTTTCCGTATTCATGAAAAGCTAGGTAAAAAAGAAGCAATCAAGAAATCAATTGAAATGTTAAAGCTGGTTGGTATTCCATCTCCAGAAAAACGTGTTCATCAATATCCATTTGAATTATCAGGTGGAATGCGTCAGCGTGTGATGATCGCGATGGCTCTTGCCTGTAATCCTGATCTTTTAATTGCTGATGAGCCTACTACAGCACTTGATGTAACGATTCAAGCTCAAATTCTTGAATTAATGAAAGACTTACAAAATCGTCTTGGTATGTCTATCATCATGATCACACATGATCTTGGTGTCGTAGCAGAAACCTGTGATTATGTAGCCGTTATGTACTGCGGTAAGGTTGTTGAATATGCAAGCGTAGAGGAGCTTTTTGCGAATCCACGTCATCCATATACTGTTGGATTACTTGAATCCCTTCCTCGTCACGACGTTGATGTAGAAGGTGAAGATCTTTCCGTTATTAAAGGATCTGTTCCAAGTCCGGCTAACATGCCAACTGGTTGTCGTTTTGCACCACGTTGCCCACATGCAAGTGAGATCTGCAACACGTTACCAGACTTAGAAGTAGATGAAAACGGAAATCAAATACGCTGCTGGATCTACTCTGATAAGTGGGACGGCGATCCGGAGGTGAAGGTTCATGGCACAAGAACTACTCAAGGTTAATGATCTTAAGCAGCACTTCCCGATCAAGGGAGGAATGCTTGGTCGTACAGTTAACCATGTTAAAGCAGTAGATGGTGTTTCCTTTGCAATTAAGGAAGGAGAAACCGTTAGTATTGTTGGTGAGTCTGGTTGTGGTAAATCGACCACGGGTCGTGCTATCCTACGTCTGGATGAACCAACAAGTGGAGAAATTGAATTCCAAGGGAAAGACCTTCTTTCCATTAGTAAGTCTGAGATGCGTAAAATGCGTAAAGATCTACAGATCATTTTCCAAGATCCGTATGCATCGATTAACCCGCGTCAAACAGTCAGACAAATACTTGAAGAAGCGATGGAAATTCAAAATGCCGTTCCTAAGAAAGAACGCGAGAACCGTATTAAAGAATTAATGGATACAGTAGGTCTTGGGCCACACCAAATTGACCGCTATCCGCATGAGTTTAGTGGTGGACAAAGACAGCGTATCGGTATTGCCCGCGCGTTATCTGTAGATCCAAAGCTCATCGTTTGTGATGAAGCCGTATCTGCATTGGATGTATCCATTCAAGCACAGGTAATTAACTTGTTGAAAAAGCTTCAGCGCGAGCTAAAGCTAACGTATCTTTTCATTTCGCATGATCTAGGTGTGGTACGCCACATTTCAGATCGCGTCATCGTTATGTATCTTGGACGTATTGTAGAGATTGGTGATAAGAAGTCTGTATTCGATCAATCACAGCACCCTTACACAAAAGCCTTACTATCTGCCATTCCTGTTCCAGATCCAACAAACAAACCAAATCGTATTATCCTAAAAGGGGATGTACCTTCACCGATCGATCCACCTGCAGGCTGCCGTTTCCACACTCGTTGCCCGTTTGCAACAGACAAGTGTCGTACAGAAACGCCTGAATTGCGCACAACAGATTACCTTAAAGATGGTCATATGGCTGCGTGTCACTACATGGAAGAGATCGAACAAGGAAAACGTAAGCCCGCTTACACATAATAAAAAGGATGCCGCAATGGCATCCTTTTTATTGATATCAACCTGTCCATAAATCAAGTAGTGCACCAAATGAGATGTACCCTGCACCTATTGTTACGATGATGGCAATGATACCAAACACAATCAACCAACTTGGATGGCGATAATCGCCTACAATTGATTTTTTACGAGAAGCGATTAAGATCGTTGTTAAGACAACAGGTAAGATCAGTGCATTGAGAGCACCTGCAATGACTAACAAAGCGACCGGACGTCCAATGAAAACAAAGATGACTGTAGATATCGCAATAAAGACGGCAATGATCATACTGTTATACTTCTCGAAAAATGGATGGAAGGATCGTAGAAAGGAAATGCTTGTATACGCACAGCCGATAACAGAACTGATGGCTGCAGCGAATAGCACAATCCCGAACATCTTATATCCAATATCTCCAAGAGCTACTTGGAACACCGTTGCAGCAGGGTTACCCTCGTCTAGCGTATACCCAAGCGTCACTACACCTAGAACAGCTAGAAAAAGAAAGACCCTCATCAATCCGGTTGTTAAGATGCCATAGTTTGCTGCACGGCTAACAAAACCTACGTTCTCCTGACCAACAACCCCTGCATCAATCAATCGGTGCCCCCCGGCAAATGAGATGTATCCTCCCACCGTTCCACCAACTAGCGTTACAATAGGGAGTAAGAGCGCGTTAAAGTTATCCGGTAAAACGGCCTTTACTAGCACTTCTTGCAGCGGCGGGCTTGTACTAAACATCACATATCCAACCATAACAATCATAATGATTCCAAGAACCTGCATCACCCAGTCCACAACACGCATGGCATTTCGAACTAGAAAAATAATAATTGCGAGCACCGCAGTGATGATGGCACCTACCTCAACAGGTAAGCCGAAAAGAACATTAATTCCTAGACCCGCTCCAGCAACGTTTCCGATGTTAAAGGCAAATCCACCAAATACCATAAGAATGGCTACAAAGATACCGAGACCAGGTAACACCTTGCCTGCGATTTCCTGACCTCGTAAGCCAGATACTGATATGACCCGCCAAATGTTAAGCTGCGCACCAATATCGATGATAATAGAAGCAACAATAGCAAATGCAAAGCTCGCCATAAATTGTTGCGTAAACAAGGATGTTTGCGTCAAAAAGGCTGGTCCAATAGAGGAGGTAGCCATTAAAAAGATCGCACCTCGTAAAAACTTCTTGCGCTCACGTTCACTCATGGGTGTCTGAGGCAGCGATTGGTTTGACATACTTAATCCCTCTTTTCAATAAACTACTTACATATATGTTTTAGTAAAGATCTGACCTTCGACTCGAAAAGACGGGAACATCTTCTCTTACCTTTGGAACCTGATTAAGTTCTAAAGAAATAAGAAGGGTTTCTTCTTTATCTTTACCAGCCTGTGCTAGAATATTTCCCCATGGATCAATCACCATAGAGGAACCTGCAAATTCAACTCCATCATGTGTTCCAATTACATTACTTGAAACAACGTAGCATTGGTTCTCAATTGCCCTTGCTACTTGTAGTGCTTGCCAATGTGTCGTTCTCGCCTCAGGCCATTCTGCAACAATATGCAGGACCTGTGCGCCTTCTAACGCCAGAGACCTGGCTAACTCCGGAAAACGCAGGTCGTAACAAATCATTACCCCCATTTTAACGCCATCAAGCTCAAACACATGGCCAAGCGTTCCGCCTTCTGTCAGGTAAGCCGGCTCATTTAACATAGGAACTAGATGAGCCTTATCGTATTCATAAACAAGTTCACCCTTTTTATTTACAACAAGGGCTGTATTGTAGATACCACCATCTCTTTGATTAGCGACAGACCCACCGATTACATGAACATCGTATCGTTTTGCCAGACGCTGCAAAAAAGGAAGAGTGGTTTCAAGATGATGCTCTGCAAGCTTCGGCAAATCAGGTAATGTATAAGCAGTCGTCCACATTTCAGGGAGTACCAGAATGTCTGGCTTCTCTTCTGCATTCATGACTGTATGCATCCATTGTTCGATCAACTTATAATTAGACTGCGGGTTACCAGGTACAAGGGCAGTCTGACAAATCGCATATCTCATCTTAAAACCATCCCTTCAATTAGATTATTGTTTTTCCACCCATGTAAGGCTGTAACACTTCCGGGATTGCAATCGTGCCGTCCTCTTGCTGATAATTTTCAAGGATGGCAGCCACTGTACGTCCAACTGCAAGACCAGAACCGTTTAATGTATGAACGTGCTCTGCTTTCCCTTTAGCCTCACGTCTGAAGCGAATATTTGCACGACGTGCCTGGAAGCCTTCCACATTACTACAAGAAGAGATTTCACGATACTCACCGTAGCTCGGTAGCCATACTTCAAGATCGTATGTTTTTGCAGCTGTGAAGCCCATATCTCCTGTACATAGCGTTAATACACGGTATGGAAGATCAAGAAGCTGAAGCACCCTCTCTGCATTCTCCGTCATTTTTTCAAGCTCAGCATAAGAGTCCTCTGGTTTACAGAAGTGAAGCATTTCAACCTTATTGAATTGGTGCTGACGAATAAGTCCACGTGTATCACGTCCTGCAGATCCTGCTTCTGAGCGGAAGCATGCACTGTATGCAGCATAACGAAGGGGCAACGTATCCCCTGCAATGATCTCATCACGGTATAAGTTTGTTACCGGGACCTCTGCAGTTGGAATTAAGAAGTAATCCTCTTCACGAATTTTAAATGCATCCTCTTCAAACTTAGGAAGCTGCCCTGTTGCAAACATGCTATCACGATTCACCATGTAAGGAGGAAGAATTTCTTCATAGCCGTGCTCATCTGCATGAAGATCCATCATAAAATTAATTAATGCACGTTCAAGTCGAGCGCCCATTCCACGATAATAAACAAAACGGCTTCCAGTTACCTTTGCTGCACGCTCAAAATCAACGATACCAAGGTCTGTTGCCAGATCCCAGTGCGGTTTCGGATCAAATGTAAACTCGCGAATGTCGCCCCATCTTTTTAACTCCTCGTTCTCTTCCTCTGTGGCACCAACCGGCACACTTTCGTGAGGCAGGTTTGGCAACGTAGATAGAATTTCATCTAATTGCTCATCTACTTGGAAAAGCTTTTCATCAAGTGCCTTAATGTTATCAGATACTTGTTTCATTTCTTGAATCAGCGCATCTGCATCGCCCTTCTCACGTTTAATTTTTGCTACCTCTTGTGATACCTGGTTACGACGGCTTTTTAGTTCTTCTGTCTCAACAATTAGCGCACGACGCTCGCTGTCCAATGTTTCAAATTGATTTAGTCCTTCGTGCTCACCACCACGTGTAGCTAGTCTTTCCTTTACTGTATCAAGTTCTTTTCGTAATTGCTTAACATCTAACATGTTATATCCTCCTTTTATTCAATACATCGACTGAAATAAAAAAACTCTCGGCCCCTCCATACATAGTGTATAGAAGGGACGAGAGAACCCGCGTTGCCACCCTTATAGCTCCATAGTGCGGAACCACTCAAGGCCTGTAACGTAGGCAAAACGGAATGGTTTACTATGATTCCACCATTCACTCAAGGGGGGATTCAAGTACGGGTTGTTCCGGTTTTCACCAACCACCGGCTCTCTGCTTACAAACCACACCACTTTACTAGTCCCTATCATCACGTTTTCTTATCTCACTCTATTTTGAGTTGCTTCTTTTACCATTGTAACAAAAAAACGATGCAAACGGAAATCATCTGTTAATTCAGGATGAAAGGAACAGGTTAAATAATGTCCTTCTTTCGCCGCAACGATTTCTCCATTATATGTGGAGAGGATCTCAACTTGTTCTCCAACCTCTTCAATTAATGGAGCCCGAATGAATACAGCTCGTAGATCCTCGGCCACACCTTTTACATCAAGCGTTGTTTCAAAGCTTTCCCTTTGGCGACCAAATGCATTCCTCTGAACCTTTATGTCCATGAAACCAAGATGAGCAGAATCTTCTCCACTAATCTCATTTGCCATTAAAATAAGACCTGCGCACGTACCAAATAACGGCTTCCCGTTTTGACCAAAAGCTCTTAATGGTTCAAAAAAATCATATTGGTTTATTAGACGCCGCATCGTTGTGCTCTCTCCACCAGGAAAAACGAGACCGTCCACTTCGTCTAACTGCGTTGCCTTTTTTATGATAATGACTTCTGTATCCTCTGCCTCGAGGCTGCGCACGTGCTCCCGCACAGCCCCTTGCAAAGCAAGCACACCAATCTTAACCATCTTACCAGCCGCGCTCCTGCATACGGTCACTAGGAGCAAGCGTGGAAATCTCCAAACCAGGCATTGCAGATCCAAGTCCTTTAGAGACTTTAGCAATCAACTCATAATCTGTATAATGAGTCGTCGCTTCAACAATCGCTCGAGCGAATTTCTCAGGACTATCTGATTTGAAGACACCAGATCCTACAAAGACACCATCAGCGCCAAGCTGCATCATAAGAGCGGCATCAGCAGGAGTGGCCACGCCACCGGCTGCAAAGTTCACAACAGGAAGCTTTCCAGTTTCTTTAATCTCTAAAAGTAACTCATAAGAAGCACCTAAGTTCTTAGCTTCAGTCATTAACTCGTCAGTAGACATGTTAGCAACCTTTTTAATTTGTGCCTGCATCATGCGCATATGACGAACAGCTTCCACAATGTTTCCTGTACCGGGCTCACCCTTTGTACGAATCATTGATGCGCCTTCCCCAATGCGGCGAGCAGCTTCACCTAAATCACGCGCTCCACAAACAAATGGAACGGTGTAATCACGTTTATAGAGATGATAGACTTCATCAGCAGGTGTTAATACTTCACTCTCGTCTATGTAGTCAACTCCCATGGATTCAAGCACACGGGCTTCTACAATATGACCGATACGTGCTTTTGCCATAACTGGAATCGAAACAGCATTCATAACATCCTCTACAATTTGTAGATCTGCCATTCTTGCTACTCCTCCGGCTGCCCGTATATCAGAAGGAACACGCTCAAGTGCCATAACAGCAACCGCTCCAGCCGCTTCCGCAATCTTTGCTTGTTCGGCGTTAACCACATCCATGATTACTCCGCCTTTTTGCATCTCAGCCATACCACGTTTCACTAGATCTGTACCTGTTTGACTCATCTTAACATCCCCCACAAATTAAATTTTCTTCAATCATGTGTTGTCTATATTTATTGAATCACTAATTCTAGTATTAAAACCAACCTGTGACTGTATCAGAAACAGATGTCCAGATTCCTGAGAAAAAGCTGCCAATCCCTCTCATGCTCATTGTAAACCAACTAGCTTTTTCAACAGCTTGATCAGCAACTAAAGGAGTAGAAGAAGACTGATTATCATAAAGATATTGGACATCTTCCTCGCCTTCATATGCTAGCTGAACTTGTCCAACTTCCTGACCTTCTTCAAGTGGAGCGACAAACTCTCCATCTTCATTTAATAGCTCTGAAGATAACGTAACCTCTGGAACATATAACTCTTCTTCGTCATTTTTAATCACTGCACGAAGCGAACTAGATGTTGAGATCGATACTTCGTTCTCTTTACCACCAGTTACTGGAATCACATCTTCCCCGTCCGGCTTGTACCCTTCTGGTAAGAGTTCAGCCTCTTGGAAGTTATTAAATCCATAATCAAGTAGCTTTTCCGTTTCATTAAAACGATCATCACGTGTAACGGCTCCCATTACAACTGTAATTAGACGCATATCATCACGTAATGCCGTTCCAGTAAAAGAATTACCTGCAGCGGATGTAAATCCTGTTTTAAGACCGTCTGCCCCTTCGTACTCATGAGCTGGGTTTACACCTGGAATCATCCAGTTCCAGTTTTCCATTTGAATGGTTTCATCTTCCCCAGCTTGGAACTCTAGCTCAGGGATGCTGGCTGTATCTAAAACCTCTGGATAATCATTAATTAAGTGGAAAGCAAGCTGAGCAACAGATTTTGCAGACAATTCATTTTCAGCATTTGCATCTGTTCCCTCAGGGTGACTTCCAGCTAGATCGCTGTTATTTAAGCCACTTGAATTAACAAAATTATAGCTTTCAAGTCCAAGCTCTCCAGCTTTATCATTCATTAGCTGTACAAAGTCAGCTTCACTACCAGCAACATGCTCTGCTAAAGCAATCGTAGAAGCATTAGCTGAATAAATAGCCATAGATTGATATAGATTTTTTACTGTGTAAGAATAATCTTGTCTTAAAGGAACATTCGATAACTCGGTTTGTAGAGATAACGTACGCACTGGATCACTTATACTTACTTCATCATCCCAGCTAATTTTCCCTTGGTCAATTGCTTCAAGAATTAAGTACTCACTCATCATTTTAGTCATACTTGCAATAGGTAGTTGATCATCTATATTATCTGCGAATAAAATTTTTCCTGAATCGGCATCTACTAAAATAGATGCTGATGCTTCAATATCAACAGCTGCATCTGCTTGCTGAGGATTTAATCCAATTGTTAATGCCAGCGATGCTGCCATCATTCCAAGTATTACTTTTTGTTTTGCTGGCTTACTCAAAACCTTCCACCTCCGCTATTTTTAACACAGAGGTAATTTTATCATATGCCTGTATAAAAAAATAGATAGAGTTAGACTCTATCTATTTGAAATACATTACAATTTAGCGTCAATGAAGTTAGACTGAATAGTTTGGTGCTTCTTTCGTGATATGAACATCATGCGGATGACTCTCTCTTAAGCCTGCACCACTAATTTTAATAAATTCTCCTGTTTCACGAAGATCTGAGATCGTTGGTGTACCAGTGTATCCCATACCTGCACGAATTCCACCTACTAGTTGGTGAATTGTATCGCTAAGAGGTCCTTTGTAAGGTGTTCTACCTTCAATACCTTCTGGAACAAGCTTTTGATTATTTTCCTGGAAATAACGATCCTTACTTCCTTTTTCCATCGCACCAAGTGATCCCATGCCACGGTATACTTTAAACTGACGACCTTGGTAAATTTCACGTTCACCAGGACTTTCAGAAGTACCAGCAAGTAAGCTTCCTAGCATAACAGCATGTCCACCTGCAGCAAGAGCTTTTACGATATCACCAGAATATTTAATTCCTCCATCAGCGATGATAGGCACACCGTGCTTACGAGCTTCAGTTGCACAATCATAAATAGCTGTAACCTGAGGAACACCGATTCCAGCTACAACACGAGTTGTACAAATGGATCCAGGACCAATTCCTACTTTTACAACATCTACGCCTGCTTTAATCAAGTCACGTGTACCCTCTGCAGTCGCGACGTTTCCTGCAATAATTGTTAGAGAAGGGTATTGGTTACGAATTTGAGCAATGCGGTCTAAGACCCCTTTAGAGTGGCCATGAGCCGTATCAATTACAATAGCGTCTACTCCTGCCTCGACAACTGCTGCAATACGAATTTCTGCATCTGCTGATACGCCGATCGCTGCACCAACAACTAAACGACCTTGAGCATCCTTAGCTGAGTTAGGGAACTCAATAACTTTTTCAATATCTTTAATTGTAATAAGACCTTTTAGAATTCCTTCATCGTCTACAAGTGGAAGCTTCTCAATCTTATACTTTTGGAGAATTTTTTCTGCTTCTTGAAGAGTTGTACCAACAGGAGCTGTTACTAGATCCTCTTTCGTCATAACGTCATCAATTTTAATTGAATAGTCTTCAATAAAACGTAGATCACGGTTTGTTAGAATCCCAACAAGTTTGCGGTTCTCATCCACGATTGGCACACCAGAAATACGGTATTTACCCATTAAGTGCTCAGCATCAAACACTTGACGATCAGGCGTTAAGTAGAATGGATTTGTAATAACTCCACTCTCAGAGCGTTTAACCTTATCAATCTGTTCTGCTTGCTCTTCAATAGACATGTTTTTATGGATAATACCAAGACCACCCTCACGAGCAATTGCGATTGCCATCTGGTATTCCGTTACTGTGTCCATTCCCGCACTAATAATAGGAATATTAAGCTTCAGGTTTTCTGAAAGCTGTGTCTGCACTGACACATCACGCGGCAAGACCTCTGATTTGGCAGGGATCAATAGTACATCATCGAACGTTAAACCTTCTTTTTGAAATTTGTTTTCCCACATGATGTGAATCATCCTCCCACAATAAAATAGTAAAGTACCTCAGAATATTATTAGTAGCGTATCAATTGGGTAAACTACTGTCAAGAAAAGCCGTTAAGTACTACTTTTCTGAATATACTAACGATAATACTGAGAGAGTGATCCCTTTGAGTGACCCCTTCATCCCATTTGAATCTATAAGCTACACTAAGCGTTTTTTGGCTGATTGTTATGAACGTAAATCCTTTCCTAATGCTAAAACAGTTAGCTACCAAACCAGCTATTCATTTATTTACCACCTTCAACAGGGTA
This sequence comes from Alkalihalobacillus sp. FSL W8-0930, assembly GCA_037965595.1. Classification (NCBI taxonomy): domain Bacteria; kingdom Bacillati; phylum Bacillota; class Bacilli; order Caryophanales; family Bacillaceae; genus Alkalihalobacillus; species Alkalihalobacillus sp. FSL W8-0930. The sequence goes on along the minus strand of CP150183.1, from coordinate 16,404 downwards.
AGCTCTATCTGCAGCAAGCTGCACTAGCTCCCATCGAGATTAAACCTATGCTTCTTTTCTATGGTATTGTCCAGATGCTAAAAGCCTGTGTGTTAACCGTTGATCCATTTTATCCGGAAAACTCTACTGTTCTTGCCCATGGTGTCACAGCGCGAAAACGAAAGAAACAAGGGTACAGGTTTTTAGATGACGAGATCAAAGTTCAGAAGAATGGACTCTTTCTTCACTTTCTCGACAAAATGTTTCATGTGAAACAAATGCCAGATGAAAAATTTAAAATGAACTACTTACTTAAACAAGTGGCAGACATGCACCCACTGTACAGTACTATGCATAAACGAGATATAAGTATTGCAGTCTCTCAAAGAACACAATCCTATACAATGTCTGATTCTATTTTGGACGACTTACATATGACGGCTAATCGATTTAGCTTATTTCTAGAACAGTCTCCTCATAGTAGAAACTGGTATCATCGACAAAAAGGTGTGACCTCTTTAAAGCAACACATAACCGTCCCCCTGCACGCTGCACCTTCTCGTTATCAAAGCGCACCCTGGCTATCTACCTGTGAGGGTGAGATTTATCTTTTAAGGAAAAGAGAGGATTACTGCTCTCTACCTGAACTATCCATTCATTATCTTCTCCTTTATAACCTCAGTATGATTTGCCGGTATGAAGCCGAGTGGTGGGGAGAGCTTCATCATACCTTTGAAGGAGACGATCTACCGTTTATTAAACAGTTTCTCGCGACGACAACAAAGAAACTACCTCTTCTTTTCGAGCACTACCTCTTTTCACTAGTTAGGGATGAGTGAAATAGGCTAGGGTGATTTTAGCCTTTAAACCTCTCTATTTACATAATCATGTTTAGGCACCTCATAGTGTTGGATGCTTTTTATTATGAGAGGCCTTCTAATAAGATTGGTTAACTTCTGCGATTGAGGGAGCATTCGTGAAAGAATGACGAAGCTAGATATTGAATGGACTGTCCTTGAGGAAATGTTATTGAGGGTCTTCATCGTAAAATTCTTTTCTTCTTTCTCATACTATGATGTGGTGCTTCTTAGTACAAGAAGCTTCCTTCTTATTAAGATTGATTTAGTTCTTGGTATTGAGGGGTTGCTCTTGATTAAATGTTCTGGGGGCTTGGTTCTTTCTTCATCTTCCTTGGTAAAGGTCCAGAGTTCTTAGTGCTTCTTCTTCTCATCTTGGTTCTTTGGCTATTTCTCTACTCTTCTGTCTTCAATAAAAACCACAAAAAAACCTCTCATCCTAAGATGAAAGGTTTTTACTCAGTGCCCGGCAACGTTCTACTCTCGCAGGGGGAAGCCCCCAACTACCATTGACGCAGAAGAGCTTAACGGCCGTGTTCGGCATGGGAACGGGTGTGACCTCTTCGCTATTGCCACCGGACTCATTGAAAGAATATGATTCCTTCAAAACTAAATCGTGCTCACACAGTCATACACCAAATTGGATAAGTCCTCGACCGATTAGTATCTGTCCGCTCCATGTGTCGCCACACTTCCACTCCAGACCTATCAACCTCATCATCTCTAAGGGGTCTTACTAGCTTACGCTATGGGAAATCTCATCTTGAGGGGGGCTTCATGCTTAGATGCTTTCAGCACTTATCCCGTCCACACGTAGCTACCCAGCGATGCTCCTGGCGGAACAACTGGTACACCAGCGGTGTGTCCATCCCGGTCCTCTCGTACTAAGGACAGCTCCTCTCAAATTTCCTGCGCCCGCGACGGATAGGGACCGAACTGTCTCACGACGTTCTGAACCCAGCTCGCGTGCCGCTTTAATGGGCGAACAGCCCAACCCTTGGGACCTACTTCAGCCCCAGGATGCGACGAGCCGACATCGAGGTGCCAAACCTCCCCGTCGATATGGACTCTTGGGGGAGATAAGCCTGTTATCCCCAGGGTAGCTTTTATCCGTTGAGCGACGGCCCTTCCATTCGGCACCGCCGGATCACTAAGCCCGACTTTCGTCCCTGCTCGACTTGTAGGTCTCGCAGTCAAGCTCCCTTATGCCTTTGCACTCTTCGAATGATTTCCAACCATTCTGAGGGAACCTTTGGGCGCCTCCGTTACTGTTTAGGAGGCGACCGCCCCAGTCAAACTGCCCACCTGACAATGTCCCTGACCCGGATCACGGGTCGAGGTTAGAATGTCAGCACCGTCAGGGTAGTATCCCACCAATGCCTCCACCGAAGCTGGCGCTCCGGTTTCAAAGGCTCCTACCTATCCTGTACAAACGATACCAACATCCACTATCAGGCTACAGTAAAGCTCCATGGGGTCTTTCCGTCCTGTCGCGGGTAACCTGCATCTTCACAGGTACTATAATTTCACCGGGTCTCTCGTTGAGACAGTATCCAAATCGTTACACCATTCGTGCGGGTCGGAACTTACCCGACAAGGAATTTCGCTACCTTAGGACCGTTATAGTTACGGCCGCCGTTTACTGGGGCTTCAATTCAGAGCTTCTCCCGAAGGATAACCCCTCCTCTTAACCTTCCAGCACCGGGCAGGTGTCAGCCCCTATACTTCGCCTTGCGGCTTCGCAGAGACCTGTGTTTTTGCTAAACAGTCGCTTGGATCTTTTCACTGCGGCTCTCTCGGGCTTGCACCCTAATAGAGCACCCCTTCTCCCGAAGTTACGGGGTCATTTTGCCGAGTTCCTTAACGAGAGTTCTCCCGCGCGTCTTAGAATTCTCTTCTCGCCTACCTGTGTCGGTTTGCGGTACGGGCACCTTCCACCTCGCTAGAGGCTTTTCTAGGCAGCGGAGGATCAGGGACTTCGGTACTAAATTTCCCTCGCTATCACTGCTCAGCCGAACGGAAAGCGGATTTGCCTACTTTCCAGCCTAACAGCTTAGACGCGCATATCCATCAGCGCGCTCACCCTACCTTTCTGCGTCCCCCCATTACTCAAACGGTGGAGAGGTGGTACAGGAATATCAACCTGTTGTCCATCGCCTACGCTTTTCAGCCTCGGCTTAGGTCCCGACTGACCCTGAGCGGACGAGCCTTCCTCAGGAAACCTTGGGCTTTCGACGGAGGGGATTCTCACCCCTCTTTTCGCTACTCATACCGGCATTCTCACTTCCAAGCACTCCACTAGTCCTCACGATCTAGCTTCGCTGTCCTTGGAACGCTCCCCTACCACGAACACCTAAGGTGTTCATCCATAGCTTCGGTGATACGTTTAGCCCCGTTACATTTTCGGCGCAGAGTCACTCGACCAGTGAGCTATTACGCACTCTTTAAATGGTGGCTGCTTCTAAGCCAACATCCTGGTTGTCTGGGCAACTCCACATCCTTTGCCACTTAACGTATACTTTGGGACCTTAGCTGATGGTCTGGGCTGTTTCCCTCTTGACTACGGATCTTAGCACTCGCAGTCTGACTCCCGAGGATAAGTACTTGGCATTCGGAGTTTGACTGAATTCGGTAATCCTGTGGGGACCCCTCGTCCAATCAGTGCTCTACCTCCAAGACTCTTCCCTCGAGGCTAGCCCTAAAGCTATTTCGGGGAGAACCAGCTATTTCCGAGTTCGATTGGCATTTCACCCCTACCCACACCTCATCCCCGCATTTTTCAACATGCGTGGGTTCGGGCCTCCATTCAGTGTTACCTGAACTTCACCCTGGACATGGGTAGATCACTCGGTTTCGGGTCTACGACGGCGTACTCAATTCGCCCTATTCAGACTCGCTTTCGCTACGGCTCCGCCTCATCAGCTTAACCTTGCACGACATCGTAACTCGCCGGTTCATTCTACAAAAGGCACGCCATCACCCGTTAATGGGCTCTGACTAGTTGTAGGCACACGGTTTCAGGATCTCTTTCACTCCCCTTCCGGGGTGCTTTTCACCTTTCCCTCACGGTACTGGTTCACTATCGGTCACTAGGGAGTATTTAGCCTTGGGAGATGGTCCTCCCGGATTCCGACGGGGTTTCACGTGTCCCGCCGTACTCAGGATACACTCCGGAGGAAACGAAGTTTCGGCTACGGGGTTGTTACCCTCTTTGACGCATCTTTCCAGATGCTTCACCTACTCCGTTTCTTTGTAACTCCAATGGAATGTCCTACAACCCCTAAAGGCAAGCCTTCAGGTTTGGGCTGTTTCCGTTTCGCTCGCCGCTACTCAGGAAATCGATTTTTCTTTCTCTTCCTCCGGGTACTTAGATGTTTCAGTTCCCCGGGTCTGCCTCCTCGTATCCTATGTATTCAGATACGGGTACCATTCGATTAAAAATGGTGGGTTCCCCCATTCGGATATCCTCGGATCAAAGCTCACTTACAGCTCCCCGAGGCGTTTCGCCGTTCGTCGCGTCCTTCTTCGGCTCCTAGTGCCAAGGCATTCACCGTGCGCCCTTCATAACTTAACCAAGTTGATTTCAGAACATCGTAAGATGTCATTCATCAAGTATGGTGTATATAGACTCGCTTTCATCTAACGATGATTGCGTTGTGTGTGTTTTGCATTGCACGATTTAGTTTTCAAAGAACCATGCCGACAGAAAGTCGGTCTTCGTTTGAATGAATAAGTTCATTCAAAACCGAACAAAAGCCAAAGCGTATTCACATCAGATAAACTGTGTGATCGACTAGAAGTAAAACTCCCTAGAAAGGAGGTGATCCAGCCGCACCTTCCGATACGGCTACCTTGTTACGACTTCACCCCAATCATCTGTCCCACCTTCGGCGGCTGGCTCCAAAAGGTTACCTCACCGACTTCGGGTGTTACAAACTCTCGTGGTGTGACGGGCGGTGTGTACAAGGCCCGGGAACGTATTCACCGCGGCATGCTGATCCGCGATTACTAGCAATTCCAGCTTCATGCAGGCGAGTTGCAGCCTACAATCCGAACTGAGAATGGCTTTATGGGATTGGCTTCACCTCGCGGCTTCGCAACCCTTTGTACCATCCATTGTAGCACGTGTGTAGCCCAGGTCATAAGGGGCATGATGATTTGACGTCATCCCCACCTTCCTCCGGTTTGTCACCGGCAGTCACCTTAGAGTGCCCAACTAAATGCTGGCAACTAAGGTCAAGGGTTGCGCTCGTTGCGGGACTTAACCCAACATCTCACGACACGAGCTGACGACAACCATGCACCACCTGTCACTTTGCCCCCGAAGGGGAAGCTCTGTCTCCAGAGTGGTCAAAGGATGTCAAGACCTGGTAAGGTTCTTCGCGTTGCTTCGAATTAAACCACATGCTCCACTGCTTGTGCGGGCCCCCGTCAATTCCTTTGAGTTTCAGCCTTGCGGCCGTACTCCCCAGGCGGAGTGCTTAATGTGTTAACTTCGGCACTACGGGCATCGAAACCCCTAACACCTAGCACTCATCGTTTACGGCGTGGACTACCAGGGTATCTAATCCTGTTTGCTCCCCACGCTTTCGCGCCTCAGCGTCAGTTACAGACCAGAGAGTCGCCTTCGCCACTGGTGTTCCTCCACATATCTACGCATTTCACCGCTACACGTGGAATTCCACTCTCCTCTTCTGTACTCAAGCCTCCCAGTTTCCAATGGCCGCTTGCGGTTGAGCCGCAAGATTTCACATCAGACTTAAAAGGCCGCCTGCGCGCGCTTTACGCCCAATAATTCCGGACAACGCTTGCCACCTACGTATTACCGCGGCTGCTGGCACGTAGTTAGCCGTGGCTTTCTGATGAGGTACCGTCAAGGTACCGCCCTATTCGAACGGTACGTGTTCTTCCCTCATAACAGAGCTTTACGAGCCGAAACCCTTCATCACTCACGCGGCGTTGCTCCGTCAGACTTTCGTCCATTGCGGAAGATTCCCTACTGCTGCCTCCCGTAGGAGTCTGGGCCGTGTCTCAGTCCCAGTGTGGCCGATCACCCTCTCAGGTCGGCTACGCATCGTCGCCTTGGGGAGCCGTTACCTCTCCAACTAGCTAATGCGCCGCGGGCCCATCTCATCGTGAGAGCAAGAAGCCCTCTTTTAATCCGGCACCAGGAGGTGCTAGATGTTATCCGGTATTAGCCCCGGTTTCCCGGAGTTATCCCAGTCGATAAGGTAGGTTGCCCACGTGTTACTCACCCGTCCGCCGCTAACGTTTTTGAAGCAAGCTTCAAAAACGTCCGCTCGACTTGCATGTATTAGGCACGCCGCCAGCGTTCGTCCTGAGCCAGGATCAAACTCTCCATAAAAGTGGTGAGTTGATTGCTCAACTGCTGGCGTTGATGTTACCATCAACTTTCCAATTGCGTAGCTTGCGCTACGACTTTTTTTATACTTATGAGATATCATGTATCTCTTCGTACGCTTGGCTTTTGTTCAGTTTTCAAAGAACTTAGTGTCGCGTTGGCGACTTAATTAATATACCATTTTCACTCAGATAAGTCAATTATTTTTTAAAAATAATTTTTAACTGAAATGTGTTTGCGTCGTTTAAGACAAGAATTAGTATAGCACATGAGTTAGAAATTAGACAAGCATTTTTTTATTTATTTTTAAAAGGTCTTCAATATGCTGATGTGGCAACTGTTGAAGGTTCATAATCTCGTCTGAACCTGAAAGCTTAATCATTGGTCTCGTAAGATCCTGAGGATTAATAAAAACAATTTCACCAGTCTCTCCTGAATTCAAACGCACAGTTGCTCCGTTTGAGTGCTGAAGAAGCAGTTCTGTTAAAGTCAGAACGATAGATACATTAAGTAAGCCAAAACGTTGTCTTCTCATCTCCTCTAATATATAGAAGATTGAATGCTTAGCTCTATATTCTCGTTCAGAAGACATTGCATGATAGACGTCTGCCACTGCGATCAATTCACTATATGGATGTATTTTAGATTGTTTACTGCCAAAGGGATAACCCTCGCCGTCTAAACGTTCATGATGCTGCAAGACTGCTAGCTTTACTGCATCGGTTAGACTTGCTGCTCCTTTAATCATTTGATAGCTATGAACTGGGTGTTGTTTAATCTCATTGTATTCCGCTGCTGTCAGAGGACCGCTTTTATCTAATACAGTCGGAGTAATCTTAGCCATTCCTATATCAGCTAACGCACCAGCTAAACCAACTTGAATCCATTCTTTTGCTTCGTAATTCAATTTATGAGCAAGTGATGCTGAAAGCAGACCAACAGATACGGCATGATGGTACCGATAATCTTTTGGGTGACTGTATTCATGGAGAGCTAATAGATAAACAGGTGCGCCTATCACTTCGTTGAATAATGGAACCATTAGATTGCGGATATCATGTATAGCGATGGGGACTCCTGCTTGCCATGACTCAAAGTTCCTTTTAAACGCCTGGACAGCTTCGTTGTACCGATAAAAAAAGGATTCATCTGTATGACGCACTTCCTCCACCCATTCTTCAGATTGGAGTGCCTCTTCTATATTCACTTCATTTAAAGAATCAATCTCCACTTCTTTAATAGAAAAAGCACGAAGAAACGTTAAATGAGTCTCCTTTAGCACTGTACGACTTTTAATTAAAGGTGTGGTCGCAACACTAAAAACATCCTTCTTTAATACATGTCCCTCTTTTAATGAACGTACTGGAACGATCATATTTCTTCTCCCCTAACAGATATCATTACTTTTGGACTAGATCTATTATCCTTTATTATATAGGACTTTTTGAGATTGGGAAATATGAATCTTCTGTAAAAGTAATCACTATAAAAGCACATAAAAAAAACTGTCGCCCTATTAGTTAGAGCGACAGTGTTCCTTATTCTTCTGTATCTTGGTTTTCTTCTATAATCTCTATTGCTTCTTGTTCCTTCGCTGCCTCTTCTTCAAGAAGCTCGTCTACCTCATCATCTTCAATGTCCACACGTGCAACGGTTGCTACCTCTTCGCCTTCATCTACACGAATCAGTTTAACCCCTTGAGTGTTACGACCTGTTTGCGAGATTGGTTCGACTTGAGTACGGATAATCACGCCACTTGCTGTGATGATCATAATATCACTTTCTAAGGAAACCACTTTTAATGAAACAAGTGCACCTGTTTTATCTGTGATATTGGACGTCTTAATTCCTTTTCCTCCTCGATTTTGAATGCGGTACTCTTCCATCGGAGTACGTTTGCCATATCCTTTTTCAGATACGATTAATACGTCCTGATCAGTATGGACAACATCCATTCCAACTACATGGTCTTCATCTGAGAGACTAATTCCTTTTACGCCTCCCGCTGTTCGTCCCATGAGTCTTACATCTTCTTCGTGGAAACGAATCGCCATACCTTGTCGCGTACCGATGATAATCTCTTCATCTCCACCAGTCAGTCTAACACCGTGTAATTCATCTTCACCACGAAGGTTAATGGCAAATAAACCACCTTTTCTGATGTTAGCAAAGGCTGATAGCTGCGTACGCTTTGCAATTCCTTCTTTTGTTAAGAAGAACAGGTATGAATCATCGTTAAACTCTTCAATTGGAATAACCGTACTAATGTACTCACCTTGTTCAATCTGAAGAAGGTTGATAATCGGTATTCCTTTAGCTGTTCGGCCGAGTTCAGGAATCTCATAGCCTTTTAGACGATAGACCTTCCCTTTGTTTGTAAAAAAGAGAATGGTGTGGTGAGTATTTGTCGTAAAGAGATGTGAAACAAAGTCATTATCATTTGTTCCCATCGCTTGAATCCCTTTACCCCCACGTTTTTGACTCTTATATGTGGAAATAGGTAGACGTTTGATATACCCATTATGACTTAACGTGATAATCACATTTTGTCGTTCAATTAGATCTTCGTCTTCTAAGTGATCTTCACTCATTGAGATGATTGTGCGACGCTCATCGTTATAGCGATCTTTCACTGCAGTCAGTTCCTCACGAATGATTTCAAGTACCTTTTCTTCATTAGCAAGAATCTCTTTTAGCTCTGCAATTCGCTGCTGTAACTCATTGTATTCGCCTTCGATCTTGTCACGCTCAAGTCCCGTTAGACGTTGTAAACGCATATCAAGGATCGCTTGCGATTGATCGTAGCTAAGCTCAAAGCGTTCCATTAAACCATTTCTAGCAATTTCCGTTGTTTGTGATGCACGGATTAAGCTGATTACTTCATCCAAATGATCTAACGCAATGCGTAAGCCTTCTAAAATATGTGCACGAGCTTCAGCTTTCTTAAGTTCAAATGCAGTACGTCTGCGCGTCACCACAATTTGATGATCCAAATATTCTTCTAAGCATTCTTTTAAGTTAAGAACCTTTGGACGTCCTCCAACTAAAGCTAGTAGGTTTATACCAAAGCTTGATTGCAGAGCCGTTTGCTTGTGTAAGTTATTCAACAAGACATTGGCATTTGCATCTCTACGCACTTCGATCACGATACGCATACCCGTACGATCTGATTCATCACGCAGATCCGTAATACCTTCAATCTTCTTATCACGAACAAGTTCAGCAATCTTTTCAATTAAACGAGCTTTGTTGACTTGATATGGAAGCTCCGTAACGATAATACGCTGCTTTCCATTATTCTCTTCAATCTCTGTTTTCGCACGTAAAGTAATGGATCCACGACCCGTTTGATAGGCACGACGAATACCTGAACGGCCTAAGATCTCAGCACCCGTAGGAAAATCAGGACCTGGAATATATTCCATTAGTTCTGGAATATCTATTTCACGGTTTTCTGAAAGAGCCAGTACACCATCAATGACCTCACCTAATTGGTGTGGCGGAATGTTTGTAGCCATACCAACGGCAATCCCTGAAGCACCGTTAACTAAAAGGTTCGGGAACCTGGCAGGCATAACAACTGGTTCTTGCTCTGACCCGTCATAGTTATCTTGAAAATCAATCGTATCTTTATTAATATCTCGAACAATTTCCATCGAGATTTTTGACATCTTCGCTTCTGTATAACGCATGGCAGCCGCTGAATCACCATCAACCGAACCAAAGTTTCCATGCCCATCAACAAGCATGTAACGGTAGCTAAAATCTTGAGCCATCCGTACCATGGTTTCATACACAGCTGTATCACCATGTGGGTGATACTTACCAATAACATCTCCAACAATACGGGCCGATTTCTTGTACGCTTTGTCAGGAGTCATGCCCAAATCGTTCATCGCATATAGAATGCGGCGATGAACTGGTTTTAGACCGTCTCTTGCATCAGGAAGTGCCCGGCTGACAATTACACTCATTGCGTAATCCATAAAGGATGTTTGCATTTCCTGGCCTATATTTATTTCAGTAATGTTTGAACGTTTCTCCTCAGCCATTTGTTACCCCTCCATCAGAGCTGTTGCATTTTTCTACCCGTTTACACATCAAGATTTTTTACGTATTGGGCATTTTCCTGTATAAAATCACGTCTTGGTTCGACTCGGTCACCCATTAAAACATCAAAAATCTCATCGGCTTTAATCGCATCTGCAAGGGTTACTTGCATCATGCTGCGTGTTTCAGGGTTCATTGTTGTATCCCACAGCTGCTCCGGATTCATCTCACCAAGACCCTTATAACGCTGGATCCCGACTTTTGAACGATCTGAGATGGTTTTGAGTAATTCATCTAGCTCGCGGTCATTATAAGTGTACGTAACCTGTTTTCCTTGAGAGACCTTATATAAAGGTGGTTGAGCAATATAGACATAGCCATGTTCAATGACTGGACGCATATAACGATATAAAAACGTTAAGAGTAGAGTACGAATGTGCGCACCATCTACATCGGCGTCAGTCATTAAAATCAGTTTGTGATAACGGGCTTTCGTAATATCAAACTCATCACCAATACCTGTTCCAAGTGCGGTAATGATTGTTCTGATTTCATTATTTGCTAGAATTTTATCTAAACGTGCTTTTTCAACGTTTATAATTTTTCCGCGTAGTGGCAAAATCGCCTGGAAATGACGGCTTCGACCTTGTTTTGCTGAACCACCGGCAGAGTCACCCTCTACGATGTACAATTCACTAATCGTTGCGTCCTTTGATGCACAGTCAGCTAGTTTCCCTGGTAGTGAGCTTACTTCAAGCGCACTTTTACGACGTGTTAGTTCTCTTGCTTTCTTCGCCGCTTCTCGAGCTCTTGATGCCATTAAGCCTTTCTCTACGACTTTACGGGCAACTTGAGGGTTTTCAATCATAAACCTAGCAAAATGCTCACTGAATAATGAATCCGTAATCGTACGTGCTTCACTATTACCGAGCTTTGTTTTTGTTTGCCCCTCGAATTGTGGATCCGGAATTTTAACAGAGACAATGGCTGTAAGTCCTTCACGAACATCTTCACCTGTCAGGTTTGGATCACTTTCTTTAAAGAGGCTGTTCTTACGTGCGTAATCATTAATGACACGCGTAAGACCTGTTTTAAAGCCTGATTCGTGTGTTCCGCCTTCATGTGTATTAATGTTATTAGCAAATGAATAGATGTTACTCACAAACCCGTCATTATATTGAACAGCTACTTCAACAGTTAAACCATCTTTTTCACTTTCAATATGGATGGGTTCTGGGTGAAGAACTTCTTTTGAACGATTTAAATGCTCAACAAAAGAACCAATTCCACCCTCGTAATAGTAGGTAGATTCCTGTTCTTTTTCAGCCCGTACATCCTTAATATGAATCGTTAATCCTTTGTTTAGAAACGCAAGCTCACGTAAACGAGAAGCTAATGTATCAAAATCATACACTTGAGTTTCTTTGAAGATCTCAGCATCCGGCTTAAATCGGATAACCGTACCCGTTTTGTCTGTTTCACCAATGACGGCTAAATCAGCGGAAGGTACGCCACGCTCGTACTTTTGATAATGAATGCTTCCACCTAGGTGAACATTCACTTCAAGATAAGTGGATAACGCATTAACAACAGAGGCTCCAACACCGTGAAGTCCCCCAGATACCTTGTATCCGCCCCCGCCGAACTTACCTCCGGCGTGAAGAACCGTCATGATGACTTCTACAGCTGGACGTCCCATCTTCTCTTGAATTCCGACTGGAATCCCGCGCCCATTATCTTCAACGGTAATACTATTATCTTCTTCAATTGTCACGGTGATTGTGTCACAGTAACCTGCCATAGCTTCATCAATACTGTTATCGACAATCTCCCAGACTAAATGATGGAGACCACGCACACTCGTTGAACCGATATACATACCAGGTCGTTTACGAACAGCTTCAAGACCCTCGAGTACCTGTATCTGGCTTTCATCATACGACTGTTCCATTTGTTGTTCATTACTCACTTGCTTCACCTTCATTCCCAATGATCTTAAACCTTTTTATATCAGCTAAGTGGTTTACACTAGTTCTTCTTTAAAACCTTGATCTGTTTGTGCACGTCTATTTAATGTGATCGATGAAACTGGAGAGTAATAGATAACATGATCTGTAATAACGACAGATTTAACGAGATCCGGCGTAATCGTAACCGACTCTTTTGCGCCAGCTAATGTGATAAATGGGTTCTTTTGCTCTGGCGCTTCGCTGTTTTCATATTGAAGGATAGCGATAATCTCCGTTGCTCGAATCATGACATCCCCACCTAAATGAATAAACATCATCTCACCTCATTGCTGCCTCTTTTAAATCTATTATGTGTTTGACCTTTTTTGAATATGGCCCGACTTCACTTCAAAGACTTCGGCATTCTCCAGGGCATTTTCATGAACACCAGCGAGTCCAGTGGTTGTCACAAATGTTTGTACTTTTTGTTGAATGGTCTCAAGTAGATGAGATTGCCGGTAATCATCTAACTCTGAAAGTACATCATCGAGTAACAGAACTGGGTATTCTCCTACCTCTTCTTTGATGAGCTCAATCTCAGCAAGCTTAAGAGCGAGAGCAGTTGTTCGTTGTTGTCCTTGTGAACCAAAGCTTTGAACATCTTTTTCATTTACTAGAAATCCAATATCTTCACGATGAGGCCCAAATAAGGTTGTTCCTCGCATTTGTTCTTTTTCTTTTTTCTGTTGATATACCGTATATAGTCTTTCTTTTAGGTTCGACAAGTTTATGTCTTCTGATACCTCTATAGTGGAAAGATACGTTAGCTTTAAATGTTCTGTACCTCGGGAAATATCATAATGGATGGATTCAGCCCATTTCTGTAGCTTTTTTAGGAATTCAGCGCGGCGTTTAATAAGTTCTGCAGCCGTTTCAATCAATTGATCTGTTAAAATATCAAGCATGTCAGGTGCTGGTTTCTTGTACCAATCTCTGAGTAGCGAGTTTCGTTGCACGAGAATCTTTTGATAACGACTGCTGTGATGAAGATAAACAGGACTAATTTGACCAAGCTCCATGTCCATAAAGCGTCTCCGTCCCTGAGGACTACCTTTTACAAGATGAAGGTCCTCGGGTGCGAACATAACGACATTAAGAGCCCCGACGTACTCACTGAGGCGTCGTTGCTCCAACCCGTTTAGCTTTACTTTTTTTCCTTTAGCTGAAATCCGCAAATCAAGGGTGAGCTTGTTATGACGCGTTTGGGCTTCACCATAAATCCCTGCGTAATCCTCACTCCAATTAATTAACTCTTTATCTTTAGACGTGCGGTGGGATTTTGCCATAGCTAAAACATAGATCGCTTCCAAGACATTTGTTTTCCCTTGAGCGTTGTCGCCAATAAACACATGCACTTGCTTTTTAAATTCAAGCTCTGCCTTTGCATAGTTTCGGTAGTTGATCAGGGATAGCTTATTGACCCTCATCTTCCTTCTCCTCAGACCATGCAACTTCGATCGATGTGCCGTCATGAAGCTGAATCACGTCACCTGCACGCAACTTCTTGCCTCGTCGGTCCTCAGGTTCTCCATTCACAATCACTTCATATTCACTTAAATACCATTTCGCCATCCCGCCAGTATCAATTGCACCAGATTCCTTCAGCAATTGTCCTAACGTAATATAAGGCGTTGAGATTTTTAGCACGTCCATCTTGTACCTCTTTTCCTCCCTTTTTTTAAGGGTCATAAGAAAGGGAAGACAGCAAGTCATGGAGAGCTGCTGTCTTCTTGTTCCGTTCAATTCGCATACATTCTCTATTGTCTATTGTACTAGACCAGCGTCTTCAAGCCAAGTCCAATCTTAAAAGAAAGCCACTTAGACCTAGTAAGTACGCACTGGTGAGAATAGGTGCAGATAATGTTCATGATCAGTTGGTCTAATCACAAACGCACTCATCGCTCCTGTGAACATAATATTTACTTTTTCACTGTCAATTACTTTTAATGCATCGATCACAATCTTCCCGTTAAAGGAAATTCGCATCTCTTCTCCCTCTTGGTCTGTGGTTGAAAGATCCTCTGTTACTTTTCCAATCTCCGGTGAAACGGATGTAATTTCAATCTGTTGGTCCTCCAACGTCTTAAGTGTGACAACATTATTCTTCCCATCAGAAAGCAATAGCGCACGCTCAAGTGTTTGCAAAAGCGATTTCGTCTGCACGGAGAATGATGTTTTTGAATGAGTTGGAATCATACTGCTTGTCACAGGATACTTTCCATCAAGCAATCTAGAGAAGAACAATGTGTGACCTAACTTAAATAATATCTGGTTCTCTGTTACAACAACCTCTATTAACGTGTCATTCTCTTCTAGAATTCGGCTTAGCTCCGTTAAACTCTTCCCTGGAATCACTACATTCTCGAATGATAGATCCTGATCATTTCGTTCAACCGATGATTTTCTCATGGCCAGACGCCTGCTATCTGTTGCAGTACAGATTAACTCACCATTTTCAATCTCTAAGTTTACACCTGTCAACACCGGGCGTGTTTCCTGAGTGGACACCGCGAACACGGTTTGACGAATGATATTTTTTAGCATGTCCTGTGGTAAGCGGAACACGCGATCTTCTTCAAGCTGAGGAAGTCTAGGGTATTCTTCTGGATCTAACCCGTTTAGTGTGAAAACCGATGAACCTGATTTGATTGTTGCACTTAGTTGATCCTGAACAATGATTTCGATCTGTTCGCCTGGCAGCTTTTTCACAATTTCTGCAAAGAAACGCGCTTGTAACACGATGCTACCTTCTTGTTTGATTTCAACAAGATGACGATCATCTTCTTCTGTTGGGATGAAGGTCTCAATTGAAATATCTGAGTCACTTCCTGTAAGGGTAATTCCTTCGTTCGTTGCAACGAGCTTCATACCAGTAAGAATGGGAATCGTTGTTCTAGACGAAACGGCTTTAGCTACGTTTTGAACATCATGAACAAAACGATTTCTTTCGATGACAAAATGCATGACAAATAGCTCCTTTAAATCATTATTTATGTTTTAAAAAGTCGTAATAATAGTAATAGGGACTGTGAATTTGTGGATAAGTGTGTTTTCTCTAGTTGGCGCAAGTTATGCACATGTGGGTAAACTGTGCATAGCACTGACTACTTTACCCACATGTGCACATTCATGAGCCGCGAAGCTGTTCTGTGATGGCCTGGACCTTTTGCTGTAAATCCTCATCCGTGCCAAGTAACTTGGAGATTTTTTCGTGTGCGTGTATGACGGTTGTGTGATCACGTCCTCCGAATTCACTTCCTATCTTGGGCAAGGATGAATCCGTTAATTCACGAGATAGATACATCGCGATTTGTCGAGGGAACGCAACAGACTTCGTTCGTTTTTTGGCTTTAAAATCGTCAAGTTTTACTTGATAGTAGTCACCGACAAGCTTTTGGATATCTGCAATTGTCAGCATTTTAGGTTTTGAATTTGGAATAATATCTTTTAATGCTTCAGCTGCGAGATCCGCATTCATATCTTTATTAATAAGAGATGAGTACGCAACAACACGGATCAGCGCCCCTTCTAGTTCACGTATATTCGTATCAATTTGATTTGCAATATAAAGCATCACTTCATTTGGTATATCTAGGTTCTCGGCCTTTGCCTTCTTTCTTAAGATGGCAATCCTGGTTTCAAGATCAGGTGGAGTAATATCTGTAATCAAACCCCATTCAAATCTGGAACGAAGTCGATCCTCAAGTGTTGGAATCTCCTTTGGTGGCCGGTCACTTGAAATAACGATTTGTTTTGATTCTTCATGTAGTGCATTAAATGTATGGAAAAACTCTTCCTGCGTTTGTTCTTTTCCAGCTAGGAATTGAATATCATCGATTAGTAGAACATCTACATTTCGATATTTATTGCGGAAATTCACGGCTTTGTTATCTCGAATGGAGTTAATAAACTCATTCGTAAATTTTTCAGAAGATAGATACACCACTTTAGCTTTTGGATTATGTTCCATTACATAATGGCCAATTGCGTGCATTAAGTGGGTTTTACCAAGTCCAACTCCACCGTAAATAAATAAAGGATTATAAGCCTTTGCTGGTGCCTCTGCTACTGCAAGGGATGCGGCGTGAGCGAATCGATTCCCAGAACCAATGACAAAGGTGTTAAACGTATATTTTCCGTTAAGCAT